>CAWASR010000016.1:0-442564 GCA_963784805.1 uncultured Alphaproteobacteria bacterium
ATCGATCTCTTGGCGAACGGGTAATTGACAAGCGGACGTCGAATGGCCTGTCGCGAGAGCAACTCGCTACGAAAATCGGAATTGATCCGAAAGACATTGAATTATACGAGACTGGCGCCAAGCGTATTAGCGCGGATATTTTGCTCCGGATCGCCAAGGCGCTGGGCGTGCGGCCGGTTTATTTCTTTGGTTTTGCAGGGGACCTCGCCGCTGGCCTGGACGAACCTTGCGATCCGCGTCGCGAGGGCGAGGGCGTGTACTTACCTTGCCCGAACAGGGTTTGCGGCTTCATAGGGCCTTCATCAACGTCAAAAACTCCGCCCTGCGTGAAGCCATCGTGAGCCTCGTGGTCGAAATGGCCAAGAGCGAGACCATCCACTAGCCCTTTGTAAGCTGCGAACGCGCGCCAAAGGTCGCGCAAAGACCAGCGCGACGCTCGCGCCGCCGTCAGAGGCGGCGCGAGGCGACACCCTACGCGGCGGCGAGTTCTTCCGCCACGTCCGACGCCAGCACGCTGCCAGCGATCCCCAGCGCCTCTCGGAACGCCTGAAGGCACCCTTCCCCGGTGTCGAAGAGTCCGGCATAGCTCATCGTGCCGCCGATTCGCCGCGGCCTGCCGATGATTTGTGGATTGCAGCCGGCGGCCCGCAGGACACGATATATCCTGGCGTCGAACACGGATACGATCTGGGTCAAACCCGCGATAATGGCGACCTCTCCGATGCCCGCGATCAACTCGCCAAGCACCGAATTTACGCCGGTCCTGCCCCGTTCCGGCTGGCCCTCTACAGCGACGGCGCAAATCCGAGAGCTTTCCCAGATCGTCGCGCTTTCGATAACCTCACCGTCACCGAGCAAGAACGGAAAGACATCGCGTAACATGTTCGGTCCGATCGTCGGCAATAGTCGCAATGATCCCCAGTATTGTCCCGATTCTGGATCTGTTGAGACCAGGTATAGAGGATTTTCGTCGTCGAATGCATCCCGTTCGTAGCCGTCTTTTACTGTAACCTCCCAACCAAGCCGTTCAGAGAAAGTGAACGCCCTATTGCGAAACATTGCGTCCATTTCCGTTGGAAAAAGCGAGGCGCGAGATCCCTCGATAAGTTTTAACATTGTGGTATCTCCCTTTCTATGAGATGCCACAATGCTAACCACAATTTACGCTGCCGCAATCCCTCCAACTTGTCGAGTTGACAATTTGGAGAATTCGCTAATTGCCCTTCAGAGCCTTCGCCGGGATCACGCCGGTCGCAACTGCGACCGCCACCGCATGAGTTAAATTGATACAGTTCAGCTTATGTCTTGCGGTATCCAAATAACTTTTGACGCTTCCAAAAGATAGATTTAGAATTTCTGCGATGTCTTGATAGGTCTTTCCTCGAGCGGCCCAAATAAGACATTGTTCTTCACGTTTTGATAGGCTCACAGGCGCTGTATTTAATTTAAGATTGATGCTGGCTGCCGAGTTGATGAGAACAGACATTAACTGAAGCTTTGACATATTGCGTGTTTTATAATCCGCCCAGTCTTCCTTCGAATGGTTGCTTGTGAACGAAACTAAAGAAAAGGCGCCCCTCCAATTCCGAACCGGAATTGATATTCCATTGCGGCCAACATCGTAGCCCGAGGCGTCGACAAAAAACGCCCGAACCGCGGGATCGTCGTTCGCCAATTCATCCCAGTCAAACGGCAGAACAGCCTTACTTCCGAGAGCAATAACTGGATCAATTAACACATATTGCTTTTCAAAATATCGGGTCTGCCACCGTATAGAATACGTAACAATTGCGGTAAGCAAACTCGTGTCAGAGCTCTTATCTGGAGAAAATCGCAGATAGGCAATATTGGATACGCCAATATCAGCAGCAATTGCTTTTAGAGTTTCCTCCAAATCTTGTTCATTGTAGCCAAGTATCGTATCCGTCAGTCTTATTGCGGCGGAGTCAATGGTGATACTGGCCATTCGCTTATATCGCGCATGCTAGGATCGGATTTCGAGAGCCTCAGCCAGCGCCTCGTCCCGAGCATATCCCACAATCGATCCAACGGCAGGATCGATTTTCCCGGTTACTCTTGAGCATAGATCAATCAGCTCAATGCAAATCCCAATCAGTCTACAGGCCTCTGAAGCGGTCAGCGTCACGTTTTCCGCATCAGGCCTTGATCTGCTCGACAACACGTTCATTGTCTCAAACTCCCCGCGCATCTTGCCCTCCTGCCGAAAAAGCAGCGCCCATTGTCAGTTAGCTACCATTACGGACGGATAGCAATCAACAAATATGTGGAGGCCAAGGACGCTTCGCAGAAACGAGATATGAGGCGATCAAGAGAATTTTGGACCGCTGTCCCCCGACCGGCGGACGCGTTGTTGCGGCATGCCGTAGCGAAAGGCGCCGATCGATCCAGGGCGACCGCGGCAGCCGTTTCAAAACACGAGCTTCCCGCCAACGATCGCCAGAGTGCCCGCGATCAACGGGCGCAGGACGCGGTCAGGCACGCGGGAAGCGAAATGGCTTCCGATCGCGATGCCTGGAATCGAGCCGAGCAGCAGCGAAACCAGCAGCCGCCAATCCACTGATCCCAGCCACCAGTGGCCTGCGCCGGCGATGAGAGCCAACGGAACCGCATGCGCGATGTCGGAGCCGACAATGCGCACGGTCGGCATTTTCGGATACAGCATCAGCAAGACGGTCACGCCAATCGCTCCCGCGCCCACGGAAGAGATCGACACCAGCACGCCGAGAATCGCTCCGAGAGACACCGTGAGCGCCGCGATCTGGCCGTCGCTTCGCCGGTCACAGAACGTCGCCGCCGCTTTCAGCAGGCGCCGCCGGAACAGCAATGTCACAGCGGTCAAGATCAGCGCAAATCCGAGCGTCGTCGTTATCGCCGCGCTCGTCGCTTGGGAGTAGACCCCGAAATGTGCGAGCGCCAGCAGGGTCAGGGCGGCGGCGGGAATGCTGCCGGAGGCGAGGCGACGCGTGAGGCCCCAATCGACCGCGCCGTTGTATCCATGAACGATCGACCCGCTGATTTTCGTCAGGCCGGCGTAAAGCAGATCGGTGCCGACCGCGGTCGCCGGATGGACGCCGAACAGCAGGACCAATAACGGGGTCATCAACGAGCCGCCGCCGACGCCGGTGAAGCCGACCAACGCGCCGACCACGAAGCCGCAAGCCGTATACAGGGGCTGGATGAAGTGCGGAAAGTCCGACACCATTCGATCCTTTTGGCCGCTTTCGCGCTCGACCGGCGATTGAGGGCGCTCGAAGGCGCCGTCGACGCCCTGGGAGAGACGCCCTGGGAGAAAAGACGCTGACCCGCGCCCCCCCCGAACGGCAGTCCTTAACGTCAATACATTAAGTCTATTGTCTTTGTCAACATTACGAGCGACAATCGGCCTGACGATGCCCCGAGACGCCCCGCTGTTGCGCGAACGCGCGCCGGCCCTATCGATGGACGCGATGATTGCGGAAATATGTGTGGTCTGTCGCCCTGCCAGAGCGCGGCGTGAGGCCCGCGCGCCTGGCGTTTGGGGGCTCCTTCGGCGTTTGAAGCGAAATGGGGCCGAAAAGAATTCGGCAAAGGCAGGGTCATGCTGACAAACAAGGGCAAATACGGCCTCAAAGCGATGGTCCATCTGGCGGGACTCGATCCCAACGCTCTCGCTCAGGTCGCCGACATCGCCGACGCCAATTCGATCTCGAAGAAGTTTCTCGATCACATACTGGCCGAGCTGCGTCACGCCAGACTTGTCTACTCAAAGAAGGGTAAGGGCGGCGGCTATGCGCTCGCGCGTCCGGCCCACGAAATCCGCGTCGGCGACATCGTGCGGGCGCTGGACGGGCCGCTGGCGCCCATCCCCTGCGCGTCCGTCACCGCCTTTCGGCCGTGCCAGGATTGCGTCGATCTGAAAACCTGCCCCGTCCATCTGGTCATGGTCGAGGCGCGCAACGCCATCGCCAATGTGCTCGACAATCGCACTCTGGCCGAAATGCGGGCGCTGTCGAACCCCAGCGATCTGGCGCCGATGTATCACATCTGAGCCGGGCTCGGCGCGAGCGGCTTGCCGGGTTTCCGGGCGGCCAGGGCAGGAGGCGGGAGGCGACGTTTTATGAAAATCAATTTTATTCGACAATCGCTTTGAGAAAATCAGGAGCCGTGTTATAGTCTTCCTTGTCGGCGATCAACGCGCGCCTGGCGCGCCGAGGGCAGCGGCCGCTTCAAGCTTTGCGCGGGCGAGTTGACACGCCTAAAACGGCGAAGGGCGCGAAGTCTTAAAGCAGTCGGCATGGCTTGGGGCTGGCGCCTCGTCTGCTCGGATTCGAGACCGGAATCGCTTCTGAGCGGCCGATGGCGACATTTGGGCTCTTATCCCGTCAGCTGTTGGTTCCCAAAAAAATCGGGCCGTTGGGGCCGTAGGCCTGCAAGGCTTCAACGCGTCATGGCCGGCCTTGCGCCGGCCATCCACGCGGTTGGGCGCGTCGGCCGCCCGGAAGACAAGCGATGGCGAAGAGCCTCGAGACCGTAGGTCCTAGCAGCGCTGCGGCGTGGATGGCCGGGACGATCCCCGGATCAGATCCGGGGACGGCCATGACGACAGGGAATAGAAGGCAAGCAAGCGATGACGGCCGACCAGCAGCTAACGCTGTAAGAGCCGACATTCGCTTCCTGAAAAGCCGAACCTGTGTTAGGATTGCTTGTTGACCAACCCGGCGCCGCTTGTCCCGCCGGCGGCGGGACGGGTTTGGCGGGGATTAAGGGGGCGGGCAAGAAAAAACTATTTGGATTCGCGCCTAAACCCTTGAAAAGGCGCGATTCGCGGAAGGGAATCGTTTGGATTCCGCTTCCGCTGGCTTGGATTCCGCTTCCGCTGGCTTGGATTTCGTTGCCGCTGGCTTGGATCTCCTTCCCTCGGGCTTGGGCTTCGCGGCCCCTCGACGGCGCGAGCTCGGGCCGAGGGGGCGCCTTCGCACGCGGGCGGCCGGCGCCCGTCCTTAGGCCCGCGCCCGCCGCGCCTCATCCCGCTCAGCCGGCCTTCGGCAGGACACCCTCCGGCAGGCGCCGGCCGAGATCGCGCCCGGACTCCCGCCCGATCCTCAGAGCGTCGGCGCGCGCGCCCTCGGCGGCGACCTCGAAGCTCTCGGAGCCGTCGGGGCGCAGCGCCTGGCCCTTGAAGACGAGCCGGCCGGCCTCGATCCGGCCGAGCGCGGCGATCGGCGTCCGGCAGGAGCCCTCGAGCTCGGCGAGAAACGCGCGCTCGGCCGTCACCGCCGCGAAGGTCTCTTCATCGGCGATCGCGGCCAACATTTGCAGCGTCCGCGCGTCGGCGCTCCGCGCGGTCAGCGCGATGGCGCCCTGCCCGGGGGCGGGGAGAAACGCCTCGAGGTCGAGGACCGACCGGGCGCGATGGATGAGGCCGAGCCGTTTCAGCCCGGCGACGGCCAGCAGCGTGGCGCCGACCGCGCCTTCCTCGGCCTTGCGCAGCCGCGTCTCGACATTGCCGCGCAGGAGTTCGGGCCTGAGGTCGGGCCGCAGACGCAACACCTGGGCCTGACGGCGCAGCGAGGCGGCGCCGAACGTCGCCCCGTCCGGCAGGCCTTGAACCGTGTCGGCCGCGGCGGAGATCAGCGCGTCGCGAACGTCCTCGCGCGGCAAAAAGCCTGCGAGCGCGACGCCGTCGGGCAGCAGCGTCGGCAGGTCCTTGGCCGAGTGGACCGCGGCGTCGATCGCGCCGGCGATCAGCGCCAGGTCGATTTCCTTGGTGAACAGCCCCTTGCCGCCGGCCTCGGCCAGCGGCCGGTCCTGGATCGCGTCGCCGCTGGTGCGGATGACCTGGAGCCGGACGCTCTCGATCTCCCAGCCATGCGCATGCGCCAGCAGCCGGCGGGTCTCGTTCGCTTGCGCCAAAGCCAGCGGCGATCCGCGGGTCCCGAGGATGAATTGGGCTGAAGCTGTCATCGCCGCGCTTCGGGAAGGAGCCGAGGCGCCTCTATTCGAACATTCCCGAGCCCTGTCAAATGAAGCCCCACGCCGGGCCAGGGCTTCTAACTCGGGTCAACGCCGATGCTTGGCCGCTGGGGCTGGCTCGCCTCTGGTCCTGTCGGGAGATAGAGTGCGGCTCGCCAACGGGTAAGTCCGGGCCCGGTCTAGAGTTTCTCGACCACGTTCCGGAGCATCGCCTGGACACGTGCGGCGGCCTCGAGGAGGCGCGGATTGTCGATCGCTTGCATGGAGGCAACGGGATCGATCGCGGCGACCTCCGTCTTGTCGGCCGCAACCTCTTGCACGACGACATTGCAGGGCAACATCGTCCCGACCTTGTCCTCAAGCTGAAGCGCCTCGTAAGCAAGCGCGGGGTTGCAGGCGCCGAGGATGCGGTAGTTCCGGAAAGCGGCGCCGATCTTCTTCTGGAGGGTGTCCTTGACGTCGATTTCGGTGATAATGCCGAATCCTGCCTGCTTAAGCGCCTCTGTGGTCCGTTCGAGGGCCTGCTCGAACCCGAGCGGGAGGACCTTGCTGAAATAGTAGCTCATGACATAACCCTCGTTCTTGCGCAGATCGACACGTTTGGTCGTTCACGACGCCGGGGCGGCCCCGCCCGGCCCGAGCATATCTTTCTTTTTCTCGAGATACTCCTCGCGGTCGATTTCGCCACGGGCGTATCGTTGCTCGAGAATCTCCAGCGCCGAATGCTTCCGTTCCGTCAACTGCATATCAGGGCCACGACGCCGCGAGGCGCCGACGAACCACACAGCCCCGGCAACGCCGAGGGCGATAAGCACCAGCCAGAACAGTCCTCCAAAGATCATCATCCAACCCGTCCCGTCCCAACCGTTGCCCATCATCCAGTGCGATCCGTGGCCCCACATGACGCATCTCCCCAGATCGCAAGCGCCAGGTTGGCGGCGGATCAAGCGTTTGATCAGCGGATCTCCATTCCTTGGACGAAGAGTACGACAATTCGCCCGTTACCTGGTCGCCTCCTTCAAGTATGCCACCAAGCGCCGCCGCACCGTCTTGTCCGCAATACCCGGAAACGGCATGGCGTTGCCGGGGATGTAGCTCTGCGGAGCCGCAATGTACTGATCGAGCGTCGAGTCGTTCCAGACGACGCCAGACTCTCGCATTGG
Organism: uncultured Alphaproteobacteria bacterium; assembly: GCA_963784805.1. Lineage (GTDB taxonomy): Bacteria > Pseudomonadota > Alphaproteobacteria > Rhizobiales > Beijerinckiaceae > Roseiarcus. The sequence goes on from CAWASR010000016.1 coordinate 7,137, forward strand.
CGTCGAATAGGCGTAGCCGGGCGCCGTGCCGGCTTTGCGTCCAAAGAGGCCGTGCAGGCTCGGACCGGGCAGACCAGACGAGCCCGCTTTAAGCGTGTGGCATTGGGAACACTGGCTGCGGAAAACCGAGTCGCCGGTTGCCCCGGGCTCAGGCGGAGTCGGGGCTTGCATCATGCCCGGACCCATCGTTCCTTGGCCCATCATACCTTGCGCGACGGTCCTCGAACCCATCGAGCCGGGATCAGAACCTGCGTCGTCACGGGGCTGTGCGCCGGCTCCCGCCGCCTGTCCGGCCATTGCGAGCGTCAGCGCGAACAGAAACATGCCAAGTTTCGTTCCCTTGCTCAAGGTCGCCTCCTTTCGCTGGCGCTCCGGCAGTCAATATCTTGCCCGTACAATGCGTGTTGATCCACGTTCGCCAGAGTCATCAGGGGAATGTCGGTTGAATAAGATCATAGCCTTAGACCTACGAGAGTTCGGTCGATGGAACGCGGCGCCGCCGATGCATCGTCCCATTGCGCGGCTTAGCCGACTCATTCGGAGTCAAAAATCCAATCGACCTGCCGCCGCAGGGAACGACTATCGTAGCCCAGAGCTTTGCCGGGTAGCCTCGGAAAACACCTAGGGTATCCATGATTGCTGATGCTCGACACGGGGGGCAAGGCCGGGTTCCGACGCGGCCGAGCGGCAATCTTTGCCGTGAAGATCGACGATCGGGTTTCGCATCTGCGGCGGATGTGCGCCTTCTGGTCCTCGGTCGCGCCGATGAGCGGACGCTGCCACGGACAGCCGATGGCCAAACGCCCGCCGTTGCCAATCGACGCCCGGCATTTCGATCGCCGGCTGGCGCTGTTCGAGAAGACTGCGCGGGAGTTTTGCTCGCCGAAGGCGGCGGACCATTTCGTCATGCTGGCCGGCCGCCTGCGGAGAGACTGAAACCGGGCGTCGCAGGCGCGACTTACTGACAGCGGCAAACGCGCTAAGAGCCAAATAATCAGATACGATCAGGGACCATTGGCCGGCGGGGGTCGCGCTTGACGGACGCGTTGCGTCGATCCGGCCAGTCCGATCCGTCCGAAGCGCCTGCGCCGGGATCGCAATTGACTTCGCGGCGGCCCATTGCCATGAAATGCGGTCAAGCGCGACTTCCCGGCCGCCGGCGCTCGGGCGGAGAGCGGCGCGGGTGTAGCTCAATGGTAGAGCAGCAGCCTTCCAAGCTGAATACGAGGGTTCGATTCCCTTCACCCGCTCCAATTTTTTCGGCGCCTCCGGTCGCCGATTGCGCGAGTCAGCGCCTTCACGCCGCCGACGCGCGGTGAAAACTCGAAGCATTGCAAACAATCGCGCCTCGGCTACACTTGGCCGCAAGCTTCAGGACGCCGCCGCAAGCGGGGTTGGCGGTCGGAGCGGGGTCGTCGGCCGAGCATGGTCCGGCAAAGGACTGAAACAAAAGGGGAGGACATCATGCTCGGGCTGATGCAGCAGCGTCCGCTTCTTGTCTCGAGCCTCGTCGATTACGCTTCGACCTGGCATGGGAACCGCGAAATCGTCTCTCGCGACGCCGACGGCGCCTTCCATCGCTCGACTTTCGCCGAGGTCGCCGCCCGGGCGAAGCGGGTCGCCAATGCGCTCAGCGCGCTCGGGACCGGCCCCGGCGATCGCATCGCCACCCTCGCCTGGAACGGCCATCGACATCTCGAACTCTACTACGGCGTGACCAGCTCGGGCCGGGTTCTGCATACGGTCAATCCGCGGCTGTTCCCGGATCAGATCCAATACATCATGCACCACGCCGAGGACGCTTACGTCTTCTTCGATCCCGTCTTCGCGCCGCTGGTCGAGGAGCTCGCGCCGCGGTTGCCGCTGGCGCGCGGCTGGGTCGCGCTCTGCGACGCAGAAGGCATGCCGGCCGTCAAGGGCGTTTCGCTTCTTTGCTACGAGGATGTGCTGGCGGCGGCCTCGCCGGAATACGATTGGCCGCTCATCGACGAGAACACGGCCTCGACGCTCTGCTACACCTCCGGCACCACCGGCAATCCGAAGGGCGTAATGTACAGCCATCGCTCTACGGTGCTGCACGCCTTCGCCGCCTGCGCGGCCGACGGGCTCGCACTGTCGGCCCGCGACTCGATTCTGGTCGTCGTGCCTCTCTTTCACGCCAACGCCTGGAGCCTCCCGTTCTCCGCCGCGATGTGCGGGGCGAAGCTGGTGCTTCCGGGCCCGAGGCTCGATCCCGAGAGCGTTTTCCTGCTGCTCGATAAGGAGGGTTGCACCAAGGCGGGCGGCATCCCGACGATCTGGCTCAATTTCCTCGCCTGGCTGGAGGCCAATCGAGACCGGCTCGACCTCTCGCGCCTGAAGCTTAAGCAGGTCTTCTCCGGCGGCACGGCGCCGCCTCGGGCGACGATCGAGAAGTTCCGCGATCTGCTCGGCGTCTTCTTGCTGCACGCCTGGGGCATGACCGAGACGAGCCCGCTCGTCACCGCCGGATCGCCATTGTCCAGCCACGAGGGCGCAAGCGCCGCCGAACTCGTCGACATGCAGGTCAAGCAGGGGCGACAGATCTACGGCGTCGAACTCAAGCTCGTCGGCAAGGACGGGCGAGACCTGCCGCACGACGGCGTGTCGGTCGGCGAGCTGAAGGTGCGCGGCAATTGGGTGATCTCCGGCTATTTCAAGGGCGAGGGCGGTCAAGTCGTCGACAGGGACGGATGGCTCGGCACCGGAGACGTCGGAACGATCGATCCAGACGGCTACGTTCAGTTGACCGACCGGCTGAAGGACGTGATCAAGTCCGGCGGCGAATGGATCTCGTCGATCGAGATCGAAAATCTTGCGATCTCCCACCCCGACGTTTTCGAAGCCGGGGTCATCGCAGTCGCCCATCCCGTCTGGCAGGAACGTCCGCTGCTGATCGTCCAGCCGCGCGAGGGCAGAAATCCGACCAAGCGGTCGATCCTCGACTTTCTCGCCGGCAAGCTGCCGAAGTGGCAGGTTCCAGACGACGTCGTCTTCGTCGACAGCCTTCCGCATACGGCGACCGGCAAGCTGCTGAAGACCGAGCTGCGCCAGCGCTATCACGGCCATCTCGCCGTCGAGGCTTGACGAGCGGCGTTCGCCGCCATTGCCTCGCCAACCGCCTGCGCAGCCGCCGCGAGCGGTTCGAACTGACAGGCGCGGGGCTGGACCTGACGAGGGAATGGGGTTAGCTGTTTCCCGGCGATATTAGCGTTTCGTTAACGTTCCGTCCGGCGGCCGGATCCGCGGGTGGACGGGGAGTGCAGCAGTTTGAAGCTGTTTGTGGGCGGCCCGCCGACGCCGCTGAAAGCGTTTGCTTCGGGCTTGTGCATAGTGTTGGGCTGCATGACCCTCGGCGGTTGCGTGGACGTCGTCGGCGATGCGGCGCCGAGCGCGGATTCGCATCCGCAATTCGTGCGGCGCGAGGACGCCAGCATGGCCGGCGCGACCGTGGCCATCGTCTCGGTGGATGGCGCTCCGTCCAAGCTTTCCGCGCGCTTCAGTCAAAATCTGGCCGAGGCGGCCGCCGCCCGCCAGATCGCGGTCACCCGGCCGGCCAAGGCGCGCTATCTCGTACGCGGCTACCTCAGCGCCTCGCCGGCGCCGGACGGCGCCATGATCGACTTCGTCTGGGACGTCTTCACGCGGGACAAGCAGCGCGCCCAGCGGCTCACCGATTCGATTACGATCCCCGGCTCTGGCGACGACCCTTGGGCGATGGTCAGCGAGGCGGCGCTCGACAGCGTCGCCGCGAAATGCGCCGACGATCTCGCCGCCTATCTGTCGAATACGCCTGAGGCGGCGCCTGCCGGCGCCGCCCTGAGCTACGCGCAGGCCGAGTGAACGCAGCGAATCGCCTGTGGAAAGTCGGCGCAACGTCGGTGCGCCAAGGCCTGACGCCGTGTTGTTTGCGCCTAAGGCGGCTGCTATGACCCGCCCCATCGACCGCATTTCGCCGCGGGACGCGCCTTCGGAGGTTTGCCCGTGCTCGGCAAAATGAAGATTTTGGCCGGCAACTCCAATGGACAGCTCGCCGAAGCAATCGCCGCCTACCTTGGCGAGCCGCTGACCGGCTGCCATGTGCGCCGCTTCGCCGACCTGGAGATTTTCGTCGAGATCCTCGAGAACGTGCGCGGTCGCGACGCCTTCATCATCCAGTCGACGTCATTTCCGACCAATGACAACCTGATGGAGCTTCTGATCATGATCGACGCCCTGCGGCGGGCGTCGGCGGCGCGCATCACGGCGGTCATTCCCTATTTCGGTTACGCCCGCCAGGACCGAAAGCCCGGACCGCGCTCGCCGATCTCGGCCAAGCTGGTGGCCAACCTCATCACCCGCGCGGGCGCGGACCGAGTGCTGACGGTTGATCTCCACGCCGGCCAGATTCAGGGTTTCTTCGACATCCCGACCGACAATCTGTTCGCCGCGCCCACGATGGTGCGCGACATCAAGGGGCGTGCCGACGGCGGCAAGAATGTGATGGTCGTCTCCCCCGACGTCGGCGGGGTGGTGCGCGCCCGCGCGCTCGCCAAACGCCTCGACGCCCCGCTCGCCATCGTCGACAAGCGGCGCGAGCGGGCCGGCGAATCCGAAGTGATGAACATCATTGGCGACGTCGCCGGCCGCAATTGCGTGCTGCTCGACGACATCGTCGATTCGGGGGGCACCCTGGTCAACGCCGCCGACGCGCTGCTCGAGCAAGGCGCGGCAAGCGTCTCGGCCTATATCACCCATGGCGTGCTGTCGGGGGGCGCGGTCTCGCGCATCGCCGCCTCCAAGCTGACCGAACTGGTGCTGACCGACACGATCGCCCCGACCGAAGCGGTGCGGGTGGCGCGCAACATCCGCGTCATTTCGATTGCGCCGCTGATCGGAGAAGCGATCGCCAGGATCGCGAAAGAGGAAAGCGTGTCCTCGCTGTTCAACTGAACAGCGCGCGCGGCGTCGGCGAGTAAGCGCAAACTGCGACCCTGCCGCGACCGGACGCCCTGGGCCGGTTCGCGAGGCGATATCTCCAGACCCGGCTTGCCCCTGCCGCCTCCTCCGCATAGTCTCGATCGTGCTCGCTGGCGAGCGGTCGAGCCGGGCGGGGCCGGTCATTCGGACTAAAGTCTTTCAACGAAGACTTCGAATGCTTGACACTGCGGGCGCGGTTCGACTTAGCTTGACCAGCTGGTCAGTTTCGAAATCTTATCGGGCGCGCGCCGGACATCGGCTCTCGCCAGCACCGGGAGTGTCAACAGTGTTCGCTCGCAAGCTTTGCCAGTTCTTGACCGCCGGCCTATTCGCGGCCGGCGTCGTCGTCGCGGCTCACGCGGCCGAAGTCAAGCCCGCCGTCGTCTATGATCTCGGCGGCAAGTTCGACAAGTCCTTCAACGAAGGCGTCTTCAATGGCGCGAAGCGGTTCACGAAGGAAACCGGGATCAAAGTCCGCGATCTCGAAATCCAGAACGACGCCCAGCGCGAGCAGGTCTTACGCAAATTCGCCAAGGACGGCTACTCGCCGGTCATGACCGTCGGCTTCGCCTGGGCGACCGCGCTCGGCAAGGTCGCCGACGAATTTCCCAATACCAAATTCGGCATCATCGACGCGGTCGTTGACAAGCCCAACGTGCAGTCGATCGTATTCAAGGAGCAGGAGGGCTCCTTCCTCGTCGGCGTGATCGCGGCCAAGACCTCCAAGACCGGCAAGGTCGGTTTCGTCGGCGGTATGGACATCCCCCTGATCTCGAAATTCGAGTGCGGCTACGCGCAGGGCGTCAAATACGCTTCCGACGGCAAGGACGAGGTCATCGCCAATATGACCGGTACCACGCCCGCGGCCTGGAACGATCCGGTCAAGGGCGGCGAGCTCGCCAAGTCACAGATCGCCCGCGGCGCCGACATCGTCTACGCGGCTGCGGGCGCGACCGGCCAGGGCGTGCTGAAGGCGGCCGCGGACGCCGGCAAGCTCGGCATCGGCGTCGACTCGGACCAAAACTACCTGTTCCCGGGCAAGGTCCTGACTTCCATGCTCAAGCACGTCGATGTCGCGACCTATAAATCCTTCATGGACGCCAAGAACGGCACGTGGAAAGCCGGCGTCGAGTCGCTCGGCCTCAAGGAAGGCGGGGTCGACTATGCGCTCGACCAATACAACAAGTCCCTGATCACACCGGACGTGAAGGCCGCCGTCGACGCCGCCAAGGCCGACATCATCTCGGGCAAGATCAAGGTTCACGACTACATGTCCGACAACAAGTGCCCGGTGTGAGGCATGCTCGAGCATCCTTCGAGACGCGATGCTTCGTATCGCTCCTCAGGATGAGGATCTGCGCGATGCGCGTTCAATCCCCTCATGCTGACGAGCGCCGCGTGAGCGGCGCGTCCCGAAGCACGAGGGAATTCGCCGTCGCCTAGCAGTCGGGGACGCGCGTGACGACCGTGGCCAGCGCCGCTCCCGCCATCGAACTGATCGGCATCGACAAGAGCTTCGGGCCGGTTCACGCCAACAACAACGTCAATCTGGTCGTCGAACGTGGCGTCATACATGGAGTCGTCGGCGAGAACGGAGCCGGCAAGTCGACTCTGATGTCGATCCTCTACGGCTTCTACGAAGCCGACGCCGGCGAAATCCGCGTCAACGGCAAGCCGGTCAGAATCCGTTCGCCGCGCGAGGCGATCAGCCATGGCATCGGCATGGTGCATCAGCATTTCATGCTGGTGCCGCCGTTGAGCGTGCTTGAAAACGTCATGCTCGGCGCCGAGGGCGGGGCGCTGCTCGCCGAGGGCGCAAGCGCCGTTCGCTCGAAACTGGCCGAACTTGGAAGGGAATACGGCCTCGAAGTCGACCCCGAAGCCATCGTCGGAGAATTGTCGGTCGGCTTGCAGCAAAGGGTGGAGATTCTCAAAGCTCTGGTGCGCGGCGCGGAGATCCTGGTGCTCGACGAGCCGACCGCGGTGCTGACCCCGGCCGAGGCCGACCAGCTGTTCGAGATGCTGCGGGTGCTGAAGGGCGAGAACAAGACCATCATCTTCATCACCCACAAGCTGCGCGAGATCATGAGCCTGACCGACCGCGTCTCAGTGATGCGGCGCGGCGAGATGGTCGCGACTTTCGACACCGCCGAGACCTCCCCGCCTGAACTTGCCGACGCGATGGTTGGCCGCAAGGTCATTCTTACGATCGAGAAGGAGATCGCGCATGCGGGCGAGGTCGCGCTGGAGGCGCGGCGACTCGTCGTGCGCGACGATCGCGGAGTCGTGCGGGTCGACGACGTCTCCTTCAAGCTGAGAGAAGGCGAAATCCTCGGCGTCGCCGGCGTCGCCGGCAATGGACAGTCGGAGCTTCTCGAGGCGCTCGCCGGCATTCGCCCGCTGAGCGGCGGCGAAATCCTCGTCGGGGGCGAGCCGGTGCCGCCCGCCAAGCGCAATCCGCGCCTGGCGCGCCTGCTGGGGATTGGCCATGTGCCGGAGGATCGCCACCGCGTCGGCCTGGTGATGTCGTTCGAAGCGTGCGAAAGCGCGATGCTCGGTTTCCATCGCGAGAAGGTCTACGGCAAAGGCGTGCTCTATAGCCGCCGGGCGATCATCGCCGACGCCGAGCGCAAGATGGAGGCCTTTGACGTGCGGCCGCGGGCGCCCTTGCTGAGGACCGCCAATTTCTCCGGCGGCAACCAGCAGAAGATCGTGCTGGCGCGCGAGATCGAGCGCAATCCGAAAATCCTGCTGGTCGGGCAGCCGACGCGTGGGGTCGACATCGGCGCGATCGAATTCATCCACAAGCGCATCGTGGCCCAGCGCGACGCGGGCAAGGCGGTGCTGCTCGTTTCCGTCGAACTCGACGAAATCTTCGCCCTCAGCGACCGGATCATCGTCTTGTGCGGCGGACGCATCACCGGCGAGAGAACGCCCGAGGAGACCAACGCCCAGGACCTCGGCCTCCTAATGGCCGGCGTCAACGAGCGCGCGGCGTGAGCGCGCCTCAGAAGCCCCTGCCCGCGTGGGCCGACGTCGCCCTGATTCCGGTCATCAACGTCGCCGTGGCTTTCATCATCTCCGGCTTCGTCGTGCTGGCGATCGGCGAGAATCCGATTGAGGCGGTGAAGATCCTGATCGTCGGCGCGCTCGGCGATCTCGAAGGCATCGGCTTCACGCTTTACTACGCGACGAGTTTCATCTTCACCGGCCTCGCGGTCGCGATCTGCTTCCACGCCGGGCTGTTCAACATTGGCGTCGACGGCCAGGCCTATATCGCCGGGCTCGGGGCCGCGCTGGTGGCTCTTCACCTCGGCTTTTTGTTTCCCGGCTATTTGCTGGTCGTCGCAGCGATAATCGGCGCGGCCCTGTTCGGCGCCGCGTTTGCGGCCATCCCCGGATATCTGCAGGCCTACCGCGACAGCCATATCGTCATCACGACGATCATGTTCAATTACATCGCTTCCGCCATCATGGGCTACCTGCTGGTCGAGGTTCTGCGCATGCCCGGCCAGATGAACGCCGAGACGCCCGGGTTCCCCAAGTTCGGCAGAGTGCCGCAATTCCACGAGTTGCTCGCCGGGGTGGGCGTCCATTGGCCGCAGACGCCCTTCAACCTCTCGTTCCTGCTGGCGCTCGCCGCCGCGTTCGCCGTCTGGCTGCTGATCTGGCGCACGCGGCTCGGCTACGAGATCCGCACCGTCGGGGCCAATCCGACCGCCGCGATCTACGGCGGCATTTCGCCCGCCCGGGTCACGATCGTGACCACGCTGCTGTCGGGCGCGCTCGCCGGCGGCCTCGCGGCCAATGTGATTCTCGGCGAGGAGCACCGCCTCATTCTCGAATATACCGCCGGCTTCGGGTTCGTCGGCATCGCGGTCGCGCTGATGGGACGAGCCCATCCGGTCGGCATCATTCTCGCCGCCATCCTTTTCGGCGTGCTCTATCAGGGCGGCGCCGAACTCGCATTCGAAAAGCCGAAGATCAGTCGCGACATGATCATTGTCATCCAGGGTCTGGTGGTGCTGTTCGCCGGCGCGCTGGAGCATATGTTCCGCCGTCCGGTCGCCACCCTGCTCGCGCGACGCACGACCCAGCCGCCGATCTGAGGGGTCGACGCCAATGGATCTCTTCAACGCCTTCATCGTCGTCTTCGATTCGGGCATCCGGCTGGGCACGCCACTGATCCTGGCCTGCCTCGCGGGCCTTTGGTCGGAGCGCTCGGGCGTGGTCGACATCGCCCTCGAAGGCAAGATTCTGGTCGGCGCCTTCGCCTCCGCCGCGGGCGCGGCCTTCACCGGCAACGTCTGGGCGGGATTGCTCGCCGGCGTCCTGGCGACGGTCGTCGTTTCGCTGGTTCACGGTTACGCGTCGATCGATCAGCGCGCCAATCAGATCGTCTCCGGCACCGCGATCAACATGGTCGCCGCCGGCCTGACCGCCTTGATCGGCAACGCGATCTGGTCGCAGGGCGGACGCTCGCCGCAATTGCCCTCGAGCGCCCAGTTCGGCGCCATCAGGCTGCCCTTCGTCGACGCGGTCGGACGCGTCCCGATACTCGGACCGGTATACCAGCATCTGATCTCCGGCCACGACCTGGTCACGTATGTCGCCTTCCTGCTGACGCCGCTGACGTATTGGGCCCTCTACAGCACCCGATTCGGACTGAGGTTGCGCGCGGTCGGCGAGAACCCGGCCGCCGTCGACACCGCCGGTTTGTCGGTGCGCGGGTTGCGCTATGGCGCGGTGGTGATCTGCGGCGTGCTGGTCGGACTGGCGGGCGTCTACCTGGTGTTGTCGCAGGCCGCCTACTTTCAGCCGAACATGAGCGCCGGCAAGGGATTCATCGCCCTCGCCGCGCTGGTGTTCGCCAAGTGGCGGCCCTGGCCGGCGCTGGCGACCTGCCTGCTGTTCGGCTTTCTCGATGCGGTCGCGATCCGCCTGCAGGGCGTCGTACTGCCGGTCATCGGACCGGTGCCGGTGCAGGCGATCGAGGCGTTGCCCTACGTTCTCACCGTCATCCTGCTCGCCGGCTTCATCGGCAAGGCGATTCCGCCCAGGGCCTCGGGGATTCCCTATGTCAAAGAGCGCTGATCCGCTCGCCGAACTGTTCGCCGCGGCGAAGTTGGCGCAGGCGAACGCCTATGCGCCCTATTCGCGCTTCAGGGTCGGCGCTGCGCTCAGGGCCAAAAGCGGCGCGATCTATTCGGGCGGCAATGTCGAGAACGCCGCCTATCCCGAAGGCGTCTGCGCCGAGACGAGCGCGATTTCGGCGATGGCGTTCAGCGGCGAACGGCGGATCGAGGAAATCCTTGTCATCGGCGATGGCGAGGGCCTGTGCACGCCCTGCGGCGGCTGCCGCCAGCGCCTGCGCGAATTTTCCGACAGCGGGATGAGGATCCACATCGCCGGCCCGGAAGGCGTGCGCGCGAGTTTCACGCTCGGGGAATTGCTGCCGCGATCCTTCGGCCCCGATCATCTGACGGCGCGCTAAAGGGGCGTCGCATCCGCGCCGCCCGACCGGCGTTTACCGCCGCTTTTTCGCGCCGGCCCAATCTTTTCAAGGACTTGGCGTCCCGTTTACCGCCGCACGGATCCGCCACGCCGCTTGCCCTTGTCCGCTCGCAGGCAGAGCGTATGACCATTCCTGCTCAATTTATAGACATGCATTGTAAAAAGCGATGGGCTGGCGCCGCCTCGGGTCGCAGGATGCGTTGTCGCCAACGCTTTTCGCGCTGTTTTTGAGCCCGATTCCGGCCGCGAACCGCTTGCTGGCCAGTGCGCTCGGTTGGCCCCTGATTTTAGGGGCATGAAGGACGCGGCGATTGCAAGGACAACCGGACATGGGCGACCGCTAAAGGGGACCGGTCCGGTTTCGGGCCCCTCAGGCGGACGCGGCGCCAGCCACACGATCGACGCCGGTTTCCTCGCGAACCCGCCCTTCTTAAGGTTTGAGCGTCACTTTACGCCGCGCCAAGGCTCGTCGCGGCCGCTTTCTCGGCGCTCGTCAAGCGCGCTTCGATCCAGCGACTTCGGCCATTATAGCCAGCTTTCTGATTTTCGCAAGAAATTGTCGAAAAGAATGCGGGCGGCGCGCAACATGACGGTCAAGCTCGTCGCCGGCCGCCTCGCCGCTCTTCTCTTTGGCGCGTTCACGCCTATATGGAATCACACATCTGAATTGGAGTGCGATAGACGTGAATAAATTGAAATATGCGCGAGAGCATGCCCGGCCGGCTTCGCGGCTGGTGGTCGGCGATCTTTGCGCGCAGCTTATCTCACTCAACCGTTATGGCGCGGACGGCCTTGGCTCCGCGGTCGTTGAAGTTTCAATCGGTCTTGCAACCGCGCTGAGAAGCGCGCTGCGGTTCGCTTTTCGCCGCGCTGTTTGCGCGGACGGGCTCGCATAGAGCCCATGGCGATTCGGCCGAATCGCCGAGGGCTCCACATTTCTTTGATTTCGTGCGCTTTATCGCGAAACACTAGTCGTCAAAATCAAACGCTTGGCGACCCTTGCGAGGGTCGCCAGCGAGGAAGCCGTCGTGCGAAGACGACGGAGTGGATGACGGCAATGCGCAAGGAGCGGGCGGTCGCCGGATGGCACGGCGAACGGGAGCGGTCAGACCCGAAGCGGACCTTCCTCAGCGAGACGGACGCCGACGCTCGGCGTCAGGAGGCGACCTTCCGGTCTCCCACCCAAACGGAACCAGCGCAAAGTGCGCGAGCGGGGGCGGAGGTACTCTGGCGCGACCACGTGAAGTTTGCGCATAGTACTTTCGCCGAATCGGTTTTCAGACTTACTACGACTGCGCTCTCGTGCCCATCACTTGTCCTCGTTTGATGCACTCCGTCGTAATCGGAGAGGACGCACGCCTTGCCGCGCAAATAAGCTGCGCGCTTGCGGCACCAGGCAGCTATTTGCCCGTGATCGAGGGACCAATCCTTCTGCACCCGGACCCCACGGAGGAGTTGGTCCGTCGTAACAATGCGCTAGGCCGGCTGCGGCCCAATGCGATCTTTATGACAGGCTTGTCGGACAAACCGCACGACGCGCTGATGGAGCGACTAGCTGGCCCACTGAAAGCGCGCACGCGGCGCATTTCGAACGTCGAGGATATCGAACGCCTTACCGATCCGGCACGGTTTAAGGGCCCCCCGCTTACATGGGGTAAAGACCGCATCGGTGTCGGTCTGCTTAAGGCCCTGCGAACGCGCCGAAGCATTGTTTTTTCCAATGTCCCCTCACCACAAGACGCGGTTTCCTCGCTCTCCAATCACCTCGTGGTATGCGAGGCGGGCGACCTGCTCGCCGAAGTTATCGCTGCAAATTATGCCTTCGCCCTGCGCGCGGGTCTCTGTCTTATTCCGCAAATCGAGCAGGGATTGGCAGACGAACTGCTCGAAGGCTTTTATAGCCTTTACGATGACCGCAGTGTTTCGCCAACGGCGGCGCTAGAGCGCCTTAACGACCGTTTGCTGAAACTGACTGGCGACCTTCCTGTGCCTCAAGGCGGCTCGGTGACTTTTATTACCGGCGGCCTGCCGTTAGGTATCTCTATCCCACATGTCCCCTCAACTCATCTGTTCAAATTCCCGGACCTCGGCATCGCCGTGATCAACGGCTTTGCCGCCGGACAGCCCGATAGTCCGGGCATCGGCCTCGTTGCGCTCGTCGATCCGGAGACGACTGAGGCGCAGGAGATCGCAGCGGCCGAACGGCTGTTGGCACCTCGCGGGGCCTTTATTCGCACATACTTCGGAGCCGGAGCGAACGTGCGCGACGTGACGCGTATGACGGAGCTACTGCCCTACGACCTCATGATCGTCGCCACCCACTGCGGGGATGTGAGCGGTTTTCGGTGGACTTATGAGTTTAAGGATTCCGAAGGAATTGACCGCGTTCTAGTCGTTGATATTGCGATCGGCGTTGGGCGGACCGACGAGAAGCACATGCTAAATGTTACCCAGTTCATCCGTTTCATATCGCTAGACGGGGTCGACTGGCACGATCCGCAGAAGGAAAAGAAGCTCTATTTGGGGCGCGCCATAATAGATTTCATGGATATGACGAGGCCGAGAGAAGCTGAATTACAGCCAATTAAAAAGGAGACGGTGGCTCGGGTGGTCGGTTCGTCGGCCTTGAAGCTTTACGACCATAACTTAATAATTCTACCGAAAGCAGTAGCAGATGAAGGGACGCCAATTATAATTAATAACGCTTGCGCATCGTGGCATAAACTCGCCGCAAACTTGATCTTCGGCGGCGCACGTGCTTACATCGGCACATTGTACCCAGTGACAACGTCAGAAATCGCAAGACGTAATCGTAAAACTCCTAGACAAGCACTCGGGAAAACCACTTCCGGCCGCGTTATGGTCCGCCCAGCGTGAAGTTTACGGAGACGGCCCGCGCCGACCCTACGTCGCGGCAGGCGTCTATCCACAAACGCTGCGCATTAAGAAACACGACGTAATCGCGCGAATGGTAACACGTTTGTCCAACTCTCTTCTTGGATGGAGAAAGACAGCCTCCGGTATCGATCCGAGCGATAGTCAGAGGATGAAAATCGTTCGGGAGAATATCGCCTTCTTCGAGACAGAACTCGAACACTTCGAAGAATTAGCCAAAAAATTACGTGGGGTGGGCCCGGCCTGACTTCGTCTTGGCCACAATTCCGACGCTGGGTCGGGACGGCGGCTCAGGGCGGAGACCATGCCTACAGGCAAGGCCCGCTTACCGTCCCGCTTGCGGCGTTCAGGGTCGCAATTTGCAACGGCCGCTTCACGTCGAACTCCAGCCAGTCGTCGCGGGCGCCAAGGGTCAGATTTGGACCACCAGTTCCCACTTTTTCGCGGCTCGCTCTAAGCGCCGGAATTGGCGTTGCGGGCAGACCGCGCTGGACCCGGCGCGCCCGACTCAAGCTGCATGGCGCCGATCTCGAACCGGGCAAGCGCCGCGGGTCGCTTGACCTCATGGCGCGCTTCGCCAAGGCTGTCGGCGTCCCGGTCGGCGGCCTGGCGGCGGCGGACCAAAAAGGTCCGGGCGAGACCGGCCGCCTTGCAGCGGAGGAATCATGACCAGCGAGAATGGCGACGCCGCTGTCGCCGCCCTGCGAGCGAAGGGTTTTGCGCGCCTGCCTCCGCTCGCCATCGTGCTCGGCACCGGCCTCGGCGCCTTCGCCGACGAGGCGCGCGACGCGATCGCAATCCCCTATGGCGACATCCCCGGCTTTCCGGCGCCGAGCGTCGAAGGCCACGCCGGACGGCTGGTCGTCGGCGAGATCGAGGGGCGGCGGGTCGCGCTGTTTCAGGGCCGCGGCCATTATTACGAACGCGGCGACGCCGGCGCCATGCGCGGCGCGATCGAGACCTTCCGCCGCCTCGGCGGCGAGACGCTCGATCCTCACCAACGCCGCCGGCGGCCTCAACAAGGAATGGCCGCCGCCGGCGCTGGTCGCGATCACCGACCACATCAATTTCGCCGGCGCCAATCCGCTGATCGGCCAGTCAGGAATGGACCGTTTCGTGCCGCTGACCCGCGCCTACGACGAGACGCTGCGGGCCGAGCTTCACGAGGCGGCGCGGGCGGCCGACATCGAGCTCCATGAAGGCGTCTACATGTGGTTCTCGGGGCCGAGCTTCGAGACGCCGGCCGAAATCCGCGCGGCGCGAATTCTCGGCGCCGACCTCGTCGGCATGTCGACCGTGCCGGAGGTGATCCTCGCGCGCCGCCAGGGCCTGCGCTGCGCCGGGATCTCGGTCGTCACCAACTATGGCGCCGGCCTCGCGGGCGGCGATCCCAGTCACGAGGAGACGCAAGCCGTCGCGAGCCAGGCCGCCGACCGCTTCAAGCGCCTGCTGCGCGGTTTCATCCGCGCTCACAAGGGCCCCGACGCGTGACGTTGCCGCAGGAGATCATCCGCGCCAAGCGCGACGGGCGGGTCTTGAGCGAAGGCGAGATCGGCGAATTCATCGCCGGCCTTTCCAGCGGCGCGATCGGCGAGGGACAGGCCGCCGCTTTCGCCATGGCGGTGTTCTTTCGCGGCATGACGCTGGACGAACGGGTGGCGCTCACGCGCGCGATGACGCAGTCGGGCGCGAGCCTCGACTGGCGGGAAGCGGACCTGCCCGGGCCGACGCTCGACAAGCACTCGACCGGCGGCGTCGGCGACAATGTGTCGCTGATGCTGGCGCCGATGCTGGCCGCCTGCGGCGCCTATGTGCCGATGATCTCGGGCCGCGGCCTCGGCCACACCGGCGGCACGCTCGACAAGCTCGATTCCATTCCCGGCTATGTCTCGCAGCCGGACCTCGCGCTGTTCAGGCGCGTGGTCAAGGCAGGCGGGCTGCGCCATCATCGGCCAGACCGCCGATCTCGCGCCCGCCGACCGGCGCCTCTACGCCATTCGCGACGTCACCGCGACCGTCGAATCGGTCGCGCTCATCACCGCCTCGATCCTGTCGAAGAAACTCGCCGCCGGGCTGCAAGGCCTGGTCATGGACGTGAAGTCCGGCTCGGGCGCCTTCATGCCGACGCTGGAAGGCGCGCGCGAACTCGCCGCCAGCATCGCCAGCGTCGCGACCGGCGCCGGCCTGCCGACGGTCTCGCTCATCACCGACATGAACGAGCCGCTCGCGAGCGCCGCCGGCAATGCGGTCGAAATTCGCAACGCCGTCGACTATCTGACGGGCAGGCGGCGCGACGAACGCCTCCACCAGGTGACGCTGGCGCTCGGCGCGGAAGCGCTGGCGCTTGCTGGACTGGCGAACGGCGCCGAGGCGGGCCGGGCGGCGTTGGAGCGCGCGCTTGACGCCGGAGCGGCGGCCGAGCGGTTCGAACGCATGGTCGCGGCGCTCGGCGGCCCGAGGGATTTTCTATCGAGGGCGCACGAAGCTCTGCCCCGCGCGCCGGTCCTCCTCGAGGCCGCGCCTGAACGGCGCGGCTTCGTCGCCGGCGTCGACGCGCGCGCGGTCGGGCTCGCCGTGGTGGCGCTCGGTGGGGGGCGAACGCGCGCCTCCGATTCGATCGACCCCTCGGTCGGCCTCACCGAGCTCGCGCCGATCGGGGCGCGAGGTCGGACCAGACATTCCGCTGGCGCGCGTCCACGCCCGCAATCCCGATGACGCGGAAGCCGCCGCCCGGCGCCTTCGCGCCGCCTATCGCCTCGCCGATGCGCCGCCCGATCGCCTCGATCCGGTCATTGAACGCGTCGCCGCCTCGCCGACGTGAGCATTCTGCTCGCCATTGCCGGTTGGGACGTCGAATCCTGGCGCGCGCGGATCAACGCGCTGCTGCCATCGCATCCGCTCGCGACATTGGGCGAGCCTTTCGACCGCGCTCGCGTCCGCTATGCGCTCTGCTGGCGCCATCCGCCGGGATCGCTTTCGAATCTGCCCAACCTCGAGGCGATCTTCTCGCTCGGCGCCGGCGTCGACCACCTCATCGCCGATCCGTCATTGCCCGACCGGCCGGTGGTGAGGATCGTCGATCCGGATCTGCGCCAGCGCATGAGCGAGTGGGTCGTCATGCATGCGCTGATCCATCTGCGCCAGCTCAGGCGCTACGAACGCCAGCAGCGCCAGCGCGTCTGGGAAGACGACGCCGGCCAACCGAAAGCGAGCGACGTCAGCGTCGGAGTGCTCGGCCTCGGCGTGCTGGGCATGGACGCCGCGACCAAGCTGAATGCAGTCGGCTTCAGGGTCGCCGGCTGGAGCGCTAACCCGAAGTCAACGCGCGGCCTCGAAGCTTTCCATGGCCCGGAGGGGTTCGAGGCCATGCTCGGGCGAACCGACATGCTGGTCGCCCTTCTGCCGCTGACGAAGGCGACGCGCGGGATTCTCAACGCCCGGGTCTTCGCCGGGCTCCGTCAGGGCGGGCGGCTCGGCGGCCCGGTCGTCATCAACGCGGGCCGGGGCGGGCTGCAGGTCGAAGCCGACATTCTCGCCGCGCTCGACGCAGGCGTTCTCAGGGGCGCTTCGCTCGACGTGTTCGAGCGCGAGCCGCTGGCGCCGGATTCCCGCCTGTGGACGCATCCGGCCGTCTATGTCAGCCCGCACAATTCGGCGATCTCCTCGCCCGACGCCATCGTCGCCGCCATCGCCCGTCAGATCGAGGCTTTCGAGCGCGGCGAGCCGCTACGCGATGTGGTGGATCGCGCTCGCGGGTATTGACGCAATGCGGCGGAAGATCGGCTTTGCGCCTCTTCGGCCATATGCCGCGCCGCATCGGCGGGGCCGGCCGCATCAATGTCCGCAGACGCGAACCAAGTCCTGTCAGCGGCTCACGTTCCCCTGCGCCGGGCGCGCCCAGCGACGTTCAAATTCCCAGACTTCCTCAAAGCCGATCAGGGAATTGAACGCCTCAAAACTGAATAGGGGCAATTGGGGCGAGACGCTGGTGCCTTCGGTCTTCAATATTCGCAACGCATTCTCGGCCGCCGCGGCCGCGGCCAGGCCGGTCGTCGAAGGGAAGATCGCCAGCGCGTAGCCGAGGGCTGTCAATTCGGATTTCGATCGGATCGGCGTTTTGCCGCCGTCCGCCATGTTGGCCATCATGGGCCTGCGGATTCTCGCGCACGCCTCTCTCATTTCGGTCTCGCTTTCCAGCGCTTCCAGAAAGACGATATCCGCTCCAGCCTCGCCATAGGCAAGGCCGCGCCGCACGGCGCCTTCGAATCCGTCGGTCTGGCGTGCGTCGGTCCGGGCGATGATCAGCATATTTTGCGGGTTTCTCCGAGCCTCGCACGCGACTTTGATCTTTTCGACCATGTCGGCGATCGGCACGACGCGCTTGAACGGCGTATGGCCGCATTTCTTGGGAAATTCCTGGTCTTCGATTTGAATCGCCGAAACCCCGACGTCCTCGTACCCTTTGACGGTATGATGAACGTTCAAGAGCCCGCCATAGCCGGTGTCGGCGTCGGCGATGACTCCCGCCTTGACGGTTCGCGTCAAGGTCGCGACCCGGTCGAGCATCTGCGTGTAGGTCGCAATCCCCGCGTCCGGAAGCCCGTAGGCGGAGGCGGTCATCCAAAAGCCCGACGCATAGACGAAGTCGAAGCCGACTTTATTGCTTATGACGGCTGCGATCATGTCGTGAATGCCCGGCGCGACGACGAATTGACGCGCCTGTAGCGCCGCAATGAGGCTGGGTCTGCTCATTTCTACACTTCCTCCAGGTCATTTCTCGGCGCATCCGCGCGCCATAGCGAAGTCAATCGCGCGCGCTCGGTCCATGCTCGGCGCTTTGGCGGCGGTTGCAAGACGCCAATGTCGGCGCGACGCGAATATTGGAATGTCCCGCCCTTTGCAGGTTGAGGCAAGGCCGCCCAGCGGCGCCCTCGACATGCGCGCGGCCGCTCCTTTGGCTTCAGCCATGAAACAGGGACAGGCAAGCCGCGCCGCGCCTGGCGCGGCGGGACATCGGGCGGCGCATCAGGCGCTCGATGGCGTCAGAATCTTCTCTGATCCGCTGGCGCTCGTCATTCTGGGAGACGACGCCGAGGGCGCGATCGCGGCGGCGAAGGAGCGATCCGAACGGCGGCCCTTGCGTCTCTTCATCGCCATGGGAAGCCGCTTGGCCGAGGATGCGCCGATGCGCGACTTTCAGCAGGCGATGGCTGCGGGCGTCGCGGCGCGGGGCGAGGCATTTCAATGCTCCTTCGACCCGCCGGCGCTGCACGAACGGGCGCGCCGCCCTGGATTTGCCGATATCGAAGACCTCGATCGCGCCGCGCTGGCCGCCCGCTTCATGCCGGGCCTGGCGCTCACCCCGCGGTCCGGCCCTGGCGGCCATATCGTTCGAATCGCGACCCGATAGGCGGCCACGGCGCGACCCCGGCCCTCGCCTGAAGTCGGCCCAGATCCGAGCGCAAGGCCGAGCTTACAAAGCTTTCACATCGCCGCCATCGCGAGGTAACCGCGTCGCCCGCATAAAGGATGCATCGCGTCGGGCGGTTTTTCGCGCCGGCGACTCTCAATCACGGAGAAGTCAACGTGCTCAACACATCCTCGCCCGGCCGGAGCCCGGCAAAGTCGCTCCGCGCGGCGTTGCTCGGCGCGGCGGCCGTCGCCGCGGTCGGCGCCATGACGTTCGAGGCTTTGCCGCTCGCGACCTATCCCGCCCTCGCCGCCACGGTCGCGCCATCCGCGGCCCCCGCGTCCTTCGCCGACGTCGTCGATCACGTTAGAGGCGCGGTCGTTTCGGTCAAAGTCAAGATCGACCAGGTCAGCGCGTCGGACGACGACTCCATGCGGCCGAGGCCAAACTTTCCGAAGGGCTCCCCGTTCGAGCATTTCTTCCGCCAGTTCGGCGAGCCCAACGGGTTCAATCATGCGCGCCCGCACCGGCAGATGGCGCAGGGCTCCGGCTTCTTCATTTCACCCGACGGCTATATCGTGACCAACAATCACGTGGTCGAGCACGCCAGCGACGTGACCATCACCACCAACGACGGCAAGACAATCCCCGCGCGCGTCGTCGGCGCCGATCCTAAGACCGACCTGGCGCTGCTGAAGGTCAAGGAAGGCTCGAACTATCCTTACGTCGCCTTCGCTTCCCAGCCGCCTCGGGTGGGCGACTGGGTGATCGCGGTCGGCAATCCGTTCGGCCTCGGCGGCACTGTGACCGCGGGCATCGTCTCCGCGCGCGGGCGCGACATCGGCTCGGGCCCCTATGACGACTTCCTGCAGATCGACGCCCCGGTCAATCACGGCAATTCGGGCGGCCCGACCTTCAATTCCAACGGCGAGGTGGTCGGCGTCAACACCGCGATCTTCTCGCCGTCGGGCGGCAGCGTCGGCATCGGCTTCGCCATCGCCAGCAACGTCGTCAAGAATGTCGTCGAGCAGCTGAAGGACAACGGCAAGGTCGCGCGCGGCTGGCTCGGCGTCGAAATCCAGCCGGTGACGCAGGACATCGCCGACAGCCTCAGTCTCAAGAACGCCGCCGGCGCGCTGGTGGCGAAGACTCAGAAGGATTCGCCCGCAATGGCGGCCGGCCTCAAGGACGGCGACGTCATCACCGCGGTCGACGGCCAGGCGGTCGCCGACGCGCATGATCTTGCCCGCAAGGTCGCCGAACTCGGCCCGAAGAAGGCCGCCGAGATCGCGATCATCCGTAATGGTTCGCCGCAGACGATCAAAGTGACCCTCGGCGCTCTGTCTGACGCCAAGCAGGCCAAGGCCGACGTTTCGCCTGAGCAATCGAAGAGCGCGATGGCGAAATACGGCATGACGCTCGAGCCCGCCGCGAATGTGGACGGCGCAGGCAAGGTCGGCGTCGTCGTCTCCAATGTCGATCCCGACGGCGCCGCGGCGCAGAAGGGCATCCAGACCGGCGACGTCATTCTCGACGTCGCGGGCAAGCCGGTCTCGCGTCCCGCGGAGGTGACCGCCGCCATCGACGCCGCCAGGGCCGATGGCAAAAAGGCGGTCCTGATGCGGCTCAAGTCGGAAGACAGCACGCGATTCGTCGCTCTGTCGACCGAGGCCGCGTCTTAAGTCGAAAGCGCTTGGTCCGGCGGCGAGGCCGCGTTCGTACCCTCCTCGACGCCAGATCATGCGGCAGGCCGGTTCCCGCGACCGGCCTGCCGGCCCAGGGGAAGGTCCGCCGAGCCCGCTTCGGCCGCCGCCGGACGTGCGGATTTCGGTTTGAAAGGCCCTCTCCCTCGAGCGCAGGCGCGCCCGCTCTCTTGGACCTTGTGGCCGGACGCGCGCCTTGCGCCGCAAGGCCGCACTTTTGCACTTCTGCACTTCGCGCGAGCGAGGGCGCGGCCCACCGGCGATGAGCCGAGGGAGGGTGGGCCGTGTCGCGTTAAGTCGGATTCGCCGTCCTTGCGGAGGCTCATTCTCGGCGAGAGGCGCTTAGGCGGATTCCATGGCGCGGCGACATGGTTTACAACCCCCGCGACAGACGAGCGGCCAGTGTGGCGAACTCGCAAGTTAGGAACACGCCATGCCATCGCGGGGGTCATTGAAGAAGCGTCAGAGCATCATCGACGCGTGCCTCGAGATGAACGCGCGCGGCATCAATCAGGGCACGTCGGGCAACATCAGCCTGCGCCAGGGCGACGGCCTGCTGATCACGCCGACCAGCATGCCGTATGACGCGATGACGCCAGGGGACATCGTGGAGATGCGGCTCGACGGCAGCGTCGTCGGCGCGGGGCGGCCGTCGAGCGAGTGGCGATTTCACCTCGAAATCTTACGCGAGCGGCCTGACGTCGACGCAATCGTCCACGCCCATCCCAACTACTGCACCACCCTCGCCATCATGGAGCGGAGCATTCCGCCCATCCACTACATGATCGCCGCCGCCGGAGGCGACAGCATCCGTTGCGCCCCTTACGCGACCTTCGGCACCGCGGAACTGTCCGCCAACGCCGTCGAAGCGCTGAAGGGCCGGAAAGCCTGCCTTCTCGCCCACCACGGAATGATCGCGGTCGGCGCCTCGCTCGCCAGCGCGATGTGGCTCGCAGTCGAGGTCGAGACCCTGGCTCGCCAATACGTCAACTGTCTCCAGATCGGCGATCCGCCGGTGCTGTCGTCGCAGGAGATCGAAAACGTCATCGATCGAATGTCCGGCTACGGACTCAGCGTCAGAATCTGACCGGAGATCCAGGCGCGGTTCGCGATGTCATGTCTTGACTATCGCGGACCGACCGCTTGGGAGGCTATCGACCGGCGGAAATGTCGTTGGGCCGAAGCAATATGGCCGTTTGCGCCTCGCCAGAATTGGGGAGGCAAATTGGCGCGAACGAACCTGTGGATACCGGCAAGAACGCTCTTGCTTTTTTGGCGATGCACAATTACTATGCTGCGGTGCGGTGCGATTGTGCCGCACATGCCCTCCTTGGGCGTTTCCTCCCTAGACTTCAGGCCGCCCTCGTGGCGGCCTCCTTTTTTCGGGCCTGTTCCCGCCGCCGCTGCACCCCTTGCCGGCTTGGAGCGCTTCGTGACGTCCCTGCTTGGCGGGCGGCTTCGCCCAGCGGGAGCGTTCCAAAACCGCCCTCAGGTTGTATTTCCTCTCACACGCGGCGGCCGCGGTCGCGGGGCTCGCGGCAATTCCCTTGACACGCGGGCCCATTGGGGATGAATTGGGGCCCTCCGGGGACTCGCTTTTCGAAGATTTGTCAGAAAGTTGGCATAAGTAATGGACTCGCATGAGTTCGGCGCCCGGGCAGGGGACGATGGCTCGGGCGGGGTGAGCGCGACTGACGTCTCGAACCCCGATTACTTCCACAAGGTGGTGGATTGCCAGTGGGCGTGCCCGGCCCACACCCCGGTCCCTGAGTATATTCGGCAGATTGCGTCCGGGGATTATGACGGCGCCTATATGATCAATTGGAAGTCGAACGTGTTTCCTGGAATCCTGGGACGCACCTGCGACCGACCTTGCGAGCCGGCTTGCCGTCGGGGACGGCTCGAGGAACAGCCGGTCGCGATCTGCCGTCTCAAGCGCGTCGCGGCCGACCACAAGCAGGATATCGCCGCCTTGCTGCCCAAGGCGCCGGAGCGTCGCAACGGCAAGCGCGTCGTTTGCGTCGGCGCCGGGCCGGCCTCGCTCACGGTCGCCCGCGATCTCGCCGCGATCGGCTATGAGGTCATCGTGTTCGATTCAGACCCGCGCGCGGGCGGGATGATGCGCACGCAAATCCCGAAATTCCGACTGCCGGACGAAGTGATCGACGAAGAGGTGGGCTACGCGCTTTCGACTGGCGGCAAATTCGTCGCCGGTCGGCGGATCAACAGCCTGAAGGCGCTGATCGGCGAAGGCTATGACGCGATCTTCGTCGGTTGCGGCGCGCCGCGCGGCCGCGACCTCGATATTCCCGGGCGGGCGGAGGCGGCCGACAACATTCGCGTCGGCATAGAATGGCTCTCCAGCGTTTCATTCGGCCACAGCGTTTCGATCGGCAAGCGGGTCGTCGTGCTCGGCGGCGGCAACACGGCGATGGATTGCTGCCGAACCGCCTTGCGGCTCGGCGGCGTCGACGTCAAGGTCGTCGTGCGCTCCGGCTTCGCCGAAATGAAGGCCTCGCCCTGGGAGAAGGAAGACGCGATGCATGAGGGCGTCGCGATTTTGAACTATCACGCGCCCAGGGCCTTTACTCACAAGGACGGTCGCCTGACCGGCGTCGTGTTCGAAAAGGTGACGGCGCAGAAAGACCGTCGTGGACGGCGCCTCCTCGTCCCGACCGGCGAGCCTGACGTTCATATCGAATGCGACGACGTGCTGATCGCCGTCGGCCAGGAGAATGCGTTTCCCTGGATCGAGGGCGACGCCGGAGTCGCGTTCGCCCGCAACGGCATGCCGGCGATCGACCCGGTCACTTTTCAATCGAGCCGGCCTTCGGTTTTCTTCGGCGGCGACGCAGCGCTCGGACCCAAGAACATCATCACCGCGGTCGCGCACGGCCACGAGGCCGCGATCTCGATCGACGCCTATTGCCGCGGCGAGGATTTGCGCGCGCGACCAGCTCCGATGACCAATCTCGTCAGTCAGAAGATGGGCATTCACGAGTGGTCGTACGACAACGCCGTCACCCTCGATCGGCGCTTCGCGGTGCCTCAGGTCGACAAGAAAAAGGCGCTCAAAAGCATTCGCACCGAGGTCGAACTCGGCTTCGAGGACGCGCAGGCATTCGCCGAGGCGCAGCGCTGCCTCAACTGCGACGTCCAGACCGTTTTCTCGGCCCCGGCCTGCATCGAATGCGACGCGTGCGTCGACGTTTGCCCGATCGACTGCATTTCATTCGTCGCCAACGCGCCCGAGGACGAATTGCGCCGCTCGCTCAACGCGCCCGCCCTCAATCTGTCGCAGGCGCTTTACGTCTCCGAGCCGGTCAAGACCGAGCGGGTCATGGTGAAGGACGAGGACCTGTGCCTGCATTGCGGCCTGTGCGCCGAACGCTGCCCGACCGGCGCGTGGGACATGCAGAAGTTCACCCTCGAGATGGCGCAAGCGGGACAGGCATGCCGATCCAGGGCGTAAACGACTTCGTCATTCGCTTCGCCAACGTCAACGGGTCCGGCTCGGCGAGCGCCAACCTCCTGTTCGCGCGCTCGATCCTGCGCATGGGCGTGCCGATCGCGCCGCGCAACATCTTCCCCTCGAACATTCAAGGCCTGCCGACCTGGTACGAGGTGAGAGTCAGCGAGGCGGGATATCTGGGCGCACGCGGCGGGGCCGATATTCTGGTGGCGATGAATCCGCAGACCTTTGCCCAGGATATCGCCGCCATCGACCCGGGCGGCTACCTGTTCTTCAATTCCACGCGGCCTATGCCGGCCTCGCTGCTGCGCAAGGACGTGACCGCGCTCGGCATGCCGCTGACCGCGATCTGCGCCGCCGAATATGCCGATCCGAGGCAGCGTCAGCTTTACAAGAACATCGTCTATGTCGGCGCGCTCGCCGCGCTGCTCGACATCGACCTCTCCGTCATGAAGACGCTGATTGCCGAACGGTTCCGGGGCAAGGAAAGGCTGATCGCCGCCAACCAGCACGCGCTCGGCATCGGCTACGACGACGCCAGGTCGCGCTTCGGCGGCCCGATCGGCATTCGCGTCCGGCGCAGCGCCGCTGCGGGCGACCGCATTCTCGCCGACGGCAATTTCGCAGCAGGGCTGGGGGCGGTCTATGGCGGCGCGACGGTCTGCGCCTGGTATCCGATTACGCCCTCGACCGCGCTGGCCGAGGCGTTCGATCGCAATTGCGCGCGATATCGCATCGACCCCGCGACCGGCAGGAAGAACTACGCCTTCGTGCAGGCCGAGGACGAGATCGCCGCGATCGGCATCGCCGTCGGCGCCGGATGGAACGGCGCCCGCGCCTTCACCGCGACCTCGGGGCCGGGCGTTTCGCTGATGCAGGAGTTTTTCGGCCTCGCCTATTTCGCCGAAATCCCGGTGGTGGTGTTCGACGTCCAGCGCGGCGGCCCTTCGACCGGCATGCCGACGCGCACCCAGCAATCGGACCTGATCGCCTGCGCCTTCGCCTCGCATGGCGACACGAAGCACGTGCTGCTGATCCCCGACGGCCCGAGCGAGGCGTTCGAATTCGCCGCGAGCGCGTTCGATCTCGCCGAGCGGCTGCAAACGCCGGTCTTCGTCATGCTCGACCTCGACATCGGCATGAACGCGCACCTGTGCGAGCCTTTCCGCTGGGACGACGGGCGGCGCTACGACCGCGGCAAGGTGCTGTCGGGCGACGAACTCGAAGCCGGGCGCGAATTCGGCCGCTACAACGACGTCGACGGCGACGGCGTCCCCTACCGCACGCTTCCCGGCGCCCATCCTGCGCGCGGCGCCTATTTCACCCGCGGCACCAGCCGCGACCGTTTCGCGCGCTACACCGAGGAAGCCGCCCCTTATGTCGACAACATGGAGCGGCTCCTGCGCAAGTTCGAAACCGCGCGCGCTCTTCTGCCGCGCCCGGTCCTCAAACCGGCGGCCGGGCCGGCGCGCGTCGGCGTCCTTCATTTCGGGTCGACCGCGGCGGCGATGGACGAGGCCCTGGAGATGCTGGCGAGCGAGGGCCTCCATGTCGACGCGTTGCGCGTCCGCGCCTTTCCGTTCGCCCGAGAGGTCGCCGAATTCGTGCGCGACCACGACCAAACGTTCGTCGTCGAGCAGAACCGGGACGCGCAGATGCGCACGCTGCTGACAACCGATCTGGGGATCGCCCCGGCGCGCCTGATCTCGATCCTCCATTACGGAGGAATGCCGGTCACCGCCCGCTTCATCTTCGGAGAGATCGCGGGCCGGTTGCGCCAAACGTCGAAGCCGAAAGTACTGGAGTCCGCGAAGTGACCTTCATCGGCAAGCCGAAGTTTCATCATCCCTCGATCGCGGTCAACGCGCTCGGCCTGACCCACCGCGATTATGAAGGGGCGATGTCGACGCTGTGCGCGGGCTGCGGCCACGATTCGATCAGCGCCGCGATCGTTCACGCCTGCTTCGAGCTCAGCCTGCCGCCGCACCGCATCGCCAAATTGAGCGGCATCGGCTGCTCGTCCAAGACGCCGACCTACATGCTCGGCCAGAGTCACGGCTTCAATTCGGTGCACGGGCGCATGCCCTCGGTGCTGACCGGCGCCAATCTCGCCAACCGGGACCTCGTCTACCTCGGCGTCTCCGGCGACGGCGACACCGCCTCGATCGGGCTCGGCCAATTCGCCCATGCGATGCGGCGCGCCGTCAACATGGTCTATATCGTCGAGAACAATGGCGTGTACGGCCTGACCAAAGGGCAGCTTTCAGCCACCGCAGACCGCGGCTCGAAGAGCAAGACGGGCGTCGCCGCCGCCGACTTGCCGATCGATCTCGTCGGTCTGGCGATCCAGCTCGGCGCCACCTTCGTCGCCCGCAGCTTTTCCGGCGACAAAGAGCAGCTCGTGCCGTTGATCAAGGCGGCGTTCGAGCATCGCGGCGCCGCATTCATCGACGTCATTTCGCCCTGTGTCACCTTCAACAATCATGCCGGGTCGACCAAGAGCTTCGACTATGTGCGCGAACACAACCTGGCGCTGAACGAGCTTGATTTCATCGCCGCCCGCGAGCCGATCGAAGTCGAGTATGCGGAAGGCGCGAGCCGGGCCGTCACGATGCACGACGGCGGGACGATCCATTTGCGCAAGCTCGGCGCCGGGCACGATCTTCAAGACCGGACCGCGGCGCTGGCGGCGCTGGAGCGCTGCCGCGCCGCCGGCGAGATCGCCACCGGCCTCGTCTATCTGAGCGCGGAGACCGGCGATCTGCACGACACCCTCAACACGACATTGCGCCCGCTCAACGCGCTCACCGAGCGCGATCTGTGCCCGGGGTCGAAGGCGCTTGACGCGATCAATGCATCGCTGAGGTAGTTGGCGAAACGGACAAGAACATGCCGCGCTATTTCGACGAGGATAGCGTCAGAGCCGTCCTTGAGTGGGACCCGCTCATCGACGCGATGGAAGCAGCCCTCCGGGA
The DNA here is from genome assembly GCA_963784805.1 of uncultured Alphaproteobacteria bacterium. Taxonomy (GTDB): domain Bacteria; phylum Pseudomonadota; class Alphaproteobacteria; order Rhizobiales; family Beijerinckiaceae; genus Roseiarcus. Next base: position 34,083 of record CAWASR010000016.1, read on the forward strand.
CTTCTCTTCCGGCAAGGTTCTGCAGCCCCTGCGGAGCATGCTGACCATCGAGGAGCGCCAGCGCTATCTCGGCGTCATGCCTGCCGTCGCGCAGGAGGCGATGGGGCTCAAGCTCGTCAGCTTTTATCCCGCCAACGCGAGCAAGGGCGTTGAAACGCATCACGCGATGATCCTGCTCATGCGCCCCGACACCGGCGAGCCGCTGGCGGCTATGGACGGGACGCTTATCACGGAAATGCGCACGGCTGCGGTCTCGGCCGCAGTGACACGGCGGCTGGCGCGTCCTGACACGCACGTTCTCGCGCTCGTCGGCGCAGGCGTTCAGGCCGGAGCGCATCTCGCTGCACTCAGGCGAGTGCGCACATTCGAAGAGGTCCGAGTCTGGAGCAGGACGCCCGAGCGCGCGCAACGGTTCGCGGCCGAGTATGGCGCGCGCGCAATGGAGGAGGTTCGCGCGGCGGTCGAGGGCGCAGACGTCATTGTGACGGCGACCAATGCGCAGGACCCCATTCTGCGCGGGGAATGGGTCGAGCGCGGGGCGCACGTCAACGCAGTCGGAGCGGCCCTGCCGAACTGGCGGGAACTCGACGACCGGTTGATGAACTCGTCCCTCCTGATCGTCAACTCGCGGGAGGCGGCGCTGAAGGAATCGGGCGACGTGATCCTCTCCGGCGCGCCGATCTACGCCGAAGCGGGAGAACTGTTCTCCGGCGCCAAGGCCGCGCCGAATCCGGGCGCCACAACGGTGTTCAAGTCCCTGGGGCTCGCCGTCGAGGACATCGCGGCGGCAAAGCTCGTCTATGACAGGCTTGCGTCCCTTCCCTCGGCGCGGAATCTGTCGCCGCCGAATTGAGCGAGGCTTTCGATCACTGCGCTTTCATGGGGTCTTTTCCAACAGCACGAAGGGCGGCGATCTGCGCGACACCCTCAACATGACATTGCGCCCGCTCAACGCGCTCACCGAGCGCGAGCTGCGTCCGGGGTCGAAGGCGCCTGACGCGATCAATCCGTCGCTGAGTTAAGGCCCTATCTCAGCAGCTTGAACGCGTGCGGCGACCAGTCGCCCTTGCCGATTCCAGGGATGCACCACAGCATGCAGAGAGGCTCGATCGCGCGCGCCGCCTCGACCGCGCCCATGTCCTCGACATCCCAGCCGAACTGGTCGCAGATCGCCGCGACCGTCTTCTTGGCGTTGTCGTCGTTCCCGCAGATGAACATCGTCGGCCGCCCGCCGGAAAAATGCGGATTGACCATCTGCGCATTGCCGACCGAGTTGAAGGCCTTGACGAAATGCGCCGAAGGATAGGCCTTCTGCAGCCGCTCCATCAGCGAATCCTTCAGCGTGGTGAAATAGGACAGGACGCCGTTGACTGGCGGGCCGCCGCCGATCGGATTGCAGGCGTCGATCACCGGCTTGCCGTCGATCGCCTTGGGGCCGACGAGTTTCAGCGCCTCGAGCGCCGCCCCGCCGGCGACCGCGAGCACGACCACCTCGCCGAAGGCCGCCGCTTCGCCGAAGGTCTTGGCCGCCGCCCCCTGATGTTTCGCCGCCCACTCCCCGAGTTTCGCGGGATCGCGGGCGCCGAGCGCCACCTCGTGGCCGTGCTTGAGAAATCCCGCGCCCAAAGTCTGCGCGACCACGCCCGATCCGATGACGCCGACTTTCATGATGTCCTCCTGGAAGTGATCTGCGACAGCCGGCATGCAATGGAGCGCAGCACGACCTCCGACCGCCAGCTGCCTACTCGCCGCCGCCCGTCGACCTCTGCCTCATCCTTCCGCCTTTTCCGTGGCGCGCAACGCGCCGACGATCCCCGCGGGGGCGAAATAGACCGCGAGCACGAAGGCGAGGCCGAGCCACAGCAGCCAGCGGTCGGGATGAAAGAGGGCCGGCAACAGCGGCAGGCGCGCGTCGGCGGCGAGGCGCGACAGCGCGCCCATCGCGTCCTGCAGGTAGCTCTCGGCGAATACGAAGAGCGCCGCGCCGATGATCGCGCCGTAGAGCGAGCCCATGCCGCCGACGACGACCATGACCAAAACGTCGACCTGGATCGAGAAGCTCAGCGCGGTGTCGGGTCCGACATAGCGCAGCCACAGCGCGCTCAACGCCCCGGCGAGCGTCGCGCCGAGCGCGGAAATGCAGGTGGCGAGCGTCCGGTGAAAGACGATGCGGTAGCCGAGCGCCTCGGCGCGAAACGGATTTTCGCGGATCGCCTGCAGCACGCGGCCGAACGGCGAGTTGACCACCCGAAGCAGCGCCAGGAATGCGACCGCGACGACGACGAAGACGAGATAATAGGTCAGCAGCCTGCCATTGACGGCGACGCCGAGAATCTTGCCTTCGAGAAGCCTGGAGCCCGGCCGCAGCGTCGCTGGAACGCTAAAAGAGCGGCCGTCCTCGCCGCCGGTCAGCCAAGACAATTGCGACGCGAGCACGTTGAAGGCGTAGGCGACGGCAAGCGTCACCATGGCGAAGAAGATCGACTGGACCCTGAGCGAGAACAGGCCGATCGCCAGCGCCAGAACGAGCGACAGCGCGGCGGCGGCCGCCAGTCCCAGCGCCAGCGCCCCCCAGCTCGCGCCCATCCCATAGAGCGCCAGGCCGGCGCCATAGGCGCCGACGCCGAAGAACATCACATGCGCGAAAGAGACGATGCCGGTATAGCCGAGCAGAAGGTCGTAGGAGGCGACGAGCAGGATCATCACGCAGATCTTGGCCGCGACGTTGAGCGCCCTGACGCCGGGAAACAGGAACGGCGCCAGCGCCAGCGCGACGATGATCGCGATCAGCAGGATTTGCAGCGCCAGACCGCGCGGCGGATCGCCCGACAGCAGCTTCATCGTCCGCTGACCGGATAGAGCCCGCGCGGGCGCCAGAGCAGGACCGCGACCATCGCCAGGATGTTCGACACCAGCGCCAGCTTCGGCACGAGAAAGCCGGCGTAATTGGCGATCAGCGCGACCAGAATCGCGCCGACGAACGAGCCGCCGACCGACCCCAGGCCGCCGATGATGATGACGATGAAACACAGCACCAGGAACTCGCCGCCGATGGTCGCGTGAACCTGGCCGCGATAGAGCGCCATCATCGCGCCGCCTAGGCCCGCCAGCGCCGATCCCGCCATGAACACAGCCACGAACAGCCGGTCGACGCGATAGCCGAGCGCCTCCACCATCTCTCGGTTCTCGACCCCGGCGCGGATCAGGAGGCCGATCCTGGTGCGGTTGAGGATCAGCATTTCGCCGGAAAACACCGCGAGGCCGACCAGGGTCGCCAGCACGCGATATTTTTCAATCGCCGCTTCGCCGAAGACGAAGGAGCCCTCAAAGGTCTTAGGCATGGCGATCGGGATTTGATCCGGGCCGAACAGCGCATAGAGCAATTGCTCGGCAATGATCGCGCCGCCGATGGTCGCGAGAATCTGCCTCAGATGCTGGCCGTAGACCGGCTTGACGATCAGCCGCTCGAACGCCCATCCGACCGCGCCGCAGACAATGGCGGCCGCGAGCGCGGCGAGGATGAAGACAGCGAGATTGAGGACAAACGAATCCGCGCTCGACCAGCCGGCGAGCGGCAGCAGCACGAGCGTTGCGACATAGGCGCCGAGCGCGATGAAGGCGCCGTGGCCGAAGTTGAGCACGTCCATCATGCCGAAGACGAGGGTCAGGCCCGACGCCATGGTGAAGATCATCATGCCCATCGCCACCCCGGCGGCGGTCAGGGTCACGAATGTGGACAGCGAGCCGATCAACGGGGCGGCGACGAGAGCGACAATCACAGGCGTCAGGGCCGGCAGAATCTCGGTTCTTCGTCGCGGCAGAGCGGCGCCGACGTCGAAGGCGCTCATTGATGCGCCTCCAGCGTGAGGCCGAGAAGGCGGTTCTGCAATCGCTCGTCGGCGGCGAGGTCCGCCATCGCGCCGCCGTGGACGATGCGGCCGTTGTCCATCACGCGGACCTCGTCGCCGACCTCGCGCGCGACGCGGAAATTCTGCTCCACCAGGAGAATCGTGACGCCCGTCGCCTTGATCTCCTTGAGGCAGGCGATCAGCGAGCCGACGATCGCCGGGGCCAGGCCCTTGGTCGGCTCGTCGATCAGCAGCAGTTCGCGCGGTTCGACGATCGCTCTGGCGATCGACAGCATCTGCTTCTGTCCGCCCGACAGCGAGCCGGCTCGCGACTGCCAGAATTTCCGCAATGCCGGGAAGAAGCCGAAAATCCAGTCAAGGCGAGCGCTGTCCAACGGGCCGGATCGCGCGCCGAGCACGAGGTTCTCCTTGACGGAAAGATCGGAGAACACCGCCATCGTCTCCGGCGCGTAGCCGACGCCGAGGCGCGCGACATCGCTCGCGGCCATCTCCTGCAAGGGCGTCCCGCCCAGCGCGATGCGGCCCTTCGAGGCGCGCCACAGGCCCATGATCGTGCGCAAGGCGGTGGTCTTGCCGGCGCCGTTGCGGCCGAGCAGCATGGTCGTCCGGCCCGCCGGCGCGTCGAAATCGACGCCCTGCAATATGTGATAGCGGCCGATGTGAGTGTGGACGCCCTCGAGCGCGAGCGTCGCGCTCATGCCGCCTTCCCCGGCGCGAGTCCGAGATAGGCTTCCCGCACGACCGGCGACGCGATCACCGCCTCGGGCTCGCCGTCCGCCGCCAGCCGGCCGTCGTTCAGGACAATGATGCGGTCGGCGAGCGAGCGCACGACGTCCATTTTGTGCTCGACCAGCAGGATCGTCTTGGTCTTGTCGGCCTTCAGCCGCGCGATCAGATCGAGCACGATCGGGACGTCATCGACGCTCATGCCGGCCGTCGGCTCGTCGAACATGAATATCTTCGGCTCCAGCGCCATCATCATCGCGACTTCGAGCTTGCGCTGGTCGCCGTGCGGCAGAGCGAAGGCGAGCACATTGCGTTTGGCGAAGAGGCCGACCGACTGGAGCACCGAATCGGCGCGCTCGATCAGATCGACGTTCGCGCCCCAGGGCCGCCGCATGTCGTAATGCACGCCGGACACGGCCTGAGTCGCGAGCCGGACGTTCTCGGCGACGCTGAGGCGGGGGAAGAGGCTGGTGAGCTGGAACGCCCTGCCAATGCCGAGCCGCGTGCGCTGCGCCGGACCTAGCCGCGTCACGTCGTCGCCCTCGATCATGACCGCGCCGTCGTTAGCGCGAAGCTGGCCCGACATCAGGTTGAAGTATGTGGTCTTGCCCGCGCCGTTCGGCCCGACGATGGCGGTCAACTCGCCGGGCTGGAAGGCGCAGGAGACGTGATCGACCGCGACATGGCCGCCGAACCGGACGGTGAGGTCGCGCGTCTCCAGCGACGGGGTCATCGCTTGTTGCGAATCGGGATGTCCATGTCCTTGATCGTCAACTCGCGCGTGAGCACGGGGATTCCCCAGGCCACTTTCGGGTCGACCTTGATTTTGAACGCATACATCGACTGAAGCGCCTGGTGATCTTCCTTGCGGAAGATCATTTTGCCCTTGGGCGTGTCGAACTCCATGCCCTCCATCGTGGAGATGAGCTTCTCCGTATCCGTCGATTTCGCCTTCTCGACCGCGGTGACGACCGCCATCGCCGCGGCGAAGCCGCCGCAGGTAAAGAAATCCGGCGGCGAGTGGAAGCGCTTCTCATGCTCGGCCACCAACCAGTCGTTGATCGGGTTCTTGGGGATTCCGTAATAATAGTAGGTGGCGCCCTCGAGGCCGGGGAAACGCTTGTAGGCCACGAGCGCGGGCAGGATGTTGCCCCCGGTCGAAAGCTCGATGCCGTAGCGGCCGGGGTCGAGATCGGCGAGCTTGTCGAGCGGATCGCCGCCGCCCGCCCAGATGATCCAGATGATCTTGCGGCCGGGCTTGTCCTTCAGGGCGTCGAACAGGCGCTGCGCAGGGGCGGTGAAGTCGGTGGTGTTGATCGGCGCGTATTCTTCCGCGTCGACGGTCGCGCCGGTCTTGGCGAGCGCCTCCTTGAACGCGGCCACGCCGTCGCGGCCGAAGGCGTAATCCTGCGCCAGGGTCCCTACGTGCTCGCCCGGCTGGCCAACCGCGACCGCATTGGAAACTGCATCCTGCGACGAGTTGCGCGCGGTGCGGAAGATATATCGGTTCCACTTGGAGCCGGTGATCGCATCGGCGACCGCGGGCTCGACGACCAGGATTTTCTTGTGCTCCTCGGCGACCGGCAGCATCGCCAGCGCGGCAGCCGACGACGTCGTGCCGACGGCGATGTCGGCCCCGTCGTCCTCGTAAGCTTCCGCCAGCGCCGTCTTGGCGAGGTCGGGCTTGCTCTGGTCGTCCTTGGTGATGACGACGATCTTGCGTCCGTCGACCTCCATCGTCCCCTTGGTCGCGTATTCGAGGCCGAGCATGAAGCCGGTTTCGGTCTGCTTGGCGTAGGCCTGGAGCGGACCGGTAAGGCCGCGGATCAGGGCGATCTTCAGATCGGCCGCGGCGGCCGCCCCGGCGGAGGCGGCGAACGCCGCGGCGAAGACGAGTGTTTTAAGACGAAAGCTCATGAGCGCTCCACCTGTCGAATATCCGGGAGCCCGGGCCGGCCGCCGTTCGCGCCGCCGCTTGCTCGCTCCCCATTGGCGAAGACTAGCCTTGGCGTGGAGGACGTGACAAGGCGAATCCCTTCGCCTGACGATCTCGACGGCATGTCGCACCGTCAAGCCCCGCCCGGCGGGTTACGGACCCGGAGAGCGTGCGATCCGCGCGAGGACAGTTTCGACCGGCTCCGCATGCGCCAGCACCAGGTCGGCCACGGCGGCGACATCGTCGATGCGCGCATGCGGCAGGCGCGCGGGCTGCGCGGAGCCATCGCTGACGAGCGCCACGACCTGCGGGTCTTGCGGATGGATCGGCGCCTTGCCGGTTGCTTCGCGCCAAATCTCGATCTTGGCGAGCGCGTCGCGCTTGAAGCCCTCGACAAGAACAAGATCGACCGGCGCGAGCAGACGCAAGAGATCGGCGAGCGGCGGCTCGGGCGCGCCGCGCAACTCGCGCATCAGGGCCAGCCGGGCGGAGGAGGCGACCAGAACCTCACGCGCGCCCGCGGCGCGGTGCTCAAAGGAATCCTTGCCGGGCTGGTCGACGTCGAAGTCGTGATGGGCGTGCTTGAGCGTCGAAACGCTGTAGCCGCGACGTTGGAGTTCGGGAATGAGACGCACGATCAGCGTCGTCTTTCCCGCTCCGCTCCAGCCAGCGAGGCCGATCACGCGCATCGGCGCTCTCCTTCCCTCGGCCATTCCCGTCAATCCGCCCGGAAGCCGGCGCCAGAAGCCGGGCGCAGCAGCGCCTCAGCGAGTGCGAGGTCTTCGGGCGTATTGACATTGAAAAACGGATCGATCGGCTCGCTCGGCCATTCGGCGGAAGCGAGGCGGAAGCGCGCCGCAAAGCTCTCGACCTTGCGCAGCCCTTCGGATCGAAGCGCGCGGCGCAACTCGCGCGCAAGCGCGACGGGCCACAGCGCGGCGACGTGATGCGTGCGCCCGCCCGACGCGGCGACGGCGATCTCGGCCTCCGCCGCGCGACGGGCCGCGTGCAGCCGCGCGACGAAATCGGCCGGCGCGAACGGCGCGTCCGCCGCCAGACTGGCCACATACGCCAGGCGCCGCGGCGCCGATTGAGCGCAATAATCGAGCCCCGCCAGGATCCCGGCGAGCGGACCCGCGAAACCCGGCGGATCGTCCGCGAGGACGGGGAGGCCAAAACCGGCGAAGCGCGCCGGATCGCCGCTGGCGCTGAGCGCGAGCGCGCCGCATTGCGGACGCAGGCGCTCGATGACGCGCGCGAGCATCGGCCTGCCCGCCAGCGCGACGAGGCCCTTGTCGGCGCCGCCCATGCGCCGCGCGCGTCCGCCGTCGAGGATCAGGCCGAGCGTCACATCCCTCTCGGTCATCGCTTTCCGCGTCCCCTTCGCGACCCGCGCCGATGGCCTGGTCATCCGGGAATTCCCAGGTTGACAATTATCGGGATTTGTCGATCCGCGATACGTCGGCGTTCGGACTATGCGCGTTCCGCCGTGAGGCGCGCGAGGCGCCCGACAAACGCCGCCGAGGCCAGCCGACCACGATCAGTCCGCCGGCGCGACCGCGCCCGATCCGGTCTCCGGCCGCCGCTCGCGCCGCGGGAGAGCGGCGGCAGCCAGACGGCCGGCCGCCGCCCAGGCTCGATCGGCCGCAGCCAGGGCCTGCTTTTTGCGGCTGAGGATCGGCTGCTCGACCAGGTTCCAGGAGAGCCACGCGCACAGCAGGCTCGGCGGCAGGGCCATCAGCGTGAGCTCCTGCCAGCTTCTGACGCTGGGGAAGAGATGCACGATCGACTGCTCGAGAGGGAAGTGGAACAGGTAGATTCCGTAGGACAGGTCGCCGAACCGAATCTTGGGCGGGCGCATCAGCCCGAGCCAGACGGTCAAGTAGGCGACCGGGAAGGCGGCGAGATAGGCGGCGTTGGGGACCTGCAGCAGCGCCGCCGCCGCGATCCCGGCGACGATCCCAAGGGCGGACGAATAGGGGATTTTGTCTCGATACCGATGCAGGCCGACCGCGGCGAGGAACGATGAAACGAGCGCGCGCCCGGGCACGTGATCGAACGCGCTGGCGGGCGAGTACAGGAACGCGTCGAGCGTCGCGACGAGCGAGAACAGAACGATGGCGGCGACGAAGGCGCGTCGATCGCGCAGCGCCGTCGATAGGCAGACAAGGAAGAAATAGCATTCCAGCTCGAAGGGGATGGTCCAAAGCTGGAAATTGACCAGGCGCGGAAGGGGGTTGTGCTCGAATACGCCCGGCAGGGTGAAGTGCACGAGCCCGACAATGTTGCCGAAATATCTGCCGAGTTCCGGGCTGGTCAGATATTCGCGCAGCGGCAGGATGGTGAACAGCGCGCCGAGGGTGAGCGCCGAGAGCGTGACCTCGACCGCGAGCGCGGGAACCAGACGCAGCGCGCGCAGCGCCACGAATTCGCGCCGCCGAGTCCGTTCGAGGCTTCCCGCGACCAGAAACCCCGACAGCGCGAAGAACATCGGCAATATGGCCGCGGGCAGGAAACGGAACGGACCGCTCCAGAGCGCCTGGTCCAGGCTCGCCGACCCGGTGCTGACGCCGATGGAGTGCCAGACCAGCACGGCGAGCGCCAGGCCGATGCGAAGATAGTCAAATCCGGCGGTAAAGCCGCCAGCGTCCCGCATGACGTCCAGAATTTTGCGATTTGTCGCCAACCGAACCTCGCGACGAAATTCAATGGCCAAGGGCTGTTCCCGCGCACGGGGCCAGAAATGGGTGCGGCCCGGACCAGTCTCCGTCGAACAGATTACCAGCGGCTTAGCCCGGCCATTTCGCGGCATAGGCAAGAGACGGCTCAAGGGAATAGGATCGACCGTCGCCGCCCGATCGCGCTGACGCGCGTCAGCCCGACATTCGTCCTTGAGGAGCCCAGACATGACCGCCGCCGCCGACGTCTTCGCCGCGTTCCGGTCCGAAGTCGCCCCTCAAAAGCCGTTGCGGGCCGCGATCACCGCGGCCTATCGGCGCCCCGAACCCGAATGTCTCCCGCCGCTCCTCGATCTGGCGAGGCTGAGCGCGCAGCAGAGCAAAAGCGTCGAGGCGCTCGCGCGCCAGCTGGTCGTGCGGCTCCGGGCCAAGACGCGGTCGAGCGGCGTCGAAGGGCTGATCCATGAATACTCGCTCTCGAGCCAGGAGGGCGTGGCGCTGATGTGCCTTGCCGAAGCGCTGCTGCGCATTCCCGACGCCGCCACCCGCGACGCGCTGATCCGCGACAAGCTATCGCCCGGCGACTGGCGCGCCCATATCGGCAATAGCCCGTCGCTGTTCGTCAACGCCGCCACATGGGGTCTGGTGCTGACCGGGCGGCTGGTGACGACGACGAGCGAGCAAGGCCTCTCGGCGGCGCTGACCCGGCTGATCGCGCGCAGCGGCGAACCGATCATCCGCCGCGGCGTCGACGTCGCGATGCGCCTGATGGGCGAGCAGTTCGTCACTGGCCGGACGATCGAGGAGGCGATCGGCAATAGCCGCGAGCGCGAAGCGCGGGGCTTTTCGTTTTCCTACGACATGCTGGGCGAGGCGGCGACGACCGCCGCGGACGCGGCGCGCTATCTCGACGAATACGAGCACGCTGTCCACGCCATCGGCAAGGCCTCGCGCCATCGCGGCATTTACGAAGGTCCCGGGATCTCGATCAAGCTTTCGGCGCTGCATCCACGCTACCAGCGCATCAAGCGCGCGCGCGTGATGGGCGAACTGCTGCCCCGAACGAAGCGGCTCGCGGCGCTGGCGAAATCCTACGACATCGGCCTCAACATCGACGCCGAGGAGGCCGACCGCCTCGATCTCTCGCTCGATCTCCTCGAGGCCTTGTGCCTCGATCCCGATCTCGCGGGCTGGAACGGCCTCGGCTTCGTCATCCAGGCGTATGGCAAGCGCTGCGTCTTCGTCATCGACTGGCTGATCGATCTCGCGCGGCGGTCGGAGCGCCGGCTGATGGTCCGGCTCGTCAAGGGCGCCTATTGGGATTCGGAGATCAAGCGCGCCCAGGTCGACGGGCTCGATGGCTTTCCCGTCTTCACCCGCAAGGTCCACACCGACGTCGGTTATCTCGCCTCGGCGCGGAAACTGCTCGCCGCGGCCGACGCGGTCTATCCGCAATTCGCGACCCACAACGCGCAGACGCTGGCCTCCGTCCTGACCATGGCCGGGCCCGACTTCTATCGCGGCCAGTACGAATTCCAGTGCCTGCACGGGATGGGCGAGCCGCTCTATGAGGAAGTCGTCGGCCGCGACAAGCTCAACCGGCCCTGCCGCGTCTACGCCCCCGTCGGCTCGCACGAGACGCTGCTCGCCTATCTCGTCCGACGCCTGCTGGAAAACGGCGCCAACACGTCGTTCGTCAATCGCGTCGCCGACCCCGGCGTCGCCATCGACGAGCTGGCGGCCGACCCGGTCGCGCTCGCCCTTAAAGTTCAGCCGCTCGGCGCGCCGCATGAGAAGATCGCCGCGCCGCGCGATCTCTACCGGCCGCAGCGGGCGAACTCGCGCGGGCTCGACTTTTCCGACGAGCGGCGCCTCGCCGCGCTGGCGGAAGGACTGGAGCTGAGCGCGCGGGCCGCCCGGCGCGCCCTTCCCCCCGGCGCGCGGGACGATGACGCCAGCGAGCCGGTCAGGAACCCCGCCGACCATGACGACGTCGTCGGCTTCACCCGCCATGCGCGGTCCGACGAGATCGCCGCCGCGATCGCCGTCGCCGCGGCGGCCGCTCCGACATGGGCCGCGGTCGCGCCGGACGAGCGGGCCGCGATCCTGCGGCGCGCCGCCGACGGACTCGAGGCGAAGAACGACGAACTCGTCGGTCTGATCGTGCGCGAGGCCGGCAAGTCCTACGCCAATGCGGTCGCCGAGGTGCGCGAGGCGGTCGATTTCCTGCGCTACTATTCTTCCGAGGCGGCGCGGACCTTGAGGCTCGCCTCGCCCGGCCCGCTCGGGATCGTCGCCTGTATCAGTCCGTGGAATTTTCCGCTGGCGATCTTCACCGGCCAGATCGCGGCGGCGCTCGCCGCCGGCAATTGCGTCGTCGCCAAGCCCGCCGAGGAGACCCCGCTGATCGCCGCCGAGGCGGTCGGCGCGCTGCACGAGGCCGGCGTTCCGGTAGATGCGCTTCAGCTTCTGCCTGGCGCGGGCGAAGTCGGCGCGGCGCTGGTCGCCGACCCGCGCGTGCAGGGCGTCGTCTTCACCGGCTCGACGCCCGTCGCCGGCCTGATCGAACGCGAGCTCGCCGGCCGCCTGACCCGGACCGGCGCCCCGCTGCCGCTCATCGCCGAGACCGGGGGCCTGAACGCGATGGTGGTCGATTCCTCGGCGCTGGCCGAGCAGGTGGTCGGCGACGTGATTTCGTCGGCCTTCGATTCGGCGGGCCAGCGCTGTTCGGCCTTGCGCATCCTCTGCCTGCAGGACGACGTCGCCGACAGGACGTTGACGATGCTGAAGGGCGCGATGGCCGAACTCGAGGTCGGCGATCCCAGGCGCTTGTCGGTCGACGTCGGCCCGGTCATCACGGCGGAGGCGGGCGACGCGATCAACGCCCATATCGAGACGATGCGCGGCCGCGGCTTCAAGGTCACGCAAGGCGCGCTGCCGGAGGCGGCCGCGCTCGGAACCTTCGTCGCCCCGGCGCTGATCGAAGTGACGGCCGTCGCCGACGTCGAGCGCGAAGTGTTCGGCCCGGTGCTGCATGTGCTCAAATACCGGCGCGAGGGACTCGACGCGCTGATCGACGCAATCAACGCCGCCGGCTACGGCCTCACCTTCGGCCTGCACACCCGCATCGACGAGACGATCGCGCGCGTGATCGAACGGATCGAGGCCGGCAACATCTATGTCAACCGCAACATCATCGGCGCCACCGTCGGCGTGCAGCCGTTCGGCGGTTCGCGGCTCTCCGGGACCGGCCCGAAGGCGGGCGGTCCGCTCTATCTCTCGCGCCTCGTGTGCGAACCGCCGCGAGACGCGCTCGACTGGCTCGAGGGCGCAGGCGCTGCGCTCGGGACCTTGCGCGCCTATATCGACTGGCTGCGCGCTTCTGGCCACGATGCCGAGGCCGAACGCTGCGTCGGCTTCATGGCGCGCTCGCCGCTCGGCGCACGGGTCGAGCTTGCCGGTCCCGTCGGCGAGCGCAACGTCTACGCGCTTCGCCGGCGGGGTAAAATCGCGGCGGTCGCGGCGAGCGCAAGCGGGCTTCTTATCCAGATTGGCGCGATCCTGGCGACGGGAAACGACGCGCTCGTCAGCGCTTCCGCGGCGCGGGCGCTGAAAGGCCTGCCGGGCGGAGTCGCTCCCGGCGTCGACCTCGCGGAGGACCCATTGAGCGCGCCCGCGCTCGCCGGCGCGCTCATCGAGGGCGAGGCCGCGGCGCTGGCGGAGGCGTCCCGCAAGCTCGCCGCCCGCCCCGGCCCGATCGTCCGCCTCCAGGCGCTGACGCCCGAGCGGCTCGCCGCCGGCGAGGACTACGACCTCGCCGCGCTGGTCGAGGAAGTCGCGATCGCCACCAACGTGGCCGCGGCGGGCGGCAATGCGAGCCTGATGGCGATCGGGTGAAAGATTCGGCGGAGCCGAACCCGGGCGCGTCAGACCACGTCTGTCAAAAACGGATTGACGATGACGCAGTCGCCGAAGCGGCGCCCGTGTTGCAGGTCGTCGGTAGAGAGGGTTGCGCATCGGGCGGACAGCGCCGACGCCAGGACCAGGGCGTCATAGAGGGCTATCGAGTGATCGCGCGCAAGCGCCAGGGCGGAGGCGCGGGTTTCGATCGTTAGCGGCGCGGCCGTCGGAAACCGGACGCGAACAACCGCAAGGAAGCGTTCCACTTCCTCCCACGGCCTGTGCATTTTCCTCCTCATCACACTGGCGGATTCGTTGAGAACTTGGACGCTGATTACGCCGCCCGACATGAGCCCTCTGCGCGCGATCTGCTGTTTCGGCTGCCGTCGCAGGACGCGCCGGTCCGGGAGGCGATCCGACGGCGGCGGGGCGGGCCTATCGGGCCAGGCAATTCAGCCATTCGGCGCTGCCGAGCGCCCGCGCTTCGACATGGAGCGCGAGACGGCGCTGGAACAGCCTCGGATGGGCCGGGTTGCGCTGGATCGGGTTCGGCAACGAGGTCGCAAGCAGCGCCCCCTCGCGCGCATCAAGCTGGCGCGCACTCTTGTGGAAATAGCGCCGCGCCGCCGCCTCGATGCCGAAGAGTCCGTCGCCCCATTGAGCGATGTTGAGGTAGATCTCCATGGTGCGCCGCTTCGACCAGACCTCGCCGAGGACGAGCGCCATCCCGATCTCTATGCCCTTGCGAATGACCGAGCGGCCCGGCCACAGAAACAGGTTCTTGGCGGTCTGCATCGTGATCGTCGAGGCGCCGCGTCGGGGGAAGCCCCTGCGGTCCAGGACTTCATAGAGGGCGTCCCAGTCGACCCCGTCGTTGCGGCAGAATGTGGCGTCCTCCGACGCCGCCACCGCCGCGACAGCCGCCGGCGAGACGTCCTTCAGCCGGACGACGATGCGTTCGTAGCTCTTGCCCTCGATTTTGCGAGCCAGCATCAGCGTCGAAACCGGCGGCGCCACGGCGTAGAGCGCGACGAGCGCGGCAAAGACGCAAATCAGCGCCAACCCGGCCCAGCCGAACGCGCGGGCCAAAATGCCGAATGGGGAGCGCCGCCGGGCCACTCCGCAGCCTTGGCCCAAGTCGCCGCGTCGGGCAAGCGGCGTCGTTTTCGGGTCCCGGCCGAGGCGGGGACTGTCCGCCGACGAACGCCCGCTCAAAGTCTTTGAAGAAGCAGGATTTTTGTCGAAAAACCGGGGCCCGCTTTTCCGAAATCCTGCCTACTGCCGACCGGTCAGCGATGGACGCCCGGCGATCCCCACGAGCCCGAATAGGACCGCCGCAAAAGCCCGAACAGGCTGCCGCCGGTCGCCGCTCCCAGGAGGTAGACGACGAAGACGAGAACAGCGAGCGGCATGCTCACGGCGAGGGTGAGGAAAGCCACGCTGACGGACTGGGTGTTCTGGAACAGGAAGATGATCAGCGCGGCGACAAAGACGACGATGATCGCCAGATAGATCGTTCGCACGTCGATTTTTCTCCCATACTCCCAAAGCAGACGCTTCGACGCTTCAGAAAGCGTAAGCCGCCGACAATCCCGGTCAGGCGGCGGCCCGCTTCAATCCCATGCCCATGCCAATCCAGCCAGCGCCGGCAAAGATGAGGTCGACGCCGAGGAAGATTCCGAGCGTCCAGAGCGATGAGATCGGCCAATGGACAAGGATGATCAGGCCCAGGAGCAGCGTGATCAAGCCGGACACGACGACCCATATCCAGGGCGATCCATGTTTCATGTTGAGGGCGAGAAAGATGCGCATCAGGCCTGACGCAAGCAGCGCGACGCCGAGAATGAGGGTCAGCCACACCGCCGTGAGCAACGGGTTCTCGAACGCGACAAAGCCCGCGATGATGTATAGGATTCCAAGTACGAGCCAGAACAAAAACCTCCCCCAGGTCTTGACCTGAAACGCGTTGATGACCTCGGCGACGCCGGCGATCACCATCATGATGCCGACCACGAATACGGTGGCCCGGGTCGCGCTGACGACGCTGCCGAGCGCAATGAACCCGGCGACGAGATAGACGACGCCGAGGGCGACGATCCAGCCCCATTTCGCATGCAGCGGCGCGAGCTCCGGAGTGGGTCCGAGCCCCAGCGATAGCGAATTCGTCATGACGATGCTCCTTGTCGATTGCCGATGTCGCAGATCAATCGCGCCGCCCCTGCTCAATTCGAGGATTTCATTTTATCACAAACGAACTTCATGAGAAAGGCGCGCCACAGGCCGGTGTCGGCAGCAGACGGCATGTCCGGCCTTCTCGCCGCAGGCCAGGGGCCGCTCGGAGCGGGCGTTCGGGACGCTTCAGGACCGGCTGCCGAAGGAGCTCAAGCTCGCCGGGATCACAACGGTCGAGGCGGTCAGCGCCTTCATCCAGGAGGTTTGCTTGCCAGCCCAAAACGCGCGTATCGCGGTTCCGCCGGCCGGGCCCGGATCGGCCTTCACGCCCATTCCCGGCGTCGACCTCGATCCCCGAGAGCCCGATGCGGCCGCATTTCGTCAAGGCGCGGGTCAAGGCGCATCTCTACGCCGACGGCTCGCACGCCGTCTTCCACGGGCCAAGATGCATCGGCCGCTAGGACCAGAAAGGAACGCTCAGGCAGAGAAACAAACGCCGCTCAAATCCGCTCGGCGGCGCGCCTGTGGGACTGTGGACAAGGCGTCCGCCTTGCCCACAGTCCCACAGGCAGAACAAAAGCAGAAGAAGCGGACATTTGATGCGCCGCCAAAACCGGACAATTTGGTTCGCTATCGACGGACTTTGGCGGCGGGGCGGACGGGCCCTTGGATCAAGGATCATGCGCCGGTCTGGATCGCCTCGATCGCCAGGCGCGCCATCACCGGCACCGTCTCGCCCATTTGCCGGGCCTTTTCCGGGTTCGACGCGTTGCCGTCGAGGGAGCGCTTATAGACGCCCTGAGCGATGGCGATGATGCGGAAGAAGCTGAAGGCGATGAGAAAGGTCCAATCTGGCACGCCTTCGAGCCCCGCACGCCGGCAATAGGCGGCGACAAATTCGGCCTCGGTCGGAATGCCCTGCGCCGCGCGGTCGATGCCGCCGAGGCCCCGAAGCGCATTGGGTAAGCGCCAATACATGCACTGGTAGGCGAGATCGGCGAACGGATGGCCGAGCGTCGACAGCTCCCAGTCGAGCACCGCCGCCAGGCGGGGCGCGCGGCCGTCGAAGATCATGTTATCGATTCGCCAGTCGCCGTGCACCAAGGCGACGCTGCCATCGTCGACTGGAACTCGCTCGCCGAGCCAGTCGATCAGATGGTCCATATCCTCGATCCTGATTGTCTCGCTCGAGCGATATTGTTCGCTCCAGCGCCGCAGCTGTCGTGCGAAATAACTGCCGGGCTTGCCAAAGTCTGAAAGACCTGCGGCGGTTACGTCGATTCCGTGGAGCCGGGCCAACCCCTCGTTCATCGCGTCGTAGACCGGACCGCGATCCTCGCGCGCGAGTTCTGGCAGCGCCGGGTCCCAGAAGATGCGCCCCTCGACATAGGCCATGACATAAAACCTCGTGCCGATGACGCCATCGTCCTCGCACAGCGCCAGCGCGCGAGGCGCGGGAAACCCGCTGCCCTCCAGCGCCTGCAGAACGCGGAACTCGCGCTCGATCATGTGCGCGCTCTTCAACAGCTTGCCGGGAGGCTTGCTGCGCAGCACATAGCGTCCGCTGGGAGCTTCGATCAGGTAGGTCGGGTTCGACTGGCCGGAAGCGAATTTCTTCGCCGCGCTCGGCGCCCGGAAGCCCACGACATGCGCGCTGAGCCAGGCGTCGAGCGCCCTCGAGTCCTCGGGGAACGCACCGCTCACCGCGTCCCCGCCTCATTCGAATAGCGTTTCATCTCAGCTTTGGCGATCACACGCCGGTGCACGGCGTCGGGCCCGTCGGCGAGGCGCAGCGTGCGGACATGGGTCCACATCCGCGCGAGCGGGAAATCCTGGCTGACGCCGGCGCCGCCGTGCAATTGCACCGCCTGATCGATCACCTCGAGCGCGACGCGCGGCGCGATCACCTTGATCTGCGAAATCAGGGGGGCCGCCGCGCGCGCGCCCTGCGTGTCCATCGCCCAGGCCGCCTTGAGGCAAAGAAGTCGCGCCATCTCGATGCTCATGCGCGCTTCCGCGATGATGTCGGGATTGGCGCCGAGGCGGGCGAGCTTCTGGCCAAAGGCGGAGCGGGCGGCGGCGCGCCGGCACATCGCCTCGAGCGCGCGCTCGGCTTGGCCGATCGCGCGCATGCAATGGTGGATGCGCCCGGGGCCGAGCCGTCCCTGCGCGATCTCGAATCCGCGCCCGCGCCCCAGAACGACCGCGTCCTTGGGAACGCGCACGTCGGCGAATCGGATGTGCATATGGCCATGAGGAGCGTCATCGTCGCCGTAGACCGTCAACGCCCTGAGGACCTCGATGCCCTTGCTCGCCGCCGGGACCAGCAGCATCGAATGACGCGAGTGGGGGGCGGCGTCGGGATCGGTCAACGTCATGGTGATGTAGAGGGAGCAGCGCGGGTCGCCCGCGCCTGACGACCACCATTTCTCGCCGTTGAGCACCCATTCGTCGCCGTCAAGGCGGGCGTCCATCGCGATGTTGGTCGCATCGGACGAAGCCACGGCCGGCTCGGTCATCAGATAGGCCGAGCGCGTGCGCCCCTCGAGAAGATCGGGCAGCCAGCGCGCCTTCTGGTCCTCGGAGCCGAAGCGCTCCAGCACCTCCATGTTGCCGGTGTCCGGCGCCGAGCAGTTGAAGACTTCGGAAGCGAGCGTCGACCAGCCCATTTCCTCAGCAAGGTAGGCGTACTCAACCGTCGTCAGGCCGTAACCCTTGTCGGAGCCGGTGAGCCAGAAGTTCCACAGGCCCTTGGCGCGCGCCTTCGCCTTGAGGGTTTCTCGGATCTCGACCATGCGCGCCGTCGGCTTGAACCGGTCGACCTCGCGTCCGACCTCGGCCTCGTATTCCGCCTCGAGCGGCATGATCTCGTCGCGCACCATCGCCCGGACTGCGGCGACGAGCGGACGCGCCCTGTCTGTGACGCCGAGATTCACATATCCCTCCCTTGAATTTGCCGGCGCGATTTGACTCTGAAAATCGGCTTTCCGCAAGCGAAGAAGAGCCCAGTCGCCATTTGCGGCCAAGTCCGCGCAGGTGCGGAAGGGAAGTCATTTATCCAGTCGAATTTCCGATACCCGCGCCGCCGATAGAACCCGGCGCCTGAAACGCGAAGGCGTCGATATAAGCGGCGCGACGACCCTTCTCCCGCGCCGTCCCCTCCGGACGCCGAGAAGGCGCAGGACCGCGCCCCGCCCTCTTCATCTCTCCATTTTTTCCGCCCGCCTCACTTCGGGAAAGGGACGGGCGTGTCCGAGAGCGTGCGCAGATAGGCGAGGATGTCCGCGCGCTTCTTCAGGCTCTTTTCGCCGGGGTAGGTCATCTTGGTGTCCGACGCGACCGACTTGGGGTCATCCACCCACTTGTTCAGCATCTGATAGGTCCAGTCGCCGCCAACGGACTTGAGCGAACTGGAATAGTCGAATCCGGGAACCGAAGCGATCTTTCGCCCGACGACGCCCCAAAGATCCGGACCGACCTTGGCGCCGCCCCCCTTGTCGAGATTGTGGCAAGCCTCGCAGATTTTGGCGTCGTGCTTGCCCTTGGCCGGATCGGCGGCCTCGAGAGCCGCGTGCAGCGACTCCGCAGGCGCGGCGGCGGGGGGCGCAGCGGCGGCGGGGGCGGCGCAGCGGCGGCGGGCGCGGCGGCTGCGGCGGGCGCGGCGGCTGCGGCGGGCGCGGCGGCGGCGGGTTTCGGCAACGGGACCGGCGAGTCCGAGAGCGTCCGCAGATAGGCGAGGATGTCGGCGCGCTTTTGCGGTCCGGCTTCGCCGGGGAAGGCCATCTTCGTTCCGGAGGCGACGGCTCTCGGATCGGTGATCCACTTGTTCAGCGCCTGGAATGTCCAGTCTCCGCCGAGGGACTTGAGCGAATCGGTATAGTCGAAGCCGGGAACCGAGGCGACCTTGCGTCCGACGACGCCCCAAAGATCCGGACCGACCTTGACGCCGCCCCCCTTCTCGACACTGTGGCAGGTCTCGCAGATTTTGGCGTCGTGCATGCCCTTGGTCACATCGGCCTTGGCGAGCAGCACCGGCAACGGCGTCTCGGGCGCGCCGGGCTTGGCCGACGCGGCCGCCGTCGCTTCAGGGGCGACCGGCAGGGCGAAGCCAGGCACTTTGGGGGGTGCGGGCATGAAGACCAGATTGCTGAAGGCCACAAGCAAGATCCAAAACAGAATGGACCCGAGCACGGCGAGCGCGACCGAGTTCTTGGGTGCGTATTGCATCGGATCCATGGGATGCTCGGCTTTCCTCGGCGAAGTTGAACCGTTGCGGGCGGGCGACGCCGCGCCAGCTTTTGATTAGCCGCTTTGCGCCGCGCTTGGCAACACGTATAAGCCCACGCTCTCCCGGCTTCTTTGCTTAGGCTCATGGCCAATCCCGTCGTCTTCATCCCCGCGCGCCTGTCTTCGACCAGATTGCCGGGCAAGCCGCTCGCCGACATTCACGGCGAACCGATGATCGCGCATGTCTGGCGGCGGGCGAGCGAGGCCGCCGTCGGGCCGGTCTGGGTGGCCGCCGACGATGCGCGCGTCGCAGACGCGGTGCGCGCGGTCGGCGGAAAAGCGATCCTGACGCGCCCGGACCACGGGTCCGGATCCGATCGAATTTTCGAGGCGCTGGGCGTCGTCGACCCCGCTCAAACCCACGATATCGTGGTCAATCTGCAGGGCGACCTGCCGACGATCGAGCGCAGTTGCGTGCGCGCCTGCCTCGCGCCGCTCGTCGACGCCGCGGTCGACATCGCGACGCTGGCGACCCCGATCACGCGCGCCGAAGAGAAGGACGATCCCAACGTCGTCAAGGCGGTCGGCGCCGAAGTCAGTCCCGGCCGCCTGAGAGCGCTCTATTTCACCCGCGCGCGAGCGCCTTGGGGCGAAGGCGAACTCCTGCACCATATCGGAATCTACGCCTTTCGCCGCGAGGCGCTGCGGCGATTTGTCGCCGCCCCGCCCTCAGCCCTCGAGCAGCGGGAGAAGCTCGAGCAGTTGAGGGCGCTGGAGGCCGGGATGCGGATCGACATCGCGCTCGTCGACGCCGCGCCGCTCGGCGTCGACACGGCTGAAGATCTGGACCGCGCGCGGCTCCTGCTCGCGCCGGAGAAGAGCCGATGACCGGAACGCGAGCGATCGCCTATCAGGGCGAGCCCGGGGCCAACTCGCATATCGCCTGCGTCGAGAATTATCCCGACCTGACGCCGCTCGCCTGCGCGACCTTCGAGGACGCCTTCGCCGCCCTGCAGGACGGCTCGGCCAGCCTCGGCATGATCCCGATCGAGAACTCGATCGCCGGGCGGGTGGCCGACATCCACGCTCTGTTGCCCGCTTCGGGGCTGCATATCGTCGGCGAGACCTTTCTGCCGATCCACTTTCAGCTGCTCGCGGTTCCCGGCGCCCGGATCGAGGACCTGAAGACCGTCCACAGCCACGTTCATGCGCTCGGCCAGTGCCGGAACGTCATCCGCCGCCACCGGCTGAAGCCGATGGTCGCCAGCGACACCGCGGGCTCGGCGCGCGAGGTCGCGGAATGGGCGGACAAGAGCCGCGCCGCGCTCGCGACCCGGCTCGCCGGCCAGATCTACGGGCTCCAGACCCTCGTTTCCGACGTCGAGGACGAGAACCACAACACGACCCGCTTCGTCGTCTTGTCGAAGGACGCCTGTTGGGCGACGGCCGGAGCGGGGCCGCTGGTGACGACCTTCGTGTTCCGGGTGCGCAACGTGCCGGCGGCGCTCTACAAGGCGCTCGGCGGCTTCGCCACCAACGGCGTCAACATGACCAAGCTCGAGAGCTACATGGAAGGCGGCGAGTTCTCCGCCACCCAGTTTCTCTCCGACGTCGATGGCCACCCCGACGACTTGGCCCTCAAGCGGGCGCTGGAAGAGCTCGAATTCTTCTCGCGGGAGGTGCGTATCCTCGGCGTCTATCCGGCCCATCCGTTCCGCGCCGAGAGCCAGGGGAGGGCTTGAGGCGGCGTGGCGCCGAAACAGTGCGGAAGTGGCGCCACGACGGCATTGACGCCAACTTGGCGAAATAACTGCCGATTGCCGTTTTGAGGCTTTTCAATGGGTTAGTGGAAACCGGGCCAGATTCCCGGATGCCGCCTCGATTGTCTTGCCGGATCAAGCCTGGCCATGACGCTTAGAGCGCGTCCGGCTCTAGCGGAAAAGCGGTCAGGGCCGTCGCCGATCGGGCGTTCTCACGTGAACGCCGATCCGGGACGCCCAACCGGGCGGTGAAAATACAGCTCGGTGATGTGCTCCCCCGGCCCGCCAATCTTTTGCCAAGAAAGACCAAGCCAGCCCGCGCGCCGAACCGGCGGCGTTCGCCCTCGTCCCTAGCCTTGCGCTGGCGATGGCTCTTCTCATGACGAGGGGCACATTAGCACGACTTTCTATTTTTCGGAAGTGAATGTCGACTCTTCTTGAGGCGGCTGTCGAGCTCAATGATTTGGAGCGTCGGGCCGAAGTCGGAGGGAGCTTGAGCGCTTCAGGAACGCCGGGGTCGAATATTTGCCAACCCGCTCCAGGGGCGAGATAGTCGGCGCCTGAACGGACTTAGGGGGAGGACGACCTTTGAACGATGGCGAGGCAGGACCTGAGCCGCCAACGGAACCGGACAGGCGCTCGAAGGTGGATCCCCGG
Organism: uncultured Alphaproteobacteria bacterium; assembly: GCA_963784805.1. Classification (GTDB taxonomy): domain Bacteria; phylum Pseudomonadota; class Alphaproteobacteria; order Rhizobiales; family Beijerinckiaceae; genus Roseiarcus. The sequence goes on from CAWASR010000016.1 coordinate 56,008, forward strand.
CTGCTGGAGATTCTGGTCTGCCCGGTGACGCGAGCGGAGCTGAGCTATGACGCCGCGCGACAGGAGCTCGTTTCGCGCGCGGCGCGGCTGGCCTACCCGATTCGCGACGGCGTGCCGATCATGCTGCCGGAGGAGGCCCGCAGTCTCGACGATTAGCGCATCTGGCCTCGCCGTCTGGCGACAAGACCCTTGAGCCGCGCTCGCGCGACCGCCTTTGCCCGGCGCGCGGCAAGGGCAAGCGAAAGGGCGACATTCGCCCCGGCTTTGGTCGCCAATACGAAATCAGCCAACTCGATCCGCGCGCTCCAAAGGCGGTCGATCATCGGATGGTTCGGGTCAGCGCAAGAATCGACCAGCGCCAGCTCGCGATCGGCTTCAAGATCCCGCGACATCTCCAGCGTCAACTGGACGCCGGGCGAAAATTCGCGGTAATTCTCGTCGAACGCCGTCTTCCAATAATAGGCGCGGGAGCCGGACCGCAGCACGGTCCCGGCGGCGATCGGGCGCCAATCGAGGGTTAGCCGTCCAATATTCAACCGCCCGCGTGCGGCAAATTCGCGCAACATCTGGCGCGCGAACGCGGCTCGATTGGCGTCCGCCGTCAGCGCCGTCCCCCGGGCGCCCTTCCAGCCGGCCGCTTCGAGTGTGAGAAAGTCTTCGACCGCATCGGACTCGCGCGACCAGTCGAACTCGAGTTTCCCCCGATCCTCCAGTCGTCGCCGCAATCGCCTCCATTCCTTGCGCCGCTTGGCCTCGAGCGCGCGATCGAAATTCGCGCCGGGGCCGCACTCGAGCGCCGCGCGCTTGCGCGCGTTGGAGACCTCGAGGCGAAGTCCGCCTTTCGCCGCGACGGCGCGCAGAGCCTGGGCGAGGGCGCCGTTGACGTCGACACTGGGCAGGCCGAGCGCGACCGCCGCCGGCATTTCTTTCGCCAACCAGCGCACAATCGCCTCCAGCGACCCGATCGTCCTCTCGCCGTCCGCCAGCCAGGCCGGGAGCGGCGCCAGTTCGCTGCGCCAGACATCGATGATCGCCGACGGCCTGCGGATCGGTCGTATCAGCGCCAGCGCATCGAGCCTCCCTCGACCGCCGTCCCAGACGCAGAGCGCGGTCAGTCCGCGAGGGGCGACATGCTGCGCCGCCGGGACCAGAAAGGCGCTTTCTCCGAAGGGGTTGGGATCTGCGGACCGTGCGCCAAGGTCGCGCCAATACGGCTCCAGGCGGCTCAAATCGGCGACCGGGCGCGCCTCGACTCGCGGCGCGCCGTCAATTGCGATTTGGCTCGCAGCCCCATCTGGTCTAGCGCCCGCGCGAAATAAATTCACGCCTTCCCCTTTGCGGGGACTTCATCGACAGGCCGGGGGCGCCCGTCGTCGCCGACGGCGACGAAGGTGAAGGTCGCGTCGGTCACCTTCTCGCGATGGTGGGTGTGAAAGCGCCGCGCCCAGGCTTCGACGTGTATCTTCAGCGAGGTCCGGCCAACGTCGTCGACCGCCGTGTAAACGCAGAGGACATCGCCGACCTTGACCGGACGAATGAAGGTCATCGCATTGACCGCGATCGTGACGACGCGTCCCCGCGCTCGCTCGGCCGCCGCGATGCCGCCGGCCTGGTCCATCTGGCTCAACACCCAGCCGCCGAAGATGTCGCCATTGGCGTTGGTGTCGCGCGGCATGGCGATCAGGCGGACCGTCAGCTCCCCGCGCGGTTCAATCGACGACGCCGACCCAGTCACGACCGTCCGCCTCCTCTTGATCCAGCAGGCCCGAATGGGTCCTGGGCGATCGTCCCGCCAAGACGCGCTCGCGCCCGGATAGGTCGCTGTAAGTCTCGCAGCCGAAAAATCCCGCGTCGGTCGCGATTGCCGCCACGTCCGCCGCCTGCCCGGCGCCGATTTCGACCAGCAGACGGCCTCCCGCGGCGAGCAGACGCGCGCACGCCGGCAGGATCGCGCGATAAGCCTCGAGCCCGTCCAATCCGCCGTCGAGCGCGAGGCGCGGATCGTGATCGCGGACCTCGCGCGGCAGGCCGGCGATGTCGGCGCTGGGGACGTAGGGCGGATTGGAAACGATCAGGTCAAAGGGTCCAGCGAGATTCCGGGCCCAATCGCCGACGCGAATCTCCGCCCGCCCCGCCAGGCCGCAAGCCTCGACATTGCCGAGGGCGACCTTCGCCGCGCCGTCGCTGATGTCCACTCCCAGCCCGCGCGCGTTTTCAAATTCGGACAATAGCGCGCACAGCAACGCGCCGGAGCCGACGCCGAGATCGAGGATTCGCAGCGGCTCCCGGCGGCGACCGCGGAAGATCGCGACCGCCGCCTCGACGATCGTTTCCGTCTCGGGCCGCGGGTCGAGGACCTCCGGAGTGACGGCGAGCGTCAGATCCCGGAATTCCCGCTTGCCGACGATCCTCGACAGCGGCTCGCCACCCGCGCGCCGGCTGGCGAAATCCGCCAGTCTCGCCGCCGCCGCTCCGAGCGGCGCCTCGGGTGCAACGATCATCGCCGCAGCCGCAATCCCGCACGCCGCCCTGAGCGTCAGCCGCGCTTCGCGGCCCGCGTCATCGATTCCGGCGCGCCGAAAGGAAACGGCAACGCGCGCCAGCGCTTCCGATCGTGTCGTCGAAGCCGGAAAGGCGCCGGCCTCGCTCAAGCGACCTGACCGTGGCAGTGTTTGAATTTCTTGCCCGACCCGCAAGGGCACTGTTCGTTTCGGCCGACCCGGCCCCAGGTCGCGGGGTTGTTTGGATCACGCTCGGCGACTGCAAGCCCGGCAGACGCGGCGAGGACGCCATCGGCGAACGGCTCGACCGTCGGCGTGAAGGAATATTCGTTCTCGCCGGTCGTCGGGTCGAGATGCTGAAACTGCATCGGCGGCGGCGGCGGCTCGGGTTCCTGGAACCGCACTTCGATGCGCGACATCTGCGCGATGACCGCTTCATGCCATTGTTTGATCAGTTCCCGGAACAGCTCGAACGCCTCGGACTTGTATTCGTTCAGCGGATCGCGCTGGGCCATTCCCCGCCAGCCAATGACCTGCCGGAGGTGGTCGAGCGTCACCAGATGCTCGCGCCAGAGATGGTCGAGCGATTGCAGGATCACCTGCTTCTCGACATAGCGCATCGCCTCGGACGTGTTGCGCTCGACGCGCTGGGAATAGGCCTCTTCGGCGGCCTTGTGGAGTCGGGCGGCGACCTCTTCGTCGGCGATCCCCTCTTCCTTCGCCCATTCGTCGACCGGCAAGTCGAGGTTGAGCTTGTTTGCGACCTCCTGCTTCAGACCGGCGATATCCCAGGCCTCGGGATAGGCGTCGTGCGGAATGTGCTCCGAAACGAGGTCGTCGATGACGCCGGTGCGCATGTCTTCGATCATCGGCTCCAGCGAGTCGGAGGCCATCATCTTGCGACGGTCCTCGAAGATGACTTTGCGCTGGTCATTCATCACGTTGTCGAACTTGAGAATGTTCTTGCGGATGTCGAAATTGCGAGCCTCGACCTTCTGCTGCGCCTTTTCCAGCGCCTTGTTGATCCAGGGATGGACAATCGCTTCGTCCTCCTTAAGGCCGAGGCGCTTGAGCATTGCATCCATGCGCTCCGCGCCGAATATGCGCATGAGATCGTCCTGGAGCGACAGGAAGAACTTCGATCGGCCGGGGTCGCCCTGTCGGCCGGACCGCCCGCGCAGCTGGTTGTCGATGCGGCGGCTTTCATGCCGCTCGGTGCCGACAATGTAGAGCCCGCCGGCGTCGAGCGCCTTCTGTTTGAAATCAGCGACTTCGGCGCGGATCAGGCCCTCTTGCCTCTCGCGGTCTTCCGGAGGAGCCGTCGGATCGATCTCCTGCTTGACCCGCATCTCGACGTTGCCGCCGAGCTGGATGTCGGTGCCGCGGCCGGCCATGTTGGTGGCGATCGTGATCGCCCCCGGAACGCCTGCTTCCGCCACGACAAGCGCCTCCTGCTCATGGAAACGGGCGTTGAGAATGGCGAAATTCTTCGACGGCTTGCCCGCTCTCGCGGCGGAATAAAGCGCCTTCAGCGCGTCCGGCCGGGCGAAGTCGATCTTTTTATATCCTTCTCTTTCGAGCACCGCCCCAAGCACCTCGGACTTTTCAATCGAAGTCGTGCCTACGAGCATCGGCTGCATCTTGGCGCTGGCGGATTCGATTTCGCGCACAATGGCGCGAATCTTCTCGTCCCCGGTTCGATAGACTTCGTCATCCTCGTCGAGGCGGGCGATCGGGAGATTGGTTGGAATTTCCACAACCACGAGTTTGTAGATCTCGGCGAACTCGTCGGCTTCGGTCGACGCCGTCCCGGTCATTCCGGCGAGCTTCTTGTAGAGGCGGAAGTAGTTCTGGAACGTGATCGACGCCAGGGTGACGTTTTCCGGTTGGACCGCGACCTCTTCCTTCGCCTCGAGCGCCTGATGCAGCCCCTCGGAGTAGCGCCGGCCGGGCATCATCCGTCCGGTGAATTCGTCGACGATCACGACTTCGTCGTTGCGAACGATGTAGTCCTTGTCGCGCTGGAAGAGCTTGTGGGCGCGCAGAGCCTGATTGACGTGGTGGACAAGGGTCGCATTGGCCGCCTCGTAGAGCGATCCCTCCTTCAACACCCCGGTCGACCGCAGCAACGCCTCGGCATGCTCGTTGCCCGCCTCGGTGAGATTGACGGTCCGCTGCTTCTCGTCGAGTTCGAAGTCCTCGCGCGCCAACTCCGGGATGATCGCATTGACCGCGACATAGAGGTTCGAACGGTCTTCCGAGGGACCGGAAATGATCAGAGGCGTGCGCGCCTCGTCGACCAGAATCGAATCGACCTCGTCGACGATCGCGAACGCGTGGCCGCGTTGAACCATCTGCGCCATGTCGTATTTCATGTTGTCGCGCAGATAGTCGAAGCCGAACTCGTTATTGGTGCCGTAGGTGACGTCGGCCGCGTAGGCCTGATGGCGCTGATCGTCGTCAAGGCCATGCACGATGACGCCGACCGTCATGCCGAGGAACTGGTAGATCTGGCCCATCCACTCCGCGTCGCGGCGGGCGAGGTAGTCGTTGACGGTGATGACGTGCACGCCCTCTCCGGCGAGCGCATTCAGGTAAACGGCGGACGTCGCGACCAGGGTCTTGCCCTCGCCGGTCCGCATTTCCGCGATCGCGCCTTCATGCAGCACCAGGCCGCCGATTAGCTGAACGTCGAAATGGCGCTGCTTGAGCGTGCGTTTTGCGGCCTCGCGAACCGCGGCGAAGGCGGGCGCCATCAGATCGTCGATTGTCTTGCCCGCCGCCAGTTCGGCGCGAAATTCGGCAGTCTTTGCGCGCAACTGTTCGTCGCTCAGCGACGCGAATTCAGGCTCGAGCGCGTTGATCGCAGCGACCTTCGGACGATAGCCTTTCAGTCGCCGGTCGTTCGAGGAGCCAAAGACCTTCTTGAGAACCGTATCGAATTTGACAGCCGTGCCGAGCATTTTCGACCTTTCCGACGCCGCCGCGCCCTCGTCGGGTCCGTAGCGCCCCTCCACGACGAACGTCGAGCGAAACGGGACTGGGGACGACGGCGACCACGACAAAAGGCGCGAAACAAGGCTGCGGAAAACCGCCGCTTTTCGCGCCCGCTGAATAGGGTTGAGGGCTGAGATAGGAGGCGCTCATTGCCTTGTCAATGACGACCTCCAGCGTCCGTTTCGCCCCCAACGCCCCTATTTCTGGCAATTGGGACAGTAGAACGTCGAGCGGCCGGACTGAACGATTCGCGCGACCACCCCGCGGCAGCGGCGCTTCAGGCAAGGGAGTCCTTCGCGATCGTAGACAGCGAAGGCGTGCTGAAAATAGCCCAGCCCGCCATCGGCGAGGCGATGGTCGCGGAGGGTAGAGCCTCCCGCTTCGATCGCTTCCTCGAGCACGTTGCGGATCGCGACGGCGAGGGCGGCGGCGGCTCGCTTTGGCGCGCCGCCAGCGTCCGCAAGGATGTTCGCGGGTCGAGACGGCGACAGGCTGGCTCGAAACAGCGCCTCGCAAACATAGATATTGCCCAGCCCGGCAATGCGTTTTTGATCGAGCAGCGCCGCCTTCAAAGACGTGCGCGCATTCGAGAGCCGTTTGGCCAAACGATTCGCGTCGAATTCAGGCGCCAACGGCTCGTCGCCGAGTCCTCTTAGCCTCGGATGCGCCTCGAGCGCCTCGATCGCGCACAGGTCCATGAAGCCGAAACGGCGCGGGTCATTATACGTTACGACATTGCCATTATCGAGATGAAGGACAACGTGATCATGGCGAGGGTCTTTGGAGCCCTCGCGATGGAGCCGGCCAGGCGCCCAGCCGCTCGTCAAGGTCTGCGCCCTTTCAACACGAAACGAGCCCGACATGCCAAGGTGCGCGATCAGGGCTTCGCGACTGTCCAGGTCGAACAAGAGATATTTCGCGCGGCGCCTCAGAGCGATGATTCGCCGGCGTTCGAGCCGATGCTTCAAACCGGGCGGAAACGGAAAGCGGATATCCGGCCGGCGGAGCTCGACCTTGTCGATCCGGGCGCCGACCATCGCGGGCTCGAGTCCGCGCCGCACCGTTTCGACTTCCGGCAGTTCAGGCATCGGGATGGTCTCGAATCACGGCGAGAAACGCCGCGCCGTATCTCTTGAGCTTGACCTCGCCGACGCCATGAACGCCGGACAGTTCGTCGAGGGTGTCGGGGCGCGCCTTCGCCATTTCGATCAGCGTCCGATCCGGAAAAATGACATAGGCCGGTTGTCTTTGCGCCGATGCGATCGCGCCCCGCAGGGCCTTCAGCGCGCCAAGCAGGCGAAGGTCCGCGCCGCCCGGCGCGGCCGCCGCCTGCTTGCCGGCGCGTGATTTCGGATTGACGACGTCCTCGCGCAGGCGGAACGGGGTCTCGCCGCGCAGGGCGCGCCGACCCTCGTCCGTCAGAATCAGCCGGTCGCGATCGTTCGAATCCCGTTCGATCAGCCTCGCCGACTGCAATTGCCGTAAAATTCCGCGCCAATCGGCCGGCGATCGGTCCTTGCCGACGCCGAAGGTCTTGAGTTGGTCGTGTCCGTGCCGCTGCACCGCTTCTGTCGATTTTCCCGAGAGGATGTTCGCCAGATGGCCAAAAAAGAAGCGGCCCGAAGTGCGCAGAACCGCCGACAGTGCCTTCTGCGCCTCGACGCGCCCGTCGATCAGCCGTACGGCGCCCTGGCAGACGTCGCAGTAGCCGCACGGACGGGAGTCCTCGCCGAACATGCTCAGCAGCGTCTGCCGACGGCATCGAGCGGTTTCGCACAGGGCGACGAGGTCGTCGAGTTTGGCCATCTCGACCCGTTTGCGCGCATCCGGCGCGCCGCCCTCCAAAATCTGTCGCCGGCGCAAATCAATATCGCCGGCGCTATAAAGCGTGAAGGCGTCCGCGGGCAGGCCGTCGCGGCCCGCCCGCCCGATCTCCTGGTAATAGGCTTCGATCGACGACGGCATGTCGGCGTGAAAGACGAAACGGACGTCGGGCTTGTCGATGCCCATGCCGAACGCGACCGTCGCGCAGACGACGCAACCATCCTCACGCAGGAAGGCGTCCTGGTTGCAGGCGCGTAGGCCGTGTTCAAGACCGGCGTGATAGGGCAACGCGCGTCGGCCGATGCGTGAGAACTCCAGGGCGAGCTCTTCCGTGCGGCGTCGCGAGGCGCAGTAGACGATGCCGCTTTCCCCACGATGGGCGTCGAGGCGCTCGATGAGCTGACGCGTCGCGTTCGTTTTTGGCCGCATCGCCAGGAATAGATTCGGTCGATCGAACGAGCGCACGAATACCCGGGGCGGGCGAACGAACAGGCTCGCCGCGATTTCCATCCGGGTCGGAGCGTCCGCCGTTGCGGTCACGGCGATTGTCTGGACCCCGTCGAGGGCCTCGGCGACCTCGCGCAGGCGCAGATACTCCGGCCGGAAATCATGGCCCCATTGAGAAACGCAATGCGCCTCGTCGATTGCGAGAAGATCGACAGAGGCTTCTTTCAAGATCGCCGCGACATCGTCGCGCAGAAGCCGCTCGGGCGCGATGTAGAGAAGGCGCAGCGACCGGTCGCGAAGGCCGCGTGCGATCTTGCGGCGCTCCTCATCGTCGGAGGAGGAATTGAGGCTCGCGGCCTCGACGCCAAGCTCGCGCAACTGCGCGACCTGATTGCGCATCAGCGCGATCAGCGGCGACACCACCAGGGTGAGGCCGTCGCGAACGATCGGGGGCAGCTGGAAGCAGAGCGACTTGCCGCTGCCGGTCGGCATGACGGCCAGGACGTCCTCGCCGCCGAGCGTGGCCTCGAGGATCTCTTCCTGGCCCGGGCGGAATGCGGAAAATCCATAGACGCTCGCCAATGCCCCGCGCGCCTTCGCCATCAGCGGCGAAACCGGAGTCATCGGCCCGCCCCGCCAGGGTCGAAGACGGGGGTCCACTGGACGTCCTCGATCCGCTCGGCGCCGGTCGCCAGCATCACCAGACGATCGAAACCAAGCGCCGCGCCGCTCGCGGCCGGCATCTCGGCGAGCGCGTCGAGAAAATCCTGGTCGATCGGATGGGACGTCCCATATATGCGCCGCTGTTCGGCCATGTCGGCCTCAAATCGGCGCCGCTGCTCGACGGGATCGATCAACTCGTGGAAGGCGTTGGCGAGCTCGACCCCGCAACAATAGAATTCGAAGCGTTCCGCCACCCGCGGATCGTCGGGGCTCACCCGCGCAAGCGCCGCCTCGCTGACTGGATAGTCATGGAGAACGGTCGGCCGCCCGAGACCCAGATTCGGTTCCACCCGTTCACTGAGGAGGCGACTGAAGATGTCCGACCAGGTGTCGTCGGCGGCCACGCGCAGGCCTGCTTCTTTCGCCTGCCGCCCCAGCGTCCCGGCGTCGGGATCCCGGCCGGTCGGCAGGCTGTCGCAGAGATCGACGCCGGCGTAGCGCCGAAACGCCTCGATCACGCTCAAGCGTTCGGGCGGCTCGAACGGATCGGCTTGCCGACCCCGAAACGTCAACGTCTTCGCTCCGGCGACGTGGGCCGCGAGCGCGATCAGCGCGGCGCAATCGTCCACCAGCCGCTCGAGGGGAGCGCCCACGCGGTACCACTCCAGCAACGTGAACTCGGGCGCATGGAGCGCTGTTCGCTCGCGGTTTCGGAATACGCGCGCCAGCGCGAAGATTTGCGTCTCCCCCGCCGCCAGCAGCTTCTTCATCGCGAACTCCGGCGATGTATGAAGGTAGGCGTCGCTCGCCGATCCGTCGGGCTGAATGAGCGTCGTCCGGAACCCATGCAGATGCGTCTCGTTTCCGGGAGAGACCTGGATGGCGGCCGGCTCCGCTTCGAGAAAGCCCCTGGCGTCGAACCAGCGGCGGACCAAGCTCGTCACCCGCGCCCGCGCGGCGAGACTGCCGCGCCGCTCGGCGTATCGGTCTTTGTTCCAGAACGGCGGCGAAGCGGACAAACTCAAGGGCCCCCATTGGCGAGGCGAGGATGCGCGCAACCGCGGCTGGCCTTTGACGCCAAAATCAGTATGGTGCGCGCCGCAATCGCCAAACTGCGGCTTGTGAGGCGCGAACTCCGGGCGCAGGAGCCGGCGCGCATAAATTCCGAGGACGAAGACGTGAGAGTTATCGCAAGCTCGATTCGCAAGGGCAACATCATCGAGCGAGAGGACGGTCAGCTCTGCGTCGTTCTGTCGGCTGAGAGCTTCCACCCGGGCAAGGGCACGCCGACGACGCAGATCGACATGCGGCGCCTTTCCGACGGCGTCAAGGTGACGGATCGTTTCAAGACGACCGAGCAGGTCGAGCGGGCCTTCGTCGAGGACAAGAACTTCGACTTTCTGTATGGCGACTCGGACGGCTATCATTTCATGAACGCGGACACCTACGACCAGATCCAGGTTCCGGCGGACGTCATTGGGGACCAGACGCAATGGCTTCAGGAAGGCATGAAAGTCATCCTGTCGATCTTCAACGAGACGCCGGTCGCAATTCAACTGCCCCCGCGCGTCAGCCTGGAAGTGACCGAAACCGAACCCGCCATGAAGGGCCAGACTGCTTCATCATCATATAAGCCGGCGAAGCTCGCCAATGGCGCGCGGGTGATGGTGCCTCCGCATATCTCCACCGGAACGCGGATCGTCATTCAGACCGACGACGGCAGCTACGTCGAACGGGCGAAGGACTGAGGCCTCTCAAATCTCCAGCAGCAGCCGGCAGGCTTCGGCAAGCTGGCCAAAGTGCGAGATCACCCGGTCGGGGCCGAGCTCCGCCACCGGCATGTCGGAGTAGCCGAAATCCACCGCGATCACCGGCAGGCCGGCGGCGCGAGCGGTCATGATGTCGGTGGCTGAATCTCCGACCATGATCGCCCGGGCGGGCGCGCCGCCGCAGGCGGCGATCGTTTCCAGCAGCGGCTTCGGATCCGGTTTGCCGATTCCGAACGTGTCCTGCCCGCACACGAACGCGAACTTGCTCGCGACGCCGAGCTTCTCGATCAGGAGCGTGGCCGAGCCCTCCAACTTGTTGGTGCAGATGGCCTGGCGCCACCCCGAGCGCGCGAATCCCTCCAAAGCGGTCTCAACTCCGGGGTAAAGTTGGGTGAGATCGGCGATGTGGGCGTTGTAATGAGCAAGGAAGTCTCCGAACAGCGCCTCGAGCCCGCGGGCGCCGAGTTCGCGCCCTGAGGCGGCGAAGCCGCGCTGTAGCAGCGCCCGCCCGCCGGCGCCGAGCATTGAGCGGGCGTTCTCGACCGGCAGCGGGGCCAGGCCTTCGCTGACCAGGACCGCGTTGAGCGCGCCCATGAGATCGCCGGCGGTGTCAGCCAGCGTGCCGTCGAGATCGTAGACAATGGTCGGGGCGGTCATTGTTCCTCCAGGCAGGAATTCGGAAACGCAGCCGCTGGTTTTCCGACAACAATCCCGCCTAGGGCCAGAAGTCGGGCGCGGCGGGACTGAGGAGGCCGCCGATTCGCACCGGGGCTATGGCTCTCGCGAACCCGTCGGCGCCGATCTCGGCCGCGACGCCGCAGAAGGTCGCCGGTCCCAGCGCCGGTTCGAGACGGCTTGAGGGAATCTTGCGGGTGAAGCGTCGAAGCGGTTCCTCCTTGTCCATCCCGATCACCGAATCGTAGTCGCCCGTCATGCCCACATCGGTGACGAATCCGGCGCCGCCAGAGAGAATTCGATGATCGGCGCTCGGCACGTGCGTATGCGTGCCGACGACGAGACTTGTCCGGCCGTCGGCGAAATGCGCGAAAGCCGTTTTTTCGCTGGTCGCCTCGGCATGGAAGTCGATGACGGCGGCGTCGCAGGCGCGACCCAACGGGCAGGCGCCAAGTTCGCGCTCGATCGCCGCGAAGGGGTCGTCGAGCGCGTCCATGAACAGGCGGCCCAGCACATTGACGATCAGCAGCCGCGCTCCCTTGGCGTTGCTGACGACCGCCGCTCCCCGTCCGGGCGCGCCGGCCGGATAATTCGCTGGCCGGATCAGGCGCGGCTGACGCTCGATGAAAACGAGCGCCTCGCGCTGATCGAAAGCGTGATTGCCGAGCGTCACCGCGTCGACGCCGACGCTGAGGAATTCCTCGAAGATCGCCTCGGTGAGTCCGAAGCCGCCAGCGGCGTTCTCCCCGTTGACGACGACGAAATCGAGGTTCCAGCGCGCGCGCAGGATCGGAACCTGCTCAGCGACCGCCGCTCGCCCCGAACGCCCGACGACGTCGCCAACAAAGAGCAGCCGCATCAGGGCTCTCTGACGATGATGGTTTCCCGTTCGGTCACGATGGCGTCCAGGTTTTGATCATGGGCCTCATACGGCGCCGCCTCGACTTCGCAAACCCCAAAGGCGACGCCAACCGCGTGAATCGTCTTGGTCGCGCGCAGGCGCGCAAGGCTGCGGTCATAGTAGCCGGCGCCGTATCCGATCCGGTGTCCGCGACGATCGAAGCAGGCCAACGGCACGAAGAGGAGATCAGGCTCGACGGCTGCGGCCGTTTCCATAGGTTCGGGAATCGCCATCGGCCCGGGGCGGGTCGGTTCGCCCGGCCGCCAGAGACGGAAGATCAAAGGCGCGGCGCGACCGGCGACAATCGGAAGCGCGGTTGGGAAGCCCGCTGCCGCGAGCGCCGCAAGAAGCGCCAGCGTATCGGGTTCCTCGCGAAGCGGATAAAAGGCGGAGATCACGCTGGGCCGCCACTGATTCGCGAGGCGAAGCCCCTCCCGCGCCAGCCTATCGGCGAAGCGCGCGCGCGCCTCGGGAGGAAGGCTGCTTCGCCGCGCGAGGGCGTCGCGCCGTAGAGCCGCCTTTGGATTGGCGTCAGTCGAGGCCAAGGCGCATCGCCCATCCGTCCTGGATATCGCCCGTCGGTCTTGGGTAGATCGCGGAGCCGAGAAGGCCGTTGGACGGTGATCCCGGGCGCCTACGTAAGTAGGTGGGCGCCGTGTGCCAAAGCCCACGGGCAAGGGCAGGGACAGCTCCCATAGGGATCGTACGGCCCCGAGGAATATGGTCCTGACGCGCCACCCAGCTCCGCCCTTCCCATTTAGGGGCTCGCGAAGCAAAACGCTAGAGCGCGAATGGATCGATCTCAAGCGCGATCGACTTCTGGCCAGGGGGAAGCGCGGCAGCGCGCGGGAAGCGGAAGAAGGTTTCGTAGTCGGCAGGTTCTGGAGCGCGCAAATCTTAGTCGCCCGAGCGCAATATGCGCGCCGTTGAGATCGACCGCAGTGACGCCGCCGGATCGGTCAAAGAGAGCCCGCCGGAGGCTATGGCGATGACTTGATGGCCCGGACCGATTTCGAGCGCCTTCATGTCGACCACCGGGTCTTCCCAGACTCGAGGATGGACAAGCCTGCCAAACGCCAAGGTGAACATGCGCTCGAGCACGCCTGTGCGCGATAGCGGCTTGGCGCGATGGACCGCGGCCTTGAGTCCTGAACTCGTCGCCCGCTTGGCCACTTTCTTTGATCGCTGCACGCGTCCCTCGGCCTGTCGACGCCGCTCGCGAGCGCGCTAGCCGAGTCGCGTGACGACGACATGACGGGCAGAAGCGATCCGTGCAGCGGACCGGGCGGCCAAGTCGGTGCGCCGGCGGCCAAGACGATCGCCCGCGCGATCGCGCCGACAGAGGACCGCGCGCCACCGTCCGACGACGAGCCGTTCGAGGCCGATGGCGCCTCTGCTCGTAGGCGTGATCCTTCCGGCTTGGCGTCGTGTCGGAGTTTGGCGCAAAAAAAAGCGGACCGGCCGGGAGGGGGCCCGCCGATCCGCTAGCCGTCGTTGGATGCCTTCGGTCTGTCCTCGCGCTCGGGGGCTGGGGGGCAAGAAAACCGAGCGCCGCAGACCGATCCTACGCGGCAGGATTTTAGTATGAGAGAACGTTGCGGCGCCCACTTGACCGCAAGCCGGCCAAACTAAGGCGCGTTGAATAAAAATTTATTGTCTGTGCGCGGACATAAAACGGGGCCGGGGAAACCGCCCCAAAATCGGCGCAATGCCCCCTTGCCGGGCGGGAACGCCGCGCTCTCGCCGTCGGGCGCGGCGAGTACAGACTCAGTCGGCCTTTCGGCCCCGCTTACGCGCTTTTGCGCTCTTCGCCTTCACTGCCGGCTTCTTCGGCCCCTTGGCCCGCGCCGCGGAATGTCGGACCGACTTGCGGCCATGCGCGGTCAAGTGGGGCGTGCGCACGGCGCCTTGCAATACGGTCGGCGCGTTCGGCGCGTCGCCCTCCGCGGCCGCGCCGCCGAGCGCGTCCGGCTTCACGGCCGAATAAGCCTTCGCGTCGCTCGGCAGCCCCGCAGTCGCGGCGCCCAACGAACGGGCGCCGAGAACCGGACCCTTCCAACCCGCGACCGGACCAATGAAGACTGGAACTGGATCGAAAACCGGACGCTCGTCCGAAAGCTGGGTGTGGGTCACGCCGCCGAGCGCCGCGAACGGGTTGAGGGCGAATCCGCGGCCGACGGAAGCCCCCTGAGCGGACTCGGCCAGGTTCTCTTCTTCGGCCTCGGCGAGCGCGGCGGCGTTCCGGCGCGAGCAGACGGAGGCGCGCATGTTGGGAGCGACGCCGGAGCCCGAAGGCGGCAGCGAGTCCAGCGCGCCCAGGCTGCCGCCGCCCATCGCAAACCCCCGATCGAACAGGTTGGCCGCCTCGAGGTTGCGCACTTTCGCCGTCGGCGATCCGAGCACGACTACAATCAGCTTTCGTCCGAAGCGGCTGGCGCTCGCCACGACGTTGAAACCCGCTGGACAGGTGAAGCCGGTCTTCATCCCGTCGGCGCCGGGATAGCGGCCGAGCAGGCCGTTGTGCGTGGGAATGATATGTTTGCCCAGCCGCAGCGCCCCGATGTCGAAGAGATCGGCGTGCTCGGGGAACTCGCGCAACAGCGCGCGGGCGATGATCGCCATATCGCGCGCGGAGGACACGTGGTCGGGGTCTTGCAGGCCGTTCGGATTGACGAAGTGCGATTCGTGCAGGCCGAGACGCCGCGCCGCCGCGTTCATCTCGTCGGCGAAGGCCTCGACCGACCCGGAAACGCCTTCGGCGACCATTACCGCAACGTCGTTGGGCGACTTGACCATCAGCATCTTGAGCGCATTGTCGAGCGTCACTTCGGTGCCGGGGCGAAACCCCATCTTGGACGGAGGCATTCTCGCCGCGCGCGCCGACATGAGCAGCGGCGTGTCCAGTGTCAGCCTGCCGGCCCGCACGTCGTTGAGCGCGACATAGACGGTCATCAGCTTGGTGAGAGAGGCAGGGTACCAGACGGCGGTCGCTTCGTTCTCGATCAGAACCTGCCCGCTGCCGGCGTCGACGACGAGATAGGGCGTCGCCAGCGCCGGGCCGGCTCCAATCGCGATTGTCGCGACGAGAGCGTAGATGACGCGCCGCCCGAGTGACCAAACGCCAAAAGGCATAATTCCGCTCCCTCGACGCCCCGACCACAGGCACTCCTAGAGGAGTGCGTCAGCAAGCTCAAGCCGCCGCCCACCGCAGATGTCTGCGATTCTGTGGCTTGTGCGGACCTAAAACCGCCAAGGCGCCGGGCTTGAGGCGTCATTCAAAGCGCGTTCCGCTCCGGCGGGGCAGGCAATAGCTGCTGTGATACGCCCATACAAACGAAACCATTGCTTTGTGTGATTATCTGTTCAGCCGGGCATTGCTGCCGATGACGTGAATGTGAAGCGCGCGGCCAAGCTTAGCCGCGTCTGCGCGGGTCCTTGTCGGCGCTCGACGCCCCTCATCCGATGCGCAATCCCTCCATCAGCCGCCTGTGTCCGTCGGGGATCGCGACCGGGCGGCCGGCGGCGCGGTCGACATAGACATGGGTGTAGCGCCCGGCCGCGGCCGCGGTCTCGGCGCCGGCCTTGAAGACCGCCAGATGATAACGGACCGAGGAGCGGCCAAGATGCTCGACCGCGACGCCGACCTCCGCCGCTTCGGGATAGGTGAGGCTGGCGTAGAACCGGCAGTTGCTCTCCACGACCAGGCCGACGATCGTGCTGGTCGCCGGATCGAGCAACCCGGCCTCGATCAGAATGGCGTTCACCGCCGAATCGAACAGGGCGTAGTAGACGACGTTGTTGAGATGGCCGTAGGCGTCATTGTCGCTCCAGCGCGTCGCTATGGTCATGAAGCGGGCGAAGGCCGCCCGGGCCGGCGGGCGGAGCCGATCGGGATCGTTCGCCACCGGCGCGGGCGTCCGTCAGATCCCGCCCGGGCGCCGTCTTGCGGGCCGCTCAGCGCCGGCAGGCGTTGTGTCGAGAGCGTCGGTCATGCTTTCTCACAGACACGCGATACGGTCGGGCGCGCTTCGCCTCTTAGCCGCGCCCGGCTATCCTGACAAGGCGGTGTCCTGGCTCAAGACATATGAGCCGGCGGGGTTTGTTTGGCTCGGCGGGAATTTAGGTACTGGGCTGGGGTAAGTCCTGCAAGGGCTCCGTGGGGTCTGTGGTGGTTGTAGAGGTGTTGGAAGGCGTCGACGAAGGGGGTGATTTTGTCGATTCGCAGGGGCAGTTCGACGCAGGCATAGAATTCGTATCGCCATGCGCCGTTGCAGCGTTCGACGCCGCCATTGAGCTTGGGCGATCGCGGCGGCAGGAGGTAGAGCGGCAGGTTCTTTTTGGCGCAGGCTTGTTCGAACTCGGCCATGAACTCCGAGCCGCCGTCGATCTGGATGGCTTTGACGGGCTCGGGCATTTCGGCCAGCACTTTGTCGAGGAAGTCGGCGGCGTTGCGGGCGGTGGCTTGGCGGTAGGGTTTGGCGACGGTCCATTTGGCGTTAGGGTCGTAGGCGTCGAAGTGTTTGAGGCCGACGCCGGGGGCGATGGCGACTGACATGGTGTCGATCTGGACGACGTCGCCGGGCGCCTGGAAGGTCACGCCGGCGGGCTTGCGCACGGCGTGGGGGCGCTTTCGCGGGGCTTTGCGGGCGGCGATGTTGCGGATCAGGTCGGGGACGCGGGGCACGAGGCCGCGCGTCATCAACGCGCTCAGGACGCGTCCGACCCTGGCCTCGCTGACCTCGAAGCCTTGGCTGCGCAGGATCGGCGTCAGCTTGGCTTTGCCCCACATTGGATGGTCGAGGCGCAACCGCTCGACCGCCGCCGCGAGGCCTGGCGGATGGGTCGGCCGGCGGGTGCGCAGCGGTCGGCGGCTCTTGGACTGAGGGTCGTTGCGCCACCGCTTGAGCGTCGAGAGCGGCACGCCGACTGCCGCCGCCGCCGCTTCGCTCGGCAGGCCGCCGGCCCGCGCCGCCAGCCAGCGCGCCACCGCGTCGCGTCTTCTCTCCGCTTCGATATTTGGCGTCTTCGCTGCGAGAAGACGCGACGCCGCCCGAGCGGAGCGGATAAGATGGCCGGGCAAGCCAAATACCTGCATGGGGTTCTCCTGCAATTCGAGCCTCGACAACCCGAGCCTCAGGGAACCCCATCCCTCAATCAAGCCGGCTCATATCTGTCTGATCCAGGACAGGCGGCCGGGGCCGAACCCGACGGAGCGGACGAAGGAGCACGCGATGACCAGTGGCGAAAGGGAACCGGATCCTTTCACCGCCGCGCGCGGGCCGCCGCCGCGCGCCCTGACCAGGCTCTCGCCGCTGGTGCGCCGAATCATCGCGCCCAACCCATCGCCCTTCACCTTCAGCGGCACCTGCTCCTATATCGTCGGCGAAGGCGCGGTCGCGATCGTCGATCCGGGTCCTGGCGATCCAATGCATGTCCGGGCGCTACTGGCGGCGGTAGAGGGCGAGCGGGTCGAAACCATCCTCGTCACCCACACCCATCGCGACCACAGCGTCTCGGCCGGAGCTTTGCGCGAGGCCACTGGCGCGCGGATCGTCGGCGCCGCTCCGTTCGCGCCCCGGGCCGACGGCGCTGACGGCCTCGATTCCGCCCACGATCGCGACTACGCGCCCGACGCCATTCTCTCCGACGGCGAGCGGCTGCAAGGACGCGGCTTCACGATCGAAGCCGTCGCCACCCCTGGCCATTGCGCCAACCATCTGTGCTTCGCGCTCGAACAGGAGAATGCGTTGTTTTCCGGCGATCACGTCATGGCCTGGTCCACCTCCGTCATCGCGCCGTCAGACGGCTCGATGGGCGCCTATATGGCGTCCCTCGACAAGTTGCGCGGCCGCGCGGAGACGGTCTACTGGCCTGGCCACGGAGGCCCCGTTGTCGAGCCGCGGCGGTATCTGCGCGCGCTCATCCATCATCGCCGTCAGCGGGAAGCCTCGATCCTGGCGGCGCTCCGGGACGGCGTCGACACTGTTCCCGCCCTGGTCGCCAAGGTTTACGTGGGCCTGGACCCGGCGCTGACCCGCGCCGCCGGCCTTTCGACGCTTGCCCATCTCCAGGACCTGCAAGAGCGCGGCCTCGTCGCCTTCGAGCCGCCGACCGCAGGCGAGGCGCGATTCCGCCCGCTGTGAGGCGCGCGAAAATGCCTTGCCCCTCAGCGCTCGCGCGTGTCCTCATCCACCGCGGCGGCGAATTCGCGCACCCGTTTGGCGTTGGCGCCGAAATCATGGCGGCCCATGCGCGTTGCCGAGCGGATATCGATGATCGTCTGTGTCGCCCCCGGCCTGATGCGGATGGCGATGTCGGCCACAAGACCGAAGAAGAGCGATCGGTCCGTCGCCTCGATGACGGCGACGCCGTCGCCGCCAAGATTCGGGGGCGCGGTATCGACAACGCGCCAGCCCAGATCGCGGACGACGCTCAAGGCGAGCTGGTAGGCGCCGGTCGAATCCATTTCGACCATGATCGGCGCGATGTCGGGATAGGCGGCCTTCTGGGCCGCGCGAGTCTCCTCGCTCGAAGGGGGAGGCGTATGTCCCGCCCGCGCCTGGCGCGCCTTGGCCGAAAGTAGGAACGTCGGCGGCGACTTGAGGTCGGTCGAGACGTCGTGGATCGGCGGCAGCGCGAAGGCGAGGGCGGCAAGGTAGGCGGGATAGGCGAGGATCGCCGCGGCCAGCGCGAAGGCGAACGCCGTCTGCCCTGCGCCGCGCAGCCCGTCGCGCCAGATGACGGCGGCAGCCGCCGCGGCGAGCAGGCCGGCGATGGCGGCCAACGCGAGCGAGGCGGCGAACACGCTCAGCGCTGGCCCCGGATTGGCGGCGCGCGAACGCGAGAGCGCCACGGCGACGAAGGCCGTCGCGAGGGCGAAAACCGCCAACCGTCGCGCCCACACCGCCTGGCGGGCGACGGGTTCCTCGAGGATCAGGCGGCGCAAAGGCGCGCCGCCGCGGTGAGGCTATTTGGCGGCGCCCGCCACCCCGCCCGCGGCGTAGCCGTTACGGGCGGAGATCTGCGTTCCGGCCTCGGTGAAGTTCTTCGGGTCGTCGCCAAGCTGCACCGTCGGCATGCAATCGGGGTTGCAGGCGTAGGATATGCGCGCCGCGCCGTTCTGCAAGACCACCACGGTGTCGGCGGGCAAGACACGAAGCTGTTTTTCCTCCAGCACCGAACCGTCGGCCGCGAGGGCGATCAAGTTGGTGTCGCCAAAGCCCTTACCGGTGATCACCATCACGCCGCTGCCTTTCAGCATGGTCACATCGGCGATCATCGGGTTGCCTATAATGAGGGTCGAGGCGCCCGGCGGCAACTTGGCGATCTTAGCCTGGTCGAGCGTAACCGCGAGCAGGTCGGGCGCTTGCGCGGCGTGTGTGGGAGTCGGGCCGAACGCCAGGACGAATGCGATGGCCAACGGAGCGCGAGACGACATCGGCATGCCTCTTCAATGCCGCGAGAACGGCGCGTTCCGGGCGCCGAGCGGACGAGCCAATATCGCTCGGCAATAGTGAATAAATCTTCAACGCGAGCCCGCACCCCCTCAGGCGGCGGAGAATATCGCCGCGCCCTGGTCCGCCGCGCCGACGGCGGCGCGAAATGCGCCGAACAGCTCCCGTCCCGTCCCCGCATGGGCGGCCGAAAGGTCGACCTTCACCGGCGTTCGCTGGGCCCAGGCCTCGGGCTCGACCTTGACATCGAGCCGGCCCGCGCGCGCGTCAAGCCGAATGACGTCGCCGTCGCGGATCTTGGCGATCGCTCCGCCCGCGGCGGCCTCGGGCGTCACATGGATGGCGGACGGCACCTTGCCCGAGGCTCCCGACATGCGGCCGTCGGTGACCAGCGCCACGCGATGTCCGCGATCCTGCAGCACGCCAAGCGGCGGCATCAGCTTATGCAGCTCTGGCATGCCGATCGCCTTGGGGCCCTGGAAACGCACGACGGCGACGAAGTCGCGATCGAGCTCGCCGGCGCGGAAAGCCGCGTGCAGCTCTTCCTGGCTGTGGAATACGCGCGCCGGCGCTTCGATCAGATGGCGTTCCGGCGCGACGGCCGAGGTCTTGATCACCGATCGCCCCAGCGGTCCCTCGAGGACCCGCAAGCCTCCGGTGCGTTGGAACGGATCGTCCGCTCCCCGCAGCACCCCCGCATCGCCCGACCGCTCGGGCGCGGCGCGCCATGCGACCGCGCCGTCGGAGTCGAGGTGCGGCTCGATCGTGTAGTCGGCCAGACGGTCGCCCCAAACGGTCCTCGCGTCCCCATGCAGCAGCCCCGCTCCGACGAGTTCCCGGATCAGCAAGCCCATGCCGCCGGCGGCGTGAAAATGGTTCACGTCCGCCTTGCCGTTGGGATAGATGCGCGTCAGCAGCGGCGTGACTTCGGCGAGGTCGGCGAAATCCTCCCAGGTCAGCGCGATGCCCGCGGCGGCGGCCATCGCAATGAGGTGGATGGTGAGATTGGTCGAGCCGCCGGTCGCGTTGAGGCCGACGACGCCGTTGACGATCGCCCGCTCGTCGATGACATGCCCGATTGGGGTGAAGTTGTTGCCAAGCGCGGTCAGCTCCAGCGCCCGACCGACGCCCAGAATTGTCAGGGCGTCGCGCAGCGGGGTATTGGGATTGACGAAGGACGCGCCGGGCAGGTGCAGGCCCATGACCTCCATCAGCATCTGATTGGTGTTTGCGGTGCCGTAGAAGGTGCAGGTCCCCGGCGCATGATAGGCTTGGGCCTCGGCGGCCAACAATTCGGCGCGGGTCGCTTTTCCTTCCGCATGCAGTTGTCGGATCTTCGACTTCTCGTCGTTGCCGAGGCCCGAGGGCATCGGGCCGGCCGGCAGGAACACTGCCGGCAAATGGCCGAAGGAAAGCGCGCCGATCATGAGGCCCGGCACGATCTTGTCGCAGACGCCGAGATAGACCGCCGCGTCGAACATGTCGTGCGACAGCGCCACGGCGGTCGAGAGCGCGATCACGTCGCGGGAAAACAGCGACAGATCCATGCCCTTCTCGCCCTGGGTGACCCCGTCGCACATGGCCGGCACGCCGCCGGCGACCTGGGCCGAGGCGCCGGCGGCGCGCGCGGCCTGTTTGATGAGATCGGGGAACCGCGCGAACGGCTGATGCGCAGAGAGCATGTCGTTATAGGCGGTGACGATCGCCAGATTGGGTCCGGTCCCATCGCGCAGCGCCGCCTTGTCGCCGGTTCCGCATGCGGCGAAGCCGTGGGCGAAATTGGCGCAGCCGAGCCGTTTGCGGGCCGGCCTGGTGGCGACAGCCGCCTCGATCCGTTCGAGATAGGTCCTCCGCGTCGCGCGGCTGCGTCCGACGACCCGCTCCGTAACCTCGCCCACGCGAGCGTTGAGTTCAGTCGTCATGGCTTATCGCCTCCATCCCGAGCTCCGGGGCCGCGGCAGCCGACGGACCGCTGAAGTCTCCTCCGGCGAAACCTCCAAGGCGCCAACGCTCGGTTATGATCTCATAGGCCCCCGCCGCGGGATTGCCTAGGCGCGCCGCGCGATCAAAACCCTGCCTGCTGGCGGACGAGCCTGGTGAACTTCCGGCGTTCCTCCTGCGTCAGGTTGGCGGTGGCGACATCGAGGTCTTGGTCGTCGAGCCCGGCCGCCTTGGCGAAACTGTTCCAGGCGGCGGCCTTGGCGAGATCGCGCCCAAGCACGCGACCGCTGACGTAGAGATGGGCGATCCGGTTCTGGGCGATCGGGTTGCCGTGCGCGGCGGCGATCAGCAGAATCTTGACTGCGCCGGCCTCGTCCTTAGCAACGCCTTCGCCGTTGAACAGCATGATCGCGTATTCGACCTCGCCGGCGACGATGCCTGCGTCTGCGGCGCGCTTGAGCCAACGGGCCCCCTCGGCGATGTCCTGGGGAACGCCTTTGCCCTCGCGCACCATGACGCCGTACGAATAGGCGGCGTCGTCATTGCCGGCCTTCGCCGCGCGCAGGAAATATTGGGCGGCCCCGGCGAAGTCGGGCTGCCTGCCGTTGCTGTGGTCGAGCGCCATAACGCCAAGATTGTAGAGCGCGCCCGCATGCCCCTTTTCCGCCGCCAGTTCGAACTGGATCTTCGCGGCGACGGGATCCTTCTTCACTCCCTTCGCGCCCTCCAGGAGCAGCGCGCCAAGCTGATAGGCGGCCTGAGGATCGCCGAGATTGCTGGCCAGCCGCCACCAGCGCGAGGCCTCCGCTTCGTCACGGCCGACCGCGGCGCCGTCATGGTAGATCATGCCGATCAGCGTCATCGCGGCGGCGTCCTTGGAATTTTCGTCGATGCGGCGCTCGGCCTCTTTCAGGGCGACGAGGAAATTGCCGCGTTGATAGGCGCCGAAGGCCAGGTCCGGCGGCTTGCCATCGGCCCTCGGCGGCAGCGCCGACGGCGGGGCGTCGTGCGCGCCAAAACCCGAAAGGTTGAGCAGAGGCGAGTCCACGTTCAGCTTCGGCGTCTGAGCCGAGGCGGCGCCGGAGAGGGCGAGGACGAGAGCCCAGGCGAGAGCGAGCCGGGTCATAGAGTCTCGGCCGCGATATGCGCGAGCAGCCCGTGAGCCTGGCGAGCCGCCGCGGCGGGCGAAGCCGCGCTCCAGATCGCATCGCCAAGGGCGACGAAATCGGCCCCGGCGCGCGCAAGCGACCGGGCCGCCTCGATCGAGGCCGCATAGGCCACGCAGGGGATTTCGAAGATTTCCGCCCACCATCCGACGCGCTCGATCAGCAACTCCAGCGCCGTGCCGGGGCCGGCCCCATGCGGCTCTCCAAACATCACGTAATCCGCCCCCGCTTCGCCCGCCGTCATCGCTTCGTCGCGCGTTCGCAGCGCCCCGGCGCCGACGATCCGGTTCGGCCTCAGGATTTCGAGCGCTCGATCAAGCTCCGCCCCTGCGCCTGCGACATGAACGCCGTCGACGCCGAGTCGGACCGCAAGTCGCGGGTCGCTCTCGACGAGAAGCGCGCAGTCGGCGGCGGCGCTGGCCCGAAGCAGGGGCGCGACGATCGCTTCGGCATCGCCCTCGGCGCCCGTCGCCAGACGCACAGCCACGCTGGCGATCGGGGCCGCGGCCAGAACGTCGGCGAAGACCTCGACGAACGCAGCCGCGTTTCCGCCAAAGAGCGGAGGCGTGAAAAGATAAAGCGAGCAGCGCCGAGGGTTGTTGACAGTTGACGGCATGAGCGGCGGGTTTGATCGAAAGCCGGTTCTTGCGGACCAATACGGCCAAATTTGGGGCCGCGGCAAGCGCCGGCGCGCGAGCGCCCGTCAGTTCGAAAACGCCGCCCTTAATCGCTCGACCTGCGCGGCGACCTCGCTCCGCGTCTCGCCCTGCTCGGTCGAACGGGCGATGGCGAGGCTCCTGTCGAGATGAATGACGCGTTCCTGCACCCGAAGCGAGCGCCGGCTCAAATCGCGAAGCGCGGGCGGCAACTGGTCGAAAAGATCCGGCGCGCAGCCAAAGTCCTCGCGGGCGAGTTTGACGCGGTGCCGTTCGGTCAGGGCCTGATTCGGAGTGAGTTCGCCCTCGTTGACCGCGCGCTGCAGCAGAAGCCAGGAGGCGACCTGCATGAGACGGGTGGTCAGGCGCATGCTTTCGGTCGCGTAAGCGAGCGTCGCAGGGCGCGGCAGCGCGCGCGACTCTTTGCGGCCGGGACCATCGAGGTAGGAGGCGGCTTCCTCGACCAGCGCCATCCCCTCCTGAAACAGGTCCTTGAACGCCCGGGAAACGGCCAGGCGATTCACGAACGGTATTGCGCTCGGCGAGAGCTCGAGGGGCGCAAGGCTGCGTTTCGATCCTTCCAGATGGCGACTCATACGCTCTAACTCCCGTCTCGGTTGCGGGAGGCGGCGCGAAATGACCGCCTGGCACAACCTGAGAGACGCAAAGCAAGAATAGCGCCCGCGCGGGTTGCCCTGCGCGGTTACCAAAAGTTTACGTTAACAAGGAATCCGAGGTCATTGCAACGGCTAAAAAAGAAGCCGCCCGAAGGCGGCTTTCAAGGTGATTTGGATCGGAGGCGTAGAACAGAACGGGCGTGGCCCATCCGGAACCCAGCAAGTCGGGTTGCTGGATTCATGCGCCGTAATCGTTAATATTGCGTTTCGATGAAGAAACTTGTCGCAATTTGACCGTGGGCATTCAAAACTGGGACGTCACGGCGGGAGCTTGAACGCCGCGTCAGCGACCGACCTTGTCGCATGACGGGCTTCGATCGCCATTTCGAGCCGCGCGATCTCCGCTCGCAGGACGTCAATGCGCTCGCGGAGCTCCGGCGCGGACAAATCGTCGATGGTCTGGCCGATTTCGTGCGCGCTCGGCGGCTTGCGCTTCTGACCGAAGACGGACTCCTCGTCCAATGCAGCCATGGCTTGCCTCAGGGGGTCGTTTCACGGCGCGGCGATGAATCCTCCGCCGAGCACCCGCGCGCGCGGGTCGACGGAATCATAGAACGCGCAGGCTTGGCCGGGCGAGATTCCGCTCTCGGGCTCGGCGAATTCGACCTCGCCCGTCGGCAGCAGCAGCGCCGGCGCCGGCGGCCGGGTGGAGCGCACCCGCGCCGCGATCGGCAGCCCGCTCGCCGGCAGATCGGCGAGTTCCCCCTCGCCGATCCAGTTCACTTCGCGAAGCTTGAGCCGCGTCCGGGCGAGCGCCGATCGCGGACCGACAATGACGCGGGCGCGAACGGGGTCGAGGGACACCACGTAGAGCGGCTCGTTCGCGGCGACGCCAAGACCGCGCCGCTGACCGATCGTGTAGTGGACAATGCCCGCGTGACGGCCAAGCAGGCGTCCATCCACATGGACGATCTCGCCCGGCGTGGAGGCGCCGGGAATGAGGCGCTCGATCATGTCGCTATAATGCCCCGACGGCACAAAGCAGATGTCCTGGCTGTCGACTTTCTCGGCGTTCATGAGTCCAAAGCTTCGCGCCAGTTCACGAACCTGCGGCTTCGCCAACGCGCCGAGCGGAAAACGCAGCCGCGACAGCTGCGCGCGCGTCGTGGCGAACAGGAAATAGCTCTGGTCGCGCTCCGGGTCGGCGGCGCGATAGAGCGCCCGCCCGCCGCGGCCGTGCTCGCGGCTGATGACATAGTGGCCCGTCGCCAGGACGTCGGCGCCGAGGTCCTTCGCGGCGGCGAACAGGTCCGCGAATTTCATCTGCTGGTTGCAGGCGACGCAAGGGATGGGCGTCTCGCCGGCGATATAGGCGCGGGCGAACGGCTCAATCACTTTCTCGCGGAAGCTCTCCTCGTAATTGAGCACGTAGTGGGGGACGCCGAGCCGCGCCGCGACGTCGCGCGCATCGTAAATGTCCTGCCCGGCGCAGCACGCCCCCTTGCGGTGGGTCGCCTCGCCGTGATCGTAAAGCTGCATCGTCATGCCGACGACGTCGTAGCCCTCCGCGGCGAGCATCGCCGCCACCACGGAGGAATCGACCCCTCCCGACATCGCCACGACCACGCGGGTGTCGGCGGGCGCCTTTTCGAGACCAAGGCTGTTGAGCGCGCCGCTCGCCGGCGGCGCGAGAGATGTCGCAAGCATTCCGAACTCACCGCGGGCTAATCGCCGGACATGACGTTGGATCCGGACTTTGGCCCAAGTGAGCAAGGCCATAGCCCAATTCCGCCGCCGCCGCCAGTTCCGCTTGTTCGTTCCCACGCGACTGGGGCGATTTCGGCAAGATATTCAATGCGGGCGGGATTTGTAAATCCTTCACCGTTGCGACAGAAGACAGTGCGCCGGCTTCGGACCAGAGCCGCTTCTTTCTCTCGCCGGCGCTAACGTTTGCGTAAGACTTCGTGCGATTTTAAGCGTTTAAGCCAGATTTTCCGGCCGTGCCGTTTAGGCAAATCTTAAATTGCGTCGCTTATCGTCAGGATTAGTGCGTCACGCGTTTGAGTGAGAGTCCCATGAGTGAATCGCTCCGGCCGAGAGTGAAATACGTGATCGGTCCCGATGGCAGCCCGCTGACGGTCGCAGATCTGCCCCCGCCGGCCACCAGACGCTGGGTCATTCGCCGCAAGGCCGAAGTGGTCGCCGCGGTGAGGGGGGGTCTGCTTTCGCTCGAGGAAGCCTGTTCGCGCTACACGCTGACGGTCGACGAGTTCCTGAGCTGGCAAGTCTCGATCGACCAGTTCGGCCTCGCCGGATTGCGCACGACCCGCATTCAGCAATACCGGCAATAGCCGCTCGCGACGGAAAGAGCGCTTCACGGCATGAGCTGCCCGCCATTGACCTCGATGATCTGCCCCACGATGTAGCCGCTAAGGGCTTCCGACGCCAGGAACAGGTAGGCGCCGACGCATTCCTCCGCCGTTCCGATACGGCCAATAGGAATGGTCCGGCGCAGCGTCTCCATGGCGGCTGCATCGGTGTAGCGATCGTGGAACGGCGTCGCGATCACGCCCGGCGCGACCGCGTTGACGCGAATCTTCTTTCCGATCAGCTCCTTGGCCTGACCCCGCGTCAAGGTCGACACAAAGCCTTTGGTCGCCGCGTAGAGGACCGCGCCGCCTGCGCCGCCGTTGCGGGCCGCGATCGAGGTCGTGTTGATGATGAAGCCGCCCTGGCGTTCGAGCAAGGGCGCGGCGGCGCGAGTCATTGAGACGACCGAGCGCGCATTGAGATCGATCACCGCCCGCACGTGGTCGTCGGGCGCGTCAAGGGTGGAAACCCGCCCCAGCATGAGGCCGGCGTTGTTGACGAGGCCGTCGAGGCGGCCGAATCGCGCCGCAGTCTCGGCGACGATGCGCTCGCAAGCGACGGGGTCGGCGACGTCTCCCTTGACCACATGCGCCTCGCCGCCGGCGGCTTCGATCGCTTTGGCGAGCTCCTCCGCCGGCGCGGCGCTCGAATGACAGCCGATCGCGACCTTGGCGCCCTGTTCGGCGAAGCCGCGCGCCACCGCCGCGCCGATGCCGGTCGAAGCGCCGGTGATCAGCACCGCCTTGCCGGCGAGATCGGGAATGACGAGGCGAGCGGGGGCGGTCATGGCGGCGCCTTCAATGCCGGGAAGCGGAGCCCTCTAGTTTGAAGGCGGCCGGGAGCCGCGTCAAACGCCGGTTCTGGATAGTTCGGGACGCGACCCTATATTGCCTGGGGAACCGGCGGAGGGTCGCGATGGCCGAGATGCGTAAGCTGGCGGCAATTCTTGTGACCGACATCGTCGGCTACTCGCGGCTCGCCAGCGCCGACGAGGATCGCATTCTGGCGCGCCTGCGCGCGCTCCGGAGCGATCTGATAGACCCGACGATCGCGGTGCACAACGGGCGGGTCGTCAAGCGCACCGGCGATGGGGCGCTGGCCGAGTTCCGCAGCGTGGTCGAGGCGGTGCGCTGCGCCATCGAGTTGCAGAACGGCATGGTCGAACGCAACGCTGGCCTGCCGCCCGAGCGGCGGATCGAATTGCGCGCCGGCATTCATCTGGGCGACGTGGTCGAGGAGAACGACGGCGACCTGATGGGCGACGGCGTCAACATCGCCGCTCGGCTCGAGGGCATCGCCAAGCCGGGCGCGATCTGCCTTTCCGAGGACGCCTATCGCCAGGTCAAGGGGCGGCTCGAGCTGACGGTCAACGATCTGGGCGCGACCCAGCTCAAGAACATTGCCGAGCCGATCGGGGTCTATTCGCTCGAAGTCGGCCAGGCCGCCCAGGCGAAGCCCGCCCCCGACGCGCCGGCGCCGGAAAAACCGCGCCCGCCTCGCCTCTCGATTGTCGTTCTGCCCTTCGCCAATCTTGGAGGGGACCCGGAACAGGAGCATTTCGCCGACGGAGTCACCGAAAGCCTGACGACTGATCTCTCGCGCATCGCCAATTCGTTCGTCGTCGCGCGCAACACCGCCTTCACCTACAAGGGCAGGCCGGTCGACGCCAAGCAGCTCGGGCGCGATTTGAACGTCCGCTACATCCTGGAGGGCAGCATCCAGCGCGGCGGCAGCCGGATGCGCGTCAACGTGCAGCTGATCGACGCCACGACCGGCAATCATCTATGGGCGGACCGGTTCGACAAGCCGGTGGCCGATCTTTTCGACATGCAGGACGAGATCGTTTCCCGCCTCGCCAATCAGTTGCGCGGGGAATTGATCGCCGCCGAGGCGCAGCGCGCCGAACATGAGCCCAATCCCGATTCGATGGACCTGTATTTCCGGGGCGTCCAAGCGTTCAACAAGGGCGGGGTCGCGAATCTGGTGCGGGCCCGCGAGCTTTTCGAGCAGGCGGCGGCGCTCGATCCGGCCAATGTCGACGCCATGGTCGGCGCGGCGCGCGTCGACGTCGTCTATGGCGCGATCTATACCGGCGAGGAGCGGGCCGAGCGGCTCGCGGCGGCCGAGGCGCAGCTCATCAAGGGGCTTTCGATCGCGCCGCGCAATTACTGGGCGCATCTCTGGCTGGGGTTCCTCCAGATCCTGACCAACCGCGCCGCCCGCGGCGTCGCCGAGCTGGAGCGGACCTTGTCGCTGAACCGGAACATCGGCGCCGCCCACGCCTGGATTGGACTGGCGAAGGTCACCATGGGCCGCGCCGAGGAGGCCGAGGCCCATGTCGCCGAGGCCTTTCGCGTCGCTCCGGGCGACGGCGCCTCCTTTCTCTGGAACAACATCGCCGGCATCGCCAAGCTCCATCTGGGCGCGGACGAGGACGCCGCCGAACTGTTCCGCAGTTCGATCGACGGCAATCGAAATTATCCGCTCAACCATTTCTACAACGCTGCGGCGCTCGCCCATCTGGGGCGATTGGCCGAAGCCCAGTCCGAAATCGGGGCCGGTCTGGCTTTCGCGCCAAATTTCACCATCGCCCATTTTCGCAGCTATGCCGAGAGCGACAATCCGACCTATCTCGCGCAGCGCGAGCGCGTCATCGAGGGCTTGCGCAAGGCCGGCCTGCCGGAAGGGTGAGAGACGGCCGGCGGCAGAGCGTCACCGGCGCTCCGACTGTCCGGCGGTCATTCTCCCCGCTGCGCTGTGGGTTCCGCCGCGGACGGCCCGGGCGCTGGCAGCAGGCCGAGGCGACGGCAGAGGAAAAACAGGCGCCGGCCCTGGGTCGAGCTGACCGCGATCATCAGGACGAGGCTCGCGCCGCCGACCAGCGAGCGCACAGCCATCGCCTCCAGCATCGGCATGGTCCAGACCGCCCAGAGATAGAAGGCGGCCTTGAGAAAGAAATAGGCCGCCCAGGCCAACGTGAACAGGCGAAAGAAGGCGCGAATCTCGTCGGTCGCGACGAAATTCTCGCCGCGTTTTTCCGCGACCTCCTGGATGATCGGCTTGTCGCCGAGCGCGCCGACGACGAAAGCGAGCCCGGTCGCCACGTTGGTGACGACGGATTCGTACATGAGCATGAACGGCGAGGTCGAGGCGAGATCGACGAGGCCGAAGACGAGGGTGAGACCGCTCGTCAGCAGATAGAGCCGGGTGAAGGCCAGGCCCCGTCGCCAACGCCAGAGGGCGTCGCCGGCGATAAAGACGACCGAGCCCAAGATCGCAGGCTTCACCCCGAGCGTCGCGGCGAGAGCCCAGAAGACGATCAGCGGGCCGAATTCGGCCAAGGCGAAGCGGACGGCTGCGACGACTTTTGGCATGGCGGCCTTTCTTCGATTGAACGGCCGGTCTCGACCGCCGCGGCGACAGCCTCGCCAAAGAGCCGATGAAGGACGGCGAAAAGGAAGACGATGCGCGCCATCCTAATGACTGTGCAGGGGCAGACCAATCTGCGTTGGTCGACGCGGTCCGTGAAGTCGCGTCCGGCCTAAGCGCCTCCTACGCTTGCCCTTCGTCCGCCCTCGGGCGATACCCCTTCCGGCGCGGCGCCGAGGGGTAAGCGATGGCTGTAGCGAAACATGGCCGGTTGACGGTCGCGGACTTGCGGGCGCTGAAGGGCAGGCGTCAGTTGACGATGCTGTTCGTCGAGACGCTCGACGAGGCCGCTGCGGCCGCGGCGGCGGGGATCGACATTCTGTCGATCATCGAACCGGTCTGGACCCCGGCGATGCGGGAGGCGGCGGGCGACTGCTTCGTCCAGGTCGGCCTCATCTACGGCCAGCGCTGCACCTACGAGGACTATCTGCGCGCGGCCCATGCGGGGATCATGACCGGCGGCGACGCGTTCTATTGCGCCGCCAGCCTGGAGACGATCGGCAAACTGGCGGCGGAAGGCATTCCCGTCGTCGGCCATGTCGGCCTGATTCCGGCGCGGGCGACCTGGACCGGCGGCTTCAGGGCGGTCGGCCGGACGGCGGCGCAGGCGATCAAGGTCTACGAGCACGTCAAGCAGCTCGAGGCCGCGGGCGCGATCGGGGCCGAGATCGAGGTCGTGCCGGCCAAGGTCGCGGCGGAAATCGCCAAGCGCACCTCGCTTTTTCTCATGTCGATGGGCGCGGGAGCGGGCGCCGACGCGCAATATCTTTTCGCCGAGGACGTGCTCGGCTATACGCGCGGCCATCGGCCGCGCCACGCCAAGGTCTACCGCGATTTCCGCGCCGAATTGGACCGCTTGCAGCGCGAACGCGTCGCCGCCTTCAAGGAATTCCGCGCCGACGTCGAGATCCGGCGCCTATCCCGAGGAGAAGCACCTGGTCGCGATCGCCGACGCCGAATTCGCGGCGTTCATGAAGGCGCTGGAGAAGTAGGGGCCGGCGGTCCGTCGGAATGGGCGAGCGCCGGGCACTATCCCGCCCTCCCGTCATAACAGAAACGCCAGCGCCTCCTCGCATGGCCGCTCCACCTTCAACGCGATGAGCCCGTCGGCGCGGGTCCGGCCGAGGTTGACCGCGGCGACCGGCTTTCCGGCGCTCGCCGCCGCCTGGACGAAGCGCAGGCCCGAATAGACCATCAGCGAAGAGCCGACGATCAGAACGGCGTCGGCCTCGTCCAGACGCCGCATCGCCGCCTCGACCCGGTCGCGGGGCACGTTCTCGCCGAAAAGGACGACGTCGGGCTTCAGCACGCCGCCGCAATGGCCGCAGGGCGAAACTTCGAAGGAGCAAAAATCGGCGCTTTCGAGATCGGCGTCGCCGTCCGGCGCGTCGGCGGCGTCCAGGCTGAGCCAGCCCGGGTTGAGCCGACTGAGGTCCTCCTGCAGCTCGTCGCGCGACAATCTCCGCCCGCAGCCCATGCAGCGGACGAGGTCGAGCCGCCCGTGCAGGTCGATCACCCGCTTGCTGCCGGCCGCCTGGTGCAGGCGGTCGACGTTCTGGGTCAGCAGAAGCTCGATTCCGCCCATCGCCTCGAGCCGGGCGAGCGCGCGATGGGCGCCGTTCGGCCGGGCCCGACGAACGCTCCGCCATCCGATCAGGCTGCGCGCCCAATAACGCCGGCGCGTCGGCTCGTCGCGCATGAAGGCCTGATAGGTCACCGGCTGGGACCGCTTCCATTGGCCGTCGGCGTCGCGATAGTCGGGAATGCCGGAGCTTGTGCTGCAGCCGGCGCCGGTGAGGACGAACAGCCTTCGATGCCGGTCGACGAAGTCCTCAATATTGCCGCATTCCGTCATTGGGCAAGACTAGCGCTGCAGGTCCGATTTCGGTTGTAGGCCAGCAGCCAAGCCCCCACCGCGAGCAAATAGCCAAGGTACGCAAGCGGACCGCGAGCGATGGTTGGGAGGGCTTTGAGTGCCGGCGCTAGAACATCCAACTTGCTGACCTCCACCCGGGCCGCTCGCCTCCGGTGACAAGAATCTTGCCGCCAAAATGCCTGATAAACGCCGGCAGAGCTATGCGGATGCACCGTCGCGCCTTGGGGTACCGCTAAGAAGTCGAATGCCTCGTCAAGCGGGGTTGCGCATAAAATCGAGTGTGCAAAAATCAAGCAGACCGTGCGAAAACTCGATGCGACGCTCTCTACGGCCGCGCGGAGAGCAATAATTTGCGGTTTTATCCGCTCTGCTCGCCCACAGGCAGCGAAATTTTGGCCGCGCTTATTGTCTCGCGGGGTTTCCGCGCGGTCTGCCCGATTTATGACGAAGCGACTTCTGACTGAAGATACGGGACTTTTGAGAGAGGGAGAGCGGCGGGGTGCGGCCCAAGGACGGGCCAGCACCGGAACCCTTGCCGAGGCTGGGCGTTAGTACTTGTTAAGCACCGCGATCCCGTGGGGCAAACCGGAGTGCGCAATATGTCCGCAGGACAAACCAGTGGAACTGGTGCAATGACCGAGCTTGAAGACGAGAAAGTGATGAAGAACGATATCCTTAGCAATCGCGAGAAGGCGCAAAGACGACCCGGACAAAGCTTGGACGGAAAAGGTGTCCAAGCAGATGAATACAAGGATAACCCGGCCAATCGTCGCCCATCGAGCGACGATGGCCCGCAACCTGATGTCAAGGCAACTGCCCAAGAATCGACGAAGCCGTCACCCAAGACCGACAAACCAGAGCCGACGGATGCTTCCGAGCAAGTTGACCGGCCCGGTTTCGATCCGGGCGGGTCGACGGCCCGCACGTGAGCCTTAGTGCGCCAGGCATGGCCACTGGAGAGGAGGCTTGACCGCCTACCCGGCGTCGGCCCGCTGACCGCCTCGGCGATCGCAGCGAGCGTCCCCGATCCGAGTGAGTTCAAGTCGGGACGCGACTTCGCGGCTTGGCTCGGGCTCTTGGCTCGGGCTGACGCCAAGGCAGAACTCGAGCGGCGGCAAAGCCAAGCTCGGCGCTATCACCAAACAGGGCAATCGGCAGATCCGCAAGTTGCTGGTCGTGGGCTCGCCGGCGGTGCTGCGCTTCGCTGGCAAACGCAGCGGTCCCCTCGCCAACTCGATCGCCGCGCTGCGGGCCGGAAAGCCAGAGCGCCTCGTCGCGGTGGTGCTCGCCAACAAGCTGGCGAGAATCTGCTGGGCGATCATGACCGCCGGCGAGCTCTTCCGCCGGGAGATCTTCGCCAGAGCGTAGACCGTCAGGCGCTCGGGAGATTTCCCTTTTCAGGAGTTGGGCGAGCGCTACGAGACGTGATGAACGACATGGTCGCCACCGAAGCCGAGGACGCCCCGCGAGGCGCCACGAGCCAATGCCAGCTCGCCAAAATGATTAGGGACCGAGGCCGTCGGACTTCATCAGGGCCAGCGGCCAAGACGCCGCGCCAAAAGGCCGGACATATGACCGCAGCCGACCAAACCGTCCAAAACGTCAAAAAGCCGCTTGCCAACAGGGACCGTCCACATATGGCGCCAGCCCTTCGCGGAACTCAACAACGGGTCGGGGTCGAGAACGGGAAAAACAGCTGAAGAAATTGGAGCGCCGCTGGAAGCTCAACCTGATCGAGCGGTTCAATCCGAATTGGGCGGACCTCGCCGAAACCCTGAACGCCTGACCCAATCAGCGCGACTTGTGGCGGCGACCTGGATGCCCGCGCTCGCGGGCATGACAGCGAGCGAACGGCTTGGGGGTCGCCAAGTTGCAGATTTTGGCGCCCAAGAGGTTGAGAGGATTGAGTCGCTGACCGAAGCGCGGCCCGCGCGCCTGCACCCCTCAGCGCCGGGTTCCAGTGAGCGCCTCGGCGAGGAACAGGCCGCCGTGATGCAGCCCGCCGGCGTCGATGCCGTGCCCGACTCCCAACGATAGGTGCCACTGGACCGGGATCGCGGCGCCCGCAAGCGCTTCGGCGCTGATGAACATCGCCTCGAACGGAATGACCGGGTCCTGATCGCCATGGATCATGAGGATCGGCGGCGGCGCCCCGCGCGCGTCCCGCGCGCTCGCCTCGCCGAGCCGCTCCGGCCCCACCAGCACCCCGGAAAAGGCCAGGATCGCCGCCGGCGCGCGCCGGCGCCGCAGGCCGGCGTGCAGCGCCATCATCGAGCCCTGGCTGAATCCGACCAGCGCCAGCCTCGATTCGTCGAGGCCGAGGCGTTGCAGTTCGGCGTCGAGGAAGGCGTCGATCGCGCCGCGGGCCTTGACCGCGCCGCTCCACCGCTCCGCAGCCCCGGCCGGATCGTCCGGCGGCCTGCCGCTGAGCGCGAACCATTGCCGGCCCATCGGCGAGCCCGCGCAGGGTTCGGGCGCGTGCGGCGACACGAACGCGACCCCGGGCAACAGCGCGCGCCATTGGCGCCCCAGTTCGATCAGATCGTCTCCGTTCGCCCCGTAGCCATGCAGGAAGACCACGAGCCCGCTCGCGCGGCCAGAGCTCGCCGGGAGGCGCGGACCGTCCAACGCAAAGCTCATCAAGGGGTCTCCGGGCCAGTGAGGCGCCTGCCTTAGCCCGAACCATTCGCGAGAGCCATCCCCGAGCGCTGCTTGACGCCCCGGTAATAGGCCCAGAGCATCCGCGCCGCGACGCCGCGCCAGGGCCGCCAGCGCTCGGCGATCCGCTCCAGACGCGCCGCGTCGGGCCGCCGCCTGAGTCCGAGAGCGAGCCTGGCCGCCTCTTGCAAGGCGAGATCTCCGGCGGGAAACGCGTCGGGATGTCCGAGGCAAAACAGCAGGAAGATGTCGGCCGTCCAGGGGCCGACGCCCTTGACCGCGACGAGCGCCTGGTGCGCGTCCTCAGCGGTCAGCGCGGCCAGTCCCGCCAGATCGAGCCCGCCCTCGGCGACCGCGTGCGCGAGCGCGCGCAGAGTTCGGATCTTGGGGGCCGAGAGCCCGCAGCCGCGCAGGTCGTCCTCCGTCGCCTCGGCGAGCCGCGAAGCCTCGAGCGGGGAGATGCGGGATTCCAGCCGGCCGAAAATCGCGTCAGCGCTGGCGACCGACAATTGCTGCGAGACGATGATCGCGGCAAGTCCGGCGAAGCCTGGCTCACGGCGCCGCAGGGTCGGCTGACCGCCGACCGCCATCAGCGTCTCGACGATCTCCGGGTCTTTGGCGCGCAGAAGCTCGGCGGCGCGGCGCAGGATCATTTCGTCTGCGATCAGCGGGCCGGGATGATAGGCCATGGCCGCCCGGCTCCGGGGCCGGCTTGCGCGGGCGTCCAGCTTGTGCATGCGTTTTTCCGCCATGCTCTCCGAAGCCCCCGGCCCCTTGCCTATCCTGCGCTTCGCGCCATCGCCGAACGGCGCGCTGCATCTCGGACACGCCTATTCGGCGCTTTGCAACCAGCGATTCGCCGTGGAATCGAATGGGCGCCTGCTGCTGCGCATTGAAGACCTGGACCGCACGCGCTGCAAGGCGGAATACGAGGCGGCGATCCTGGACGATCTCGACTGGCTCGGCCTGCGCATCGACGAGCCGATACGCCGGCAGAGCGAACATGGCGACGATTACCGTGCGGCGCTGGCGCGTCTGAGCGAACTGGAGCTGGTCTATCGCTGCTTTTGCAGCCGGGCGGAAGTCGCGCGGACGTCCAATGGACGGCGTGATCCGGACGGCGCGCCACTTTACTGCGGACGCTGTCGCGGACTTCCGCCCGAAGAGTCAGATGAGCGGCTGGCCCGCGGCGAGCGGGCCGCCTGGCGGCTCGACATGGGGCGCGCGCTCGAATCGGCGCCCGCACGATTGACATGGCCCGAATTCGGCGAAGAGGCGATTCCCGCCGAACGCGCAGCCGAGCCGGCGCGCTGGGGCGACGTCGTTCTTCGCGGCCGCGATCTCGCTGCGAGCTATCATCTGGCGGTCGCCGTCGACGACGCCTTGCAAGGCGTCACCGACGTCGTGCGCGGGCGCGACCTTCTCGACGCGACCTCGGTCCACCGATTGCTGCAGGAACTGCTCGGTCTTCCGGCGCCGCGCTATCGTCACCACCGCCTCGTCGTCGACGAAAAGGGGGCCAAGCTGTCGAAGAGCCGCAAGGCGCCGTCGCTCGGCGCACTACGCGAGAAGGGGGTCGAGCCAAGCGAAATTCGCGCGGCGCTCGGGTTCGACGGCGGCGGGAGCGGCGCCCTGACCGTCATGCTCAGTTGAGCTTCGCGGTCGCTTCCACTGGAGCGGCGGCTGGATTCTCGGCCGCCATCGCGGCGGCGGAGGGGGCCCGCGCCATCAACTGGTCGATTCGGTCCCGTTCGCGCTTGAACATTGCAAGCATTTTGCCGTCGAACTCACGCGTGCGGGCGAGCTTGATCGCCAACGGGTCGACGAAATTGCCGTTGATGATCACTTCATAGTGCAGGTGCGGCCCGGTCGAAAGTCCGGTGTCGCCGAGATAGCCGATGGTCTGGCCTTGGGTGACGTGGACGCCCGGGGCGATTCCGCGCGCAAAGCCGGACATGTGGTTGTAAGTGGTCTCATAGCCGTTGGCGTGCTGGATTTCGATCCGCCGTCCGTATCCAGCATCCCACTGGGCCATGAGGATGACCCCGTTGCCCGCCGCATAGATCGGGGTGCCGACCGGCGCCGCCCAGTCGACGCCGGTGTGCATGCGGGAGAAATGCAAAATGGGATGATAGCGCATGCCGAACGGGGAGGTCATTTCGCCCTCTGCGATCGGCTTTCGAATCAGGAACTTGCGTGTCGAGCGGCCGTTCTCATCGTAATAGTCGACCATGTTGTCGTCACGCGTTCGGAACCGGTAGTACTTGAACGTCTGACCGCGCACCGTCAACATTGCAAGCAGAAGCTCCGGGCGCGGATCCAGTTCGTCGGGCTGGGAATAGAAAGCCTCCATCGCGTCGCCCGGAGCGGTCGCGCGCTGGAAATCCACGTCGTTGGCGAAGATTCGCACCAGGGGGTCGATCAATGCTTTCGGCAGGCCCTGTTTAAGCGACGTTTCATACAAGCTCTGATAAAGGCTCATGCCGCCCGAATTGCCTTCCTCCGCCGACTTGGACTTTCGCGGCGCCCGAGCGGAGCGAAGCGCGATCGGCGCATATCCGCCTTTGTCGTTGATCGCGACTGTCGCCTTGAGCTGGTCGTCGGCGTAGATTGAGATGCGCGCGATCTTCGGTTTCGCGCCCCGGACCGCCGATTCCTCAGGCAGAAGAATGATTTTTTGCCCTTCGCCAACCGGCGACTCGCCATGCCTGACGCCGAAACTCGCCAATATCGCCGAGATGTCCGCTGGGCTGGCCCCGTTGGCCTTCAACACGTCCTCGAAGCTTTCGCCATGGCGCAGCCGAATGAGTTTTTCGGTTGGCGAGGCATCGTCCGGGCGGGTCGATTTCAGTACGTTCGTCACATTTTCAGGGATCATCCGGACTTCGATCGAGGCGAAAGGCGCGCCTGGACTCACTCTTCCGGTCGTCGCGTAGGACAGCGCCCCCCCGGCCGGGTCCGCGCCCGCGTGGCTGGTGCGCATCAGAAGAATCTGCGGCGGCAGCGGCTGTGCTGGCGCCTTTGGCGCGTTGGACGGCGCTTTCATCGTCTCGACGACCTGAGCCTGCACCTCGGCCAGCGACAATTCGCCCGACGCCTGCGCCGCTATTGCCGGGCCAAGGTCTTTGGTCCGAAACGTCACTTCGGCGTCGTCTTGCACCGGACCTGGGTCGGGAGCCGATTCGGGAACATCTGTCCCTTTGCTTGTTAGTTTGAGTGGGTTGAACGGGGGAACTTCGTCGGAAAAGCCGGTCGGCGTCATCGTCAGCGTCGTCTGCAGGCGGGTGAAGGCGCGCGCCTTCACGACTTCCTTGTCTCCGATCTTGATCGTCGTCGGAACCTTGTATGTCTGCTTGTCCGAGACGATGTCTACTGGACGCAGAAGGCGGTCGCCCTTACCGGGACTGACCCCTTGGTCGGTTGCTCGCATGGGGCCTACGGCGGTCGCGAATTCAGGTTTTTCGGCGAAATCGTACTGGCTGTCGAGATCGAAGTAGAGCGCCGAACCGATGAGCGTCACACCGCAAAGACCCGTCAGGGCGGCGCCGGCGAGCCACCTAAGTGACGTGCGGCGGCGCTCGGTGCGATCCAGACGATCGTCGCCCATTCGAATTGGCGGCTCGACGCCCAACTCCAAGGCGGCATTCGCGCGGTCGCTGCGGGAACCAAGGCGGGGAAAAGCAGCGGCGGCATTCGCACGGTCGCTGCGAGAGCCAAGGCGGGGAAAAGCAGCGGCCAATGTCGTCAAGGCTGTCGTTTCGCTCGCTTTTTCGCCCACGCC
Source organism: uncultured Alphaproteobacteria bacterium (assembly GCA_963784805.1). Classification (GTDB taxonomy): domain Bacteria; phylum Pseudomonadota; class Alphaproteobacteria; order Rhizobiales; family Beijerinckiaceae; genus Roseiarcus. The sequence goes on from CAWASR010000016.1 coordinate 93,733, forward strand.
GAACCGAGTGGGCTTTCAATTTGGTTAGCGCCGATGCCGCGTCGCCGCAAGCTCTGCGTCGGAGGCCCCGATCGGCGAGTGTCCGGCTATCGACCGCAACAATGGCGAATCCGCGGCAGGACTGGCGCGGATCGGGCCCCTCGATCGCCAATTGTTGGTTGATTGTGATTTGTTGGAATGGATTGGAGGAACCATCGCCTGCGCGGCTTCGAGCTAAGCGCCGCACGCGAACCTGTCGTCATGGATGGCAAGGCCTTAGGCGGCTCGAAGACGTCGCCGGAGGGCGCGGGCGCGCCGTATCCGATTGCGGCATTCGCGACCGTGACGGGGCTTGAGCTGGCGCAATGCGCAGTCGGCGGAAAATCCAACCTCGCACGCAGCGCCGAAACCGACCGCGGCCATGGCCGGGGTCGAAGAACGGCGGCCCGCGCCGCCGAGGGCCGCCATGGGTGGGCGGCCCTGCGTTCGTTGGCAGCCGTCGAAGACGCCTAAGAGCCCGCATCGATCCAATATTTTGAATCCAAATCTTCCCAGTTTATCGATTTGGGAGTTTGCGTTGGGCGATCGCGCTGGCCGGGAGTCCTACGATGAAGTAAGCTTTGTCTTCGGTTAGCCCTTGGGAGGCGATCAGGATGACTCAATCGAGGGCGCTATGAAGACCAAGATGAATATTGTCGTGCGCGGGTTGTTCGCCACGCCGGTCGCCGCGTTGGAAGTTCCTGGTGCGGCCGAGCGCAATGCCGCGCTAATGACGACTATACTCCGGAAGCGCGATGAGACGCCCTCGGTTCAGGCCTCAAACGCCGGCGGATGGCATTCGGATCGCGAAATCCTGTCTTGGGGCGGCAAGCCCGTTGTTGAAATTTTGGAATTCGCAAAGGAAGTCGCCAACCGGCTGACCGCGGATCGGCGGGGCAAGCCAGCTCCTCAAGCGTGGAAAGTGATGGCATGGGCGAATGTCAATGGACCAGGGGACGCCAATATCTGCCATTATCACCCCGGCGCTTTCTGGTCCGGAGCGTACTATGTTGAGGACGGCGGCTGCGCCAGCGATCCAGCCTTGGGCGGCGAGTTTGAAATGCTGGACCCGCGCGGCGCCGGCCCGGGCATGTACGCGCCCGCGCTCCAATTCGCCGGCGAGGATGGAGCGTCGGTTGGCGCGGCCGAGACGATCCGGCCCCGCCCGGGACTCTTGTTTATGTTTCCCTCGTGGCTATTTCACCAAGTGCGCCCGTACCGGGGCGCGGCCCTGCGCATTTCGATCGCATTCAATCTCAGTCTATAATTCAATCTCAGTCTACAATAGACGACGGAGCGCATGACATGGCGACCGCTTCACCTTCGCGCGCCTCCAACAGCCGTCAATCACAAATTGTCGCCCTGTTGCGCCAATCCGGGCGCGTAGCTGTCGAGGATCTGGCATCGCAATTCGGAGTGGCGGTCCAGACTATCCGGCGGGACCTAAATGAACTCAGCGAGGCTCACCGAGTGGTGCGCGTGCATGGCGGCGCAATTGTCGCCTCTGGGGTCGAGAACCTTTCCTATGAAGCGCGCCAACTCGTCGCGCATCCACACAAGAGGCTCATTGGAGAAGCCGCCGCCCGACTTATTCCCGACAACTCTTCGCTGTTCATCAATATTGGCACCACTACGGAGGAAGTCGCCAAGGCGCTGCTGGGACACTCTGGCCTTCTGGTCATCACGAACAATTTGCACGTCGCGAACGACCTCTATCGCACCAATGCGATCGAGGTCTTCGTTACCGGCGGAACAATCCGACAGAGCGACGGCGGCGTGGTCGGCGCGGTCACGGTTTCGCAGATCGAGCAATTCAGGGTCGACATCGCGGTCATCGGCACATCGGCCATCGACCTGAACGGCACGCTACTGGACTTCGATATCCGCGAAGTCGAAATTTCCCGAGCGATCATCGAACACGCTCGAAGAGTATTTCTGGTTTCCGACAGCAGCAAGTTCTCCCGCTCGGCGCCAGTCCGAATCGCTCATTTGTCCGAAATCGACGTTTTCATCACAGATCGTCTTCCTTCTCCCGCAGTCATCGAAATGTGCGAGGAATGCGAGGTGAAGGTTATTGAAACAGGAGGGCCGGTCGAGGCCGTCCCACGAAAACGCCAAGCCAAAGATGCGTTTTAACGTTCGTTTTTTTCGATTGCATAGCGTTTCATGTTCGTTATATGGTTCGCTAGGTCGGCAAGAGGGCGGAAACTATCGCGTTAGCGAGGCCGTGCTGACAGGGTGGGGCGCACTGAGCGATGACGGGCCAAAACACCGCGCTCTTCGATGTTGCGATTATCGGAGGCGGCATAAATGGTTGCGGCATCGCCCGCGACGCCGCCGGCCGCGGGTGGTCGGTATTCGTCTGCGACAAGAGCGATCTTGCGGGCGCAACTTCGAGCGCCTCGACCAAGCTCATTCATGGCGGCCTCCGCTATCTCGAATATTTTAAGTTTCGTTTGGTTCACGAGGCGCTCGTAGAGCGCGAGGTCCTATGGCGAATCGCGCCGCACATCATTTGGCCCGTGCGATTCGTGTTGCCGCTTCACAAGGGGTTGCGGCCGGCATGGCTGCTGCGGCTGGGCTTATTTCTCTATGATCACCTGGGCGGCCGGCGCATTCTGCCCCCGACAAAAGCCGTGCGTCTCGATCGCGAACCGGCTGGCCAGGCTTTGAAATCCGAATTCACGCGCGGATTCGAATATTCGGATTGCTGGGTCGAGGATTCCCGTCTGGTCGTCCTGAATGCGATGGATGCGTTTGAGATGGGCGCTACGATCGCGCCGCGGACGCGATGCCTCGCAGGAAGCAGGGAAAGCGGCGTTTGGAAATTGACTCTGCGGAACGAGAAAACCGGCCGCGTCAGCGAAATTAGGGCGCGCACGCTCGTGAACGCGGCCGGGCCGTGGGCCAGCGACGTCTTGACCAAAACCTTGGCGTGCGAAGCCCCGGCCGCGGTCCGGCTTGTTAAGGGCAGCCATATCGTGGTGCCCAGGCTCTATCCGCACGATCGCTGTTACATCTTCCAGAATTCCGATGGCCGGGTATTTTTCGCTATCCCGTTCGAAGGCAATTTCACGTTGATCGGAACAACAGACCAGGATTACGCGGGCGATCCTGATCGTGTTGAAGCGACCCCGGAAGAAATCTCTTACCTCTGCGGCGCCGCGAGCGAATATTTCAAGACGCCAGTTGAGCCCGGTCAGGTTGAATGGACGTATTCGGGCGTCCGCCCGCTGTACGACGATGGCGCCGCCGTGGCCCAGGCCGCGACGCGGGATTATGTTCTCAAACTCGACGTCAAGTCGGGCGAGGCGCCTCTGATTAGCATCTTCGGCGGCAAGATAACCACTTATCGCCGCTTGGCAGAATCCGCGTTGGGCATGCTCTCGCCGCATTTGCCTCCACCACGCCGCGGCAGCGGCTGGACTGGCCGTCATCCGCTGCCGGGCGGAGATTTTCCGATGCAGGGCTTTGGCGCGCTAGCGGAATTAACTCGCCAGCGTTATCCCTTCGTGCCGGAAGCAACCATGCGACGCCTGGTGCGCGCCTATGGGACTCGCGTGACCAAGATTTTGAACGGCGCCAAATCTCTTGCCGACCTTGGCAAGGTCTTTGGAGCGGACTTGAGCGAAGCGGAAGTTCGCTATCTCGTACAAAGCGAATGGGCGAACGTGGTCGACGACATTCTCTGGCGACGCAGCAAGCTCGGTTTGCGGTTTTCGACGGAGCAGGTCGCTGCGCTCAGCGACTTTCTGACTCAAATGGAGCGGTCGCCGCTAGCGGCGCAGTGAATTCGCGGAGTGGCGCTGAGTGACGTTTGTTCTCGATCACATCGGATTGTCGGCGGGCGAGACGCCCGTGATCACCGACGTGTCCCTCACTTTGGAAAAAGGGACGATGAACATCCTGCTCGGCCCGACGCTGTCGGGCAAGACCACTTTGATGCGCTTGATGGCCGGCCTGGACAGGCCGACGGCCGGACGGATTCTGTCCAATGGCGTGGACGTGACCGGCGTTTCCGTGCGCCGCCGTTCAGTTGCGATGGTTTATCAGCAGTTCGTCAATTACCCTTCGCTCACGGTTTATGAAAACATTGCCTCGCCAATGCGAGTCGCTGGCGTATCTCAAACGGAAATCGACTTGCGAGTCACGGAGGCTGCGCGCTTCCTGCGCCTTGAACAGCTATTGCAACGCCTGCCTGGACAGCTTTCCGGCGGACAGCAGCAGCGCACCGCCATCGCGCGCGCGCTGGTCAAGCGCGCAGATTTGGTGCTCCTCGATGAACCGCTGGCCAATCTCGACTATAAGTTGCGCGAGGAGCTGCGGGAGGAGCTTCCGAAGGTCTTTTCCCAATCGGGGACGATTTTGGTTTACGCGACCACCGAACCGACGGAGGCTCTTCTTCTCGGCGGGGTCACAATCACGCTCCACGAAGGACGGGTGACGCAGGTCGGTCCGACCGCGCTGGTCTATCGCCGGCCCGACAACGTCGAGGCCGCACGCGTCTTTTCCGATCCGCCTCTCAACGAGCTCGCCATTGAAAAACGCGGCGGCCTTGTGGTTCTGCGCAATGGCCGACAATTGCCGGCCGCCGGCGCGTTGTCCCGCTTGCCGGACGGCGAGTACCGGCTCGGTTTTCGCGCCGATGCGGTCGCGATCGACGAAGTTCAATCTTCGGGCCTCGTTTTTCCCGGCAAGGTCGCATTGACGGAAATCAGCGGCTCGGAAAGCTTCATTCATGTCGACGTCGGTCTGGGAATTTGGGTGTGCCTGGTGGCGGGCGTGCACGACTGGCAGCCGGGCGCGTCGATCGACGTTCGTGTCGATGCGACCAAAGTTCTCGCCTTCGACCGATCCGGCAAGCTGGTGGCAATTCCCTACATTGCGATGACGGCTTGAGGAGCGGACCATGAAGCAGATAACGCTCGACGGGATCGCTCACTCTTATATCGAAAAACCGCGCGGCGAATCCGACTTTGCGTTGAAGCCGCTGCACTATGTTTGGGAGCGCGGAAAGGCCTACGCGTTGCTCGGTCCCTCGGGATGCGGAAAGACCACGCTGCTCAATATCATCTCGGGTCTTGTCACCCCGTCCCAGGGGCGGTTGCTGTTCGACCAAACCGACGTAACGTATCTGGCGACGGAGCAACGCAATATCGCTCAGGTCTTTCAGTTTCCTGTCATCTACGACACGATGACAGTGGCTGAGAACTTGGCCTTTCCGTTGAAGAATCGGCGCCTTCCCCGAGCGGTCATCGACAAGCGTGTCGCGGAAATCGCGCAGATGCTGGACCTGACGCGCGATCTCAACCGCCGCGCGCGCGGGCTGACCGCCGACGCAAAGCAAAAAATTTCTCTGGGACGCGGGCTGGTTCGCGCCGACGTGTCGGCGGTCCTTTTCGACGAGCCGCTCACTGTCATCGACCCGACGCTGAAATGGGAGCTTCGTTCGAAATTGAAGGCGGTGCATCGCGCCCTCGATCTGTTGATGATCTACGTGACTCACGATCAGATCGAAGCCCTGACCTTCGCCGACAAGGTTATCGTGATGAACGAAGGCAAAGCTGTCCAAATAGGAACGCCCGCCGAGCTTTTCGAACGACCGGAGCATACGTTCGTCGGCTATTTCATCGGTTCGCCCGGAATGAATCTCTTCCCAGCCACCGTGGCTGGGCGCCGCGCCGTCGTGGACGGAAACGAAATCGAATTGGCCGCAGCCTATCCCGACTTGCCGGCGAACCGACGTGTTCAAATCGGCGTGCGGCCCGACTATGCCTCCCTGACCCGTTCGGGCGGATTGCCGGTGCAAATTCGCCACATCGCGGATCTCGGCCGCAAGCGTCTCGCTCATGCTACGCTCGGGCGGTATCCGATGGTGGCGACGATCCCGCAAGACATGTCGGATGTCGGCGAGCAGGCGAAGGTGTCGTTCGACGCTTCGCAGACGCACGTCTATCTCGACGACATCCGCGTTGAAGGGGTCGCGGCATGATCGACAAGCCGGTCAACAATCGCGCATGGCTCTTCGTCCTGCCCGTCCTCGGCTTCGTGATGTTCTCTTCGATAATTCCGGCGATGACCGTCGTGAACTATTCGATTCAGGACACGATGGGGGCGAATAAATTCTTCTGGAGTGGCGACACCTGGTTCCGAGATCTCTTGAATCCGAGCACCGCAATTGGCGCGAGATTTAACGACGCGCTGTTTCGCACTCTCGCCTTCTCGCTCACTTGCTTGCTGATCGAAGTGCCGCTCGGCATCGCTATCGCGCTCTGCTTGCCGCGCAAAGGTCGGACGATCGGAATTGCGTTGGTGGTGATGGCGTTGCCGATGCTCATTCCGTTCAATGTGGTCGGAACCATATGGCAGATATTCACGCGCCAGGACATCGGATTGTTCGGAGCGGCGCTGACCGGGCTCGGCCTTCACTACAACGTCACCCAGAATGCGATCTCCGCGTGGGTCACCATTGTCGTCATCGATGTCTGGCATTGGACGCCGCTCGTGATTCTGTTGAGTTATGCGGGTCTGCGCGCGATTCCCGACGCGTTTTATCAAGCAGCCAAAATCGACGGCGCCAGCCGCTGGGCGGTTTTCGTCAATATCGAATTGCCCAAGCTGCAAAAGGTCCTCGTCATCGCGGTGTTGCTGCGCTTCATGCAGACTTTCATGATCTATACCGAACCGGTCGTCGTGACCGGCGGCGGCCCGGGCAGCGCGACGACCTTCCTTTCGATCGACCTGGTGAAAATCGCTCTCGGTCAGGTCGACCTCGGCAACGCCGCCGCGATGTCGCTCGTCTACTATCTGATCACCCTCACAGTGTGCTGGGTCTTCTACACCATCATGACCCAGATTGAACGAAGGCGGGACGCCTGATGCGCCAGAGTCTCGCCCCGAGATTGATTCTAGTCGTCTATCTCATATTGCTGATGCTGCCGATCTATTGGCTAATCAACATGAGCTTGCGAACCAATTCTGACATCATGTCTGGGATGGCGCTGTGGCCGCATCATCCAACATTTGAGAAATACATCGCGATTTTTCGTGATCCGACGTGGGTCCATGCCTTCGGCGTTTCGCTCACCTATGTCGCGATCAATACCGTAATTTCGGTGACCGTCGCCTTGCCCGCCGCTTACGCGTTCAATCGCTATGCTTTCGTCGGCGACAAGCACCTGTTTTTCTGGCTGCTGACCAATCTGATGGCGCCAGCCGCTGTTTTCGCGATGCCGTTCTTCCAGCTCTATTACGCGCTCGGCTTGTTCGACACGATCTGGGCCGTAGCGCTCGCCCATTGCTTGTTCAACGTCCCGTTGGCGGTCTGGATTCTTGAAGGGTTCATCGGCGGAGTTCCGCGCGAGATCGATGAAACCGCGGAGATCGACGGGTATTCCTTTCCGAGATTCTTCATCTTCATTTTTCTGCCGCTGATCGCCAATGGCGTCGGCGTGACCGCCTTCTTCTGCTTCATGTTCTCCTGGATCGAGCAGTTGTTGGCGACGACGCTGACGGCGTCGAATGCCCTGCCGTTCGCGGCGGTGATGACGCGCAGCTATTCCGTCTCGGGCATGGACTGGTCGCTGCTGTCCGCCGCCGGCGTTCTGACGATGATTCCCGGCGCCGTGGTGATCTGGTTCGTGCGCAATCACATCGCCAAGGGCTTCGCGCTTGGCCGAGTCTAGAGGAGCGTTTGCACAATGCTAGGCTGGATGGCATGGACCTGGCAGACGGCGTTGTTCTTTGGCCTCGTGGGAGCCGCACTGGTCATCCTGACCTTGCTGGCGGTCTATCGGCCGGAAACGCCGCGCGTCGGCATTCTTCGATTTCCGACGACGAGAGGCGATCGGTTCTTCGTCACCCTGATCGGGTCAGCCTTCATCTTTGTGTTCTGGATGCGGTTCGGAGGCGGGGCGCTGTGGTACCCGCTCGCCGCATCAGTGGTTTACGGCATCGCGATGTTCACTTTCGCGTAACCGTATCGCGCCTGTCGCGCATGGTGCGCAACGGGTTTTATTGGGAGGAAATAATGGACGTAAAGCGTCGTGACGTATTGAAGGGAGCCGCAGCGGTCGCGGCAACCGCGGCAACCGCCGGTGGAGCAGCGATAATCACCTCCACACCCACCTACGCCCAACAGGTCGACGCCGCCAAGAAATGGGTCGACAGCGAATTTCAGCCCTCGACCCTGACCAAGGATGAGCAGATGGCCGAGATGGAATGGTTCATCAAGGCGTCCGCTCCGTTCAAGGGCATGAAGGTCAGCACAGCTTCCGAAATTCTCGGAGTTCACGAGTATGAGTCGAAGACGCTGACGAAGGCGTTTGCCGAGATTACCGGCATTCAAGTCAACCACGAGATGATGGACGAGGGCTTGATCGTCGACAAGATCGAGGTGGAAATTCAATCCGGCAAGCCGATCTACGATTTCTGGATGAACAATTCCGACTTCATCGGCACCCATCCCCGCTATAACGACATTGTCGGCGGATCGCTCACCGATTTCATGGCCAACGACGGCAAGGAAATCACCAATCCGGGTCTCGACCTCAACGACTTCATCGGTCTGTCCTTTGCGACATTCACCGATGGAAAACTTTATCAATTGCCCGATCAGCAATTCGCCAACCTCTATTGGTTCCGATACGACTGGTTCCAGCGGCCGGAATTAAAGGCGGCGTTCAAGAAGAAATTCGGCTACGACCTCGGCGTTCCCGTTAATTGGTCGGCCTACGAAGACATCGCCGATTTCTTTACCAACGACGTGAAGCAGATCGACGGGCAAAAAGTCTATGGTCACATGGACTACGGCAAGAAGGATCCGTCGCTCGGCTGGCGCTTCACTGACGCCTGGCTGTCGATGGCCGGCAACGGCGATCGCGGTCTGCCCAATGGAAGGCCGGTCGACGAATGGGGCATTCGCGCAGAAAATGGCATTCCGGTCGGCTCTTCAATCTCTCGTGGCGGCGACGCCAACGGCCCTGCAGCCGTCTACGCGCTAACCAAGTTCGTCGAATGGCTGAAGAAATATGCGCCGCCGGAAGCAGCAGGCATGGACTTTCTCGAGGCTGGCGCGGTGCCGGGCCAAGGCCACATCGCCCAGCAGATCTTCTGGTATAGCGCCTTTACCGCGGCGCTCTCCAAGCCCGATCTACCGGTGATGAACAAGGATGGCACGCCGAAATGGCGCATGGCGCCGAGCCCGCACGGCGCTTATTGGAAGGACGGCATGAAGCTCGGCTACCAGGACGTCGGCTGCTGGACTCTGCTGAAATATGCGCCATTGGAGCGTGTCAAGGCTGGTTGGCTCTACTCGCAATTCTGCGTGTCGAAGTCGGTGAGCCTGAAGAAGGCGGTCACGTTCCTGCATTTGATTCGCGAAAGCGACATCCTGCACCAAGCGATGACAGACCTTGCGCCGAAGGTGGGCGGCTGGGTCGAGTTCTATCGTAGTCCCGCTCGCAAGCTGTGGACTCCCACGGGCGTCAATGTGCCCGAATACGGCAAGCTGGCGCAGGTCTGGTGGCAGAACGTCTCCAAAGGCATTTCCGGCGAGGCGACTTACCAGCAGGCGATGGACGGCTTGGCCCGCGATCAGGACGCGATCATGACCCGGCTTCAGAAATCCGGCGTCCAGGGCAAGCTGGGGCCGAGAATGAACGAGGAAAGGGACCCGGAATATTGGTACGCCAAGGCCGAGAAGGACGGCAATCTTGCGCCACAGCGCAAGCTAGCAAATGAAAAACCGCCAGGCGAAACCATCGACTATGATGAGCTGCTCAAGACCTGGACAGCGGCAGCTCCCAAAAAGTAAGGCCGACGATTTCAAGTCGCGAACTGGGTCGGGCGCAGCGCCCGACCCCATTTCATATCTGGCAAGGATCGGCGTCGTATGAAGGGATGCGTTCTCGTCATCGATCAGGGCACGACGTCGACTTCGCGCCATCGTCTTCGACGCCGACGGCGCGCCCGTCGCGGCGGCGCAAAGGGAATTCACCCAGATCTTCCCGCAGCCGGGATGGGTGGAGCACGATCCTGAGGACATCTGGCGAAGCGCGTTGGAAACGGGGCGCGAGGCGCTGCTCAAGTCGGAAAGCATATCCTCGGGCCTGGCCGGCGTCGGCATCGCCAATCAGCGGGAAACCACGCTCGTCTGGAACCGCAAGACCGGCAAGCCGATCCACAACGCCATCGTCTGGCAGGATCGTCGCACCGCGCCGCTGTGCGCCAGGCTCAAGGCCCAAGGCCTCGAGAGAATGGTGTCGGAACGGTCAGGACTTTTGCTCGACCCCTATTTTTCTGCGACAAAGATCGCGTGGCTGCTCGACAATGTCGAAAACGCGCGCGCGCTTGCGGAGCAAGGCGAGCTCGCGTTTGGCACAGTCGACAGCTTTCTCATTTGGCGATCAACCGGCGGCAAGTCGCACGTCACCGACGCCACCAACGCGTCCCGCACGTTGCTTCTAAACATTCATTCGGGCGAATGGGACGACGAGCTTCTCAGGCTATTCCGGATCCCGCGCGCGATGATGCCGGAGGTGCGCGATTGCGCCGCTGATTTCGGGACGATCGAAGCCCGATATTTGGGCATGGCGCTGCCGATCCGCGGCGTCGCCGGGGATCAGCAAGCGGCCTTGATCGGTCAGGCATGCTTTCGACCCGGAATGGTCAAGTCGACCTATGGAACAGGGTGTTTTGTCCTTTTGAACACCGGGGCCAAGGCGGTGGCTTCAAACAACAAGCTGCTCACGACTGTCGCCTATCAATGGAAGGGCGAGCGAACCTACGCGGTCGAGGGCTCAATTTTTTCCGCCGGAGCGACCATACAATGGTTGCGCGACGGACTGGGCGTCGTGACGCATGCGAGCGAGACGGGGGAATTGGCGGCGCGAGCCGACCCCGAACAGCGCGTCTATATCGTGCCCGCTTTCACCGGGCTCGGGGCTCCTTACTGGGACAGCGAAGCGCGCGCCGCCATCATGGGGCTGACGCGAGGCGCGACCCGCAACGAAATCGCCCGCGCGGCGCTCGAAAGCGTGGCCTACCAAACGCGCGACCTGATTGGCGCGATGCAGGCGGACGGCGGAACTCCTGAAGGCGAGAGCGCGCAGTCCGTTATCCGCGTCGATGGCGGGATGAGCGCAAGCGACTGGACTATGCAATTCCTCGCCGACATGCTCGACGCGCCAGTCGACCGGCCGGCCGTCGTTGAGACCACGGCCATGGGGGCGGCGTTTCTGGCCGGTTGGGAGTCCGGCCTCTTTCCAGGCCCCGACGAATTCGCAACCGCCTGGCGATCGCAACGTCGTTTCACCCCCAACATGCCGAGCGCGGAGCGTGAATCTCGCTACCGCGGATGGCGGGACGCGGTGGCGCGCGTTGTAGCTCCTTCCACAGCGCTGAGATCATGAGGGTCGTCTTTCGGTGCGATCCCGCGTTGCTGGAGGGCCTGGCCCGCCCGACGCTCGCGCGCCACGCTTTGCCAGACTGGCTGCGTACGATGCCGCGCGCCGTCTTCTCCGAAACGCACGGGCGAGATGTGCGGACGGTCAAGCAATGTCCCCCGTTCGTCGACGCGATGTCGCACGGATTCGTCATACCGTTGCCATGCGATGTTCGCGTGAGCGACGGCGTGCTGTCATGGGATTGGGACTACCCGGCCCTTTCGGTCGGATACCACCCGCGTTCGCCGCTCAGCTTTCACGTTCCGGCGCAGGCGACCGGAACGCCATTTTTCAATCCCGACGTCGCGGTCGTTAAATTCAACAGTTTCTGGACGATCGAGCTCGAGCCCGGTTATTCGCTTTTCGCGACGCATCCGATCAATCGCTCAGACCTGCCGTTTCGAACCCTCACCGGGCTCGTCGATTCCGACCGCTTCACGGATGTCGGCGTGTTGTTTCCGGCGTTATGGGTGGACGCCGATTTCGACGGCGTGCTCGCGCGCGGGACTCCTGTGGCGCAATGCTTTCCGGTCGAGCGCGCGCCCCTCGAGCTTTCGTTCAAAGGGTTCACAGATCAGGATGCCCGAGGCTATGAATCGACGGCGGAGAGATTGCTCAGCCGCCCTGGCGTCTACCGCAGGGAATTCCGGATGCGACGCGCTCGCTCACTCGCCGAGTGAGCGCCGCAATTCGCCAAGGTTCAGCCAAAGCTCCCCTCTGCGCGTCGAGGGGAGGGCTTGGGCGATCCGGCCGAACGCGTCCGGCCGGACCCGTAGCGCCGCACGATAGCAATCCTTCGCCGCCTTCAATTCTCCCGCCTGCTGAAGCGCCAGTCCGAGATTCACCTGCGCCTCGGGCAGATCGGGCCGGAGCGCGACGCATCTGCGATAGGCGGCGATCGCCGCGGAACTGTCGTTCAGATCGTCGTTGATCAGACCAAGGTTGAAATGAATCTGCCAGTCTTTCGGCCGCAGGACCGCAGTTCGCTCCAGCAGCGCGAGCGCCTCGCGATATTCGCCGAGTCGGCGAAGGCCCCGAGCCAAAGGCAATATCGCCTCGACGCTTTCCGGGGACTTGACCAGGGCGGCGCGAAGCGCGGCGACGGCGTCCTTGACTCGGCCGAGCGTCATGAGGGCCGAGCCTTGTTCGACAGCGTGCGCGGCGTCGCCCGATGCGGCGAACGCGCGGGCGAACGCCAAGGCGGCCGCCTCCAATTGGTTGGCCTTGCCAAGCGCTGCGCCGATCTGGCTCCAACCCTGCGAGTCGCGGGGAAACTTCCGTATGATTCGCGCGAGGCTATCCTGCGCTGCGGGGTCGCCACATTCGAGTTGCGCAATGCACCGAAGAAAGGCCGGCTCCGGTCGATCGGGCTCGGCCTCGCTTGCCCGACTGAACCAATCCCGCGCCTGCGCAATGTCTCCCAAGGCTCGCGCCGCGCGGCCTGCTATCAACATCGCTGGCGCATGGGCGGGACGCAGAGCCAGACATGACTGAGCCCAGCGTTGGGCTTCCGCATAGCGGGCGCGCTGCAACGCGATGGTCGCCGCCAACAGGTGGGCGGCGGGATCGTCCGGATGCGCGCCGAGAAACTCGACGCTCATCCTCTCCGCAATCGCAACCCGACCGGCGCCCAGTTGGCGGAGAGCCTCGGTCAAGCCATCATGCAGCTCGTAGTGGGGCCTTTCCATTCCGTTCCGTCGCCTCGAACTCAGGACGCGCCGCACGACCGCGCTTGCCGATCCGATTGCGGAGATTTCGTCCCGATCGCCGGCAGCTCACAATCATCCGCCCGGCCGGGACCGCTCCAGAATCGCGGGTCCGACGTCGCGGATGTCCCGCAACCCGCAGAACGCCATAGTGATGTCGAGCTCCTTGCGGATGATGTCGAGGCACGCAGTGACGCCGGCTTCGCCCATCGCGCCGAGGCCGTAGAGGAACGCCCGGCCGATGAACACGCCCTTGGCTCCCAGGGCCAGCGCCTTGATGACGTCCTGACCGGAACGAATTCCACCATCCATCAACACTTCGATCCTGTCGCCGACGACCGAGGCGACCGCCGGCAGAGCGGCGATCGACGATCGCGCGCCGTCGAGCTGCCGTCCGCCATGATTGGAGACGATCAGCGCGTCGGCCCCCGTCTGGGCGGCCTTTTCGGCGTCTTCCGGATCGAGGATTCCCTTGAGGATGAGCTTGCCGCCCCAACGATCCTTGATCCATTTCACGTCGTCCCAGGACAGCGCCGGGTCGAATTGCTCGTTGGTCCACGACGACAGCGAAGCCAGATTGCCGACGCCCTTGGCGTGGCCCACGATATTGCGGAACGTTCGCCGCTGCGTGCGCGCCATGCCGAGACACCAGCGCGGCTTGGTGGCCAGGTTGACGAGATTGGCGATCGTTATTCGCGGCGGCGCCGATAGCCCATTGACGATGTCCTTGTGGCGCTGACCGAGGATTTGCAGGTCGAGAGTGAGGACCAGCGCCGAGCATCGCGCGGCCTTGGCGCGGTCGATCAGGTTGTGAACGAAATCGCGGTCGCGCATCACATAGAGCTGAAACCAGAACGGCTTCGTCGTGTTCTCGGCCACGTCCTCGATCGAACAGATGCTCATCGTCGACAGCGTGAACGGAACGCCCGCCTTCTCGGCGGCCCGGGCGGCGAGAATTTCGCCGTCGGCATGTTGCATGCCGGTCAATCCGGTCGGCGCCAGCGCGACTGGCATCGATGCCGGAATGCCCGCCATCGTGGTCGCCAGCGTCCGGTCGCGCATGTCGACCGCCACCCGCTGGCGCAGCTTGATGGGGATGAAGTCGGCCTCGTTGGCGCGGTAAGTGCTTTCGGTCCAGGAGCCGGAATCGCAGTAGTCGTAGAACATTCTCGGGACTCGCCGTCTGGCGAGCGCGCGCAAGTCAGCTACCGTCGTAATGGGCCGCGCCATCCATTCTCTCTCCAGCCATGGCCAGCGGCGCGAGATGGCGGCCGCGGCCGGGAATCACCTTAGCGTATTGCGGCCTCCTGAGGCGAGGGCAGGAGCGGCGCCGGCGGCCATTCGCCCAGGCCCCGCCGGGCGCGCGGATCGCAAGCGCAAACGGCGCCGAATCCGAACGGACATGGCGCCGAGGCGATGCGGAAGCGGCGCCGAGACGTCATTCATGCCAACTTAGCGGAATAGACGCCCATTGCCGTTTTGAGCCTTTTCAATGACTTGGCCGATCGAGGCCGTGATTCCGGCGCGCATCGTCTTCCGGAGGCGGTGCGAGGGCTCCGGGGGCGCGTCCAGCGGCCGAAAAGTCATCAGGATCGTTAATTTCGTTTAATCAAAATCATTGTAGCGTTATTTCTGATTAAATGAAATAATCAATCTAGATTATTTTCGGCTCACGCCCCGGATCTTCCCCCACGACGTTTCGAGGCTTGCGTCCGATTGCGTCGCGTCCCGGCGCGATCAAGCATCGCAAGCGCAGGGACCGCAGCGGAGAGCGAAGCGTCGGACTCACGACATTCGGGGTAGGATTCTCGCCGGGCGGCGTCAGCGGAAGCGGAACACGCCGGTCCGCTTGATCTCGGAATCCTCGAGTTCGCGGGTCACCGGCACTCGATATTCGATCACGCATTCGAGCCGGTCGAGCGCGAGATAGGCGCGGCGCGGGTCGCCGACGAGAACGGTCGCGCCGCGGCGCGCCAGCGCTGCGAGCCAGTTGGTCGCGTCCGCGGCCAGGTCCTTTTCGTAGGCCGCGTCGCCAGCCAGAACGACGTCCCAACCCTCGTCGGCGCCGATCAGATCTTCGCGCCGGGCTGTGACCGCGACGCCGTTCTCGACCGCGTTGGCCTGAATCGCGGCTGCGGCGAAGGCGTCGATGTCCGAGGCTTGCGCCTCCGCCGCGCCCGCGAGCGCTGCGGCGATCGCGACCAGTCCCGAGCCGGAGGCGAAATCGAGCGCGCGCCTATCCCGGACCAGCGCCGGATTGTCGATGAGATAGCGCGCGAGCGCCTGGCCGCCCGCCCAGGCGAAGGCCCAGAACGGCGGCGGAAGCCCCATCGCGCCGAGTTCGTCTTCCGTCTTTTTCCAAATCGGCACGGCCTCGTCCGCCAGCCACAGCCGCACCTCCGGAACCAGCGGCGGAGCGATGAGGCGCGTGTTGGCGAGAATGAACGCGCGCTTTTGGTCGGGGCCCGAGCTCATCCCTTCCCGCGCCATGCGACGATCAGCGTCAACGGCCGGCGCGCGGCGGTCGTATCGGTCGCGACTTTGTCGGCGAGGCGCCGGGCCATCAGTTCCCTCTCCGATCATCGCCGGCGGCGCGAAACGACGGCCTTGCGCCTGATCGAACTTCAGCGTATCGCGGCTCTTTCGCCGGGTCCAACGACCGCACCGGGTCCGGTCGGCCTGGTGAAGAAGGGAACTCTTGCCAAGGCGACGTGAACGTGAACTGTCGTTGCGCCCTCTCAGCGTCGTCGCCAGGCGCAGATCGTTCTGAAAGCCTCACTTGATTTTGAAGTCGGCTAACGGATGCGACGGCATCGGAACGATGACCGCGCCGGCGGCCCGGCTCGGAGCCTCTATTCTACAATTGTTCGGCGCGATCGTCTTCGATCCGAAATCCGGAACCGTCTGGCTGGCAACGCGATGAGGCGCGTGCCGGCGAGAATGAGCTCGCGCTTTGCGGCGGGGCCAGAGCTTATCCCTTCCAGCGCAATGCGACGACGAGCGTGAACAATCGGCGTGCGGTGATCTGATCGATCGCGACCTTGTCAGCGAGGCGCTGGGCCATCAGCTCGGCGCCTTCGTCGTGGAGGGCCGTGCGTTGGTGGTCGATCGCCTCGATCTCACGCGGCCTCGCGGTCCGGATGGCGGAATAGTAGGTCTCGCAGCATTGGAAATAGTCCCTCAGCAGCGGCCGGAACGGGGTCGTCGAGACGACGATCGAGATCGCCGCCGCGCCGTCCGCCGCGCGGACGTCGAAGGTAAGCTTCGATTCTTCCTGCGAGACAATCAGTCTGTAGGGGCCGTCATCGCGACCGGGAACGCCGAAAGAATTCTCTTCGACCAGATCGAAGATCGCCACCGCGCGCTCGTGATCGAGATCGGGCGCGCCGCGCGGGATCGTCGCCTCATCGAGGATGACCTCGCTGAGACGGTCGCGACTCACGACCGCCTTCGGATTCATTGCGGTTTCACGCTCCCGTCCCCGGCTTCTAGCCGCATTGCGACAGAGCGGGCGTGCGCGTCAAGCGCCTCGGCCTTGCCGAGCGCCACCGCCGCCGGGCCCAGGATGGCGAGCGAACGCGCGTCGCATTTGAGCAGCGAGGTGCGCTTCATGAAGTCGAGCACGCCGAGGCCCGAGGAGAAGCGGGCGGAGCGCGCGGTCGGCAGAACGTGGTTGGAGCCGCCGACATAATCGCCGATCGCCTCGGGCGTGTGCGGCCCGAGGAAGATCGCGCCGGCGTTCTCGATTTTCTCGCCGAGCGCTTCCACGTCATGGGCCATGATCTCCAGGTGCTCCGGGGCCAGGCGATTGACGAGCGGCAGGGCGGCCTCAAGCGAAGGGCAGAGGATGATCGCGCCATAGTCGCGCCAGCTCGCCCCAGCGATCCCGGCCCGCGGCAGGGTTGCAAGCTGCGCGTCGATTTCCGCCGTCACCGCGCGCGCCAGTTCCGCATCGGCGGTGATGAGGATCGACTGGGCGGCCTCGTCGTGCTCGGCCTGGGCCAACAGGTCGGCGGCGACGAAGCGCGGATCGGCGCTCCGATCGGCGAGGATGACGACCTCGGAAGGCCCTGCGATCAGGTCGATGCCGACGACCCCGAAAACGCGGCGCTTGGCCGCCGCCACATAAGCGTTGCCGGGGCCGACGATCTTGGCCACGGGCGCGATCGTCTTTGTGCCATAGGCGAGCGCCGCGATCGCCTGCGCCCCGCCGACCCGATAGATCTCGTCGACGCCGGCGATGCGCGCCGCGGCGAGCACCAGCGGGTTGATGCGGCCGTCCGGCGTCGGCACCGTCATCGCAAGCCGCCGGCAGCCCGCCACTTTGGCCGGCGCGGCGTTCATGATCACCGACGACGGATAACTCGCCGCGCCGCCGGGAACATAGAGACCGACCTCCTCGATCGGCCGCCAGCGCCATCCGAGCTCGACCCCGAGCGAATCGGTGAACCGCATGTCGGCCGGCTTCTGACGCCGATGGTAGTCGATCACGCGCTGATGCGCGAAATTGAGCGCGCTGAGCGCGCCCTGTTCGCAAGCCGCGATCGCGGCCTCGACCTCGCCCGCGCCGATCGCCAGACCCCTGGCGCCGATGTCGACCCGGTCGAAGCGACGGCAATATTCCGCGAGCGCCTCATCGCCGCGCGCGCGCACGTCCGCGATGATGGCTGCGACCGTGGCGTCGACCTCGGCCGCGGATTCACGCTTGGCGCCGAGCAGCGCGGCGAACCGCGGCTCGAAATCCGCCGACCCCATATCGAGCGCAATCGCCATCGTCAAATCTCCGGCGCTCCCGCCTCAGACCGCCGACGGGCCCGAAAGCGCGTGACCGGCGCAAGACTGCGCCGGTTGGCGCAACCCCATGTCGCGAAGCTCGGCCTCGACGCATTCGACCTCGAGCCGCACCAGGGCGCCGTCGGCGAAGGCGAGAATGATCATGCCGGCGGGCGGATCGGTCTTTTCGAACGTCACCGCCAGAAGGTTGAGCGTCGCGTCCTCGTCCGTGTCGCCCATTCCCAGATGGGCGACTTTGAGCACCCGGTCGAAACGCAGAACGCTCGCCACCCGCTCCTGCGACCCGGTCTTCGCGACAACCCAGTCGTAGCGCATCCCCGCGACCACGAAGCGGCGCTGTCTCGGCAGCCATACCATATCGGAGCGCTTGACGCAGGTGTTCTGCGCATGCGCGGATATGACGCCGAGGCCCTCGCGGTCGAGCGCGACGAGCTTGAGCGGTTGGGCGACGGCGGGCATCGCTTCTAGCTCACGACCCGTGCGATGTCGGCGCCGCAGGCGCCGAGCTTCTCTTCCAGCCGCTCGAAGCCGCGATCGAGATGATAGACGCGGTTGACGACCGTTTCGCCCTCCGCCGCCAGTCCGGCGATGACCAGCGAAACCGAGGCGCGCAGATCGGTCGCCATCACCGGCGCGCCGCGCAGCCGGTCGACCCCGCTCACGATCGCGGTGTCGCCTTCGAGCGAGATGCGGGCGCCGAGGCGCGCGAGCTCCTGCACGTGCATGAAGCGGTTCTCGAAGATGGTCTCCCTGATGCGCGAAACGCCGCGCGCCAGGGTCATCAACGCCATAAACTGGGCCTGCAGGTCGGTCGGAAAGCCCGGGAACGGCGCAGTCGCGACATCGACCGCGTCGATTCCCGCGCCATTGCGGGTGACCCGCACGCCGCGATTGTCGCTGGTCACCGTGGCGCCGGCCTCCTCCAGAACGTCCAGCGCCTCGCGCAGCAGATCCTCGCTCGCGCCTTCGAGCAGAATGTCGCCGCCGGTCATCGCCACGGCGGTCGCGTAGGTTCCCGCTTCGATGCGGTCGGGCAGAACGCGATGGCGCGCGCCGTTGAGGCGGCCGACGCCGTGAATCTCGATCGTGGACGTGCCGGCGCCGCGGATGCGCGCGCCCATGCTGTTGAGGCAGTCGGCGAGATCCGCGACTTCCGGCTCGCGGGCGGCGTTTCGGATGGACGTCGCGCCGTGTGCGGTGGCCGCCGCCATCATCGCCACATGGGTTCCCCCGACCGTCACCCTCGGAAATTCGATCTCCGCGCCGATGAGGCCCTTCGGGGCCCTGGCGACGGCGTAGCCGCCCTCGATCTCGATCCGTGCGCCGAGTTTCTCCAGCGCCATCAACAGCAGGTCGACCGGGCGCGTCCCGATCGCGCAGCCGCCCGGCAGCGAAACGCGCGCCTCCCCGACCCGCGCGATCAGCGGCGCGATGACCCAGAAGCTCGCGCGCATCTTGGAGACCAGCTCGTAGGGCGCCGTCGCATCGACGATCGTGCGGGCGCGCAGATGCGCGGTCTGGCCGGAGGCCGCCTCCTCGCCGACCCGCTTGCCGTCGATCGAATAATCGACGCCGTGATTGCCGAGAATTCGGGCCAGCTGACCGACATCGGCAAGGCGCGGCAGGTTTTCCAGCGTCAACGTCTGGTCGGTCAGCAGCGAGGCGATCATCAGCGGCAACGCGGCGTTTTTAGCGCCGGAAATCGGGATCACGCCGTTCAGCCTGGCGCCGCCGCGAATTTGAATTCGATCCATTCCCCGTTCCTTCCGACCCCGATACAATCGATCGAATAAGGCTCGGCGCTCCCCTCGCGGTCGCGACGTCAGCTCTTAAAATCCTCGGGCGCCGGAATCTCATCCTCCGCCGACCGCCCCGGCGTCGTCCCGGCCGCGCGCAAGCGCTGCTGGATCTTGCGCCGCTTCAAATTCTCGCGCAGCGAGGCGGAAAGACGCGCCCGCCGCCGGTCCTGGCTTTTGCTCCCGGCGTCGTCCGGGCTCATGTCGTTCCTCAAAGTAGCAAACGGAGCGAGCCTTGCAGCGGCCCGAGGCGCGACGGGCCCAAGACTTGTCGGATCAAGGCTTGATAGGGCCAAAGAGGGCGGCCGGGCAAGCCCATTCGAGCGCAAGGACCGCGCTCTTCGTCGGTCATCCGGCCTTCTCAATCAGGCTCGTCGCCGCCGCGCGCGCCGCGCGCGTGATCTCGGCCCCCGCGAGCATACGGGCGATTTCCTCGCGCCGCTCGCCCGAACCCAGGCGGGACACGCGGGTCGCGACGCGATCGCCGTCGCCCACATTGGTCTTGACGATGCGATAGTGGTTCTGCGCCCGCGCGGCCACCTGCGGCGCGTGGGTGACGGCCAGCACCTGCGCCCTCGAAGAGAGCCGGGCGAGGCGCTGTCCGATGGCGTCGGCGACCGCGCCCCCGACTCCGGTGTCGATTTCGTCGAATACGAGGGTCGGCGCCGTGCCGCGTTCGGCCAGAGACACCTTGATCGCCAGCAGGAAGCGGGCGAGTTCGCCGCCCGAGGCGACCTTCATGAGCGGGCCGAGCCGCGAGCCAGGATTGGTGCGGACGAAGAACTCCGACCGATCATAGCCATTGGCCGAAACCAGAGTCTCGTCGCGCCGCAAATCGACGCTGAACTGGGCCCGTTCGAGCTTGAGCGGCGGCAGTTCGGCCGCGACCGCCTGTTCGAGTTCGCGGGCGCCGCGCTCACGCGCGTCGCTAAGCGCGCGCGCGGCCGCGCGATAGGCGGCGCTCGCGCTTGCGAGGCCAGCCTCGAGCCGGGCGACCTCACCGCGTCCTGCTTCGAGCGCCGCCAGATCGTCGGCGTATTTCCGGGCCGTCGCCGGCAGGGAATCGACCGGGACGCCGTATTTGCGCCCCATCGCCCGCAGCGCGAACAGGCGCTCCTCGCAGCGCTCCAGTTCACGCGGATCATATTCGCAGGCTTCGACCGCCTGCTCGATCGCGCGGGTCGCCCCCTCCACCGCCTCGATCGCCTCGTCGAGCGCCCTGACGCTGGGCTCGATCAGGCCCGGCGCCTGGGGCATGCGGCGTTGCAGCCGGCGAGAGAGCGAGAGCAGCACCGGCAGGACTGACGCATCCCCCGCCAGATGATCGCGGGCGTCACGAATGTCGGCCGCGACCTTCTCGCCCTGCATCATCGCCTGCCGCCGCGACGCCAGCGCCTCCTCTTCGCCCGGCTGAACGGCAAGGCGCGACAATTCGTCAACGGCATGGCGCGCGAATTCGGCGTCCGCCTGCGCCGCCAGGACGCGGCCGCGCTCGGCGTCCAACGCGCGCTCGGACGCGCGCAGGACGGCGAAAGCCTCCGCGGTCGTCTCGGCCAGCGACTCGAGCCCGCCATAGGCGTCGACCAGCGCCCTGTGGGCCGCCGGGTCGGTCAGCGCGCGTTCGTCGTGCTGGCCGTGAATCTCGACCAGCGCAGAAGCCAGCGCGCGCATCGCCTGCGCGCTGACGGTCTGGTCGTTGACATAGGCCCGCGTTCTGCCGTCGGCGAACTGCACCCGCCTCAAGATCAGCTCGTCGCCGATTTCGATGTCCTGGCCTTCGAGCAGCGCGTGGGCGGCATGGCCGGACGGCAATTCGAACACCGCGGTCACCTGCCCTTGAGCCTGGCCATGACGAACGAGTCCGCCGTCTCCTCGCGCGCCGAGCGCCAGCGACAGCGCGTCCAGGAGGATCGATTTGCCCGCGCCGGTCTCGCCGGTGAGGACCGTCAGGCCAGCGGCGAATTCGAGATCAAGCTGGTCGATCAGCACCACGTCGCGAATGGAGAGACGCGCGAGCATGAAAGCGCCCCGTCAGGACGGCACGATCGTATGGTAGATCTTGGAGATCCACGAATTGGCGTTTTCGTGCGGCGAGAGTCCCTTGCCCTTCAACAGCGCATAGGCGTCCCGGTACCACTGGCTGTCGGGATAGTTGTGGCCAAGGACCGCCGCAGCGGTCTGCGCCTCCGCGGTGATCCCGAGGCCCAGATAGGCTTCGACCAGACGATAGAGCGCTTCCTGCGCCTGTTGGGTCGTCTGAAAGTATTGGAGCACGTTGCGGAAACGGTTGATCGCCGCGGTGTAATTGCGCCGGTTCAGGTAAAAGCGGCCAATCGACATTTCCTTGCCCGCGAGCTGATCCTCGGTGACCGTGATCTTGAACTTCGAATCCTCGACATACTCCGACTTGGGATATTTCTGCACCACCGCCTGAAAAGCCGCCAGGGCCTTGGCCGCTTTCTCTTGATCGCGCGAAATGTCCGGAATCTGCTCGTAATAGGAGTTCGCCTGCAGATAAAGGACATAATCCGCATCTGGCGACTTCGCGTATTCCTTCAGATACCGGTCGGCGGCGGTTTCCGCATCATCATAGGCGCCGGCCCGATAGTCGGCGTAGACCGTCATCAACAGGCCTTTTCGACTCCAGTCCGAATCGGGATATTGCTTGCCCAGGTCGGTGAATTTCTTCGCCGCCTCTTGCGGCGCGCCGTTGGCAAGTTTTTCGAGACCCTGATCGTAGAGCTTGGTGGCCGGGACGTCCGGCACGATCTCCGTCTTGTACTTCGAGGCGCCGAACGGGTTGAACTGGTCAAACATCGAACAGGAGGAGGCGCAGAGGGCGATGGCGGTCAGCGCGGCCGCGGCCGCGCTGCGCCGCGCCAGCACCCTGCCCGCGCTGAGTGGGGTCATGCCGAATTCGACCTTTGCCATGCTTTGGAACTCAATCGTTGCAGGAGGACGGCTGCGCCGCCCCGGTTCGCGGCGAAGCGGCTCTTTACCCCACTCCGGGCGCGTGCGCCACACGAGAAGAAATCGCGCGGCGGCAAAAATTGGCCGCCGATCGCGGCGGCGCTTGGAAATCGGGGCTCGAAAGAAATTCCCCCGCTCGCATCCTGCTGAAGATCAGTCAGGGGCGGCGAAGGCCGCGGCTGGCGCGTGCGCCCCGGTCACGAGACGCTGGAGGAAAGCCTTCGACGCAGGAGCTTCAACGAATTCGTAAGCCGACCGCCGGTCGAGCAAAGCCTTCAGCGCCATGGCGTTGAGTTTGTGGCCGGGGCGATAGGTCCGGTAGAGGCCAATAATCGGCGCGCCGGCGAGCGAGAGATCGCCGACGACATCGAGCGCCTTGTGGCGCACAAATTCGTCCGCGTAGCGCAGTCCCTCGGGATTGAGGATTGCATCGCCGTCGATGGCGACGGAATTTTCGAGCGATGAGCCGAGCGCGTGGCCGGATCGCCAGAGCTCCTCCACGTCGGCGACGAATCCGAACGTACGGGCGCGAGCAATCTCGCGACGGAATGTCGCCGGATCGAGATTAAAGAGCCGGCGCTGGCGACCGATCGCCCTCGAATTCGAAGTCGATCTCGACATCGAGGCGGAAACCGCTCTCCGCAGGCAGAAACTCGGCATATGTCCCGCCGCATTCAACACGGACCGGTTCGAGGACTTTGAGATGGCGGCGCGGGCGCGACTGCTGGACAAGACCGGCCTGATCGATAGCGCTGACGAAATCGCCGGCGGAGCCGTCCATGACCGGGGTTTCCGGCCCATCGATTTCAATCAGCACGTTATCGACCTGCAGGCCGAAGATAGCGGCCAGAAGATGCTCAACCGTGCGGACGCTGGCGCCGCACCCGTCGCCGAGAACGGTGCAGAGGGCGGTGTCGGTCACATTGGCCCGCTTGGCCTCCAGCAGACGTTCACGTCCGCCCGGCAGACCCGTACGCAGAAACACCACGCCCGAATCCACGTCCGCTGGATGAAGGGTCAGTTGAGCAGGCTCCGCCGAATGAACGCCCGCGCCGTTGATCGCCACCCGGTCGCGCAGCGTTGTCTGAAGGCCAAATCTCATCTTGAAAAGTCCCCGGGCCTTCACCAAGCCCCAATTGCCCCGCGTTGACCGCGTTACGGAGCGAAAGACCATCCAAACGGCGGTTCGCGATCCTGGGGGCAGATTAGGGGTCGAGGGCCGCGAGGCCAAATCACCTTTGGTGAACAAAAGTTACAATGCGTCGAAAACACGATTATTTTGATATTTCAATATTTTACGATCTCATCCTATCGTTATTTTCGCGCCGTGCCCCGCGGCGGCGCGAGCCGCGGCTGGGCACGGGCGACTACGCGCAACCGAATCAATTGGATTGCCGTCGCAGGAATGCGGGAATGTCCAGATGCTCGTCCTCCGAAACCGGCGGACGGGCGGCGGGTCGGCCATGCGGGTCCAAAGCGCCCGACGGCGCGCGCGGCGCCTGCTGTCGCTGAGCCCGGCCGAAGTCGCTCTGGGCCGCCGGCGCGACGTGCGGCCTCGACGCCGGCGGGGCGGGCAGCAAGGGCGATGGGGCCTTCGCCGTCGGCTCCTCGTCGCTGCGCGTAATGCCGAAGGCGGCCAGCTTTTCCAGCAGCGAACGGCGGCGCGTTTCGGGCAGCGGCGCGGCGGCGCCAGCCTGCGCGTCCCGCACGGCGCGCAACTGATTCTGCGCGACCTGGGGCAGATCCTCGATCTGCGGCATTCGCGCGGCGCGGGCGATCGGCGCCGGCGCCGGCGGAACGAAGGGCGCAGCCGCCTCTTCCGGTTCGTAATAGGGCTCGATCGGCTCCGGGAATCCGCTGGACGCAAGCGCGACCGCCTGGATCGCGATCTCGCTCACGTCCTGAGCGGCCGTGGCGACCTCGCTCTCCGCCGGCGGCGTCGCGCGGATCGGCGTGGGAGCCGGGGCGCGCGGCCGAGGCTGAACTTCGGCCCGCGGTTGAACGATTACGGGTTCAATCTGGGAGATCGAGGCCTGATCGATGCCGGTCGCGACCACCGAGACGCGCACGACGCCGTCGAGCGCCGGTTCGAATGTCGCTCCGAGAATGATGTTGGCTTCCTCGTCGACTTCTTGACGTATGCGGCTCGCCGCCTCGTCGACCTCGTAGAGCGTCAGATCGTTGCCGCCGGTGATCGAAATGAGGAGCCCTCGCGCGCCCCGCATCGAGGTCTCGTCGAGAAGAGGATTGGCGATCGCGGCCTCCGCGGCGAGCACCGCGCGCTTTTCGCCCGCCGCCTCGCCGGTGCCCATCATCGCCTTCCCCATCTCGCTCATGATGGAGCGGACGTCGGCGAAATCGAGGTTGATGAGGCCCTCTTTCACCATCAGGTCAGTGATGCAAGCGACGCCGGAATAGAGGACCTGATCGGCCATCGCAAAGGCGTCGGCGAAAGTGGTCTTCTCGTTGGCGACGCGGAACAGGTTCTGATTGGGGATGATGATGAGGGTGTCGACCGCCTTGTGCAGTTCGGAGATTCCGGTCTCCGCCACCCGCATGCGCCGGCCGCCTTCGAAATGGAACGGCTTGGTGACGACGCCGACCGTCAGGATGCCCATCTCGCGCGCGGCCTTGGCGATGACCGGCGCCGCGCCCGTTCCAGTGCCGCCGCCCATGCCGGCGGTGACAAAGACCATGTGCGCGCCAGCGAGATGGTCGCGGATCTCCTCGAGCGCCTCCTCGGCCGCCGCCTTGCCGATTTCAGGCTTGGAGCCGGCGCCCAGACCCTCCGTCACCTGAAGGCCCATCTGGATGATGCGCTCGGCGCGCGAGGAGGTCAGGGCCTGCGCGTCCGTGTTGGCGACGATGAAATCGACTCCGGAAAGACCGGAGACGATCATGTTGTTGACTGCGTTGCCGCCCGCGCCGCCGACGCCGCAAACCATGATGCGGGGCTTCAATTCCCTGAGTTCGGGCGCTTTGATATTGATCGACATGCCTGCCTCACTCCGTTGGGCGCCCGCCGGCGCCAATTCTAATGCGTAGTAGCCTTTTCTCGACGCCTCGCCGCAGGCGAAGGCCCAGAACTCTGGTTAGAAACTCTCTTTCAACCACCGCCCTACCCGAGCCGCGTATCCGCTCTCCTCATCCGCCTGCCGCGAAGCAAGCCGCGCCGGTTCGTGAAATTCGAGACCCGCCATCTGCGGATAGACCATCAATCCGACGGCGGCGGCGAAGGAGGGGCTCTTGCCGGATTCCGGGAGGCCCTCGATTCCGAGCGGGCGGCCAATGCGGACCTCGCTCGAAATGATCGCGCGGGCGAGTTCGGGCATCCCGGTCAATTGACACGCCCCGCCGGTCATCACGAGCCTCCGGCCGGCCTGCGCGGCGTGGCCGGAAGCGCGAAGCCGATCGCGCACGAGCTCGAGGATTTCCTCGACCCGCGGCCTGATGATCCGCAGCAGTTCGGACTTCGGCAGATGACTCGGGTGATCCATGTCGTCGCCAAGCCGGTGAATGGCGATCGATTCGCGATCGTCGGACGCCGAGACGATGCAGGCGCCGTAAAGCGTCTTGAGGCGCTCGGCGTCGGCGATCGCGACATTGAGCCCGCGGGCGATGTCGCGCGTCACATGAATGCCGCCGACCGCCACGGCGTCGACGTGAATGAGCCGGCCGCCGGAAAAAACGCCGACCGTCGTCGATCCGCCGCCGAAATCGATGACGGCCGCGCCAAGCTCGGCCTCGTCGTCGACCAGCGTCGAGAGCCCGGCGGCATAGGGCGTCGCGACCATCGCCTCGACGCGCAGATGGCAGCGTTCGACCGCCAGCATCAGGTTGCGCGCGGTCGCCGAATCGCACGACGCGACGTGAAGGTCGGCGCCGAGCTCCTCGCCGATCATGCCCTGGGGATTGCGAACGTCGCTCGCCGCGTCCAGCCAGAATGCGGTCGGAAGCCCATGAAGAACCGTTCGCCCGGGCTGGGCGCTGCCCGCCGAGGCGGCTTCAAGAACGCGGCGAATGTCATGCTCGGAAACCGTCTTGCCGCGCAGGGCCGCTTTGGCGGCGAAGCGCCGTGAAGCCAGAAGGCCGCCGGACATGTTGACGATGACGCCGCCGACTTCGACGCCGGCCATGCGCTCGGCCGCGTCGATCGCAAGGCGCGCCGCCTGCTCGGCCGCGTGGAGGTCGACGACCGCTCCGCCCTTGACGCCGTTCGAGCGCTGGTGGCCGATGCCGAGCACCTTGCACCGGTGGGTGCGGCCGCGCAGCGAATCGGAAGCCTCCATCGGCGTCAGCCGCGCGATCAGGCAGACGATCTTCGAGGCGCCGACATCGAGCACCGACAGGATCGCGCTTTTGCGCGCGGGAATCTGGCGCATGCGCGGCGGCAGCGGTTTGAAGCTCAAGGCCGCGCCCCCTTCTTTGAATGCGCCTCGGACCACGCGGCGGCCGCGTCCTGCGACAGGCGGACGAAGACCCGGCCAGGAACGCGAAAGTCGAGGGCGAGAACGTCGCGCTCAAGGATGCGAGACTGGCGCTGGAGCGCGAGCAGGGTTTCGATCGCGGACTTTGGATCGGCTTCCGGCAGCTTGATCTCGATTCCCGACTTGAGCTTGAGATCCCAGCGGCGCTGGCCGATCAGCATGCCCGCCTCGACGCGCGGCCGCAATTCCTCCATGGCTTTGAGCAGCGCGGTGAATTCGCGAACGCGGGTGTTGGCGCCTTCCCCGACGACAAAGGGCAGATCGACGTAGCGGCCGTCACGGACGTCGTCGATCGGCCCGCCGTCGGCGGCGATGACGCGAACCCGCCCGTCCTTCTGCCAGACGCCGTAAGGCGTGCGTTCGACGATATCGATGACGATCCGATCGGGATAGAGCTTGCGCACGCTCGCCTGCTTTACGAGCGGATCGGCCTCGAGCCGCGCGCGCGCCTCGGCGACGTCAAAAAATGGAAGCGACGTTGTCGAATCGATGCCCGCGATCGACAGAATTCGCGGTTCTGTCATATGGATCGCGCCGGACACGGTCACGATGTCGACGCCGAAGCCGAGCGACCGGGCGAGGAAGTCGCCAACGCCGCCGTGTCGCGCCGCAAACTCATGAAGTTGCCCGCCCCGCAGGGCGCCCAGTCCCGCCGCCGCTAGGAGAACCGCGAGGGCGAGCGCGATTTCCAGCCCGAGCGGCGCCGGACGGTCGAGCGAAATCCGCCAGCGCCTCGAGCCGCGGGCCGCGCGCTCGCCACGCAGCAGAACCTTGGGCGGGCGCGCTTGCGCTGGGACGCCGGCCAGCGCCGGCCTGGCGTTCTGCTCCCATCCGAGCGCCCCGCTCAACGGTCGCACGACGCGTCCTCCACCATCCAGGCGACCAGCTCGCCAAACGACAGGCCCGCGTGGGCGGCCATTTCCGGCACCAGCGACGTTTCCGTCATTCCCGGCTGGGTGTTGACCTCGAGACACACGAGCTCGCCCTCTTCGCCTTTCGACTCGTCGAACCGAAAGTCGGCGCGGCTGACCCCGCGACAACCCAGGGCTCGATGGGCCCTGAGCGTCAATTCTTGAACCTTATGGTAAATATTCGGTTTAATCTCTGCCGGTAGGACATGGCGTGAGCCGCCTTTCGCGTATTTTGCGTCGTATCCGTAGAACGCTTCGGAAACAGGCTGGATTTCGATCACGCCAAGCACGCGGTCGCCCATCGTCGCGCAGGTCAGTTCCTTGCCGTCGACGAATCGCTCCGCGAGCAACCGGTCGCAATAGGGCCAGTCCTCACGCCCGACCTCCTGCGGCGGATGGGCGCGGTCCTGCTTGACGATCACGACCCCCAAGGACGAACCCTCGTTGACTGGTTTGAGCACGTAGGGCGGCGGCAGCACGTGGCGGCGCGCGGCCTCGTGACGATCGACCGTGATCCCGAAGGGGACGGGAATCCCCGACGCCTCGAGCACGATCTTGGCGAGGTCCTTCTGCGTCGCCAGCGCCGAGGCCAGCACGCCCGAATGCGTATAGGGGATGCGCAGGATCTCGAGCAGGCCCTGGATCGCTCCGTCCTCGCCCGACGGTCCATGCAGGGCGTTGAAGGCGACGTCGGGCCTCAGCCTGGCCAGCGTGTCGGCGATGGCGCGATCGACGTCGATGCGCGTGACGCGGTAGCCCATCGCCTCCAGCGCGTCGGCGCAGCCCCGCCCGGAATTGAGCGAGACCGGACGCTCGGCCGACCAGCCGCCCATCAGGACCGCGACATGCTTCATCGCCCGCCATTTCCCTAACGCTCCGCCAATCGGCAAAGTTAAGTTAGAATTAAGTCGTGGGACTTAAGGAGCCGTTAACCGGGGCGGATCGACGTTGGGGAAGATTACGGAAAAATAGCTGAATCGTGGGCGCGCAAGGTCAACGCGGGCCGGATCGCGGGCCTAGATTGGGTCAAGGCCTCGCGGCGCCGATGCGCCTGATCTCCCATTCGAGCGCGACCCCGCAGCTGGCGAGGACCCGGCGCCGCACCTCCTCGCCGAGAGATTCAAGGTCGGCGGCGCTCGCTTGCCCGCGATTGATGAGAAAGTTGCAGTGCATGGCCGACACCTGCGCGTCGCCGCGGCGCAGGCCGCGACAGCCCGCCTTGTCGATCAGCTCCCAGGCTTTGAACCCGACCGGATTCTTGAACGTCGAGCCGCCGGTCTTTTCGCGGATCGGCTGCGTCGCTTCGCGGGCGCGGGTGATTCGCTCCATCTCGGCATGGATCGCGGCCGGGTCGCCCGGACGGCCCTGAAACGTCGCGCCGGTGAAGACGATGTCGTCGGGAGCGCGACTGTGGCGATAGGCGAAGCCGAGGTCCGCGTTCGAGAAGACCCGCCGGGCGCCGGAGCGGTCGACGCCGCGCGCCTCGATCAGCACGTCCTTGATCTCGCCGCCGTGAGCCCCGGCGTTCATGCGAAGCCCCCCGCCGATCGCGCCGGGAACGCCGCGCAGGAAAGCGAGGCCGTCGACGCCGGCCTCGGCCGCCGCCTTGGCGACGCGCAGGTCGGGCGCGGCGGCGCCAGCGACGATTCGCGCCTCGGCCGTGCATTCGATCGCGCCGAATCCTCGTCCGCCGAGGCGCACGACCACCCCTTCGACGCCGCCGTCCCTGACGATCAGATTGGAGCCGAGACCGATCGGCGTGACCGGAATCTCGCGCGGCAGCGCGCTCAGGAAATACGCCAGATCCTCCTCGTCGGCCGGCGACGCCAGGACCTGCGCCGGGCCGCCGACCCGAAACCAGGTCGTCTCCGCGATCGGGGCGTTGGCGACGAGGCGCCCGCGCAGCCGCGGCGCGAGCGCCCTCAGATCGGCGACGATGTCGGGAAAGCTCATCGACGCAGCGCCGCTCTCAAGCCCGGTCGAGCGCGGCGAGTTCGCCGGGCAACGCATAGGCCCATTGGGAAATCGTGCCCGCGCCCAGAAGGACGACGAGATCGCCGGGCGCGGCCAGCGAACGCACAAGCGCGGCGAGCTTGTCGGGCGAGGGCAGGACGAGGACGTGCCGGTGGCCATGGGCGCCGATCGCAGTCGCGAGCGCGTTCTTGTCCATGCCCTCGATCGGCGGCTCGCCGGCCGGATAGACGTCGGCCACGATCACGCTGTCGGCCTCGTTGAAGCAGGTGGCGAAGGCGTCGAACAGGGACGCCAGGCGGGTGTAGCGATGCGGCTGCACGACGGCGATCACCTTGCCGCTGGTCGCGGCGCGCGCGGCGGCGAGCACCGCGCCGATCTCGACCGGATGGTGGCCGTAGTCGTCGTAGATGGCGACGCCGTTCCATTCGCCGGTGCGGGTGAAGCGTCGCCTGACCCCGCCGAACGCGGCGATCGCGTTGCGGATGACGTCGATCGGCGCGCCGAGCTCGTGCGCGACCGCGATCGCCGCGGTCGCGTTGAGCGCGTTGTGGCGACCCGGCATCGGCAGCGCGAGATTGTCGATATAGGTCGCCCGTCCGGTCGCCCGCTCGCGGATCAGAACCGAAAAGCGGGTCGTCCCTCCGGTCAGGTCGATGTCCATCAGGCGCGCGTCCGCCTGGGGATTCTCGCCGTAGGTCAAGACCCGCCGATCCTCGATCCGCCCGACCAGCTCCTGGACAGTCGGATGGTCGAGGCACATCACGGCGAAGCCGTAGAACGGCAGGTTTTCGATCAGGGTCAGAAACGCGTCCTTGATCGCCTCGAATGTCTTGAAGTGGTCGAGATGCTCAGGGTCGATGTTGGTGACGATGGCGATGTCGGCGGGCAGCTTCAGGAACGTGCCGTCGCTCTCGTCGGCCTCGACCACCATCCAGTCGCCGCCGCCGAGCCGGGCGTTGGCGCCATAGGCGTTGATGACGCCGCCGTTGATGACGGTCGGATCGAGGCCGGCGGCGTCGAGCAGGGTCGCCACCAGCGCCGTCGTCGTCGTCTTGCCGTGGGTCCCGCTGACGGCGACGCAGCGCTTGAGGCGCATCAGCTCGGCCAGCATCTCGGCCCGGCGCACGACCGGGATGCGCCGCGCCCGGGCGGAGACGAGTTCGGGATTGTCGCGCCGGATCGCGGTCGAGACGACGACGACCGCGGCCTTGCCGAGATTGGCCGCGTCATGGCCGATGAAGACCGTCGCGCCCAGTTCGCGCAGGCGCTTGACGTTGGCGTTGTCGCTGGCGTCCGAGCCCTGCACCTTGTGCCCGAGATTGATCAGCACCTCGGCGATGCCCGACATGCCGATGCCGCCGATGCCGACGAAGTGGATCGGGCCGATCTCGCTCGGCAGCTTCATGCCCGAATGTCTCCCGCGAGGGCCGGCGGCCCGGCCCCGACTCATGCGCCGGAGGAAATAGGGCAGTTCAGTCGATAATGGAAATGGGGGACGAGGGCCGGCTGGCGCGCTGCGGCTGATCCGCAGGATCTCCTGATCGGATATCGAGCGCTTCGCGCCAGCCGTCGCCGGGCCGCCGATCCAAGCCAGCGGCAATGGAATCCAAGCCCACGGAAGCCGGAGCAAAGCCAGGGGAAGCGGAATCCAAACGATTCCCTTCCGCGAATTGAGCCTTTTCAAGGGTTTATGCGCGAATCCAAATTGTTTTTTTTCTCCGGCTCCTTATCCCGCCAAACGCGTCCCGCCGTCGCCGGGACAAGCGGCCCCGGGTTCATCATCAAGGCGATCCTAACACAGGTTCGGCTTTTCAGGAAGGAAATGTCGCCATCGGCGGCGGGCCGTCGGCGCGGGAATGCGTGGACACGGGCCATTATACCGAAGCCGTTCGGGTAAGGCGGCGCGCTCAAATGGCGTCGAGAGACGCCCGTCTCACTACGGGCCATGAGCGCCCTTGACAGGGATGAAGGCTTGGAAAACAAAGCTCGGCGAGAGGTCGACGGCTTGGCCCGCCGGCGGTGAGCACAAGCGAAAGAATTGGGAATTGAATAATGGACTGGACCCCGAAGTTGAGACACGGATAAAAGGGTGACATGGCTTCCAAGGAGGAACCATGTCGGAACCGGGCAAGAGTCCGCGGCAGTATTCGAATGCATACAAGGAGCGCATCGTCTTGCGGCTGGAGGCTGGCGAGAGGATGGCGGCGGTGGCCGAGGAGGCGGGGGTCAAGCGCAAGCTGCTTTACGAATGGCGCGACTCCTACCGGGCGATGGGCGTGGCCGGCTTCAACCGCAAGCGCGGGCCGAAGCCGGGCTGGAAGGAGCGGCGGTCCCTCGAGGGCGACGCGGCGTCCGCGCCTGCGCTCTCTGCAGACGCCGCCGGGTCCGCCGCGTCGCCCTCGAGGGAGCTGAAGAAGGCCGAGGCGCGGATCGCCGAACTGGAGCGGGTGATCGGCCGTCAACAGGCGGATCTCCATTTTTTTCACGAAGCCTTGCGGCTTTGGGACGCGACGAGCCCGGACGGCGGCGCGCCCACCTCTACGCGGTCATCGAAAAAATGATCGCGCTCGAGTCGCAAGGCTTCTCCCAGGACGACGCCAACATCCTGCGCCTGTGCGGGTTGGGCGGCGTTTCGCGCGCCGGCTATTACCGCCATTTCGGTCCGCATGCGCCGGCGCGCGAGGACGCGGACCTGCGCGATCTGATCCAGCGCGCGGCGCTCAGCCATCGCCATTACGGCTATCGGCGCATCGCCCAGGAGTTGCGCCGGCAGGGCCTGATCGTCAACGCCAAGCGCGTGCTCAGGTTGATGCGCGCGGACAATCTGCTCTGCCTTCGCGCCAGGCCCTTTGTTCCGCGCACGAGCGACAGCCGGCACGGCTTCGCGATCCGGCCGAACCTCGCGCGCGGCTGCCGTCCGACCGGCCTCGACCAGCTCTGGGTCGCCGACATCACTTATGTCCGGCTGGCCGAGGACTTCGTCTATCTGGCCGTCGTCATCGACGCGTTCTCGCGCAAAGTGGTGGGCTGGGCGCTCGCCAACAATCTCGAGGCCTCGCTTGCGCTGCAAGCGCTCGACCAGGCCTTGGCCGCGCGAAATCCCGCGCCCAACAGCCTCATTCATCATTCCGATCGCGGCGTGCAATACGCCTGCACGGACTATGTCGAGCGGCTGGAGGCGCGAAGGGTCGTCATCAGCATGAGCCGGCCGGGCAACCCTTATGACAACGCCAAGGCGGAGAGCTTCATGAAGACGTTGAAAACCGAGGAGGTGAACGGAAAGGCCTACGCCAACATCGAAGACGCCCGCCGGCAGATCGGCGACTTCATCGACACAGTCTACAATCGTCAGCGCCTGCACTCAGCGCTTGACTACAAACCCCCGGTCGAGTTCGAAGCCGAACTGCGGTCGGTCGCGCCAAACCTAAACCAGGACGAAGCGACGTCACTCAATTAACGTGTCTCACCGATGGGGTGCAGTCCAATAAGCTGTCACGGCAATTTCGCGCGCTGGCATGAAAGCTACGGCGCTCTGTGCCTGGACGATGCGCCGCTGTCGGTCGTGCTGCCGCTCGCCGTGGCCGCGGACGCGCTGGCTGGAGACGCGGGCGCAGCCGTCGATCATTTTGCCAACTCAGCCTCCACGACGGCGCGAAGGGGCGGCAAGGCAAACTTCACCGTGTCCCAAACGTAGTTGGCCGCCACGTCCTCGTAGTCATGCCGATACACGTTGCCTGCGCCGGCCATGCGCTTCCACTCGATCGACGGATGCCGGTCCTTCAACGAGGAGGGCAAACGGCGCGAGGCCTCGGAAATGATCTCAAGGCAACGTGTAACCGCATAGACCGTGCGGAGATCATTACAAAACGCCGCCGCGTCCAGTCCCGCGACAAAGGCCTCAGCAAGGTCAATGTGATAACGAATGTCGCGAAGCGGCGCTTCGGCTGAATCAGAAGGCATAGACAGCGTCAGCCGTCGCGGCAGGACGGACATAGGGTTTCAGACCGTCGCGGCTCACAACGTCAACGTGGCCTTCGAATAAACTCGCGATATACTCCTTCAGCCCGACGTAGTCGTAGACCGTGATATGGGCAGCCGGATCGACCACAATCATGATGTCGGTGTCGCTGTCGGCCCGGTTATCCCCACGTGCGCGCGAACCGAACAAGGCAACGTGAGTCACCCCCCGCTCGCGCAAGGCGCGCTCGTTTTCGCGGAGCCGGTCAAGGATTTCCTGCTTATTCATCATATTATCATACCACAAAAACCGCCGGAATCCGACGGGCAAGTTAGGGTTCATATATGGTTACGGTGACAGTGCAATTTACTAACCGTGCCGCTCGACACCTGCGGTGAGCCGAGCAGACCCGGTCGAATTGGAGGGTCAAAATGTGCACTGTCACCGTTACCGCCAGTTTGATCAACTCGCGCGCCCAATGATGGGCCGACCCGCACGCCTCCAGACCGACCAGGCATTTGGGCAGGCCCGAGAAGAACGCCAGCAACTTGTCGCGCTTGACCGACTTGTTGAAGACGACCCTGCCCGCGACATCCACGCCGTGGACCTGGAAGACGTGCTTGGCCAGATCAAGACCAACCCGCGTGACAGACGAGAATTCGGTGATAGATTTTCCCATGGACGGCGCTCCTTCAAATGGTCGCTCTAACGACAACCATTTTGGCACGGTTCAAATCCAGAACCAGATGCCGCGCGGGCGCCGTCCACACCATCACCGTAACCGCCGTAACCGCACCGTAACCCGACGACCTCGCTCTTTCCTGCGAAAAAAGCGCCGCGCCTCATAGGGTCGAGCGGTCGATCGCTCTCTCGGCTTCGGCGATCGCCTCGGGGCGCCCGATGTGCAGCCACAGGCCGTCGAGGCGAACGCCGTAGAGCCGCCCCTGGCCGCCGCGGCGTGAAAAAACGGCGCCAGACGGAAGACCTCCGCCGCTTCGCCGCCGAACAATTGCGGTTTGACGATGCCGACGCCGGTATAGACGAAGGGCGCCACCCGGCGCGGCTCGCGCGAGGCCAGCCGTCCGTCGGGCGCCATGGTGAAATCCCCGGGCCAGTCGACGCCGACCGCGCCGGCGCCCACGGCGACCAGCAGCGCGATGTCCATGGCCTCGGGATCGAAGGCCTCGGCAAGCCGCGCGATGTTCGAACGCGGCCCTTCGATCCAGAAAGCGTCGGTGTTGCAGATCAGGAAAGGATCGTCGCCGAGGACCGGCAGGACGCGCTTGACGCCGCCGCCCTGGTCGAGGAGTTTCGACCGTTCGTCCGAGATCAGGATCCTGGGAGATTTGCGACCGGCCAGATGCGCCTCGATCTGGTCGGCGAGCCAGTGGACGTTGACGATCGCCCGTTCGACTCCATTGTCGGCCAGCCGGTCGAGACAATAATCGATCACGGCTTTGCCGCCGACCCGGATGAGCGGCTTTGGCAGCGTATCGGTGATCGGCCGCATGCGCATCCCCAACCCCGCGGCGAACACCATGGCGGTTTTCGGAATTGGCGCGCTCATCGTCGGGGCTGCAAAGGTCGGACTTCAGGGTTCGGAAGCGGCGGGAGGGGCGCCCAGAGCCCGCGGCAAATGGTTCCGATACCAGTTGGCGAGCGGCGCGAGCGACGGGTGCGCGAGATTCTTGGCGAGGGCCCGTTCGCTGCGCGGCAAGTGGCCGAGATAGAGAGGCTTGCCGTCGCGTTTGTCCAGCCGGGCGAAGAGGCCGAGGATTTTGGTCGCGCGCTGCGCGCCCATCGCGGCATAGGCGGCCGCGAAGCTTTCCGCGTCGAACCCGGGATCGGCGGCCGCGCGGCGTCGCAAATAGAGCGCCGCCAACCGCATTTCGAGATCCTCCGGCACATCGACCCGGGCGTCCTGCAGCAGCGAAGCGACGTCATAGGCCGGCGGCCCGATCACCGCGTCCTGAAAGTCGATCAGGCCGATCCTCCTCAAACCCTCCCGATCGGCCAGCCAGTGCAGGTTGGGCGAATGAAAGTCGCGCAGCGTCCAGGTCGCAGGCGCGGCCAGGACCGGCGCCAGCAGCTCTCGCCAGATCGAGAGAAACTGCATGCGCGCGCCCGAGGGCGTCGCCACTCTCGCGATCGAAGGCGCATACCAGTCGAGCACGAGTTCGACCTCAACCAGCATCGCCTCGACGTCGTAGACCGGCACGCGATAGGTTTCCTCGCCCACCGGCAGGCTGTCCGGCAATTCGCGGCCATGCAGATCGGCAAGCAGCGCCACCGCTTCGGCGTAGCGCGCGCCATCGGGAACGCCGGCGTCGGCGATCGTGGCGGCGCCGAAATCCTCAGTGAGCGCCAGCCCCTCCTCGACGTTGTAGGCGAACAAGGCGGGCGCCGAATAGCCGAGGCGCCGCAAACCTTCGGCCATGCCGATGAAGGCGCGGATGTCGGGCGAGAGCTTCGCGATCTCCGCGTACGGCTTGCCGAAGCGCAGAGTTGGTCCGGGAGCGCGGGGCGGCGAAATCATCAGGATCGCCGTCGCGCCGTCGCTCCTGGTCAACCGCTCGTAGGCGCGAATGGAGGCGTCGCCTTGAATGAACTCCCGCCTCGCGCCGCTCCAGCCGGCGCGCTCCAGCAGCGCGCCGACCCCGAGCGCCCGCGCAAGGCGCCGATTCACCCCGCCACGCCCGCGCAGCGTCAGCGCGCGAAAATTGGGACCGCGCGCCGGTTCGAAGCGGATGTCCACCTCGAGCCGGTCGGCCGGCAGCGCCTCGGCGATGCGCTCAGGCCATTCCACGATCGTGATCGCGCCTGATATCGCCTCGTCCCAGCCAAGATTCTCGAGCTCTTGAGCGCCACGCAGACGATAGAAGTCGGCATGGACCACTGGCCCGCGCGGGGCGTCGTAGATCTGCAGCAACGTGAAGGTCGGGCTTGGCGCTTCGAGAGCCGGCGCCTCGACGAGCGCACGGATAAGCGCGCGCGCGAAGGTGGTCTTGCCGGCGCCCAAATCTCCGGTCAGCGCAACGAAATCGCCGGGCTCGAGCCAGGCGGCCTGGGCCGCGGCCAGGCTCACGGTCGCCGCTTCGTCCGGCGCCTCCAGCCGCCAGACTTTCGCGCGCCCCGCCTCTCCGTTGCGATCGCTCATGAGCGGCTACTGCGCCGATTGCGGTTTTTGCGCCGCGGCAAGCCCAGGATTCCCAGGATGGGCCGCGGCCGCGGAAGAATCGACCGGGAATATGCAGGTGACCGTCGTGCCCTCGTTGGGCGCGGTGTCGATCAGCACCCGGCCCTTGTGGAGTTCGACCATCGCCCTGACGATCGACAGGCCGAGGCCGGGGCCGCGTTGGCGCGAGCCGTTGGGGAAGGTCTCGAAGCGATCGAATACGCGGTCGATCATTTCGGGCGGAATGCCGCGTCCGCGATCGCTGACCTTGAACACGATTTCCGCGCCGCGCCGCATCGCAGCCAGCGACACCGTCTGGCCCGGCTCCGAGTAGTTTATGGCGTTGGAGAGGAGATTGAACAGCACCTGGCGCACCCGGCGTCCATCGGCGCGCAACGACCCGACGCCGTCGGTCGCGACGATCCGCAGCTCGATCGCCGCTTCGGTCAGGCGGTCTTGAACGCCTGCGGCCGCCGCCTTCATCGCCTCGGCGACGTCGACGCTTTCCAGACGCAGCTCCAGACCGCCGGCGTCGATCGAGGCCAGATCCAGAATGTCGTCGATGATCGCGAGCAATGCATGAGAAGAATTGGTGATGAACCCCGCATATTCGAGTTGCTTGGGATTGAGCGGACCCACGCCCCCGGCCGCGAGGAGCTGCGTGAAGCCGATGATGTTGGTGAGCGGCGTGCGCAGTTCATACGACACGTGATTGACGAAATCATTGCGCAGTTTCTCGGCCTCGACGAGCGCCTGATTGCGTTCGGTCAGGGCGCGCTCGACATTGGCGCCGGCGGTGACGTCGAGCGAGGTCAGCAGCGTTGCTCCGTCCGGCAGCGGCAAAGTCGCGCAATCGAGGGTGAGCCCATCCGTCCGGGGGATGCGCACGGCGCGGCTTTCGCGATGTTCGGGAAGGCTGACGACCATGGCGCGCAGCCCGTCCCAAAGGGCGGGATCCTGGCAGAGCGGCTTGCAGGCGCGCGCGATCTCATCGATATGCGGACGATCGCGCAGCTTGACGGCGTCGAGTCGCCACATCTGGGCGAACACGGGATTGAGCAGCTTCATGCGCCCGTCGGCGCCGAACACCGCCACGCCCTCCTTGAGGGCGTCGAGCGTCTCGCCCTGGACCCGGGTAATGGCGTTGACTTGCGAGGCGAGCGCGTAGCTCTGCGTCGCGTCGTCGTAAAGATAGGTTACGCCGCCTTTCGGATTGGGGCTGGTGACGACCCGCAGCGCGCGACCGTCGGGCAGGTGCCAGACCGTCTCGCTTGGCTCGATCGCATGGTAGGCGTTCATCTGCTGCGCCTTCCATGCGCGGAAGTCGGCTTGCTCGGGCAGTTGACGATGTGCGCGCAGCCGATCGAGGATTTCGCCGTCGGTCGGCCTCTGATCGAGGAAAGCCGGTTCGAGCGACCAGACTTGTCGGTAGGCGGCGTTATAAAATGTGAGCCGCCTGGACTTGTCGAAAATCGCGACGGCGGTCGACAGCCGGTCGATCATGCGCGCGTAATCGCCCTCGTTGCGCTCCATTTCGGCCCGCAG
Source organism: uncultured Alphaproteobacteria bacterium (assembly GCA_963784805.1). Lineage (GTDB taxonomy): Bacteria > Pseudomonadota > Alphaproteobacteria > Rhizobiales > Beijerinckiaceae > Roseiarcus. The sequence goes on from CAWASR010000016.1 coordinate 132,511, forward strand.
CGCAGCAATCTCCGAGACATCGTTGGCGATTCCGGCGGATCCGACGGCCGTACGCGCTTCGACGGCCTCGAAAGCTCGGAGCTCCCCGCCAACGACGGCCCCAGCGCGCCGCTTCCAGAAGCCCGCGTCTCGAACCGCGGCCGCCGCCTCGCGGCGCAACGCGGGATCGAACAATTCGCCGCCCTTTTCGATCGCCCCCCTGTCGTCGGCCGCTTCGACGGCCAGCGCGTAGGGGGTGTTGCACCAGACGACCCGCCCTTGCGCGTCCCGCATCCATGCAGGCAGTCCCGCGGTCTCGATCGCAAGACGAAGCGCTTGCAGGGCGCCGTCGGACTCGGTGAATTTATCGCGCAATTGCGCCAATTGAAGTCTATCGCCCGAGACGTCCCGGATGCGCATGACGGCGCTGCCGGACACAGGCCGGCCGTCGATTTCGAGATGGCGCCCCCGCAAACTCACCACCGCTGTCGAAAAAGCCTCGCCGCGGTTCAACAGCCGCTCCGTCGCCTCCTCGACTCGCGCCGCGACGGCCGGCTCGAGCCATGTCGCGTAACTGAGAATACGTCGCCACAACGGCGCGTCGGCGACAAGCGCGAATTCGCCTTCAACCGCCGGCTCGGCGTCCGGACGATCCCAGGAGACCACGATCTGTGATTCGCTGCGCAAAATAACCGCCGCGCGATCTAGCTTGGCGTTCGTCCGCGCGAGTTCAGCTTCCAATTCCCCGACGCGGCGCGTCCAAATCCTCCTGCCGAGCAAGTGAAGAACGGCGGTGATGGTCGCAAGCAACATCAGCAGCAAAATGGAGAGACCGGCGATGTTGGCCTCGACCGTGGAAAAGTTGAGAATTAGGCCTGACGGCGCTTCCAGCGCCTGCGCCGCATCCTGGGCGCGCAGGCCGTCGGTCAATGGGAGTAGGAGCAAAGTCCCGGCGGCCGCCCGGACGACGCGAGTCCTGCCGAACCTTCGCGTTCGATCGCCGATCCCGGCGAACCGCGCCGCGCCGAACACCCGCACCCGATCGCCTCCATGAAAGCCTGGCCGCGACGCTGCGCGCGCGGCCCAAGATTTCAGCCGACGGTCTCCTTCCGCCAAGAAGGTCCGAATCAGCTGTGACTAGACTTACGAGAAGATCGCCGGAAAGTCGTTAACCATCATGGATGTCGGGGAATGTCGCCTTCGCCTCGACCGACGCTATATTTCGTATGGTTGTCCTTAGGAACAACAAGATATGCGAATCCGCTCGCTGTCTTTACCTTCTCCGGGGCGCGACAGGGAAAAATCTCGCCCAACACGAGCAGCCTATCGAATCAGGCCGAGGATGTCCTTGATCGCGTCCATATTCGGACCGGCGATGGCGCGGGCCTTGTCCGCGCCGCGCGCAAGAACCAAATCGACATAGCTCGGATCGCCGGCAAGACGCAGGATCTCGGCCCGAATTGGCGCGAGTTTGGCGATCGTCACATCAGCGAGCGCGCTCTTGAAGCTCGAGAACTGGCTCCCGGCGAAGCGCTTCAGCACTTCGGCTTTGGTCTCATCGGTCAGGGCGGCCAGGATGCCGACGAGATTGTCCGCCTCCGGGCGCCCCGCCAGGCCCTCGACCTCGCTCGGCAGGGGTTCGGGATCTGTCTTCGCTTTGCGGACCTTCTGCGCGATCGTGTCGGCATCGTCGGTAAGCGCGATGTGGGCATATTCGGACGGGTCGGACTTCGACATCTTCTTCGTCCCGTCGCGCAGGCTCATGACCCGTGTGGCAGGTCCCTGAATCAACGGCTCAGGCAACGGAAAAAAGGCGTCGCCATGCCCGTGGGCGGCAATAGAGGCCGAAAAGTCGTTGTTGAACTTCTGCGCGATGTCGCGCGCTAATTCCAGGTGCTGTTTCTGGTCGTCGCCGACCGGGACATGGGTTGCGCGATAAACCAGAATGTCGGCCGCCATCAGGACCGGATAATTGAAAAGGCCGATAGAGGCGTTCTCTCGATCTTTTCCAGCCTTTTCCTTGAACTGGGTCATGCGGTTGAGCCACCCGAGCCGCGCCACGCAATCGAACACCCAGGTCAGCTCGGCATGCTCGGCCACCCGGCTCTGATTGAAGACCACATTGGCGTTCGGATCGATGCCGCAGGCAAGGAAGGCCGCCGTCACCTCGCGCGTGGTGCGGGCCAGTTGCGCCGGTTCGTGCGGCAGCGTCATCGCATGCAGATCGACCACGCAATAAATGCACGGATGCGTCTTCTGCATCGCGACAAAGCGCTTGATCGCGCCAAGGTAATTGCCGAGATGCAGATTGCCCGTCGGCTGAACGCCGGAGAACACGCGCTCGGGAAAGTTCGCCATCGTCGTCCGCTTGAGGCCAAAAGTCGCCGCGCGGCCTTATGGCAACGCCGGCGCGGAGGCGCAAGGGGAGGTTCTCGCGCCTGCGGACACGGTCGGCTCAGGCATGGGTCTCCCCCTCGCCAACCGCAAGATCGACCATGATCTCGCCCGCGAGACGTTCCAGCGACTTGCGGAGGTCCTCGAGGGCGAGACCCTCGGGCGCGCGCAGACGGGCCGTCGCGCGGAACATGGCTTCGCCGGTGAAGGGCGCGCCTTCGAGGCCGCTGGCGAATTCCTCGATGTTGACGCCCAGATGGTTGAGCGCCTGCGTCACGTCGCGCACGATGCCGGGCCGCTCGTGGCCGACGAGATCGAGCGTGACTAAGCGCCGGGACCTGTCGCCCTCAGGCGCGGCGCCGCGATCGATCGTCAAGCGCAATCCGGCGGATTCAAGCTGGCGCAGGGACGATTCCAGCCCCGCGAATTGATCGTCGGCGACGTTGACCAGCAAAATGCCTGCGAACTTGCCCGCCAGACGGGCGGAGCGGCTTTCGAGCCAGGTCCCGCCGCAAGCAGCGATCCTTTCCGAAATCGCGTTTACGAGTCCCGGCCTGTCGTCGCCGAGGAAGGTTAAAACGAGCGGCGTCGTCATCGCGGAGCACCTTCACGCTGCAGATGAGAGGAACGGCATTCTACACACGATCGGTGATCCAACGCGCTTCAAATCAGTGGTCGAAATCTCCAGGGCGGCCGCCTCAAAGAATGAACCGGCTCAGATCCGTGTTGTCCGCCAGATCGCCGACATGGCGCTCGACGAAGTCGGCGTCGACGCCCACTCTCTCGCCTGCGCGGTCAGCCGCCGTGAAGCTCACCTCATCGAGCACACGCTCCATCACGGTTTGAAGCCGGCGCGCCCCGATGTTCTCGACCGAGCCGTTGACCTTGGCCGCGATGCGGGCAATCGCCGAAACCGCATCGTTGGCGAACTCGAGTTCGACGCCTTCCGTGCGCATCAAGGCGACATATTGCTTTATAAGGCTCGCCTCGGTGTCGGTGAGGATGCGCTTGAAATCCTCTTCGGTCAGCGATTTGAGCTCGACGCGGATCGGCAGGCGCCCCTGCAGTTCGGGCAGGAGATCGGAGGGCCGGGAGATATGGAAGGCGCCGGAGGCGATGAACAGCACATGATCGGTCTTGACCGCGCCGTGCTTGGTCGCGACCGTCGTGCCCTCGATCAACGGCAGAAGATCGCGCTGCACGCCTTCGCGCGAGACGTCGGCGCCGCCGCGTCCATCGCGCGCGCAGATCTTGTCGATCTCATCGAGAAAGACGATTCCATTGCTCTCGACCTCGTCGATGGCTTCACGCACGATTGCGTCCTGATCGAGCAGTTTTTCCGCTTCGGCGGAAACCAACGGTTCACGCGCCTCCGCCACGGTCATGCGCCTGGGCCTGGTGCGCTGGCCCTTGCCGAAAATGTCGGCGATGTTGATGGCCCCGATCGCGGCCCCGGGCATGTTGGGAAGTTCGAACATCGGCATCCCGGCGCCGCTTTGCGGCAGCTCGAGCTCGATCTCCTTGCCATCGATCTCGCCCGCGTGCAGCTTGCGGCGGAAGGCGTCGCGGGTCGCGGCGGATGAAGCCGGGCCGACGAGCGCGTCGAGCACCCGCTCTTCCGCCGCCAGCTCCGCCTTGGCCTCGATATCCTTGCGCTTGCGGCTCTTGACCAGGGCGATCGCGATCTCGACCAGGTCGCGCACGATCTGCTCGACGTCGCGTCCGACGTAGCCGACCTCGGTGAATTTTGTCGCCTCGACTTTCAGGAACGGCGCGCCAGCAAGCTTGGCCAGGCGGCGCGCGATCTCCGTCTTGCCGCAACCGGTCGGGCCGATCATCAGAATATTCTTTGGCATCACCTCCTCGCGCATCGGCGAAATCAGGCGCAAGCGCCGCCAGCGGTTGCGCAAGGCGATTGCGACCGCGCGCTTCGCCTCCGCCTGCCCGACGATGTAGCGGTCGAGTTCGGAAACGATTTCGCGCGGCGAGAATTCCGTCATCAGAGGCTTTCGACGATCAGATTGGCGTTGGTGTAGACGCAGATGTCGGCGGCGATGCGCATCGAGCGCCGCACGATCTCGTCCGCGTCGAGCGCTGTCGGCAGCAGGGCGCGGGCGGCGGCGAGCGCATAATTGCCGCCCGAACCGATCGCCATCGCCGAGCCGAACTCGTCAGCCTCAGGCTCAAGCACGTCGCCCGCGCCGGATATCGTGAAGCCTGAGTCCTTGTCGGCGACGAGCAGCATCGCTTCCAGGCGGCGCAGGTAGCGGTCGGTGCGCCAGTCCTTCGCCAACTCGACGCAGGCGCGGGCAAGCTGGCCGGGATATTGCTCGAGCTTAGCCTCCAGGCGCTCGAACAGAGTGAACGCGTCCGCCGTCGCACCGGCAAAGCCGGCGATGACCTCGCCCTTGGCGAGCCGGCGAACCTTTCGCGCGTTCGACTTGACGACGGTCTGCCCCATGCTGACTTGGCCGTCGCCGCCGATGACGACGCGGCCGCCCTTGCGCACCATCAGGATGGTCGTCGCGTGCCACCCAGGCGAGCGGGCAACGATCCCGTCTGTCATCGACCTCTGTCCTTTGATCGGCGAAACCCGCATGTATGGCCGGAACGCGGGCGGCGCAAGTGCGCGGAGCCGCGCCGAACGACCCTGCGGCGCCTGCTCCCGCGCGGCCGGGGCTAAAGTCGCGGCTCGCCTCTAGTCCAACGAGTTCGATCCAGATCGGGTTCGTCCAGGCCCGGCGCCCCGGACCGTCGATAACGACGATGCGGACCCATTTGACCGGCGGAGAATCGCTCCAGGCCCACTTGGCGAATTCCGTAAACTCGATCGTCGCGCTCGTGATGCCGCGTCCGACGCGGCTCAACGAGCCCGAGGCGCCGGTGACGAGAGCAATGGTGTGGACCGGCGAGCAGACGATGCGCGCCTCCGCGCGGGTAATCTCGATCTCATGAATGCGCGGGCCCTGACTTGAATAGAACGCACCGGCTTTCAGCGCGCTCAGCAGCGAGTCTGGATCGAGCGTCTCGGATTTGACCATCACGAAGCCGCCGAAGGCGTCGAGGTCGCCAAAGTGGAAATGCGCGTCGTCGCTGGCGACCGCGGTCAGCCGCCGATTCTCGTTGCACAATTGATCGAGTAAATAGAAACCGTCGGCGCGATCGGTCAGGATCGCGCAAGTGTGATTGTAAATCTCGACCGCGTGAGCCGAGTCGAGCGCGCGTCCGTCCTCGATCGTCAGCTGCGACCACGCCGGATGGGCGATGGCGATGAACGCGCCCGCGGCGAGGGCGCGGGCCGCCAGCCGTGGCCCGCTTTCGTCTGGAGCGGCGGTAGGAAAATCGGTCGGCAGACCGGTCGCGAGAATATGCCAATATTCCCCCGAAGTCGTCGCCATGGCGTGAAGCTCCGCGCCGATTAGGGTGGTGAAGCTGCTGGAGCGGAACGCGCGCGTATCGGCGATGGGCCAACCGAAGCGGCCGAGAAAGTGATCGGAGACCTGGAGGAAATCATAGCCCGCGCGCTTGTAGCCATCGACGACGTCTTCCGGCCTCAATGCCCCGTCGGAGAGGGTCGAATGGGCATGGAGATTACCGCGCCAAAAGCGTCCCGGTGTCGCGAACGGCGGAATGAGCATTGGCGAAACCTCCTGACATCGGCCAAGCAGAGTATCGCGACCAAATCGAGGATGGCCTCCTCACCTTTGTGTGGAGTTGTAGTAAAGAGGCCGGTCGAGAACAATACTCACGGATTGAGCGCGGCGAAAGCCGCCCAGGCGCCGAGGGATGGAGCCACGGGATGGGGCGGTCGCCAGGCGAGCGCACGTCAAAGAAGAAGGCCGGGCGAAAAGCGCCAAGGCGCGGATCGTCCTTGATATTCTGATATACGAAAATATGTGATCTGTCGGCGTGGCGATCTCGGTTCCGCGGTCTGCCGCTTGGCCAGCGACGTTCGGGCTGACGTAAGGAAGGCGTCCAATGTGATTCAGCGTCGTCGAGGACGACTGACATGGAGACGAAGGCTTGGTTGGGTTTCGCCAGAGGAGTCAATGGCCCTGCGCGGCGAATCCCCAAGGTCAGGCAGGCGTTTTCGCCGCTGGCTTCAAAGCGCGCGGGCGCGCAGCGCGCACGGCGGCAAGACGAAGGATGTGATCGCCGCCGGCGTTTCAGCCGCGATTCGCTGCGACGATCGGACCGCTTTTCAAGTCAATGCGGTGAGCGAACGCGGCGCGAGGCGCGATGAAATGCTCGAAACTCTGAGAATAGCGCTCTATATGGTGACGGGGGCGGCGGTGATATACGCCAGCCCCGCGCTTTGCCCCTGCGCGCTGTTCGCGGGAGCAAGAGCGCCACAAACATAACGTTAAGGAGCCGCGTCCTCATGTTGACCAATATGTTCTCACGTGCGGCCTCCACGCCCGATCGTCGCGCGATCGGCCACGAGGAGTTCGAGCAGGCGGTGAAAGAGGATCGCTGCATTGTCGTCGACGTGCGCGAGGAGCATGAATTTGCCTCCGCCCACATCCCGAATGCGCTCAACATGCCCACCTCGACCTTCGACCCGACGCTGCTGCCCTCGGGCAAGCCGGTCGTGCTGATCTGCCATTCCGGCACGCGGTCGCTTCATGCGCTCGGCAAGGCGCATGCGATCGGGCGCGAGGACATCAAGCACTACGCCAGCGGGGTCGCCGGCTGGCGCTCCCGCGGAGGCGATCTCTCGCGCTGAAGCCGCATTTGCTCTCGAAGCCGAGGGCTTCGGCGCGGTGGCCGAGATTGACGTCGCCGAGGCTCTGAAGTCGAAGATCGGAAGGGATTTCAGGCCCTAACGCATCCTCGGCGCCTGCAATCCGGGCCTCGCCTTTCAGGCGCTGAGCGCGGAAGCCCGTATCGGCGTGATGCTGCCGTGCAACATCATCGTCCAGCGCTATGAGAACGGCGAGGTCGAAGTCTCCGCTATCGATCCGACGACCGCGATGCAGACGGTCGGCAACTCAAATCTCACCGCCGTCGCGGCTGAAGCGCGCGCCGAGCAGATTCAGGCCTTGGACGGCTCGCCCGCGATATAGGTCTGACGCACGGCGCGATCGTCGCCCATCGTGATTAGTACGAACAGCTCCGCCGCCAGATCGCCCTCCACCGTTTCCATCCGATGCGCCATCGCGGGCGTCGCGCGTGAATTGAGCACGACCAGATCGGCCTCCTTGCCGGCTTCGATCGAGCCGATGCGGTCATCGAGACTGAGCGCGCGCGCGTTGCCGAGCGTCATGCGGTAGAAGGCGTGAAGCGGCGGCCAGGACTGGCGGTTGAGCTGAAGCACCTTGTAGCCTTCGGCCGCCGTGCGGAGCATCGAATAGCTCGTTCCGCCGCCGACGTCGGTGGCGAGCGCGATTCTCACGCCCGCGCGCGCGAGCCTCGCCTGATCGAACAGGCCCGAACCGAGAAATAGGTTCGACGTCGGGCAGAACGCGGCGACAGATCGGCTGGCCGCAAGCGCGGCGACTTCGCCATCCTCGAGATGGATGCAGTGGCCGAACACTGAGCGCGATCCTAGAAGTCCAGCGCGGTCGTAGACGTCGAGATAGTTCAGCGCTTCCGGAAAGAGCGCCGCGACCCGCGCGATTTCGGCCTTGTTCTCATCGAGGTGCGTCTGGACGTAGGTCCCGGGAAACTCCCGCGCCAGGGCTCCGGCGGCCTCCAGCTGCTCTTTTGTCGATGTCACCGCAAAGCGTGGCGTTATCGCGTATTCGAGCCGCCCGCGCCCGCGCCAGCGATTGATCAGCGCCTTGCTTTCGTCATAGCCGCGCTGGGCGGTGTCCATGAGCGCGGCCGGCGCATCCTTGTCCATCATGGTCTTGCCGGCGATCATGCGCGCGCCGCGCCGCTCGGCCGCGGTGAAGAACGCATCGACCGATTGCGGATGCACCGTGCAATAGACCATCGCCGTCGTTGTGCCGCAGCGGAACAATTCGTCGAGAAAGAACTCCGCGATCCTGCCGCAGTGCGCGGGATCGGCGAATTTCTGCTCCTCGACAAAAGTATAGCCGCGCAGCCAGTCGAGCAGCTGCGCGCCATAGGAGCCGATGACCTGGGTCTGGGGATAGTGGATGTGCGCGTCGATCAGGCCAGGCATGACAATCGCGCCGGAATAATCGTCGACGGTCGCCCCCTCAGGGGCGCGCGCGAAAATGTCGCGCGCCGCGCCGGCCGCCTCGACCCGACCGTTTGCGACCAGAACGCCGCCGTCCTCGAAATAGTCGTAGGCCGCCGATCCTGCCGTCGCCGGATCATCCGTGAACGTCAGGACGCGGCCGCGGATGACCCGCGCGTTCGCGTTCATGACAAAATGGCCTCGAGCCGCAGCGCCGCGATGTTGTCGATCTCCGCCAGCGCCGTTTTTGCTTCGGTCTCCGCGTCATTGGCCAGGCGACGATCGAAGGCGGCGAGAATGTGGGCTTTTTTCTTCCCCTTGACCGCCATGATGAACGGGAAGCCGAAACGGGCGCGGTAGGCGTCGTTGAGACTCGTGAACCTCGCCAGTTCTTCAGGGCTCAGCCGGTCAAGCCCGGCGCCTGCCTGCTCGCCCGTCGATTCGGGCGTCAGCGTCCCGGCGAGCGCGAGCCTGCCGGCAAGGTCGGGGTGAGCGAGGATCAGCGAGCGCTTCTGATCCCCGCTCGCATGGGCGGCCGCGCCGGCCATCGCGCGCGCAAGGCCGCCGGCGGTATCCGCGTCGGCCCTCAGTCCGGAATCATAGGCCGCCGCCGCGATCCAGGGCGAATGTTCATAGACGCCGCCGAAGCGCTCGATGAACAGGGTGCGGGTCAGCCGGGAGGGTTTCCACCCGCCGACGGGCGCGTGTTTGCGAATCCAATGGCGGGCGATGTCGAGGCGGGTCGGCGCCCAGACGCGATCATGGCCCGCGATGTAATCGAGGAAGCGCGCCAGCGAGGCCGCGCGGCCCGGACGGCCGACGAGGCGGCAATGCAGCCCGACCGACAGCATCTTCGGCGCGACGTCGCCTTCCGCGTACAGCGTGTCGAAAGAGTCCTTGAGGTAGGCGAAGAACTGATCGCCTGAATTGAAGCCCTGCGGCGTCGCGAAACGCATGTCGTTGGAGTCGAGCGTATAGGGGGTGATGAGCTGGGGCCCGCGCGGACCCTCGAGCCAGTAAGGCAGATCGTCGGCGTAGGAATCGGCGCAATAGAGGAAACCGCCCTCTTCCATGCCGAGCCGGATGGTGTTGATGGACGAGCGGCCCTGATAGAATCCGAGCGGGCGGACGCCCGCGACTTCGGTATGAATCCGCACCGCCTCGGCGATGTCGCGCGCCTCGACCTCTGGCGGCGCGTCGCGGTAGTCGACCCATTTGTAGCCGTGAGTGGCGATCTCCCATCCCGCCTCGTTCATCGCGGCGACCGCCTCGGGGTTGCGCGCCATCGCGGTTGCGACCGCGTAAACCGTCACCGGCACGTCGCGCTCCGTAAACATGCGGTGCAGGCGCCAGAAACCGGCGCGCGAGCCGTATTCGTAAATCGACTCCATGTTCATGTGGCGCATTCCCGGCCACGGGGCCGCGCCGACGATCTCCGACAGAAAGGCTTCCGAGGCGGCGTCGCCGTGGAGGATGTTGTTCTCGCCGCCCTCCTCGTAATTGACGACAAACTGCACCGCGACCCGCGCCTGGTCCGGCCAATCGGCGAAGGGAGGCGTGCGTCCGTAGCCGACCATGTCGCGTGGATAGTCCTTACTCATCGTCATCTCTTTTGATCCCTCGCCGCCCGCCTTGCGCCCGGTCGGCCCAACGCTACGATAGGATCGTCGTTTGCTCCAGCCGGCCGAAAGCCCCAAAAAGGCCGCGGGCGGCGCCTGCGGGGTTTTGGGACCTTCATGACCGACATTTCCATTCGCTTCGAGCCGCCGATCGCCCGCATTGTCCTCAATCGCCCCGAGCGGCGCAATGCGATCTCGCGCGCGATGTGGCGCGCCCTGCCGGCGATCCTCGCCGCGATCGAAGCGCGCGAGGATATGCTGGTGGCGCTGGTCGAGGGCGAGGGCGATCATTTCAGCGTCGGCGCCGACATATCCGAATTCGACGAAGTCTATCGCGACCCGGCGGCGACCCGCGACTATGGCGATGCGGTCCAGGAAGGCTTGAGGGCGCTGATCGACCTCGACCGGCCGACGATCGCGGTCATTCGGGGAAACGCCATCGGCGGCGGCCTCGGCCTGGCGCTCGCCTGCGACCTGCGCTTCTGCGCCGCCGACGCTCATCTCGCCATTCCCCCGGCCCGGCTCGGCCTGATCTATGGCCACGCGGAAACGCGCCGCCTCACCGAACTCGTCGGGCCGTCGCGCGCCAAGGATCTGCTGTTCACCGGGCGGCGGATCGAGACCGAGGAGGCGCTGGCGATCGGCCTCATCGACAGAAGAATCGAGGCCGCGCTGCGGGAAACCGCGCTCGGCTATGCGCGCGGCCTCGCCGAACTGAGCCAGGCCTCGATCCGGGGCGGCAAGCGGGCGGTGGAGGCGGTCGCCGCCGGCATGACGGTCGAAACGCCGGCCTTTCGCGCGCTGGCGGAGGCGGCGGCGCTGGGGCCGGATTTCGTCGAGGGCCGCGCGGCCTTCGCCGCCAAGCGCCCGGCGAGATTCGTCTTTCGCGGGCCGTCCGCGGCCCTCCCGCGGGCCTGAGGCCGAGCGGCCGATCACGACAGCCCAGGATCCCGCCATGTCTCCCCTCGTGTTGGCGCTTCTGGCGCTGGTCGGCTTCGGCGCCGGATTCGTCGACGCGATCGCCGGGGGCGGCGGGCTGCTGACCCTGCCCTCGCTGGCGCTTGCCGGTCTCGATCCGGTCGCGGCCGTTGCGACCAACAAGCTCGCCAGCACCTTCGGTTCGGGTTCGGCGACGCTGGCGTTCTGGCGCTCCGGGAAAATCGAGAGCGCGATGGCCCCTTCGGCGCTCGCCGCCGCCGCCGGAGCGGCCCTTGGCGCGCTCGCCCTGCCTTACGCGCCGCGCGCTCTTTTGAGCCAGGCTCTGCCGGTCGTCCTCATCGCGGTCGCGCTCTATTTCGCCTTCGCGCCCAATTTGGGCGAGGGCCGGCGCCGCGCCCGCCTGTCGCCCGCCGGCTTCGCCGCCACGCTCGCGCCGACGATCGGGTTTTACGACGGCGTGTTCGGCCCCGGCGCCGGATCATTCTACATGATCGGCTTCGTGGCCCTCGCCGGCTTCGGGCTCATTCGCGCGATGGCCGGCGCACGCTTCGCCAATTTCGGCAGCAACATCGGCGCGCTGCTGATCTACGCCCTGTCAGGACATATTTTGGTCGCCGCTGGGCTGGCGATGGGCGCGGGCGCGTTCCTCGGCGCTCGGCTCGGGGCGCGATCGGCCATCCGGGCGGGCGCGCGGCTGGTGCGCCCGCTGATCGTCGCCGTCAGTTGCGCCATGGCGCTCAAACTGATGAGCGCGCCCGGCGGATTCCTCGCCTCGGGGTGGAAATTCGCGTTCGGCGGTTGACGCGTCCGGCGGGGGCGGCCTATAAGCCCGGCGACAGAGGCTGGGCGAGGACCCGGCCGTTTTCAGTTTTGAGCGAAGGCGCGCCCGGACCGCCCGAGGCGACAGGGAATCGAAAGTTCATGGCCAACACCAAGTCGGCCCAGAAGGCCGTCCGCCAGACCGTCCGCCGCACCGCGGTCAACAAGTCGCGCCGCAGCGAAATGCGCACCTATATCGGCAGGGTCGAGGACGCTATCGCCGCCAAGGACGCCAAGGCCGCCGCCGACGCGCTGAGCCAGGCCGCGCCGCGTCTCGCGCGCGCCGCCCAGAAGGGCATCGTCCACAAAAACGCCGCGTCGCGTAAAATCGCCCGCCTGACCAGGCGCGTCAACGCTCTCGCCGGCTGACCGGATCGAGGCGACAGAGCGAACGAAGCGCGGCGATCGGGCGCTTCGCGCAAGTTCGCATAGCCTGACGACCCCCCTGTCTCCCTCCGGCCCCGCATCGCTCCGATAGCGCGCCAGGGCCGTCCTTCCCATCCAACCGAACCCGCAGCCGACGCGGCGCCGATCCCAAGCTCAAGCGGCGCCGACGCGTCATTGACGCCAACTTAGCGGAATGGAAGCCCATTGCCGTTTTGAGCTATTTTCAATGGCTCGGCCGCTCCCGAAGCCCGGAGCCGCGGCCAAGGCGACAAGGAAAACTCAAGGAACGACCTATTGGCGCTCGCTCTCGAAGCCCATGGCGGACAGCAATCGGGATTGCGCCCCTCGGCCGGCCTCTCGGGCGCTCCTTTCGCTCGCCGTTGGCTGCGATGATCCGGGGCGCGCGCCCCACGCCGCCTATTGATTGAACCAGGAGAACAGGGACGGCAAAGCGGGGGCGCGGGGGCGTCGGTCGTTAGCGATGACGGGCTTCGGCCGGAAGCGCGCGACCGTCGATGGTTCGGCGCCCGGAATCTCGCCTGACACCACCACGGCGGTGTTGGCCATCTTTTCCCGCTTCACCAGCGCCCATAGCGTGGCGGCGTTCTTCACCGACAACCGCACGCAGCCGTGCGACACGGCATGGCCAAGGGCGCGTTGCTCGTGGGTGCCATGCACCGCATTGCCGGTCATGGTGAAAAAAATCGAGTAGGGCATCGGCGCGTTGTCCCATTCGTCGCTGTGGTGGTCGATGTCCATGCGGAACGGCCTGAAGGCGCCGCTCGGCGTGTCGTAGCCGTCCGCGCCGGTCGAGACCGGCCATTGGTAAAGCCGCTGGCCGTCGACCGTCACCGTCATGCGCTGGGTGGATTTGTCGATCTGGATCAAGAGGTCGGCGCGGGCGGCCTGGCCGAACATCGCGACGGCGATGGTTGCGGCCGCTAGCGCGGAAAAAGGACGGCGGATCGACATTGCGGGGCCTCGGGCCGTAACCAAGGGCGAGCTTGGCGCATCAGCGCCCGAGGAGCAATGGGCGCGTCGCCGGGACAGATCTGCTCGGCGATTCGCATCAGGCCCGCCCAGCGAGAATGTCTGGCGGAGCCGCTTCGACGCCGAACCGCGCCGCCATCGGCGATCCGTTTTTTTTACCAGATACAAAGATAACTGGACTGATAGCGGCCAATTGAGCGACATCGCTTCGTCAGGAGCGATGCTGCCGGACTGCGGCCGCGGATGTCGTGGGTCGCCGGCGACTTGAGACTGCAAATGAATTTAACGCTGATATAATCGCTTGCAGGGGAGGAACCGATGGAGACAGACCAGCGGCCCGCAGCCGATCCGGATCGGCCTGCGGTCATCATGGCTCGGTCGGGCGAAACGATCACTCATGGAGAGCTGCGGGCGCGCAGCAACAGGCTGGCGCATTTGCTTCGCGCCGTCGGTTTGCGACGGTCGGATCATTTCGCTGTCTTCATGGAGAACCATCCGCGCTACATCGAATGCGGCATGGCCGGCGAGCGTTCCGGTCTCTACTACACCAACGTGAATTCCTATCTCACCCCGAGCGAGCTCGCCTATATCCTCAACAACAGCCTGTCGCAGGTGCTCATCACGTCGCAGGCGCGTCGGGCGGTCGCGATCGAGGCGCTCTGGGATTGCCCGCGGGTGAGGCTGTGCCTGGTCGTCGACGGGCCCGGCGACGGCGAACGCATCCGCAATTTCGACGCCGCCGCCGCCGAATTCCCGGATAAAGAGATCCCCGACGAGTCGACCGGAATGGCGATGCTGTACTCGTCCGGAACGACCGGCCATCCCAAGGGGATTTTGCGGCCGCTCCCGGAAACGCCGCCCGACGAGATGACGCCTCTGTTCGCGGCGTTCACGAAATTCTGGCGCATCCGGCAGGGGCAGATTTGCCTCGTTCCAGCGCCTCTCTATCATTCCGCGCCCTGGGCGGCGGCGTTGCTCACGCTGAAGCGCGCCGGGACTGTCGTCGTCATGGAGCGCTTCGACGAGGAACAGGCGCTAGCGGCGATCGAGACGCATCGGGTCACATACGCCCAATTCGTGCCGACGATGTTTTCGCGCATGCTGAAGCTGCCGCGGGATGTCCGAAACCGCTACGACCTCTCCTCGCTCGAATGCGTGGTGCACGGCGCGGCTCCGTGCCCGACGCCGGTCAAACAGGCGATGATCGACTGGCTTGGCCCGATCGTCCACGAATATTACAGCGCCACCGAAGGGCTGGGACTGGCGATGTGCGACAGCGAGCAATGGCTCTCGCACAAGGGCACGGTCGGCAAGGCGGTTTTTGGCGAGCTGCGCGTGCTCGACGACAACATGAATGAAGTCCCGGCCGGTTCGATCGGCAAACTCTGGTTCAAGACCGCTTCCGCTTTCGAGTACTTCAATGACCCCCAGAAGACCGCGGAGGCGAATTCGCCCGACCGGACCATGAGCACCGTCGGCGACATCGGCTATGTCGATGAGGAAGGCTTCATCTACCTGACCGACCGCGCCGCGTTCATGATCATCTCGGGAGGCGTCAACATCTATCCGCAAGAATGCGAGAACGTGCTGGCGACCCATCCCAAGGTGCGGGACGCGGCGGTCTTCGGCGTCCCCAATGAAGAGATGGGAGAAGAGGTCAAGGCGGTCGTGCAGCTCATGCCCGGCGTCGAGCCGTCAGGCCATACGGAGGCGGAGCTGATCGCCTTCTGTCGAGAGCGTCTCGCGCACGTGAAATGTCCGCGATCGATCGATTTCGAGGCCGACTTCCCGCGGCTTCCGACCGGCAAGCTCTATAAGACGCCTTTGCGCGATCGCTACTGGAGAGAACACCAGAGCCGGATCTTATAAAAATGAATCGGCGGCGGTCGCGTAACTTAGGGACGCGCGGCCGCATTGCCGGCGGAATTGCAAAATACGCGGACGCAGGCGCGCGACCCTCTCCCCGAGTCTATTTGCGCCCCCTGATCCGGAACCTCTCCGATGACCAAGTCGAGCGCCGACGACAATCCGCTTCTCGGAGCCTGGACCGGGCCGTTCGAGACGCCGCCGTTCGAGCGCATCGAACCGGCGCATTTCAGGCCCGCTTTCGAGATCGCTCTCAAGGAGGCGCGGAGAGAAATCGACGCCGTCGCCGCCAATCCGGAGCCTCCGACCTTCGCCAATTCGATCGAGGCGCTGGAGCGCAGCGGGCGCAGCCTCGACAAGGCGGCAGGCGTCTTCTTCAATCTCGCCGGCGCCGCGACCAACGACGCGCTACAGGCGATCGAGCGCGAAATCGCCCCGATCCTGGCGCGCCATCGCAGCGAAACCTATTTGAACGACGCGCTGTTCCAGCGCATCGACGCTCTGAAAGCCAGGGAGGACGGGCTCGGTCTTTCGGCCGAACAAGCGCGCGTGCTCGACCGCTATCATCTCAATTTCACCCGGGCCGGCGCGGGGCTGCCGCCCAAGACCAAGGCGCGCCTGGCCGCGATCTCCGAACGGCTTGCGACCCTGGGCGCCGAGTTCGGCCAGAATGTGCTGGCGGATGAAAAGGCCTGGCTCCTGCTGCTCGATGAGCGCGATCTCGACGGCCTGCCGGATTTTTTCATCGCCAGCGCGGCGCGCGTCGCCGCCGAGAACGGCCATGCCGGAAAATACGCGGTCACGCTTTCGCGCTCGAGCATCGAGCCGTTCTTGCAATTCTCAGGCCGCCGGGATCTGCGGGAGAAGGCCTTTCGCGCCTGGACCGCGCGCGGCGAAAGCGGAGGTCCGACCGACAATCGCGAAATCGCCGCCGAAATGGTGCGCCTCAGGGCCGAGCGCGCGCGCTTGATGGGCTATGAGAGCTACGCCCATTACCGCCTCGCCGACACGATGGCGAAGTCGCCGCGGGCGGCGCTCGATCTGCTCGAGTCGGTCTGGACGCCCGCCGTCGCCAGCGCGCGCAAGGATGAGGAGGCCCTGCAGGCGATCGTCGCGCGCGAGGGCGGCAATTTCAAAGTCGCTCCTTGGGATTGGCGCTATTTCGCCGCAAAGCGGCGCAAGGCGGAATTCGATTTCGATGAGGCCGCGGTCAAGCCCTTTCTGCAGCTCGACCGAATGATCGAGGCGGCGTTCTATGCGGCCAACCGCCTGTTCGGCCTCGGCTTCGCCGAACGCTTCGACCTGAAGCTCTATCATCCCGACGTCCGCGCCTGGACGGTGACCGATCGCGGCGGCGAGCCGGTCGCGCTGTTCCTGGGCGATTATTTTGCTCGGCCGTCAAAGCGGAGCGGGGCGTGGATGAGCGATTTCCGCGGGCAGCAGAAACTGGACCGCCCGCAGCTGCCGATCGTGGTCAATGTGATGAATTTCGTCAAAGGCGCCGAGGGCGAGGCGAGCCTGTTGAGTTTCGACGACGCGCGCACGCTTTTTCATGAGTTCGGCCATGGCCTCCACGGCATGCTGTCCGATGTGACTTACCCGCTGATCGCCGGGACCAATGTCGCGGGGGATTTCGTGGAGTTTCCCTCGCAGATTTACGAGCATTGGCTGGAGCAGCCCGTAATGTTGCGCCGCTTCGCGCTTCATTACAAAACCGGCGAGCCCATGCCGGAAGCGCTCCTCGGCAAACTGCTGAGCGCGCGCCGGTTTAATCAGGGTTTCGCCACCGTCGAATATACGGCGTCGGCGCTGGTCGACCTCAAGCTGCATCTCGATCCGTCGCCGGGCGACATCGACGTCGTCGCGTTCGAGCGGCGCGAGCTGGATCGGATCGCCATGCCGGAGGCGATCGTCATGCGTCACCGGAGCCCCCATTTCCAGCATATCTTTTCGGGCGGCTATTCGGCCGCCTATTACAGCTATCTGTGGTCCGAAATTCTCGACGCAGACGGGTTCGAGGCGTTTGAAGAGAGCGGCGACATCTTTGACGGGGCCGTGGCCCGGCGGCTGCGTGATTTCGTCTATGCGGCCGGCGGCAGCCGCGATTATGACGCGGCCTACAAGGGCTTTCGCGGCCGGGCGCCGTCGCCCCGGGCGCTTTTCCGCAAGCGTGGCCTGGAGGCTGACGGGCGCTGAAAGACGCGTCGACGAATTTTGGATCGGCCGGATTCGCGCGGCCGAACGCCATGACGGCGACCGTCGCGCCTTTCTTCGCGACGACCGCGCGGAAGAATCGCGCTGCTGACGGAAACTGACAGTCGCTGGAGCTAGACAAGGCGCCGGTCCAAACCCGGAGCAAACGCCCATGTCCGATGTCGGTTTCGTTCTTGTCTATGTCAGCGACGTGCCAAAGAGCGAGGCCTTCTACGCCTCGATACTGGGACGTCCGGCGATCGAATCCTCCCCAACCTTCGCCATGCTCAAAGCCGCGCCTGGCCTGATGTTGGGGCTGTGGAATCGCGACGGCGTCATGCCGCCGGCGACGCCGGCCGGCGGCGGCGAGATCGCCTTTACCGCCGCGAGCGCCGCCGAGGTCGACTCGCGCTTCGCCCAATGGCAAGCGCTGGGGGTCACAATCGCCCAAGAGCCGACGGCGATGGACTTCGGCTACACGTTCGTCGGGTTCGATCCCGACGGTCAGCGACTGCGCGTCTTCGCGCCGCGGTGAGGGGGCTGGATTGACCCGGCCCTCTCGGTTCGCCTCGACGCCGTCACTTGCCGATGCGCGCGCGGAAGTCCGCGACGGCCGTCTTGAACTTGTCGTAGTCGAGCGCCGCTGCCACGATGTAGGGTCCGATCAGGTAGACGGGGGTTCCCTGGAGGCCAAGGACCTTCGCCTGGTCTTCGTTCCTTTTCAGGAGGTCCGCGATGTCTGAATCATGGGCTTTCATATCCCTGTCCAGCGCCGCCATGTCCACTCCCGCCGCCCGGACGGCGTCAAGCATGGTCGCCTCGGAGACCTTTCCGTGGATGCCCATCAGCGCCGCATGCGCCGCCTCGTACCTGCCCTGGTATTTGGCGCCAAGCGCGAGCCGCGCGCCATAGACGGACGTCTGAGCCAGGATCGGCCAATCCTTGTAGACGAGCCGAACCTTGCCGTCGGTTGAGACGAACCGTTTGAGATCCGGGGCGGTTTTCTTGCAATATGGGCAATTGTAGTCGAGGAACGCCACGATGGTGACGTCTCCCTTTGGATTGCCCGCGACCGGCGCGTCCGGGTCGTTCAAGACCGCATCGACAAAGACGCCGCCAGGTTGCGCGGCGGCGCTCCGGATCCAAAATCCAGCCGGAAGAATCGTCAACGGCAGAAGCGCCGCCATCGACAGACATTGTCTGCGGTTCATGGAGCGTCTCCGCGCGCCTCGTGGAACGGGATGAAACCGTCGCCGTCCGTCCGAAAACGAGCGAAGCGCGGGCCGTCAGTCAGGACGTTCTATTATGACAATGGGGTCTGAGCGAACCCCCGCACCCGATCAACTTTCCGCGACGAGTCTTGACCCGGCGGCGCGCGCGAGCCCGGGGACCGGGGGTCGACCGGCCTCGCCGGCAATCAAAGCCCCTCGAACAGCGCCGTCGACAGATAGCGCTCCGCGAACGAGGGGATGATGACGACGATCGTCTTGCCGGCGTTTTCCGGCCGGCGTCCGACGTCGATCGCGGCCGCCACGGCCGCGCCGGACGAGATGCCGACGGGAATGCCTTCGAGGCGCGCGATCAGCCGGGCGGTATCGAACGCGGACTGGTTGCCGACGGTGACGACCTCGTCGATCACGCCGCGGTCGAGGATCGCGGGAACGAAGCCGGCGCCGATGCCCTGGATCTTGTGCGGACCCGGGGCGCCGCCGGAAAGGACCGGCAAGTCTTCGGGCTCGACCGCGACCATGCGCACGCTCGGCTTGCGGCTCTTCAGAACCTCGCCGACGCCGGTGATCGTTCCGCCGGTTCCGACGCCGGAAACCACGATATCGACGTCGCCGCCAGTGTCATTCCAGATTTCCTCCGCCGTCGTGCGGCGATGAATGTCCGGATTGGCGGGATTTTCGAACTGCTGCGGCATCACCGCGCCGGGTGTCGCGGCGACGATTTCGTTCGCCTTCGCGATCGCGCCCTTCATGCCTTGCGCCGCCGGGGTGAGGAAGAGTTCGGCGCCGAGCAGCGCGAGCATTTTCCGGCGCTCGATCGACATCGACTCCGGCATCACCAAAATGAGCTTGTAGCCGCGGGCCGCCGCCACGAAGGCGAGCGCGATCCCGGTGTTGCCGGACGTCGGCTCAACCAGAACGCCGCGTCCGGGAGAAATCCTCCCCTGCGCCTCGAGCGCATCGATCATCGAGACGCCGATGCGGTCCTTGACGCTGCCGATTGGATTGAAGAACTCGAGCTTGGCGAGCAGGCGCGCCTCGACGCCCTTT
Organism: uncultured Alphaproteobacteria bacterium; assembly: GCA_963784805.1. Lineage (GTDB taxonomy): Bacteria > Pseudomonadota > Alphaproteobacteria > Rhizobiales > Beijerinckiaceae > Roseiarcus. The sequence goes on from CAWASR010000016.1 coordinate 152,124, forward strand.
TCCCTTGCGAGTCGATCCATGCGAACGAGCGGCGTGTCGCCGATGGTATCGGTGATCGAAGCAAAGATCCTCCCGCGACCTGGGGTACGCGGCGTCTCTCCCGTCCTGGTCATTGACTGCCTCGGAATAAAGTAGTCGGGCCGGCGCTTCGTCAGCGCCGCCCGACGCTTATCACCTTATTCCGAAGCAAGTCTATATTAAGTGGTTAATACCGCATTTAGATTGCAAAATCGCCGGCGGCCTTTTCGTCGTCGAGAACATGCGCCTGCTCGGCGCTCTCGCACATCAGTTCGACCGTAATCGAATCGAGATTGGCGAGGAAACTCTCGCCCGCCTTGCGCACGGCCGGATCGATCACCCGCTCGAGCAGGGGCGAATTCGTGCCCAGATCGTCCGGATCGGCGGTGCTCAACGACATCGCGGTGCGCACGATTTCGCCGACGGTGATGCGCCGGCGCTCCCGCGCGAGTTCATAGCCGCCGCGCGGTCCGCGCACGCCCTTCAGGATCTTGGCGTGGACCAGCCCCTGGAGCAACGTCTCCAGGTGGCGCGGCGGCAGTTTGTGACGCGCGGCCAAGGCCTTCGCGGCGACTGGCGAAGACCGGGAGTGCAGCGCGACATCGACAACAGCGGCGATGGCGAGGACGCTCCGTCGCGACAATAGGTTCATTTCGTACCTCCCTCAGATGAGCGCCCCGTGGAACCGAATCCATTTGAGCCCCGGACGCTCGTAGTGAGCCGCTCGCTCGCAATGAGAGCGACGCGTTCCACAGAAGAAACGACGAGTTGGGCTATCCGCGCGCCTCGTCGAATTGCAAAAGGCTTTTCTCCCAAATTGATGAGAACGACGCCGATTTCTCCGCGATAGTCGGCGTCGATGGTCCCCGGACTATTGAGGACGGTCACTCCAGTATCCAGCGCCAGCCCCGACCGAGGCCGAATCTGTGCTTCAAAACCCTTCGGCAACTCGATCGCCAACCCGGTCGGGATCAGCGCGCGCGCGCCGGGAGCCAAGCTTACCTCGGCGTCAGCGGCCAAAGCCGCCACGAGGTCCATCCCCGCGGCATCTTCACTCTTATATGCCGGCAATTGCAAGCCCTCGGCATGTGGATATCTCCTAACGGAAATCGCGATCATTGGCGCTTCGACAGTTCGAGAATAAGGCGCCGCACGATCCCGTCCGCGACCTCGGCCTTGCTCATCGGCGGCCAGGATTCCTCGCCGTCCGCATCGACGATCTGGACCTGATTCGCGTTCCCGCCGAATGTGGTCGTGCCTTCGGCGACGCAATTGGCGACGATCAGATCGCAGCCTTTGCAGCCCAATTTGATTCTCGCGTTCGCCGCTACATTCTCCGTTTCGGCGGCAAATCCGATGACGACCGAGGGCCGCAGCGTGGTCCTGCCGGCGATTTCCGCAAGGATGTCGGGGTTTTCGACCAGGCGGAGCGTCGGCGGCCCTTTCGCGCTTTTCTTGATCTTGTGGCCGGCGACGCTTTCGACCCGCCAGTCGGCGACCGCCGCCGCGGCGATAAAGGCGTCGGCGGGAAGCGCCGCCTCGACCGCCGCCCGCATTTCCCTTGCCGAACCGACATGAACCACTTCGGCGCCCGGGGGATCGGGCAGTCCAACAGGGCCGGCGACCAGCGTCACCCGGGCGCCGGCGCCGACCGCCGATCGCGCGATTGCATGGCCCTGGCGCCCGGACGAACGATTGCCGAGAAATCGGACCGGATCGATCGGCTCGTAAGTCGGGCCCGAGGTGACGATGACATGCCGTCCGGCGAGCGGCCCGTCGCCCGGGCGCGGGACGGGCGGATCGGCGAGCGCCGTTCCGGCCGCCAGCGCCTGTTCGATCGCCGCGACGATCTCCAAGGGCTCCGCCATGCGGCCCGGACCGAATTCGCCGCAGGCCATCGGCCCGGAGTTCGGGGCCGACGAACAGGACGCCGTCGGCCTTGAGGCGCTCGACATTGCGCTGCGTCGCCGGGTGCGTCCACATTCTGACGTTCATCGCCGGGGCGACGAGCGCGCGCTTGTCGGTCGCAAGCAGCAGCGTCGTGGCCATGTCGTCGGCGAGACCCGCCGCCATCCGGGCCAGAATGTTCGCGGTCGCCGGCGCGACCACCACCAGATCGGCGGCGCGCGACAGTTCGATATGGCCGATCGCAGCCTCGTCAGTGAGGCTGAACAGTTCGTCGCGCGTCTGCTGTCCGCTCAGCGCCGCCGCCGACAGAGGCGTGATGAATTGTCGCGCCGCAGCCGTCATGACGACGCGAACAGCGGCGCCGCGCTCTCTGAGCCGTCGGATCAGCTCCAGCGACTTATAGGCTGCTATGCCCCCGCCGACGACCAGGAGAATGCGGGAGGCGGACAGCGGATCTGGTCTCACGGAGAGCTTGAGCGGCATTCGACCAAACTCGCCCGCCGGTGGCGCTCATGTTCGTGCCGCGACTGTAAGACAATGCGAGATGACGCCATTGCGCGAGCGAGCCCGTCCCTGTCGAAGCGCGTCCCCTGACGCTTAAGCCTGCGGCATGGCGTCCGCGGCCCCACCCCGCATTCCCCGCCACAATACACGGCTCTTCAATGCGCGGTCGAATCTACAGGCGCCACCGATACAACGCAATAGCCAGAATAACAAGTATAATTGTGATCGTCGCTACGGAAAGCGACGACCGCCGGCCGTTGGCTGGAGACGCCTCGCGCCTTCCTTCGCCTTCCGCGGCGTCGAGCAGGGCGGCGATTTGCTCCAGGCGGCGCGGCGCGGCGGCGAGAAAGCCGGCAAGGGATGAAACGCCGCGGGCGGCATCCTCGATGCGGCCTCGCGGCCCCAAGTTTTCTGCGATCCACGCGCCGACCACCGGTTCCGAGGTCGACCACACGTTGAGTTGCGGATCGAGCTTGCGCGCGACGCCCTCGACGACGACCATCGTTTTCTGCAGCAGCACCAGCTCGACCCTGGTCGTCATGTCGAACAGCGAGGTGATCTCGAACAGCAGGGTCAGAAGCTTCGCCATCGAGATCTGGTCGGCGGTGCGGGAGTGGATCGGCTCGCCGATCGCGCGAATCGCCTGGGCGAAATCCTCGACCCGATGAACGTGCGGAACATAGCCCGCCTCGAAATGAACTTCGGCGACCCGCAGATAGTCGCGCCGGATGAACCCGAACAGGATTTCTGCGAGGAACCGGCGTTCCTTGCGGCCGAGCCGGCCCATGATGCCGAAATCGACCGCGACGATGCGCCCGGCCTCGTCGACGAAGAAATTGCCCTGATGCATGTCGGCGTGAAAGAATCCGTCGCGCAGGGCGTTACGCAGGAAAGTCTGAATGAGGGCGCGCGCAATCGCCCGAGGGTCGAATCCGAGCGCGGTCAGATGCTCCGGATCGGCGATCGGAATCCCGTCGATCCACTCCATCGTCATCACTTCGCGGGTGGTGCGGTCCCAGTCGATCGCCGGGGCGCGAATTTCCCGGTCCTCGCGCGAATTCTCGGCGAATTCCGACGCCGCGGCGGCCTCCAGCCTGAAATCCATCTCCATCCGCACCGTGCGCGCCAGCGTCTCGGCGACCTGGACCAGACGCAGGCGGCGAAGCTCGGGCGCGAGACGCTCGGCCAGCCGCGCGGCGAAAAACATGTCGGCGAGATCGCGGGCGAAGCGCCGCTCGACGCCGGCGCGCAGCACTTTGACCGCGACCGGCCGCGGGCCTTCGCCGGTCCTGACGACGGCGCGGTGGACCTGCGCGATCGAAGCCGCCGCGACCGGTTCGCCGAAACTTTCGTAAATCGTCTCGATCTTGGCCCCGAACGCCGCCTCGATGATGCCGACAGCGACCTGCCGGGTCATCGGCGTCAGACGATCCTGAAGGGTCTCGAGTTCGTGCGCGACCTTGGTTCCGACGATGTCGGGGCGAGTCGAAAGGAACTGCCCCATTTTGACATAGGATGGCCCGAGGAGGTCGACCGCCCGCGAAAGGCCCTTGAGGCCCTCGACATCGGGTTTGGCGATCGCGTTGGCGAGCGCCAGCGGCAGGCGCGCGAACGGCGGCAGAAGGACGGGATCGACGTCGACGAACGCCCCTTCGCGGGCGAAGACGTAACCGGCGCGCGCCAGACGCAACCCATGGCCCAACGAGGAAACGAAAGACACAATCAGAGCTTCCAGCCCGAGTGGATCGCCACCGCCCCGCCGCTGAGGCGCGCGTAGTCGACCCGCGCGAAGCCGGCGGCGCTGATCATGTCGGCGAACAGGTCGGGAGACGGAAACTCGCGAATCGACTCGACGAGATAGCGATAGGGCGCGCCGTCGCCCGCAACGACCTTGCCGAGGACCGGAATGACGGCGAAGGAATAGGCGTCATAAACGCGGTCGAACAGCGGCAGGTCGACGCGGCAGAATTCGAGGCACAGGAAGCGGCCGCCGCGCCTGATGACGCGATAGGCCTCGGCGAGCGCCTTCTCGACCCGCGGCACATTCCGGATGCCGAAGGCGATCGTGTAGGCGTCGAAACGCGAATCGGCGAAGGGCAGCGCCTCGGCGTTGGCTTCGACGAAGCTCACCCGGTCGAGCAGGGCGCGCTTCCTGGCGCGCTCGGCGCCGAGGCGCAGCATGTCGGCGTTGATGTCGGCGACCACCACTGAAGTCAGCGGGCCGCCGGCCCTGGCGACGCGGAAGGCGACGTCGCCGGTGCCGCCGGCGACGTCGAGATGGGCGAAAGGCCGCGAGCGCGAGGGGCGGACCTTGGCGGCCAGGACGTCCTTCCATATCCGATGGAGTCCAAAGGACATGAGATCGTTCATGACGTCGTAGCGGCCGGCGACCTTGCGGAACACGTCGTCCACCAAGCCCTGCTTTTCTCCGATCTCGACGGTGCGCTGGCCGAAATGCGTTTGTTCGGGCGCTACAGGCATTCGGAACTCTCCGTGGGCGGGCGAGACCTTAGCGCGGCGGGGCCTGGCCGTACATTGACCTTGGGCAGGATTTTGGAAAAGCGGCCGCCGGTTTTCCGATGGAAATCCTGAGTCTTCAAAGGACTCCAGCCAGGAATTGGCCGGCGAGCGCGCGAATTCGCAACTGGATCAGTCCATCCGCATGGGGACGCCCGCCTCGGCCATGCGCGCCTTGGCCTGGCGGATCGTGTATTCGCCGAAATGAAAGATCGAGGCTGCGAGCACGGCGCTGGCGTGGCCCTGCCGCACCCCGGCGACGAGGTCCTCAAGGTCGCCGACGCCGCCCGAGGCGATGACCGGAATTTGAACCGCGTCCGCGACCGCCCGGGTGAGTTCGAGGTCGAAGCCCTCCCTGGAGCCGTCGCGATCCATCGAGGTCAGGAGGATTTCGCCGGCGCCGAGCGCCGCGACCTCGCGCGCATAGGCGATCGCCTCGACGCCGGTCGGCCGGCGTCCGCCGTGGGTGAAGATCTCCCAGCGCGGCCCCTCGCCCGGCCCCAAAACCCGCTTGGCGTCGATGGCGACAACGACGCATTGGCTGCCAAACTTCTGCGCCGCCTGGCGCACGAACTCGCGATTGGCGACCGCGGCCGAATTGATCGAAGCCTTGTCGGCGCCGGCGAGCAGCAGCTTTCGGATGTCGTCGGTGGTTCGCACGCCCCCACCGACCGTCAGCGGCATGAAGCAGACCTCCGCCGTGCGCGCGACGACGTCGAGCAATATGCCGCGGTCTTCGTGGCTGGCGGCAATGTCGAGAAAGCACAGTTCGTCCGCGCCCGCCCGGTCGTAGGCGATCGCGCACTCGACCGGGTCGCCGGCGTCGCGCAGATTGACGAAATTGACTCCCTTGACGACCCGGCCGTCCTTGACGTCCAGGCAGGGGATGACGCGCGCCTTGAGGGTCATGCAGCGGGTCCCTGGGGGCCGAGCGCTCCGCCGCCCTTCGCCCTGAGCAGCGCCAGCGCCTTGCGCGGATCGAGGCGCCCGTCGTAGAGCGCCCGGCCCGCGATCGCGCCGGCGAGGCGCGCGCAATCGGGTTCGGTGAGACGCCTGACGTCCTCGATCGAGGCGAGGCCGCCGGAGGCGATGACCGGAATCGACAGCGCGTCGGCGAGCGCGATCGTGGCGGGAATGTTGAGTCCGGCAAGCGCGCCGTCGCGCGAAATGTCGGTATAGACGATCGCGGCGACGCCGGCGTCCTCGAAGCGGCGGCCGAGATCGAGCGCCGAAACGTTCGAGGTCCGGGACCAGCCGTCGATGGCGACCTGACCGTCGCGCGCGTCGATTCCGACTGCGATCCGCCCGGGATAGAGCCGCGCCGCCTCGCGCACGAAATCGGGGTCGCTGACCGCCGCGGTGCCGAGGATGACGCGCGTAACCCCGCTTTCCAACCAGCCGCGCACCGTCTTCATGTCGCGCACGCCGCCGCCGAGCTGCAATTTTATCGTGAGCCCGGCGAGAATGCGCCTGACCGCCTCGGCGTTGACCGGCTGGCCGGCGAAGGCGCCGTCCAGATCGACGACATGCAGATATTCGAACCCCTGATCGGCGAAAACGCGCGCCTGGGCGGCCGGATCGGCGTTGAATACGGTCGCCTTCGCCATGTCGCCGCGCAGGAGCCTCACGCACTCGCCGTTCTTGAGGTCGATGGCGGGAAAGAGAATCATGGGCGCCATCGCAGGAAGTTGGCGATCAGCGCCAGGCCGAGCGCCTGGCTCTTCTCGGGGTGGAACTGCGTGCCCGCGATATTGTCGCGCGCGATGATCGCGGTCACCGGACCGCCGTATTCGGCGGTGGCGACGACATCCGCCGCGTCCGACGGATAAAGCTGATAGGAGTGGACGAAATAGGCGTGCAGACCGTTCGGGCCGGTATTCACACCCTCAAGCAGCGGATGAACGCGCTTCACGTCGAGCGTGTTCCAGCCCATGTGCGGAATTTTGAGCGCGGGATCGCGGGGCTTGATCGGCGCGACGTCGCCGGCGATCCAGCCCAGGCCCGCCACGACGTCATGCTCCAGCCCGCGGGTCGCGGTGAGCTGCGCGCCGACGCAAATCCCCAGAAAGGGCTTGCCGCGCCCGCGGACCGCTTCATTCAGCGCTTCGACCATGCCGGCGACGCCGTCGAGCCCGCGCCGGCAATCGGCAAAGGCGCCGACGCCCGGCAAGACGATATGGTCGGCGGCGAGCACGACTTCCGGCCGCGAAGCGACCACGATTTCGCCGTTCGTTCCGGCGTCGCGCGCCGCGCGCTCGAACGCCTTCTGCGCCGAATGCAAATTGCCCGAGCCGTAGTCGATGATGGCGACGGTCATCGCATCCAAGCCCTAGAGGGCGCCCTTGGTCGAGGGAACGCGCTCGGCCTGACGCGGATCGATCGCGATCGCGGCCCTCAGCGCCCGCGCGACGCCCTTGAAGCACGATTCGGCGATGTGATGGCTGTTGGCGCCGTACAGCGTCTCGACGTGCAACGTCAGCCCGGCGTTGCCGGCGAAGGCCTGGAAGAACTCGCGCACCAGCTCGGCGTCGAACGCGCCGATCCTTTCGCTCGTAAACTCGGTCCTGAACACCAGGAACGGGCGACCCGAGACGTCGAGCGCGACCCGGGTCAGGGCCTCGTCCATCGGCAGGAGGCAGTCGGCGTAACGGGTGAGACCCCGCTTGTCGCCGAGCGCCTTGGCGAGCGCCTGGCCGATGGCGATGCCGACGTCCTCGACCGTGTGGTGATCGTCGATATGGCGGTCGCCCTTGGCGCTGACGGTCAGATCGATCAGGGAATGGCGCGCGAGCTGGTCGAGCATATGATCGAAAAAGCCGACGCCGGTCGAAATGTCGGACACGCCCGATCCGTCGAGATCGAGGCTGACCTCGATGCTCGTCTCCCTGGTCTTGCGAGCGACCGCTCCCTTGCGCATGGCGATTCCGAATGCCTCCGAGGTCGGGCGGGGTGATAGCAAGCCCAGCGCCGGTTGGCGACTCATAGAGGGCGATTGGGACTACAGGAGAACGCTTCGGCGGCCCTGGACCCCCGAATTCACGATGTCGGCGGTCGGTCCGGCCGGCCGATTGCGAGCGCTGATCCCCACGAGGCGCTCCGCCGGGAGATTTTGCGATCGGCGTTTCCGCATTGGTTATCATCGTATATAACGCCAGGCGGCCCGTCTGACGACCGAGGCGAAACGATGATGACGCCGGGAACGTTCATAGCTGCATTCGCCGCGCTCGCGGCCTCGCTTCCGGCTCCGGCGGAAGCCGCCCGGATTCATGTCGCCGTCGCCGCCAATTTCACCGAGCCGGCGAGAGAAATCGCCGAGCTTTTCAAGCAGAAGACGGGCGACGAGGCGGTGCTGAGTTTCGGCGCTTCCGGCGCCTTCTTCACCCAGATCGCCCACGACGCGCCGTTCGAGGTGTTCCTGTCGGCCGACGAGGAGCGGCCGAAGGCCGCGGTCGATCAGGGGTTTGCGGTTCCCGGCAGCCGTTTCACCTATGCGATCGGCAGGCTGGCGCTGTGGAGCAGAGTGGTCGACGTGACCAACGGCGAGAAGGCGCTGAAGGCGGGCAATTTCGCCAAGCTGGCGATCGCCAATCCGGTCGCCGCGCCGTACGGAACCGCCGCGGTCGAGACCATGAAGGCGCTCGGCGTTTACAAGTCCCTGCAGTCCAAGATCGTGCAGGGAGACAGCATCGCCCAGGCGTTCCAGTTCGTCGACACCAGGAATGCGGAGGTCGGCTTCGTCGCGCTTTCGCAACTGTTCGACATCACTGGCGGAGCGCGGTGGGAGGTTCCGCAGAGCCTCTATTCGCCGATCCATCAGGACGCCGTTCTGCTGAAGAGGGGCGCGAAGGACGAGGCGGCGATTGCGTTTCTGAAGTTCCTCGAGGGCCCGGAGGCGCGCGCCGTGATCGAGAAATTCGGCTACGCGCTCGTGTAGGCGCAACGTGCAGAGCTTTCCGGCCGAAATCTGGACGCCGATCCGTCTGACGATCGAACTCGCGACCGTCACGACGCTTGCGCTGCTGGTGGTCGCGACGCCGCTGGCCTGGTGGCTCGCGCGGTCGCGCGCCTGGTTCAAGGACGGCGTCGCGGCGATCGTCTCCCTGCCGATCGTCCTGCCCCCGACGGTGCTTGGCTTCTATCTCTTGATCGCGCTTGGGCCCGACGGGCCGGGCGGCCTGCTCGCCGGGCTCTGGGGCGCGCGCACGCTCGCTTTCACCTTCACCGGGCTGGTCATCGGCTCGATCATCTCCTCGGCGCCCTTTGTGGTGCAGCCGATCCGCAACGCATTTGCGGCCATCGGCGACCGTCCGCTCGAAGTCGCGGCCACCCTGCGCGCCTCGCCGCGGCGCGCCTTCTGGACCGTCGCTCTGCCCCTCGCCAGTCCAGGCCTGCTGACCGGGGCGGTGTTGGGTTTTGCGCACACCGTTGGCGAGTTCGGAGTCATCCTGATGATCGGCGGCAGCATCCCCGGCCGCACCAGGGTCGTGTCGACCGCCATTTTCGACTTCGTCGAGACGATGCGGTGGCGCGAGGCCAACCTCCTCGCCGGCGGCATGGTCGCGTTCGCCTTCGCCGTCATTCTCACCATGACCTTGCTCGAAAAGCGCTTCGCGCGAGCGCGCGCATGACGGCGGACCATGCGATCCGCGCCGAGTTCCGGGGAACGATCGGCAAGTTTTCGCTCGACGCCGGCTTCACCGCGCCGGCGTCGGGCCTAACCGCCCTGTTCGGCCCGTCCGGCTGCGGAAAGACGACGGTCTTGCGTTGCATCGCCGGGCTGCAGCGGGTCGACGACGGCTATTGCGCGATCGACGGCGACCTATGGCAGACGCGAGACGGAATCTTCATGCCGACCCATCGCCGTCCGCTCGGCTACGTCTTCCAGGAAGCGAGCCTGTTCGCGCATCTCACCGTGCGCCGCAACTTGCTGTTCGGCGCGCCGCGACAGGACGACGGCGCGTCGCGCCGGCGGATCGCCTTCGACGAAGTCGTCGACCTCCTCGGGGTGGCGCCGTTGCTCGACCGGTCCCCGCGCAATCTATCCGGCGGCGAACGCCAGCGGGTGGCGATCGGCCGCGCTCTGCTGTCGCAACCAAAACTGCTGTTGATGGACGAACCCCTGTCGGCGCTCGACCGGGCGACCAAGAACGAGATCCTGCCGTTCCTCGAGCGGCTGCGCGACCGCCTGTCCTTGCCGGTCGTCTACGTCACCCACGACCTCGCCGAAGTCGAACGGCTCGCCGATCAAATCGTGCTGATGGAGAAGGGCCGGGTGATCGCGGCTGGACCGCTCTCCGAACTGCAAAGCGACCCGAGCCTGCCGCTGGCGATTGCGCGCGACGCAGCGGTCAGTCTCGACGCCGTGATCGAAGCCCACGACGCCCGCTACGGCCTTTTGACCCTTCGCGTAAACCGCGGCAGCTTCACGGCGCCTGCGCCGCCGGCGAGGATCGGAGAACGCCGCCGCCTTCGCGTCGTCGCCGCCGACGTCAGCATCGCCCGCGAGCGGCCGGGCCCGAGCTCCATTCTCAACGTCCTGCCGGCGCGCGTCGTTTCCGGCAACCCGGTCGATCCGGACGTCCTGGTCGTCGTGCTCGCGCTCGGAGCCGACGGCGGCGGGGACCGCCTTCTCGCCCGCGTCACCCGCAAGTCGTGGGAGCAGCTGGGCCTTTCCGAAGGGGTCCGCGTCCACGCTCAGGTGAAAGCCGTCGCGCTCGGGCCGGGACGGGACGACGTCTTTGTGTAGTCCAGGGGCCCCGAGGGCCGCCGGCGGCGGAAATTCGATTCCCCTCGGCGCGCTTCGGCGCTAAGTTCGCCGCGCCGGCCGGCGAGCCTCGGCGGCGGGAAGGTCCGCCGCGCCGGAGAGATACGCGCGTTTCTGGTCTGGAGCGATTGGGGTCGTGGAGGACAGAACGGTATTCCAGCCAAGCGCCGGCGGCAGCGTTCGACCGGGCGTGCGCCTCAACGGCATCTATGAGATCGAAAGACTGATCGCCCAGGGCGGAATGGGCGAGGTGTACCGGGGATTCAACATCCAGACCCGCGACACGGTCGCGATCAAGATGATCCGGCCCGAACTTTCGAGCAATCCCGACGTTTTCGACCTGTTCCGGCGCGAGGCCTCGATCCTGCACACGCTCCAGCACGAGGCGATTGTGCGTTACTTCGTGTTTTCCGTCGATCCCGACCTTCGGCGCGCCTATCTGGCGATGGAGTTCGTCGACGGACCATCGCTGACCGAGCGGCTCGCCTCCGGCCCGCTTCCGCTCGCCGACGTCAAAATCCTGCAGAAGCGCATCGGCTCCGCGCTCGACACCGCTCATCGCCTCGGCGTCGTCCACCGCGACATTTCCTCCGACAACGTCATTCTGCCGGACAACGATGTGCGCAGCGCCAAAATCATCGACTTCGGCATCGCGCGCTCGCACCGGCCGGGCGAGGGCACGATCATCGGCGACGGGTTCGCGGGAAAATACAACTACGTCTCGCCCGAGCAGCTTGGCCTCGCAGGCGGCGACGTCACCTTGAAATCTGATATTTACAGCTTTGGTTTGGTTTTGGCTGAAGCTCTGCGCGGGCGGCCGATCGAGATGAGCGGCTCTCAGGCCGACGTGATCGAAAAGCGTCGCGCCGTCCCCGATCTGGCCGACATCGACCCTTCGATCCGCCCGCTCATTGAGGCGATGCTGCAGCCGCTGCCGGCGAACCGCCCTGAGAGCATGGCCGCCGTGGCGGCATGGGAGGCGCCCGGCAGGGCCGGACTCGTTTTGCCCCGCGCGGGAGCGGGCAAGACCGCGCCGTCGCGTAAATCATCCGGCGGGCGCGCGGCCGCGATCCTCGGCGCGCTGATCGCCCTCGGCAGCCTCGGGGGGGCGGTCTACGTCTTCCGCGACGATCTGGGGCAATGGGGACAGTCGGTCTTTGGACCGCCACCGCCCGTAATTTCGCCGATCAAGCCGTCGCCGATCGGGCCGACGGCGCAAAAGCCGGCGTCTCAGCAGCAGGCGACGACCGAGGCGTCAAAGCCGCCGCCGCAGGCGGCCCTGCCGACCGGTCAGGCGGCCGCTCCCCCGAACCCCGCGCCGTCGCCGGGCGAGCCGGCCAACCCGCCGGCAAAGCACGTTCCAACCAGCGCGGAACTGGTCGACGCCATGCCGCCGCACGCGCCGCAGGCGTCCGTCGACCTGCCCCCGGCGACGGTTGGCGCGCTCTATCGGGCCGACCTGCCCGCGTTCACCGACCAGGGCGGCAAGGGCCTGCGGCTCGCGGCCGCATCCGCGCCCGAGGGAATGGCGTTCAAGGATCTCGGCGGCGGCAAGGGCGAGATCGCAGGCACGCCGACGCGGCCCGGAAACGCCGCGATCGAGGTCGTCGCAACCAACCACAATGGCATGACCGCGCAGATGACCGCGCGGATCGACATCTCCGGCAGAGCGCAGACCGTGTCGCCGACGGCCCCTCCGACCGCTTCCAGCCCTTCCGTCCCGCCTGCGCAAACTGAAGAGCCGCCGCACGCTTCGGTTCCTCACGCCCCTCAAGCCGAGCCGGCCCCCCCGAGCCCGCCCCTGGCGGCGCTTCCCCACTTGCCGCCATTGGCGCCGGCGCCGGCGCCGGCAATCGCGCCTCCCACGCCTGCGGCGCAACCTGAGATCGCGCCTCAGTCGCCTCCGACCCCCGCGCCGCAAGTCGCGACCGCGCCTCAGGCCCGCGCCTCAGTCGCCTCCCGCGCCTGCGCCACAAGTCGCGACGCGCCCGCAGTCGCGCCTCAAGCGCCTCCCCCGCCCGCGCCACAAGTCGCGACGGCGCCCGCAGTCTCGCCTCAAGCGCCCCCGCCGCCGGCGGCCGCGCCGACGTCGCCGCCGCCGAATCAGCAGCTGTCGGCGCTCGAGCCGACCCCGGCGCTGTCCCCGATCGACAAGGCGAAGGCCTTCGTCAGCGGCTTTGACGGCGGCGATTGCTTTCTCGTCAAGCCGTTGTCGGGCTCCAGCGATCCGAACGCGTATCTGGCGATCGGCCGCGAACTGCAACCCTTCGAGCGTTTCAACGCGGCCTATACGAGCAAGGTCGGCGCCGAGCCGCAACTGAGCGTGCGGCTGATCACGCCCTCCGAGTGCCCGGCGATCGACCTCATGCGGCTGGGATCGGCCGCGGGCGCCTCGGCTCCGCACATCGAGCTTGAGAACTACAGCGTCGCCCGAGGCGCGCCGCTGAAGGGGACGATCGCCAATTTGGACGGCCGGCATCTGTTCCTGGTGCTGGTCGGCGACGACGGCGTCGCCTATCGGCTCGAGGCGAAGCCGATCCCGGGGCGGGACGCGGCGACATTCGACGTGTCGCTCACGCCCGACGCCTCCTCGATCGGCCCGATGCAGATCCTCCTCGCCATCGTTTCGGCCAAGCCGATCCCGGCCCTGGAGTCCTTCCGCTCGGGGCCGCTAAGCTCGATCAAGGCGCAATTGGCGAGCAACGCGCGCGACGGCGCGATGTCGGTCGGCGCGGACTTCTTCAAATTCGCCGACTAGCGCGGGCCGCGTCATCCCGGATACCAGATTTTGCGCGGATCGTCGGCCGCGCGCCGATAGCTCCAAGCCGCCTCGATCAGTTTGGCCAGATCGTATTTCGGACGCCAGTCGAGATCGAACCTGGCTCTGCTGTTGTCCATCCAGTTCGAATGATAGGCGCTCGGAATATCGATCGAAGGCAAGCCGCGGGTGGCTTTTAGATAGGACGCGACGGCGGCGTAGTCGACCGGCTCGTCCATGCAGACGTTGTAAAGTCTGCCCTTCGTCTTCGGGTTGTCGAGCGCGGCCAGGATGGCGTCGACGAGATCGTCCACATGGACGAAATTGCGTTTCAACGGGCGGCCATGCGCGTCCCGAAGCAGGGGAATCGTCCCCTCCTTGCGACAGCGCTCGGCGACTTCCGGGGCCACGAGCGTGTTCCAGACCGGGCCGCCGAAAACGTCGTCGTCGAACGAAAGCGTGTAGCGGAAGTCGTCCTTTTCCATGATCCATGGGGCGCGCAGGCAACAGCTGTTCAACCCGTATTGGATATGGGCCTGATCGAGGAGAACCTCCTCCAGCACCTTGGAGAGGGCGTAGCAGCCCGGATAGGCCATGTGCGGCGTGAGCTCGGTCACCGGCCCGCCGCGGTCGTAGAAAAAATGGCCGACGCTCGCATCGCCGCCGATCAGGATGAACTGGACCGCCGTCGGGCTTTCCCGAAACAACTCGGTCAGCCAGAACAGGCCTTTGACCGTCACGTCCATGACCAGTTCGGGCGTCTCCTTGCAGGTCGCCAGATGCACGACATGGGTGACGCCGCTGATCGCGCGCTTCACACATTCGGGATCGGAAATCGTGCCCCGGACGACCTCGAGCCCGGGCGCTTCCGCGACAACGCGATTGTGACACAGCGCCCGGATCGACAAGTCCGGCGCCCGCGGCGCGGAAAGAAGCCTGTCGATCAGGTTGGATCCGACCTTTCCGGTCGCGCCCGTGATCAGGAGTTTCATCGCGATCTCCCCTTCCGGCCCCGCGGTCTGGCGCCCCTGATTGGGGAACGGGATATTTGCAACGTCAATATCCTGCCAGGTAGGCTGAGACAAAATCGTCCTATTGAGCTCCGGGGCGTTCCGGGGAGGATTATCTCGCCTGGCGGCCATTCGAACAGGCGGCCTCGCGCCCGCGGTCTCATTCCCGTATCCATATCGGGCAGCATCGGTTGACCCTCGGGGCGTAGGCGTCGCCGTTCAAGCGGGCGGCGTTCGATCCCCCGGCGAACCTTGGGGCCTTGCCGCTGTTGATCATCTCAATCAGCCCCCGTTTTTAGGCCGCGCCCGCGTTGAGGACGGCCTCGCCGTCAGAGACGAGCGCGCCGCTGCTGTCCGTCATTGGCGTTCCGTCGCCACGCGGATCAAGCCGCCCCCGGCAAAGCTTTCCCTTGAGGCTGAGACGCCCGTCGCTGAGGCAGCCCTTCGCCAGCCCGCAAAGCGAAGCGGAGAAATGCGCCGGGCCGCCTTCCGCCCCGGCGAGCGGCCTTCTGAAAAAACCAACAATTTCTTGCCGTGCGGGCGAATCCATGTTTTCCTGTTCGATCAAGCCGTCGGACGGAGCGATCGTCATCCGGCGGGGCTCTTCAAGAAGGGGGCGCAACAGTGCGGGCGGGCTCGCGAGCAGCAGGAAAGTTTCTTAATTTGGAATCGCAAACAACCCATTGAAAAGTCAGGATTTGCGGAAAGGAAATGCTTTCCTTTCCTTCCCCTTAATTTTCGTTTGCTTCCCCTCCGGCTTTCGTTTCCTTCCCTTCGGTTTTCCTTTGCTTCCCCTCGGCTGGCGAAAATTCCCCCGGGCCGTCGCGCGGGCGCGGTTTGGTGCCCCTAGCCGGAATCGAACCAGCACTCCTTGCGGAATCCGATTTTGAGTCGGACGCGTCTACCAGTTCCGCCATAGGGGCCCGCGTTGCAGCGGCCGGGAGGCGATATAGAACGCCCCGGGGCGAAGGGTCAACGCCAGACCGGCGTCTCGCGCCGCGCCGCGCCGTCAGCCGAATGGGGGCGCGATTGCGAGGTCCGGCGCGTGGACGGGGCGGAGCTGAACGCGTAAAGCTCCCGGCGACTGATCGAGGAACTCAATGCTCGAATCGCTTTACGCCCGGCTGGTCGCGCTTTCCGCAAGCCCGCGAGCCGTGCCGGCGCTGGCCGCGGTCGCCTTCGCCGAGAGTTCGTTTTTCCCCATTCCGCCCGACGTCCTGCTCGCGCCGATGGTGCTGGCCCAGCCGAACCGCGCCTGGCGGTTCGCGCTCGTCGCGACGATCGCCTCAGTCCTCGGCGGCATGCTCGGCTACGCGATCGGCGCCGCGCTCTACAGCACTTTGGGGCTGTGGCTCATCGATCTTTACGGCTACGGCGCGAAAATGGAGGCGCTGAAGCAGACTTACGCCCAATGGGGCTGGCTGGTGATCCTGGTCAAGGGCCTAACCCCGATTCCCTATAAACTGGTGACGATCACGAGCGGCCTTCTCGGCTATAACTTTCCGCTGTTCGTCGCCCTTTCGGTGCTGACGCGCGGCGCGCGCTTCTTCCTGCTGGCGGGCGCGCTCAACTGGTTCGGCGACCCGCTGCGCGCGGCGATGGAGCGCAACTTCGCCGCCGTCCTGGCGGGGTTCGCCGCGCTGGTCCTCGCCGGCTTCGTCATCGCGGTCAGGGTGTTCTGATGACCATCGTCGAAGCGGTCCTGCCGCCCTCGCAGGCCCGGCGGGCGTCGCTGATCCTCGCCGCGGCGCTGGCGACGCTCGCCATCGTGTGGATTTTCCAGTGGCTCGGCTATTCGCCCTGCGAATTGTGCCTGACCGAACGAATCGCCTTTTATGTCGGCGCGCCGCTGGCCGCGCTGACCGCGTATTTCGCCAGCCGGGCGGCGCACGGCCTGGCGCGGGCGGGATTCGCCCTGCTGGCGCTCATCTTTCTCGCCAATGCGGCCCTCGCCGCTTATCACGTCGGCGTCGAATATCACTGGTGGCCGGGGCCGAGCGCCTGCACCGGCGCGCTGACCGGGCCCATCGACGTCAACAATCTGATGAAGGAACTCAATTCGGTCAAAGTCGTGCGCTGCGACGAGGTCCAGTTGCGCATCGCCGGCCTCTCCCTGGCCGGCTGGGACGTGATCGCCAGCGCCGCGATCGCCCTCTACGCCGCATTGGCTGCGAGACTGGCGCGCTGAGGCGGGCGGCTCAGTCCGGCGCCTTGCCGAGCGGGAGCCCATTGACCGTGATCGATCGATCCTGGCCGATCTCGACGACCCAACTCAGACTTCCGTCGCTGTCCGTCTTGGCGAGGCCCTTGGCCATGGCAAATCCCGGCAAGGCCTTGACCGCGACGGCGGGTCCGAGCGCCTTGACTGCGGCCATGGTCTTGTCGAAGCCGCGCATGTGGATGGTCAACACGCCAGAAGGCTTGCCGGGAGCGTAACGGATCTCGCCCTCAAAACTCGCGTCGATCGCCGGCGCATGGATATGGGAAAGCGCGATGTCGAGTCTCATCGGGCCAGCGCTCAGCAGCGCCGCCATCACTTTCGCCGAGTCCGCCTCGGAAATCGGCGGATCATCGCCTTGCAGGCGCATGTCGGCAATCGCCTCGTTGGCCGCGGCGGCGATGTCAATTCCTTTGAACGTGGCCGCCAAATCGATCTCCGAGGGGGTAAGATCGGCCGCGCCGGGCGGCGCCAAGCCGACCGGCAGGCTCAGGCCCCCGGCCGAGAGGATAAGGCTGACTGAGCTGTGAGGCCCCGCGTTCGCCATGCCGAATTGGCCCTTGAGGCTGGCCAGCGCCACAGCCCCGATTTTCGACTGGATCAGCGCCTCGTGCGCCTCGCCGCCCTCGACGAACTTGAGCCCGGGCGCCGCCAACTCCTTGAGCAGGCCCTTCAGCTCCGCTTCGTGCGGGGCGAGATCAGCCCGAGAAGGGTGCGCGGCGATAAGCGCCAGCAGGTCGAACGCCGTTCGAGTCTTCAGTCCGTCTATCGCAACATTCAAAAGCGCCTTCTTGAGCCTCCCGCTGATACTGGCGGGCGCGTCGTTCTTGCCGACGACGCTCGTTTTCACGCCGATGTCGGAAAAGTCCTCTTTTACCGTAGTCGAGACCGAGCCATCCGGATTTACGACGGTGGCCGCGTCGGCGTGGAATGGACCAAAGTCGATGGTCTGGTCGAGCTTCGGCGCATGCGTTTCGACTACGCCCTTGTCCGAATTCGCCGACCCGCTGAGATACCACGCGATCGCCGGATCGATCAAAAGAGTCTGGCGAAAATTCGTGAATTCGACGCTGGTCCTCATATCGCCGGCGCTGGAAGCGATTTTCGGCAAAGAGTCCAGGACGACCCGCCACTTGCCGTCGTCCTGCTCAGTCGCCTTGTAGACAAGGGCCGCCGGCTCATAAGTGACCCCGGCGCCCGCGGCCTTTATCAACGGGTTGAGTGCGCCGAGGTCAAAGGAGACGAGATAGTCGGACGCTGTGGCTTTCACCGACACGAGGGTGGAGGCGTTGGCCGGCAGAAATCTCCCGAAGAAGTCGCGCAGCATTTGCGCGCCCTCGGGCGTCGCCGGCCTGTCCGCGGCGGCGACAGGCCGCGCGCTCGACGCCCCGGCGAGCGCGGCCAGCAGAGCGGCGCGAATGACACGAGCGCGAAATCGATTTGAGGGCATGGCGGACCTTGTTGCAGTTCGGCAAAAAAATTTTGCGCGGCGACCGCACTCTATCTCAGATTCGCTTTGACGGCGCGAGCTTTCCCTGTCCGCTGCCGGCGAGCGCCCAGCCCTCGCAACAGAATGGTAGACGACCCCCGGTCGACAGTCTCGCGGAGCCCCGTCGTTCCCCGCTGCGCCCTATCGCGTGGGCAACGCGGTCGCCCCGCTTTTCTTCGGAAGCTGAAGCTTGGCGACCCCGGACTTGACCGCTGCCTGCACTTTTTCGAAGGCGCGCACTTCGATTTGCCGCACCCGTTCGCGCGACACCCCGAATTCGGTCGACAGCTCCTCGAGGGTGATCGGGTCCTCGGCGAGCCGGCGCGCCTCGAAAATGCGCCGCTCGCGCGGATTGAGCACCGTAAGCGCGCCTCTCAGCGCGTCCAGACGGGTGTCCGACTCCTCGCGCTCCGCCAGTCGCGTCTCCTGATCGGCGGTTTCGTCGACGAGCCAATCCTGCCACTCGCCTTCGCCGTCCTCGCGCAGCGGCGCGTTAAGCGAGGCGTCGCCGCCGAGGCGGCGGTTCATATCGATCACGTCCTGCTTTGCGACGCCGAGACGCTTCGAGATCGTCTCGACCTGATCGTCGCGCAGGTCGCCGTCGTCGAACGCCGAAATGCGGCTCTTGGCCTTGCGCAGATTGAAGAACAGCTTCTTCTGGCTGGCGGTGGTGCCCATCTTCACCAGCGACCATGACCGCAGGATGTATTCCTGGATCGAGGCTCGGATCCACCACATCGCGTAAGTCGCGAGCTTGAAGCCCCTGTCCGGCTCGAAGCGCTTGACCGCCTGCATCAGCCCGACATTGCCCTCGGAGATCACCTCACCGATCGGCAGGCCGTAACCGCGGTAGCCCATCGCGATCTTGGCCACGAGCCGCAAATGCGAGGTGACGAGTTTGTGCGCGGCCTCGCGGTCGCCGTGCTCGCGCCAGCGCTTGGCGAGCATATACTCCTCGTTCGGCTCCAACATCGGAAACCGCTTGATTTCCTGCAGATAGCGCGAAAGCCCAGATTCGCCCGAGATGATGGGAAGCGATGCGGCCATAACAAACTCCAGTCGGGTTGCGGCGTTAGACCGTCCCGTCGGCGCTACGGCCGGTTGACGCTATAGTGTCCGGGCAAGCGTGGCTGAAAAAGGGCCGGAGCGCCAGACCAGAATGAAACGGGGATGAACTTTTGTTCACCATTCCGATCACAATCCGCGATCATCCTCATCAAATATCAGCACGCATAGCTTTGATAAGGTTTGAGAAATCAATGGGTGGGGGACTCTCGAAACGCAATGGCGCCCCAGTGATCGGGTGTTCGAACCCCAACACGGCGGCGTGCAAGGCTTGACGCCCGAGCGCCCCAAGGGCGCTCCTTGCGTCCTCGGCGAGCTGCGCCGCCTTGGTCTTGAAGCCCGCGCCATAAACCGAATCGCCCACTAGCGGATGGCCGATCGAGGCCATGTGTACGCGGATCTGATGGGTCCGCCCGGTCTCGAGCCGGCAGGAGACGAGGCTTGCCGGGCCGAAGGCCTCCTCCAGCCGCCAATGGGTGACGGCGCCGCGGCCGCGCTCATCGGGCGCGACCGCCATTTTTTCCCGATGGCGCGGATGGCGGGCGATCGCCGCCTCGATCCTCCCGGCGGTCAACTCGAAGTCGCCCCACACGAGCGCAAGGTACTCGCGCACAAGCGACCCGGCGCGGCCGTGGTCGGCGAATAGTTCGGCGAGGCCGCGATGCGCCGGGTCGCTCTTGGCCGCGACGAGGAGGCCAGAGGTGTCTTTGTCGAGCCGGTGCACGATGCCCGGACGCCGGATCCCGCCGACGCCTGACAGGCTCGGGCCGCAATGGTGGATCAGCGCATTGACCAGCGTGCCGTCGGCATGGCCAGGCGCCGGATGGACGACGAGGCCCGCCGGCTTGTCAATGACGATCAGATGCTCGTCCTCGTAGACGACGTCGAGCGGAATGTCCTCGGCGATGAGCGGCGAATCCTCAGGCGGCGGCGCCTCGAACGCGATTCGCGCGCCCTCGGAGAGCCGCGTCGAAGGGTCGCGAGCGACCGCTCCGTCAACCTTAACCTCTCCGGCCTCGATCAACGTCTTGAGCCGCGTGCGCGACAGCGCGATGCGCCGCCGGGCCGCCTCGCAGCCCAGGAAGCGGTCGAGCCGCTCGCCCGCGCCCAGCGCGTCAACGTCGAATACCTGCGGTCCCGACGGCGCAACCAAGGGCCCATTGGGCGCGGCTTCAACCCTCGGAGCGTGCTCCGACGCGTTCCCGCTCCTCTCGAGACGGCGCTTCGCCGCGGCCTTGGCGTTCATGCGCGCTCGCGGCGTCTCTTCCGTTCGCCCGTCGCGACGGCGGCTGGGGCCATGACAGGGCCGAGCGCGGCGACGATTCTCTCCTGGCTCGGGCGAATGCCCGGCTTATGGGCGTCGAGCCCGCGCCGCATCGCCGCTACATGAGCGGGCGTATTGCCGCAGCAGCCGCCGATGATGCGCGCGCCGCAATCGATGGCCAGCCCGGCGTACGCCTCCATCAGCTCTGGCGTGCCGGAGTAGTGGATATGTGCGCCATGCCATTGCGGCACCCCGGCGTTGGCCTTGGCGATCAGCAGGGCGTCCGGATGCGCCGCGGCCATGTCCAGGATGGCGAGCAAAAGGTCGGACGCGCCGACGCCGCAATTGGCGCCATAGCCGAGCGGCTTCGCGTCGAAGCTTTCGACGAGCGCGCCGAGCGCGGCAGGGGCGACGCCCATCATCGTGCGGCCGGCGGTGTCGAAGCTCGCGGTGATCGTGAATGGCAGCCCGACTCTTGCGGCTGCGCGCGCGGCTGCGCGGATCTCCGCGAGCGCGGACATGGTCTCGATCCAGGCGACGTCCGCGCCGCCATCGCGCAAGGCTTCGATCTGCTCGACAAAGACCTCGACCGCGTCGGTTTCGCTCAGTGGTCCGAGCGGGGCGATGAGATCGCCGGTCGGCCCAACCGATCCGGCCACCACAATGCGCCGCCCCGCGCTGTCGGCGACGTGGCGGGCGTTCCGCGCGGCGAGCCGATTGAGTTCGCGCGCGCGGGGGTCGAGGCCGTGGAGCGCGAGTCGCCTCCGGTTGGCGCCGAAGCTATTGGTCAGAATGATGTCCGCGCCGGCTTCTACGAAAGCCAGATGCAGCGCCCGAATCCGGTCGGGATGCTCGGCGTTCCACAGCTCTGGGCTGTCGCCCGAGGTCAGGCCCATCGTGAACAAATTGGTGCCGATGGCGCCGTCCGCCAGCAGCGGCCGGCCCTCGGCCAGAAGGGTTTTCAACATTCGGGGTCTCGGGGCTCAAGAAGGCGCTACGGCGCGGGGTTCTTAGGCGCGCAAGCCCCGAGAAGCAAGGCGGACGCCCGCCTTCCTGCCCGATGCTTCAGCCGGGGATCCGATTTCCGACGCCCGATCCTCGGATCGCGCGAAAGACCGCCTGGGGAGTCGCAGGCATGTCGATGTCCCTGACGCCGTAGGCGCGCCACAGCGCGTCCACGACGGCGTTGACGACCGCCGGAGTCGAACCGATCGAGCCGGCTTCGCCCGCGCCCTTCAACCCAAGCGGATTCGTCGTCGAGGGGACATTGCGGGTCTCGAATTCGATTGGAGCTAAATCGTCGGCGCGCGGCATGCAGTAGTCCATGAAGCTCGCCGACAGAAGTTGCCCGTCGCTGTCGTACACGGCCCGCTCCATCAGCGCCTGACCCGCCCCTTGCGCCACGCCGCCGTGAACCTGGCCCTCAAGGAGCAAAGGATTGAGGGTAAAGCCGAAATCGTCGACGATCGTGTAGCGCTCAAGCCGTGTCGCCCCGGTTTCGGGGTCGATCTCGACTTCACAGATATGGGTCCCGTTGGGATAGGTTGCGGTTTCGGGCGTATAGGATTCGACGCTCCGCAGCCGCTCGGGGCTCGCGGACGGAAGCGCCGCGATCTGCGCGAGCGAAAGCGACCGGTCAGTGCCTACGATGCGAATTTCGCCGTCGACGAATTCAAGATCGGCGCTCGCCGCCTCCAGCTCGTCGGCCGCCAGCTCCTTCAACGCTTGGGCGAGCTTCTTCGAAGCGCGGGACGTCATCACCGCCCCGATCGGGATCGAACGGGAGCCGCCGGTCCCCATCCCGGTCGGAACCCGATCGGTGTCGCCTTGCACCACCTTGACGCGGTCGAGCGGAACTTCGAATTGCTCAGCGACGACTTGCGCATAGGCCGTTTCATGTCCCTGACCATTGGATTGGGTGCCGATCAGCAGCGTGAACGAGCCGTCCTTCTCTAGCGCCAGCGAGCCGGTCTCGCCTTCTCCCCAGGCCGTGCATTCAATATAGCTGGCGACGCCAAGACCGCGGATGGCGCCGCGGCGCTTGGCCTCGGCCAGGCGCTTGTCAAACCCGTCGGCGTCGGCCTTTTTCAGGCACCTTTTGAGCGCTCCGCCGAAATCGCCGACGTCGTAAGTCCGTTCTGTCTGGGTCGCATAGGGCATGGCCGCCGGCGAAACGAAGTTGCGCTGGCGGATCGCTTCCTTCGAGAGTCCGAGCTCCCGCGCGCAGCGGTCGACCAGCCGCTCCAGGACATAGGCGGCTTCCGGCCGCCCGGCGCCGCGATATGCGTCGACGGGAACCGTATTGGTGTAAATTCCGCGAACGCGCGCGTGCAGCGTTTCGATCTTGTAGGGACCGGTCGCCATCGAGGCTCCGAGCCAGGGCACGTAAGGCGCATACATGGAAAGGTAAGCGCCGAGATTGGCGAGAATATCGACGCGCAGGGCAAGAAACCGCCCGTCTGCGTCCAAAGCCATCTCCGCGCTCGTCACATTATCGCGGCCGTGGGCGTCCCCAACGAAGTGCTCCGACCGGTCGGCCTGCCAACGAACGGGTCGGCCAAGGAGCCGCGCAGCTTCCAGGACCAGCGGATATTCGCGATAGAGAAACGCTTTCGTGCCGAAACCGCCGCCGACGTCGCCAGTGACGACCCGCAGCGCCTCGGGCGGTATCTTAAGCACTTTGCCGGCCAGGCCATCGCGCAAAATATGCGCCCCCTGACTGCCGACATAAAGCGTCCGACGGCCGCTGCCGGGATCGATGGAGGCGACGGCCGCGCGCGGCTCCATGAAATTGGAGACGACCCGCGGATTGACGATCCGGATCGAAACCACATGCGGAGCGCGAGCAAAGACAGCGTCCGTCGCGGCCTTGTCGCCAATGTGAGCATCAAAAGCGATGTTGCCCGGCGCGCCCGAAAAAAGCTGAGGGGCGCCCGCCTCGATGGCGGCCAAGGAGTCGACCACAGGAGTCAGGGACTCCCAGTCGATTGCGAGCGCCTCGGCACCGTCGCGGGCGGCGTAGGCTGTTTCCGCGACGACCATGGCGACGATATCGCCAACGTGATGCGCTTCCGCGGTCGCCATGACCGGGTAGGGCTTGAGGGGCGTCAATGCGCCGTCCGAGTTTCGCGTCGGCGCCAAACAGGGAATTGATCCTAGAGCGGAGAAGTCCGAAGCCGTGAACACTGCCTTGACCCCGGCGACCTTTAGCGCCGGGCCGCGATCGACGATGCGAAAGCGCGCATAGGCGTGGGGGCTGCGCACGAAAACGGCGTGAAGGGCGCCTTCGGGCGCAATATCCGAAGTGTAAAGGCCTGCGCCCCGCACCAGACGGTCGTCTTCGACCCGCCGCACAGGTTGGCCAATACCGAATTTCATCACTCTCATCGCCCGGTCCCTGTTTGCGCCATGCATCCACACTTCCTTCGGCGATCGACGCAGGCCTGTGAATATCCCGCCGCCAACGATTTCTGCGCGACCAAGGCGGATATGGTCAACAGTTCATTAAGCCGATCGGTCGACAATGGCCCCAACGCTACGTCAAGCTCGGACATATACTCATGAGCGCCCATGAAGTCTCCCATTTCCGCCAGTCGCATCAGGAGGCGACGCCCCCGCACGGCCGGGATATCATTCCACGCGGAGGCGAAGCGCAAGCGGCCTCGCAGTCTCCCTTCGACACAGGCAGGACCGAGTCAACACGCATGTTGGCCCTCGTGCCAGTAGCCGCTGAGGACGAGCAGCCGAATTCGAAGCCCGCCGCGCCCACGCGGACCTTTAAGCGATTGAGCCTCGCCGCTGCGGTCGCCGTGGCGCTCGCAGCCGCTATTGGCGCGGCGGCCTTGCTCGCGAACGAACACCGCCGGCAGAGTTATCTTTTCGCGACGCGCGCGCACGAGACCGAGTCTCTGGCGCAGTCGGTGAAAGCGCTGAGCGCGCGCCTTGATGCGATCGAAGGCGCGAAGTCCGGCGAGAGTCTGGCCGACCTGCGGCGCTCGATCGGTCAAATGAAATCCGGGATCGCCTCCGCCCGCGATCTCGGCGGCGCGCTTGCGCAACTTTCGCAAAGAGTGGAAAAACTGGATCGCGAAGAGAGCGCAATGGTCGACCGCGGTCAACGCCTTGATCGGGACGCAAATATGCGTACGGCCGAGCTGTCGGCCCGGGTCGAGAAGCTTGAAAGGAGGCCCGCGGCGCCGATCGTCGCCGCGACGTCCGGCCCTGCGCCTTCCCGGCACGCCAAGCAGACCGCCGCTGCGTCTCGGTTGGGCCCAAACGTCTCGATGGAGACGACGGGTTCGATTCAACGGCCAAGGCCGGTGCTGCAGGGCTATATCGTCCTCGACGGGCGATATGACGCGGCGCTGGTCGATGGACGCTACGGCGAACGTGAAGTGCGGCTCGGCGATTTTCTTCCGGGCGCCGGACGGGTCGAGCGTATCGAGCGACGAGGCGGCGGCTGGATCGTCCTGACCGATGAAGGCCTGATCGCCGCGGCGGAAAGCCCGCCTTATTGACGGATCGCGCTCGCTTGCGCTTTTGAGCCAGGGGTATCCGCGACCCAATTCGCCGGCCCCGGCCATCGCTCGCGCTTGCGGGATGGATCGCGCCGCGCTTTCGATAACCGGAGGCCTGTGATACGAATCCGGCCCTTGGGGTTCCGCGCGTCGCGGCGCCGCGCGGTCTGCAGAACACACGGCGCATATGACGGAACGAAGAAGTAATTTTACTTATGAAGAGCTCCTCGCCTGCGGCCGCGGCGAGCTGTTCGGCGCCGGCAATGCCCAGTTGCCATTGCCGCCGATGCTGATGTTCGATCGGATCAGCGCGATTTCCGAGACCGGCGGCGCCAACGGCAAGGGCGAGGTGCGCGCGGAGTTCGACATCAATCCCAATCTGTGGTTCTTCGGTTGCCATTTCAAAGGCGATCCGGTGATGCCGGGCTGTCTCGGGCTCGACGCGCTCTGGCAATTGACGGGATTCTTCCTCGGTTGGCTCGGATTTCCCGGCCGCGGCCGCGCGCTCGGGGTCGGCGAGGTCAAGTTCGCCGATCAGGTGCTGCCGGCGATCAAGAAATTGGTTTACGGAGTCGACGTGAAGCGTGTGTTCAAAGGCAAGCTCATTCTCGGGATCGCCGACGGCTGGCTGGAGGCGGACGGCAAGCGGATATATGACGTCAGGGACATCCGCGTCGGCCTGTTCGGCCCATCCAGTCCAGGCTCCGCCTGAACGCGAACCCGCCTTGGCGCGCAATCGTGGAGAGCGATAGATGAGACGCGTCGTCGTCACCGGCATGGGCATCGTGTCCTCAATCGGCTCCAACGCGCAGGAAGTGACAGCGAGCCTACACGCCGGCCGGTCGGGGATTACTCGTGCGGAGAAATTCGCTGAACTCGGCTTCCGTTCTCAGGTCCAGGGCGCCCCGACGCTCAACGCCGAAGAGGTCGTCGACCGCAGGGCGATGCGGTTCCATGGCGGCGGCACGGCCTGGAATCATGTCGCAATGGATCAGGCGATCGTCGACAGCGGACTGGGTCCGGATGAAGTCTCGCACGAGCGCACCGGCCTCATCATGGGATCCGGCGGGCCGTCGACGCGCGCGATCGTCGAAGCGGCCGACACCGCGCGCGCCAAGAGCCCCAAGCGCGTCGGCCCCTTCGCGGTTCCAAAGGCCATGTGCTCCACTGCGTCGGCGACTCTGTCGACCTGGTTCAAAATCAAAGGCGTCAGCTATTCCATCTCCTCCGCCTGCGCGACGTCCAATCATTGCATTGGCGCCGCCTACGAGCACATCCTCACGGGCAAGCAGGATGTCGTTTTCGCGGGCGGTTGCGAGGAACTCGACTGGACGCTTGCGGTACTGTTCGACGCAATGGGCGCGATGTCTTCAGCCTTTAACGATTCGCCCTCGCGCGCCTCGCGCCCCTACGACAAAAACCGCGACGGATTTGTCATTTCCGCCGGGGCCGGCGTTCTGGTGCTTGAAGACTATGAACGCGCCAAGGCCCGGGGAGCCAAGTTATATGCCGAAATCGTCGGCTACGGCGCGACTTCGGACGGACATGACATGGTCGCGCCATCGGGCGACGGCGCCGCTCGGTGCATGCGCCAGGCTCTGGCGAACATCAAGACGCCGATCGATTACATCAATCCTCACGCCACTGCGACGCCTGTGGGCGATCTCAAGGAAATCGAGGCCTTGCGCCAGGTCTTCGGCTCGGAAGAGAAGTGCCCACCGATCTCGG
Organism: uncultured Alphaproteobacteria bacterium; assembly: GCA_963784805.1. GTDB lineage: Bacteria > Pseudomonadota > Alphaproteobacteria > Rhizobiales > Beijerinckiaceae > Roseiarcus. The sequence continues at coordinate 178,884 of CAWASR010000016.1, forward strand.
CCACGAAGTCGCTCACCGGCCATTCCCAGGGCGCAACCGGCGTCCATGAGGCCATCTATTCCCTGCTGATGATGCGCAACGGCTTCATCTGCGAGAGCGCGCATATCGACGAAATCGATCCCGCCTTCGCCGATATGCCAATTGTGCGCGCGCGTCGCGACGATGTCAGCCTTCGCGCCGTTCTTTCCAATTCCTTCGGCTTCGGCGGCGCCAACGCGACTTTGGTTTTCAAGCACGTCGACGCCTAGGCCCCACGGCGGCCGCCCCAGTCTCGGGGCGGTCCTCGTTCGGCGCCGTCGCCTCAAACCCCGCCAAATCCTGTTCAAAGAGTGTGCTATGGCGTCCGGCTTGATGAGTGGGAAACGCGGCCTGGTGTTGGGCGTCGCCAACGATCACTCGATCGCCTGGGGCATAGCGAAGGCGCTCTTCTCTGAAGGCGCGGAGCTGGCGTTCACCTACCAGGGCGAGGCTTTGGGCAAGCGGGTCGCCCCGCTTGCCGAGAGCCTGGGGTCGAAACTGGTTTTTCCTTGCGACGTCGAGGACATCTTGACAGTCGACGCGACGTTTTCGGCGCTGGCGTCGACGTGGGGAAGCCTCGATTTCCTGGTCCATTGCATAGGGTATTCCGACCGGAACGAACTCAAGGGCCGTTACGCGGACACCAGCCGGGAGAATTTTGTCCGCACGATGGTGATTTCCGCCTTTTCATTCACTGAGATCGCCAAGCGCGCCGCCGCATTCATGCCTTCGGGCGGAGCGATGCTGACCCTCACCTTCGGCGGCGCCACGCGCGTCGCTCCGAACTATAACGTCATGGGCGTCGCCAAGGCCGCCCTGGAGGCAAGCGTGCGCTATCTGGCGGCCGATTTCGGTCCCGACAACATCCGCGTCAATGCCGTGTCCGCGGGTCCGATCCGCACATTGGCCGGTGCGGGGATCGCCGACGCGCGGTTCATGTTTAACTTCCAGCGCGCGCATTCCCCGTTGCGGCGCACGGTCACGATCGAAGACGTCGGCGGCGCTGCGGTGTATCTTCTCTCCCATCTGTCGGAAGGCGTGACCGGCGAGATTCATTTTGTCGACGCCGGCTACAACATCATTTCGATGCCTCGCCCGGACGACGCACAAGGGTAGAGCGCGCCGCCGCGCCTCGCCCGCTCTTGGAGCGATGCAGCGATTGAACTATTTTGAGCCGAGTTCCCGGCCCCCTTGTTTGTCGCGCGAACTGCTTAATTTGGACATCATGCTCGAAGGCAAGTTCCGCAAATCGGCCGGCCGGAGGGCGCAAGGCGCATTCCTTGGCTTGTGCGTCGTCGCGCTCTGGTCATTTTGCCTGACGTTCCCCGCGAGCGCGGCGTCGCGCAGTCGAACGGCCCATCCGGTCCGGCCCTCGTTTCACGAGTTCATCGCCTCGCTCTGGCCGCTCGCCCTGGAACGGGGAGTTTCGCGCGCCACTTTCGACCGCGCGTTTTCCGGCGTCTCCTTCGATCCGAAGGTCGTTGCCAATACAACGCGGCAGCCCGAGTTCGTGCTTCCAATTTGGCGATATATTGCAACCGTTGTCTCGCCGGCGCGCATCGAGCGCGGCCGCGACAAGGCTCAGAAGGAACGCGTATGGCTCGCCAGGGCGAGCCAGGCCTATGGCGTCGACGAAGGCGTTCTCTTGGGCGTCTGGGGACTGGAGACGGATTTCGGCGCCTTTGCCGGATCGAACAGCGTCGTCAGAACGCTGGCGAGCCTCGCCTTCACGCATTTCCGCGGCGACTATTTCCGCGACGAATTGCTCTCCGCGCTCGTCATCTTGCAGGACGGCGACATCGCCCCGCAGGAAATGCGCGGCTCCTGGGCGGGCGCCATGGGTCAGACGCAATTCATGCCCTCGAGCTATCTTCTGTACGCCGTCGACTTCGAGGGTCATGGGCGGCGCGACATTTGGAATAGCGCGCCCGACGCAATCGGTTCGACCGCCAACTTCCTCTCCGCGCATGGCTGGGTGGCCGATTTGCCCTGGGGATTCGAGGTCCGTTTGCCGGCGGAGTTTCGGCTGACAGACGCCAATTCTTCGCGACCCGCCGCCTTCCGCGCGTTCGCAGCCCGAGGCGTCACGCGGGCCGATGGCGGCCCGCTGCCGAATTCGGGTGAGGGACGTCTGCTGATCCCGGCGGGCCGCATGGGACCGATATTCATTGTCACCGAGAACTTCGACACTATACGCCTGTACAACAACTCAGTTTCCTACGCGCTCGCTGTCGCGCTGCTCGGAGACGCGGTTGCACGCGGCCGGGGCATTATTGGGCATTGGCCAACCGGCAAGCCTGCTATCGGAGAAGACCAAGTCCGGAGGCTGCAGGCCAAACTCAAAAAAATGGGCTATGATGTCGGGGAGATTGATGGGCAAGTCGGAGAAGCGTTGAGGTCAGCCGTTCGCGCGTATCAGGAGCGCAACGGGCTCTCACCCGACGGTTACGCCGATCAGGCGTTGCTGAGGCAAGTCGAGGCTAGTCGGTGAAATGCCATCGGCGTCTCCGGACGATCGCCCGCCAGCGGGAAGGGGCGTAACATGTCGCCTCGCGGCGTCTGGTCGGGTTTTCGACTTCTGGGGCGGATCGGCCTCTTGGCGCTTTGCTGCTGGGTCTTGGCCGCCCCTGCTTCGCGCGCCCAGGAACCTGGCGGGTTGCCCGGTTTTCTGCAACATCTCTTTGGGTTTCCGCCAAAACCTCGGGCAGCGCCTCGATCGACCGCCCCGTTGAGGGTTCGCCAGCACAAGCCGCGAAAGAAGGAGCAGGACTTCGTTTCGACGACCGCGACGCGAGCGCCAGGAACGCCGGGCGGGGAGCCGGTTCAGCCAACCTTTTTCGTCTCCGTCCTTGGCGACAGTCTCGGCGTTCTCGCCGCGCAGGGCCTCCGCGAGGCGTTTGCCGACAAGCCTGAAATATCCATCACAAACCTGGCGCGCGATTTGTCGGGCCTCACTCGCGACGACTATTACGATTGGCCGAAGAGCGCTCACGATCTCGCCGACGGCAAACCCAAGATCGACGTCGTGGTCATCATGATCGGGATCAACGATTTGCAGCCGCTGAAGGACGGCGCGGACACGCTCGACCCGCTCAGCGACAAATGGCGCGAGGCTTACGCGCGGCGCGTCGAAAGCTTTGTGGCGCCATTTCACGGCGCTCACATTCCTGTGCTCTGGGTCGGCCTGCCGCCAATGCGCGACGAGCGTTTCAACAGCCAAGCGAGCGCGCTTAACGAGATCTATCGTGAGCACGCGGAAAAAGCCGGCGCCAAATACATCGACGTTTGGGACGCGTTCGCCGACCAAAACGGTCAATACGCCGCCTTTGGGCCAGATGTCGAAGGACAGAATGTCAAGCTTCGCGCCGGCCCCAACGGCATTTATTTCACCAAGGCGGGAGCCCGCAAACTCGCTCAATTCATCGAGCCGGATATCCGCCACGCCTTCGACAGATTGAAGCCGCAAGGCGATATCGCGAGTCTGCCGCCCGACATTGAGCAGCAGGCAGACGACATCAACGCCGAGATTCGCCGCGAAATGGGGGCGGACAATCCGAACGCCGGTGAGGCCGCCGCTCCCGCGAAACCCTTGGTTGGACCTATTCTGCAGTTGACCGCTCGACCGGTTTCCCCAAACGGCGCGATTGTCGGCGCCCTCGGCGCATCCGCGGAAGTTGGAGGCGAGCAGGCGCGCGTCCTGCGACTGGGACAATCCCCTGAACCGCGCGCGGGCCGCGCCGACGATTTCTCCTGGCCTCGCCGCGTACAACCGCCGTGAGAACGGAATGTAGGGGCGCGGCCGATTTCGACGAACGGTCCGTCTTCGGCTCGCGGCGCCGCAAAAGTGCAAGTCTCGTCGGCCCGTCCGGCGAGGCCGCGCGTCTGAGGGCTTCAGCCCCGCGCGTTCGTCGCGCGGAGCCCAACCGTCGCAAGCGCGAGGCGGCGGCGTCAAACGCTTGTTTGACTGTTGCAGCCGTGCTAGGCGACGCCGCGCAAGAATTTGGATTGCTCGGACAGCGGCCAAGAGCACTAGGGCTTGGCGGAGTGTGGGACGATTGACGATGGCTGAACAGGACGGCAACGGAGTCGGCGCGCCGCAGGCAAATCCCAAATTCTCGATTCTCGCCCAGTATACGAAGGATTTGTCCTTCGAAAATCCAAACGCGCCTCGGACCCTGGGACCGCAGCAGAACGCCCCCAACATTTCCGTCCAAATCAACGTCAACGCGCGTCAACTCGCCCCGACGGATTTCGAGGTGAGCCTCATGCTCGAGGGGGGCGCGGGCGAGGGCGCTGAAACAATGTTCAAATTCGAACTCAATTATGCCGGCGTATTTAGGGTCGAGAATTTTCCGCCCGAGCAAGTTCAGCCGGTGGTGATGATCGAGGGACCGCGCCTGTTGTTCCCCTTCGCCCGGCAGATTATCGCCGACGCCGTGCGCGGCGGCGCCTATCCGCCGCTCTATCTCGATCCGATCGATTTCCAGGCGCTCTATCTGCAGCGGCTGGCTGCGGCTGGCGGGCAGCAGCAGCAACACACCGCATGATTGATTGGAGGACGGCGCTCAGCCCCGGATGGCGAGATAGATTTTCCAGACCGCGCCGCCGCCGAGCGTCTCGACATGATGGGCATGGGCGCTCAATTCCTCGGCGCTGACGAACGATTCCCGCGGTTGACGCGCCTTCGTGAGAGACGAAAAGGCTACTATGTCGGCGACATTTGTCCGGGGCTTGTCGCCGAAAGAGAGCGAGCGCTGCCGGCCGCCGGTGAGCTCGCCATAGACCTCGGCCAGGATTTCCGCATCGAGCAGCGCGCCGTGTTTCACACGCCGTGACCGATCAATGCGATAGCGGTCGCAAAGCGCGTCGAGACCATTTGGTTGGCCCGGATGTTTTTTCCGTGCGAGCGCGAGCGTGTCGAGAACGCGATCCATGCCAATTGTTTCACGGCCAAGTCGCCCCAGTTCAGCGTTCAGGAAGCGCACGTCGAATTCGGCGTTGTGGATGACGAGCCGAGCATCGCCGATGAAGGCGAGAAGGTCGCCGACGACGTCTGCAAACACCGGTTTGTCCTTGAGCGCGGCTGCGGTGTGGCCATGAATCCGTGCGGCGTCCTCCGGAACGTCGCGTTCCGGATTGATGAGCGCATGGAACACTTTCCCGGTCGCGGATTGATGGACGATTTCCACGGCGCCGATTTCCAGCACCCGGTGCCCGTCAGCCGGGTTGAGGCCGGTCGTCTCGGTGTCCAGGACGACTTCACGCATGGCGTCTTTGATGTCCTTCCAGCGCCGCGACGGCGCGCATGAATTGGCGGACCTGAGCGCGAGTCTGTTCCAGAGTCCCGCGGGTGTCGATGACGAAATGGGCGCGCCGCCGCTTTTCCCCATCCGAAGTCTGTTGCGACAAAAAGGCCTCGAGATTGACCTCGTTCATTCCCGCCCGCGCTAATGCGCGGGCGCGGTGGATCTCTTTCGGCGCGCTGACGACCAAGACAATATCGACGCTCGCGTCGCCGCCGGTCTCGAACAACAGCGGCACATCGACGATCGCAAGCCGCCTTCCTTCCGCCACGGCGCGCTCAAGGAACCGCAGCCGAGCTTTTTCGACCTCCGGATGCACGAGGCTTTCGAGTCGCTTGAGGGCGACTGGGTCGCCCAACACCCGCTTCGAGAGCCGCTCGCGGTCGATCCGGCCATCGACAGTCACGCCCGGGAACGCCGCCTCAATTCCTGGCGCGCCATCGCCAGCGTAATATGCGCGCACGGCGGCGTCCGCGTCGAAAACCGGAGCGCCGAGCGCGGCGAACATGGCCGAAACGGTCGATTTTCCCATCGCGATCGAGCCCGTCACGCCGACGACGATCATTTCTGGTAAGCCAGCGCCATCAGAACGTCCGCCTCGACCAGCGCGCGCAGCGCCGGCGTGACTTTTGGCCTTTGGCCGAACCAGCGCGCGAAGGCGGGCGCGGCCTGGTGGAGCAGCATTCCAAGCCCTTCGACCGCGCGCAGGCCGCGCGCCCGCGCAGCGTCAACGAGCGGGGTGCGCAACGGAACATAGACGATATCGGCGACGATGGCGTGGTCCGGCGCCCGGCGCAGATCGATGTCAAGCGCCGCGTGTCCGATCATGCCGAGCACGCTCGCGTTGACGACCAGATCGGCGCCGCCAAGTTCGCAAGCGAGGGCGCTCCAGGGCAACGCAACCGTCGCTCGGCCGAATTGCCGCGCGAGCGCGCGGGCTCGTTCTTCTGTCCGGTTGATGATGGCGACGCGTTGAAAGCGGCGCGACAGCAGCGCATGCACAATCGCCCGAGCGGCGCCACCAGCGCCGATGACGACCGCCGATCCCGGTTGCGCCGCCCAGCCAGGCGCCGCATCGTCCATGTTCGCAAGAAAGCCCTCGACATCGGTATTGTCGCCCCACAGTACATCATTCTCGCGCCAGAGCGTATTGACCGCGGCGAGCGCCTCAGCCACCGCCGTATGGCGATCGCAGGCTGCGAACGCCGACTGCTTGTGCGGCGCGGTGACGTTCGACCCGACGAGGCCATCCCGGCCGATTGTCGAGGCGAAAGAGCCAAACTCCCCCGGGGGGACCGCAAAACGTTCATATGTCCCGGCAATGCCGAGTTCGTCGAGCCAATGTCTGTGGATTATCGGCGACCGGGATTGCGCAATTGGCCATCCGGCGACCCCGGCGCGGCGAACGGCGCGCTCGTTCATAGCGAGATCAAATCCTGGAGACGCAGCCAAGCCAAAAGCTTGAGCATCGGCATTCCCAGAATCGTGCCAAGGTCGCCTTCGATACGATCGAACAGATGCACGCCTAGACCCTCTACCTGATAGGCGCCGACACACGAGAGCACGCCCGGCCCGGCAAGTTCGAGATAGCGCGCGATTGTTTCTCGGTCGAGTGGACGCATTCGAAGATCCGCGTGATCGGCCTCCACGACCAGCGTTTGGCTGCGACGGGCGATGCAAAAGGCGGAGGTCAGTCGATGCGTGCGGCCCGCGAGCGCCGCCAGCGAGTGTGCGGCCTCGACCAGGTCGCGCGGCTTGTGCAGGAGGCGGCCTTCGAGGCTCAGCGTCTGATCCGCGCCAAGGCAAAAGGCGTCTGGCCGCAGCACGCTCGCGGCCAGCGCCTTCGCCTGCGCCAGCCTCGACGAGAGACTCTCGAGCGAGCCGCCGCCAACGAAATGACCACGTTCGAGCGACCTTTCGTCGACATCGGCCGCGAGAGCTTCGGCGTTGAGCCCGGCCATGGACAGCAAGGCTCGCCGGCTCGCGCTCCGTGAGGCCAGGACCAGCGGCGCCGGGCCCGACCAAAGCTGAGGGTCGCGGCGGGGTGGTCGCGGCGATGTGTCGGATTCGGCCATTTCGGTCAGCTGTCGGCGATAAAATTCAGGCGATGAGCGCGATAGAGATCGAGCACCGCCGCCGCGGTCTCCTCGATCGACCGCCGGGTGACATCGATGATCGGCCACGATCGTTCGGCAAAAAGTCGGCGCGAGGCCGCGATTTCCTCGGCCACCGCCACGCGATCGACATATTCGGTCCGCGAATCAGCGTTGAGCGAGAGCAGCCGATTCTGCCGGATTTGCACGATCCGATCGGCGGAGGCGACCAGGCCGACAATGAGCGGGCGCCGCAGATGATCGAGCGCGGGCGGCAAAGGCGCATTCGGAACGATCGGGACATTCGCGGTCTTGTAACCGCGATTGGCGAGATAGATGCTGGTCGGGGTCTTCGATGTGCGGCTTACGCCCGTGAGGACAATGTCGGCATGCTCAAGGTTCTCCGGAAGTTGGCCGTCGTCGTTCATCATACTGAAATTGAGGGCGTCGATCCGCTTGAAATAATCGGCGTTGAGCATGTGCTGCGCGCCGGCTCGCGGCGTCGAATTCTGCCCGAGGTAGGATTGGAACAGCGTCAGAATCGGCCCTAGCACCGACAGGCACGGCGAGCCCGACGCTTGGCAGCTTTCCTGGAGCCGGCGCGAAAGATCCGAATCGACCAGCGTGAAGAGCACAATTCCCGGCGCGTTGTCGATTTCCGCGATCACTCGGTCGAGCTGAGCCGGCGTTCGCACCAGCGGATAGACGTGTTCGATCGAGGCGACGCCATGATATTGCGCCGATGCGGCGCGAGACGCTGCGATCAGCGTCTCGCCGGTCGAATTTGAGATTAGGTGCAGATGGAAATAACTGCGACCCAACAGGGCCCCCTCGAATGTGAATTCATTCGCTTATAGCCGGCGCGCAAGTTTGTGGACAGCGGTGGAGATCGCCAAAGCCGCATCGAACTTTTATCCAACCCATTGCAGAGCGTGCGCGACGATCCACACGCAAAGCTGTCAAGGCGAACTTCGTTTGCCGGCGCAGGACATCGTGAACTCCGGGGACAACTCATGACAGACGCTATATGGCTTTTGTTAAGTTTCTTGGATTCCTTAACAAAAGGTTAACAGCTTCCCCTCGCCATTCAGCGAGCGCTGGTTCCCGTTTCACTCGAGCGCCCACCGCTAGTCGGGATAAGAGGGAATGCTCCACAATCGCTCGCAAAAGAAGAAACAATTCTCTAGTTTCATTCTTGTCTGTGTCCCAATGGACCACCGCCCCGCATTCGATTGGCGCAACCTTTAGGAGCGCAGACGATCCAGCGCGCGGCGCTTTGCTCGAGAAGGGGTTCGACTGTCGATGGAGCTCTGGATCAAAGCCCTTCACATCATCGCCGTCATCGCCTGGATGGCGGGCATGCTCTATCTACCCAGGCTCTTCGTCTACCATTCCGAAGCGCCAAAAGGCTCGGCGATGTCGGAGACTTTCAAGATCATGGAACGGCGGCTCCTCAAGGGTATCCTCAATCCATCGATCGTCCTCGTATTCCTGACCGGTCTCGCACTCGCCTTTCAAACAGGCTTCTGGCGCGCGCCGTGGCTCCAAGCGAAATTCGCGCTTGTTCTCGTACTGTCAGGGCTGCACGGTTATTTTGCGCGATACGTGCGAATCTTCGCTGCCGATGCGAACCAGCGCTCACCGCGATTCTTTCGGATCCTCAATGAGGGTCCGACGGTGCTGATGATTCTGATCGTGATTCTGGTGGTGATCAAGCCGCTCTTGAAGCTTTAAGTATGCCGGCGCGCCGAAATTAACGCAAAAGACCGTTGAAAATTCCCGCGAACGAGATTATGAGGTCTGGCGCTCGTCACCGCGCGTGTCTAGCGCCTGCGGATCGCCTGGTCCGGTTTAGGCCGTAGCGGCTCGGCAGGGCCGTGCGCCGCTTCCAAATCTTCAGTCCTCTTCCATAAAATCAGTGACTTTTCGGCGTTCTGAGCCTGACAGTCCGAACTAAAGGTCCGCCGATGCGGGAAATGAAACTCAAAGAGCTAAAGCAGAAATCTCCGACTGAGCTATTGGTCTTCGCCGAGGAGAACGATGTCGAGAACGCGTCGATAATGCGCAAGCAGGAGTTGATGTTCGCGATCCTCAAACAGCTCGCCAGCGTCGACGTGGAGATTATCGGTGAGGGAGTCGTCGAGATTTTGCAGGATGGATTTGCTTTCCTGCGTTCGGCGGATGCGAACTATCTCCCCGGCCCCGACGATATCTATGTCTCGCCATCGCAAATCCGGCGACTCGGATTGCGGACCGGAGACACGGTCGAGGGCGTCATTCGAAGTCCCAAGGAGGGCGAGCGATATTTCGCGTTGCTGAAATGCAACGCCATCAACTTCGAGGATCCGGAAAAGACCCGGCATAAGGTTCATTTTGACAACCTGACGCCGCTCTATCCTAACGAACGCCTGCGGCTGGAGGTCGAGGATCCGACTCGAAAGGACTTGTCGGCACGCGTCATCGACATTGTCGCGCCAATCGGAAAGGGACAGCGCGCCCTGATTGTCGCCCCGCCGCGCACGGGCAAAACCGTGCTGCTGCAGAACATCGCCCAGTCGGTCACCGCCAATCACCCAGAATGCTATTTGATCGTCCTGCTGATCGACGAACGCCCGGAGGAGGTGACCGATATGCAGCGTTCGGTGAACGGCGAGGTCGTTTCGTCGACTTTCGACGAGCCCGCAGTCCGTCACGTTCAAGTTGCAGAGATGGTGATCGAGAAGGCCAAGCGCCTGGTCGAGCATGGACGCGACGTCCTGATCCTGCTCAATTCGATCACGCGATTGGGAAGGGCCTACAATACCGTGGTGCCGTCGTCGGGAAAAGTCCTGACCGGAGGCGTGGACGCAAATGCGCTGCAGCGCCCGAAGCGGTTTTTTGGCGCGGCTCGAAACATCGAAGAAGGCGGCTCCCTGACGATCATCGCCACCGCGCTCATCGATACGGGGTCGCGGATGGACGAGGTGATTTTCGAGGAGTTCAAGGGCACGGGAAACTCCGAGATCATCCTCGACCGCAAGGTCGCCGACAAGCGCACTTTCCCCTCGATGGACATTACGCGCTCGGGCACCCGCAAGGAGGAATTGCTTGTCCCGCCCGACATTCTCAAGAAGATGTATGTTCTGCGCCGGATCCTGAATCCAATGGGGACGGTCGACGCTATCGAGTTCCTCCTGGGCAAGCTGCGCGAGACCAAGACCAACGCGAATTTCTTCGAATCCATGAACACGTGACCGGCGTCGTCGGGATGGAAAGGCAAGGCCGTTTTTCGGCTGAATGATCGAGCGAAATCGCTAAGGACGGGGCTGTGACAGTGCAGAAACCGGCGGAGCGGGCCCTCGCCGATTTGCGCGTCGAGATCGATCGCATCGATCGGGCGATGCACGAATTGCTGATCGAGCGCGGTCGCGTCATTGATCGGCTAATTGAAATCAAGGCCCGGCAGGGCGGCGGCTCCGCTTTCCGGCCGGCCCGCGAAGCATCGATGATGCGGGCGCTCGCCGAGCGGCACCATGGATTGCTGCCGCTCGATACGGTCGAGAGCATCTGGCGCATCATCATTTCGACGTTCACCTACGTTCAGGCCCCGTACAGAGTTCATGTGGACGTATCGAGGGGGGACGCGGCGATGCGGGATTCGGCCCGCTTTCATTTTGGCTTCACCGTCCCCTGTATGCCGCATCTCGGCGCCGCCGACGTGATCGCCGCGGTTGCGGAATCGGACGGCGACCTTGGCATGTTCGCTCTCGACGGCGGACCGGGCGCCGGGGCGTGGTGGACGCGCCTTGCGCCACCTGAGGCGCCCAAGGTGATCGCCCGCCTGCCGTTCGTCGAGCGGGCGGATCATCCGGCCGGGATGCCGGTCTTTGTCGTGTCGAAGCCGCTCGCCGACGGCGGCGCGCGCGACGTGGTGCTAGAATCGGTCGCGCTTGACCGTTGGCGCGCCGATTTCCCGCATGCCTTGCGGACTATCGGCGCGGAAATCATCGGTTCAGCGGCCAAGGGCATGGGGCTCGGGTTGTTGGTCGCGCGGCCAGGCGCAAGGGCTGCAGACGCGGTCAGCGACGCGGTGAGGGGGGCCGGGGCGGCCGACGTGCGCAGCGTCGAGGTCGGCGCTCACGCCCGCCGCTTCGAGGCCTCGGCGTTGCGCGGGCGCGCGAATTGAGGCAATTCGAGGCGATCATGCCTTCAACCGCGCTTGCCCGGCCGCAGCCACGCCCGGAAATCCTGGCGATCGACGCCTACGTGCCCGGCAAGAGCTCGGCCGCCGGCGCGGCGAAGATCCACAAGTTGTCGTCGAACGAGTCGCCGCTCGGCCCCTCGCCGAAAGCCGTGGAGGCTTTTCGTGCGTGTGCGGCCGATCTCGCGCGCTATCCGGACGGATCGGCGTCGGCCCTGCGTGAGGCGATCGGTCGCCGCTATGGGCTCGAGCCGTCGCGAATCATCTGCGGCAACGGCTCGGATGAACTCCTGGCGCTGCTCGCGCATGCCTTTTTGCGGCACGGCGACGAGGGCCTCTACAGCGAGTACGGGTTCCTGGAATATCCGATCTGCATTCGAGCGGCCGGGGGCGCGCCGGTGATCGCCAAAGAAACGCGCAAGACCGCGAGCGTCGATGCGATGCTCGCGAGCGTCGGCAAGCGCACGAAAATCGTCTATCTCGCCAACCCCAACAATCCGACCGGAACCTACATCCCTTTTTCGGAGCTCAAGCGATTGCAAGCCGGCTTGCCGACGGACGCTCTCCTGGTGATCGACGCGGCCTACGCCGAATATGTGACCCGCAACGACTACGCGGCAGGCATCGAGCTCGCCGCGACTTGCGAAAACGTGGTGATGACCCGCACCTTTTCGAAGATTTACGGGCTGGCCAATTTACGGATCGGTTGGGCTTACGGGCCGCCCCACGTCGTCGACGCGCTCAACCGCATCCGCGGGCCTTTCAACCTCAATGGGCCCGCGCTGGCGGCGGGCGTGGCCAGCCTCGGCGACACAGAGCATGTCGAGGCGGCGATCGCTCACAATGCGCGGTGGCTGCCATGGCTCAGCGAGGCGATCTCGGCGCTCGGAATTGAAGTGACCCCAAGCGTCGGGAATTTCCTGCTGCTGAGGTTCAAGGATGGGGACGCGCGGGCGGCCTCCGACGCCGACGCCTTCTTGAGCGCGCGCGGCTTCATTCTGCGGGCGGTGGCGGCCTATGGCCTCCCGGACTGCCTGCGGCTGACAGTCGGCGGCGAAGAGGCGAACCACGGCGTCGTGGCCGCGCTGGCGCAATTCATGCGGGGCGACCATGGTTGAGCGGCTGGGGCCGCCGCTCGAAGAGCCGATTTTCGACGAGTTGGCGATCATCGGCGTCGGGCTGATCGGGTCGTCGATCGCCCGAGCGGTGCGGCGGAAGAACGCCGCGCGACGAATTGTGCTGACGGACCGATCGGAACAGGTTCTGGAGCGGGCTAACGCTCTCGGTCTCGCCGACGAAACAATCTCCGATGCGGGGCGGGCGGTCAGGACAGCGGACTGCGTCATCCTCTGTGCGCCGCTCGGCGCCAACGAGGGCATCGGGCGCGCGATCGGGCCCGCCCTGAAGGCGGGCGCGATCGTCTCGGACGTCGGCTCGGTCAAGAGCGCGGTGATCTCCACATTGGAGCCTTTGCTGCCGGCGCATGCGCGGCTCGTGCCGGCTCATCCGGTCGCCGGGACTGAACTGTCGGGTCCGGACGCCGGGTTCGCGACCCTGTTCCTTAACCGCTGGTGCATTCTGACCCCGCCCGAGAGGGTCGACGCGGAAGCGCTCGGGAAGGTTCGCGCCCTGTGGGAAGCGCTCGGATCGCATGTCGAGGCGATGAGCGCCGCGCATCATGACCTGGTGCTGGCGATCACCAGCCATGTGCCGCATCTGATCGCCTATAACATCGTCGGCACGGCCGCCGATCTCGAGGAGGTCACCCGATCGGAGGTGATCAAGTTCTCGGCCGGCGGTTTTCGCGATTTCACCCGGATCGCGGCTTCGGATCCCACGATGTGGCGCGACGTCTTCCTGTACAACAAGGATGCGGTGCTGGAGATGCTCGGGCGGTTCACCGAGGATCTGACGGCGCTGCAGCGGATGATACGCCGCGAGGACGGCGGGGGGCTGTTCGACCTGTTCACCCGGACCCGAGCCATACGGCGCGGCATTGTGGCCGAAGGTCAGGAGACGGCCGCTCCCGACTTCGGCCGCCGGGACGCCGAGGCCAGCGAGCCGATTACGTGACCCCTGTCGTGGGCGGCGAACCGGCGTCGCACAGCGAACTCTGGGTGTTCGGCTACGGGTCCCTGATGTGGCGGCCGGGGTTCGCCTATTCGCTCAAATGCCGGGCGACGCTGAGAGGCTGGCGCAGAAGCCTCTGTATTTATTCGCATATCTATCGAGGGACGCCGAACCGGCCGGGCCTGGTGCTTGGGCTCGATCGCGGCGGCGCTTGCTCCGGCGTCGCTTTCCGGGTCGACGCCGCGCTGCGGGAGGCGACGATCCGCTACCTGCGCGAACGCGAACAGGCGACCGAGGTCTACCTCGAGCGCATGGCGCCGGTCACGCTTGAGGGCGGCGAACGCGTTCGCGCGCTGGCCTATGTCGCCGACCGGTCGCATCCCCAATATGCCGGGCGGCTCAACCGGGAGGCGACGCTCAACCTGGTGCGCGCCGGCAGAGGGCAAACGGGCGACAACGCGGCCTATGTGACCGAGACCCACGATCATCTGCTGGCGATCGGGGTCCGCGACCGCGAGCTGGAATGGCTCAGCGCCAGACTGCGGGGCGCGAACTTGTCCGAAACCGCCGGCCGACGCGGCGATCCGGAGATGGGCGTTTTCGGGCGGCCATGCCGCGATCGGGCGTGACGCGGCGGCGCGGAGAATCGCGACGTTTCAACGGATTACGGCGAATCCAAACGAAGAAAGCCAACTCCCAGGCGCCCCTTCCGCTCAGCAGCGAAAGCGGGAAAGCGCCCAGCGTGCGCCGCTGCCGCCTTGCAACTCCGGCGCGCAACAGCCGCGCGAGAGGCGCCGTCAGTTTCGGAGGCGACTCAGTCTTTTCGGTTCCTTAGGCGCCCTTTTCCGTCCCTTTCCCGACTCCCAAACCGTTCTCTTAAGTTCCGCGAGGGGCTGGCGCCATTTGGGGTCGCGGATTGCGTCTTTTCAATCGCTTGCGGCGCCATTCGGCGCCGATTCGGCGACCGCTTGCCCTTAGCGAGACCCGTGAGCTGCGCTTCGCCCCGGTTCACCCCCGATACGGGGATGGGACCGGGAGCCGGACTGGGCTTTGCTTAAGACGTCCCGGCATGGGCGTCCGCTCGGAACCGATTCCGGTTTCGAATCCGAACAGACGAGGCGCCAGCCCCAAACCATGCCGACTGCTTAAGACTTCGCGTCCCTCGCCGTTTTTGAGCGTGTCAACTCGCCCGCGTGAAGGCTTAAAGCGGCCGCTGCCCTCGGCGCGACAGGCGCGCCTCGATCCAGCGACAAGGAAGACCATAACATGCTTTCTGATTGTCTCAAAGAGATTGTCGAAGAAAATGGTTTTTCAGCAAACATGGCGGCGCCCCACCGCCCGGCCGGGCGCGTCACTCACATTTATAGATTGCAAATCCCGCCAACTTGTGTTACATGTTAAAGAAGTTTTGACCCTGGCGCAGACGCCTCCGGCAAAACGTAAGTAATAACGCACATTTTCTTGGGAGGGGGGCATGAACGGTCAAACGCGTACAAGCGAGCGCGATGCTTCGGGCCTTTTGGAAACCAACAGGAAATCCTCGCGAAAGTCTCGGCTCTTCTCGAGAAAGCACTGGGCACCCTCAATTCTGGTGGCGTCGATTATGGCCACCTCTTCCGCGGAGGCATTGAGCCTCAATGACGTTTTTTCGCTCTCGGCCTCCAATCAGAGCATTTGGAGCCCCGGGAGCGACAGTTTCTCAACGGGCGATTCGGTCGGGGCCAGTTTCAACAACAGCGCCGATTTCGGTCCGGGCTTCACGGGCGGCTACGGCTGCGTCCTTGGGGTATGCGCAGACACGACTACGGGCCTTTCGGGAAATATCGGGGCCTCCGGCCAAGCCTACGTCGGCTATAGCGCTGGCGTCACCGGCGGCTACGTCGACGTGACGGCGGCGAACAACACGACCCTCTCGATTTCCACTTTTTCCAACCAATTTGGCATTTCGGTGGGCGGCGGAATGACGGGCGGTTCAACGATGTCCTATTACGCCCCGTCGGTCCAGGCCAGCGTCAATGCGAATTTCGCGCTCGACGCCACGGTTACCGGAACGGGCTGTCTTGTTGGCGCCTGCAGCACCGTCGGCTCCAATGGAGATCTGGCGAATTTCAGCGTTAATAAGAACGTCGTCGGCTTCGACAGCACTCAGAATCCGCCCCTTTCCATTTTTGGACTACCGGTCGGACTGGCCGCGGTCGACCAGCAGTTGCCAGTGGGCGGCGGCGTCAGTTTCGGGTTCTACCCTCCGGGGAACCAACTGAACGCAGGAGCCTTCAGCGGGACGCAGACAATTGCGCTGGACGCGCAAGCTCAGCCCGTTTTTCGCCTCGGGTTTGATCCGGTGACGGCGTTGCTGCCGGAAGTCAACCCAAGCATCGACCTCGGTCTCCTGAGCGCGTCCTTGACGACCTTCAGCTCCGATTTCGGCCTCGACCTCGGCCTCGACAACAATCTCAGCGCGACCGTGCCGGAAATGCTAGACCTCGCGTTCAGCGAGCCCGTCTATGGCATGTACGCGGACGGGACCCCAATCGGCCCCTCGACCGACGTTATCCTCGGCATCAATGACCCGAATTACGACGGGTCGGCCACTTTGACCTGGGTCGGCTCCTCTGGCGATCTTCTGTCGAGAACGTACGAGGCCGACCAAGCCTACCTCGACAACCTTTCCAGTCTCTTGCTCGGCGGCGACCTGAACCTTTCGGCGGGTTGCTACAGCGTCGGCTGGAGCATTGGTCCCGTCAACGGCAACGTCGGAGGCTCTTGCCTCTACTCCCACGATTTCAGCTTTGGGAGCCTGCCCATCGAACTGGCGTCCAATGGCGTCCCGCTCAACTTCAACGACTACGTCGTGAATTCGGAGGTTGCGATTGCGCTCGGGACGCCGGAATCTTCCACGTGGGCGATGCTGGTCCTCGGATTTCTCGGCGTTGGATTCGTAGCGCATCGGCGAAACAAGATTGCGCTGGTGATCGCATAACGCCATCCCTTCCGCGGCGAACCGAATGAGAGCGAAAGGGATGGGACACCGCTTCCGGTCGGTCGGCCAGCAGACATGATGTTATACTGGATTCCCGATTGGTCGCTTCGCGACCGTCGGGAAAGACACAGTGAAGTGATCAAGCCCCGTAAGGAGTCAAGGCTTCAATTGTCCAGAAAGCTCCTGAGCTTCCGCGACCGGCTCGGGTGCTTGAGCTTGCGCAAGGCCTTGGCTTCGATCTGGCGGATGCGCTCGCGCGTCACCGAGAACTGCTGGCCGACCTCTTCGAGCGTGTGGTCGGTGTTCATGCCGATCCCGAAGCGCATCCTCAGCACCCTTTCCTCGCGCGGGGTCAGCGAAGCGAGCACGCGGGTCGTGGTCTCGCGCAGATTCGACTGGATCGCCGCGTCGATCGGCAGGATCGCGTTCTTGTCCTCGATGAAATCGCCGAGGTGGCTGTCCTCCTCGTCGCCGATCGGCGTCTCCAGGCTGATGGGCTCCTTGGCGATCTTCAGGACCTTGCGCACCTTTTCGAGCGGCATCGCCAGCTTTTCGCTGAGCTCCTCCGGCGTCGGCTCTCGGCCGATCTCGTGCAGCATCTGGCGCGAGGTGCGCACGATCTTGTTGATGGTCTCGATCATGTGCACCGGGATGCGGATGGTGCGGGCCTGGTCGGCGATCGAGCGGGTGATCGCCTGGCGGATCCACCAGGTAGCGTAGGTCGAGAACTTGTAGCCGCGGCGGTATTCGAATTTGTCGACCGCCTTCATCAGGCCGATGTTTCCTTCCTGGATCAGGTCGAGGAACTGCAGCCCGCGGTTGGTGTATTTCTTGGCGATCGAGATCACGAGGCGCAGGTTCGCCTCGACCATTTCCTTCTTCGCCTGCCGCGCCTCGCGCTCGCCTTTCTGCACGACATGGACGAGTTTGCGGAACTCCTGGATTTCGAGGCCGGTTTCGGTGGCGAGCGATTGAATCTCGGCCCGAATCTCCTTGATCAGGGCCTTGTCGGCGGCGACGAAGTCCTTCCAGCCGCGCGTCGTCAGTTTGGAGATGCGCAGCAACCATTTCGGATCGAGCTCGGAATTCTGGTAGTTCTTGAGAAAGTCTTCGCGACTGACCCGGTGGGCTTCCGCCATGCGCATGAGACGCACGTCCAACCCGATCAACCGCTTGTTGATGTCGTAAAGCTGTTCGACCAGCGCGTCGATGCGATTCTGGTTGAGCGACAGCGACTTGACGTCGCCGACAATGTCCTTTTTCAGCGCCTTGTATTTGCGCTCCTGAGCGGGCGAAAGCGATTCGTTCCTGAGCTTGTTCTCGACGTTCTGGTCCTGCAGGCGGCGCAGTTTTTTGTAGGCGTCGGCGATCCGGTCGAAGGTCTCCAGCACCCGCGGCTTCAGGTCGGCCTCCATTGCCGACAGCGAAACCGAATTCTCGAGATCGTCGTCGTCGTCGAAGCCTTCCGGCGGAGCGGCGCCCTCGGCGCCGCCCTCGAACCCTTCCGGCGGCGCCTGGGGGGCTGTCGTCGCAGCCAGGGCGTCTCGCGCCGGATTGGGCGGCGGCGGGGCGCCTGGGGCGGTGTAGTCGGTCTTGGGCGGCCTCTTGCCGTCTGGCCCGGTGTAGGTCGCCTCGAGATCGATGATGTCGCGCAGCAAAATCTTGCCGTCGTTAAGCTCGTCGCGCCAAATGATGATCGCCTGGAAAGTCAGCGGGCTTTCGCACAAGCCGGCGATCATCGCCTCGCGGCCGGCCTCGATCCGCTTGGCGATGGCGATCTCGCCCTCGCGCGACAGCAGTTCGACCGAGCCCATTTCGCGCAAGTACATGCGCACCGGATCGTCGGTGCGCTCAACCGGTTCGGAGCTGCGGGTGGCGACCGCCGTCGAGCGGGTCGTCTCGACGACCTCGCCGCCTTCGGCCTCCTCTTCGTCGACGGTCTCGGCGGTTTCCTTTTCCGCCTCCTCCGTGTCCTCCGTCTCGACGACGTTGATCCCCATTTCGCTGAGCATCGCGTTCATGTCTTCGATCTGGTCGGAAGAAATCTCTTCGGATGGCAAAACGGCATTGAGTTCATCCTGGGTCACCCAACCGCGCTTCTTGGCGATCTTGAGCATGCGCTTGACTGCGGCGTCGCTCAGATCGAGAAGCGGGCCGTCCGCCGCCTCGACGACTGCGGCTTCGCCTTCGGCCTTTGGCTCGTCTTTCTTTGCCATCGCGGCGTCTCCGTCATCCCGCGGCCATGGCGCGGATCGTTGAAGTTTCGTCAGCGGGCCGGCGCAGGACGCCACACGGGCCCAGTTGGATAATTCACGCAGGCCGCGCCCGCTCCGCCTCAGGTCCTGGGCGCAACCCGCTTGTTCCCACGACGCTGGTCCCCCCGAGGCGCGTCAGCGCTGACCCTAAGCGCCGCGCATCGCAGCGTCAGATCGTCGACGAGGCCCTGCCGGAGCGATCGCCAAAACCGTCAATCGCCGCCTCCGCCTGCGCGAGATCGGCCAGATTCGCCTTTATGTCTTGCAATCGGGCAAAATTCCGCTCGCTCGGCTCGGCCGCCAGCGACCCCTCCGCGAGTTTGAGTTCCCTATTTAGCGACCCGGCCCGTCGATGCAAGGCCAAGCTTTGGCGCAGGACATGATCGGCGTCTGAAATCTCGGCCTCGGCCCGAAGGCACCACCAGTTCGGCATCTTGGACGCCAGCGCCAGAATGCGCGCGCGCTCTTCGGCCCGCCCGGCGACCTTCAGCGCTTCCGCGAGGGCTTCGGGCGAGTTGAGCGCGTCGGGCGGCGCGGCGATGAGCGCATCGCGGAAGGCGGCGAGGCCGCGGCCGGCAAAATCGATCGCCGCCAGCTCCTCTGCGTGCCGCTCCAAGAGCGAAGGATGGCCGAGCGCGATCGCCAGGATCATCAGTTCGCGCGCCGGCTCGCGCGCCCGGCGGGCGAGCTTGTGTTGCGCCGGCAGGGGCGTTTCGGCCAGGCCAACCCGGGGTCCGCGCTGTAGGAAGGGATTTCGACCTCGGGCCGCGAAGGCGGGCCTCGCTCCGCTCGCGCTCCCGGCGGAGCGGTCCTCGCCGAAGAATGACGCCAGCCGCCGCTGCATGTCGGCCTGATAATGGCGGCGCAAGGCGCCGTCGGTTATCGCATCCGTGGCGTCGGCGAGGCGGCGCTCGAGGGCGGCGCGCCGTTCGGGGGTGTCGAAAAGCTGGCCCTCGCACTCGCGCGCGAACAGCAGATCGGCGAACGGCCGTACGCCCTTGAGAATTTCGGCGATCGCCGCCGGGCCGCTGGCGCGGATAAGCTCGTCCGGATCCTGACCCTCCGGCAGGAGCGCAAAGCGCAGGCTTTTCCCCGCGCCGATCAGCGGCAGCGCCATCTCGATGGCGCGAAAGGCCGCCTTGCGCCCGGCGCTGTCGCCGTCGAAGCACAGGATCGGCTCGCTCGCCATCGTCCACAGC
Source organism: uncultured Alphaproteobacteria bacterium (assembly GCA_963784805.1). Classification (GTDB taxonomy): domain Bacteria; phylum Pseudomonadota; class Alphaproteobacteria; order Rhizobiales; family Beijerinckiaceae; genus Roseiarcus. The sequence continues at coordinate 198,982 of CAWASR010000016.1, forward strand.
AGCGCGCATTGGCTGGGCGTCAGCGCCGTGCCGAGCGGCGCGACGACGTTGGGAAATCCGGCCTCGGTCATCGAGATCGCGTCGATGTAGCCTTCTACGACGATCACTTCGCCGCTCTCATGCGCCGGCTTCCGCGCCCGGTGATGATTGAAAAGCACCGCCCCCTTGTGGAAGAGCGGGGTCTCCGGCGAGTTGAGATATTTGGCCTTGGCGCCCCGGTCCATCGCCCGCCCGCCAAAGGCGACGACCCTGCCGGAGCGATCATGGATAGGAAACATCACCCGGTCGCGGAATCGGTCGTAAGGGACGGCGACGTCCTCGCCGTGCACCAGCAGCCCCGCCTCGATCATCTGATCCGCCCCGACGCCCTGGCTCGCGAGCGCGTCGCGCAGGGCGAAGCGCTCGGAACTCGAGTAGCCGAGCGAGAAGCGCTTTTGCACGGCCGGCCCGAGGCCGCGATCGGAGAGATAGCCGCGCGCCCTGGCGCCGATCGGCTGTTGCAGGTTCGCCTCGAAGATCCGCGCGGCCATCGCCATCGCCTCGAGCAGGCTCGCGCGCCTCGTCTCCTGCTCGGCCGCCTCGCCGCTTGGACGCGGCAGCGGCACGCCGGCAAGAGCCGCCAGCCGCTCGACCGCGTCCGGGAAGCTCAGACCCTCGGTCTCGATCAGGAAGGTGAAGATGTCGCCATGCTTGCCGGACGAGAAGTCGTGGAAAAAGCCCTTCTGATCGTTGACGAAGAACGAGGGCGTCTTCTCGGCGTTGAACGGCGAGAGGCCCGCCCATTCCCGACCCTGCTTGCGCAATTTGACCCGCGCGCCGACGACTTCCGACACCGGAAGCCGGGCGCGGAGCTCGTCGAGAAAGGCGGGCGAGAACTTCATTCCCGACAGATTGGCGGCGCCCGAGGCTTTGGCAAGCGGGCGGCCGCGTTGTCCCCTGCTTTCGCGCCGCTGTCGTCCCCAGCGTCTGCCGACCGCCCGCCCGAAGGCGCATGCTCGGAAGGCCGACGCACGGCAAATTGTCCATTCCCGATCCTAAGCAGGATTTCGGAAAAGTGGACACCGGTTTTCCGACAAAAATCCTGCTTCTTCAAGGGACACTAAGCAAGGTTTCGTTGGCTTGCCAATGAAACCCTGCTTAGGTCGGCGAGGCGCCCATCAGCTTGCGCACGGCCGCCGCGTTCATCGGCTGACCGAAGGCCGTCCCCTGAGCGAACTGGCAGCCGATCTGGGCGAGTTCGACGGCATCCAACTCCGTCTCCGCGCCTTCGGAGATGACATCCATCCCAATCTCCTGCGCCATGGCGACGATCGAGCGCAGGATCGGCGAACGCCCGCCGACGGCGTTGGGCCGGACCAGCGAGGCGTCGATCCGCATCGCGTCGAAGCGAAACTGCGGCAGGCGCCCGAGCGAGGTATATCCGGCGCCGAAGCGGTCGAGCATGAGCGCGGCGCCGATTTCGCGCACGCGCTGCAGCAGCGCCGCGGCGTATTCGGGATTTTCCATCACCAGGCTCTCGGCGACCGCGAGCCTGAGCGATCCGCGTTGGACGAAATGGCCGCCGAGCGCGTCGCGCACGTCCGTCAAGAGATCGTGGCTCAGCATCTGACGCGAAGACGCGGCGACGGTCGCGAAGATGGGCGGATTGACCTCGAGCGCCTTTTGCCACGCCGCCAGTTCGCGAGTGGTCGCCTCCAGCGCATAGGCGCCGATATCCCCGCACGCCCCGCTCGATTCGGCGATTGGGCCGAACTCCTCCTCGTCGATGACGCCAAACCTTGGATGACGCCAGCGCACCAGGGTCTGGAACCCCGCGACGGTGCGATCTTCGAGGCGTACGATCGGCCGAAACAAAACCGTCATCTCTCCGCGATCGAGCGCGCGCCGGATGTCGTTCTCGAGCGCCTGTCGGTCGGAACGCTGAGAGCGCATGATCCGGGTGAAGATTTCAACCCGATCACCGCCCGCCTTCTTCGCGTTGGCGAGCGCGAGCTGGGCGTCGGCGAGAAGGTCGCTGCCCTTGGCGTGAAGTTTTCGGTCGTAGACCGCCGCGCCAATCGAGACGGTGAGCGCGACTTCCCGCTCGCCGAAGCTGATCGGCGCGGCCAGGGCCGTGCGCATGTTCTCGATCCGAGCCAGCGGGTCGGAAGTCGGGGACTCGGTGAACACGATCGCGCCGAACTGGTCGCCGGAGAGGCGCGCGAGCGTGTCGTCGGGCTTCAGATCGCGCGCCACCCGCCGAGCGACCGTCAGCAGGGCGGCGTCGCCGATCGACAGCCCGTAGGAATCGTTGACGCTCTTGAAGGCGTCAATGTCGATGACAAGCGCCGTCGGCGGGTTCGCGTCCGGCTTCTGCGCCAGATGGAGAGCTCCGGTCAGACGGTCGTAGAACAGCTCGCGATTCGGAAGCCCGGTCAGATTGTCATGAATGGCGTCGTGAAGCATGCGCTCCTCGGCCGATTTGATTTCGGTCACGTCCGCCAGCGAGCCAATGACGCGAACCACCTCCCCTTCGGCGCTGATCACCGGCCGCGCTTTCAGCACGTACCAGAAATAATGGCCGTCCGAACCGCGCAGACGCAGATCATGGTTGATCCGCCCAGAGCGCTGGTGCAGGAGCCCGTCGAGCGCTAAAGTATAGCGATCTCGATCGAGGGGATGGAGCACCTCGAGCCATCCTGCCGCAGGCCCTTCGAGCGCGCCGGGCTTGAGCCCCAACTGGCTCTCGATCGCCTCGCTGCCGCCGACTTCGTCGGTCACGACATTCCAATCGAAAATCGCCTCGCCCGATCCCGTCATCGCGAGCGAGCGGCGCTGGGTGTCGCCGCCGACCTCCCCTCCGCCTCCCGCGCCGGAGAAGGCGAACTGCATCACCGTGAAGCCAATCAGCATCACGATCAAAACCAGGCCGCCGACTAGGCCGGGCGCCGCGAGGTCGTTGGTCAAGTAGCCGAGGGCCGCGGCCCCGGCCGCCACGACCCAGACCGTCAGCAGATACCAGGTCGGAATCAGCATCACCGCGCGCTCGGAGCCGCGCGCGGCCAAGCTCAATATGAGCAGAAGCCCTACGCCGGCGACGGTCGCGATCGAGATCCGCGCGACCCCCGCCGCGACCGGAGGGTTGAAGACGGAAAGACCGACCACCGCCGCCATCAGCAGCACCCAGACCAGCGCGAAATGGGTATATCGCACGTGCCACCGGCGCAGGTTGAGATAGGCGAACAGGAATACGATGAGGGTCGCGGCGATCGTCGCCTCGACGCCCGCGCGCCATATGCGCTCCGTGGCGTCCTGGAGTCCGAACATCTTGCGCCAGAATCCGAAATCGATGCAGACATATGCGAACACCGCCCAGGCGAGCGCCGCGGCGGCGGGGAAGATCATTGCTCCGCGCACGACGAAGACGATGGTCAGGAACAGGGCGAGAAGCCCGGCGATGCCGATCAGGATGCCCTCGTAAAGCGTGAGGCTGGTCGATTTGTCCTTGAAGGCGTCCGGCTCCCACAGATAAAGCTGCGGAAGCGACGGGGTTCGCAATTCCGCGACATAGGTCACCGTCGTTCCCGGATCGAGCGTCAGACGAAAAACGTCAGCCTCCGGGTTATCGTCACGTTCAGGAGCCGCGCCCTGGCTGGCGGTGATGGTGGTGATTCGGGACGACCCGAGATCGGGCCAGACGACGCCCGAGCCGACAAAGCGAAAGTGCGGCGCGACGATCAGGCGCGTCAGCTGCTCGTCGGAATCGTTGGTCAGCGCGAACACGATCCAGGAAGGCTGCGCTCCCGGTTCGAGCGCGCTGACTTCGATCCGGCGGACGATGCCGTCCGCGCCGGGCGCGGTCGAGACCTGGATCTTGTCGCCCTGGGCGTTGTGGCGTTCGACGGCATGGGTGAGGTCGATGGCGTCGGAATCCGGCGAAACCCTGACCGATTGAACCGCGAACGCCGGCCGGCAGCCTGCGACAACCAAGGCGAGCAGAACCGCGAGTCGAACGAGGACAGGCAAAATCGTTCCTTTGGCGCCGGCGCCGCGCAAGTCATTCTCAGTCAAGCTTGGGCGCCGCCGGTCGCGTCCGTTGGTCGCCGTCGACCAGCGCGAAAAGCACATGATCGCGCCACGCCCCGTCGATCTTGAGGAACGCGCGCGCGTAACCCTCGCGGCGAAAGCCGTTTCGCTCCAGGAGAGCGATGGACGGCGCGTTCGCGGGGATGCAGGCCGCCTCGATTCGATGCAGGCGGAGCCTCGAGAAAGCGAAATCGACGACGGTCGCGACCGCCCGCGTCATGCGCCCCTTGCCTGCGTGGGGCGCCCCCATCCAATAGCCGAGCGTCCCCGCTTGCGAGACGCCGCGCCGCACGCCGCCCAGCGTAATTCCGCCCAGCAAATCCTCCGACGTCTGATCGAAGATCAGGAACGCATAGGCCTCGTCGCGCGCGATGTCCTCGTCCTGTCGGCGCAGACGACGGCGGAATGCCGCCCGGGTCAAGTCGTCGTCCGGCCAAGTCGGCTCCCACGGCTCCAGAGATGCGCGGCTCGTTGCGCGTAGTCTCGCCCAAGGAGCGAAGTCCGCCGGCGTCGCGGGACGCAGATACAGGCCCTCGCCGCGCACCAGTGGCTCGGGACTCGCCGATCGAGTCAAGCCGAAGAGCGCCATCAGACCCCCCTTAGCGCCTCGGCGACCTTGCCATGGCCGGGGACCTTGCCTACCGCCCCGATCGCGGCGACCGTGGGCGACGATCTAAGCATGTCCGCGCCGGTTTTGCGAACTTCCTCGACAGAAACCGCGTCGACTCGCGCCAGCATCTCGTCGAGGGAAAGCGGGCGGCCGTAGGTGTGCATCTGACGGCCGAGCTGTTGGGCGCGGGCGCCCGGCAATTCGAGGGCTGAAAGCAGCGAGACCTTCGCCTGCGCCTTGGCGCGACGAATTTCCTGTTCGCCGAGTCCGTGAGCCGCCTCCGCGAGGCAATCAATCGCGGCGATGGCGACTTCGCCCGCGTCTCTGTCGGCGGAGCCGGCGTAAAGGCCGAACAGCCCGGTATCGGAATAATCCCAGTGGAACGCGTAGATCGAATAGGCGAGGCCGCGCTTCTCACGTATTTCCTGAAACAGGCGAGAGGACATGCCGCCGCCGGCGGCGGCGGCGAAGATCTGGGCGGCGTCATGGTCGGGCGCCGTCGATGACCGGCCCTCGAATCCGATAGCGACATGAGTCTGTTCGAGGCGCTTGCGCAGCTTGGTCTCCCCGCCGCGATACGCCGCTGGCGCCTGGAGCGGCGTCTTCTCACGCGACAGGCCCTCCAGCCGGGATGCTGAAAGCGATACGATTTGGTCGTGATCGACCGCGCCCACGGCGGCGACCACCACGGCGCCCGCGCTATAGTGGCGGCGCAGGTAGGTATCGATCGCTTCGCGGTCGAAGGCGCCGACGCCGTCTCGCGTTCCGAGGATTGGCCGGCCGATCGCCTGGTCCGGCCAGGCGCTAGCGGTGAGCAGATCGAACACGAAGTCGTCGGGCGTATCCTCGACCGCGCCGATCTCCTGCAGGATGACGTTTTTCTCGCGATCGAGTTCGGTTTGATCGAACTGGCTTTCGGTCAGAATGTCGCCGACGACGTCGAGCGCCAAACCGGTGTCGGCGCCCATCACCCGGGCGAAATAGACGGTGCGCTCAACGCCGGTCTCGGCATTGAGATCGCCCCCGACATCCTCGATCGCCTCGGCGATGTCGCGAGCGCTTCGCCTTCGCGTGCCCTTGAACGCCATGTGCTCGAGCAGATGCGAGAGCCCGTGTTCGGCGCTGTTCTCGTGGCGAGAGCCCGCGCGGACGAATGCGCCGATCGCCGCCGTTTTCACATGGGTCGACGCCTCGCTGATGACGCAAAGACCGGACGGGAGAATAGTGATCTGAACGCTCACGCGGCGGCTCGCGCTGTTTGGCGCAGATAATCGGCGACCGCGGCGCGGTTGTTCGGCAGAACCACGATCAACTCTTTGCGATCCATCAAATCAGATAGGCTTGAAGGGAGCGCCGGGCGTAGGCCCGTGGCGCGCTGCACGGCGTCCGGGAACTTGGCCGGATGCGCCGTGCCGAGCGCAATGACTGGCGTCGCCGGCGCAACCCTGAGCGCGCTTCTCGCCGCGCCGACGCCGATTGCGCTGTGCGGGTCGATGACGACGCCGCTCTCACGAAAGACGCGGCCCATCTCCTCGGCGCAGGCCTTCTCATCGATCCGCAGCGCGTCGAAGTCGGCGCGAATGCGTTGCAAGGTCGGCATGGGAATCGCAAACCAGCCGTCCGTGGCCAGGCCGCCCATGGCCGCGCGAACCAATTCCGGGTCCTGTCCCGACGCCTCGAAGAGGAGACGTTCGAAATTCGACGAAACTTGGATGTCCATCGACGGCGATTGGGTCGCCTTGACGGCCTTGGGCTCGTAACGGCCGCTGGCGAGCGCGCGGGGGAGAAGGTCGTTTTCGTTGGCCGCGATAACGAGCCGCTCGATTGGCAGACCCATGCGCTTGGCGTAATAGCCCGCCAGCGCGTCGCCAAAATTGCCGGTCGGAACCGCGAACGAAATCGCGCGGTCGGGCGCGCCAAGCGCGACGGCGCTGACGAAATAGTAGACGATCTGGGCGAGGATGCGCGCCCAGTTGATCGAGTTGACCCCCGACAGGCTCATCTCGTCGCGAAAGGCGAGATCGCCAAACAGCTCTTTGACCATTCGTTGACAGTCGTCGAAGGTGCCTTCGATCGCCAGCGCGTGGACATTGGTCTTGTCAACCGTCGTCATCTGCCGGCGCTGGACGTCCGACACTCGTCCATTCGGGTAGAGAATATAGACGTCGGCGTTCAACTGGCCGCCAAAGGCTTCGATCGCCGCCGCGCCGGTGTCGCCCGAAGTCGCGCCGAGAATCGTCGCGCGCGCGCCGCGTCGCCGCAGCACCCGGTCCATCGCCTGGCCGAGCCATTGCATGGCGAAGTCCTTGAACGCCAAAGTAGGTCCGTGAAACAACTCGAGCGCAAACAGATTGTCGTCGATTTGCACGAGCGGCGCTGTCGCCGCGTGGCGGAAGCCGGCATAGGCCTCGGCAGTCACCGCCGTGAGTTCAGCGGGCGCGAAATCGTAGGCGACGAAGGCGGTCATCACACGCGTCGCGGCTTCCGCATACGGCAAGCCTCTCAAGGCCGCGATCGCTTCTGATCGCCATTCGGGGATCGCCAGGGGCGAATAGAGGCCGCCATCGCGGGCCAGACCCGTTAGAAGCGCGTCGGCGAAACCCAACGCCGGCGCGGCGCCTCGAGTCGAAATATATTGCACGAACCTGAAATCCCTGGCCGATTTGACCGTCGTCTAGCGCAAAACGCTCGAAAGGTGAATGGGCGCGGACATGGTCCCAAGAATGGGGCCACACCATGACGATTCTTTGGGCGCCGCAATGCCGGAAAGCCCCGCCTCGAAGGCTTGGGCTTGAAATTTCTCTCGAAGTTTCATTATCTAACGTCAAACGGAGCAAATGTGTCGTTCGCACGTTGACCAACGGCGAGACGCAAGTTGGGGTGCTACGTCATGTCGGTATCATTCACGGCGCTCTTAGGGAAAGTGGTGCGCAAAGGCTGCCTTGAAGTCGAGACGGCTGATGGCGCGATCCATATCTTGGGCGATGGCGTAAGTCCGCGGCTCGGGATCAGGCTTCTCGATCGCGCGGCGGAGCGGGAACTGCTGCTGGACCCCGAACTGGCGCTTGGCGAGCTCTATATGGATGGTCGGATGGTCGTGACCCGCGGCGACCTGTACGACGTTCTGTTGCTGGGGATCAAGAACCTCACCGAGATAGAGGGTCTGCCATGGGTCAAGGCGCTCAATACGCTTCGGATCGCCTTCCGCCGCCTGCATCAGCGTAACGATCGTCAACACGCTAGAATAAATATTGCGAGTCACTACGATCTTAACGCGCATTTGTACGATCTTTTCCTTGACGCCGATCGGCAATATTCTTGCGCTTATTTCGAGTATCCGAGCCAATCGCTCGACGACGCGCAAACCGCGAAGAAGCGGCACATCGCCGCAAAACTGCTGCCGATGGACGGCGCCACGGCGCTCGACATCGGTTGCGGGTTTGGCGGCATGGCGCTCTATCTGGCGGGCGTCGCCGGAGCGAAGGTCACCGGCGTCACGTTGTCGAAGGAGCAATTCGGCGTCGCAACGGAACGCGCCCGGCTCGCGGGCCTTGCCGACCGGGTCGACATTCGACTTCAGGACTATCGCGACGTCGAGGGGAGCTTCGATCGCATCGTCTCGGTCGGGATGTTCGAACATGTCGGCGCCCGTGGCTACGACGAATATTTCGGCGCCGCGCGGCGTCTGCTCAGGGACGATGGCGTGATGCTGCTGCACGCGATCGGCCGCAACTCCCTTCCCGGCGCCACCAATCCCTGGATACGCAAGTACATCTTCCCCGGCGGCTACATTCCGAGCCTGTCCGAGGTTCTGCCCGCAATCGAGCGGGCGAGGCTTTACGTCACCGACATCGAGATTCTTCGGCTTCACTACGCCGACACGCTGCGCGCTTGGCGCGAGCGCTTCATGGCGCGACGCGATGAAGCGGCTCGGCTATACGACGAGCGCTTCTGCCGCATGTGGGAATTCTACCTCGCGGGATCGGAGACGACATTTCGCGTCGGCGAACACATGGTTTTCCAGATCCAGATCGCTAAACAGCAGGACGCCGTTCCCTTTCGGCGCAATTACATCGCCGAGCGCGAGGCGGAATTGCGCCGCCGGGAGGAGGCGCGGCCGCAAATGCGAGAGGCGGCCGAATGACGCAGAGTCGCGGACCGACCGAGCTCGATCCGCTCTGCTCTCAGAAGGCGATGACCCCAGGAAAGCTCAGGCCGCGCGCGCGAATCGCACCGCCATGCCCGTCACGGTCACCCGCTGAAGAGTGACGCCGTCGACGTCGCTCCCCTTGACGCCGTCCACTTCGAACCGCACGTCGACGATGGCGTCCGCGCCGTATTCCTCAGCTTCGCGCGTCAGCGCGTCGATCGCCGCCTGACGCTCGGCTTCGGAGCCCGGGTCGTCCGCGGCGCGCCAGCGCGTCGTGGCCTTGATCCGCCCAATGGTTATCGTACGCCGGCCGTCATCGAGGGCGGCCGCAAAACTCACTTGCATAGGCTCGTTCAACCCCATTTTTTCGACCGCTAACCCATAGGCGCCGCCCGCTTTCCGGCTGGTTAACTTCGCCCTCCTTGAAGCCCCCCGCCGGCTGGGATTCCGACACCCTGGGTCGCATACTGACCGATTGGACCAAAACGTCTGTGTCGTGGCGCACAAGTGCGGCGCCAGTCTGACGAAAAGAAGACCGGCGCTGGCGCGGCGCCGCTCTGATTCCAGCCAAATCGGCTCCGTATTCCTATTCGACTGCCGCCGCAGTCTCCGCCGCCGGGATCTTTTCGAGGTCGGCGCCGGTCTGTTGATCGACGACGCGCATCGACAGCTTGACCTTGCCGCGGTCGTCGTGGCCCAGCACTTTGACCTTGACCTTGTCGCCTTCCTTGACGACGTCGGTCGTCTTGGCGACCCGGGTCTTGGCGAGCTGCGAAATATGGACGAGACCGTCCTTGGAGCCGAAGAAATTGACGAAGGCGCCGAACTCGACCGTTTTGACCACCGTGCCGTCATAGATCTGGCCGACTTCCGGCTCCGAGGCGATCGACTTGATCCAGTTGATGGCGGCCTTGATTTTGGCGCCGTCGCTGGAGGCGACCTTCACCGTGCCGTCGTCCTCGATGTTGATCTTGGCGCCGGTCTTTTCGACGATTTCGCGGATCACCTTGCCGCCAGAGCCGATCACTTCGCGGATCTTGTCGGTCGGTATCTTGATGGTCTCGATGCGCGGCGCGAACTCGCCGAGCTCCGCCCGAGCCCCCGTGATCGCCTTGCTCATTTCGTCGAGGATGTGGAGGCGGCCGTCGCGCGCCTGGGCGAGCGCGGCTTTCATGATTTCCTCGGTGATGCCGGCGATCTTGATGTCCATCTGCAGCGAAGTGACGCCTTCGCGGGTGCCGGCGACCTTGAAGTCCATGTCGCCGAGGTGGTCCTCGTCGCCGAGAATGTCCGAAAGCACGGCGAAGCGCGAGTCTTCCAGGATGAGCCCCATGGCGATGCCGGCGGTCGGTCGCTTCAGCGGCACCCCCGCGTCCATGAGCGCGAGCGAAGAGCCGCAGACGGTCGCCATCGAGGATGAACCGTTGGATTCCGTGATCTCGGACACGACACGGATCGTATAGGGAAATTCCGCCGGAGTCGGCAGCATCGGACGGATTGCGCGCCAGGCGAGTTTGCCATGGCCGATTTCGCGCCGCCCTGGCGTACCCATGCGGCCGGTCTCGCCGACGGAATAGGGCGGGAAGTTGTAGTGGAGCATGAAGCGCTCCTTGTAGGTGCCGTCCAGCGAGTCGACATACTGCTCGTCCTCGCCGGTGCCGAGAGTCGCAACCACGAGCGCCTGGGTCTCGCCGCGGGTGAACAGCGCCGAGCCGTGCGTGCGCGGCAAGACGCCGACCTGCGCCAGGATCGGGCGCACCGTCGTCAGGTCGCGCCCGTCGATCCGGCGTTTGTGGTCGAGAATATTCCAACGCACGACCTTCGCCTGGGCGTCATGAAACGCTTCGGCGATCTGCTCGGCGGAAAACTTGGCGTCGGCCTTCTCCGGCGCCAGCGCGGCCAAGACCTTAGCCTTGGCGGCGTCGACGGCGGCATAGCGCTCCTGTTTCTGGGTGATCGAATAGGCCGCCCGCAAATCGGCTTCGCCGACATCGAGCACGGCCTTCTCGACCGCCGCGCGGTCGCGCTGGGGCAGGTCGCGCGGCTCCTTCGCCGCCTTTTCCGCCAGGCGGATGATCGCCTGGATCACCGGTTGGAAGCCGGCGTGGCCGGCCATGACCGCTCTCAGCATCGTCTCCTCGGAAAGCTCCCCGGCTTCCAATTCGACCATCAGCACCGCATCGGCTGTTCCGGCGACGACGAGGTCGAGCGACGAATCCTTCATCTCCTCGACCGTCGGATTGACCCTGACCTCGCCTTTGATCACCCCGACGCGCGCCGCGCCGACCGGACCCATGAACGGCACGCCCGAAAGGGTGAGCGCGGCCGAGGAGGCGATCAGCGCCAGAATGTCGGAATCCGACTCGAGGTCATAGGAGAAGACGGTCGCAATGACCTGCGTGTCGCAGCGGAAGTCATCGGGAAACAGCGGCCGGATCGGCCGGTCGATGAGCCGCGATGTCAATGTCTCGCGGTCCGAGGGGCGCCCCTCGCGCTTGAGATAACCGCCAGGAATACGTCCGGCGGCGAAGGCTTTCTCCTGATAATGAACCGTGAGCGGAAAAAAATCGACGCCCGGCTTGGGCTCCTTCGCGGCGACGACCGTCGCCAGCACGGTCGTTTCGCCCCAGGTGGCGTAAACCGCGCCATCGGCTTGGCGGGCGACGCGTCCGGTTTCGAGCACGAGCGTGCGCCCGCACCAGGTGAGCTCTTCGCGTTGAATGTCAAACATCTTTCTTCATCCTGTAAAATACGGAGGATGCAAAGACCCGCGGCCCGCGCCGCCCGCATTGCGGGCGCGTCATCGGCAAGATGGCGAGGGGCTGGCCTCGAGGGCGCCAGCCCCGTGCGATCCTGCCATGACGCGAGGCATTCGCATCTGGTTGCGGACGCCGGCCCCTGCCGCCGCCCGTTCATGGCGTCGGGCGCCGGGAAAGCGGCGCCCCCTACCCGCCGCCGCTGTTAGCGGCGGATGCCCAGACGCTCGATCAGAGTTTTGTAACGCGCCTGATCCTGCTTCTTGACATAGTCGAGAAGCGTCCGGCGCTGCGAAACCATTTTGAGCAGGCCGCGGCGGGAGTGGTTGTCCTTGACATGAATCTTGAAGTGGCCGGTCAGATTGGCGATCCTCTCGGTCAGGATCGCGACCTGGACCTCGGGCGACCCGGTGTCGCCGACCTTCAGGCCATACTGGTTGATGAGCGCAGTCTTGCGCTCGGCGGTGATCGACATCGGATTGTTCCCTAATGTTGTGGCGGGCCGAAGCCAGCCTTACCGTTCTCGAGCGGCCGAACCGGGATGTCGTCCAGGTCGGTCGTGACGCTGTGCCCGCGCGCATTTGCCATCGCGGGACCCGCGCGCTTATACAGATTTCGAGCCGCGGCGCCAGACTTTTTTGGCCATCGACGCGGGAGCAAGAGCGCATCGGCGCCTTGCCGGGGATAGAGAGAGGGGCTACCAAGCCCCGAAAACCGACTTGCCGCGCATGACAACATCCCCCGAATCTCTGCTGTCGTATCTTGCATCTTTGTCGATAGACGCCTCTACCTTCGAGCACTCGCCGCTCCATACGGTCGAGGATTCGCGGGCCTTGCGCGGCGACATTCCAGGCGGTCACACGAAAAACCTATTCGTGAAGGACAAGAAGGGCCGATTGTTCCTGCTGGTGCTGGGCGAGACGACTTCAGTCGATCTCAAGCGCGTGCACGAGAAAATCGGCGCGCAAGGACGTGTCTCGTTTGGATCGGCCGAATTGCTGGCGGAGGTGTGGGGCGTCAAGCCGGGGGCGGTCACGCCTTTCGGCGCGATCAACGACAGGGCCGGACGGGTCAGCGTCGTGTTGGACGAGGCGATGATGCGCCACGAGCGGCTCAACTTTCATCCGCTGGTCAACACGAGCACGACCGGCCTTTCCAGCGCCGACCTGGTCAAGTTCCTGCGATCGACCGGCCACGAACCGCTGGTCGTGGCGTTCGGGCAAGATCGGCCGCCGGTTGAATAACCTGCCGCGAGCCTCCATCTAGGCACGAAAACATGAACGTACGCGAGGCGCAGGCCTCGCGTTAGGCCGGAGAGGAGAAACATGACGATCATCGACAGCGCGACGGCGCCTCAACTCAAATCCGCATCCGCGGCTAAGGAAGTCACCGCGGCCTCGTTCCGGGCGGATGTGATCGCGGAATCCGCCCGCCAGCCAGTGCTGGTCGATTTCTGGGCGCCGTGGTGCGGTCCGTGCAAACAGCTTGCGCCGGCGCTCGAAAAGGCGGTCGCGGATTCGGGCGGCAGGGTCGCGCTGGTCAAAATGAACATAGACGATCATCCGCAGGTCGCCGGCCAGCTCGGCATCCAATCGATTCCCGCGGTCATCGCCTTCGACAAGGGGCAGCCGGTCGACGGCTTCGTCGGCGCATTGCCGGAGAGCCAGATTCGAGGCTTCATCGAGCGTCTGGTCGGGCCGCTGGAAGACGAATCGGCGGCTCTCATCGCCGAAGCCGACGAAGCTGCCGCTAAGGGCGACGCGGCCGGGGCCGCGGCCCTCTATGCCGAGATTTTGGTCGAGGACCCGGCGGAGCCCAAGGCGATCGGGGGGCTGGCCAAGCTTCGGGTCGCCGACGGTCGACTCGCCGAGGCCAAGGCGCTGCTGGAGACTGCCGCAGCGCCGCCTTCCGGCAAGGAGCACGATCCGGCGATCGCCGCCGCATGGGCGGCCTTGCGACTCGCCGAACAGGCCTCAAATATCGGCGAGCTCGCGCCGCTCGAACAGGCCGTCGCGGCCAATCCCGACGACCACAAATCGCGCTTCGACCTCGCCGTGGCGCTTTCGGCCAAAGGCGACCGGGAGGCCGCCGCCGACCAGTTGCTCGAGATCATCAAGCGGGACCGAAAGTGGAACGAGGAGGCGGCGCGCAAGCAGTTGCTGCAGCTCTTCGAGGCGTGGGGCCTGATGGACCCCGCGACGGTCGCCGCGCGCCGCAAGCTCTCGGCGATTTGGTTTTGACCTGACCGGGAAGACCGATTCTGGCGGCCGGCGCAAGCTGGGCGCGCGTACGTCAAAGGGCGTTTGAACGCGAGTTAAGGAGCAATGAAGCTCAACCGTACGTTTGCCGGGCCGGCGGAAATGCCAGCCCTGATCCCGCTCTTTGCGGTCGAAGGCGCGCTTCTTCTACCGCGCCGACCGATACAGCTGACGGTGTTCGAACCGCGCTATCTGGCGATGCTTGACGATGCGCTGAGCGGCGAGCGCCTGATCGGCGTCATTCAGCCGTCGAGCGCGGAGGAGACTTCCGACGCCGTGCCGCAGCTCTATCAGTTCGGCTGCGCCGGCCGCATTGTCCAGTTCGCGGAGATCGGCGACGGGCGCTGCTTCCTGACGCTGATGGGCGTGGCGCGATTCCGGCTCGCCTCAGAGACGCGGAGCCAAACCCCCTATCGGATCGCCGAGGCCGATTACTCTTCCTTCGCCGAGGACTTCAAGGAGGGCGCGGGAGAAGCCGATGTCGATCGCGAGGGCCTCGTCGCAACGCTGCGCCGTTTCGCCGAAGTCCATGAAGTCAAGGTGGTGTGGAGCGACATCAAAAAAGCCTCCAACGAGGCGCTGGTCAATGGCCTTTCGATGATGAGCCCGTGCGGGCCCAGAGAAAAGCAGGCGCTGCTGGAGGCGGCGGATTTGAAAGCGCGCGCGGAGATGCTGGTCGCGATCACAACCATCGGGCTCGCGCGCGGCGACGATGCCGCGATGCAGATTCACTAGAACATAATGCGATTTGGTTGAATCGCGTCATGCTTCAACGTCCCTGAAAATGTGGGATGCGAAGAACCGGTATCCACTTTTTCGCATCCCACTCTGGACCGCGTGGCGTCTTGGCGGGTCGGCGACCCGCTGAATTTTCCCTCATGACGGCTTGGCCTGCTTTCGCCGGGTGCCGTCATCGCCGAGAAAATCCGTGTGGCCTACGTCTGCGGCTGTGGCTCCAGTCCCCCAGTTTCGGGGCCGATCGGGCGGGGCTTGCCGGTCGAGGGAACGGCGGCGCGGGGAGCGGTCGGAGGCTCCCTGTCGGCTGCGGATTCGCGCACCGGCTTAACACCCTGCAGTAGCCCGATGATCTCGTCGCCGGTAAGGGTCTCGAACTCCATCAGGCCCGAGGCGAGCGTCTTAAGATCGGCCCTCCGTTCGGTGAGAATGCGCGTCGCCGTGGCGTGGGCTTCTTGCACCAGACGCCTGACCTCCTGGTCGATGGTCTCGGCGGTCGCCTCCGAAATGTTCTGCTGACGGCCCATGGAATAGCCGAGGAACACCTCTTCCTGGTTCTCGCCGTACATGACCGTTCCGAGTTTTTCGGAGAAGCCCAGTCGGGTCACCATCGCGCGGGCGATCTTGGTGACTTGCTGAATGTCGCCGGCGGCCCCCGAGGTCACCTTATCCTTGCCGAAGACCAGCTCCTCGGCGACGCGCCCGCCCATTGACATCGCCAGCATCGCGACGAGTTGCTCGTAGCTCTGCGAAATCTGGTCGCGTTCGGGCAGCGACTGCACCATGCCGAGCGCGCGCCCGCGCGGGATGATCGTCGCCTTGTGGATCGGCGTCGACGCTGGAAGCGAGACCGAAACCAGCGCGTGGCCGGCCTCGTGATAGGCGGTCAGCTGCTTTTCTTCCTCGGTCATGATCAGCGTGCGCCGCTCGGCGCCCATTATGATCTTGTCGCGCGAGTCTTCGAACTCCTGCCGGGTGACGACCCGCTTGCCGCGCCTGGCGGCGAGCAACGCCGCCTCGTTGACGAGGTTCATGAGGTCCGCGCCGGAAAATCCTGGCGTGCCGCGCGCAACCACCTTGAGGTCGACATCCGGCGCGAGCGGGACCTTGCGGACGTGAACCTTGAGGATCTTTTCCCGGCCGATGAAATCGGGGTTCGAAATGACGATCTGACGGTCGAACCGGCCGGGCCTCAGCAGCGCAGGGTCGAGCACGTCGGGCCGGTTGGTGGCGGCGATGATGATGATGCCTTCGTTCTGCTCGAAACCGTCCATCTCGACCAGCAGCTGGTTGAGCGTCTGTTCGCGCTCGTCGTTGCCGCCGCCGAGCCCGGCGCCGCGATGGCGGCCGACGGCGTCGATCTCATCGATGAAGATGATGCAGGGCGCGTTCTTCTTGGCCTGTTCGAACATGTCGCGCACGCGGCTCGCGCCGACGCCGACAAACATCTCGACGAAGTCGGAACCTGAAATGGTGAAGAATGGGACGTTGGCCTCGCCCGCCACGGCGCGGGCGGTCAGCGTCTTGCCGGTGCCGGGCGGCCCGACAAGAAGCACGCCGCGCGGAATTCGTCCGCCCAGCTTCTGGAACTTCTGCGGGTCGCGCAGGAACTCGACGATCTCCTGCAAATCTTCCTTGGCCTCGTCAACGCCGGCGACGTCTTCGAACGTCACGCGTCCCTGCGCCTCGGTGAGCAGCTTGGCCTTCGACTTGCCGAAGCCCATCGCCTTGCCAGCGCCGCCCTGCATTTGCCGCGTCATGTAAATCCAGAGCCCGAGGAACAGCAGCACCGGCAAAACACTGGAAATGATCGTCAGAAGCCAGTTGTTGCCGTCCGACGGCGGCTTGGCGGTGATCGTCACGTTTTTCTTATAAAGCGTCTGGACGAGGCTGGGGTCGCTCGGCGCATAGGTCTGAAATGCGTGTCCATCCTTCATATGGCCGGTGATTTCCTGGCCGGCTATGGTGACGTCGCGGATATTGCCGGCGTCGGCGTCGGTCAGCAACTGGCTGAATGTGATTTCGCTCGACGAAGTCTTCTGGCCCGGGCTCTGGAACAAAGTCACGAGCGCCAGAACGAGCAGGAAAATAATGACCCAAAGGGCGAAATTTCGATAATTCGCGTTCATGGCCTTCCTGTGACGGAACGGTCGCATGGGATATTCCCCGCCTTCCCGATCCTGTCTTCCCCGCACATTTAAGCGCGCCTGACCGAATTGCCAAGAGAACCGAAATTCTGCCAAGAGAACCGAAATTCTATGAATTGTAAGTGAAGACTATAATTGCAGCCTTTTGGCGGCGCGGGAGCGCCGCGTCCGCCCCCGGTCCAGGGAGCGGTCAGGCGGTCTTTTCCTCCCCGAGCTCCAGTTCCTGCATCATTGCCTGGCGCATCAAGAACTTCTGCGCCTTTCCGGTGACCGTCATCGGGAAAGTCTCGACGAATCGCACGTAACGCGGAATCTTGTAATGGGCGATCGAGGCCCGGCAGAAGGCGACGACGTCCTCTTCGCGCAAGGCCGCGCCCTCGCGGCGGCGGATCCATACGCAAAGCTCCTCGCCATAGCGACGGTCGGGGACGCCGAATGCTTGGACATCGGCGATCGCCGGGTGGGTGTAGAGGAATTCCTCGATCTCGCGGGGATAGATGTTTTCGCCGCCGCGGATAATCATGTCCTTGAGCCGCCCGACAATATTGCAATAGCCGTCCGCGTCGATTGTCGCCAGATCGCCGGTGTGCATGTAACGGGCCTCGTCGATCGCGCCGGCGGTCGAGACCGGATCGTCCCAATAGCCGCGCATGACACTGTAGCCGCGGGTCAGCAACTCGCCCGCAACGCCGGGCGGCGCGACGCGGCCGTCCGTATCGACGATCTTGACTTCGATGTGCGGCTGGATGCGTCCGACCGTCGAAACCCGCCGCTCCAGCGGGTCGTCATGCGAGCTTTGGAAACTGACCGGGCTCGTTTCGGTCATGCCATAAGCGATGGTCACTTCGCTCATGTGCATCCGATCGACCACTCGGCGCATGACCTCGACCGGGCAGGGCGAGCCGGCCATGATCCCGGTCCGCAGCGACTTCAGGTCGAAGCGCGCGAATTCAGGATGATCGAGCATGGCGATGAACATCATCGGCACGCCATGCAGGCCGGTGCACCGCTCCGCCTGAACCGCCTCCAGCGTCGCGAGCGGGTCGAAGCCCTCCGACGGGCTCACCATGCCCGAGCCGTGAGTGACGCAGGCGAGATTGCCTAGCACCATGCCGAAACAGTGATAATAGGGGACAGGGATGCAGAGCCGGTCGTCCGGCGTCAGGCGCATCGCCTCGCCGATGAAATAGCCGTTGTTGACGATGTTGTGATGCGTCAGGGTCGCGCCTTTCGGCGCGCCGGTTGTGCCGGAGGTGAATTGGATGTTGATCGGGTCGTCGAATTGGAGCGTCGCGCCGAAGGCCGCCAGCGCGGCGCGCTCCTGGTCTGTCGCGGGCCTGGCGACGTCGTCGAAATTGAGCATGCCCGGCGTCCTGTCGGCCCCGAGGCGAATGACGATCTCCAGCTTGCGCAGGCCCGTGGACGTCAGCTTTCCCGGCTCGGCGGAGTCGATCTCGGGCGCGCTTGCCCGCAACGAAGCAAAATAGTCGTTGTTCTTGTGGCCGGCGCTCAAAATCAGCGCCTTGCAGCCGGATTTCCTGATCGCGTAGTCAAATTCATGCGCGCGATAGGCGGGATTGATGTTGACGAGGATGAGTCCCGCCAGAGCGGTGCCGAACTGCGTGAGCACCCATTCGCTGTTGTTGGCCGACCAGATGCCGATCCGGTCCCCAGCGACCAGGCCGAGCGTCCGCAGGCCGATCGCGAGGTCCTCGGAACGGCGCAAGAGTTCCGCATAGGTCCAACGCACGCCTTGATGACGAACGACGAGAGCCGGCCTTTGCGGGGCTTCCGCGACCTTCCGACGCAAGAGCGCCCCGATCGTCTCGCCGAGGAGCGGCGTCGAGCACGCGCCGTGAACGTAGGATTGGGTCAGAGGGCCCATGGCGTTCGCTCCCTGTTCTCGCTCCGGCCCGGTCCCTCGTGAAATCGGGCTGCGGACGTGGATGTTGTCTGGGCGTCTTCTATCACAGTTCGCGCAGGAACGCCGCCGGCTTCTGGCTGAGGACGCGCCACGCGCCGATCATGCCAAGTCCGACGGTGAGCGCAAGGCCTCCGCCGGCTGCCGCGAGCGTCGGCGGCCATTCAAAGATGAAATCGAACCGCATGACGCGCGCGACGACCCAGTAGGCGGTCAGCGCTCCCGCGCCGATTCCAAAGACTGCGGTCGCCGCGCCCAGAAGCGCATATTCGATCAGGAACATCGCGATCAGCCGGGGACGCGCCGCCCCGAGAATCTTGAGGATCGTCGCGTCGGCCAGGCGCGCCTTGCGATTGGCGGCGAGCGCGCCGGCCAGCACCAGCGCCGAGGTCACGAGCGCGACGGCGGTCGCCGCGCGGACCGCGAGCGCAAGCTTGGCAACCAGCGTTGCGACGCTCTCCAGCGCATCGCGCACGCTGACGCTGGCGACGTCGGGAAAGGCTCGCGCCGTCGCGCGCAGGAGCGAGATTTCGCGGTCCGATCCGTCGCCCGCCGGCAGGGACGCGGAAACCAGCGCGGTGTAGGGCGCCCCTGCGAGCGCGTCGGGCGAATAGACCAGCACGAAATTGATCGCGAAACTGCGCCAGTTGACCTTGCGCAGGTTTGCGATCCTGGCCGCGATGTTGCGGCCCAGCACGTTGACGACGACCGTGTCGCCGACGGCCAGGCCCAAGCCTTCCGCCACCTCCTTCTCCATCGAGACGAGCGGCGGGCCGGAATAGTCGCTCGGCCACCAACGGCCCGCGACGACTTCCGAACCCTGCGGCGGTCGGGAGGCGAAGGTCACGCCCCGGTCGCCCGCCAGCGCCCAGGCGACGTTGTCGCGAGGCTTGACCGCCTCAACCGGCTTGTCGCCGATCTTGACGAAGCGGCCGCGCAGCATCGGCGTCTCTGAGATCTTAACCCCCGGCGCCTCGCGCTTGAGGAAAGCGAGAAAGGCGCCAACGTCCGCGCTTCGCACGTCGAGAAAGAAGAAGCTCGGCGTCACGCCCGGCTCGGCCTGCCGAAGCTCGGCGCGCATGTTGAAGTCGATCAGGGTCAGCGCGACCAGCGCCGCGAGCCCGAGCCCGAGCGACATGACCACGGAGGACGTGAGCGCGCCGGGCCGGTGGATCGCCGCGAGCGCCATCCGCACCTCGATGAAACGCGAAGCGGGCGCCTTGCGGGCGAGGAACGAGATCGCCAGCGCCACGATGCGCAACACCACGAAGGCGGCGAGCGTCGCTCCCGCAACCGTGGCCGCGACCGACCGCTGAGGGCTGGTCGCGACCGCGAGCCCGATCAACGCCGCTCCGGCCAGGACCGATGCGGCCAAATAGCGCTTTCGAGGCCAGCCGCGGCGTTCTTCGGCGAGATCGCGGATGAGGGTGGCGACAGGCAGGTCGTGCGCGCGCGCGAGAGGGGGAATCGAGAATGCGAGCGCGGTCAAAAGTCCGTAGACGAGTCCGAGCAATATGACGTCTGGTTCGATTGAAGGCGCGAGCGGTATCGGCGACAGCGCGCCGAACAGCCGGTCGACGGCGAACGGGATCGCAGCGCCCAGCGCCGCGCCGGCGATGGCGCCGATCGCCGCGACGATGAGGAACTCGACGAGCGCGAGCATGACGACGCTTGTTCCAGTCGCCCCGAGCGCCTTCAGGATCGCAAGCGTCGCGCGCTTGCGCTCGACGAAGCTCACCGCCGCGTTGGCGACGCCGACGCCCCCGACGACCAGCGACAACAGGCCGGCCAGCGTCAGGAATTCGGCGAAACGGTCGAGGTCGCGGCTGAATTCGGGCGAGACGGCCAGACGCGAACGCGCCTCCCAGCCGGCCTGGGGAAAGGTTTGCTTGGCCTTTTTGAGGAGGGCTTTCACCGCGGCCTCGTCCGGCGCGCCGCCCTTTCCGCCCATGAGGATCCGGGTGGTCCAGCGCACCAGCGAGCCCGGCTGCACCAGCCCGGTCGCCTCGAGCCCGGCCTGTGAGATCAGCATGCGCGGGCCGAGGCCGATGCCGGTCGCCAAACGATCGGGCTCGCTGGTCACGACGGCGCGCAACAGGAATCGCGCCTGACCAAGCCGCACGACGTCGCCCAGCTTCAGTTTGAGGCGGGCGAGCAGGGCCTCTTCCACCGCCGCGCCGAAAACGCCGTCCTTCTCCGCGAGGGCCTCCGCCGGCGACATCGGCGGCGCGAAGACTGCGGCGCCGAGGCGCGGCCAGGACGCCTCGACCGCCTTGACTTCGACCAGCGCCGCGTCGCCGCTTTCGGCGCGGGCCATTGCGCGCATGGTCGCAATCGTCGACAGCTCGCCGTAACCTTCGAGGAACGCCCGCTCGTGTGGCGCGAGGCGCCGGTGGATCAGCGAGAACGAGGCGTCGCCGCCGAGGATGACGCGACCCTGTCGACCCAGTCCATCGTCGAGCGCGCGCGCGAGGCTCCCGACGCCCACGATCGCCGCCACGCCCAGCGCAATGCAGAGCAGAAGGATGCGCAAGCCCTTGATGCCGCCGCGCAAATCGCGCAGGGCGAAGCGCGCGATCGGCGGGCGCCGGGCGGCTCGAGGGAACTTCGCCGCCGCGTTCATGCCGGCGCCGGAAAAAGCGTCGCGCCTTCCACCGCGCCCGAGCGCATCCGGATCAGGCGGTCGCATCGCGACGCCAGCGCCGGATCGTGGGTGACGAGCGCCAGCGTCGCGCCGCGCCGCGCCGGCAAATCGAACATCAGGTCCATGATCGCGCGTCCCGCCGCCTCATCGAGATTGCCGGTCGGCTCGTCGGCGATCAGCAGAGAGGGACGCGGGCAAAGCGCGCGGGCGAGCGCGACGCGCTGCTGTTCGCCGCCCGAGAGCTGCGCCGGATAGTGGCCGAGGCGGTCGCTCAGGCCCACTTGCGCAAGCTCGATCCTGGCCCGCGTCATGGCGTCGTTCGCCCCGGCGAGCTCCAGCGGGGCGGCCACGTTCTCGAGCGCCGTCATGGTCGCGATGAGATGGAAGGACTGAAACACGATGCCGACGCGCGCGCCGCGAAACCGGGCCAGCGCGTCCTCGCTCATTTCTCCGAGCCTGAAGCCGTCAATCTCGATTTCGCCCTGGTCGGGCCGCTCCAGTCCCGCCATGATCATCAGCAGCGTGGATTTGCCGGAGCCGGAGGCGCCGACGATCCCGACCGCTTCGCCGGTGGCGATTGTCAGACTGACGTCGCGCAAGATATGCACGCGGGCGGCGCCTCGGCCGAGGCTGAGGTCGACGCCGCGCATCGCGACCGCGGGAAGGGACATAGTGTCGGGATTCCTCAGGGCAGGATCGCCCTCATATGGGCATTGGCGCCCCTTCGTCCAGGCGCTGGCGCTGGCGCTCATTGCGGCCGTGGCACAGGCCGCGCCGGCCAGCGCGCGCACGCTGCGTCTCGTCGTGCTGGGAGACAGCCTCACCGCGGGCCTCGGCCTGCCGCCCGGCAAGGCGTTTCCGGACCGGCTTCAGGCGGCGCTTCGCGCCAAGGGGTTGGACGTCGACGTCGACAACGCGGGCGTTTCCGGCGACACCGCGGCGGACGGGCTCGCCCGTTACGACTGGGCGGTTCCGGCGGACACCGACGCCCTGGTCGTCGAACTCGGCGCCAACGACATGCTGCGGGGCCTGCCGCCGAAGTCGACGCAACGGACGCTGGCGGCGATCTTGGACAAGGCGCGCGCGGCCCATCTGCCGGTACTCATCGCCGGCATGCGCGCCGCCCCCAATCTCGGCGCCGAATACGGCCGCGAATTCGCCGCGATCTATCCCGACTTGGCCAAGACCTACGGCGACATGCTCTATCCATTCTTCCTCGACGGCGTCGCCGCCGACCCGAAACTGAACCAGAAGGACGGCTTGCATCCGACCGCCGGAGGCGTGGACGTGATCGTCGGCCGGATCCTGCCGGCGGTCGAGGAGCTGCTGAGCCGCGTCAAGCGATAAGCGTGAACTTGTCCGGCCAAGGGCGCGGGATCGGCGCACGGACGCGGCCTTTCGGAGGTGAAAGCTCGCCCTTGCGCTCAAGGCCGGCTGTGCCTTAGCAAGGCGTCGCCGGCGCGCTGCAACGAGGTGCGCGGGCCTTGACAAGGAGTCCGGATGCCGGACGCGCGCCATATACTTACTCTGTCCTGCGCCAACCGCCCCGGGATCGTCGCCAGGGTTTCGACCGCGCTTTTCGACGGCGGCTTCAACATCCTGGACGCGCAGCAATTCGACGACACCGAGACCGGCGACTTCTTCATGCGGGTCGTGTTCAACGCCGCCGGGGCGGGTTCGGACGTCGAGGTTCTGCGCGAGACGTTCAAGACGATCGGCGCCGATTTCGCAATGAACTGGTCAATGCGTCCGGCCGACCAGCGCAAGCGGGTCGCGCTCATGGTGTCGCGTTTCGATCATTGCCTGGTCGATCTGCTCTACCGTTGGCGCGGGGGCGAGTTGGCGATGGATCCGGCGGCGATCATCGCCAACCATCCGCGCGAGACTTATGCCCACATCGATTTCGGCGACATTCCCTTCCACTATTTGCCGGTCACCAGACAGACAAGGATGGAGCAGGAGGCCCAGGCGTGGGAGGTCGTCAGATCGTCGGGGGCCGACCTCGTCGTGCTGGCGCGCTACATGCAGATTCTGTCGGACGGCTTCGCCGCCAAGCTGCAGGGACGCTGCGTCAATATCCACCATTCCTTCCTGCCCGGCTTCAAGGGGTCCAAGCCCTACCACCAGGCCCATCAGCGCGGCGTCAAGCTGATCGGGGCGACGGCGCATTTCGTCACCTCCGATCTCGACGAGGGTCCGATCATCGAACAGGATGTCGAGCGCATCAGCCACCGCGACACGCCCGAAGTCCTGGTGCGCAAAGGGCGCGACATCGAGAGGCGGGTGCTCGCGAGGGCGGTCGCGAACGTGCTCGACGATCGCGTGCTATTAAACCACGGGAAAACCGTGGTGTTTGCGGGATAGTCTGCGCCAGGCAGACCACCGAGAAACACAGACCGCCGCGACGCCGCGATCCGGACCGTGGCGCTCGATGCGCAACATCGGAGGGAGCGCGCGCGTACAAGGGCTTGCGGTCGTCTTTATCGGCTGCGATAGGATCGCCCGCGAGGAGAACCAAATGGACCAAGGCCATTTCCCGGTCACGCATACGCAAGCCGAGTGGAGGGAAATCCTCACTCCTGAGCAATATGCGATCATGCGCGAGCACGGCACCGAGCGGCCAGGCAGCTGCGCCCTCAATTACGAGAAGCGCCCGGGCGTATTTTCCTGCGCGGGCTGCGGGCAGCCGCTGTTCGAGAGCAGAACCAAGTTCGAGAGCGGGACCGGCTGGCCGAGCTTCAACACGCCCCTCGAGGGCTCAGTCGAAACGACGAACGACCGCAGCTGGGGCATGACCCGCACCGAGGTCCACTGCGCCCGCTGCGGCTCGCATCTCGGCCATGTGTTTCCGGACGGGCCGCCGCCGACCGGACTGCGTTACTGCATCAACGGCGTGGCGACGATTTTCACCCCGGCGGCGGAATGATGCGGCCGCGAGGCGCAGGGAGCAGGATGCGCCGTTCCGAACCGTCTTCTTCATCCGCCAGCGAGCGCGCCTTCGGCCCGGGCGTGGATCGCCGAAGCACGCCCGGCCGCGGCGAATCCCCGGCCAGCGCCGCATGAGCGCATCCGCGCGTCCCGACGGCCACCCGCTCGTCATCGCCGGCAGGATCGGGGTTCTGATCGTCAATCTCGGCACGCCCGAAGGGACGGACTATTGGTCGGTCCGTCGCTACCTGAGCGAGTTCCTGTCCGACCGGCGGGTCATCGAAGCGCCGCGAGCGATCTGGCTGCCGGTCCTCCAACTGATCCTGCTCAGACGGCCCGGCATGAAGGGGCGCGACTACGCTTCGATCTGGAACAAGCTTCGCGACGAGAGCCCGCTCAAGACGATTACGCGTTCGCAGGGCGAGAAGCTGGCCGCGGCGCTGAGCGATCTGGGGACCCGCATCGAGGCCGACTGGGCGATGCGGTACGGCAGGCCGCCGATCGCCGAGCGACTGCTGGCGTTGAAGACGAACGGGTGCGACCGCATTCTTGTCGTGCCTCTCTATCCGCAATATTGCGCGGCGACCACCGCGACCGTCGCCGACAAGGTCTTCGACACGCTGAAAACGATGCGCTGGCAGCCGGCGGTGCGGATCGCCGCGCCCTACTATGACGACCCGGTTTATATCGACTCGCTCGCCCGCTCGATCCGGGCCGGCGTCGAGCGCCTCGATTTCGAGCCTGAGCGGGTGCTCGCGTCCTTTCATGGCATCCCGCAGTCCTATTTCGATCAAGGCGATCCGTATTATTGTCATTGCGCCAAGACGACGCGGCTTTTGCGCGAGGCGCTCGGCTGGGGAGAGGATCGTCTGCGCATGACCTTCCAATCCCGCTTTGGCCGCGCGGAATGGCTGAAGCCCTATACGGCCGAAACGGTGCGAGAGCTGGCTGCGAGCGGCCTGAAGCGTCTGGCGGTGGTCATGCCGGGCTTCGCCGCCGATTGCCTGGAGACTCTCGAGGAGATCGGAGTCGAGAACGCAGGATATTTTCGCGAGGCCGGCGGCGAAGGTTTCGCCGCGATCCCCTGCCTCAACGACAGCGTGGAAGGGATGGCGGTGATCGAAACGGTCGCGCGGCGGGAACTGAAGGGCTGGGCAGGGCGGTGACGACCGGCGCTAGCGCCTGAACGAAGCGAGATTCTGGACCGCGATGAGATTGCCGCGAGAGATCGACCGGTTGCGGCGAAACAGGTCCGATCGTTGTCAACCTTCCTCACCTGTCCGCCGTGTCGACTGTGACGGAGCGGCCATAGACACGGGAGACGCAGGTGCAGAGCTTCGCGTTCTGCGCCTTCTCCGCTTCGCTGAAGAAAACGTCGCGATGGTCGACAATGCCGTCGACCTCCAGAATCGGCAGAGCGCAAAGCCCGCATTCGCCGCGCCGGCAATCGAAAATCATGCCGACATCCGCGTCCTCCAGCGCCTCGAGCATCGTCTGGTCCGCGGCGACGGCGATCTCCCTGCCGAGCCGTGGAATTTTGACGATGAACGCAACAGTCGGATGCTCGCCGCTGTTGCCGAAGGTCTCGAAACGCAAGCGGTCAAGAGGCCGTCCGCTCTCCCGCCAACAGCGCTTGGCCGCCTCGAGCATGCCGATCGGGCCGCAGACGTAGAATTCGCCTCGCGGGTCGAGTCGCCCGATCTCGGCCGCGATGTCGACCCGCGCTCCCTCGTCGCCGACAAATACCTGCAGTCGGTCGCCGATCCGCTCGGCGAGCGCGTCCGCAAGGGCGAGGTCGCGACGGCTCCTAGCGGCATAAAGCAGGCGAAAGCGCGCGCCTGTCCCGGCAAGCGCGAGGGCATGGGTGAAGATCGGCGTGATGCCGATGCCGCCGGCCAGAAGCAGATAGTCGGGCCGCCCGGGCACGAGGTTGAAATGATTGGCCGGCGCGGAGATGGCGATCTGCGCGCCAGGCGTCAGGCTCCACATATGGGCCGAGCCGCCTTTGGTGTCCCGCAACAATTTGACGGCGATGCGATAGATCCCGTCGGCGCAGGGCCCGACGATCGAATACGAGCGGATGTCGGAACGGCCGCGGATCCGCACGGAAACGTTGATATGGCTGCCGGGAGACGCGGCGACGAAACCTTCCGACGGCTCGATTTCGATCATGCGGACGTCGGGCGTCAGATCGCGGGTCGCGCGGACGGTTCCGTTGCGCCACTCGATCAGATCGGGCATCGAGGCGCCTATTCCGCGGCTCGGCCTGTGGCGCTCGGGTCGCGTTCGCGCGCCAGCAGAGCGTCGATCATCCGCCGGGCCCACAGGGCGCCAGCGTCGATATTGAGGTTGTAGAACGGCAGCCTGGGATTCCTGTCGATTGCTCGCTGCTGCGCCTCCAGCACGACATGGTCCTGGTCGTACACGCCCTTGCCGTCGTTGACATGAGCGCGCTGAAGGTCGCGCGTGAGCTGGTCGTCGCCGGTTCGGAAGGTCCGCACGAAATTCCAGAAATAGTGGCAGCTTGTCTGCGTTTCCGGCGCGAGCGCGGCCAGGAATGCGCCGTTGACGCCTTGCGAACGGTCGCCGTTCCGCGCACCGGTTCCGGTCGGCGCAACGCCGACGTCGCCGACCACGACCGCCGGCGCCTGGAAGGTGACGATCTGCCAGCGGTCCGCGCGTCCTGGCTTGGCCAATTGCCTGGCCCAGAACGGTGGCGGCTCGATGTCGATCATCCAGCGCGTCATGGTCGCCGTTCGATCGGTATGGGTGACCTCGAACGGCGTATCGAGGATTGCGTCGTCGCCGATGCTGCCGGCATGGACGTAGGTCTCGTGCGTCAGGTCCATCAGATTGTCGATCACCAGACGATAGTCGCATTTGAGGCTGTAGAAAGTTCCGCCCTCGCCTTTCCATTCGGCGTCGTCATTCCAATGAAAATCGGGCATCGCGGAAGGATCGGCGAGAGCCGGATCGCCCGGCCAGATCCAGACCAGCCGGTGCCGCTCCACCACCGGATAGGCGCGCACGCACGCCGAAGGATTGATCGTCTTCTGCGCCGGCATATGGGTGCAGCGCCCGGCCGAATTGAAAACCAGGCCATGATAACCGCAAACCACCTGATCGCCGACCAGCCGACCCATCGACAGCGGCAGGAGCCGATGCCAGCAGGCGTCTTCCAGGGCCGCGATCACGCCGTCGGCGCGCCGATAAAGCACGACATCCTTTTCGCAGACCGTCCGAGCCGTCAGCGCGGCCTGGATTTCGTGGCTCCAGGCGGCCGGATACCACGCGTTCAAGGGGAAGGGCGTGTCGCTCGCCATTGCGTTCCTCCCAATTCAAGAGCGCCCAAGCATCCGCTCGGTCGCGTCGAAGTTTGCGCCTTGCCCACGCTCTCGGCAAGCGTGCGGCTCGCCTCGCTTCGCGGCGGGCGCCCCCGCCTCTTGCTTTCCGGTTCGCGGAGGGCCGATATTCGCGGGTCTTTTGTGAGGGCTGACCGGCGCATGGGATGCGCTGCGTGCCGTCCGGCCGTTGGCTCGATTGGGCGCGCCCGCAAAAAGGCGTCGCCCGCGGGGGAGGGAGCTTTGGCCAGCCTTTTCGATTTGAACGGGCGCGTCGCGATCGTCACCGGCTCCTCGCGCGGAATCGGCCGCGCGATCGCCGAACGCCTCGCCGAGCACGGCGCGAACGTCGTGATCTCGTCGCGCAAGGCGGAGGCCTGCGCTGAGACCGCCGAGGCCATCAATCGCGCGCGCAGTCGCGCGGCGGCGATCGCGGTCGTCGCCAACATCTCCTCCAAGGACGAGTTGCGCCGCCTGGCCGAACAAACGAATCGGGCCTTCGGGCGCATCGACATCCTCGTCTGCAATGCAGCCTCCAATCCCTATTATGGCCCGATGTCGGGCATTTCCGACGAGCAGTTCCGCAAGATCTTCGACAACAACGTGCTCGCCAACAATTGGCTGATCCAGATGGTCGCGCCGGGCATGATCGAACGCGCGGACGGGTCGATCGTGATTATTTCCTCGATCGGAGGGCTGAAGGGATCGCCGGTGATCGGCGCTTACAATGTCTCCAAGGCCGCCGATTTCCAGCTCGCGCGCAATCTCGCGGTCGAATGGGGCAAGCACAATGTGCGCGTCAACTGCATCGCGCCGGGTCTGATCAAAACCGATTTCGCCCGGGCGTTGTGGGAGAATCCGCAGACCCTGAAAGCGGTCACCGCGACGACGCCGCTGAGGCGCATCGGCGAGGCGGACGAAATCGCCGGCGCGGCGGTCTATCTCGCCTCGCAGGCCTCGTCGTTCATGACCGGGCAGACCATCGTCGTCGACGGCGGGGCGACCATCGCCGGCTGACGCGCGCCGCCTTCCGCGCGGACGCCATCGCGCTCAACGCGGCCGCGCGACGAAAATCCCGATCAGGATCGCGAACCCGCCCAGCGCCTGCACGGCCGTCACTGGCTCGCCGAGGATCAGATAGGCGAACCCGGCCGCCGCGACCGCCTCGAGAAAAATGACAAGCGAGGAGAAGGCCGCCGGAAGGCGCCCGAGCGCAACCGACAACAGACCCTGGCCGCCGCAATGGCTGATCCAGGCCATCGCCAGCAGCGCCGCGACGCCTCTCGCCGTATGCGGCAGGATTGCGCGCTCGCCGACGACCGCGACGACAAACAGGATGGCCGCGGTGATGAGCGTCGCCTCGAACACTACGCGCGCGGCGGACGCCTTTCGGCGCGCCGCCTGAACGGTGAGAAAATAGAGGCCGAAGAACACGCCGGTCGCGATCCCGAACAGATCGCCGAGCGCGCCGGCCGGCCGCAAATGGAAGCTCTGCGCCAACAGCGCCGCCCCTCCCGCTAGGCAAAGCCCGAGGCCGGCAATGACGCCTTCCGTAACACCCTGCCGAAGGAAGACCCAGCCGAACAGCACCACCCAGATCGGGGCCGTGGTGGCGAAGAAGGTTGCGTTGGCGACGCTGGTCTTGACGATCGACAGGTGCCAGAAAAAGAGATCGCCGGAGAAGGCGAGGCCGGAGAGGACAGCGGCCCGGGAGAAGCGCTCGGCCGGCGGCTCCCGGCCCTCTGCGAGGCGCATCCAGGCGTAAAGCAGCGGCAGCGCCAGCGCGACGCGCCAGAAGGCGCTCGAGAACGGCCCGACGTCGGCGAGGCGGACAAAAATCGGCGAAACGCCCATTGCCACCGCGCCGGCGACGAGCGCGGCGAAGGGCGCCAGAACTCCGCGCGGCGCGATGGAAGTATGGGAGAACGACATGAGGCGGACTCCCGTCCGCGAGCGGCAGACTTCGGGGTTGAGAATGGCGCTCGCGGTCCTTAGTCTCGCCGCAACCCGCTAGCAAGAGACGGCATGGACGGAACAGCGCGCCTCAGTCTCGATCCCTCCGAGCCTGCCTTTTCGCCAGTCGAAATGGTCGCGGGGCGGCTCGATGGCGGCGCGCTCGTCGTCTGCGACCATGCCTCGAACGCGGTTCCGCCTGGCTACGGCGCGCTCGGCCTGCCGCCCGAGGCGCTCGAACGGCATATCGCCTTCGACATCGGCGCCGCCGATCTGACGCGAGCGCTGGCGCGGCGGCTCGGCGTTCCGGCGGCGCTTTCGACCTACTCGCGCCTCCTCATCGACCCCAACCGCGGCGCAGACGATCCGACCTTGGTCATGCGCTATTCCGACGGCGCGATCGTGCCGGGAAACGCGCGCGCCGACGCTCATGAAATCGCGCGCCGGCGCGACATTTATTGGGCGCCCTACCGGGAGACAATCGAGGCGATGGTCGAGGCGATGGCGGCGACCGGGGAGCCTCCGGCCCTGGTGTCGATCCATTCGTTCACGCCGATCTGGCGCGGGGCCGCGCGCCGCTGGAAGATCGGCGTGCTGTGGGACCGCGACGATCGCATCGCGAAGCCGCTGATCGAAGCGCTGATCGCCGAGCGCGATCTTCATGACGACGACATCGGCGACAACGAGCCTTACGACGGGGCGCTTGCCGGCGACACGATCGACGCCCTCGCCACCTCGCGCGGCCTCGCCAACGCGCTGATCGAAGTCAGGCAGGACCTGATCGCAGAAAGGGAAGGCGCGCTTGCCTGGGCGGAGCGGCTCGCCCGCCTGCTCGAGCCCATTCTGGCCGATCGGGCGCTAAGGGCGCCTCAGGACTTCGGCAGCCGCGCCCGAGGGGCGAGGCGGTCGGCGAAATGAGCGGCGATCCACTCGGCAACGGCACTTGACGCGGCCAGACGTTTGGGGCCATGCCTCCGCCCCTTTCGCGACGGTGAAGAGGAATCGAATGGCCGAGGCAAAAGCAGCAATCGAAACCGCGACGGACGAGGTCAATGCCGGCCATCTGCGCTCATTCATCGAGCGCATCGAGCGGCTCGAAGAGGAGAAGCGAGCGCTCGCCGACGACATCAAGGACGTTTACGGCGAGGCCAAAGCCAACGGCTTCGATGTCAAGATCATGCGCAAGATCGTGTCGATCCGAAAACAGGACCGCGACCAGCGGATGGAGGAGGAAACGATTCTCGATCTCTATCTAGCGGCGCTGGGGATGAATTGACGAGGCCCCGACTTCGGAAGAGGTCATGCTGACCTGAGACGATCCCGTCTCGCCTCCGAATCGGTTTGCCCATGCGGCCCTCGCAACAGGCGCGGCGCCAGTGGCCGCGACGGCCGATCGGGCCGCCTCACAGGGATCGGGCGACGAGTTCCTTCATCACTTCGTTCGCGCCGCCGAAAATGCGTTGCACGCGGGTGTCCGCGTACATCCGCGCGATCGGGTATTCCATCATATAGCCGTAGCCGCCATGCAGTTGCAGGCATTCGTCGACAACGCGGCTCAGCTGTTCGGTCGCCCAATATTTGGCCATGGAGGCCTCGGCCGCGCTCAACTGCCCGGCGATGTGCGTGGTTACGCATTCGTCGACGAAAGCCCGAGTCACGCGCGCGACCGTCTGGCATTCCGCCAGTTTGAAGCGCGTGTTCTGCATCTCGAACAACGGGCCGCCGAAGACTTTGCGCTGCTTGGCGTAGGCGACGGTGATGGCGACCGCACGCTCCATCTGGGCCTGCGCCATCACGGCGATCGACAGGCGCTCCTGGGGCAATTGGGCCATCAGTTGCGCGAATCCGCCGCCTTCTTCGCCGAGAAGGTTGGCGAAGGGCACGGGGACGTCCTGAAAGAACAACTCGGCCGTGTCCTGACCGTGCAGGCCAAGCTTCTCCAGGGTGCGGCCGCGGGTGAAGCCCGGCGCGTCGCCGGTCTCGACTACGATCAGCGAAATGCCCCTGCCGCCGGCGTTCGGATCGGTCTTGGCGACGACGATGATCAGATCGGCGAGTTGGCCGTTGCTGATGAAGGTCTTTGAGCCGTTGAGCACATAATGATCGTGATCTCGGTGACGGATGGCGCTGGTTTTCACCGCTCTGAGGTCGGTGCCGGCGCCGGGTTCGGTCATGGCGATCGCGGCGATCCATTCGCCCGAGCACAGTTTCGGGAGCCAGCGCCGCCTCTGCTCCTCGCTGCCGTAGGCGTTCAAATAATGGGCGCAGATCGTGCCGTGCACGCCCTGGGCGAAGGCGCCGCAGCCGATATAGGCCAGCTCCTCGGCCATGATCGCCTCGTGCGCGAACGTCCCGCCGCCGCCGCCGTAATCTTCGGAAATGCTGGGGCAGAGCATGCCCATCGCGCCGGCCTTGCGGTAGAACGCGCGGTCGACGCTGTGCTGCTTCTGCCAGCGATCGTCGTTCGGCGCAGCCTCCCGGGCGAGGAAGCGGCGGACGGCGTCGCGAAAGATCGCCAGTTCCGGCGTCATCCATGCAATGGGGCGCGGGTCATACACGGGACGTCTCCTAGGGCTTGACGCCGTTCGACCTCGAGTCAGAGCGTCGGCTTGAGCCAAGCCACGAACAGCAGGACGCCTGCGGCCACAATCGTCAGCATGGATACGATGTAGGCGATTTGTAGGGTCAAGGTCTTCCAGTACAGGGTGCGGGACAGCAGCGCGCATCGAACGGGAAGCTCCCCCAGCTCGAGCGCCGGATCGCTGATGAATTCGAAATCATCAGGCTTCGCCTTACGCGTGACAGGAAAGCGCTTCCGTCCCTCCCGCGGAAACGTCGGATAAACACAGACGAGCAAATTGAAGAAGATCACCAAGAACGGCGCCAGCAACACCGGCAAACTCAGGTACCATGGATAGGATTCGCGAAATCCCACAACCGTGCCCATCATGATGGCCACGAATAGGACGGCGATATTCGCTTTGATATCGCTGAGGCGAATCGAATCGTTGTAGCCAACGATCATATTGCGTAGCTGCGCGTTCCGGTCCCGGCTCATGGGCGGCCCATCGACGCGCGCGAAAGACCGAGCCAGACGGGTTTTAGGGCTGAAGCGCCCTTGCGACCGTTGAGTGAACCGGCCCGCACCAGTCGATCTCCTTTACGTGTACCATACATACATGAGCAAACATATTGTAACAACAATGCTGACCATCGAAACAACAAAACTGATTCTGATATAGAACCACTTCCACCATAATAGTTCGGATAGCACAGCACACGTGAGCTTCAACTGCTCGATTTCGTCTACCGTCTCGGTGAAATTGGAAAAATCCGCTGCGGTTGCGGTGCGGGAGACTATAAAATTCTTGCTGCCACGGCGAGGATAACGCGGAACAAGAACCATGAACAGGCACAGATAAACGATCAGGAATGGCGCCAGAACGAAGGGAATTGGCAGATAACTGGGAAACCGGGTGTAATTGCCCAGGATCGGACCCATCATGAAGGCGACGAACAAAATCGCGATATTGGCTTTGAAGTCGGCCGCGCGGATATTGTCGGTATATCCGGCAATGAGGCTGCGATACAGCTGAGAGGGATCTGCCGCTTTATCGCTCATCCGAGTGCCGGACGCTCCACAAGGCTAAGGGGGACGCGCATCCGCGCATCGAGATATGGGCCTTGCTCCCCAACTCCGCACGCGACATCGCGTGAACTTGAACGCGCTGTCAAGATCGGTCCGATCCGGTTTTGGGCGGCGCGGCGGCCGGCGCCGGCCATCCGAATGCGGCGAAGTCGCTTGCCATGGGCCGCCGCCTATTCCTCGAACCTTTCGCTCTTTCCCAATGGCCTGCGCGGCGCGATCGACAGATCGGGCGCCTGCGCAGGCAGGCCCGGGTCGCGGAAGCGGTTGACGATCGGGTAGCGGCGGTCGCGGCCGAAATTCTTCGGCCCGACCTTGACGCCCGGCGCCGACTGGCGGCGCTTGTATTCGGCGAGATAGAGCAGCCGCTCGATCCTCCTCACGGTCTCGGGATCGTAACCCTCGGCGACGATGTCGGCGACCCGCATCTCCTTTTCGACCAATTCGTGCAGAATGGCGTCGAGCACCGGATAGGGCGGCAGCGAATCCTCGTCCTTCTGGTTTTCGCGCAACTCCGCGCTCGGCGGCTTGACGATAATGTTGCGGGGGACAACCTCGCCGTCCGGCCCCAGCGCGCCCACGGGCTTCCAGCGGTTGCGTAGCGCCGACAGGCGGAACACCTCCATCTTGTAGAGGTCCTTGATCGGATTGAAGCCGCCGTTCATGTCGCCGTAGAGCGTCGCATAGCCGACCGACATTTCCGACTTGTTGCCGGTCGTCACCACCATCGCCCCGGTCTTGTTGGAGATCGCCATCAGGATCAGCCCGCGGGCGCGGCTCTGGATGTTCTCCTCCGTGATGTCGCGAGCCTTGCCGGCGAACATGCCGGCGAGCGCGCGTTCGACGCCCTCGACCGGCTCGGCGATCGGCACCATGTCGTAGCGAACGCCGAGCGCGCTCGCGCAGGCGGCAGCGTCTGCGAGGGATTCGTTGGAGGTGAAGCGATAGGGGAGCATCACCGCCCGAACCCGCGCCGCCCCCAGCGCGTCGACCGCCATCGCCGCGCACAAGGCCGAATCGATCCCGCCCGACAGGCCGAGCACGACGCCGGGAAAGCGGTTGTTCTCGACGTAATCGCGCAGGCCCATCACGCAGGCGGAATAGTCGGCCTCGTCGCCCTCTTCGACGATTTCGTGGGGACCCTCGAGGCAGCGCCAGCCCCGGTCGCCGCGCTCCCAGACCGTGCGCGCGACGGCGGCGCGGAAGGCCGGCAACTGGACGGCAAGCGTCCGGTCGGGGTTGAGCGCGAACGAAGCGCCCTCGAACGCCAGTTCGTCCTGGCCGCCGACCTTGTTGAGGTAGACGAGCGGCAGACCGCTTTCGACCACCCGGGCGACCGCGACGCCTTGGCGAATGGCGAGCTTACCGCGCTCGTAGGGCGACGCGTTGGGGACGAGCAGAATCTCGCCGCCGGTTTCGGCGATGCATTCCACCGGATCCGGTCCCCAGATGTCCTCGCAGATCGGAACCCCGATGCGCACGCCGCGAAAGACGATCGGCCCTGGCGACGGGCCGGGCGAAAACACCCGCTTCTCGTCGAACACGCCGTAGTTCGGCAGATCGACCTTGAACCGCGCCGCCTCGATCCGCCCGCCGCAAGCGAGCGCCATCGCATTGTAGAGCTTGCCGTCCTCGACCCAGGGCAGGCCGATCAGCGCGGCCGGTCCGCCGTCCGCGGTGTCGCGGGCGATCTCCTCGCAAGCTGCGCGGCACGCCTCCTGGAACGCCGGCTTCAGCACCAGATCCTCGGGAGGATAACCGGCCAGGAACAGTTCCGGCGTCATTACGATGTCGGCGCCGAAGCCGGCGGCCTCGGCCCGGGCTTTGCGCAGGCGGTCGCGATTGCCCGCGATGTCGCCGACGATCGAGGCGATTTGCGCCAGCGCTATGATGAGGCGATTGGCCGGATCGGACATGAGGCACGATGTAGCGCGCCGCATAGGCCGCGCGCAAACGCGGCGAAGACCGATTGCGCGCGCGCGATCAGCGCCAGACGCCGGCGATTCTCGCCAGACCGAGATCGAAAATCCGCGACGTCGCCGCGGCGCAAACGTCCTTGTGCGCCAGCGCGCGCCTTTCGATCAGGCGCCATGACAGGACCGCGACGACGAGCGTTGAGCCGGAGGACAGCGCCACCATGACGCCGAGGGAAAGCGGATGGATCAGCGTCGCCAGCGTCTGCTGAATCGGAAATGCGTAAATATAGACGCCGTAGGAGTAATCGCCCAGGCGGTTGAATTGTCTCACCCGCCCGCCGGGAATGTATGCCAGATGAATGACCAGCGGCGCGAGGCCCAGGATATAGACGACAAAAAAGGCGGTCTGATTGAAGGACGAAATCGCCAGGCAGGCGATGAGTGCGACCATGATCGCGCGACTGACATGAATCCGGTCACGCAGCACGTAAAGCGTCACGCCATAGATGAACATCAGGATCCTGATGTCGGCGCCATTCATCGGCTGGCGCGACAGGCGGGCGCTCAAGACCGTCGCCAGTATGACCGCCAAAGCCGCGGGCGCGATCACGAGCGGCGCGGTTGGACGCAGTTTCGGCGCGAGCGAAAGAAGAAGCCATCCGGCGGCCAGATAGACATACAATCTCAATTCGATCGGCAGCGTCCACAGCGACCCGTTGAATTCGCCCTTGAGCGGCAAGCTCTCGAATATTCCGGGGAGCCCGAATCTGACGCCGGTTATCAGGGTGGCGCACTTCAGGAAGTACTCGTGCGTAACTGGCGACGCCAAATAATCCGTCAGGGAAAGCGTGGTCAAAAGCGGCCCAAGCCCGAACACGGTGACGACTAGCATGACCCAGAGCGCCGGAAAGATGCGCAGGGCCCGCGCCCAGGCGAACGCGACGACGCTCTTGCGGTTGATGAGGCTCGCGGTGACGAGAAAGCCGCTGGCGACGAAGAAAACGTCGACCGCCATCTCCGCCAGCGAGAATCCGAGCCTGGGGAAGAACACTTCCCGCTCGGGCGGGAGCCCCAGAACCCCGACGCTGTGGCTGAAAATCACCGACAAGGCGGCCAGCAGACGAATGAGATTGAAATTATTGTCCCTGCCCCGAGCGTAGCCGGACAGTCGCACCGAACCGGCGCCCGCGGTCATTCCGCCGCGCGCACCGGCCGCTCGGGCGCGGCGAGGCGCTGCGCCTTCAACAGTTCGGCGACCATGAACGCCATTTCAATCGACTGTTCGGCGTTGAGCCGGGGATCACAATAGGTGTGGTACCGGTCGTGCAGATCGGTCTCGGTGATCGCGCGTGCGCCGCCGGTGCATTCGGTGACGTTCTTGCCCGTCATCTCCAGATGGACGCCGCCGGCATGGACGCCTTCGGCGCGGCAGATGGCGAAGAAGCTGCGCACCTCCTGAGCGATGCGCTCGGTCGGACGGGTCTTGTACCCGTTCGACGTTTTGATAGTGTTGCCGTGCATCGGGTCGCAGACCCACAAGGGCCTGCGGCCCTCGCGTTTCGCGGCGCGCAGCAACTTCGGCAATGCGGCCTCGATCTTGTCGGCGCCGAAACGGCAGATCAGCGTGAGGCGGCCGGGCTCCGCATCGGGATCGAGTAGCTCGATCAGGCGGATCATTTCGTCCGGGCTCAGCGAGGGGCCGCATTTCAGGCCGATCGGGTTCCTGACCCCGCGGCAATACTCGACATGAGCGCCGCCGAGCTGTCGCGTGCGGTCGCCGATCCAGATCAGATGGCCTGAGGTCGCATAATAGTCGCCGGAGGTGGAATCGAGGCGCGTCAGCGCCTGCTCGTAACCGAGCAGCAGCGCCTCATGCGAGGTGTAGAAGTCGGTCGCGCGCAATTCGGGGTGTGCTTCGGGATCGAGGCCGATCGCGCGCATGAAGCCAAGCGTTTCGGTGATGCGATCGGCGACGCTCTGATAGCGGTCGGACTGCGGGCTGTCCTTGACAAACCCAAGCATCCACCGATGGGCGTTTTCGAGATTCGCATAGCCGCCGGTGGCGAAGGCGCGCAGGAGATTGAGCGTCGCCGCCGACTGACGATAGGCCTCGAGCTGGCGGCGCGGGTCGGGCTCGCGCGCTTGCTCGGTGAATTCGATGTCGTTGACGATGTCGCCGCGGTAGCTTGGCAGCGCTACGCCGTCCTTCGCCTCGAAGTCGGAAGTGCGCGGCTTGGCGAATTGTCCAGCGATCCGCCCGACCTTCACGATCGGCGAGGCGGCCGCGAAGGTCATCACCACCGCCATCTGCAGAAACACCCGGAAGAAATCGCGGATGTTGTCGGCGGAATGCTCGGCGAAGCTCTCGGCGCAATCCCCGCCCTGCAGCAGGAACGCCTCGCCGACCGCGGCGGTCCCGAGAGCGCGCTTCAGTTTGCGCGCTTCGCCCGCGAAGACGAGCGGCGGATAGCCGGCGAGCTGGCGCTCGGCATCCGCGAGCGCCTTCGGGTTCTTATAGACCGGCGATTGCTCGATCGGCTTGGTCCGCCAGCTTTCCGGGGCCCAACGTTGGTTCGGCATGCGTTCAAGTCTCGGTTGCGCTTCGAAGGACGCCTGTTGGATGGCGGCCAATTCCTATTCGATCGGTCTATATACAAGCCGAAGCTTGATGGCGATATGTCGATTTTCGGCGGGAATGCGCGCTTATTGTGAGGCCGGCGCGCGCAGTGAGCGTCGCGCGACCGGGTGGGCCGTGGCGCCATCCAGCCTCCCCCGACCTTGATGCGCGAGTCGCCCGAGCGGCGCGCTCTATGCGCTTTATCAAATCGCCAATTTCACCGCCTCCGCCTGCGGGCAGATGGCGTTGAGGCCGTTCGGGCCGGGCGGCTTCTCGTCGTTTGCCGTCGCCGGCGCCCTGATGGCGCTGGCGGTCGTGCCGATGGCCATGACGAGAGTCGATCCGCCCGCGCGGCCGCGCATTGTGCGTCCGCGACTGTTGTGGCTCGCCCGTCTGGCGCCTATTTCCTGCGCCACGGTCTTTGCGGCCGGCGCGGCCAACGGCGCCTCGTTCGCGCGTTCATCTATTGGATAGCGACGATCGCGGCGCCGGCCTTGGCGTCGATCCTGATGAAGACCTTCGGTCCCCGCGCGCTCTTCATTCGGAACGGCTATGTGCATATGGCGATTGCGGCGTTCGTCCTGCGGCGGCTTGTGATTCGTTCAAGGCCGCTGCGAAGGCGTGGAACGCTCCGACCCGGCGCGAGTCTTATTCCTTGGCGCCTTCCTTGACCACGGAAATATCGGGGGCGGCGGGATTCTTCATGCCGACAACGTGATAGCCGGCGTCGACATGGAGTATTTCGCCGGTGACGCCGCGCGACATTGGCGACAGCAGGTACACCGCGCTTTCGCCGACTTCCTCGATCGTGACCGAGCGGCGAAGCGGAGCGTTGTATTCGTTCCAGCGCAAAATGTAACGAAAATCGCCGATCCCCGAAGCCGCCAGCGTCTTGATCGGGCCGGCCGAGATCGCGTTGACGCGAATGGCCTTCTCGCCCAGATCGGCCGCGAGGTAGCGCACGCTCGCCTCCAGCGCGGCCTTCGCGACGCCCATCACATTGTAGTGCGGCATCCATTTCTCCGACCCGTAGTAGGTCAAGGTCAGCATAGAGCCGCCGTTGGTCATAAGTTTTTCCGCGCGCTGGGCCACCGCCGTAAAGGAATAGCACGAGATGGCGAGCGACTTGGAAAAGTTATCCTCAGTCGTGTCAATGTATCGCCCAGTAAGCTGGTCTTTGTCGGCGAACGCGATGCAGTGAACGATGAAATCGATGCCTTTCCACAACCTTTCGGCTTCAGCGAATACGCTGTCGATCGAGGCGCCGTCGGTGACGTCGCAATGGCCGAGCACATGCGCGCCCAGCTCAGCCGCGAGCGGACGCACCCTCTTTTCCAGTGCTTCGCCTTGGAAGGTGAACGCCAATTCGGCGCCGGCTGACCGGGCCGCCCGGGCGATGCCCCAGGCGATCGAGCGACTGTTCGCCACGCCGAGGACGACCCCGCGCATCCCTTTCATAATGCGCGATTCGGCGCCGAGTGAAACCTCTTGCTCCATCAAAGCCTCGCGCCCCGTCTTGGGAGGATGAACGCCGTGTCGCATGAACATTGAGGCCATCCCTTAATCTTGCCGGGGGCGCATGGGAAGCCAAGGAAGGTTGCGGGCTTGTCACAAAATGTGTGAGTTTGCACACACAGCCCCCTTGGAGCGGGAGCGCCTTCGAACTATGGTCACTGAGAAAGCTTAACACTGGGTAAGGCTAGTGTGCACATTCGGTGCCAAACGTGCCGCTGCTTGAGGACAGCTATTCTGAACTTTCCGATTTGCGCCGGTTTGGCCTGGCGCTGGCGGAGGACGACCGATTTGTGGTCGATCGCTCGGCGGCCGAGGCGCTCGTCGAGCGCCTGTTCCGGCAAGCCGCGATGGGGGTGGTCGACTTCGGAACTCGTTCGCATTCGACTGAAGCGGGCGGGGGAAAAGGGCGTGTGCGCGCTTTCGGCCAGTTTGTTCGCCTTTACCGTCGTCACATTCGCCGCCTGATCTGCGCGGAAGTCGAAATCGTCGCCAATGAGACGCTGGAACGCGCGCGCGGCGGCCCGCCGGCTCGCCGCCTCGGCTTCGTGGCCGCGGTGCGGATGCTCCCGCTGGAACTCAGAGAAGCGCTCCTGATTGTCGCTCTGGCCCGCTTCTCCCATCGGGACGCGGCCTTGGCCCTGGATATCCCGCTGTCAGTCTTGATCGACCGGCTCACCATGGCGCGCGACCGGCTGGCAATACTGACAGAACCTCCGACCCAAACGAGAATAGTGCATGCGTCGACCCGGGTCGTTTCGCATTTGCGGGTAGTCAAATAATGGAAGGCCGCCGCCTCGCCGATTTGCACGCCTATGTCGACGACTGCCTCGAACCCGCCGAGCGACGGGCGTTCGAAACGAAAATGGCGGAGGATTCGGCGCTGCGGCAACGCGCCGCGCGATGGCGCGCGCAGAACAGGGCGATCTGCGCGGCGTTCGACGGGAAAGGCGCGGACGGCCTTGCGACCGGCCCCCGGCTCCCGGCCGGCGACCAAATCGGCAAGTTCCGGCGCTCGGCGATTCCCGGCATGCGGCCCGCGCGCGAACGGGGCGAAAGCCAATCGGGCGCCGGCGTCGGCGCGCCGCCGCTTCCGGCCTGGAAGAGTGCGCCCAGCCTGGCTGCGCGGGCGGGCCTCGCAACGTTGTCCGTCTGCCTGATTTGCGCGTGGGCGCCCAGACCTCCAGCGCTATCCGACGGGTTTGGCGAAGCCGGCGCCGCGGCGTTCAGCGCTTTCGCCCAGCCGGGCAGTCCGCCGGTTGAATTCGCGAACCGCGATGCGGGGATGGCGCGGACATGGCTGACGGCGCGGCTCGGTTGGCCCGTACAGTTGCCCGCGACGCCCGCCGAGCTCAGCCTTGTCGGCGCGCGGATCGCGCCTGCATCGGGTTCCGCCGCCGCTTTTCTCGTCTACCAGAGGGATCGGCGTCGCCTGGGAATGCTGGTTCAACCTCTCGACGCGCCACCGCCCACTCCGCCGAAGGTTCTTCGGGCGCGCGGCTGGAACGTCGCGGTCTGGACCAGCGCGGGGCAAGGCTACGTTTTGGTCGGGGATCTCGACGCCCCGTCGTTGCGCGCCATCGCGACGGCATTTGTCAACGGCGGCTACGAACCCGATCTAACTCCGCCAGAGCGCGGATCATAAGGCTTCCGGTCGCGCCATTTGACCATCAACGCGGTCAGCTCGCCATCTGATTCGCCCGGCAGCACGATCCGCACCGTCGCTAGAAGATCGCCCGCCGCCAGTTCCGAGACGGCCGGCAGTCCCTTTCCGCGCAGCCTCAGCACTCTGCCGCCGCTCATGCCCGGCGCGATCGACGTCTCCACTTCGCCGCCCAGCGTCGGCACACGCACTTTCGCCCCCAGAACCGCTTCATATAGAGTAATCGGCAGATCCAGCCGCAGATCCCGCCCTTCCACCTTGAACAAGGGATGGGGCGCATAGCGGACCGACACGAGGACGTCGCCCGCCGGGCCGTTGCGGGGGCCGGGATGCCCCTGGCCGCGCAGCCGGATCGATTTTCCGTCCTCGATGCCGGCCGGGACGGCGACGTCCAATGTCTTTCCGGTCGGAAGAGCAACCCGAATCGAACCGCCGTTGGCCGCGGTCGCCAGCGGCACGGCGACAGTGGCGGCGATATCGTCGCCCCGCGCCGGCTGGGCGCGGGCGCGCCCTCGGCTCCGGCCTGTTCCGAACAGCTCCGACAGAATATCGGGATCGACCGAACCGCTTTCGGCCGAAAATCCGCCGCCGCCAAAATCGAAGTTGAAGTTGCGGAAATCCGCGCCGCCCGCCTGCCGACCGAATCCGAATCCCTCGAACTGCGGCGCCCGGGGCTTGCCTTCGGCGTCGATTTCCCCGCGATCAAAAGCGCCGCGTTTCTTCGCGTCGCCGAGAATCTCGTAGGCCGACCCAACTTCAGCGAAGCGTTCCTTGGCCCTCGGCTCCTTGCTTTGATCAGGGTGATACTTCTTGGCGAGCTTGCGGAAGGCGGATTTGATTTCGGCCGCGCTCGCCGTCTTCGTCACTCCAAGAACGTCATATGGATCGCGCATCATGAGCCCATTCTCAGGCCCTCGCCTATTTAAAGCGCGAGGACCAATGTCTCCCCGACTATGTGGGTCGTTGGCTTGCGCCACACAAGGGAGGCGGGCCTGCTATGGGTCCTTCATGAACACGGGATCGCCGACGTCGATTCGCACATTCTCCTTCAGTTCGCCGCCGCTGTCGACCTCGGCCGTCGCGCTCATCGACCGCTGGACAGCATCGCTGTGCTCGAGTTCGGCCAACCCTGGCAGCCGCTCGGAGAAGGAGCAGCCGCAAAGGGCGGCCGTGGCCAGGAGGGCGCCGGCGGCGGCCGCGCGAAATCGAGCGCGGGGGCTCGCGGAGAATTGGCCAAAAAACATTCGCGCCGATATCATTCGCGCCGTCGTTCCGTTGCGGAAGGGTCAGTATCGCCTTGACTGAGTTAAATCCGAGTAACTTTACCGAGGCTTGCGACCCGGTCGCCCTGTTTCAGCTCTGGCTCGAGGACGCGACGGGCGCTGAGATCAACGATCCCGAGGCGATGACGCTGGCGACGGTCGACGGGAGCGGATTGCCGAACGCGCGCATGGTGTTGTGCAAGGGGGCCGACGCGCGCGGCATCGTCTTTTACACCAACGTCGAGAGCGCCAAGGGGCGGGAACTCGCCGGGGGGCCGATGGCGGCGGCGCTGTTCCATTGGAAGTCGCTTCGCCGCCAGGTCCGGTTCCGCGGTTTCGTCGCCGAACTGACGGACCCCGAAAGCGACGCCTATTTCGCCTCGCGCCCCAGAGGCAGCCAGATCGGCGCATGGGCCAGCCAGCAGTCGCGCCCGCTCGCCTCGCGCGCGGAACTGGAGGCCGCGGCCGAAGCCTATGACCGCCGGTTCGGCGACGGCGAGATCCCGCGACCGGATTATTGGCGGGGCTATCGCCTGACGCCGGTCGAGATCGAATTCTGGCGCGACGGGCCGTCCCGGCTTCACGATCGAGTGCGATTCCGCCGGGCGGGCGTCGAGGCGCCGTGGGAGAGGCAGAGGCTTTACCCGTGAGCGGCGCCGACGCCGTCCGTCGCTCCGGTCCGGCGATGTGATACCAATGCCGCGCCTCGCACAATTCCGGTCGCTCATGACGCTTGCTCAGTCCGCCCCCCGCTTCAGGTCCCGAAACCTGCCCGAGGCCGCGCGTGGATGATCGTCTCTACCCGGCGCGGCCGATCCTGGCGGTCTCGGCGGCGGTGTTCCGGGAAGGCCGGGTTCTTGTCGCTCGCCGGGCCCGGGCGCCGATGGTCGGACGTTTTTCGCTGCCGGGCGGCGTGGTCGAGGTCGGCGAGACGCTGGAGGAAGCGCTCGCGCGCGAACTCGAGGAAGAAGTCGGGGTCGAGGCCGAGATTGTCGCCTTCAACCGGCATGTCGAGCCGATCGAGCGCGAGCGCGATCAGTGTGCGCACGCATTTCGTCATCGCTTCTTTCGTCGCCCGCTGGCGAGGAGGCGAGGCGCGCGCGAGCGCCGAAATCGACGCCGTCGCCTGGATCGACCCGAAAGCCTCGGCCTCCCTGCCGACGACGCCGGGGCTCGGCGAGATTCTGGCGAGCGCGGCGCGGATCGAGAGCCAAACGCGGTGAGGCGCGCGCTGGTCGCCATTTTCAGCGCCACGGCGCTGATCGCCGCCCAGGCCCAGACGCCCAAGCCCGCGCCGGCTCCCCCGGCGGCGGCGAAAACGCCCGCGCCCGCCGCCCAACCGCCTCCGCCCTATCAACCCCAGTTGCTGCGCCTGGCCGAAATCATGGGCGCGCTCGCCTACCTGCGCGATCTTTGCGGCGCCGGCGACGGCGCCAAGTTCCGGGCCAGGATGGCGGCGCTTCTCGACGCGGAGAGCGCAAGCGAAACCGAGCGCGACCTCATCGCCGGCGCCTACAATCGCGGTTTCGAGAATTACCGGATCACCTATCGCGAATGCACGCCCGCCGCCGGCGAAATCATCTCCAATTTCCTGGCCGAGATGGCCCGCCTCGCCACCGAAGTCGCGAGCCGCTACGGCGGGGGCTGAGGCCCGAGGACGCAGCTGCGCAACGCCCGGGCGTCCCGCCGCTCAGCAGGGAAGGCAGGAAGTCGCCCAGCGTGCGCCGCGAGGGAAGGCCTCGCAAATCGGGAGGAAGCCAGCGAAAGCAAAAGCGGAAGCAAAAGAAAACAAAAGGGAAGCCAGGGAAAATTAGAGGGAAGCAAACGAAAGCTTCTTGTTTCCGCGAATTGAGACTTTTCAAGGGCTTATGCGCGAATCCAAATTAGAATTTCTTTGCGCCCGCCTGGCGCCCCTTGACGTCCCTCCCCCGTCCTTTCGTCCTCCCGAGGCCTCCGATCCGTTGTTCAGCGTGTCAACCCGCCCGCGTGAGGGCTGAAAAGCGGCCGCCGCCCTCGGCGCGCCAGGCGCGCCTCGATCCAGCGACGAGGAGGACCATAACATGGCTTCTGATTATCTCAAAGAGATTGTCGCGGAAAAGTGATTTTCGAAAACGGCGCCGCCTCCGCGCCTCGGCCGCCCGGGAACCCGGCAAGCCGCTCGCGCCGCCCCGTCGCTCAATTGACGCGTCTCACCCGAAGGGGCCGGCCCAAGCGTGTCGCCGTTTACTCAATCCTGTGGCGTATGAAGTCAGTACTATTTCGGTGCGGAAAGTAGATCAGTAAAAAGGCGAATTAGGTTCGTGCCACCGTAATATCCATATAATATCCAAGCGGGGAAAGATGCGAACGTCATTGTAATTCGTAATTTGCAATCAAAAAGCAATCATCGGCCAGATCGAATTCAACAGATCGCATCTCCGCCAAATGGACGAATTGTCAAGTTCAATACGATCTAGAGATTGTAGTAATTTTTTACTCAATACATCTGCAGTTGCATTGAACTCACGATGATATCGAGCATCAAGATCATTCGAAAGTTGCTCCCTCTTCTGAGATAATTCACTGCGCTCCAGCCCTTTCATCATTTTTGCGTCATCTAGGGCCTGAAACCATAA
Organism: uncultured Alphaproteobacteria bacterium; assembly: GCA_963784805.1. Lineage (GTDB taxonomy): Bacteria > Pseudomonadota > Alphaproteobacteria > Rhizobiales > Beijerinckiaceae > Roseiarcus. Next base: position 243,721 of record CAWASR010000016.1, read on the forward strand.
ATCCTTAACCGCGTGACTTACCTTTCCTTGCTCTTCCAGGCAATCACGAAAATATATTGACACTTCAGTATTTATTATGACGTCTTCAGAAAATACATCTCTACACATAGGTCCGTATAATTTGTATGTATCCAAAAATTTTTGTGCTCCCTCTTGGTCTGCAATATCATTCAAATCAGACCCCATAATACTATGATACGCAATAATCCTGTTCATTGCGTTAAAAATGGTTTCCGCCTTAACCCTGTATAAAGTCTTTTCATCTTTCATTTGTTGCAGAATACTATTGAGAAAAGCAACAAGGGCGCCACTCAAGAGCGCCGTGACGATTGACGTGATGACGACGGCTAATGTTGTTGACATTCGTAAAATATCGGGCGGATCTTGACGCGGTCGGAAGAGCCACTATTAAATGCACTACGGTCGATTGTCAAATCCGTATTAATTAACATGGTTTTGCCGTCACACGAATTGGAATTTACGGCGACATGAGCTTAATTGCCCTTATTCCTCAGCATCTAACCGCCGCCAACTGCCTCAGGGGGCAAACCCCGCCGCCGACCCATGTCCCGCCCCATCCCTCGCAGCGAGCTCTAATAACACGATGACGCTCATGTGACCGAAATTGTGTCGCCGAAATTCTTCGACGGGCGGCTTAGAGGTGATGCGCGTTACCGCCCAGCGACCCAAAGCACCCGGTCGATGAGCCGGGGCCTCCACTTGTTCGTGCGGAACATGCGGTTCAGTTCGAGGGCCTTCACCCGCATGACCTCGATCATTGTTTCGGCTTCCTCGATCGATATTTTCTTCGGGTTAGCCTTCATGACCTCCGGCAATCCGATCTGTTGCAGGGCTTCCGTCACCTTGCGGTCTACCGTTCCGAACTCTTCGGGGTAAACGAGCGCCAACAAACCGCTTGCCCCGGCAACAGCGAGCCCATGAATTCCTCCATGCTCCGCCATTATCATCCGGATTGAGGCACCCTTGGTGTCATCCCCCCGATTGATGAGGCGCTGCCGAACCCTTTCGACCCGCTCCATCGTCCCGTCTTTCACGTGCTTCGAGAGAGCGTTTGTGTTGCCGATGAGCAGGGGCTTCGACGTGAACTTCCATTTGTAATATTCGTCGCGCAGGAAGTCGTAGAATTGAGCAGTGGTCATGCGTGCAATGCGCTCTCTCAGTCCCGGCTTTTCGAGTTCACGCTCCACATTTCGGTTTTCGGACTTGACCGCTGCATCATAAAGTTCGCTCTCGCAATAGTCCCACTCTTTTGGGTCTTTGCAGTTCCAAAGCTCGATCACGGAAAGCCGGGGCTTTGGCTTCTAGTCTTCGTTGCCATGATCCGCCTCCACCAACTCTTCGATATCGTAACACAGGGTTGCAGCATGGCTCGTTGGGTCCGCTACGACTTCGTCCATGAGATCGAGAGTATCTTCCCCATCGTGCCTGAACACGGAGGCGTTGCGAGAGCGAAGCTGACCTCCGATTAGGGTCGAGATAGTCGCGATCCCAGATGTCGGCCTCGACGATCCGCCATCTGCCCACGAGCTTGCAGTTTCCCGGCGCCATCCCTGAGCCTCCCTCCCTGGCCCGCTCCCACAAGGAGGGCTGCCGGATTCGCAAGTACGTCTCGCTTCGGCAGGGCCACGTCGGCCCATCGCCGTCAAGGCGCTGACGCGCCTCCTCCGCTTCGCTCCGGCCCTTCGGGTGACGGCGCCGTTCCGACGCGGCGATCGTCTCGCCATGGACTTTGCTGACCGGACCGGCCGCGGAGGGCCGGGTCCGCGCAGCAAAGCCCATGGACGCCAAAAGGCCTGATCCGCGCGCCAAAGGGCGTTCGAAGAACGCCCGTCCTTCGACGGGCTATGTGGGTCAAGGCCCTTGCGAAAGCCAAGCCCACGGCAAGCGGGTCTGGCCTTGACGCCGAGCACGGATCAGGCGGAGCGGGCCGCAAACGGAAGGCATTATCGCGATGGGACTCCCCACCGTTTATCAAGCGGGTTTTTGAGCCGTTGAGGATGGGTTGAAGGCGGCGACGGATTTGAGCATGGCGCAGGCGGCCTCGACGAGGCGGTCGGCGATGTGGCGCCGCGGCGCGACTTCTGTCATTGTGCTCTGCACAAAATCGGTCGGCGCGGGCAATCGCGGCCCGCCGCCCCGAGGCTTGCGCGGAAGGAGTGCGATGGACGAGGCGAACGGGCGCACCCTCACGGCGCGCCGGGACAAACCCTGGATCTTTCGCACCTACGCCGGGCATTCGACCGCGCGCGAATCCAACCTTCTCTATCGCCAGAATCTGTCGAAGGGTCAGACCGGGCTCTCGATCGCCTTCGATCTGCCGACCCAGACCGGCCTCGACAGCGACCACCCGCTGGCGCGCGGCGAGGTCGGCAAGGTTGGGGTCGCGATCTCCTGCCTCGGCGACATGCGGACCCTGTTCGACCAGATTCCGCTCGCCTCGATGAATACGTCGATGACCATCAACGCCACCGCGCCATGGCTGATGGCGCTCTATATCGCCGCCGCCGACGAACAGGGCGCGCCCCGCGGCGAACTCCAGGGCACGACCCAAAACGACATCATCAAGGAATATCTGGCCCGCGGCGCCTATGTGTTTCCGCCCGACGCCTCGCTGCGCCTGACCAAGGACCTGATCCTCTTTTGCGCCCGCGAGACGCCGAAGTGGAATCCGATCAACGTCTGCTCCTACCACCTTCAGGAGGCCGGCGCGACGCCGGTGCAGGAACTCAGTTTCGCGCTGGCGACCGCGGTCGCCGTCCTCGATCGCGTGCGTCAGTCGGCCGAAGTCGGCGAACAGGAATTCGCCGAGGTGGTCGGGCGAATTTCGTTCTTCGTCAACGCCGGGATGCGCTTCGTGACCGAGCTCGCCAAGATGCGGGCCTTTGTCGAGCTGTGGGACGAGATCACGCGCGACCGCTACGGCGTCAGGGATCCGGCGAAGCGGCGCTTCCGCTATGGCGTTCAGGTCAATTCGCTCGGACTGACCGAGCAGCAGCCGGAGAACAACGCCTATCGCATACTGATCGAGATGCTGTCGGTGGTTCTCTCGCGCGGCGCGCGCGCCCGCGCGGTGCAATTGCCCGCCTGGAACGAGGCGCTCGGCCTGCCGCGGCCGTTCGATCAGCAATGGTCGCTCCGCCTCCAGCAGATCATGGCCTACGAAACCGATCTGCTCGAATTCGGCGACCTGTTCGACGGCAGCCGGGAAATCGCCGCCGCGGTCGAGAGGCTGAAGCGCGAGGCCCTGGCCGAAATTGCGGCGATCGACGCCATGGGCGGGGCGGTGAAGGCGATCGAAACCGGCGTCCTCAAGGCCCGTCTGGTCGAATCCAACACCCGTCGCCTGGAGGCGATCGAGCGCGGCGAACAGATCGTGGTCGGCGTCAACGCCTTCGCCAATTCGGAGCCCTCGCCGCTGACGGCCGGGGGCGGCTCGATCATGGTCCCCTCGGCCGAGGCCGAGGCGGAGCAGATCGCAAGCCTCAAGGCGTGGCGAGCGGAGCGCGACCGCGCCCGCGTCGGCGAGGCGCTCAGGGCGCTGCGCGCAGCGGCGGCCAGCGGGACCAACATCATGCCCGCCTCGATCGCGGCGGCCAAGGCCGGCGTGACGACCGGGGAATGGGGCGACGCGCTCAGGGCGGAATTCGGCGAGTTCCGCGCTCCGACCGGCGTTTCGCCGAGAGCCCGCCAGGAGGCGGCCGGGCTCGACGCGCTGCGCGGCGAGGTCGAGCGGGTGTCCCTGAAACTCGGCCGGCGAATCAAGTTCCTGATTGGCAAGCCCGGCCTCGACGGCCATTCCAACGGCGCCGAACAGATCGCCGTTCGCGCTACCGACGCCGGGATGGAGGTCGTCTACGAGGGGATTCGCTTCACCCCGCAAGAGATCGTCGAGCGGGCGAAATCGGGCGTCCACTGCGTCGGAATTTCCGTCCTCTCCGGCTCGCATGTGGCGCTGACCGAGGAGGTTCTGGCCCACCTTCGGGCGGCGGGGCTCGAGCGGATTCCGGTGGTCGTCGGCGGGATCGTCCCCCCCAACGACGCCAAACGGCTTCGCGCCGCCGGCGTCGCCGCCGTCTACACGCCCAAGGATTTCGAGATCAACGCCATCCTCGCGGCCATTGTGGCGGAAGTCGAGACGCGGTTCGATCAAGGCGGGCGATCGGCGGGCGGCCTTGGATGCTCAGAGTCGAAGTCGTTAGGCGTTTTGCCGGTCATTGCCGCGGCCGGGCAGCAATCGCCGATCTCACATAGGACCTTGACGTGAGCGCAATGTCAGCGGGAAGTCGTCGCCTGGGGGTTTGGCGAACCGGATCGGCGAACGGCGGCGCCACGGGCAGCCTGGACTTCGGCGTCCAGGCCGTCCCGATTTGCAGCGCCCATGGCATGGAATCCCGGCGACTTCGGCGCGGCGTCAGGTCATCACCTGGCCGCCGTTGGCCGAGAGCGTCGAGCCGGTGATGAAGCCGGCGTCGTCGGAGGCGAGGAAGACGACGCAGCGGGCGATCTCCTCCGGCTCTCCAAGCCTGCGTACCGGGATTTGCGGCAGGATCGCCTTTTCGAGCACGTCCTTCGGCACCGCCATGACCATTTCGGTGGCGATGTAGCCGGGGCAAATGGCGTTGACGGTGATGCCCTTGGCCGCGTTTTCCTGCGCCAGCGCCTTGGTGAAACCGAGGTCGCCCGCCTTTGAAGCCGAATAGTTCGACTGACCCATCTGGCCTTTTTGTCCGTTGATCGAGGAGATATTGATGATGCGGCCGAAGCCGCGCTCGCGCATGCCCTCGATCACGGGCCGGCACATGTTGAACAGGGAGTTGAGGTTGGTGTTGATGACGTCGTACCACTGATCCCGCGTCATCCTGTGAAACATGCCGTCCTTGGTGATGCCGGCGTTGTTGACGACGATTTCCACCGGCCCAAGGTCCTTGGCGACCTGAGCCAGCCCGGCGACGCATTCCTCATAGTCGGCCACGTTCCATTTGTAGACCTGAACGCCGGTCTCGGCCTTGAATTTGGCCGCCGCCTCGTCATTGGAATGATAGGTCGCGGCGACTGCGCATCCTGCCGCCTTCAGCGCCTTGGAGACGGCGGCGCCGATGCCGCGCGTGCCGCCGGTGACCACTGCGACTCTGCCCATGTTTCCTCCCGTGAAGACTTGTTATTGACGCGCGCCGCGCAGCTTGGCGGCGCGCTGGTTTGTTCTTATCCGACCCGGCTGGTCCCGCTCAACGCTCGACCGTCATCGCGATGCCCATGCCGCCGCCGATGCAAAGAGTGGCGAGGCCCTTCTTGGCGTTGCGGCGCGCCATTTCATGCAGCAGCGTGGTCAACACCCGCGCGCCCGAGGCTCCGATCGGATGGCCGAGCGCGATCGCGCCGCCGTTGACGTTGACGATCGCCGGATCCCAGCCGAGGTCCTTGTTGACCGCAAGCGCCTGGGCGGCGAAAGCCTCGTTGGCTTCGATGAGTTCGAGATCCTTGACCGACCAGCCGGCCTTCTCCAGCGCCTTGCGCGAAGCGGGGATCGGGCCGGTCCCCATGATCGCGGGATCGACGCCGGCGGTCGCCCAGGAAACGATGCGCGCCATCGGCGTCAGGCCGCGCCGCTTGGCCTCCGCGGCGGTCATGACCACCAGCGCCGCCGCGCCGTCGTTGATGCCCGAAGCGTTGCCGGCGGTGACCGTTCCGTCCTTGGAGAAGGCGGGGCGCAATTTCGCCATCGAATCGTAGGTGGCGCCGGCCCGGATATATTCGTCGTCGGAGATGACAACGTCGCCCTTGCGGGTCGAGACCGTCACCGGAACGATCTCGTCCTTGAACCGGCCCGCCTTCTGCGCCGCCTCGGCCTTGTTCTGAGAGCCGACCGCGAACCGGTCCTGCTCCTCACGGCCGATCTGCCACTTGGCGGCGATGTTCTCCGCCGTGTTGCCCATGTGATAGCCATGAAAGGCGTCCATCAGGCCGTCGCGCAGCATCGTGTCCACGAATTTCACTTCGCCCATCTTCACGCCGTTGCGCAGGTGGGCGGCGTGGGGCGCCATCGACATCAATTCCTGGCCGCCGGCGACGATGATCTGCGCGTCGCCGTTGGCGATCTGCTGCAGGCCGAGCGCGACCGCGCGCAAGCCGCTGCCGCACAGCTGATTGATGCCGAATGCGGTCTTTTCCTGCGGGATTCCCGCTTTCATCGCCGCCTGGCGCGCCGGGTTCTGGCCCTCGGCCGCGGTCAGGATCTGTCCCAGAATCACTTCGTCGACATCCTTCGGCTCGACTTTGGCGGCCTTCAGCGCGCCCGTGATGGCGACCGCGCCGAGTTCGTGCGCGGGCGTCGAGCCGAAAACGCCGTTGAACGAGCCGACCGCGGTCCTCTTGGCGCTGGCGATGACGATGTCTGTGGCGGGCATATTGGTCTCCTTGCGAACTTTAGGTGAAGCGCGGACGAAGCGGCTTGACCTGTCTTGTACACGACCCCAATCGGATTGCGCCACCATCATATAGGATCAAACTCGGGCGACCGCGCGTCAAATCGACTCCGACCCGACAAAGATTACCGCACTGCGAGCGCTGCGGCGCAAAAAAAAGTTCCGGAGGAAGGAAAAAGCGCCTATCTTATGTTGACCCGCAAGGGCCCGCGTAACACTGGGACCCGCAAAGAGATGGCCGATTCCGCCCCGATCACGATCAAAAAATATGCCAACCGGCGGTTGTACAACACCGCGTCGAGCGCCTACGTGACCCTGGCCGACCTTGCCAAGATGGTCAAAGGCGGCGAGGATTTCATCGTCTTCGACGCCAAGACCAACGAAGATATAACCCGATCGGTCCTGACCCAGATTATTTTTGAACAGGAGGGCATCGAGGGGCAGTCGTTGCTGCCGACCACATTCCTGCGCCAGTTGATTCGCTTCTACGGCGACGGCATGCAGGCGTTTCTGCCGACTTTTCTCGAGTATTCGATCGATCGCTTCAGCGGCGAGAAACAGGCGATGCGGGAAGCTGCGGTCCGCATGTTCGGTTCGGACGCGTTTTCCGCCAACTCCTTTGCAGCCTTGCAGGAATTGACGCGGAAGAACTTGACCGCTTTCAATCAAGCGCTCGGCATTTTCTCGCCATTCGCGGGAGTGGCCCCGCCGCCGGAGCCGGCGCCTCCGAAGGCGGCGGGCGTCAACGAGATCGACGATCTCAGAAACCAGCTCTCGGACGTGCAGAAACGGCTCGAATCCCTCGCAAAGAAGGGTTGAGAGACTCAGAAACGGTCCTTGCGGGCGCGGATTTCGGCAAACACCGCCGCAGGATCGGCGCCCATCATGCCGACCGCCGCCTGAACCGACGGCTCCTCGGCCCGCAGGAACGGATTGGCGGCCAGTTCGGCCGCGATCGTCGTCGGCAAGGTCGGGCGCCGATCGGCGCGCAGGCGCGCCACCTCCTCGATCCGCGACTTCAAGATCGGATTGTCGGGCTCGATTGTGATCGCGAAGCGGCCGTTCGCCTCGGTATATTCATGTCCGCAATAGACTTTTGTGGCGGCGGGGAAAGCGGCGAGCTTGACCAGCGAGCTCCACATCACCGCATGGGGCGCCTCGAAGACCCGGCCGCAGCCGAGGGAAAACAGCGTATCGCCGCAAAAAGCGACCTCCTCGCCCTCGAAATGGTACACGATATGGCCGAGCGTATGACCCGGCGTCTCGTAGACTTTGGCCTCCAGAGAGCCGACGCGGGCGATATCGCCTTCGCAAAGCTCGACGTCGAGAAACGGAATGCGCGCGGCCTCCCTGGCCGGTCCATGGACTTTGAGCGCCGGGAACTTCGCCTTCAGCCCCGGAACGCCCTGAATGTGGTCGGCGTGATGGTGGGTGATCAGCACGTCGGTCAGGTTCCAGCCGCGCTCGGCGAGCGCGGCGAGAATCGGCCCGGCTTCCGGCGCGTCCACGCAAGCGGTCGATCCGGTCGCCGAATCATGCACCAGCGCGCCGTAATTGTCGGTCAGGCAGAGAAACTGGCGCACGCTGATCGTCATGCCGGCTGGCTCCATCGCGCTTCAGCCGTCACGCCCGGCGAAACGCCGCCCGCCTCCGTCGGGCGGGGTTCGCGTTCGCCGACAGCGCGGGCTGAAAACATTGCGGCTGGGTATAGCGCATAGGTCGCCTGGTGTCTTTCGCCTTTCGTTTGCTCCGGAACCTCGTTTCGACGCATTGCGTAAGCGCCGGCGGTCGTTCAAAATCGGAGGCTCCCACGCCGGCGACCCAAATGTCTTTCGACATCCACAACCTGCAAACTTTCTACGCTTCGCCGCTCGGCGAGGTGTCGCGCCGGTTGGTCGGCAGAGTCATTCGCGCGCGATGGGAGAAATGCGCGGGACTTTCGGTCGGGTCGCTCGGCTATGGAACGCCCTTTCTCGACCGACTGCGCGACGAGGCCCAACGCTGCGTGGCGCTGATGCCCGCCGACCAGGGGGTCGCCGTCTGGCCAGAAAGCCGATGCTGCGCCGCCGCTCTGGTCGACCCCGAGATGCTGCCTTTGCCGGACGGCTCGATCGATCGCCTGCTGCTCGCCCACGCGCTGGAAGCGGCCGACCGACCTGACGTGCTGATGGAGGAGGTGTGGCGGATCGTCGCCCCGGAAGGGCGCATTATCGTCGTGGCGCCCTCGCGTCGCGGCGTCTGGGCGCGCGCCGACGGCACTCCCTACGGGCAGGGCCTTCCCTATTCGAAGCCGCAACTGCGCGACCTCCTCCTTCGCGCGGTGTTCTCGCCGGTTTTTTGGGGCGAGGCGCTCTATGCGCCGCCTGTCTCCAGGCGCTTCGTGGTGCGCTCAGCGCCGGCGATCGAACGCCTGGGCGCGGCGCTCGGCCTGCCGTTCGCCGGCGTTCATATCGTCGAGGCGATCAAGCAGGTCCATCGCCCCGTGGGCGTGCGCGCCGTAAGAAGGACCCGGCTCGTTCCGCTCAGTTCCGCTCTCGCGCCGAGCGCTCGGCGGCAAGCCGGATCGGGCGGTCTGTCCATTGGACGCTGGAACGCGGCTTTTGGATTGGCGCCGGGCCAAACCCGTGATTTACAGCCGTTCGTCAACCCTTGAAAGCACGGTGAAGACCCATGCCCGACGCCGATCGTCTGCTTGTCCTGCTGCGCCACGGACAGAGCGAGTGGAACCTCAAGAACCTGTTTACGGGGTGGCGCGACCCGGATTTGACGCCGGCGGGCGTCGAGGAGGCGAAGGAGGCCGGCCGGCGGCTCAAGGCGCATGGCCTCGTATTCGATCAGGCTTTCACCTCGGTTCTGGTCCGCGCGCAGCACACGCTCGACTTGACCCTGGCGGAGATGGATCAGACCGGCCTCGCCGAAAGCCGCGACCAGGCGCTCAATGAACGCAATTACGGCGATCTTTGCGGGCTCAACAAAGATGACGCCCGCAAGAAATGGGGGGAAGAACAGGTCCATTTGTGGCGGCGCAGCTACGACGTGCAGCCCCCGGGCGGCGAGAGTCTCAAGGACACGGTCGCGCGCGCCCTGCCCTATTATTGCCAGCATATTCTTCCCGCCGTCCTGCGCGGCAGCCGCGTGCTGGTGGCGGCGCATGGCAACAGTCTGCGCGCGCTTGTGATGGTTCTCGACCGCCTCACCCCGGAAACCATTCCCTCGATGGAGATCGCGACCGGCGTGCCGCTCGTCTATCGGTTGAAGGCCGACTCGACCGTGGCTTCGAAGGAGATTCTGACCGCCTAATCGTGATTAATGATTGCTTAACCGTTTGTGAGCGGAGGTACGGTTGAGCTTGACCCGGGGTGATTCGCTTAGGTGGAGACGAGAAATGTTGCGGAAGTACGCGATGCCGTGGTTGGTGGCGATGGCGGGATGCGCATTCGCGCAAGCCGCGGTCGCGGGCCAATATGAGTTTCTCGCGGCGCCGCAAATTAATCTGTCCCTGGTCTATCGACTGGATAAACTCACGGGCGACGTCATCGCTTGCCAATTTGCGCATAATCCGGGCCGCACGGATGTCGGGCCCGGGGCGTTTGGCGTCACCTCCTGCTATCGCAGCGGCGACGGCGCCACCAAACAGCCGCCGAGCCAATATGGGCTTGTGGCCACGCGTCACGAGCAGGAAGGCGGCGTGTTTCGCGTCGACTATCGCACCGGCGGCCTGAGCATCTGCTATCTGTATTTCCAGCGAGAGAAACAGGGCGACCACGAGGCGATCGCAGACCAGTACGTAGTGTGTACGCCGGAATCGAGCGCCGCTATGGGGCGCGACACGGCGCAAAATTGAAGGGCGGCGTGGCAAGGCCCTTCCCTGATAGGATTGACAAGGGCGCGTCGTATTTTGTTTGCAAACGAGCGGGACACCATCTTCGCTCCGGCGTCGGGCGTTGGACGGGCGGCGATCGTCGTGTTCCGGATTTCCGGACCAGCATGCTCCGCGGCGCTTAGGGCGCTTGCGCCAGGCGCCGAGTTTCCCGACCGCCAAGCCACCCTGAAGACCTTAGTCCATCCCCAGTCCCGCGAGCCGCTCGATCGGGCGCTGATCACGCGCTTCCGGGCGCCGAGAAGCTTCACCGGAGAGGAAGTCGCCGAGCTATGCGTGACCGGCGGTCGGGCGGTGACAGTCGCGATGCTCAAGGCTCTGGCCCTGATTCCGGGATTGCGAATGGCTGAACCGGGGGAATTCGCGTGGCGCGCCTTTCTGAACGGCAAGATCGATCTTTCCGAAGTCGAGGGCCTCGCCGACCTCGTCGACGCCGAGACCGAAGCGCAGAGGCGCCAGGCGCAACGGATTGCCGGCGGCGGCTTGCGCCGCGAGTGCGAGGCGATCCGTGGCCAACTTGTCGAGGCGATGGCGGTCCTGGAGGCGCAGATCGATTTTTCCGACGTCGAGGACGCGGATGAGCTGACTTTAGAAACTGTCAGGCAAACGGTTGGCCTCGCCGCCGCTCGCATCGATCGCGCGCTGGCCAGCGCCTCCGCCGGCCAACGCCTCCGCGAAGGCTATAACGTCGTTATCGCCGGCCCCCCCAATGTGGGAAAGTCGACGCTGATGAACGCGCTCGCCGGCCGCGAGGTCGCGATCACATCGCCCTTCGCGGGAACGACGCGCGATCCGATCGAGGTGTTTCTCGAATTGCGCGGCTATCCGGTGACCCTCGTCGATACTGCCGGGATTCGGGAAAGCGGCGACGAGATCGAGCGCGAGGGAGTCGCCAGGGCCCGGGCCCGCGCCCAGAGCGCAGACCTCACCCTGTGGCTCGACGACGGCGCCTGCGATCAGGCGCCGGTCGCCCAGGGTCCGACGCTGCTGGTGCGCACGAAGGCCGACCTCGCGAGGGAAAATCCTCCGCCAAAGCCAGGGTCGGAAATCGCCATATCCGCAACGACCGGCGCGGGGGTCGATCGCCTTCTTGACGCGATCTCCGATTTGGCCGAAGAGCGCATGTCGTCGCGCGAGCCCGCGATCCTGACGCTGGAGCGGCATCGCCGCGCCTTTCAGGACGCGCGCGAAGCTTTGACTTCGGCGCTCGCGTCCGAGGGCGCCGCGCCCGAGCTGGTGGCTGAAGACCTGCGACGAGCCGCCGCCGCTCTGGGTCGCGTCGTCGGGCGGATCGGCGTCGAGGAAGTGCTGGGAGAGATCTTTTCCCGACTTTGTGTCGGTAAATGAGAAACGCCAACGCGGCGTTTCACGTGAAACAGTCAAGAGCGCCTCTCAACAGGGGTTTGGCGGCGAGCCAACGAACCTCTGTCCAGAGTCCCTATGAAGCCGCGAAAACGTTGTCTGCAGGCGGGTGACCGCTTTTGCGATTCTTTGTTTGGCAGGTTCGCCGTGACCCAGTTTGACGTCATCGTGATCGGCGGCGGCCATGCCGGATGCGAAGCTGCGGCTGCGGCGGCGCGCTGCGGCGCGGCGACCGGCCTGGTGACCCACCGCTACGCCACGATCGGCGAGATGTCCTGCAACCCCGCCATCGGCGGCCTCGGCAAAGGCCATTTGGTGCGCGAAATCGACGCGCTCGACGGGTTGATGGCGCGCGCGGCGGACGCGGCCGGAATTCAGTTTCGCGTTCTCAACCGGCGCAAAGGCCCGGCCGTCCAAGGCCCGCGCGCGCAGGCCGACAGAAGCCTCTATCGCCGGGCGATGCAGGCGCTGATCGCGGCCGAAGCCAACCTGACCGTGGTCGAGGGCGAGGCCGCGCGCGTTGTTTCCGAGGCCGGCGCCATCACCGGCGTCGAACTCGCGGATGGCCGCCTCCTTCGGTGCCGGTCCGTCGTATTGACCACGGGCACATTCCTGCGCGGCGTCATCCACCTTGGCGATCAGCGCACCCCGGCGGGGCGTTACGGCGACAAGCCGTCGGTCTCGCTGGCGCAAAGCCTCGAAATCGCGGGCTTTGCTCTCGCCCGCTTGAAGACGGGCACCCCGCCGAGGCTCGACGGCGCGACGATCGACCGAGCCTCGCTCGAAATCCAGCATGGCGACGAGCCGCCCGAGTTTTTTTCCTCGACGACGGCGAGGCTTGCCGCGCCGCAATTGCCTTGCCACATCACCCGCACGACTGCGGAGACCCATCGGATCATTCGGGCCGACGCCCATCGTTCGGCCGTCTATTCCGGGGCGATTTCCGGCCGCGGTCCGCGTTATTGCCCCTCGATCGAGGACAAAGTGATTCGCTTCGGCGATCGGGAAAGCCATCAGATTTTTCTCGAACCCGAGGGAATTGACGACCCGACCGTCTATCCGAACGGCATTTCGACCTCCCTGCCCGAAGCGACCCAGAGGGCGATGCTCGCGACCATTCCCGGCCTGGAGCGCGCCCGCATCCTCCGTCCCGGCTACGCGATTGAATACGACTATATCGATCCGCGCGGTCTCGATCCGACCCTTGAGGCGCGGCGGCTTCGCGGCCTGTTCCTCGCCGGCCAGATCAATGGCACAACCGGCTATGAAGAGGCCGCCGCCCAGGGTCTGCTGGCTGGAATCAATGCGGCGCGCGCGGCTGGCGGCCAGGTTTTGGCGATCCTCGACCGGGCCGAATCGTATCTCGGCGTCATGCTTGACGATCTCACGACCCTTGGCGTCACGGAGCCGTATCGCATGTTCACCTCGCGAGCGGAATATAGGCTTTCGCTGCGCGCCGACAACGCCGATGAGCGCCTGACCGAAAAGGGTCTGGCTCTCGGTTGCGTCGGCCGGAAACGCGCGAGCGGCTATCGAAGCGTCCGCGACCGGCTTGACGAGGCCCGCGCCATGCTCGTCGGGGCGACCGCTACGCCGCCGGTTCTCGCCGCGCACGGATTGCCGGTCAACCAGGACGGCGTCCGCCGGTCGGCCTTCGAACTGGCGGCGCAGCCGCAATTTTCGATCGCAATTCTGGCGCGTGTCTGGCCGGAGCTCGGAGGAATCGCCCCTTCCCTGGCGCGGCGGCTCGAGGCGGACGCCAAATACGCCGTCTATCTCGACCGGCAGGCCGAGGATGTCGCCCGCTATCGGCGCGACGAGTCCATCGCCTTGCCGGACGACCTCGATTACGCAGGCCTGTCTGGCCTTTCCAATGAGTTGCGACAGAAGTTTCTCCAGGTGCGCCCGAAAAGCCTCGGCCAGGCTGGCCGCGTCGAGGGCGTAACGCCGGCGGCGTTGGCGCTGGTCGCCGCCCACGCGAGACGGGCGGTTCGACGCTCCAGAACCGGTTCCAGCGCGCGCGCGGGATGAGTTGGAGGAACACGCCCCGCTCCGCGTCCGCTTCTTTGGCCGAGCGTCTGGAACGCGATCGCCAAATCGCCCTGCGCCTCGTCCCTGTTTCACGTGAAACGGAGGAGCGCTTCGCCATCTTTGTCGATTTGCTGGGGCGCTGGCGAAAGACCACCAATCTGATTTCCGAATCGAGCTTCGCTTCGGCCTGGACCCGCCACATTGCCGATTGCGCCCAGTTGATCGCTCTGGCCCCAGACGCGCGGCGATGGCTCGACATCGGGTCGGGCGCTGGATTTCCAGGTCTCGTGATAGCCATTCAGCTCATGAACGTCCAAGGCGCGGTGGTTCATTGCGTCGAAAGCGACCAGCGCAAATGCGCTTTCCTGCGCGAAGTCGTCCGCGCGACCGGCGCTCCGGCGCAAATCCACCCCGCGCGGCTCGAAAAAATCGACCCGTCGAGCCTCGCGCCTGTGGACGCCGTCACCGCACGGGCCTTCGCCCCCTTGCCGAAGATGCTCGAACTGGCCAGAGTATGGCTGGAGCAGGGAGCGATTGGAGTGTTTCCACGCGGCCGTTCCGCTGAAGATCAGGTCGAGGCGTTGACCCTCGGCTCCGGCTCCGCGGTAGAAGTCCTTCCCAGCGCGGTCGACGCCCAGGCCGGCATCCTGCGAATCGGCAGAGCGAATCGGCAGAGATCGAGATCCACACCATGACCCCGACCCCTCTTCCGTCCGGCGACGAAGCGCGCGCAGCGGCTCCGCGCGTGCTCGTCATGGCCAACCAGAAGGGCGGGGTCGGCAAGACGACCACTGCGATCAACCTCGGGACCGCACTGGCGGCCATCGGCGAGCACGTCCTCATCATCGATCTCGACCCCCAGGGCAACGCTTCAACCGGCCTGGGAATCGATCGCAAGGCCCGCGTCCTGTCGAGCTACGATATGCTGATCGGCGAGCGAACCCTGGCGGAGGTCATAATGGCGACCGCCGTGCCTCGCCTTATGATTGCGCCCTCGAGCATGGATCTTCTCGGGGTCGAGCTCGAAATTTCCGGCGCGGCGGATCGCGCCTACAAATTACGCAACGCGCTCAGAACGTTCGCGGCCTCGCCCGTCGAAGACGCCAAACGGATCACTTACGTCCTGGTCGATTGTCCGCCCTCGCTCAATCTGCTGACGATCAACGCGCTCGCTGCGGCGGACGCCGTCGTCGTGCCGCTGCAATGCGAATTTTTCGCGCTCGAAGGCCTGTCGCAGCTTCTCGCCACCGTCGAGCAGGTCCGAGGCGCTCTCAACCCGGCGTTAACCATTCACGGCGTGGTCTTGACAATGTTCGACCCCCGCAACAGCCTCGCCGGACAGGTTGTCGCAGACGTGCGGGCGCACATGGGCGACACGGTCTACGACACGGTGATTCCCCGCAACGTCCGCGTGTCCGAGGCGCCTTCGCACGGCAAGCCGGTGTTGCTTTACGACCTCAAATGCGCCGGCAGCCAGGCCTACCTCAGGCTCGCTTCCGAAATCATTCGAAGGGAAGGGCGTTGGCGCGCCGCTTGAGAGCCCGTCAACGCTGCTAGGGAGACCAGCGATTCATGGCCGACGAAGTCTCACGAACGGAACATCGTCCTCGCCTGGGACGGGGCCTTGCCGCGCTGCTCGGCGCGCCAGGGGAAGAGCCGGGCGCGTTCGCTCAGTCGCGCGGGGTGCGAAAGACTCCAATCGAATTCCTTCGACCGAATCCGCGCAACCCCCGGAGGCGGTTCGACGAAGACGAACTCGAAGAACTCTCCGCCTCGATCAAGGAGCGCGGCGTGATCCAGCCGGTAGTGGTTCGCGCCATCCCACGCGTCGCCGACGCCTACGAAATCGTCGCCGGCGAGCGCCGCTGGAGGGCGGCCCAGCGGGCCGGACAGCATGAAATCCCGATCCTGGTCGTCGAGGCCGACGACCGGGAGGCGCTCGAAATTGCGATCATCGAAAATGTGCAGCGCGCCGACCTCAACGCGCTCGAAGAAGCCGCTGGCTATGCCCTGTTGGGCGCCGAACATGGATATTCCCATGCGGATATCGGACGCATCGTTGGCAAAAGCCGCAGCCATGTCGCCAATACCCTGCGCCTCGCCAATCTGCCCGAGCATACGCGAGCGCTGCTCGCTGGCGGGCAAATCTCGGCCGGACACGCGCGCGCGCTGCTCGCGGTGGCCGACCCGGATGCGCTAGCCGACCGGATCGTCTCCGAAGGCCTGACGGTCAGGGACATTGAGCGGCTGGGCGCAAATTCTGGCAAGGAGAAGCGGCCCCGGAATCCGCCCGTCCAGGTCGACGCCGACACCCTCGCCCTTCAGGACAAGCTCGGCCTCGCGCTCGGCGCCAAAGTCACGATCCGACACTCTGGCGAGAGCGGCGACGTCCGCATCGCCTTTCGCGATTTCGAGCAACTCGACGATATCTGCCGCCGGCTGTGCCAATCCCCGCCGCTATAAGGATGAACGAATATCGTCATCATTTCAATATCTTAGTCAATTGCCAGCCAACTGGAGCAAATTCGCGGCAAGCAGGTTCGATCCGGCGCGGCCCTGCCGCCGAGGCTCAGAATTTCATTAATTCCGCATGATTTGTGTTTATTATCTTCTTCTGGCGCTCGAGCGCGAAGCCAACGCCCAAAGCGTGCGCGTCGCCAGGACCTCGGACAGGCGCGAATCAGCCCGCACCCGGGCGCTGGCCGCGCGCACGGCGGGAAACTGCCGAGCGATCGAATCGGTCGTCCATCGCTCCGCCACCGCGCCAAGTCCGCGCAATGCGGTCGGGGGAAGCCTGACAAACAAGGCCTGGCACGCCGCGTCGAACGGACGACCCTGGTCCATTTCCAGCCGAAGCCTATTGAGCAGCGTCAATCGCGCGACCAGGCGAGCCATCAAAATTTGAGCATCGCCGCCCTCGCGGAAGAATCGAGCAGCGTAGACCGCGACCGCGGGCAAATCGCCAAGCAGGGCGCGATCCACGAGCTCATCCTGTACCGAAGGAGCGGCGTCGGACACGATCGCTTCGACGTCCGCGACCTCGATTCGCGGCCGCCCCAGCGAATAAAGCATCAATTTCGCGATCTCGTTTCGCGTCGTCTGCCGGTCCGCGCCGAGG
This sequence comes from uncultured Alphaproteobacteria bacterium, assembly GCA_963784805.1. Taxonomy (GTDB): domain Bacteria; phylum Pseudomonadota; class Alphaproteobacteria; order Rhizobiales; family Beijerinckiaceae; genus Roseiarcus. The sequence continues at coordinate 260,555 of CAWASR010000016.1, forward strand.
AGCGCCTGCAGGTCCGCGCGAGCCTCGGCGGATATCGTGAGCCCGCCCTCGCGGAGCGCCGCGTCGATCAACGATCCGAGTTCTTTCGGATCGTCCGCGTAGCACTCGATCGAGGCCCCGTTGGCCATTTTCTCAAAGGCGCTGCGCAGCGCGGTTCCCTTCTTCAGCTGACCGGCCTTGACGACGATCGTGCAATCCTTCGGCGGATTTTCGAACAATGGCGCCAGCGCCGCCAGCAGATCGCGACCCTGCGCGTCGATCCAGATCGCCCTGCTGCCGCCGAAAATGGAGGCGGCATAGGCCTCGTCCACGAGAATGCCCGGCTCTTTGGCGATCGCGTCGCCTTCCAGTCTGGTGAGCCGCAAGGGGTCAGCGTCGCCGGACAGAACCTTGCGGACAATGGCCTTCGATCGCTCGTGGGTCAGTCCCTCGTCCGACCCGTGAACGAGACAAAAACGGACGTCCGTGGCCATCCTCTCAATGAAGCCGTCCGCGGCGGCGTTTCTGACCACGGTCATCCGGTTCCTCGCGTTCGAACGCCGGCTCTTGTCGGATCTTTTCGCCTTTGGGGCAACATCGCCGCGCCTTGGTCAAGCGCTCGCGAGCGCTTGGGGCTCGAGGCGCCTGATCTCGCGACTTTTCCCTCCGCGGCGCCTTTCGCCAAAAAAAGAAATCATCTAAGCAGGCTTTTCTTGGACTCCTTTGCGGAAGCGGAATTTTTGTCGGAAAACCGGCGGCCGCTTTTCCGAACTCCCGCTTCGCGCTCCCCAACCCTGTTCCACATCGAGACTGTCGCAACGACCATGACCACCCATAAGCTCCTTCTTCTCCCCGGGGACGGCATCGGCCCCGAGGTGATGGCCGAGGTCGAAAAGATCATCGGCTGCTTCGCCAGCGCTGGCGTCGCGAAATTCGAGATCGAGAAGGGACTGGTCGGAGGTTGCGCTTATGACGCCCACGGCAGGGCGATCAGCGAAGGGGACATGGCGCTGGCGGGCGCGGCCGACGCGGTCCTCCTGGCTGCGGTCGGCGGTCCGAAGTGGAGCGCCGTGCCTTACGAGGTTCGCCCCGAGGCCGGCCTTCTGAGACTGCGCAAGGACCTGGGCCTCTACGCCAATCTGCGCCCCGCCATTTGCTATCCGGCCCTTGCGTCCGCGTCCTCGCTCAAGCGCGAGGTGGTCGAGGGGCTCGACATCATGATCGTGCGCGAGCTGACCGGCGGCGTCTATTTCGGCGAGCCCAAACAGATCATCGATCTCGGCAATGGCCAGAAGCGCGGCATCGACACCCAAGTCTACGACACCTACGAGATCGAACGCATCGGCAGGGTCGCCTTCGATCTCGCGCGCAAGCGCGGCAACAAGGTCACATCCGCCGAAAAGCGCAATGTGATGAAGTCGGGGGTCCTGTGGAATGAAGTGATCACCGCCCTGCACCGACGGGAATTCCCCGGCGTAACGCTTGAACATCAGCTTGCCGATGCGCTTGGCATGCAGCTCGTGCGCTGGCCGAAGCAATTCGACGTCATCGTCACCGACAATCTGTTCGGCGACATGCTCTCGGACGTCGCGGCCATGCTGACCGGCTCGCTTGGGATGTTGCCGTCGGCCTCGCTCGGAGACGCGGACCCGAAGACCGGCAAGCGCAAGGCGCTTTACGAACCCGTCCACGGCTCGGCGCCCGACATCGCCGGCAAGGGTCTCGCCAACCCGATCGCAATGATCGCCTCGTTCGGGATGGCGCTGCGCTATTCGTTCAGCCTCAATGAGGCGGCCGACCGGCTCGACGCCGCCATCGCCAAGGTGCTTGCCGGCGGTCTGCGGACCGCCGACATCGGCAGCGACGATTGCCGGATTGTATCCACGACCGAAATGGGGGATGCGATCGCGGCGGAACTCGCACGGACCCCCGGCTGAATGCAGAGCTTCAAGCTCGTTGTCCGGAAAGGCTGCGAGCGCCTAGAGGCGAAGGCGCGAGATGTCGCGCCGCCGGCCTCCTGCGCCCTATTTCCGCGTCAATTCGATGCGCCAAGAACGCCGTCCGGCCCCGGCCTCGCCGTAAGCCGTCGGAAAACTTGCACTCGCCATGTCTTCCTGTATAACAAACAAACTGTTCGACAAACAGAACCACACTTGAATTCCGAGCCGAGAGGCATGGTCGATGGGGGGCGAGGTCACCTTTGCGAATGCGGCCGCGGCCAGCCAGTCCGTTTCCCCGGACAGTTTTTCGCTGCAGATCGGCGCTCAATCCATGCTTCGGATGGACTCGGGCGCAACTCTGGCGCCGGTCACCATCGCCTATCAGGTCTACGGCGACCTCAACGCGCAGAAGTCAAACGCGCTGCTGATTTGTCATGCCCTGACCGGCGATCAGCATGTCGCCAATCGTCACCCCGTCACCGGGCGGCGCGGCTGGTGGGAAACCATGGTCGGTCCCGGCCGGCCCTTCGATACTGATCGTTTTTTCATCATCTGCGCCAACGTCCTGGGCGGCTGCATGGGCTCTACCGGCCCTGCTTCGATCAATCCCGAAAGCGGCGAACCTTACGGGCTCGACTTTCCGGTGGTCACGATCGCCGACATGGTGCGGGCGCAGGCGCTGCTGATCGACCACCTTGGCATCGACACGCTGTTTTGCGTCGTGGGCGGGTCGATGGGCGGCATGCAGGTGCTGCAATGGGCGGCGAGCTACCCCGAGCGCGTGTTCGCCGCATTGCCGATCGCCACCGCGGCCCGCCATTCCTCACAGAATATCGCGTTCCACGAGGTCGGCCGACAGGCGATCATGGCCGACCCGGACTGGCGGGGCGGACGCTATCTGGTCGAACGCACGAGGCCCTCGAAAGGCCTCGCGGTCGCGCGCATGGCCGCCCACATCACCTATCTTTCGGACAGCGCGCTGCATCGCCGCTTCGGCCGCAACCTGCAGAACCGCTCGGCCCGCACATTCTCCTTCGACGCGGATTTCCAGATCGAATCCTATCTGCGGCACCAGGGCGCGATCTTCGTCGAGCGCTTCGATCCGAATTCCTATCTCTACATGACGCGGGCGATGGACTATTTCGATCTCGCAGCAGACTATGGAGGATCGCTCGCGAACGCGTTCAAAGGCTCGCGAACGCGCTTTTGCGTGGTGTCATTCACCTCCGACTGGCTGTTTCCGACCAGCAACTCGCGTGCGATCGTCCGCGCCCTCAACGCTGGAGGCGCCTCCGTCTCCTTCGTTGAGATCGAAACCGATCGGGGACACGACGCCTTTCTGCTCGATGTGCCCGACCTCATCGACACCACCCGCGGTTTCATTGATGCGGCGGCCCGCGCGAAAGGGATCGCTTGAGCCAGGCACGGCCCCTCGCCCCGCACCGGGTCGATCTTTTACGCGTCGCCGAACTGGTCGAGCCGGGTTCGCGCGTTCTCGACGTCGGCTGCGGAGACGGACAGCTGCTGCGGCTCCTCGCCGAAGAGCGCGGCGCCGATGGGCGCGGAATTGAACTTTCACAGCAGGGCGTCAACGACTGCGTCGCCAAAGGGCTTTCGGTCATTCAAGGCGACGCCGACGCTGATCTCGCCGACTACCCCGACGACGCCTTCGATTATGTGATCCTGTCACAGACTTTGCAGGCGACGCGCCAGCCCAGGGTCGTGCTTGAGCATATGTTGCGAATTGGCCGCCGGGCCATCGTTTCAGTGCCGAATTTCGGTCACTGGAAAGTGCGCGCGCAGCTCGCCGTTTTGGGCCGCATGCCGGTGACAGAGAGTTCTATCTCATACCTGGTACGACACGCCGAACATTCACTTTTGCACCATTTCCGATTTCATCGTACTGGCGGGTGAGGTGGGCGCGACGATCGACAGGAGCGCCGCGCTCGACCGTCATGGCCGGTGGCTGCGGCCGGTCTGGCCGAAATGGACCTGGAACCTCCTCGGCGATCAGGCGATTTTTCTTTTGCATCGCGGTCGGTAGGAACGGCGCAAGCGCGCGCCCCGCGTCCGGTTGACAGCGCCTCCGCCGCGCCGTCAACTCGGGAACGTTACGTTAGGGAGCCCGATCCCGATGCCGATCGATCAAGCCATCCAGGAACTCGTTCCGGACGCCCAGACCTGGCGCCGCGAAATCCACCAAAACCCTGAGCTGCTTTACGATGTCGAGCAGACGGCCAAATATGTCGCCGACCGGCTCAGCGGGTTCGGCTGCGACGAGGTGACGAGGTCGATCGGCCGCACTGGCGTCGTCGGCGTCATTCGAGGCGCCAAGGGGTCGGGCTCGCGCTCGGTCGGCCTGCGCGCGGACATGGACGCGCTGCCGATCCAGGAGGCGACCAACCTTCCCTATCGCTCTCGGATTCCGGGCAAAATGCACGCCTGCGGCCACGACGGCCACACCGCGATGCTGCTCGGCGCGGCGCGACATCTTGCCCGAACCCGCAACTTTTCCGGTAAGGCCGTGGTCATCTTTCAGCCCGCGGAGGAGGGCGGCGCGGGGGCGAGAGCGATGATCGAGGACGGCCTCATGGAGCGTTTCGGCGTCGAGGAGGTCTATGGCATGCACAATATGCCGTCCCTCCCCGTCGGCGACTTCGCCATCTGCGAAGGGCCGCTTATGGCCGCCGCGGACGATTTCACCATCGACATCGAAGGCAAGGGTGGGCACGGGGCGATGCCTCATCGTTGCGTCGATCCGGTCGTTGTCGGCGCGCAGATCGTGACGGCGCTGCAAACGATCGCCTCGCGCAATGTCGATCCGCTCAACTCCTGCGTCGTCTCGGTCACCCAGTTCCACGCCGGCTCCGCCAACAACGTCATTCCTCAATCGGCTTGGCTGAACGGGACGGCGCGCACGCTCCGGGCGGAAACGCGCGCCTTCGTCGAGAAACGCATCCGCGAAATCATCGCCGGTCTCATGACCGCCTCGGGAGCGACGGCGAAAGTCGACTATCATCGGGGCTATCCCCCAACCGTCAACCATCCGGCGCAAACGGAGTTCGCGGTCGCGATCGCCGGCAAAGTCGCGGGGCGAGACCAGGTCCATGCGGACATTTCCCCGGTGATGGGGGCGGAAGACTTTTCCTTCATGCTCGAGGCGCGGCCCGGCGCATTCATCTTCCTCGGCAACGGCGACAGCGCCGGCCTCCATCATCCGGCCTACGACTTCAACGACGCGGCTCTGCCTTATGGCATGAACTATTGGGTCGAACTGGTCGAAGCCGCGCTCGCTCCTTGACCGGGCGTCAGCGCTTGCCCTTCCCGTTGGCGAGCGCGACGCGGCGCGTCGCGTAGGCGAGCCAGCGGCGCGTCGGCGCATCGACGAGAGGCGACAGAACTTTGCGGACCCGGGCGTGGTAGGCGTCGAGCCAGGCAATCTCATCGGCGTCCATGAGCTTGGGTTCGACGAGCCGCAAATCGATCGGCGCGAGCGTCAGAATATCGAAGCCCAACATCTGCCGTTCGGCCCCGAGGATCGTCCGCGGCTCGACCACGACGAGGTTTTCGATCCGGATCCCGAACGCGCCGGCCGAATAATAGCCCGGCTCGTCAGACAGAATCATGCCCGGCGCGAGCGCGGTCGTGCCGGTTTTTGCGATCCGGTGCGGCCCCTCGTGAACCGAGAGATAGGATCCGACGCCGTGTCCCGCGCCATGGTCGAAGTCCAGACCGGCGCGCCACAGCGCGATCCGCGCCAACGCATCGATCTGCGCGCCGCTGGTCCCCTTTGGGAACACCGCGCGCGCAATCGCGATGTGGCCCTTGAGCACCCGGGTGAATCTATCCCGCATCAGCAATGTCGGCCGACCGACCGCGACAGTCCGGGTGACGTCGGTCGTTCCATCCTCATACTGACCCCCGCTGTCGATGAGGAAAATCCCGCGCCCGATCGCCCGATTGGACGCCTCGGTGACGCGATAGTGCGGGATCGCCGAATTCGGGCCCGCGGCCGCGATCGTCGGGAACGATATGTCCTTCAGCTTTCCGGTCGCCACGCGATAAGCCTCGAGCGCCTTGACCGCGTCAATCTCGGTCAAACGGCCTCGCGACGCCTCGTTGTCGAACCAGGCCAGAAAACGCGCCATCGCTGCGCCGTCGCGCTCGTGCGCGGCCCGCGCGCCGGCAAGCTCCACCCGATTCTTCGCCGCCTTCATCAGCGTGATCGGATCGGCTCCGACTTCGGCCTTGCCTCCCGCCCGTTCGATCGCCTGGGTCAGAAGAGCCGGCGCGGTGGCTGCGTCGAAAGCCACCCGAAGACCGCGCCCGCCGAGCTTCTCGATGAAGGCGAGGACGGTTCCCGGCTCCAGGATCTCCGCATGCTTGCGAATGCTTTCGCGCGCCGAGGCCGTCGGCTTCCGGTTGTCGAGAAAAACCACCGGACGTCCTTCGCGGGGGAGGTAGGCGAACCCGATCGGCAGAGGAGTGTGCGAAACGTCGGAGCCGCGAATGTTGAACATCCACGCCAGATTGTGCGGATCGCTGACGAAGAGCCCATCGACGTTCTTCAATGCGTTGCGCACTCGCGCGATCTTCGCCGCGGCGTTCTCGCCGGCGAAGCGAATGTCGCGCTGGGTGATCGCGCCGACCGGCGGCCCCGGCCGATCGCGCCAGATCGAGTCGATCGGATTGGCCTCGATTGGCGCCAGAGCCGCGCCGGCCTTTTCGCACGCCGCCGAAAATCGGGAGACGGCGTCGGGCGTGTGCAGGCGCGGGTCGTAGCCGAGCTTGTCGCCCGGCCGAAGGTTTCGGGCGAGCCAGTCGGTCGGAGGGCCGTCGATCAGATGATGCAACTCGAAGATCGAACCGTCGACCTGCGCCTTCGCTTGCTCGACATAGCGCCCGTCGACAAACAGCGCCGCCTTGTCGCGCAGCACGACCGCGATCCCAGCCGAACCCGCGAAACCTGTCAGCCACAGCAGGCGTTCCGCATTCGCGGGCACGTATTCATTCTGATGCTCGTCGGCGCGGGGCACGATGAATCCGGCAAGACCCGCCGCTTCGAGCTCACGCCGCAACGCGGATGCGCGCGCGGCCCCGTGCGAGGGCCCGCCCAATTCGGTGAAGGATTGAAATCGACTCTCAAGCACGCCGGCGCACTCTCAAAAAAGGGAGGAATCAGGCGGCGTCTTGCGCGGTGATGACGCGGCCGATGAACGGCAGCTCGCGATAGGAATGAGCGACGTCCATGCCGTAGCCGACGACGAAGACGTCGGGGCACACGAAGCCGACGAAGTCCGCGTCGATCGAGACCGCGCGCTTCCCAGGCTTTTCCAGCATTGTGCAGATGAGCACCCGCCTGGCGCCGCGCGCGATCAGCAAATCCTTGGCGAACGCCAGCGTTCGTCCCGATTCGAGAATGTCGTCGACGAGAAGCACGTCGCGTCCGCGCACCGAGGATTCGATGTCGCGAAGAATCTTCACGGCGCCGCTGGAGACGGTCCCTTCCCGATAGCTCGATAGGTGAAAAAACTCGACTTGCGGCTCCAGCCCCACCCGATGCAGGGCGCGAAGCAGGTCGGCCGCGAACATGAAGGATCCCTTCAGGATCGCCACGACGAGCAGGTCTTTCGGGCCGGCCGCGGCAACCTCTTTGGCGAGCGCTTGGGTGCGGTCCGCGATCGCAGCTTCGTCGTAAAGAACCTTGACCTGCCTGGCGCCGCTCATGAACTTGCCCTGGTGAAAGAGGCGTTATCCCTCGCTCAGCCGAAATTTACCAGCGCGTCGTGAAGCTGCTATTCAGATCGCCTGCCGATCGCTGGCGTTTGATCCGGAACGCGGCTAAAGCCGCGTAAAGCGGCCTGCCTCCGCCATTGCCCGAGGATCCGTGTTGCTACGCTTCGAAAACGTCGGTCTGCGCTACGGAATGGGGCCGGAGGTCGTGCGCGATCTCAATTTTTCCGTCGAGCGGCAGAGCTTTCAGTTCGTCACCGGCCCCTCCGGGGCCGGCAAGACCACTCTCCTGCGCCTGATGCTTCTGTCGCTTCGGCCCACGCGCGGAGCGGTCCATATTTTTGGGAGGGACGCCGCCGCCTTGACCAAGGACGATTTGACCGCGCTGCGCCGGCGCATCGGCGTCGTCTTCCAGGATTTTCGCCTGCTCGATCATCTCACGACCTACGAGAATGTCGCCCTGCCCCTGCGCGCCATGGGACGCGAGGAGTCCGGGTATCGCGCCGAGGTCGTCGAATTGCTGCGTTGGGTGGGGCTCGGCGACCGCATGAGCGCCTCGCCCCCCGTTCTTTCGGGGGGCGAAAAGCAGCGCGCTGCGATTGCCCGCGCTCTGATCGTGCGTCCTGAACTGCTGCTCGCCGACGAGCCGACCGGCAATGTCGATCCCGGCCTGGCGCGTCGGCTTCTTCGACTGTTCGTCGAGCTGCATCGGCTTGGCACCGCGGTTGTCATCGCCACACACGATCTCCAGCTCATGGATCAGTTCGGCTTCGCGCGCCGGCTCGTCGTCGGCGACGGGAATCTCACGATCTTCGATGGCGCCCGGTCATGAACGAACCGATCGTGGAAAAGCAATTCGTCCTGGATTCCACGGTCAAGCGGGACATGCCGCTGATCCCTGGGGACTCGGTCGCCGGACGCGCGTTGGTGGTCGTCGTCGCGATCATGACCTTTCTTGCCTGTCTGACGGCCGGCGGGGCGCTGCTCGTCGCCAGCGCCTCGCAATTCTGGCGGACCGACGTGTTGCGGGACGTGACGATCCAGGTGAAGCCGAGGGCGGGCGACGATGTCGACGCTGTCGTGGCCAAGGCCGTCGCGATCGCCTCGCACGCCCCAGGCGTCGACCAGGTTCGCGCCTTTACCAAGGCCGAATCGGAAAAGCTGCTCGAGCCTTGGCTCGGCAGCGGACTCGATCTGAGCCTTCTGCCGATCCCTCGTCTGATAATCGTCCATATGCGAGGCCATAGCGCAGAAGACCTCGCGGCGCTGCGCGCGGCTCTCACGCCGGCGGTCCCTCAGGCGGACCTCGATGATCACCGCGCCTGGGCGGCGCGCATCGGCGCCCTGGCGAACGCGATCGTTGTCTTCGCCGCCGCGCTGTTTGCGCTCATGATTCTGGCGATGGGCACGGCGATCGGCTTTGCGACCCGGGGCGCGATGGCGGGCAATCGTGAGATCATCGAGGTGCTGCATTTCATCGGCGCCTCGGACGCCTTCATCGCCAGGGAATTCCAGACCCATTTCCGGCGCCTCGGCTTTCGCGGCGCGCTGATCGGCGGATCGGCCGCCATCGCCTTCTTCCTGGGAGCGTCCGTGCTGTCGGCTTGGTGGGCGCATTCCCCTGGCGCCGACGAGATCGCCGCGATGTTTGGAGCTTTCTCCCTCGGTCCGTCCGGCTATGCCGCACTGGCGGCCGTCGTCGGCGCGGTCACGCTGCTGACCGGCTTCCTGTCGCGGGCGATCGTCCTGCGCCATCTCAATGCTTTGCAATGACCCCTTGGGGCGGGATGCGAAAAAGTGGATCCTGACGCTTCGCGAAAATCCAACGATTTCAGGGACCCCACAGCATGATGCGCTTCAATAAGATCGCATCATGCTGTGGGGCGGCGCCATGGCGTTGTCTCCCGACCGGCGTCTCGCCATGCTGACCGCGCGCTCGCTGCTGTTCAACTTTCTGTTTTACGTCAATCTCATCGTTCTGATGATCGTCGGGCTGCCGATGATGCTGGGCGGACGGCGCGGGGTCTTCGCGCTGGCTCGTCTCTGGGGCGCCGTTTCGGTCTGGCTTCTGCGGACGATCTGCGGCCTGCGGGTCGAATATCGCGGCGTCGAGAACATCCCTTCCGGCGCCGTGCTGATCGCAGCCAAGCACCAGTCCTTTCTCGAGACCTTCGCGCTACTCAAATACGCCCCTGATTTCGCGATCATTCTCAAGCGGCAATTGACCTACGTCCCGCTGTTCGGCCTCTATCTGATCGTCTCGCGCCAGATCGCGATCGATCGCGGGCGCGGCCGACAGGCCCTCCAGCAAATCGTCGCCGGCGCGAGACCGGTGCTCGCGGCCGGCCGCCAGGTGTTCATCTATCCGGAAGGCACTCGCCGGCCGCCGGGAGCGCCGCCGAATTACAAGCAGGGCGTCGCGGCGCTCTATGCGGAAACCGGCGCGCGCTGCGTGCCGGTCGCGGTCAACACCGGGTTGTTCTGGCGGCGGCGAGGATTCCTCCGGCGGCCGGGGGTCGCGGTGATCGCGTACTTGCCCCCGATCCCGCCCGGCCTCGATCGCGCCGCCTTCAGCGAACGGCTCGAAACCGATATCGAGTCCGCCTGCGCGCGCATCAATGCGGAAGCGATCGCGCGCGATCCGTCGCTGGAGGCGTTGGTCGCGGAAGGCGCCGGTTTCGACGCCGAGCGGCGGAAAAGGCTCTGAAAGTTTGGGAATGCCGCGATTGGATGGAAGACGGCGCATGACGCGATTCAACGAAATCGCACCATGCTCTAGAGCGGCGTCAGCGTGAACTGCGGCTGGAAGTTCGGCAGCAAGGTGACTCTGCCAATGGGACGTGGGGGCGGGCCCGACAGTCCGATGTCGTAGCGCGCGAGAAGGCAGCGGAGGACGACCAAGATCTCCGTCGTCGCAAAGGCGCTGCCGATGCAGACGCGCGGCCCCGCGCCGAAGGGCATCCAGGCCCGCGGCGTAGTAATCCGGCCGCCTTGGAGGAAGCGATTCGGGTCGAAGCGAAGGGGATCTCGCCAATGCGCCGCGTGGCGATGGAGAACCCAAGGGGCCACGATAACAGCAGCGCCCCGCGATATGCGAAAGCCGCCAATTTGGTCGTCCACCCGCGCTTCACGCGCGATGATGTAAGCCGGCGGATAAAGTCGCAGAGCCTCGTAGAGAAAAGCTATGGCCACGCGGCTTGAGCGCAGCGATTGCGGGTCGGGCGGCGCGGTCGCCCCGCCCTGGCACAAATCCCGCCGCACCGCCTCCTGATGCGCGGGAAAGAGGGCCAGCATGAGGACTGTCCAAAACAGCGCCAGCGCCGTGGTGGTGAAACCTGCGGACAGCATCGTGCCGACCTGGCTAACGATCTCCTCCTTGGTCGGAGGTCCGTCGCTCTCGCTATCGCGCTTGGCGCGCAGCAGATCGAGCATGTCGTGCGCCTGCCCGAAATCGTCGATTGTCGATCGGCGGTCGAGAAGAGCCTTGACCCAGTCGCGCCAGCGCCTCGCGATATCGCGTCGCTGGGGCGGTTGGGCGATGCGGGTCCAGATGAGCAAGGCGACATAGTCCCGCCATCTCAGCAGTGTTCCGGAACTCTCCGCTTCGCTGGCGAAGTCGGCAAGCTGCGCGGTCGAGGCCTCGTCGTCGATGGACAACAACGAACGTGCGATGATGGCCAGAGTTAGCCTGCGAAAGTCGACGAGCAAGTTGCGCTCGAGCTCGCCCCCCGCGGACCATGACGCAATGCCGCTCGCCGCCGTCTGGTGGAACGAAGGGATCACGCGTTCGATATGGCGGGGCTGGAAAAACGGGGCCAGTTGCCGATGCTGACGGCGCCAGTCGTCGCCTTCCGCCAGCAACAGGCCCTGGCCCACGATCGGTTCCAACAACCGTCGCGCGAGGACATTGGGCTGGTATCGATCCATGTGCGTGTTGAGAACGTGGTCTATGTCGTCGGGGTCGTTCAGACACACGAAACGGTGTCCGAATTGACGAAACGATATGCGCAGTTCGGCATAGTAGTCGGAGCTGAAAGCGGCGAGCAGGTCGGACCGGAAAGCGGAGAGAAGGCGCAGCGGTCCCACCGACGCGGCCGGCTCGACACGCGGCAGGTCGACAGCCCCCTGGTCCATCAAGGCGCGGTCGCTCCCCTGCGGGAAAATCCGTGGGCGTTCGGCTTCCTCGTTCTCAACCGCCACGATCGCCCGATCCGCGTAAGCCCGGCAGCCTTGAGCCACGGCGACGCGGCAAGCAATCCATAGGATTCTCGCCAATATGGCCAAAAGACGGACTTCTCGCCGAGCTCGTCTAAACCAAACTCAAAGCATGCGTTCTGACTTGCTTTTGAAAGAATGGCGTTCCTATTTAAACACTAAAGATCCGAGAATTAGTTACCGCGTTTATGCGAGTTCAGTCAGCAACGTCTTGACCTCTTGTAAAACCGGAGTCTCCAAACCTTCTTCGAACGAAGCATAGACCGGCGACAAGAGATCAAACGCGTCGGATATTTTGCCCTGGTCGCGCCAAAGCCGCGCCAGGTCGCGTGCGGCCCGCAGCATCCAGAAATTGGCGTTCTGCCGCCGCGCCAGCGCCAGCGCCTGAAGGTAGCTGTCCTCCGCCGCAGCATAATCATGCATCGACGCATATAGGGTTCCGCGCAGCCGCATCATTTCGGCTTCAGCCCAGCGCTCTTGTGTTTCCTCAACCATTTTGACCGCGTCGCTAAGCTGTTCGAGCCCCTGCTCCGGCCGCCCCGCCACGCCATACACCTGCGCAAGCGTCATGAGAAAGAAAGGCATGTTGAGCTTGGTGCCGGTGGCCCGCAAGATCTCTATTCCTTGAAGAAGCGCCGGAATGCCATCGTCCGGGAGGCCCGTCACCGCAAGACGCCAGCCCTGCATGAACTTTCCAATGCCAGTATAGACAGTGAACCCATTTTCGGCCGAGATCGTGGACACTTCATCCACCGCCGGAGCCATTGTCGCCCCCGTATTTACTCCGTGAATCGCCAAATCGGCGTACCATGCATTGCATAGCGCAAAAACGACGCTGAAAGGCGACAGCCGTCGCGCCTCGGCCAGCGCTTGGTCGCGCCGCATTCGCGCCTGGTCGAGATGGCCGAGACAAAGCAACGTCCGGGAAAGATAGCTCAAAATAGTCACGTGTCCGTCGCCTGGCGCCGCCACGAAAGCTCTGTACTTCGGATCCCAGAGCGAAAGGTATTCTTCGAAGTAACCATGGGCGTCGCTGAAGTTGCCGAGAAACGAACAGACGCAGCCACTGACGGAAGAGCCGAAACACTTCCACATCAAGTCGCGCCCCGCTTCACCCAGACGACGGATCTCCTCCGCATGGTGTTGAGCCTGGCCCAATTCTCCGCGTACGCAGCGCAACGTGAACTGCCCGATCAAGACCGGTCCGAATTGGGGCGGGCGGCCCAACTGATCGCAGAGCTCGCGGGCGCGCGCGAACGCGTCGCCGGGCTCCGGCGCGGCGTAGCCCTTGATGGCGAGGAGCGCATGTCCGAGGGATATTTGGAGATCGAGCTCGTGCTCTCGATAGGCGGCGCTGTCAGGCGCGACAGCAAGCCGGTCGAGCGCCTTGCGGAGTTGGGCCACCGCCTCGGTCATCGCTCCTCGCGCGATCGCCTGCTTGCCCGCTCTGAGCCAGTAGCCGGCCGCCTTGGCGATCAATCCCGCTTCAAAATAGTGGCGCGCGAGGACTTCAGGCTGGGCCTCGGCGATTTCCGGGAATTGGGCTTCGAGGGTCGTCGCGATTCGACCGTGCAGGCGCCGACGGTTGCTGCGCAGCAAAGTGTTGTACGCAGCGTCTTGAACCAGGGCATGTTTGAAAGTGTACTCTGCGTTGGGCGGATTGCCGCGCCTGAAGATGAGTTCAGTGCTCACCAGCTGCGCCAACGCGTCCTCCAGCCGCTGCCGCGGCATCGCAGCCGTTGCGCTGATGAGTTCATGTGAGAAGCTCCGGCCCAGAGCCGCCGCGATTTGCGCGACTTCTCGCACCGGCGCCAGCCGATCCAACCGCGCCAGGAGCGAGGCGTTCAGCGTCGTCGGAATTGCGAGCGCCGGAGACGGCCCCGTCATCGCATAGCTTTCTCCGTCATCCGTCAGCATATCGCTTTCGATCACAGCCTTGGTCAGTTCTTCGACGAACAGCGGGACGCCATCCGTGCGATCGATGATCTGGTCGGCGATCTCCTGGGGTAAACGCTTGCCGCCTGTAAGATGCGCGATCATGTCGGCGCGTTGGCGAGGGGACAAGCGATTGAGACTGAGCATGGTCACATGCGGACGATCGGCCCAAGGCGCCGCAAATTCCGGTCTGAAAGTGACCAATACCATGATGGGCAGGCTGGGCGACCGATCGACGACGAGATCGAATAGCTCCAGCGCGGTGGGATCGGCCCATTGCGCGTCCTCGACCACCAGGAGCATTGGAGCCCGAGCCGCCAGTCCCTCAATCTGCCCCAAGAGCGCGGCGAGCGTCTTTTCCTTTTGCTTCTGCGGACTGAGGCTGAGAGTCGCATAGCGGTCGCCGGCGGGGATCGACAATAGCGCGGCAAGCAGAGGGACGCTCTCGACCGGATTGCTGGCCGATCGGGTCAGCACGGCTTCCACCTTCTTGAGGCGCGCCTCCGCAGAGTCCTCGCGCCGAAAACCGGCGTCGCGCGAAAACTGGGCGATGACCGGGTAAAGCGCGCTGTCTTGGTGGTGAGGCGAACAGAAATAAAGCAACTGATTGTGCGGCTCCGCCTTCAGACGATCGAAGACGGTCTGGACGAGGCGCGATTTGCCAATTCCTGGCTCGCCCGAAATCAGGACGACGCACCCATCTCCCCGTTTGGCCTGACTCCAGCCGGTCATAAGCCGGTCAATCTCCTCCTGGCGGCCCACCAGCGTCGTCGTCGTGGTGCGCAACGCCTCGAAGCGACTGTCAGTGTCGCCTTTTCCGAGCACTTGCCAGATCGCTACCGGTTCGCTGAAGCCTTTGATCGATACCGGACCGATAGCGCGGAATTCGAACAGTTCGCCGAGGAGCAGGCGAGTGTTGCCGTCGATGATCACGGCGCCGGGTTCGGCCAACGCTTGAAGCCGCGCCGCAAGATTGGGAGTCACGCCCGCCACCCCTGGCTCCGTCGTCTCGCCCTTCCCGATGAGCTCTTCGCCGACGACGACGAGACCGGTGGCGACGCCGACGCGGGCCCGCAACGCCGTGGCCGCGCCGAGATCAAGTCTCGCTATCGCCTCAGTCAGGGCCAAGCCCGCGTGCACCGCGCGCTCGGCGTCATCCTCATGCGCCTGCGGGTATCCGAAGTAGGCGAGAACGCCATCGCCAAAGTACTTGGCGACAAAGCCATCATATTTGGCGATGACCTCGCCACACCGTTGTTGATACGCTCTGATGACTCCTTGCAGCTCCTCCGGGTCAAGGCGATTTGACAACGCCGTCGACCCGACGAGGTCGCAGAACATGAGCGTGAGGTGGCGTCGCTCGGCATGGTCTTGCGGGATCGGCTTGGTCGCGCTCGGCTGCGCGTCGGGCTCTGCGCGGCGAAGTTCGGCGACGGCCCGCGACATCCGACGACGATGTCCGAGCAAAACGCCCAATTTCTCCAAATCGTGATCGGTGAGATCGGGGAGCACGGCGAGATCTACGCCGTTCTCCGCAAAACGCTCAATGTACTCGGGCATGCCGAGCGCATTCAGCCAATCTGCGATCTGCCGCTGCCGCATAGTAGCCCCCGCAGAAACCTCAGCTTTGGGCTAGCCCGCCGTCCTCAGAGCCGATGCGACCCATAAGCACCTCTGAGGGGGTATTGCTCCTTCCGTGAGATCGGGCGCCCCAACTCCGCGGAAACCCGATGCGGACGCAGTGTAGCGCGAAGGGGATTGGTTTAGGAAGAGCCGGCCGGCGTTCGGCGCCGTTGCGGGATTTCGACGCTAAGACAGCGCCCTCCTGCGCCGCCGCGACGCTATCGAGCGCGCCCGCCGGGTTGTGCGCGCATAGGGTTCGCTCGCGAGCCGCCCGTCGATCTCCGCCCGCCGTCGGCGTAATGTCATGCGCGTCGCGAATTCGGCAAGTCCCTTGTCGGGCTTGCAGACTCGGACTACTGTTCCGTCGCGTAGTCTCGCGGTTACATCGCGCGGTTCGACAGGGTTTTTAGACGATGTCCTCGCGCCGGGAGGAGCCTCGCCGTCCAACGACCGTGAAGTCTGGCGAAAAAATGCGCGCGCTGGTGGTGTGCACGCATTTGCGTCCAGGGAGAATCAAGCGCAGGTCGCGCTATGTGATGCAGCCGCTCAGCGGTTTGCACCTCGCCTCGCTGATCGATCACGAACATTTCGAGGTGCGCCTCCATCATGAGGACTGGCACGGTCCGTTCGACACCTCGGATTGTGGTCGCTATCACCTGGTGTTTCTGACGGGACTGCAAGCCGACTTCGATCGAATGCGGCAGCTGGCTTATTTCTTCAAGCGCAGCGGCGCCGTCGTGGCGGCAGGTGGCAGCATCTGTACGTCTTTTCCCGAGTTTGCGACGCGATTTTTTGATGTGGTGTGCGCCGGTGGGGTCGAAAGCGCCGCGGACGTCTCGACGGATTTCCTGCGCGGCCAACTCAAGAGAATCTATTCTTCCGCCGTTGATCGAATCCGCGCTTACGACGTGGACTACACGCATTTCCCGAAAAACGGCATCAACCCAATCATGCATCTTCTCGAATCTTCGCGCGGCTGCAGCTTCAAATGTCGCTTCTGCACCATGCCCGCGGAGGTCGGCGCTCACGCTCCCTATGATCTTGCGGCCCTATCCGGGGCGATCGATAGCGCTCTTTCATCGGCGCCGTTGTCCAGTTTCCGCCGCTGGTACCCAATCATCTTGCTGCTCGACAACAACTTTTCCGACAGCCGGGACCATATGCTCGCGGTTTGCGACCTGCTGCAATCTCATAGAAAGGTGCGAGGATGGGGCGCCCTCGTCACCCAGAACGTTCTTCATGACCGCGAAATGATCAAGAGATTGGCCCGCGCCAAGTGCAACGGCCTGTTTGTCGGACTCGAGTCTCTCGATCGTAAGTTGCTGCGCAGACAAAACAAGACCCAAAACCTTAGCCGACGCGACGTCATCGACGACATCGCGTTCGCCGAATCGCAAGGCATCGGAATCACCTACGGGTATCTCTTCGACCCTCGACATCAAACCGTGGCCGACATGGAGAGGCAGATCCAGACGATCGCGCGCCATCCCGTCATGCCGATGCCGACATACATCAGCGTCATCGCGCCGCTTGCGGGAACGAACTCCTTCTGGGACGATCTCGAGTCCGGCAGTCTCGCCGCAAACCTGCGGCTGCGCGATCTCGACGGCGAAACGGTGGCCTATTCCAGCCTCGCCGACGAACCGGCGGCGGTCGTCGATTTCATCGAACGGCTGTTCCGCCGGCCCTGGGTGGTCGTGGGACGCGTCGGCATCCTGGCCAAGACGGTCAGGCGCCTGTTCAGGTCGGGCACGCTGAATCCCATTCGCTGGTACTTCATCGCCGCGGCCAATCTTCATTGCTTCCTGTGGTCGCGCTCGGAAATCTGCGCGGAACGCACGTATCTCGCCGGCACCGAGACGCTCGACCCGCAATATTTCGAGCGCCCGTCCGATCTCTCGGACGAAGACCGCGAGCGTTATTTCGATCCGATCGCCCTCACCGACGGCTCGGGCGCTCCGGTCGAATGGCTCAAGCCCTATTTCAACCGACGGAACGGCGCCCGAACGCAGCACATAGGGGAGAGGACCCATGAGCGGCTACGAACAAGATAGAGACCAGGAATATCTGGGTAGACTGCAGGGTCCGATCGCGGGATTCGTGCAAAATTACAACGCCAATCCGCCGCCCGCCTGCAACCCGACTCTGTTCTTTTTTCCCGGCGGACTAGGCTCTCGGTTGATCCGCGCCACCGAGCCGGCTCCACACGGGCCGCCTTTCAGCTATTATACCGTCTGGCTTAATTGCACTATTGTGTTCGGCGTCATAAGAGAGCTTGAGTTGTCCGGAGTTCGGGACTCGCAGGACGAGTATATTCTGCCGAATGGGGCCATCGATTTCATTCAAACCTACGATGGCTTCATCCAATGGTGCGATGAAAGCAACCTGCCCCTTTTCATTTATGGTTGGGATTGGCGGCGCAAATCCGGCCACGCCGCCGATTTCTTTTTGACCAAGTTTCTTCCGGCGGTCAACGCGGCCGTCGCGGCCGGCAACTACGCGCACAACCCGTTGGACAACTTCTGGCTGATCGGTCACAGCTTCGGCGGAATGGTCGTCAAGCGTATTCTAAATCAGACCAACAATAGCTACGTTCAAAGGATGAAAGGCGCAATCGCCGTCGCAACGCCCTTCTACGGTTCTGGCGGACAACTTCACCGATTCTTCGTCGGCGAAACCGATGCGAACGCCACCTTGTGGCCGCACGGCGCCGCCAATTGCACCAAGATCGTCTCCACGCTGCCGGCGAATTACGAGATCTTGTTTCTCGACTTGCCGACTTTCACCGCCAATCAGGCCGCTTTCCTCGCTGACCCCGCAGGCTACAACCTGACGCAATATCCGAGCTGGGACCCAAGCACGGCGCAAACTGCGGACCCCTACAATCCTGTCCCCGGCCCTCCGGCGAATCCGCCCGCGACCGGAATGGTGCGCTACATCCAGAATTACAATTTCAACTGGCAATTTCTCTGCGACGGCCAGACCGCCGCGCATCTGACATCGCAACAGCTCGATCCCTCGATCGCGGCCAAATTCTGGAACGTCCGCTATGTGCAGACCGATGGCGGCGGGACGGACGTCGATGGGACTGTCGTCGGCCAGAATTGGCTAAAGGTGGACGCGGATTTCGATCCCGATTCGAATCAAGACCCCATCACCGACCAGTTCGGACCGGGAGACGGGGTGGTGCCCGCATGGACGGCCCGTCTGATCGGTCTTTCCGACAGCCATGTCGTGACCCTCCACGCGTCCGGGCTCGAGCATCAGAATCTTATGAACGAGGGCATCGTGCAGGCGGAACTGGCGAGCCTGCTGCATTTGCCCGCGCACCTCATGATGCTCGCGCAGGCGAGCGCCGCGACGACGAAGCTCGACGCGGCGAGCCGGGCCGACCTGAATGCTTTCGACGAACAGCTGCGCGAGGCCACTAGCCCGCCGATGTCCGTTCTTGAGCGAAGGAGAGCCGTGCTCAAAGTCCTGGGCAAGTATAGCCGAGACCAACGCAAGGCGCTCCTGACGCGCGCCTACCTGGACGCGTTCAAGAGTCCAAGCCAGTTGAAGGGATCGTCTGACGGCTCGAAGGCCAAAAGCTCGAAAACGAAGTCGCGATCCGGGGCGAAATCGAAGGCCAGTCCGAAAGCGAAGCGATAGCGCGCCTGAGGCTTTGGCGAGGGGACGCTGTCCCTGTGATGCTGAGCGGCGCCACGAGGCGGCGAAATGGATGTCAGCCGGCCCGATCGGCGAGCAGCGCGACGTGCGCGCCCGGCACGGTCCGGGTCGTGATTTATTGAGCCGCAAGCGGCGCCGGAACGGCCTCAACGCCGAAGTAACGCAGATAGCGTTTCTCGACGTCGCTTAGGGGCAAGACGACGAAGAGATCCGTCGTGCCGAAGGCGTGATCGACGGCCGGTCCTGGGCTGAAGGTCGCGCCAAGCCGCCAATAGCCTTTGACCAACGGCGGCAGGGCGCGAACGGAAGAGCGCAGATCGGCGGCAACTCCGGCCTCGACCGGTTCGATAACGCCGGCGCTCTCCGGGCGAGCCGAGACGAGCCAGCAGGAATCGCCCCCGCTCCCCGCGAGCATTCGGATCGTAAGGGCGTGGGCCGCAGGGTCGACGCCGGGTAAGCTGGCGCAACCGATGAGGGCGTCCATGCGGTGATGGCGCGCATAGATCCAGATGCCGCGCCACAGAAGCTCCAGCGTGCGTTTGCCGCGATGGGTCGAGGCGATACACGCCCGGCCGAGTTCGAGGAAACGCGCAGCCGGGTGCCGCGCGATCAGCGCATCCACATCGAATTCGCGGCTACCGTAAAACCCGAAATTGTGTTCCGCGAGATCCTGCCTCAAAAGCCGATAGGTTCCGACAACCTTGGGCGAACCGTCGCGATATCGCGTTCGCCGGTCAACGACAACGAGATGGTCGCACAGGTCGTCGAACCGGCAGACATCACGGCGGACAAGTCGCGCCGCCGGACCGGGGATCGCCCCGCCTTCTTCAAAAAAAACGCTATATCGCAACTCCTGGGCGCGGCGGACGTCATTCTCGGTCAGCGCTAGCCTAGCCTCGAGGGCGCCGGAACAGACCAGGATTTGCGAAAGGCCGGCGAGGTCGCGTTGTCGTGGGGTGAACTGTTGAAGAAACGCGCCCGCGGCGCCGCCCGCCTCGAATCTCGTTTCGCGTGCCGACGCCACTATGGACTCCCACGCCCGCGAATCACCCCCTCCGCCCGCAACAGAGGCGCCGGCGCCAGAGGCCCCTATCCGACCGCCCAGGGGAGCACGGCGTGTGACAAACTGACCAACCACTTAATTCGATTCTTGGCAATACCGGGCCTTCTGTTCGGCCGTAGCGCTGGAAAGGCGCTTCTGGGCGCAAAATGTTCGGTTGCGCTTGGCGACGGGGCAATTTTCAATGCCAGCGACGAAATCGTCCGAGACGGATTTTTTCCGAGCGCCTCCAGAATTCCTTTATGTCCGGCGCATCGCGACAGTCCCTTGCGGATCTCGCCGGTTCCGGCCGAAACGCCGGTTCCGGCAGTTTTTTGGAAACTTGTTGTTTGCTAAAAAACCAGAAACTGCGATATGGCGGATGATAGTTTATCTCTCAATAGGCGTGGAATAGATTGAAGGCCAGCGGCGCCAACTGCAACGCACAATCTGTGGTCGAAGGGTGGCGTTGCACGATTGGTTGCTTGCGCCCCAGTAGCCGCGTCAATCTTCTGAGTTTCGGAATATGGCGGACAACGCATTGAAAAGGCTCGGAACGGCAATGGGCAGCTATTCCGCCAAGTTGGCATGAATGACGTGTTGGCGCCGCTTTCGTTGGGGTTTGGCGCCACGACGGCCTGGGGTCAGTAGAGCGCTGCGGCGATCAGAACGCTCCGATGCGCATAAGGTCGTGAAAGTGCACGATTCCGACCACCGCGCCGCGTTCGGCGACCAGAAGCGCCGAAATTTTGTGGCTGATGCATTCGAGCGCCTCGGCGACGAGGGCGTCCGGGGCGATCGTGCGGGGCGAACGGGTCATGATGTCGGCGACTTGAGTATCCAGGGAAAAACCCGGCGTGATGTGGCGGCGCAAGTCCCCGTCGGTGATGATGCCGACCAGCCTGTCGCCGCCTTCGAACACCGCGACGCAGCCGAAGCCTTTCGAAGTCATCTCGACGATCGCCTCGGCCATCCGGGCCCTGACGTCGATGCGCGGGATGCGGTCGCCGGCATGCATGACTTCGCGCACATGGGCGAGCTTGGCGCCGAGCATGCCGCCCGGATGCAGGGCCCGGAAGTCGCGCGCGGTGAACCCTCGCTCCTCGAGCAGCGCGATTGCGAGTGCGTCGCCGAGCACGAGCTGCACCGTCGTCGAGGTCGTGGGGGCGAGGCCGTTGGGGCAGGCTTCCTGGACGTTCGGCAACGTCAGACAGACGTCGGCCTCACGGCCGAGCGCGCTGTCGGGGTTGGCGGTCATCGCGATCAGCGCAATGGCGTAACGCTTGGCGAAGGTGACGATCGCCGCCAGCTCGGCCGTCTCGCCCGACCAGGAGATGCCGAGCACGACGTCGCCGTTCTGCACCATCCCCAGGTCGCCATGGCTCGCCTCCGCCGAATGCACGAACGAGGCCGGCTGGCCGGTCGAGGCCAGCGTCGCCGCGATCTTGCGTCCGATATGCCCGGATTTGCCGACTCCGGTCACGATGACGCGGCCGCTCGCCGCGGAAATCAACTCGACCGCCTCGGAGAACGCCGCCCTCAGTCCGCCCTCTTTCGCCGAGCCGATCGCCTCTTCCAGCGCCTCGAGGCCCTGGCGT
The DNA here is from genome assembly GCA_963784805.1 of uncultured Alphaproteobacteria bacterium. Lineage (GTDB taxonomy): Bacteria > Pseudomonadota > Alphaproteobacteria > Rhizobiales > Beijerinckiaceae > Roseiarcus. Next base: position 282,286 of record CAWASR010000016.1, read on the forward strand.
TCGTTCTCGACCGTGCGGATCGCCGACAGGACGGCGCTGGCTGGTTCCCGAATCATGAGGTTCTTTATCATCCGCCGGCGCGCTTGAAACCTCCGGCCACGAATGAGGCGCGGGGTCCGGCCGGGACTTAATCGCTCATTAACCATAGCTCACTAACCCTTACCGGGCCAGACGCGCCGCGAGCGGGCGTGTTCTCAAGGAGCGCCCGTGGCTTCGCGCCTTCACCGTCCGAGGCGGCTCGCGCGGCCCGCATGCGTTGCCTTGGGGATCACCGCCTGCTTCGTCGCCAGCCGCGTTTGCGCGCAACAGGCCGCGCTCGGCGATCTGGGCCTTCGGGGCGAGTTGACGGCGCAATCCGACAGCGGCGATCAATTTGAAGCGCCGCCGGCCGCTCCGCCGGCTGAACCCGGCGGCGGCGCGTCGAACGGCGCGCCGGGCGCTGGATCCACCGGAAAACCGATAGCCACGGCGAACAAGAACGCCTTGCTGAGGCTGCAGCCCTACAAGGGCGCCCAGCGGCTCGATCAGCGAGGGGGTCCGAGGACGCCCGCTAACGCGGGGACGCCTTCGCCAAGCGTGGCCGCCCTGCCCACTCCTTGGAAGCGGAAGCGCCCGCGCCGCGACGACCGGCCGTTCGACCCGATCGGGATCGAAATCGGCGATTTGAAAGTGACGCCGTTTGTCGAGGAAGACCTCGGATGGTCCTCCAATCCCGGCCTCCTGCCGGGGACCCGGAAGGGATCGGCGTTCCTGACCTCGCAGGCCGGATTCGGTCTCGATTCGGATTGGTCGAAGAGCGCGGTTCACGGAAGATTCGTCGGAGGCCTCACGGATTATTTCGCCGACCGCTCGGCCGACGCGCCGTTCGCCAATGGGGTGCTGGACGGGCGCTGGGACGTTTCGCGCGCGTTGAGTTTCGACGCCGAGGGCAGGCTCGCGGTGGCGGCCATGACTCCCGGCTCGCTCGGGCTCGGCCCCAACGTCGCCTTCGCCGGTTCAGGCGCGCCGCTGACTGCGGTCTATGGTGGAACGATTGGGGCCTTGCAAAAGCTCGGGCGCCTCGAGCTGTCGCTACACGCCTCGCTCGACCGCACCACCTATCAGGACGCGACCCTGAGCGACGGCCGAGTTGAGGAATTGTCTAGCGACAATTTCAACGACTGGGGTCTGCGCGGCCGTGCGACTTACGCGGTCAGTCCGGAGCTCAAGCCGTTCGTAGAAGTCGCCGTCGACACCCGCCGTTACAGTCTCGGCGAAGACGCGCTCGACTACCAACGCAATTCCGACGGCGTTTCGGCGCGGATCGGGGCCGAAATTGAACTGGCGCATGTGCTGACTGGCAGCGTCGACGTCGGATACGGCGCTCGGAACTATGAGGATCCACGGCTGCCCAGGCTCGAAAGCCCGCTGTTCGACGCGTCGCTGATCTGGACCCCGACGGCGCTGACCACCGTTACGCTCAGGTCGATTTCGAGCCTCAACGACACGACCATCCGAGGCGCCTCCGGCGCGGCGCAGCATGCCACTACGCTCGAGATCTCTCATGCCCTGCGTCGCTACCTCACGCTGACCGGCGCGGTCAGCACCCTGACCGACGCCTACGTCGGCGTGCCGCTACACGACGCCACGACGACGTTTAGCCTCGCCGCCAGTTACAGCCTCAACCGGAACGTGGTGCTGAAGGCGAGCGCGAGCCGGCAGTTCTATTCATCGAATCAGCCAGGCACGAATTACACCGCGACCGTGCTGATGATTGGGCTCAAGCTGCAGCGATGAGCGCAGGCCGCCCGCCCGTTACGGGCCTTTGCTCACGAAGCCGAACTTGCGCAATTCCTCTTTCAGCCCCGGCGCGACGTCGCCGCGGTCGAGCGCGAAGGCGAGATTGGCGGTGAGGAAGCCGAGTCGTGAACCGCAATCGTACGTTCTTCCCTCGAAGCGCACGCCATGGAAGCTCTGTGTGCGGGCGAGCTGGATCATCCCGTCGGTCAGTTGGATTTCGCCGCCGGCGCCCTTCTCGACCCGCTCGAGAAGCTGGAAAATCTGGGGTTGCAGGATGTAACGTCCCGAAATGATGAAATTGGAGGGCGCGGTTCCCGGCTTGGGTTTTTCGACCATGCCGGTGATTTCGAACGTGTGGCCGTCATCCGCGCCGACGGCGACAATCCCGTAGAGGTGCGTCTCGGCGGGTGAAACCTCCTCGACGGCGACGACGTTGCCGCCATGCCGGTCATATGTATCGACGCATTGAGCGAGGCATCGTCCGCGGGGCGAGCCGCTCTTGGTGACCATGTCGGGCAGAAGCACCGCGAAAGGCTCGTCGCCGACGATTTCGCGCGCGCACCAGACCGCATGGCCGAGGCCGAGCGGCGCCTGCTGGCGGGTGAAGCTGGTCGCGCCGGCGGCGGGAAGATCGGACATCAGCGCCGCGTATTCGGTCTGCTTGCCGCGCCGCTTCAGCATGTCCTCCAGTTCGTAAGCAGTGTCGAAATGGTCCTCGATGACTCCCTTGTTGCGACCGGTCACGAAGATGAAATGCTCGATCCCAGCCTCGCGCGCCTCATCGACGACATATTGCAGGATCGGCCGGTCGACGATAGTCAGCATCTCCTTGGGAATCGTCTTCGTCGCCGGCAGGAAGCGCGTCCCCAGGCCGGCGACCGGCAGGATGGCTTTTCGGATCGGTTTCGTCATCGATGGTCCGCTCCTCGGTTCAGTGAGGCCCGATTTGGGGTTATAGCTGGCGAAGCGAATTCGTCTTAGCCGATTTTCACGTTTCGGCCGATTTTCACGCTCGATCGGCGCGGTTCCGCCCGCGGTTCGAGCAAGGTCGTTTGAGTCGAATGGCTGGGGGAGCGGATGAGCGTTTTGGTCACGGGCGGCGCCGGATACATCGGCGGCCATATGACGCTGGGGCTTTTGGACGCGGGCGAAACCGTCGTCGTTCTTGACAATCTTTCGACCGGCTTCGCCTGGGCGGTGCCCGAAGGCGTGACGCTCGTCGTCGGCGACACCGGCGATGCGGAACTCGTCGCAGGGCTGATCAAGACGCACGCCGTCGACGCAGTCGCGCATTTCGCGGCCAAGATCGTGGTGCCGGAGTCCGTCTCCGATCCTCTCGGCTACTATCTCAATAACACTTCAAACGCGCGCACGCTGATCGCCACAGCGGTCGAGGGCGGGGTCGAGACGTTCATCTTTTCCTCCACCGCCGCGGTCTACGGTGAGACATCCGCCCAACCGGTATCGGAGGAGGCGGCGCCGGCGCCGATTTCGCCCTATGGCCGCTCGAAGCTGATGGTCGAGTGGATGCTCGAGGACGCCTCGCGCGCCTATGACCTGCGCTATGCGGCGCTGCGCTATTTCAATGTCGCCGGCGCTGATCCCAAGGGGCGCCTCGGCCAGTCGACCCCGAACGCCACCCATCTCATCAAACGCGGCGTGCAGACCGCGCTCGGGCTTTACCCGAATATGGAGATCTTCGGCCAGGACTATCCGACCCGCGACGGCACCTGTGTGCGTGACTACATCCAGGTCACCGACCTCATCGACGCGCATTTGGCCGCACTCGCTTATCTGCGCCGCGGCGGCGCGAGCATCGTCTGCAATTGCGGCTATGGGCATGGGCAGACGGTCAGGGAGGTCGTCGATGTCGTCAAACGCGTGTCGGGGGTCGATTTTCCGGTCGTCATGTCCGGCCGCCGGGCCGGTGATCCGGCCTCGATCGTCGCCAGCGCCGATCGGGCCAAGAGCGTGCTCGGTTGGAAGCCGACGCGCGATAATCTCGACGAGATCGTCCGCCAGGCGCTTGACTGGGAGCGCCGCCTGCACAATCAACGGCTGATCCCCGGACGGTAGCGGTCGAGCGGCGAACCGCAATGTCGATCGGCTCCGTGCGCCTTGGGGCCGCCCCCCGCGCATTGCGCCACCGACTTTTTTGGGCTTTACAACCGCTGCGCCAACGGGTTGATTGGCGCAAATCGTAAGGGGGAAACGCATGCGCGCGGGCGACCGGCGAGGATGAGCCCGGACGATATTCTCGTCACCGAGGGCCTCAGCAAGAGTTTCGGGGGCTTCAGCGCGGTCACCGACGTCTCCTTGCGCATCCGGCGCGGGACGATTCACGCCCTGATCGGCCCAAACGGCGCCGGCAAGACAACCTGCTTCAACATGCTGTCGAAATTCGTCGCGCCAAGCGCCGGGCGAATCACATTCAACGGCCGCGACATCACAGCGACGAGGCCAGCCGATGTGGCGCGGCTGGGCCTCGTTCGCTCGTTCCAGATCTCGGCGGTCTTCTCTCATCTGACCGCGCTTGAGAACGTCCGGATAGCCTTGCAACGCAAGCGCGGCGACTCGTTCGATTTCTGGCGGTCCAAGGCGGCGCTCAGTCCGCTCAACGAGCGGGCGCGGGCGCTGCTCGACGACGTAGGTCTGACCCGCTTTGCCCATTGGAAGGCGGGCGAGATATCGTACGGTCGCAAGCGGGCGCTTGAACTGGCGACAACTCTCGCATTGGACCCCGAAATGATGCTGCTCGATGAACCGATGGCCGGCATGGGCCGCGAGGACATCGAGCGGATCGCCGATCTCATTCGCCGCGCCTCGGCCAACCGGACCGTCTTGATGGTCGAACACAATCTGCAGGTGGTGGCCAATCTGTCGCATCGCATCACGGTCCTGACGCGCGGGCGCGTGCTGGCGGAAGGCGACTATCGGACGGTGTCGGAGAACGAGGAGGTCAAGCAGGCTTATCTCGGAGCGGCGCATGACTGAGTCGGCGCTCGCTCACACGCCGGCGGCGAACGCGGCGACCGTGCTGCAGGTCAGGGGCCTGCAAGCCTGGTACGATGAATCTCACATTCTCCAAGGCGTTGACATCGACGTGCGCGAGGGCGAGGTCGTGACCCTGCTGGGGCGAAACGGCGCCGGCAAGACTACGACGCTGAAGGCGATCATGGGCATCGTCCGCAAGCGCAACGGTTCGGTGATGTTCAACGGCCGGGAGCTGATTGGACTCTCGATCGACCGCATTGCCCGTCTCGGCGTTGCGTTCTGTCCCGAGGAGCGCGCCATTTTCGCGAGTCTCTCGGTGAAGGAGAATCTGTTCCTTCCGCCTCAGATCGGGAAGACGGGAGGGTTGAGCGCGAAGCAAATCTTCGCCCTGTTTCCCAACCTGAGCGAACGGCTCGCCAGCGGCGGCGGCAAGCTTTCGGGTGGTGAGCAGCAGATGCTCGCCATCGCCCGAATTCTGCGCACCGGCGCGCGTTTCCTTATGCTCGACGAACCGACCGAAGGTCTCGCCCCGGTCATCATCGAGCAAATTGGCCGCACGATCGCCGAACTCAAGCGCGAGGGCTTCACGATCCTGCTCGTCGAGCAGAATTTCCGCTTCGCATCGACGCTCGCCGACCGGTTTTTCGTCATGGAGCACGGCAAAATCATCGACGCCTTCGCTACCTCCGATCTCGCCGGAAGGATGGATATGCTGCACGAGACCCTCGGCGTATGACGATGACGTTTGTCAGGCGCGTCGCCCTCGCCCCAGCCCTCTCCCGCAACGCTCGTCGATCGACGGGCGCCTCTCGGCGGCGCCCGGTGCGGGAGACGCGGCGCGACGCCCGCTGCGGGAGATTGTGGAGGCGCCATGCGCGGCCGGAAGAGGGCGGACAGCGCTTGGCGATTTCCCTGGGGCGCAGGTCATGAGCATTTTCGGGCACACGATCAGCATGCCGGAGCTTTTCGGCCAGTTGCTGATCGGCCTCATCAACGGCTCGTTCTACGCGCTCTTGAGCCTCGGTCTCGCGGTCATTTTTGGCATGTTGACCATTGTCAACTTCGCTCATGGCGCATTCTACATGATGGGGGCCTTCGCGGCTTACTTTCTGCTCCATTGGGCGGGCCTCAACTATTGGTGGGCGCTGGCGCTCTCTCCTCTGGCGGTCGGGACGATCGGCGCGATCGGCGAGCGGCTCTTTCTCAAGCCTCTCGCGGGCCTAGATCCGCTATATAGCCTGCTGCTGACCTTTGGCCTGGCGCTGATCATTCAAGGCCTGTTCCAGAACTACTTCGGTGCGTCCGGCCTTCCCTACGCGATCCCTAAGCAACTCAGCGGCGCCTACAATCTCGGCTTCATGTTTCTGCCCGTCTATCGCGGCTGGGTAATCGCCGCTTCGGCGGTCGTGTGCTTCGCGACCTGGTTCGCGATCGAGCGGACGAAGCTCGGCTCTTACCTGCGCGCGGCGACCGAGAACCCGACCATGGTGCGCGCCTTCGGCATCAATGTGCCGCGAATGGTCACCTTGACTTACGGATTTGGCGTCGCTCTCGCCGCCTTCGCCGGCGTCCTGGCCGCGCCGATCAATCAGGTCCGGCCCGGCATGGGCGCCAACATAATCGCGGTCGTGTTCGCGGTCGTGGTGATCGGCGGCATGGGCTCGATCCTCGGCTCGATCGTGACCGGATTCGTGCTCGGCGTCGTCGAGGGTCTGACCAAGGTGTTCTATCCCGAGGCGTCGAATACGGTCGTGTTCGTGATCATGGCGATCGTTCTGTTGATCCGGCCCGCGGGCCTGTTCGGAAGGGCCCCCTGACATGAGCCTCGAAGCGTCCGCCCCCGTGATAGACGCCAGCGCGCGCGACCGCCGCGCCAATGCGATCGCCTTCGCGGCGATGGTCGCGTTGATCGCGATCGCGCCCTTCTTCGCCTATCCATTCTTCGTCATGCAGGCACTGTGCTTCGCACTGTTCGCCTGCGCCTTCAATCTCCTGATCGGCTACGCCAACCTGCTTTCACTCGGCCACGCGATGTTCCTGGGGCTGGCGAGCTACGTGTGCGCGCACGCCGCGAAAGTGTGGGGATTGGAACCCGTATCGGCGATTGCGCTCGGCGTCGCCGTTTCGGCGCTGCTCGGCCTCGTCACCGGCGCGCTCGCCATTCGCAGCAGCGGTATTTATTTCGCTATGATCACCGTCGCCTTTTCCCAGATGGTGTTTTTCTTTTGCGTCGAAGCGCCGTTCACCCACGGCGAGGACGGCATCCAGTCTGTGCCGCAAGGGCGCGCGCTCGGACTGTTCGACCTGTCGCGCCCCGCGGCGCTCTATGTTTTCGTGGCGGCGATCTTCCTGTTCGGTTTTCTGGTCGTGCAGCGTGCGGTGAACTCGCCCTTTGGCGAGATTTTGAAGGCGATCCGTGAAAATGAACCGCGCGCCGTGTCGCTCGGCTACCGAACGCTCCAGTACAAGCTGGCGGCCTTCGTCTTGTCGGCGGCGATCGCGGGCCTGGCCGGCGCAACCAAGGCGATCGTCACCCAGAACGCCTCGCTGACCGACGTCTCCTTCGCCACGTCGGGCGAAGTAGTGCTGATGACGCTCGTCGGCGGCATGGGCACATTCTACGGCCCCGTCGTGGGCGCGCTTATTGTCATCTCGATGCAGAACTATCTCGCCCAGTTCGGCGAGTGGGTGACCGTAATCCAGGGCGTCATCTTCGTCGCTTGCGTGCTCGCATTCCGCCGAGGCGTCGTCGGCGAACTCGCCGGGCGGGCGAGGATTTCGCTGTAAGAGCCTTGTTTTGGCGGTTGCCAGCAATGTCAATGTCTCGATTTTCCATAGAGAGGGACTTTCTGTCCCTCCGTGCGCGCCTAGGATCGCCACCGGCCTCGTCCGGGAGGCGGGTCGTGAAGGTTGTTATCCGTTAGAGCCACCCTTGCGGACCTCGATGTCCTCGTGGCGCTAAATGAAGTCGTTCAGAAGCTGCACGCCGCGCTCGAACCTGGCAATTTCAAGCCGGTCATCGATACGACAGGCAAGAGCGAGATGAAACGCCGTTCAGCCCGGCGCATGGTTGCATCTACGTTCATCATATCGCCGTTGAACCCGATGCGCGTCGCACAGGAGTAGCTTCGGCGCTGATGCGGTCAGCCCAGAGACGAGCTCAGGCGGAAGGGATGAAAAAGATCGCATTGGATGTCTGGGCAGCCAATGCAGACGCACGAAAATCCTTCGACGCCGAAGGCTTCTCTGCATTCAACCTCGTCCTTCGGAAGGATCTCGCTCAGGATCGCGTGGCGTTCGAGACCGACATTTCCGACTGAGAAACCAACCCTGACCCGTCCGGCCCCAAGTCGCGGTCGCCCTCACCGCTTCGCCAGCGCGCGCAGATCGAACGCGGGATCCGCCGCTTCTTGCGGCGTCAATGTCTTGGCCGTGCCGATGATGCGCCTGGCCGCCGCGTGGTCGCCGGCGCGGTTGACGGATTCGACGACCGCGAGCTTGCCGTCCTTGAAGCCGAAGGTCGAGAAAGCGCGCGCCCCCGGATCGCCGCGCACGACCCATGTGTCGACGCCATGCGACAGACCGGCGATCTGCAGCTTCAAATCCCCCTGATCGCTCCAGAACCAAGGCAGCGCGTCATAGGGCGCCGGTTTGCCCGCCAGCCGCGCGGCGACGCAGCGCCCCTGGTCGACGGCGTTCTGCACCGATTCGAGTCGGGTGCGGAATCCAAGCGCCGCGTTGGGAAAGTCGGCGCAGTCGCCGATCGCTGAAATTTCGGGATCCGAGGTCCGCAGGAACTCCCCGACGACGACGCCATTGGCGCATTCGAGTCCGCTCGCGCGCGCCAGCGCATCCTCCGCGGTGACGCCGACGGCAATGACGACGAGATCGGCCGGAAGGACTTCTCCGTTGCTTAGAGCCACGGCCTCCGCCTTTTCGACGCCCTTGATCGCCGCGACCCCGAGCCCGAGACGAATCCTCGCGCCGAAAGCCAGATGCGACTCGAGGAAAAAGTCTGACATGATCTGCGAGACGGCGCGTCCCATCGGTCGCGCGATTTCGACCACCGTCACTTCGGCGCCGAGGCTCGTGGCGGTGGCGGCGATTTCGAGCCCGATGAAACCGGCCCCAATGATGACGAGCTTGCGCCCGGCGTGGATGCGCTCGCGCAGCGCGGCGGCGTCGGCGATCGAGCGCAGGGCGAAAACACCCGGCAGAGCGACGCCCGGAGCGTCGAGCCGCCGCTGCCGCGCGCCGGTCGCCAGGATGAGATGTCGATAGCCGATTGCAGCGCCGTCGCTGGTCTCCACCCGCCGGGAAGAGCGGTCGATTCCGATCGCGCCGACGCCGCGCCTGAGGTCGATGCGATGGTCGCGGAAGAAAGCCTCTGCCCTCAGCGGCAGCCCGTGAATGTCCATATCGCCCTTGAGAAACGCCTTCGACAGGGGCGGGCGCTGATAGGGCAGATCCTTCTCGTCGGACAAGAGAACAACGTCGCCTTCGAACCCCTCCTCGCGCAGGCTCGCGGCGGCCTGAACGCCAGCGTGGCCGGCGCCGACGATGACGACCGGGGCAGGGGACATGGCTTCGATTTCCGCCGTTGCGCGTTCGTCTGGAGAGGCGGTCGGGTTCATTCGTTCGAGTAGAGCCGGAAGCTGCGCCGCTTCGTCTCCGGCGCCTCGGGACCTGGATCGTCCGGCGCCATTGTCGCCGGATCGATGATCACGCCGGTCCGCGGCGCATGGGCGACGGCGGGAGCGGGCGCCGCGCGGCGTTGCGGTTCGACGGCCTGAGGCTCCAACACGGGCGAGTCTGAAACGTGCGGCGGTTCAACCGGCGCGGGCGCCGGCGCGGCAATTTCAGCCGGTTTGGGCGAGGCGGCCACCGGGTCGGCAATCATAGGCTCTGGCGACGACGCGATACGCTCGTCGGGCGCGCGCCAGACGAAGGCGTCGAGCGCGCCCGACGGCGATGCCGGCGCCCAGCGATCGCTAATGACTCCGTCGGCCACCCAGGCCTTGTCGTGCGGCGCACGTGCGGCGCGGGCGAGCCACTCGCGCACGGCGCCTTGGTTGCCTTCTGCATCCTCGATGTCGGCCATCAACAGGCAGACGCGGCGCGCCGGTCGTCCATGGGGCGAGTCGGACGCGAGCAGCGGGGCGATGGCGGCGCGAGCGGTGGCGCGGTCGTGCGCCTCGAGCGCCGCGCGGCCAACGGTGAGCATCGATTCGGGTTCGTCGGGCGCGACCCGCGCCAGCGTCCGGGCGCGCGCGAGGCGGTCCGCGATCGAGTCTCCGCGACGGACGCGCACATAGGCTGCGGCAAGGTCGGGATGGGGGGTCTGCGCATAGGCGCTCTCGAGGATTTTCGAGGCGCGGCGATAATCGCCGGCGCCCGCGGTCAGCCGCCCGCAGATCGCGGCCGCGGGTACGAGCGTCGGCGCAAGACGGCAGGCTTCCTGCGCGAGCGTCAGCGCGCCCTTCGGATCGTGATCGATCTGCTCTTCCGCCATCGCGGTCTTGATGACCGCGCGCCACCGATTGGCGGTCGGCCTGTCGATTAGGCGGGCGGCGGCGTTCGAATCGACGGTCGCCAGCGCGCCGGCCCAGTCGCCGCGCCGCGCACGGTCGTCGAGCACCGCCTGCCCCGCCCAGGCGACCGGAGCATGCGCGCTCGCGCGCATGGCGTATTGCAGGGCCGCCTCGTGGTCGCCGGCGCGACGGGCCTCAAGATGCAGGCCGCGCAGGCCGAGTCCATGTGTCGGGGGATGATCCAGCATGGCGTTGAAGGCGTCAACGGCGCCCTTTCGGTCGCCGGACAGTTGCGCGGCCTGCGCGCGCAGGAGTTTGGCCATCGGTTCATGGGCGACCAGGCGGTTCGCCTCGGCCGCATGTCGGGCCGCCGCGCGCATATCGCCGGCGCCGACGGCGATCATGCCCTGCGAAAGAGCCGCGAACCCCTTTTCGCGCTTGCGCGCTTGGGCGGTCATGGAGACCAGCGACGGGATGCGGAATAGGAAACGCAACACGCCCCAAACGATGGAGATCGCGATCGCCAGCGCGGCGACGACGCCGAGCGCCAGCATCAGCGAGACGTCATATTCGACCCCTCTCCATGTCAGCGTCACGACGCCCGGATTGTCGGCGAGCCATGTGAGCCCCAGAGCGGCCAAAGCCAGCCCGGCGAGAAATATCAACAGGCGAAACATGGCGTCTCCGCATTCCCAGGGCGCGGCTCGCCGACAACCAGCCGCCTACCCAACCCGACTTGATCGAATCTCAAGGCTTGGCGCCGCCCGTCAACCGCCCGATCGCCTGCTCGCGGATAGACCGAAGGGCCGCGTCCGCCGCGCGCCTTGCGCCGGCCTGCGCCGCCCAGCCCACGGCCGGCTGGCGCGCGGCTTCCGGCAGCTTGCCGAAGGCGGCGAGCGCGCCGCTCACGTCGTCGCGCCTGCAAGCCGCCTCGATTTGGGAAATCAACGCCGCTGGATCGTCGCCGGCGGTCTCTTTCAAATTGTGCACTTGAACCAGGCCGCGGATATGAGCGAGAAAGCGATCGACGATCCCGCCGTGGTCGGCGTGCGTCGTCGCGGCCAGGACCTTGGGCGCGACGGCGTCGAAGGACGCGGCGAGGGCGTGGCCGGTCGGCGCGCCGTTGACGACAACTTTGAGCGCGGCCAGTCGCGCAGGCTCGACCCCGAGACGCTCCAGAGCTCCAAGCTCTTCGTCGATTGGCGCGCCGGACGCGAGCTTTTGGTCCAGCGCCTCGGCGATGATCGCGATCGCAGCGGCGTTGTCGCTTGCCGAGGGTTGCTCCGGGGCGGCCCGCGTCTCGCTCTTGGGGGCCGCCAGCGCCGCCTCGACCTTGTCGAGGCGGTCGGCGAGCGCGGAAATGTCAGGGGTCGCTCCGCTCGACCGCTCAGCGCCGGATTCCAGCTTGGCGATGCGCGACGCGAGGCCGGGAATTTCATCGCGCGCCGCGCTGACTTCGGCGCGCAAGCCCTTCACGTCCGTGGCTAGGTGTTGCGCGGCTTCCATCGACGCCGCCGCGGCCCGACGGTTCTCGGCATTGGAGGCTTCAAACGCGCGCAGGCGCTTGTCGAGGCCTGCGAGCGCCGCGCTCTGACTTTGCGCCTGGGATTCGAGAGCCGCGAGGCGGCCCGCGTCCCGCTCGGCGAGATCCGCTCTAGGGGCGAAAAGGTAGTAGCCGCCGCCGGCGGCGAGCGCCGCGACGATCAGGCCGCCGAGCGCCCCGGCGGCGCCGGCGCGCAGGCGGCTCGAAGGATCCGCGGGGGCCTGCGTATAAGGAGTCGACAAGGCCTCCTTGGCCGGCTCGGCGGCGGCTGGCTCGCGCGGCGCGTCGTTCTCTCCCCGCGCCGCGACCTCGCCGTCGATGACGTCGCCATCATCTCGCTTGTCGCGATTGGGCGGCGCGGCCCCCCGCTGTTCGGAAGCCACATTGTGGATTTCCTCGTCGACCATCTCTGAGCGCCCTCGCTTTTCGGGCCCTATATACGAGAGGCCCCCCGCGATTGGAACCCGCGCAGCGCCCGGCCTAAAGCTGCGAAGAGCGCGCTCTCTTCGGGTGCTTCCGCCACTAGGACGTGGGCTGCGCCGATCGCCTGGAGCGGCTCGGCGACGTCGCGCGAGAGGCAAACGTGCCGCATGGCCAGGAAATGTTCGGCAATGCCAGAGGCCTGCGCCAGTCCCGCCGCCAGCGCGGCCGAACGGCGCGAGTAATGGAGCGCCGCGACACAGGACGCCAAGGCCTTGACCTCGGCTGGTCGCCAAGCTTCACGCGCTTCAGCCGCGTAAGCCTGGACGACTTCCAGGACGCATGTCCCGGCGAGCCGCGCCTCCAGCGCGCCCTTGCGGTCGCGCCCGGCGAGATAGAGCACATTCGCGCCCGAAGCGAGGCGGCTCTCAAGCGTCGCGATCAGTTGGGCCGCATTTGATGCGGGTGGAGCGGCGAGCCGCCAACCCCGCGCTTCCGCCGCCCGCGCCGTTCTGGCGCCGACAACATAAAGCGGCGACGTTTTGTCGCTCGGCGCGTTACTAAGAAACGCCTTGGCGCTCGAGGCGACAACCGCGGCATACCGCGCCTTGCCCGGCGTGAAGGCATGCGGCGCGGTCTCGATCGCCGGAATGCAAGCGACGGAATGCCCGAGCCGGCGCAACCGGGACGCGCTGCCGGCCGCATCGTCGTGCGCGCGAAAGAGCGCGACCCTGGCCGACATCAGCGGCGCCTCGTTCCCATGTCCGACATTATGGGGGTCGGCGTCGGGCGGGCAAGCCACCACGGACGCTTGCCGATCAGCGCGCAGCCGTTTACCCCCTCGCCGCGGCGACCAAGCCGACAGAGGCGACGCCGGCAGGATCATCGGTTGGACAAAGCCCTCAACACTCCAGACCTCATCGCGGCGCGGGCGTCGGCCCCGCTTGGCTTCAGGTACGACATCAATGGGTTGCGCGCCCTCGCCGTGCTCGGCGTCGTCGCCTTCCACGCCGATCGCACATGGGTTCCCGGCGGGTTCACCGGCGTCGACGTCTTTTTTGTCATTTCCGGTTTTCTGATTTCACGCATCATCATGAGTGAAAGCGCCGCCGGCCATTTCTCGCTGGCGGCGTTTTACGCCAAACGCGCCCGGCGCATCCTGCCCGCCATGCTGGTGATGGCGGCCTTCGTCTGGATTTTGGGCTGGCGTCGCGCCGCGCCGGTCCAATTCCGCGACATCGGCGGCGCCCTGCTGGGCAACTCATACTTCACCGTCAATTTCTGGCTTCTCAAACTCGCCGGCGTCGGCGGCTATTTCGGCCCCGACTCGGCCACGAAGCCTCTTCTGCACCTCTGGTCGCTGAGCATCGAGGAGCAATTCTACCTCGTCTGGTCGGTCTTGCTTCTGGCGCTGTTCAAGCTCAGGGAAGGTCTTGTCGCCGGCGTCATCGCCGCCATTTTCGTCGCCTCGCTGGCCGCCTGCGTCATCCTGACTCCGAGCGATCCGATCGCCGCGTTCTATCTGCCGTGGACCCGCGCATGGGAGCTCGCGCTCGGCGCGCTGCTGGCGTATCGCGAGGTCTTTCTGCTCTCCGCTCTGCCCTATCCGTCGCGTCGCGTCGCCGATATCGGCGCCGGCCTCGGGATCGCGCTGATGCTCGGAGCCTATGTTTTCCTCAACGAGACGCAGCCGTTTCCCGGCTGGCTGGCGGTGGTTCCGACCGCCGGCTGCGCTCTTGTCATCGCTCATCCGCGTTCGCGTTTGGGGGATGTCGCGCTCGGCAATCGGGTGGCCGGCTTCTTCGGCGCGATTTCCTACCCGCTCTATCTGTGGCATTGGCCTTTGTTCGCCTTCGCCCACGTCTGGCCCGGGGTGATCCCGACGGCGGGCGTGATGTTGACCCTCGCGGCGGTGGCGGTCGTTCTCGCCGCCCTCACCTATCGGTTGATCGAATTGCCGGTCGCTAGGCTGTTTCGCCGCCGTCCGTTCGCGGTCGCGCTCACGCTCGCGGGCCTGCTGGCGCTGACCGGGATCGTCGGGAAGCTCACCTACGACGCGAAGGGCTTTCCCGAGCGTTTCCCGCCTTTGGTCACCCGCATTTTCGATTACGACGCGAACGGCGCCAAAGACGAGCGGTTGATGCACTGCTTCTATCAGCGCGACAATGTGCGCTACTCGCTCGCCGAGGAGCGCGAGCGGGCGGCGCGCTTCTTCGAAAAAGGCCATTGCTCCGCCGTCCCGGACCCATCGAAGCCGACGATTCTCGTCGTCGGCGATTCGCATGCGGCGCATCTGTTCGCCGGCTTGCGCGCGCTCTATGGGGCAAAGGCCAACATCCTGAGCCTGACTTCGGTTTTTTGCGTCCCCCTGGTCGAGAATGTCGAGATGGAGGCCGGCGTCGCCGGCACGCCGCGCTGCCGGGCCATCAACGACTACGTGTTCGCCCAGATCCGGGCGATCAGGCCGGACGTCGTGATCGTCGGCGGCTATTTCTCCCAGTACGACCACGGGGCGAACTGGCGCTACCCCGGCTATCTCGACGCCCTGGTCGCTGGCGCGCGGCGGCTGCACGCCGAGGGCGTGCCTTCGATCATCATCGCGGGCGAGGTGCCGACCTGGGCGCCTTCCCTGCCCGTTCTGGTCGGGCGCGACGTCCTCGATCGCGGTCAGGCGCCGGCATTCTCCAAGATCGGCGTCAGGCCCGATTCGCTTGCGACCGATCGCGCGCTCGCCGCGAAGGACTGGGGCCCGGGCGTCACGTACGTCTCACAGGCAAAAAAACTGTGCGGCGCCGACGGCTGCCGGCGTCTGATCGGCCCCGACCTGCCCGAGGACCTGCTGGCCGTCGACTATGGCCACTACAGCCTCAAAGGCTCGATCTTCGCGGTCAAGACCATTCTGGCGCCGGCAATCGACGCCGCGCTCGCCAAAGCCGGCAAGGATTAATCACAGTATTTGTTGGTTTTACTAAGGACGCGCGCCAGCTGGTGAAATTATCGCAAGCCAGCGGGAAGCAAAGGAAAGCCCAATGGGAAGCAAAAGAAAATAAAAGGGAAGAAAAGGAAAACTCCTTCTTTCCGGGAATCAGGACTTTTCAAGGGGTTACGCCAATTCGAAAGGCAATATTTTCTTCCGCTCCACGTTCCGCCGAATTCTGCACGAGTCCCGTCCGCCCCCAGGTCGGCCGGGCGGATCGTCCGGCGAACGGCGACCTGAGCCCAACCTAGCACAGCTTTTTGTTTTCCGAAAGTCAAAATTGTTAACGCATTGAAATGATGAGGTTAAATCGGGATATTTGCCGCCCGTTCGGGCCGAGCGACGCCCTGATCTCGCCGATCGCCTCGCACAGCGCCTCGACGAAGGCGCCGTGGCGATCCCAATCGGCGTCTTCGCGGGAGAGCTCCGTTCCCATCGAGCCGCCGCAGACGACGCGGCCTGATCCGGCGGCGACGGCGCGCCCCGCGCGCAACGAGCGCGGCTACAATCGGCGCGTTCGCCGGTTCCCTCCCCGCCTCCTTCACGCTATGGGCTTCACAACTTAGAGCGGAGCGAACCGAACGAAATGCGGGTTCTGGGCATCGAGACGACCTGCGACGAGACCGCGGCCGCGGTGGTGCGGCTGCGGCCCGACGGTGGGGGAGACATTCTCGCCGACGAGGTGATGAGCCAGATCGCCGCCCATGCGGCTTTCGGCGGGGTGGTGCCGGAGATCGCCGCGCGCGCCCATGTCGAGATCGTCGATTCGCTGATCTTCCGCGCGCTCGACCGCGCCAAAATGACGGCAAAAGACCTCGACGGGGTCGCGGCGGCGGCGGGGCCGGGCCTGATCGGCGGCGTGCTGGTCGGCCTGATGGCGGGCAAGGGCGTGGCGCTTGCTTGCGGCAGGCCTTTCATCGCCGTCAATCATCTCGAGGCGCACGCGCTGACCGCCCGCCTGGTCGCCAATGTCGCCTTTCCCTATCTCGCGCTGCTGGCTTCCGGCGGACACACCCAGATTCTCGCGGTCAAAGGGGTCGGCGACTACGCCCGGCTCGGCGCGACCATGGACGACGCGATCGGCGAAGCCTTCGACAAGACGGCGAAACTGCTCGGCCTCGGTTTTCCCGGCGGGCCGGCGGTCGAGGCGGCCGCGAGGCACGGCAATCCAGAGCGGTTCGCGCTGCCCCGGCCGATGGCCGGGCGTCCGAACGCCGATTTTTCGCTGTCGGGCCTGAAAACCGCGGTGCGGCTCGTCGCCGAATCCGTCGCCCCTTTGCGATCGCGCGACGTCGCCGATCTCTGCGCCTCGTTTCAGGCCGCGGTCGCCGACGTGGTCGAGGACCGCATGCGGGTCGGCCTCAAACTGTTTCGCGAGCGCCTGGGCGCCCCGCCGAGCGCCGTCGTGATCGCCGGCGGCGTCGCCGCCAACGCGACGCTGCGCGAAGTGCTGGCGCGGCTTTGCGCCGAGGCCGGGCTGCCGATGGTCGCGCCGCCGCAGAACCTGTGCACCGACAATGGGGCCATGATCGCATGGGCTGGAATCGAGCGGTTGCGGCTCGGCCTGACCGACCGGCTCGACGTTCCGGGCCGCCCGCGCTGGCCGCTCGATCCTGGCGCGCAACCCGCCCTCAACAACAAGGCGTAAGATCGAATTCCAACAATCGGTCTCAATCATCGAGATTCTGAGCGTGAATGCGCGCTCCCCCGTTTTTCCGATCCAATCGAAACGCGATCGTCATTGCGAGCGCAGCGAAGCAATCCATTGACGACCGCCGCCAATCTTGCGCCGCTGGATTGCTTCGTCGCTGCGCTCCTCGCAATGACGGCGCAAAGGCAATCGGACAGCAGGCTGAGCGCTCATGCACGGAGCCGGTCCAATCGAGACGCGATCGTCATTGCGAGCGCAGCGAAGCAATCCATTGACGACCGCCGCCAATCTTGCGCTGCTGGATTGCTTCGTCGCTGCGCTCCTCGCAATGACGGCTCAAAGTCGATCGGACGGCGCGCTAAGCGCTGATGCGTGGAGCTGGCTGAGAGCGACGAGCCGCCCCAGCAATAGGCGCCGCCCTCGCCAAGCGCGGCTTCAGTAGCTGTTGTGTTGGGGAGCCGCGGGCGCGGGCGCCTGCGCGCGATGGGCGGCCGCCGCCGCGTTTTCTTTCGCTTTTTCGTGGGCGAGATGGCGCCCGACCAGGCAGCCGCCCATGGCGCCGAGGACGGCGTGATGGCCGGCGTAGTGGCCGGCGACGCCGCCGGCGAGCGCGCCCTTCAGGCAGCCCTTGGCTATTGCCGGCGCGGGCGACGCCGCCAAGCCCAGCGTCAGACCGAGGGCGGCAAGGGTGAGGATTGCGCGTTTCATCAACGGATTCCCTGTTCGGGGCGGCCTTCGAGCCGGTGGAGGCCGCGATCTGGGATCAACCGCCACGTTCGGCAAGGTTTCCGAGAATCTTTTTGCTCTCGATGGCTTCGGGCAGTCGACAAAACATTGCATTTTGGCCCGGCGGCGCCTATAAAGCCGGCATCCCCTCGAGTTTGAAGATTTGAGGCCGCGCCTCATCCGGGCCGAGAGCGGGAACGCGCGCGCAAGCCGCGACATCAAGGAGCATATTTCATGAGCGACGCGCCGCTGATGCCCAAGGCGACCGCCGTCTGGCTGGTCGAGAACACTTCGCTCACCTTCGATCAGATCGCGGACTTCTGCAAATTGCATCCGCTCGAGGTCAAAGGCATCGCCGACGGCGAAGTGGCCACCGGCATCAAGGGCTACGATCCGATCTCGACCGGGCAGTTGACCCGCGAGGAAATCGCCGCCGCCGAGCATGCCCCTGGCCATCGCCTGCAACTGGCGACCTCCAAGCTGCGCACGCC
The DNA here is from genome assembly GCA_963784805.1 of uncultured Alphaproteobacteria bacterium. Classification (GTDB taxonomy): domain Bacteria; phylum Pseudomonadota; class Alphaproteobacteria; order Rhizobiales; family Beijerinckiaceae; genus Roseiarcus. The sequence continues at coordinate 300,398 of CAWASR010000016.1, forward strand.
GGAGTTCAAGAAGGCGCGCGGCGCGCGCTACACCCCGCTGTCGCGCCGGCAGGATCGCCCCAACGCCGTATTGTGGCTGTTGCGCAACCATCCGGAACTCAAGGACGCGCAGGTCATGCGTCTGGTCGGCACGACCAAGCACACGCTGCAGGCCATTCGCGAGCGCACCCACTGGAATTCGGCCAATCTTCAGCCGCTGGACCCGGTGACGCTCGGCCTCTGTTCGCAAATCGACCTCGATGTCGAGGTCAATCGCGCCGCCAAGGAGCGGCCAAAGCCCGAGGAAGACCGCAGCCAGACCCTGGTTTCGGCGGAAATCACCACCGCCCGCCCCACCCCGGCGCCGTCGAGCCAGCTGGAAGTGTTCGGCGTTCCGACGCCGAAGCCCAAGCCGAGCGAAGAGAAGATCAACGTCGATTCGGTGTTCGGCAAGTTGAAGGAGCAGCGCGGCGAGGGCTGATCGGTTCGAGCCGCGCTCACTCCGCCGCTTTGGCGGCGCTCGGATTGTTCGGATGCGTCGTCCAGTTGGCGGGCGCGCGTCCGTAGTCGAGGCCGGTTCGCGGATCGACGCCGGCGGTCTTGTGAACGAGCGTGATGCAGTTTTCGACCGGGCAGACCAGCGCGCATAAATTGCAGCCGACGCACTCGGCCTCATTGACGACGAAGCGCCGCTTGCCGTTGACCTGAGCGAAGATCGCCTGATGCGACGTATCCTCGCAAACGATGTGGCACCGGCCGCATTGGATGCAGAGGTCCTGATTGATCTCGGCCTTGGCGACAAAATTCAGATTGAGATATTGCCAGTCGGTGATCGAGGGGACGGCTCGGCCGCGGAAGTCCTCGATCGAGGCGTAACCCTTCGCCTCCATGAAGTCCTCGAGACCCGAAACCATCTCCTGCACGACCTTGAATCCATAAGTCATCGCCGCGGTGCAGATCTGCACCGTTCCGGCCCCGAGCGCGATGAATTCGGCGGCGTCGCGCCAGGTCGTGATCCCGCCGATGGCCGAGATCGGCAGGCCGGCGCAGCCGGGGTCGCGAGCGATTTCGGACGTCATCGACAGCGCGATCGGTTTGACCGCCGGACCGCACATGCCCCCATGCGTGCCCTTGCCGTCGATCGCGACGTCCGGCGTCATGTGATCGAGGTCGATCGCCATGATCGAGTTGATGGTGTTGATGAGCGACACGGCGTCGGCGCCGCCTTTTTTCGCGGCCCGGGCGGGTTGGCGGATGTCGGTGACGTTGGGGGTCAGTTTGACGATGACCGGCATGCGCGTATGCGCCTTGCACCAGCGCGCGACCATTTCGACATATTCGGGCACCTGGCCGACCGCCGAGCCCATGCCGCGCTCCGACATGCCGTGCGGACAGCCGAAGTTGAGCTCGACCCCGTCGCATTCGGTCTCTTCCACCCGGGCGAGGATCGCCTTCCACGATTCTTCGTCGCACGGCACCATCAGCGAGACGATGAGGGCGCGATCGGGCCACGCCCGCTTGACCTCCTTGATCTCGCGCAGGTTGATTTCGAGATCGCGGTCGGTGATGAGTTCGATGTTGTTCATCGCGATCAGGCGCCGGTCGGGACCGTGGATCGCGCCGTAGCGCGCGCCGGACACGTTGACGATCGGCGGTCCAGCTTCCCCGAGCGTCTTCCAGACGACGCCGCCCCAGCCGGCGCGGAACGCGCGCTCGACATTAACCTTGCGGTCGGTCGGCGGGGCGGAAGCGAGCCAGAACGGATTGGGCGACTTGACGCCGAGAAAAGAGGTGCGCAGATCGGCCATGGAACCCTCGCTCGAAGCGGGTTGCGAAAATGCGGATGCCGGTTACTCGAAATAATCCCGCGTTTCTTGGAACTCTAGAGCCGCGGCGCCAAGCCGAGCGCCGCGATGATGGAGCAGGCCGCCTGCTTGCCGTCCTCGACCGCGCTGACGGTCAGATCCTGCCCGCCGAGAACGCAGTCGCCGCCGGCCCACACGCCTTCGAGGGTCGTGCGCCGCTCGCCGTCGACGACGATCCGTCCGTCCTTGACCTTGATCCCCGCCCCGCCCAGCATTTCCGGCGTTCCGCGCTGGCCGATCGCGGTAAACAGCATGTCGGCCTCGACCCGGAAAACCGAGCCGGGCAAGGCCGGCGCGTCGTCGTGATCGCGCGCATCCTCGAACACGACCGCGCTCAGACGACCGGCGTGTCCCTCCAGCGAGACCGGCCGCGCCCAATGGCGGATGACGACGCCGCTGGTCTGCGCCAGTTCGCGCTCGAAGAGGCTCGCCTTCATCTGCTCCGGGCCGCGCCGATAGACCATGGTCACGGTCTGGGCGCCGAGCTTCTTCGACTGCACCGCGATGTCGATCGCCGTCATGCCGCCGCCGATCACGACCACCCTGCGGCCGACCGGCAGCGTCGCGAGGTCCTTCGCCTGCCGCAGGCGGGCGATATAGTCGACGGCGTCGACCACGTTTTCGAGCTCGGCCTCGTTCGCAAGCCCGAGTTTGTTGGTCGAACCGAGGCCCATGCCCAAAAAGACCGCGTCATGGTCCCGGCGCAGGTCCTCCAGTTTCAGGTCGCGGCCGAGCGCGAGGCCGTGTTTGATGGCGATGCCGCCGATCGAGAGCACGAAGGCGGCTTCCTTCGCCGCGAAATCATCGGTCGCCTTATAGGCCGCGATCCCGTATTCGTTGAGGCCGCCGGCCTTCGGGCGGGCCTCGAAGATCGTCGTCTCGACGCCGGCGAGCGCGAGCGCATGCGCGCAGGCAAGTCCCGCCGGCCCCGCGCCGACAATCGCGGCCCGTTTGCCGGTCGGCGCGCCGCGCGCGTATGGCGACTTGCCGCCCATGATCAGCGCGTCGGTCGCGTAGCGCTGCAACTGGCCGATCGTGACCGGCTTGCCTTCTGCGGCCTCGCGCACGCAGGCTTCTTCGCACAAGGTCTCGGTCGGGCAGACGCGGGCGCATATGCCGCCCATGATATTGGCGTCGAAGATGGTCTTGGCCGCGCCCGGGCGATTGCCGGCGGCGATTTGACGAATGAAAAGCGGAATGTCGATCGAGGTCGGGCAGGCCTGCTGACACGGCGCATCGAAACAGAAGTAGCAGCGCTCGGCCTCGACCCTGGCCTCATGCGGGGTGAACGCGGGGTGGAGGTCCGAGAAATTGGCCTTTAGGCTCGGGCCGTCCAGGCGGCCGGGGGAAACGTCGGAGAGTCCGGGCGGGCCGGCGGCGATCGTCATGGTGTTGCCCAAAACCCATCGAGGGTGAATCGAGATGTTCCTGACCGTTTGGTCAAAACGTTCGCGCCGGGCGCGGTTTCTGTCAAGCCCGGCGCGCGGCTCAGAGGTTTCTCTCGCTGGCGAAGCGGCTTAGCCTCGTTCGAGTGATTCGGGCGCGCGGCTCGGCGTCCGTGGCGAACGGCAAAAGCGAGAGCGAGAGCGACAGCAAGAATAAAGCCAGATCATGAAGCGCGCGGTTGTCCATGTCGTCGGAGCGGGAGTGTCGGGTCTGGCGGCCGCCCGGACGCTCGCGGCGAGCGGTCAATGCGACGTCGTTGTTCATGAGGCCAAGCCGCACGCGGGCGGGCGCCGGCGTTCTTTTTACGATGAGGCGCTGGGGTTCGACATCGATACCGGGAATTTTCCGCTGCTCTCGTGCTGGACCTCCGCGCTGTCGTTGATCGAGGCCGCCGGCGCGCGCCGCGAATGGCGGGAAGACCCGAGGCCGGGCGTCGCCTTCGCCGACCTCGCGACCGGCGAGCGCTGGCGCATCAGCCCCAACGCCGGGCGAATCCCGTGGTGGCTCCTCAACGCCAAGCGCCGCGGTCTGCGGCTGACCTGGGACGACTACTGGTCCGCGCGGCGCCTCATCCGGGCGCCGAGCGCCGCCACGGTCGCGAGCCTCGGGCCGCCAAGCGAAGCGGCGATGGAGCGGCTCTGGCGGCCATTGACGCTCGCCGCGCTCAATTGCGCGCCCGAGACCGCCTCCGGGCGGCTGGCGGGCGGGGTTCTGCGCGAATTCTTGAACGCCGGCGGGAGCGGGGCGCGGTTGATGGTCCCGGTCAGCAGCTTCGGCCGCGCCTTTGTCGACCCGCTGGTCAGGCGGCTCCAGCGCGACGGGGCGCTCGTCCGCTTCGAGCGGAAGCTGACCGGCCTCGACCGGGGCGAGGATCGAGTCCAGGGGTTGGAGTTCGAGCACGACCGCATTGACCTTGGCCCGCGCGACGCGTTGATCCTTGCGACCCCCGGACCTTTCGCGGCGACGCTCATTCCCGGCCTGAAGACGCCCCTCGGCGTCTCGGCCAGCCTCACCGTCCACTTCGCCGCCCCGCCGGCTCGGGGAGCGCCGATGATTCTGGGGGTGCTCAACGGCGTGTTTCACTGGCTGTTCTGCTACCGCGACCGGATTTCGGTCACGATCAAGGACGCCGGCGCGCGAATCGAGGACTCGCGCCTCGCCGTCGCCGACGAATGCTGGCGAGGCGTGGCGGCCTTGACCGGCCTTTCCGACGCGAGGCCCGCCTGGCGGGTCGTTCTTTCACGCCGCGCGAGCGTGCTTGCGACGCCCGAGGAGACCGCTCGTCGACCGCCGTGCAGGACGCCCTGGCGCAATCTTTTCCTCGCTGGCGGCTATGTGAGCGGCCCCTTGCCGGATTCCATCGAGGCCGCTGCGCGCTCGGGCGAGACGGCGGCGCGGGCATGGCTGAACGCCGGAGACTGAACCTGCCGCCTCCACAAGTCGGCATCAAAAGATTGTGAATTCCAGCGCAAGACGCCTTGAATTATTTGCTGCGGTGCAACATCTTCACAAAAGTACATCCTCAAGCATTGCGGAGGGGATCGTGGGAATCACCTGGAAGACCAAATGGGGCGTTCGTCGCGTGCGCCACGACAGCCCGACGATCGAGGAGGCGTTGATCGCGGCCGAGAGTCTGGCCGGAGATCCGGCCAAGCGCGCGGAAATCGCGGCCTCGCTCATGGGCGTCCCGGTCGAGGAGGTGAAGGCGCTCGCGGCCAAGCAGGCCGCCAAGTCGCGAGGCCGCGCTAGCCTGGTCGCGGGCCGGACCCGCGCCGTGGTCGTGGAGTATACGCGCCCGCGCTCCGTCCGTCCCTCCATTTCATTCACCCGAAAGCGCTGACGCCGCGTCTCGACGATTGGGACACGAACGTCGAGACGGACAAGCGGGGGTCTAGCCCCGCATCTTTTCCGGCAGCCGTTTGCGTTCCGGTCTCACAGGTGGGCGAGACTCGCCGCTGACGGGCGCCGGGTTCGGTATTGGCTGCGCGCGGCCACATCGGTCGAAATGACCGCGACCGCAATGAGCGTCAACGCCGTCATGTCGTCGACAAAATCGACATTGAGGAAGGCAAGCATCACGATCGCCGACAGCGCCGCCGCCATATAGGGAGCCAGCCTCGGGGGCGCCTTGATGAGATCGCGGAACGCGAACCAGATGCCGACCGCCGCCAGCATCGCCGCGACGGCGCCGAGTTCATACCAGACCGTGAACGCCAGAGCTTGCGGAGTTTCGGCCGGCAGGATCCCGGCGCGAACGCCGCCGGCCACGGTCTGGAAGCCGTGGCCGGTGATGAGCCGCAGCTTTTGATGGGTGAAAATGTCCGCGGCGACCGAGAGCGAGGCATAGGGCGGCGGCAGTCTGGCGAGCCGGGCGTGGAACACCCACGCGGAAACGGTCGGCGCCAGTGCGGGGATCAGCGGCGACAGCAGAATAAGGGCGGCTGCGCCCCAGGCCAGTTCGCGCGCCGTGCGCGCCATGTCCGAGAGCGAGAACGACAGCGCCAGAAAGCCGGCGAACAACGCCGCCGTCAGCGGAGAGTAGCCGGCGATGTAGGCGAAACAGAGCGCCACGATCAGCAGCAGACGCGCCAATCCGTTGCGCCCGCGCGCCGTGAACCCGCCGATGGCCGGAAACAACAGCACAGCGAGGGCGACCGCGCCGGCCGCAAGCCTCCCGTCATCCGGGGTGCTGGCCAGGACGTCCGATAGACCCTTGGCCGCCATTGTCGCCATGCCGCAGACGACGCCGAGCGGGAACAGGTACAGGTCCGTCGCGCTCGCGTTCTCGCGCGGCGCCGACGTCGCCAGAAGGGTCGCCGCGATCAGGAGCCCGATCTTGAGCGCCTGCTGCGCCGCGGCCACGGGGTAGGGCGTCCACAGAATCGACGCCGTCGCCCATGCGAACCCGGCGAGAAGGGCGAGAAAGGCAGGAATCTTGAAGGGCCGCGCGACCCGTTCGAGAAAGCCGGGCCCGGCTTCGAGGGTCGCCGCCACCAGGATCAGCGCGACGCCGATTGGAAATATCACGAACAGGCCGAGCGGATGTAAGACGACGCTGACCGGGGCGCCGACGCCGAGCGCGGCGTAGCCGATGCGCGAAAGGAAGTGCGAGGCGTCGACGGCGTCGTCGCCGCCGGCGGTCCGTCCGCGAATCTTGCCTACGCCCAACGCCATGTCGTCGAAACCGAGCCTCAATCGCGCTCTCCGAGCGCCCTCGACGCCCGCTTCGACGCCTTATACGACGGGGATAGCAAAGGGGCTGTGTGCATTGCGCCACACCTTCGCGCTAAATTCGCGACGTCCGGGGAGCAGGCCTGAAGCGTTGACCCTCACGATCCGGCGTGCGACTGCGGGGCGGCCAGGAAATGCGAAGGCCGTGAGAGGACGAAGGCGGCGGCGTGAGCGGCAATTCCATCGTCGCCGAAGCGGCCCCCGCGGCCAATAGGCCGTTCGGCGGCAGGCTTGGCCTGTGGGCGCTCGGGGCGGCGGTCTCGCTGCTGGCGCTGCAGGCGATCGCCGCCGGGCGTCTGGAACTCACCTTCGACGAAGCCTATTACGTCCTGTGGTCGCGCTCGCTCGCCTTCGGCTATCTCGATCATCCGCCGATGGTCGCCCTCTTCATCCGCGCCTCAACCGAGCTGTTTGGCGATTCGGAATTCGGGGTCAGGGCGCTTTCGCTGATCCTGGTCGGCGCGCTGCCGGGACTGATCGCCGCCGTCGCCTGGCGTTTTTTCCGCTCGGCTGAAACTGGCGCGCTCGCTGTCCTGATGTGGGTCGCGATGCCGCTGGTCCTGGGCGGAGCGGTCTTTGTCACTCCGGACGCGCCTCTCGTCGTGTTCTGGACATTGGGCCTCGCGGCGCTCGCTGAACTGTGGCGAAGCGGCAAGGCCGGATGGCTCATCGCGCTCGGCCTGGCGCTCGGCCTGGCGCTTCAATCGAAGTTCACCGCCGCTTTTTTCGCCGCTGGCGTTGCGCTGGCGCTGGCGACGACGCCCTCGCTCAGGCGTTGGCTGGTCTCGCCCGCGCTCGCGGCGGCGCTCGCCGTTGCGCTCGCGGCGTTCGCGCCATTCGTGGTCTGGAACGCCGAGCATGGCTGGGCGACCTTCGCCAAGCAGCTCGGCCGCGCGCCGCCGCACGGCTTCGCGCCGCGATATGTCGCGGAATTCCTCGGCTCTCAGATCGGGCTTCTCAATCCCCTGGTCTTCGCCGCGCTGGCCGCGGCGGTCGCGAGGGTCTCATGGCGCGCGCCGGCAGCCGCCGGCTCCGGCGACGAGGCTCGCCGCATCCTCCTCAGCACGATCGCGCCCGCCGCGGTCTATTTTCTGCTGCATTCGCTGCACGCCCGGGTGCAGGGCAACTGGCTCGCCCCGCTCTATCCCGCTTGCGCCATCCTGGCCGCCGATTGGGTCGCGCGAACGCGCGCCGCGGGGACGACCGGCCTCGCGGGCGTCGTCGCCAGGGCGGCGCTTTGGGCGGCGCCCCTCGGCCTCGCGGTCGCGGCGCTCGCCTTCGCGCAGGCGATGACCGGGATCGTCCCGTTGGGCCGCGTCGACCCCACCGCGCGGATCGAGGGGTTTCGCGACCTTGCGCGCGAACTCGACGCGAAGGCGCGAGCGGATCGCGCCGCCTTCGTCCTGACCCAGGGTTACGCGCTGACATCGCTGATGACCTATTACGGCGACGCTTCCATCGCCGTCGTTCAGCCCGACCAGCGGATGCGCTGGATTTTCGAGCCGGGTCCGCCGAAGGCGCTGTTCGCTGCGCCGGGCCTGGCGCTTGGAGAAGCGGGCAAGGGCTTCGAGGCCGATTTGAAGCGGCGCTTTCGCAGCGTCGAGCCGGCCGGCGTCCTGGAGCGCCGCCGCGGCGGCGCGCTCCTGGGCGCCTACGATCTCTACCGTGTCGCCGATCCGGTCGCGCCGGTGCTCGATTCGGTCTGCCCGCGATGTTGATCAGGCAAACTTGAGCGTGACGATTCCGGCCAGGATGACGAGCGCGGCCACGGCGCGCTGGGCCCGGAACGGCTCGCCGAGCAGCGCGACCCCGATCAGCGCCGCGAAGACGACCGAGGTTTCGCGCAAGGCGGCGACGGCGGCGATCGGCGCTCTCGTCATCGCCCAGATCACGACCGCGTAGCCGATGAAGGCCGCCAGCCCGCCGGCGAGCCCGCGCCGCCAGTCGCGCGCAAACGCGATTGGGATCGCGCGCCCGCGCAGGGCGACGAGGATCGGCGCATAGGCGAGGGCCGTCAGCGCGTCCGCCCAGGCGTTGTAGGCGAAGGCGAAGCGCGCGCCGGCGCCCGAGACTCTCGCGCCTTCGCCGTCGATCACCGAATAGACCGCGATCACGAGCGAATTGACGAGCGCGATCGCGAGCGTCGCGGCGTCGATCCGCCCGTGGGCGAGGCCGCTGACCCCCATCAGCAGGACCCCGCCGACGAGAATGGCGATGCCGAGAGCGGCGATCGGCCCCGGCGCCTCTCCGAGCGCGGCGAGCGCGATCAGGGCGGCGGCCAGTGGCGCAAGGCCGCGCATGATCGGATAGGCGACCGACAGGTCAGCGGTGCGATAGAGCCGCCCGACCAGCAGAAAATAGACTATATGGATGAGGGCCGAGGCGGCGATGAAGGGCGCCGCCGACCGCGCCGGCCACGGCAGGACGAGAGCGGCCGCGAATGCGGCCACGCCGCACCACAGCGCCACCAGCGCGGACGAGAGGAATTTGTCGTCGGCGCTCTTGACCAGCGAATTCCACAGCGCATGAAGAAGCGCCGCGCCGAGAACCGCGGCCATTACGCCGGATGTCAGGTGAGCGGCGTCCGTCATGAAGGATTCACAATGACCGATCCGCCGGCGCGGGTCGAGACGGTCGTCGATCCGCCCCCGCGCCAGCGCGCGAACGCCGGGCTCAGCGCGTCCTTCGCGCGGGCGAGATTATGGAAATTACGGTGGCGCCTACTTCAATCCCTTTTTATATCAAGCGGAATCAAAGAGTTATCCGGGCTCGCCTTCACAAGCGACATTCCGCCCTCCCCTCTGCCCGACCCGTGCTTGGCGTCAAGGCCAAGCCCGCTTCGCGGGTCGCGCACAGGGCGTCCGGAAGGACGCCCGTCTCTCGACGGTCTATGGGCGCATTGAACAAGGGAGGACCCCTTTTCAGGGGGCGGACCCGTTGCGATACGGGCGAATTGGCCGCTACTGTGCCACAGTGGCGGCCGATTGGGCGTCATCCGGAAAATCCGGCGCGAAAAGGGAGACTGAGCCGGATGTCCAACGCGGCGATGATCAATGCCGACATGCTTTCCTTCTGGAATGGGCAGGGCGGCCGTACCTGGGCGGCTCGGCAGGCGCATACTGATTCAATTCTGGCGCCGGTGACGGATGCGTTGGTCAGTTTCGCCGCGCCACGCGCGGGCGAGACCGTGCTGGATGTCGGCTGCGGATGTGGCGCGCCGACCTTGGAATTCGCGCGCGCCGTCGGACGCTCGGGCCGCGTGGTGGGGATGGATATTTCCGGGCCGATGCTGGCCGAAGGCGCCACGCGCGCCAAGGCCGCCGGCGTCGCCAATGTCGATTGGCGGCAGGATGATCCCGCAACGGCGAAGCTCGAGGAGTTTTGACCTGCTCGCCTCGGCCTTTGGAGTGACTTTCTTTGGCGACATGGTGGGAGCCTTCGCGAACATGCGGCGCGCCGCCAAGCCGGGCGCGCGCATGGCGTTGGCGTGCTGGCGGGGGGTGGCGGAGAACCCCTGGATGGAGGTGCCGATGAACGCGGTGGCGCAGCATCTGCCGCCGCGGCCGAAAGGGACCCCGAATGCGCCCGGCATGTTTGCCTTCGCCAATCGCGAGTATGTGTCCGAGGTTCTCACCGCCGCCGGCTGGGCGGCGCCGCGGTTCGAGAATCTTGACCTGGATTTGGATATCGCCGCTGGCCATGGGCTGGAGGAGGCCGTGGCGCAGTCGACGCAGATCGGCGCGGTCAATAGCTGGCTGCGCAATCAGCCGGCGGAGATCATTTCCGCTTCCACCCAGTCCCTGCGCGAGGCGCTGGCGCCATATGCGGACGGCGCCAGCGTTCGCCTGCCCGGCGCTATGTGGCTGATCGGCAGCGCGGCGTCCTGAGCGCGAAGGCCAGGGGCTCCTCCCCTGTGGAGGCTCCGGCGCGGACTCTCCCCGCCCCGCGCTCGGCGTCAGGCGAAGCCCGGTTAGCGGGTCGCCTTCGGCGAGCCTTTACCCACATAGCCCGTCGATAGACGGGCGTTCTTCGAACGCCATTTGGCGCGGCTCAGGCCGTTCGTCCACCATGGCCTTTGAGGCCGGGCCCGCGCCCTCTCACGCGCCTTGCTTCGGCTCCGCCGGTTCGGTCACCGACGCGTCCCGCTCCCACCCTTCGTTCTCGAGCACCAGCCGCTCGATCGCGACGGCGCTGGAATTGGCGTCGAGGTCGGGAAGCGCCTCATAGACCGACGGCCAGCAGCGGAAGATCTTGTAGGCGAGCGCCAGTTGCCCGGCCTCGTTGTAGAAATCGAGCGCGATGTCCTTGCGGAAATCGGCGAGCGCGACTTCGCTTCCCAATCCCGCGCCGAGCCTCCAGACCTTGTCGGCCCATTGCTCGAACGCGTGATCGTAGGTGACGCCGCGTTCGAGTGTGATCGGGTCGTATTGGGTGCGGCCCGGCGACTTGCGCGAGGTCGACGGGTCGCCGCCCTCGCGATGCTCGACGACTTCGGTGACCCGCCTCAGCCCGCTCACGCGCGAGACTCCGGCGATGTACCGCCCGTCCCATTTGAGGCGAAACTTGAAGTTCTTGTACGGATCGAACCGGGTCGGATTGACAGTGAACTCCGCCATGATGACCTCCAAACGCTTTTGCGCTCGTCCCATCGCTTAAAAATCAAGCGCGCGAAAAGCCGACGGACAAGCGGGTCGGGCGCGCTCTTGTACAGGAACCGCGCCGCGCGTGTCTCCGCCCAGGGCTCGAGAGCGGCGTCCGGAGCTTGCGACGATTTTCATCCGGGGGTTGATCCGGGGAGGGCCGCGGCGATAGAGGAATCGCCGCCGGGGCGAAGCGGCCTCATCGTTGTTGGAGCAGCCGGGGTCGGCGCCGTTGCGCACAGTCGCTTTGAGACGTCTCGCCATCGCCGCGTTGTCGGCGCTCGAATTGGCCCGAGCTTCGCCCGCGTCGGCCGAGGCGCTGGTGAAATTCGACAGCGCCGCTCCCCGCCAGGTCGATCAGAATCGGGGTGGGGATGGGGCCGGGCCGCTCACGCACAAGCGCGACATCCAGGGTTATCTGACCAGGCCGAAAGGCGCCGGGCCTTTTCCGGCGGTGGTGTTGCTGCATTCCTGCCTCGGCCTGCCGGCGGACCGGCGGTCGATCGCCGGCAGGATCGCCGGCTGGGGCTATGTCGCGCTGTTCGTCGACGATTTCACCACGCGCGGGATCAGGGAAACCTGCGCCGTCGACTTCAAACAGGCCCTGTCGGACGCCTACGGCGCCCTGGCCTTCGTTTCCAGGCTCCCCTACGTCGATTCGGCCAGGATCGCGGCGGTCGGGTTCTCGCAAGGGGCGGACACCGCGCTCGAGATCGCCTCGCGGCGGTTCGCCGCCGATTTCGAACGCCCGGGCGGTCGCGGGTTCAAGGCCGCCGCGGCCTTTTATCCGCCGTGCGCGAACCAGGCGAATGTCAAGCTGGAGATCCCGACCCTTATCCTCATCGGCGCCTCGGACGAGGTGACCCCGGCGGCCGACTGCGAGCGGCTGGCGACCCGACAGGGCGCGCGATCCGATCTGCAACTCCTCGTCTATCCCGGCGCCCGCCATCTATTCGACGATCCCGGTTTCGCCGGCGGGAAGCGGGTCATGGGAATGTTGCTGGAATATGATCGAAGCGCCGCCGAACGGTCGATGTCCGCGTTGCGCGAGTTCCTGGCGGCGAAGCTCGCTCGATAGCCGCGTCCGCCCGCGCCTCGACGCGACCTTGTTCGCGCCACAGATGGGGCCGACCGTCGGTACCGATTGCGCGCCCGCGCGCGAATCTCTATGCGTGCGCGCCGCGTGCGCGCCAACGTTTTAGGGGTCGTTATGCTCAGACGCGAATTTCTAACCGGCGCGGCGGCCAGCCTCGCCGCCGCCTTTCCGGCTTACGCCGATCCGCAGAAGCCGTTCCGGCCCGACCTCTGGCCGCCGATGGGGAGCCGCGCCGAGTTCGTCGCCTGGATGGCGGCCAATCGCGGCGAGGATGCGAGGTTTCTCGGCCGGCGTTTCGATCGCTATCAGGTGCTCCTCAGCTTCCATGACCTGTGGACCAAGTCCGACAAGCGCGCCTTTCTGATGACGCCGCGCCAGGAATTCGTCCTGCCTGAAGATCGCGAGAACGCTTACGTCGGGCACTATCTCGACATCGGGTTCGGCGTCACCATCACCCCGCCCGGCACGATGGGCCGCATGACCAGCGCGCTCGGCGTTCGGCCGGGCGACAAGGTGCTCGAAATCGGCACTGGCTCCGGCTACCAGTCGGCGTTGCTGAGCTATTTGACATCGAAACTGTGGTCAATCGAAATCATCCCCGAGCTCGCGGCGCGAACGCGCGGCGCTTACGACCGGCTCATCGGCGAGGGCTACCGCGAGTACGCGGCGATCGCGACCCGGAGCGCCGACGGTTATTATGGCTGGGAGGAGGCGGCGCCCTTCGACAAGATCATCGTCACCTGCGGCATCGACCATATTCCGCCGCCCCTGCTGCAGCAACTGAAGCCCAGCGGAATTATGGTCATTCCCGTCGGGCCGCCCGGAGCGCAGCACATCCTGAAAGTGGTCAAGCGGATTGGGGCCGATGGCGCTTTCAGCGTCGCGCGGTCTGACATCTTTGGCGGCAAGATCATTCCCTTCGTTCCGCTGACGGGCGGCCATCAAAGTTGAGTGCGCGAGTCAAGGGACTGCGACGGATCCAACTGCGCCAATGAGTTTGGCCACGACGCCCGGAAATCCCGCTCCGGCGAACGCGACCGAATCGCGCATCGACGCCGCCGACGGAGTCCGGCTTCGAACGGCGCGTTGGGCGCCATCGTCGCCCGCGCGGGGGACGGTCGCGATTTTCGGCGGGCGCGGCGAGTTCATCGAGAAGTACTTTGAAGTGGTCGGCGAATTGCTGTCGCGAGGCTTCGCGGTCGCGGCGATGGATTGGCGCGGTCAAGGCGGGTCCGACCGACCGCTGCGAAACGCCCGGAAGGGCCACGTCGACGATTTCTCTCTCTATTTGCGCGACCTTGACGCCTTCCTCGGCGCGGTTCTGGAGCCGAACTGTCCGCGCCCATGGTTCGGCCTCGGCCATTCGATGGGCGGGGCCGTGCTGCTGAGCGCCGCCGAAGCCGGCCGATGCCCGTTCGAGCGCCTTGTCCTGACGTCGCCGATGGTCGCGGTAAAGGGGATCAACCATCGCGGAGCGCCGCCGTATATCGCGGAAGCGCTTGACATCATTGGTCTGGGCGGCGCCTTTTTCCCCGGCGGCGGCGGCGCGGCCAGTCTTTGGTCCGGCCCATTCGAGGGGAACGTTCTGACTTCGGACGCCGCCCGGTTCAAGCGCATCGCGGAAGTCGCAGAGGTGGCGCCGAGCCTCTGCCTGGGCGGACCGACGATCGGATGGCTCCACGCCGCTTTTCGTCAAATGAAGCGCTTTGACGAGCCCAATTTTCCACGCCGAATCACGACTCCCGTTCTCATCATCGCGGCTGGGGCGGATCGGGTGACGGACACCGCCGCGGCCGAACGGTTGGCCTCGCGCTTGCCGGCCGGCCGAATCATCGTCATCGACGGTTCGCAGCACGAAATCATGATCGAAAGCGACGTCGTGCGGGCGCAGTTCTGGTCGGCGTTCGATCAATTCGTGCCCGGCTCCGAGCCGAAAGAATGCCGGTCCGCATGACGCTCGAGCCGACGTGGATTGGGACGCGGGTCGAGGAACGGCGAGGGTCGGACGAACGAAGCCATCGTCTCGCCGTCGCAATTCTCTCAGGCTTCTTCGTCGCGCGCATCGTTTTTGCTTTCTTGCTCGGGCTGGGCGTCGATGAAAGTTACACCCTCGCCATTTCGCGACGCTTGAGCCTCTCGTATTTCGACCATCCACCGCTGCATCAGTGGATTGCCCATTTCGCCGCGCTTGCGGTCGGCGAAACCGTCGCTGCCCGCCTGCCCTTCGTCGCCCTGTTTTTTGCGACCGGCTGGATCTACTACCGGATGACCCTCGAGCTGTTCGGGCCTCTTGCGGCGCTGGTCGCGCTGTTTGCGCTGAACGCCTCGCCCTTCTTTTTCGCCTCGGCGGGAAGCTGGATCGTGCCCGACGGTCCATTGCTTTTGGCGTTGGCGGCGGCCGCGTGGGCGCTGTCGCGTCTGTTTTTCGCCACCCCGTCCGATCGGTCGGAGGTGTGGCGCCTCTGGCTCGTCGCCGGAGTTTGCATGGGCCTGGCGGGACTGTCCAAGTACAACGCCGCAGTCAGCGCCGCCGGGCTCGCTGGATTCGTTATTCTTGCGCCCGGTCAACGGCGTTGGCTCAGACATCCGGCGCCCTATGTCGCGGCGCTCGTGGCGCTCGCCATGATAACGCCGGTGATCGTGTGGAACGCCCGGCACGGCTGGGCCTCGTTCGAATTTCAGGGCGCGCGCGGGTCTCCCGGGAACGGCCTTCGGCCGGTCCAAGTCGCGGCGATGGCTTTGGGCGAGGTCGCCTACCTGTCGCCTTGGATCTTTGCCCCGCTCATGGCGGGGCTCGCCTCGGCCTGGCGTCAACGACGGGACGAACGGCGCCTGTTTCTGCTCTGCCTCAGCGCGCCGCCGATCGTCCTCTTCACTCTGACGCCGCTTTGGGGCGCTCGCGGGCTTCCGCACTGGACCATGCCGGGATGGTTCTTCGCCTTCGCCTTGATGGGCGCCTGGGTCGGCGAAGTCCGAACGGCGCCTCGCACGTTGCGTCGATGGGCGTTTGTTTCGTCGGCGCTGTTGGCCGGGATCGCGGCGCTGGCGGTCCTGCAGGCGGCGACAGGCTGGCCGCTGCGTCCGACGAACGTCAGGTCTGGCCTTGCCGACCCGACGCTGGAGGCGTTCGAATGGCGCGCTTTGCGCGATGCGCCGATTTTTCGTTCCCCGCCAACGTTCGTCGTCGCCGCCAAATGGTCGGATGCGGGCAAGATCGCCCTGGCGCTCGGGCCGAAGATACCCGTCGTGGTGCTGTCCGCCGATCCGCGAGGCTGGGCCTTCGTCTACGACAGCGGCGACTTCATCGGACGCAACGGCGTTCTTATTGTGCGAGCCGCAGAACTTCACGACGCGCTCACGGCCGCGAGGCCATATTTCGCCTCGATCGGACAACCTCAAAAACTAACTCTCGGGCGAGACGGCCGGGCGGAGATCGCGCTCGCGCTCGTTCCCGTCGATGGCTTGACGCGCCGGCTTCCGATCCCTTATCCGGACGCGACCGGCAGATAGCGTTCGTTAACGCCGCACGAGATAAATGGCGTAGAATGTTTCCCGACGCAGCGCCGGCGCAATCGCAACCAACTCTTTCGGTCGTCGTCCCGACGTATCGTGAGTCCCCGAATATCGCCGTGCTTTTCGAACGCGTCAAAGCCGCGCTCGCCGGCCTGCCGTGGGAAATGATAGTCGTCGATGACGATTCTCCCGACGGCACCTCCCAGGTCGCGTTCGCGCTCGCTGCCTCTGACCGCCGGTTGCGTTGCCTGAGGCGCGTCAATCGCTCGGGGCTTGCGGGCGCCGTCGTCGAGGGGTGGATGTCCTCGAGCGCCGATTTCGTCGCGGTTATCGACGGCGACCTTCAGCACGACGAAACGATCCTGCCCAAAATGTATGCCTCGCTCGCCGAAGGTCCCTACAATTTGGCGATCGGAACCCGCGTGAACGAGGCGACCGCCGAAGGCGGCCTGTCGCCGGCGCGGCAGCAGCTGAGCAACCTCGGCGCCTGGTTCTTCCGGCGGATCGCCGGCGCCGCGGTCAGCGATCCGATGAGCGGCTTCTTCATGATTTGTCGTGACATCGTCGCTCGCCTTGCGCCGCGCCTTTCGCCGGACGGTTTCAAGATTCTTGTCGACGTCATTCTCTGCGCCGGCAGCGAGCTGCGCATTGCCGAGGCGCCCTATGTGTTTCGCAAGCGGCTCGCGGGCGAATTGAAACTGACGCCGCTGGTCGGCATCGACTTTCTCGGGTTGGTCGTCCACCATGCGAGCGGCGGCGTCTTGCCGATCCGTTTTGTCCTGTTCGCCTCGATTGGAGCGCTCGGCCTCGTCGTCCACATCCTGGCGCTGTCGGCGATCGTTCACTGGCTTGGCGCGTGGGACTTCGATTCCGGCCAACTGGTCGCGACGCTGCTGGCGATGGCGAGCAATTTCATCCTGAACAACGAAATCACCTATCGCACGCTTCGCTTTCGCGGTCTCGGCCTGATTGGCGGCTTCGCGGCGTTCGCGATCGGATGTAGCATCGGCGTCCTCGCCAACATCGACATAGCGTCATGGCTCTACAGGTCGAGCCGGACCTGGTGGGCTGCGGGACTCGCCGGCGCCCTGTTGAGCGTCGTCTGGAATTACGCCGTCAGCACCAATCTGATTTGGCGGCGCCGGCGCCGCGGCTGAGACCGGGGGAATTGACTGAAGGCGGCCGATGCGATGATTGCCGACGCTTTTGACTCGCTGGCTCAGATCTTTTCGCCGCCATTTCGACGGGTCATGTGGAAGTCGCTCGCTCTGACGGCGGCGATCCTGGCGGCGGCGGTCATTGGGCTGGATCGCCTTGCGCTGGCGCTGACGCATGTCGGGCCCTCGTGGCTCTCCACGCTCCTGTCGGTCGCCGTCGCGCTCGGTCTCATCGTCGGGATGATTTTCCTCGCGGCCCCGGCCGTGGCGCTGGTCGCCTCCTTCTTTCTCGACGACATCGCCGCGATCGTCGAGCGCGAGATTGACCCCGAAGGTCCTCCCGGGCGCCCATTGCCGCTGGTTCAGGGCGTTGCGATCAGCGTTCGTTTCACGTTGCTTGCGGTCTTCGTCAATGTCGTCGCGCTCGCGCTGACACTTCTGACCGGCGTCGGCGTGGCGTCGTTCTTCGTACTGAACGGCTATCTTTTCGGGCGCGAATATTTCGAGCTTGCGGCGATGCGTCACCTCCCGCCCCCGCGAGCAAGAGCGTTGCGCCGACAACATCGGGGCCAAGTCTATCTGGCGGGGGCTATCATCTCGGCGTTCGTCGCGGCGCCGGTTCTCAATCTGTTGACGCCGCTCTTTGCAACGGCGCTGATGACGCGCCTGTACAAGCGTGTTTCCTAGCCGCGCCAGTCAAAGCGTCTCGGCGTCGCCTTTGATGCTGACCAATTGCTCCGAATCGTGAGGCTTGGGCTCTCGCATTCGTCCATTGGCGGAGCGCCATTGTTGTGCATGGCTTGCTCAGGATGAACCGCCGTTGGCGGCCTGCCGCAAGCGCCAAACTCCTCCTGCCGCTCCGGCAAAGGCGGCCGGCCTCCATCTTGCGCCGGGTTTCAGCTACGGAAAATAATCGCCATTTGCTTGTGTCCGGGGCCGCCGCCGACTAGCTATAGGCGGTTGACGCGAGACCAATCCCGTGCCCAAACGCCCCCTCGCCAAGCGCGCTGTCCCGTACGCGGACGAAGGTCAGCGCAAGACTGCGGGTGCGCTTCCCTCCCGCGAGGAACTGCTCGCGTTCATCGGCGAGGCGGCGACGCGCGTCACCAAGCGCGACATCGCTCGCGCTTTCGGCGTCAAGGGCGATGCGAAGGCTGAGCTCAAGCTTCTGGTCAGGGACCTACAGGCCGACGGCGTGATCGCGCGCGGCCGCAAGACTCTGCACGCTGCTGGGCGCCTGCCGTCGATCGTCGTGGCCGACATTTCCGAACGTGATCGCGACGGCGAGCTAATCGCCAAGCCAGCCGAATGGAGCGAAGACGGGTCGACGCCTCGCATTCTGGTGCGCCGGTCGCGCGGCCGCCGGGATAATGCGCCGGCTCCGGGCATGGGCGCGCGGGTGCTGATGCGGGTCGAATTCGAGTCCGGCGCCGGCCCAAAGGACCCGGCCTATTCGGGCCGCGTGATCAAAATTCTCGACCGGATGAAGCCCCGCGCATTCGCCGTCTTTCGCAGGACGGACAACGGCGCCGGGCGCGCTTTGCCGGTCGAAAAGCGGTCCGCCGGACGCGATTTTCTGGTGCCGCAAGGCATGGCGGGCGAGGCCGAGGATGGCGATCTTGTCGCCATCGAGCCATTGCGTGAAGGGCGCCTCGGCGCGCCAACTGCGCGCGTCGTCGAATCTCTCGGTTCAGTCAAGTCCGAGCGCGCGGTTAGCCTTATCGCGCTTGCAGCACATCACATTCCCTATGTCTTTTCGGCCGCCGCGCTCGCTGAGGCCGAGGGCCAGCGCCCCGCCCGTCTGGCTCCGCCGCGCGAGGATTGGCGCAAACTGCCGCTCGTCACTATCGATCCGCCCGACGCCAAGGATCACGACGACGCAGTCCACGCCGCGGCCGATCCCGACCCCGCGAACTCAGGCGGCTACGTTCTCACCGTCGCCATCGCTGACGTGGCGGCCTATGTCCGGCCGGGGTCGGCGCTGGACCGCGATGCTCTCGATCGCGGCAATTCTGTCTATTTCCCCGATCGGGTGGTGCCAATGCTGCCCGAGCGCATCTCCAACGACCTGTGCTCGCTGCGCCCGCGGGAGGACCGGCCGGCGCTCGCCGTGCGCATGATCCTGGGCGCCGACGGGCGCAAGCGGTCGCATAAGTTTCACCGAGTCATGATGCGCTCGGCGGCCAAGCTCGCCTACGAACAGGCGCAGCGCGCCATCGACGGAGCGCCGGACGAGACGACGGCTCCGCTCGTCGACAGCGTGCTGAAGCCGCTCTACGCCGCGCATGCCGTCATCAAAATCGAGCGCGGACGACGCGACCCGCTCGATCTCGATCTGCCCGAGCGCAAGCTCGTGCTCGACAAGCAGGGTCGACTGATCGACGTGCGCTGGCCGGAGCGCCTGGAAGCGCATCGCCTGATCGAGGAGTTTATGATCCTCGCCAATGTCGCGGCGGCCGAAGCCCTGGAATCCGCGCGTTCGCCCCTCATCTATCGCGCCCACGACGCGCCGAGCGTCGAGAAGCTCAATGATCTCGTCGAGTTTCTGGCGAGCATCGGCGTCAAGCTCGCCAAGGGGGAGCACGTCCGCCCTTCGCAATTCAACGGCGTCTTGAGCCGGGTGCGCGGTCAGGCGGTCGAGGCGCTGGTCAACGAGGTGGTGCTGCGCGCCCAGGCGCAAGCGGAATACAGCCACGAAAACTATGGCCATTTCGGGCTCAATCTGCGCCGTTACGCCCATTTCACCTCGCCGATCCGCCGTTACGCCGATCTGATCGTCCATCGCGCGCTGATCCGCGCGCTCAACCTTGGCGAAGGCGGCCTTGGCGATATGCGGGGCGGCGAACTGGCGCAGATCGCGGAGCATATTTCGGCGGCCGAGCGGCGCGCCATGGCCGCGGAGCGCGAGACGGTCGATCGTCTCGTCGCGGCGCATCTGGTCGATCGCGTCGGCGCCGTTTTCCCCGCGCGCATCGCCGGCGTCACCCGGGTCGGACTGTTCCTTAAGCTCGTCGAGACCGGCGCTGACGGCTTTGTGCCTGCCGCGAGCCTCGGCGACGAATATTTCCGGTTCGAGGAGAAGACCCGCGCGCTCGTGGGGACGCGAACGCGTCAGGCCTACCGCCTCGGCGACGCGGTCGAGGCGCGTCTCCTCGAGGCCGCGCCGTTCGCTGGGGCGCTGCGCTTCGAGATCGTCTCCGGCGGCGGTTCGCGCGAAGAACTGGGCCGCTCGGGAACGCGCGGGCGAGCCGGCGCGCGCACGGGCAAAGAGGGCCGCAAAGGCATGCGCCGATGAACGACATGTCCCGTTTCCGAAACTTTCCCATGCCTAGGGGAAAGCGCCCGCTCGGCGAGGCGATCCGTCGCGGATTCATCGGACGCTGTCCAGCCTGCGGCAGGGGGCGTCTGTTCCGTTCCTATCTCAAGGTGGCCAATTTCTGCCCCACATGCGGGGAGGAGTTCAGCCACCACCGCGCTGACGACGCGCCGGCCTACGTGACAATGCTGATCGTCGGCCATCTGGTCGCCGGCGGCATCCTTTTTTGCGAGGAGGAATGGCCGCATTCGTCGATGGTCCTTGTCGCTCTGTTCTGGGTTACGGTGACGATCGTCATGAGCCTGATCATTCTGCCGCGCGCCAAGGGCGCCGTCGTCGGCCAGCAATGGGCGATGGGTCTGCATGGCTTCGGCCCCGGAGGAGACTGAGCGTGACCGGGCGCGAAAGCCGCGCTCAGGCGACGCGCCCTCGCGACGCGGCGACGCTCATCATTGTCGAGGGCTCCGGGCGGGCGGCGCGGGTGCTGATGGGCAAGCGTCACCAGGGGCACGCGTTCATGCCCGGCAAGTTCGTCTTTCCCGGCGGCCGGATCGAGGCTGAGGATCGGCTGATGAGCGTCGCGGGCGCGCTCGATCCGAACGTCGAGGAAAAACTCAACCTCCGCGTGCGCCGCCCCTCGCCAGGCTTTGCGCGGGCGATCGCGCTGGCGGCGATCCGCGAGACCTTCGAGGAAACGGGGCTCGCCATCGGCATCGGCGATTATGGCGCGCCCGAGAATCCTCCGCCCGGCGCCTGGGCGCGGTTCGCCGCGACCGGCGTCTATCCGGCGCTCGAAGCGATCGACTTCCTCGCCCGCGCGATCACGCCGCCGGGACG
The DNA here is from genome assembly GCA_963784805.1 of uncultured Alphaproteobacteria bacterium. GTDB lineage: Bacteria > Pseudomonadota > Alphaproteobacteria > Rhizobiales > Beijerinckiaceae > Roseiarcus. The sequence goes on from CAWASR010000016.1 coordinate 321,478, forward strand.
TCCGAGGCGCTTCGACGCGCGCTTTCTCGTCGTCGACGCGCGCTTCATCGCCAGGCGGGTCGAAGGGGTCGTTCATTCCGATGCGGAACTGGTCGAACTCGTCTGGACGCCGCTCGACAAGGCGCGCGAACTCGATCTTCCAGAGATCACCCGACATGCGCTCGACGATCTCTCGCACGCTCTCGAATGCGGCCTCGACAGGCGCCGGAGGCGGCCATTCTATCGTCAGGAGCGCGGTAAGCGGCTGCGAGAAGAGCTTTAGGCCGCTTTCTGATCAAATTGAAACGCCATCTTGGGCGCGAGCGAAGCGAAGCAATCCGGCCTACCGTCGCCAACCCCCGGCCGCCGTTTTGCTCTTGCCTTCTTTTTCGACGCGGAACCAGCCTCGGTTTGAGAGCGGCGATATTCTCAAATTTCTAACGCGCTGGCGAGCTTGCGCATATCGGCCCAGGCAAGTCGCTTCTGGCCGGGCTGTCGAAGCAAGTAGGCCGGATGCAACATGGCGAACGCCCGAATTTCGTGGCCGCTTTCGCTTCGATAGGCGAACCATGAGCCGCGCGCCCGCGTTATTCCCCCCTTCACGCCCAAGAGCGTCTGAGCCGCTGAACCGCCGAGGCAAACCAAAATCTCAGGATTGGCGAGTTCGATCTGTCGTTTGATGAAGGGCAGGCAGATCTGGGTTTCCAGCAAGGTGGGAGTCCGATTGCCGGGCGGCCGCCAGGGAACGACGTTGGCGATATACACTTGGCTACGGTCGAGCCCGATGGCGGCCAACATGCGATCGAGCAACTGTCCGGCTCGCCCGACGAACGGCCGGCCGACGCGATCTTCGTCGCCGCCGGGAGCTTCGCCGACAAACATGATCCGGGAGCCCGCGGCGCCATCGGCAAACACGATCTGGGTGGCGGTCCTTTTTAGCGCGCAACCTTCGAACCCGTCCATGTTCGCTCGCAACGTCGCCAAGTCGGGAGACGAGGCGGCGAGTTCCCGGGCGTCGGATGTCGCGGCCTCGGGCGGCGCGATAGCGCCGGCGGCGCGGCCGAGGCTCGGATCGACCGTCGACACCGAGGGCGGAGCGTCGCGTGAAATGGCGGTCGCCGCTTCGACCGCGCGCCGATCCGCGGCCACGGCCTTTGCGAATCGATCGTGAGGCGTTTCATCGACAGCGGATTCGACCCCGGCCTCCAGCCACCACCTTAGCGCCCTCGCCGCTTCCTCGGTTCCGGGATGAGAAGAACTGGCGACGTTTGTCGGGACCGTCATGGATTCTCGCGGCTCTCACGCGCTTGCTTACCGGCACGAAGGCAATCTAGCATGTCGCGGGCGGCAGAGCACCCAAACCGGGCCCTTATGGCATGACCGACGAAGCAGGCCTTCCTCCGCGAGAGTCGATGAGCTACGACGTTGTCGTCGTCGGCGCGGGGCCTGCGGGCCTGGCTGCGGCGATTCGGCTCAAATCGCTGAACCCGGATCATTCGGTCGTCGTCGTCGAGAAAGGCTCGGCCGTCGGCGCGCACATTCTCTCCGGGGCGGTCATCGATCCGATCGGCCTAGACCGGCTTGCGCCCGACTGGCGCTCCGATCCGGAATGCCCGCTGAAGACCAAGGTTTCCGCCGACCGTTACTATTTCCTCGGAAAGACCGCCGGCGTGCGCCTTCCGAATTGGCCGATGCCAAGGCTGATGGGCAATCATGGCAATTTCATCGGCTCGCTTGGCGCTTTGACGCGATGGCTCGGCGCGCGCGCCGAGGGGCTGGGGGTCGAAATATACCCCGGTTTTGCCGCCACGGAGCTTCTGTTCGGCGGCAAGGGCGAAGTCGAGGGCGTCGCGACCGGCGACATGGGCGTCGACCGGGACGGCAAGCCGAAGGCGAACTTCACGCGAGGCATGGAGCTCCGCGGCAAATACCTCCTGCTCGCGGAAGGGGCGCGCGGGTCGCTGTCCAAGCAGGCGATCGCCCGTTACGGACTGGACTCAAAGAGCGGACCGCAAAAGTATGGGATCGGTCTCAAGGAGCTGTGGCAGGTTTCCGCCGATCGATTTTCGCCCGGTCTCGTTCAGCATACTTTCGGCTGGCCGCTTTCGGGCGGCGCGACGGGAGGCTCGTTTACCTATCATTACGACGACCGTCTGGTGTCGGTTGGATTCGTGGTGCACCTCAACTACGACAATCCGACTCTGTCTCCGTTCGACGAGTTCCAGCAATTCAAGACCCATCCGTTCGTGCGCGAAACCTTCGCAACCGGCAAGCGCCTTGGGTATGGCGCGCGGGTCATCGCATCCGGCGGCTGGCAATCCGTGCCCAAGCTCGTGTTTCCTGGCGGGGCTCTGATCGGCTGCGCGGCGGGATTTGTGAATTTCGCCCGGATCAAGGGTTCCCATAACGCCATCCTCTCTGGGATGTTGGCGGCCGACAAGGCGCACGAGGCGCTGGCGGCGGGCCGGGCCAACGACGAATTGACCGCCTACGAGGAGGCGTGGCGAGCCTCGGATATCGGTCGCGACCTCTACAGGGTTCGCAATGTGAAGCCTCTTTGGTCACGATTCGGTCTCATCCCCGGCATCGGGCTGGGCGCTGTCGACATGTGGACCAATGAACTGTTCAACGGGTCCCTTTTCGGCACCCTTAAGTATGGAAAGCCGGACAGCGCGACTTTGAAGACGATTGGCGAAGTGACCCCGATCGCCTATCCAAAGCCTGACGGAATCGTGAGTTTTGACAAGAGCTCGTCCGTCTTCCTCTCGAACACGAACCACGAAGAAGATCAACCGGTTCACTTGCGTCTGCTCGACCCGGCGATACCGGTTCGTGACAATCTGCCGCGCTACGGCGAGCCTGCGCGGCTTTATTGTCCGGCGGGGGTTTATGAGATCGTCTATGCAGACGAGGCCGCCCGCACGGATCCTCGCTTCGTCATCAACGCCCAGAATTGCGTTCACTGCAAGACCTGCGACATCAAGGACCCGGCGCGAAACATCGAATGGACTCCGCCGGAGGGGGGAGGCGGTCCGAACTATCCGGACATGTGAGGCTCGAAGCCGGCGCAAATTTGCCGCTTTTTGTTGCGAGCTAGCGCGATCTGGGAGAGAATCAAGAGTTCCGCGGGTCAATCGGCCTCAAACCGTCTGGCCCGCAGTCGTTCGCAAAGCCGTCGAGTATGGAGAAAGACCGGACGTGAAGAACCCAATCAGTCATGGGGCGCTGGCAGCCGGCGTTTTCCTTTCGGGGGTCTTGGTCGCGCTCGCGGCGGCGACGGCCGCAACCCCCGCGCCCGGGTCGAAGGCGCAAGCACCCGAACTCGCCGACAGCCAACCCGGCAATTATCTCGCCGCGCTTATCGCCAGCGATGACCGCGATACGGCTTCGGCGGAAGTCTATTATCGCGCGGCGCTCAGCGTCGATCCCCGCAACCCCGATCTGCTCGAGCGCGCCTTCGCGGCGACGCTGGCCAACGGCGACGAGGCCGGCGCGGGCTCCCTCGCCGAGCGGCTCGTGGCGCGCGATCCAAATAACAGCATGGCTCGCCTGATGATTGCGGTTCAAGCCATTCAGAAGGGACAATACGCCGCCGCGCGCACGCAATTGTCGATCGGCGACTCGCCGCGATCGCGCGACGTGACGACGGCGCTGCTGGTCGCTTGGTGCTATGCGGGCCAGGCGGATCTGCGTCACGCGCTGGACACGCTCGACCGGGTCCGCGACCCGGCGGTCGCCGCGTTTCGGGACTATCACGGCGGCCTGATCGCTGATCTGCTGGGAAACCCGGTTGAAGCGCGGCGCAGGCTCAAGGCCGCCTACGACGCCGACAAGAACAGTCTTCGCTTCGCCGAAGCCTACGCCTATTTTCTGGCGACCCACGGCGATTTGGACGGGGCAAAAAAGATCTACACCGACTTTTCCGTCCTGGTCCCACACCATCCGATCGTCGAGCGGGCGCTCGCGACCCTCAACGCGGGCAAGACTCTGGATCCAGTGGTGCATGACGCGAAGGACGGCGCCGCAGAAGTGCTCTACGGATTGGGTGGGGCAGGCAGCCGGCAGCATGGCGATGAGCTTCCCTCGCTCATTTATCTTCGCCTATCGCTGTATCTGCGACCCTCCAACGACTTGGCTGCTGTGACGCTCGCAAACCTGTTCGACCAGCTCAAGCAGCCAGAGCGTGCGATCGCGGCCTACCAGCTGGTGCCGGCGACATCGCCTCTGAGGGATGCGGCCGACGTTCAAAGCGCGCTCGAGCTCGAGGCGTTGGGCAAACCCGACGAGGCCATGAAGCGGATGACAGAAATTGTCGCTGCTAGGCCGCAAGATGTCGACGCTTTGAGCTCGCTCGCGGGGTTGCAGCGGGCGGCCAAGAAATATGCCGAGGCGGCGGCGACTTACGACAAGGCGATCGCGGCGGTTGGGATACCTCAGCGGGAAAATTGGACCTTGTTCTACTTTCGGGGCATTTGCTTCGAGCGGGACAAGCAATGGCCGAAGGCCGAGTCCGATTTCAAGCGCGCGCTGGAACTCGTCCCCGATCAACCGCTCGTCCTCAATTATCTCGGTTACACCTGGGTCGATCGGGGCGTCAATCTGGAAGAGGCTCTGAAGATGCTTCGCCGCGCGGTCGAACTGCGACCCGACGACGGCTATATCGTGGACAGTTTGGGCTGGGCTCACTTCAAGCTCGGGCAGTTCGCCGAAGCGGCGCAGACCCTTGAGCGGGCGATCGATTTGAAGCCGGCCGATCCGGTGCTGAACGACCATCTCGGAGACGCGTATTGGCGCGTCAACCGCCGGATCGAAGCGCGCTTTCAGTGGAACCACGCGCGCGACATGGGTCCCGATCCTGGGGATCTGCCCGCGATACTGAAAAAGATCAAGTACGGCCTGCCGGACCTCACATCCAATCAGGCGGCGCCGGGCGCAGCGCCTCAAGCGCACGGCGGCGGCTAGACCCGTCGCTCGCCAGTCATGCGCTGGCTCCGCGCCCCGGCCAAGATCAACCTGACCTTGCGCGTGATCGGGCGGCGCGCCGACGGCTGGCATGAAATCGAGAGTCTCGTTGCGTTCGGCGGGACTTGCGACTGGCTCGGGTTCGAGCCCGGTTCCGATCTCGCCCTCGAGGTCGAGGGACCGAACGCCGCCGAGACGGGGCCGGTTGATGAAAATCTGGTTTTGCGCGGCGCGCGCGCGCTTGCCTCCCTTGTTCCCGGTCTGACGGTCGGCCGCTTCCGTTTGATCAAGCGCCTGCCGGTTGCGGCCGGCCTCGGGGGAGGGTCGTCGGACGCCGCCGCGGCTCTGCGCGCGCTCGCCGACGCAAACGGCCTATCCGCCGGCGACCGGCGCTTGCGCGCCGCGGCGATCGAGACGGGAGCGGACGTGCCGGTCTGCATATGTCCGCGAGCCCGGATGATGACCGGGATCGGAGACCAGCTCGGCCCCTCAATTCGCCTGCCGAGAACTTTCGCTGTTTTGGTCAATCCGCGGATCGCGGCGCCGACGCCGCAAGTCTTCGCGGCGCTTGGGCTCGAACCAGGGTCGAGCTTCACCCTCTCCGACCCGCCATACCCCGAGGCCGATTCGCAAGGGCCGCTTGTTCTCGCTTCTCTTGTCGGGCGCCGCAACGACCTTGAAGCCGGAGCGCGACGAGTTGTCCCGGCGATCGGCGCGGTGCTCGACAGGCTGTCGCGCTCGCCCGGGGCCAGGCTGGCGCGGATGTCGGGGTCGGGCGCGACCTGTTTTGCCCTGTTCGACGACCGCCGGAGCGCCGCGGCGGCTCGGCGAGCGATCGGCGGCGAAAGGACGGACTGGTGGGTCGCGGCGACATGTCTTCGCTAGACGGAAAAAAACCGCCGGCTGGGCGTCGGATCGCGGGTTCGCCCGGCCGCGCTTTAAGGCCGCGGCAAGGGTGACGCTGATTTACGGGATGACCTCGCGGGGGAGATCGGAATTGAGCAAAGTCGCATTCATTGGACTTGGGGTGATGGGGTTTCCGATGGCGGGTCATTTGAAAACCCGCCGCGGCGACGAAGTCGTCGTCTACAATCGAACGACGGCCACGGCGTCCAGGTGGGTTGACAAATTCGGCGGATCGAGCGCGCCGACCGCGCGCGAGGCGGCGGCCGATTGCGAATTTGTCATTGCCTGCGTCAGCGCCGACGACGATTTGCGATCGGTGGCGCTGGGCGAGGCCGGCGCCTTCGCGGGCATGCGGCCCGGCGCGGTCTTCATTGACCACACCACAGCGTCAGCCAATGTCGCTCGCGAACTCCATCGCGAAGCCGGGCGGCGAGGATTGGGGTTCGTCGACGCGCCGGTTTCCGGGGGGCAGGCGGGGGCGGAAAACGCCCAGTTGACGGTGATGTGCGGGGGCGACGAGACCGACTTTGCCAAGGCGGAGCCGGTCATCGCCGCCTATGCCCGCCTGTGCCGCCGCATGGGACCCGCCGGCGCCGGACAACTCACCAAAATGGTCAACCAGATTTGCATTGCAGGGCTGCTGCAGGCGCTCTCCGAAGGACTGAGGTTCGCGGAGGCGGCGGAACTTGACCAGGAGTCGGTGATCGACGTCATCTCGAAAGGGGCGGCTCAATCGTGGCAAATGGATAATCGGCATAAGACCATGGTCGCCAAAAAATTCGACTTCGGTTTCGCGGTCGATCTGATGCGCAAGGACCTCGGTATTTGCCTCGATGAAGCCCGGCGCAATGGAGCCTCGCTTCCGGTGGCCGCGCTGGTCGACCAATTCTACAGCGAAGTTCAGACCATGGGCGGGGGACGCTGGGACACTTCAAGCCTGATCGCGCGCCTCTGATATCGAGAATCGTTGATTCCCGATCCGTCGGCTTATTGAGGTCTCGCTTGTCGCAGTCGAAGGGCGCGTCGCTCGCGCGAACTCGGGCCTCAACATCAGCGGATGCGCGTCTGCGAAGGGGCGTGGCAAACGAGCGCAGGCGCGAGCCGTAGGCGAGACAGCGCGTTTCCGCGCCATTGGCAGCGCGGCGCGGGTCGGCTAAGGAACGTGTCGCTTTGGACTTTGCGGAGGCCAAACAGGCGGCTCGTCGCGCTGCGCCGCGCGAGTCTGGGAATGCGAGATGATTGACGGAAAATCGATGTCCGTCGACGAAGCGGCGTCGACCGAACGGTTCCAGGACCCCCAGGACTTTTCCAACGTTCAGGGCTTCCAGGTTGTCGGCTTGGGGGTCAGGGCCGCCAGCGACGCCGGGCAATGCGACGACACGCGCCGCGACGCTCTGACGCAGGAACTGGGAGCTCGCGCCGCGCGCTTCCACCAATCCGTCGACGCCTCCATCGTTCTTGCAAACGACGGCGTTATTCGATGGCTGGGCGAACCGATCGCGAAGCTGACGCCGGGCCCTGACCTCCTCACTCCGCGGGCGTTCATTCTCGCGGACGATGCGTTGACGGAAGCAGCGCGCGAGATCGTGGCGGCGCGCCTGGAGCTCTGGCTCGCGGCGACGACAAGACGTCTGCTCGGGCCGCTCTTTGCGCTCCAGGCCTTGCAGGAAGAATCGGACGCGGTGCGCGAACTGGCGGGGAAGATCGCACAGTCGCTCGGCATCCTGGATCGCGAGCCGATCCGAAATCAGATCAAGCAGCTTGATCAGAGCGCGCGAGCGGCGCTGAGGAAGCATAGCGTTCGGTTCGGCGCGTATTATATTTACGTACCTACAGTGCTAAAGCCGGCGGCCAGAGTCCTGGCGCTCCAACTGTGGGGTCTGCAATCGCCGAGCGAAGGCGTCGATTCGCTGACGCAAACGCTAGCGCCCCTAGCTTCATCCGGAAGAACCTCGCTGCCCTATGATCCCTTGATCTCGAAGGAAAGCTATTGTGTCGCCGGATTCCGTCCCTGCGGCGATCAAATCGTGCGTGTCGACATAGTCGAGCGTCTGGCCGATATGATTCGCGCGGCCTTCATCGAGCGCTCGGCGAAAGACAATTCGGGACGGGTCGCTCGAGGGCCCGTGCGCGGGTTTGTCGTCAGCGGCCAGATGACGTCATTGACGGGATGCTCTGGAGACCATTTCTCCTCGATCCTGAGGTCGCTTGGCTTTGAATGCGTCGAAACGAAGCGGTCGGACTTTTTCGTCGATCCGCCCGCGAGCGAGTCGCGACCGCCAGAGGGGTCGTCCGCTCCAAGCGAGGTCTCCGGCCCTTCAGAGCCGCTCCCGGAAGAGGGGTTGTCCGAAGCATGCAATTCGGCGGCAGAACTTTCCGCCAAGTCGGTTTCGGGGCCAGAAGCGCCGACGCAGACCGAGCCAAGTGCGGAAATCGATTCTCGGCAGCCGGCGGCCGAGGGCGGCGCAGACGAGCCGGAAGGCGAATTTGGGGCGCAAACGACCCTTCTTCCGACTGCGGTCGCGTCCTTGGCGCCTGCTGCGACAATTGAAAAAGAGACGATCCTGACCGAGACGATCGCCGTATGGAGGCCGGCGCACAAAGCGCCATACGGTCGAAAGGGGCGACCCGTTCGTCAGGCCGGAACCGAATCCTCCGGGAGGGCTCCGTCGAGCGCGCTGCGGCGGGACCGCGACCGAAATCGCGAAGGCGGCCACTCGGACCGCCCCGCCCCGGTCGGCGAGCGGGACGCCGCCCGGCCCGTCTCGGCCGAAACCGCAAGCATCGCCGATGCGTCTCCCAGGGCGGAACGGTCGAACGGGGCGCCCGCGAACGAAAAACGTCGCCAACCGGCGGCCAATCGTGGTATGCACCGCACGCGTTCAAATTCCGGGCCGGAGGAGAGACCGGCGGTCGACCCCAACTCCCCGTTCGCCAAGCTCGTTGAGCTTCGATCATTATTAGAAGCGCAGAGCAAGAAGCGCCCATAGGGCTATGTTTAACTGGCGCCGGCTCTGAATCCGAAGAGCAAAATACAAGCTGGCCGGGAACTCGGGTAGGAACTTCTAACAAATTGCACGAACCCCTATGCATGCGGGGTGAAATAGAGGAACCGTTTATGACCTATGTAGTTGTCGATAACTGCATAAAGTGCAAGTATATGGATTGCGTGGAAGTCTGTCCGGTCGATTGCTTTTATGAAGGCGATAATATGCTCGTCATTCATCCTGACGAGTGCATCGACTGCGGCGTTTGTGAGCCGGAGTGCCCTGCGGAAGCCATCAAGCCGGATACGGAGCCGAACCTGGTTTCCTGGCTTAAACTAAACGCGGAATATGCTAAAGTTTGGCCAAACATTACCGTCAAGCGAGATCCCCCCGCCGACGCCAAGGAATTCGACGGGCGTGCGGGAAAACTCGCCGAGTTCTTCTCGCCCGAGCCGGGACAAGGCGACTGACCGCGGGCGCTCGTGGTGCATCCGGGCAGCGCTAACCAAACGGCAAGGCGGAGTTGTCCACCGCGCTATCCTCTTTGATTTGTGGACAATTTTGTGCTAAACAACAAATTAACAGGAAAGGGCCAAGGCCGATGGGAAGCCGCGGTCCGGCGCGCGGGTCGGTCCCGCCGAGGTATTTCCGTCGATTAAGAGGATTGGCGACGGCGCGCTACGTTCAGCAAAGCAGCGCCGGAAACCGGTCGTGCGTGGAGTATAACAATGGCGACGCGTAAGAAGTCGATGAGCAAGACAAGAAAATCAGCCCCGACGAAAACGAAGCGGGCGTCTTCCGCTACGAAATCGGCGAAAAAGCGCGTTGCAGGGTCGGCGCTTTCGATGAGCGCGAAGAAGCGAGGGGCCCGGGCCAAGGCGCCGGCGACCGCTCGCGGGGCGAGAAAAGTCGCGACCGCGACGAGAACGAGTAAGAAGCTTGCCGACATCAAATTGAAGCGCAAGCGCAAGGCCTCCGGTCCGACTGCGTCGGTCGCGGGGCGAAGCACGACAAGAAGCACGACAAAGAGTTCGAGCGAAGGTCGCGCCGCGGAAAGCGGCTAAACCGAGGATCCCGAGCAAGACCAAGAAAGCGGCGAGCCGCTCAAAAGCCGCCAGAACGGCGATGGTGAAAACGCCAGCGAAACAAGTGGAAGCAAAATTGCGATCGAAGAATGACCGAAAGGACCGGAGGCCGCAAACGCCGACGCCGAATGCGCCGCCCCCGATTTCTGCGGTGAAGGGGGCTCCGATGTTGAATGCCGCGCCGGTCGAAGCACGGCCACATCAACTCGCTGGGGCGCCGGCCGCCTCGACGCCGACGGCGAAATCGCCGCCCGCGGCCAAGCCAGCCAAGCCGGCCGCGCGTGAGGAGGCGTCCCAAGCCGGGAAGCCAGCGAAGCCCGCTGGGCAGCGCCAGGGATTCAAACTCAATGAGTTCGTCGTCTATCCCGCTCACGGCGTCGGCCAGATTGTCGCGCTCGAGGAGCAGGAAGTCGCGGGGTTCAAGCTTGAGCTGTTCGTCATCAGTTTCGCGAAGGACAAGATGACATTGCGGGTCCCGACTTCCAAAGTCTCGGGCGTCGGCATGCGCAAGATTTCGGATGCCGACACAGCGAGACGGTCGCTGGATATTTTGACTGGCCGCGCCCGTGTGAAACGGACCATGTGGTCTCGCCGGGCGCAGGAATACGAGACAAAAATCAACTCCGGAGATATCAATGCGATCGCCGAGGTGGTGCGAGATTTGTACCGTTCGGAGGCGCAGCCGGAACAGTCATATTCCGAACGGCAGTTGTATGAGGCTGCCCTCGATCGGATGGTGCGTGAAATCGCGGCGGTTCAGAAGTCGAACGAAATCGATGCGTTGAAGACCGTGGAGGCGCAACTTCATAAGGGGCAAAACCGCGGGCCCAAATCGGCGGGAGCGCCGAGCGAGGGTGGCGAGACTGAGATCGAAGAAGCCGCGTGAGGCGCGGCGCCTAGGGGCTTTGCCGACACGAATGGCGCGTCGAGTTCTGACGGCCTGAGCTTGGACGGCCACAGGCCTTGTCCCTGTCGACGCTGTATGCACGATCGAGGCGACTTCACGCGTAAGCCGGGTTGCCGAACTCGAAGATGAACTGACGGGATTCCCTCAAATCCTCGGTGTCGAAACGCTCGGTGAACCAATCGTGGATCGGCCTCAGCAGCACCAAGGGGTCTCCCCTTCTCCCGCAATCCGCGAGCAGACGCGCGAGCGTTTTGGAGGCGCGGAGCTCCCATGATTTCGCCTGCTTGCCGCAGGCGACTGCGATGGCCTGGCGCAGGCTCGCTTCTGCGTTTCTCCGCTCGCTTTGAAGGATCAGAATCCAGCCTCTCAGGCGCAGCGTCTCGGCATAATGAGACCACTCCTCGCCCACCTCCATTCGCGCAACGCTCTCTTCGATAACGCCCCGGGCTCGGTCGAGATTTCCTGTCAGGGCCAGGCCTTCAGCCTGCAAGGCCCGCAAATACCAGCTCCAGATGCGGTGGCCTGTGAGCATCAAACGAGCGACGCCCTGATCGAGTTGAGCGACGCTGTCGGCAACCCGTCCTTCGCGCAGCCAGCCCACGTTCATCGTTGATCAGATTCAAAATCCGCTTGCGCGGTCCGAACGGGAGATCAATTTCCTTCAGATCGTTCTCCGTCAGCAGTCGGAGCGCGGGGAGATCGACCTCATTTTCCTGGAACAAGGCGACGAATCGCCCCGAGCCGTGGGCATCGAGCCATTCCGAGATTGAGCCGGTCGGGATCACTGTGCTGCGCCCCGGTTCGCCGCTCTGTCTGAAACGCGATAATTGAACGACCAGGCCACGGTTGCCAAGCCTGATTTGACCGGAGCCTGGTCCGACTGACTCGGCGATTCGCCTCGGCGTACCTTGATCTGAGTCTTGGTCATGGGATGGCAGGATGCTGTCAAGAATCGGACGCCTGGGGTTCGAGGAGCAAATCGTCGCGAGCGCGGGGGGCGCTGCGCAACGGGGCGGCGATCCGTGAAATCCGAGGCGATGCCCGTTTTGGCGTTCCTCCCGACCGACGGCGCTTTGCCCCGACTTGCCCAAGCATGACGCGTGCGCCGTTCTGTCGGCGACGCGAGAATGACTGTTTTCGGCTTGTCAACGAAGAGCGAGGCGGTCTATTCAGTTGACGTCAATGGAACGCGAGGCGACCGCCTGCGGTCTTTCCGGAATAGTAAGGGGGTGTTCCCATGCAAAGCATCACACGTCGCGGCCTGATCGTTTCCGGCGCCGCCATGGCGACGGGCGCCCTCCTGTCGCCGGCCGAGGCCGCGACCGGATCAATCGCGATCCATATCGTAAGCGCGGGATTTATTTTCGGGGTTAGCGGGGGTAGCGGATTACTGACCTTCAGAGGCCATCAATATCCGCTGTCGATCGGCGGGATCAGCGCCGGCGCCACGATTGGCGCATCCGGCACGGACCTCGTCGGCACCGCCTCGCGCTTGCATCAACCGAGCGATATCGAAGGCATTTATTCGGCGGTCGGGGCCGGGTTGTCGGTCGCCGGCGGCCGGTCGGCGGCGCGGCTCACCAACGCGCGCGGCGTGATCCTGCACCTCAGAGGCCGGCAGGTCGGCTTCATGTTCTCGCTCGATCTCAGCGGCATGAAGATTGCGCTCAAGGCGTAGACGCTTCGCTGAAGCGACGTCCAGGGGCCGCTTGAGCGGCCCCTTTTACTTTGGCGACGCGCGCGTCGGCGGATTATCGGCCGGCGGTCTGACCGTAGTAGGCGCCAGCGCCGTGTTTGCGTTTGAAATGCTTGCTTAAGAGCTCCGTCTCGATCGGTTCGAGGCCGGGCGCGAGCTGCAGCGACATCAGCGCCATGTGGGCGATGCATTCGACCGCGACCGCGGCCTCCACCGCCTTGACGACGCTCGGCCCCCAGACGAACGGCGCGTGCCGATTGACCAAGACTCCGGGAAAGTCCTCCGGATCGCAGGTCTGCATCCGTTCGACGATCACGTTGCCGGTCTCCCATTCATAGGCCGAGGCGATCTCCTCGGGCGTCATCTTGCGCGTGACGGGCACCTCGCCGCTGAAATAGTCGGCGTGCGTGGTGCCGAAGATCGGAATCGGGCGACCGGCCTGCGCGAACGCCGTCGCATGGGACGAATGGGTGTGGACGACCCCGCCGATGGTCGCGAAGGCCAAGAACAGCCTGCGATGGGTCGGCGTGTCCGATGACGGATTGAGCCGTCCTTCGACCTTGCGTCCGTCCATATCAACGATCACCATGTCGTCAGGCGAGAGCGCCGCGTAGTCGACGCCGCTCGGCTTGATCGCGAACACGCCCCTCGCGCGATCGATCGCGCTCGCATTGCCGAAGGTGAGATTGATCAGGCCATGCCTCGGCAAGGCGAGATTGGCTTCGTAGGCCTCGCGTTTGAGTTCCTTATGCATGACTTCTTCCCGTCCTCGCCGCGCGCGTCCTCGCTTGCCCGGCCGCCCGCCGTCAGGCGCGAAACCCCTGCGCGAGGTAATAATAGACGTCATTGTTGCGGAGATCTTGCTTGAGGGCCGCAAGCGTGGTTTCCGCTCCGATCGCGACCATCTCAATTCCGGCGATTGCCGCGAAATCCTCGAGCATCTCGCGGGTCACGCTGTAGCTGAATCCGGTGTGGTGCGCCCCGCCGGCCAGGATCCAGCCGGCGCAGGCGGTCTTGAAGTCGGGTTTGCATTCCCAGACCGCTCGCGCGACCGGCAGCTTGGGGAGCGCCGGATGTTTGACCGCCGTCACTTCGTTCACCAGCAGGCGGAAGCGCGCGCCGAGGTCGATCAGGCTAGCGTTGAGCGCCGGACCCGGCGGCGTGTCAAACACGAGCCGAACCGGGTCTTCCTTGCCGCCGATGGAGAGCGGATGAATTTCCAGCGATGGCTTGCGCGCGGCGATCGTCTCGCAGATTTCCAGCATGTGCGCGCCCAGGACCTGGTGACCGTCGGGCGCCAGATGGTAGGTGTAGTCCTCCATGAACGACGTTCCGCCGCCCAAGCCCTCGCCCATCACCTTCATCGCACGCACCAGGGCCGCGGTCTTCCAGTCGCCCTCGGCGCCAAAGCCGTAGCCTTCCGCCATCAGGCGCTGCGGCCCGAGCCCGGGAAGCTGCCGCAGCCCATGCAAGTCTTCGAATGTGGTCGTGAAGCCCTTGAAGCCGCCCTCCCCGAGGAACGCGCGCAGACCCAGTTCGAGCCGCGCTCCGTACAAGAGCAACTCATGGCGCTTGCCGCCCTTGCGAAGTTCTGGGGCGACGGCGTAGCGTTCCTCGTACTGGCCGGCCAGCTTCTTGGCTTCTGCGTCCGGTACGGCGTCGACGGCGGCCGCGAGCTCGCCCACCCCATAGCCGTTGGTCGAGAAGCCGAACGTCATCTCGGCCGCGACCTTGTCGCCTTCGGTGACCGCCACCTGCCGCATGTTGTCGCCAAAGCGGCAGAATTTCGCGCCCTGCCAATCATGCCAGGCGCGCGCGGCGCGCATCCACGCGCCGAGCCGGTCCTGAACTTCCGGGTCGGACCAGTGGCCGACGACGACCTTGCGGGCAAGGCGCATGCGGGTGTGAATGAACCCCGCCTCCCGATCGCCATGCGCCGACTGGTTCAGGTTCATGAAATCCATATCGATCGCGTCCCACGGCAGGTCGCGACTGAACTGGGTATGGAGATGCGCGAAGGGCTTCCGCAACGCGCCTAATCCGCGAATCCACATCTTCGAGGGTGAGAACGTGTGCATCCAGAGGATCAAGCCGGCGCAGTTCGGATCGGAATTCGCTTCGAGGCAGAGCTTGGCGATTTCATCCGGCGTCGTCAGCAACGCCTTGAAGATGGTCTTCAGCGGCAGCTTCGGCGAGTCGGCGAGCGCCCCGGCGATCTCCCGCGCGTCCGCGGCCACCCGCTTCAGGGGCCCGGGACCGTAGAGATGTTGGGAACCGCAAACGAACCAGACCTCAGGCGTGGCAAGATTGATCATGACCGTCTCGAGTGTTTCCGTGTTGACAGTTTAACGCAACGCGCCGAGCTCGCCGCACGGGTTTGGCGCCAATAGGGCGAGCAATCATGCGCGCTGCGCGTATTTGATCTCCAGCAGGCTCTTCATCACCAGCGACAGGTCCGCGGACCTGGACAATCCTCCGAAGCTGTCGTGCAGATCGCGATAGAGCGCGTAAAGCCGATCATAGACAGCCCGATTCTCGGGCGCCGGCTTATATTGCGTCGGCTTCAGCGAGGTCATCGCCGCTTGCGCGGTCGCGAAGTCGGGATGCGCGCCCGCCAGAACCGCGGCCGCGATCGCCGAGCCGAGCGCGCAGGTCTGGCTAGAGCCGGCGACATGCATGACGCAGCCCGTCACGTCGGCGTAAATCTGCATCAGCAATGGATTCTTCTCCGCTATTCCGCCGGTGCACACGACCTGATCGGTTCGCACGCCATATTCCTGAATGCGCTCGATGATCGCGCGCGCGCCGAACGCGGTCGCCTCGATCAGCGCACGGTAGATGTCCGCTCTCGTCGTATAGAGGTCCTGCCCAATCAGCAGCCCGGACAGGCGTTGATCGACGAGAATGGTCCGATTGCCGTTGTTCCAGTCGAGCGCCAACAGGCCGGCTTGTCCGGGCCTCTGCTTCGCCGCCTCCGCGGAGAGCCGCGCATGCAGCGCCGCGTCGCCGCCGCACACCCCCTCGACCCACCATTTGAAGATGTCCCCGACCGCCGACTGGCCAGCTTCGATCGCGAAAAAGCCGGGCAGGATCGCGCCCTTCACGATGCCGCAGATGCCTGGAATATCGGCGACGGGCTTGTCAGCCGAAACGACGGCGCAATCGCAGGTCGACGTTCCGATCACCTTGACGAGCGTGCCTTCGCTGACGCCGCAGCCGATGGCGCCGTAGTGCACGTCGAATTCGCCGATTGCGATCGGAATGCCTGCCGTCAGTTCGAGCTTCGCCGCCCAATCAGAGGAAAGCGAACCGGCGGGCTCGGTCGCGTCATAGGCCTTTTCGTAGAGGCGGTCGCGCAACGCGGCGAGGCGGGGATCGAGCGCCTTGAGAAAGTCCTTGTCCGGCAAGCCGCCCCACTCGTCGGAATAGAGCGCCTTGTGCCCTGCGGCGCAGACCCCGCGTTTTATCCGCCGCGGGTCGGTGACGCCGGCCAGCACGGACGGCGCCCAGTCCGCGAGTTCGACCCAGGAATAGGCCGCCTCGAACGCCTGCGGATCGACGTTCAGGCAATGCCAGAGTTTGGCCCAAAACCATTCCGAGGAATAAACGCCGCCGCATTTGGCGATGTACTGGGGCCGAAGCTTGGCGCTGAGCTCGGTGATCTCGGCGGCCTCGCGCCAGCTCGTGTGATCCTTCCACAGCCAGCATTGCGCGGCGAGGTTGTCCCTCCAGCGCTCGCTTAGGGCCAGGGGGCGGTTGTTTTCGTCGACGGGAATGGGACTCGATCCGGTCGTGTCGACGCCGATGCCGACGATCCTCGAGGCGTCGAAACCGGGCTTGCGCAAGGCTTCGACGAGCGCGCCCTTGATGCTCTCCTCGAGACCGAACAGGTAATCGCCGGGATATTGCCGAGCGAGATGGCCGTCCATCGGATCGAGCAGAACGCCCTCGGCGCCGGACGGATAATCGACCACGCGACTGCCGAATTCCGCGCCGTCGGAACAGCGGACGACAAGAGCGCGCACCGAATTGGTCCCGAAATCGACTCCTAGGGCAAACATGACTGGTCCTGTGCTGGAGATCTCGACGGCGGACTCGCCGGATGTGGCCGGCAGCCGGTCGGATCATAAGGGCAATGTCGAACGCCGCTGCCGCGACCGCGCTCGCCCGAGTTCCGGCGCTGCGGCCTCGGCTCTCGGCAATAAACGGGTTCGGCTTAGAATCAATCGATCGTTTCCTCCTCGATGGGCGCCGGCGCCCGCCCTGCGAGACGACGGCCGCGCCGACCCGATTTCCGCCCAACATAGCCTCATATGCTATGAAAGCGAAAGCGGTTCGCTTTGTCTCGAGCGTTGGATGGGGCCCCGCTTTTTCGCATAGCCCCGCCTCGCATTTCGCGCGCGCGGACCCCACGGGCTTGCGAACCGGGAAGCGCGGCGCCCGCGGCTATCGGCAATTCCCCGTCCGTCGATTGCGGGAGAGCCGCGCTGATCCGGCTCCTTATCGCCAGAGGGCCGCCCCGTCAGGGCTTGCCGAAGGTCTCGTCGAAGGCGTAGCCGGCCCCGCGCACAGTGCGGATCGGATCCCGCTCTCGCCCCCTCGACAGCGCCTTGCGCAGCCGCCCGACATGCACGTCGACCGTGCGCTCGTCGACCTCCGCCGCCCGCCCCCACACGCTGTCGAGCAGTTGCGCGCGCGAGAACACCCGCCCCGGCTTTTCCAGCAAGTATTCGAGCAACCGGAATTCGGTCGGACCGAGACGGACTTCGCGCGAGCCGCGCCTTACGCGCCGTCTCTCCCGATCGAGATCGAGATCGCCGGCGCACAGGCGATCGGCGATGCGCTCAGGCCGGCTGCGGCGCAGCAGCGCCCGCACGCGCGCCAACAGTTCGGGCACCGAGAACGGCTTGACGACGTAATCGTCCGCGCCGACCGAGAGGCCGCGCACGCGTTCGGCTTCTTCGCCGCGGGCCGTCAGCATGATCACCGGCAGGGTGCGCGTGGCCTCGCGCGCCCGCAGGCGCCGGCAGATTTCGAGCCCCGACACCCCGGGCAGCATCCAGTCGAGAATGACGAGATCGGGCGAGCGCTCGGCGAGGCGCAATTCCGCATCATCGCCCCTTTCCGCGCTCTCCACCACATAACCCTCCGCCTCCAGGTTGTAGCCGAGCAGCAGCGCCAGATCGGACTCGTCCTCGACCACGAGTATTCTGGGCGCCGAGGCCGCGCCCGGGCGAGCGATGTCCTTGCGTGTATGGTTCATCATGCGGCGCCCCCCGAGGCTTCGATGTCGATGTCGGTTTCCTGCCGTCCGTGCGGGCGCTCGGTCGGCAGGGTCGAGCCGGTGACCAGGTAGACAACGGTCTCGGCGATGTTGGTGGCATGGTCGCCGATGCGCTCGATGTTCTTGGAGCAGAAGAGAAGATGCGCGCAGAAGGAGATGTTGCGCGGATCTTCCATCATGTGGGTCAGAAGATCGCGAAAGACCGAATCTTCCAGGTCGTCGAGCTCGACGTCGCGCTCCCAGACCCCGCGGGCGCGCTCTGCGTCGCGTTGCGCATAGGCGTCGAGCACGTCCTTCATCAACTCGGTCGCGACCTCGTTCATGTGCTTCAGGCCGACGGTGGCGCGCGGCACCCGAGCCTCGATGCCGATTTTCACTGAACGCTTGGCGATGTTCTTGGCCAGATCGCCGACGCGCTCGAGGTCGGCGGCGATCCGAATGGCGCCGATGAGCTCGCGAAGGTCGACCGCCACCGGCTGCCGGCGCGCGATGGTCAGGACCGCGAGATCCTCGATTTCGTGCTGCAGCGCGTCAAGACGCGGATCCATCGCGATGACTTGATGGGCGAGAACGTTGTCGGCGCTGGTGAGCGCGTCCACGGCGTCGATCACCATCTTCTCGGCGATGCCGCCCATCTCGGCGATCAGCCGCTCCAGCGTGTCGAGCTCCTGGTCGTAAGCCTTGACGGTATGGTTGACCACGGCGTTGCCTCCCTCAGCCAAAGCGGCCGGTGACGTAATCCTGCGTGCGCTTGTCCTTCGGCGCGGTGAAAACCGCGTTCGTCTCGGCGAATTCGACCATCTCGCCGAGATACATGAAGGCGGTGTAATTCGAGACGCGCGCCGCCTGCTGCATGTTGTGGGTGACGATGGCGATCGTATATTCGCCCGACAATTCGTCGATCAGCTCTTCGATCTTGGCTGTCGAGATGGGATCGAGCGCGGACGCGGGCTCGTCGAACAGGATCACTTCCGGGCTGATCGCCACCGTGCGAGCGATGCACAGCCGCTGTTGCTGTCCACCCGAGAGGCTGAGCCCGCTCGCGTACAATTTGTCGCTGACCTCCGGCCACAGGGCCGCCCGGCGCAGGGCCAATTCGACGCGTCCGTCCAGTTCGGACTTTGGCAGCTTCTCGTAGAGACGGACTCCGAAAGCAATGTTTTCGTAGATCGTCATCGGGAACGGCGTCGGCTTCTGGAACACCATCCCCACCCGCGCGCGCAAGAGATTGAGATCGAGGTCGGGCGACAGCACATTCTCGCCGTCGAGCAGGACCACGCCCTCGGCGCGCTGGCCGGGATAGAGGTCGTACATCCGGTTCAGAACGCGCAGCAGCGTCGACTTGCCGCAGCCGGAAGGGCCGATGAAGGCGGTCACCCGGCCCTCGAGCAAGGAAAACGAAACGTCCTTCAGCGCATGCGTTTCGCCATAATAGAAATTGAGGCCGCGCACGACGACTTTCTCCTTCGCCGCAGCGGCCGCCTTGGGGGGCGGCTTCTCCACCTGCACGTCGTTGGGCATACGCTAGGCCCTTCCCCTTCTCATGTCTGCTTCGTCTGAGCGGTCAGCGCGCGAGCGATGATGCTTAGCGCAAGGACGGCCAGCGTAATGATCAAGGCGCCGGTCCAGGCCAGTTGCTGCCATTCCTTGTACGGGCTCAGCGCAAACTGAAAGATCACGACCGGCAGGCTCGACATCGGCTTGTTGAGACTCAAACTCCAGAACTGATTGTTGAGCGCGGTGAACAACAGCGGCGCGGTTTCGCCGCTGATCCGCGCGATGGCGAGCAGCACGCCGGTCAGCAGACCGGCCCTCACCGCGCGATAGCCGATGCGCTGAATCACCAGGGAGCGCGGCAAGCCGAGCGCGGCGCCGGCTTCGCGCAATGTATTCGGAACGAGGTTCAACATGTCTTCGGTGGTGCGAACCACGACCGGAACCACCAGCACCGCCAAGGCCATGGCGCCGGCGATGGCCGAGAAATGGCCCATCGGCGCCACCATGACTTCGTAAATGAAAAGACCGATCACGATCGAGGGCGCGCTGAGCAGGATGTCGTTGATGAAGCGAACCACGAACGCGAGTCTCGAATAGCGGCCGTACTCCGCCAGATAGGTGCCCGCCAGCATGCCCAGCGGCGCGCCGACGACGACGCCGATCACCGTCAAGATCAAACTGCCCGCGATCGCGTTGAGCAGACCGCCGGCGCTGCCGGGCGGCGGCGTCATTTGCGTGAAGACGGCGAACGACAGACCTGAGAATCCCTTCCAGAATAGCACCGCGAGTATGAGGAACAGCCAGGTCAGGCCCAAGGCGGCGGCCGCGACGCTGAGGCCCATCCACATCGAGTTTCGGCGACGCCGCCGCGGGTAAGCGGGATTTAGCGAGGCGGACATATCGTTACCTCCCCGCCTTGACGTCGAGACGGATCAGCATGACCCTGGCGATCGCCAGGACGACGAAAGTGATCATGAACAGGATCAGGCCGAGCGCGATCAGCGACGAGGTGTAGAGATCGCCGACCGCCTCGGTGAACTCGTTGGCGATAGTGGCGGAGATCGTGGTTCCCGGCGCGAGCAGCGACGGGGCGATCCTGTGAGCGTTGCCGATCACGAAGGTCACCGCCATCGTTTCGCCAAGCGCGCGTCCGAGCCCGAGCATGACGCCGCCGATGACTCCGACACGCGTGTACGGAATCACGATGTTTCTGACGACTTCCCACGTCGTGCAGCCGATGCCATAGGCCGATTCCTTCAGCATCGGCGGCACGGCGTCGAACACGTCGCGTGAAATCGAGGTGACGAACGGCAGGACCATGATCGCCAGGATGAGCGACGCGGTCAGCATGCCGATGCCGTAAGGAGGCCCGGCGAATAGTGACGACAAAATGGGAACATTCCCGAACAGGGCGATGATGCCGGGCTGCACGTATTGCTGGAGAAACGGCGCAAACACGAACAGGCCCCAGATGCCGTAAATTATGCTTGGGATTCCGGCCAGCAGTTCGATGGCGATGCCGACTGGCCGGCGCAAGGAGGGCGGGCACAGCTCGGTGAGAAATATGGCGATGCCGATGCCAACCGGAACGGCGATCGCCATTGCGATCATGGATGTCACCACGGTTCCGAAAATCGGCGCGGCGGCGCCGAACTTCTCTGTGACCGGATTCCAGACCTGGGTGACAAAAAATCCGAAGCCGAAGGCGCGAAACGCCGGAATTGAGCCGTTTATCAGCGATGCGATCACCCCGCCCAGGATCAGGAGAACGATCAGCGCGGCGCTTTGCGTCAGGCGTCGAAAGAAGTTATCGCTGAACGCGAAGCGCCTAATTGTCTTTTCGAGTATTTGAGCCTTGGAACTTGCGGTTTCGATCCGCGGCATCGCCATCTCAGTCATGCTCGGCCGTTCCTATAGGCTCCCGCGGAACTCCGGCCGCGCGCTGGCCGGAGCGCCGCGCTGGGAGCGCCGCCGCCGCGGGGCATCCGAGAACGCCCTGATGGTTCGGCGTCTTGGACGTCACTTGGCGGCGTACACGGGCTTGCCGTCGGGCGCCTTTATGTTGGTCGCCCAAGTCTTTTCGATCTGCGCAACGACCGAATCCGGCAACGGCACGTAGTCGAGAGCTTCGGCGGCCTTGTCGCCGTTCTTGTAGGCCCAGTCGAAGAACTTGAGCGCTTCGGCCGCGGCGACGGGGTCGACGGGCTGCTTATACATCAGGATGAACGTCGCGCCCGCGATCGGCCACGTGGCCGCGCCCGGCTGATCCGTCAGAAGCACATAATATTGATCCGAATGCGCCCAGTCGGCGTTCGCCGCCGCCGCCTGGAATGAGGCGGAGCTCGGTGAGACAGACTTGCCAGCGCCATTGATCAGGTTGAGGCTCGCCATCTTGTTCTCGAGCGCATAGGCGTATTCGACGTAGCCGATCGCGCCTTTCGTCTGGCTCACGTTGTTGGCGACGCCCTCGTTGCCCTTCGCGCCGATGCCGACCGGCCATTCGACGGCGGTGCTTGAGCCGACGTCGGATTTCCATTTTGGGCTGACTTTGGACAGATAGTTGGTGAAGATGAACGTCGTCCCCGAACCGTCCGAGCGATGCACGACCACGATCGCGTTCGAAGGAAGCTTGACGTCCGGATTGAGCTTCTGGATCGCCGGATCGTTCCACTTGGTGATCTTGCCGAGATAAATATCGGCCAGCGTCGAACCGTCGAGGACGAGTTTGCCCGGGCCGATGCCGTCGAGGTTGACGACCGGCACGGCGCCCCCGACGACGGTGGGGAATTGAACGAGGCCGGCAGCGCTCAAGTCCTTGGGTTTCAGCGGCATGTCCGAGGCGCCGAAGGTGACCGTCTTCGCCTTGATCTGCTTGATCCCGCCGCCCGAGCCGATCGACTGATAGTTGAGGCGGAAGCCAGTCTCCTTGTTATACATGTCGGCCCATTTGGCGTAGATCGGATAGGGGAAAGTCGCGCCTGCGCCCGAAATACTCGCGGCGCAGGCGACGCTCACCGTGGCCGCAAGCGCGGCGGCGGCAATCAAGGGTCTGAAGAACATGGGAACGTCTCCGACGGACTGTTGAAAGGTTAGGACGCGCGGCCCGGCCCGCGCACGAACGGCTCGTTAAGCCGCCTGCCATTCATAGCGCGCCAAGCACGGTCTTATATGACGTGAAGGCGAATGTTATGTGACAGTATTAGTCGTTGAAATATCTTTTGAATCCTGAGCTTCGTGGTGTCACTTGCGGTCATTCCCCCGCATCTCGTTCGCGGTCGACCGACCGGCAACTTCCCTCGGCGCTCGCGTGGATAAAGTCGCCTCGGCTCATAAGCGCGAGAAATCAGAAATCATGCCATCTTGATTCTCATTTAGAGAAGTCTACAAAGCCGCGATGGACGATGATGACGCCCTTTGGGCCCGGGAAACCTCCCTCGGGGGGCCGCTCGCGCCGTCCCCCGGAAGCGCGCAAGGGCCGGATTCGGGACCGCGACCGGCCAAGTCCTTGAAAAGGCTCAAATCGGCAATGGGCGTCTATTCCGCTAAGTTGGCATGAATGCCGTGTCGGCGCCGGTTCCGTTTCGTTCCGGCGCCGCTTGCGCTTGCGGTTTGGCGGTCGCGGGGCGCGTGGGTGAACGCGGTGACGACGCGCCGCCGCCGGCGCGCACCACGTTCGTTTTTCTGCAATTCCCTGGCTGGGCCGGATTGCGTTCCGCCCGGCCGGCGATGGATCTGGCGCGGGACTCCGCCGCGGGCGAAGCCCGGCCTCGAGCGCCGGCCCTGGCGTTGCGAATCCAACGCCGGGCGCGCCCCGTCAGGAGCCCGCGGCAACTCTTAAGGGCTTCGAGCGAGGTTGACGTCCTGAAGGCCCAATTCGAGCGGCACGGTCGCTACGAAACAGGAGCCCTGGTTGAGGCGACTGGAGATCGTCAGCTTCCCGCGATGGCGGGTGAGAATATGCTTGACGATCGCGAGTCCGAGCCCGGTTCCATTCTTCGCGCGGCTCTGGCCGGGGTCGATACGATAGAACCGCTCCGTCAGGCGAGGAAGGTGCTCGGGCGCGATTCCGTAGCCGTAATCGCGAACGCTGAGGCTGCCCTCCTTCTCCATCATCGCGACTTCGACATCGACCAGGCGGGCGCCCTCCGCATCGGCGCGCACGCCGTACTTGATCGCGTTTTCGATCAGGTTTTCCGCGACGCGAGTGAGTTCGTCCTTGTCGCCCACGACCAAAACCGGCCGCATCGCATCGACCCGAATTTCGACGCCGAGTTCATTCGCCATCGGGGTCAGCGAATCGACGACGCTGCGCGTCGTCAGCGCGAGATCCACGACCGCTTCGGGCCGTACGTGCTGCTTCTGTTCGATGCGCGACAGCGACAGCAGGTCCTCAATCAGGCGCGCCATGCGTCGACCCTGTTCGCGCATGATCTCCAGAAAGCGATCGCGCGCCTTCGTGTCGTCGCGCGCCGAGCCTTGCATTGTTTCGACAAAGCCGAGCAGGGAGGCGAGCGGGGTGCGCAACTCGTGGCTGGCGTTGGCGATGAAATCCACGCGCATCCGCTCCGCTCGCCGCACCGCCGTCAGATCGCGCAGAGTCAGCAGCGCCGCCACCACCTCGCCCTCGGACGTGGCGAGCGGAGCGACGCAAACGTCGAACAATCGTTCAACCGGGACACGCTCGCTCCACTGCACGGTCTCGGGCTCGCCGCTGGACATCACCCGCCGATGCGCATCGACGACGTCCGGCGCGCGAAGGGCCAACACGAAGGGCTCGCCGACCTTGAGCGCGGGCAAGAGAACGAACGCCGGTCCATTGGCGGTCGCCGCGCGTCCGTCTGGCCCGACGATCATCGCCGGCTCCGGCATCGCGCCGACAAGCTGAGCCGCGAAAGGGGACCGGATGAGGTCCGCGAGGGGAAGGGCGTCGGCGCCGTTCATCGAAAAACTCGCCTAATCGTCCGACGGGTTCGACATGGCTTCGCGCAGCGAGCGCCACCGGCGCGCTGCCTCCACGCCGCCGAGCAGCGCCATCGCCCCGACGAAAGGAATGACATAATAGATGCAGCGAAAGAGGAGTAGCGAGGCGAGCACGGCGTCCGCGGAGCCTCCGACGCCTTGCAGGATCGTCGCTTCGAAAACCCCGAGGCCGCCGGGAGAATGGCTGGCGATGCCGAGCATGGCGGCGAACGAGTAAAGCGTCGCGAAAGTCGGGAAACCGATCGCCGAGCCCCTGGGCAGCAGGACATAGAGCGCCGCCGCCGCCGAGCAGACGTCCACGACGCCGAGCGCCATCTGTCCCAGCGTGAGCAGCGGACCCGGCAACTTGAAATTGCCGAAGACCGAGGCGCCGCGCCAACGCATAATCCCAACCCAGCCGAGATAGACGATCACCGCGCCGATGACGCTCAGCCCGAACGAACGATTGACCAGCGGATTGAAGTGGTTGATCTCGGCCACGGCGTCCGAAGCGAAGATGAAGCCGGTGCCGACGATGAACCCCATGCCGAGCCAGAAGGTGATCCCCGCCACGACGGTCAGGCTCGCGACCTTGCCGGCGGAAAGCCCGGCCGGTCCATAGATCCAAAGTCGGACCGCCCCGCCGGTCACCAGAGGAAACCCCAAAGTGAAAGAAACCGCATAGCTCGCGAAGGACGCCAGGGCCGTCAATCGGTACGGGACCCTAATCCGCAAATGCCGGAGCGCCAGTCCGTCGTAGCCGGTCAGAGCGAGATAGCTCAACGCTGTGAAGGCGAAGGCGAGCGCGATCTGGTCGCCGCCGGTTGACGCGATCGCGGCTTTGAATTTGTCGGGATCGATGCGGATCAACGTGCGGACGAAGATCGTCGCCGACACCGCAATGATGAGAAGGCTCGCGGCTACGCCGAGCCGCCGAAGGGCCCCTCTATGAGACGTGATGGTCTCGATCAGGCGCGTGACGCGCGACGGCGGAGCCGGGTGCGGCGCAGCGCCCGAGGCCCGAACTCGGCGCCGGGCGTTCCTGCGCGTGCGCCATGCTTTGTCCCTGTTGACCCGACGCCGCCTATACGGTCTGCGTCCGGCGCGCGCAAGCGCCCGGCTTCGCGCGGAAGATCGCCTTCTTTGTGCGCGCGGAACGCTGGATCAGATCGGCGTTGGTATCGGTCGGAGAGCAGATGGCGGCGGCTTGGGCGCCCGCGGAGGCGAGGATATCGTCCGGGTGCGCCGGCGAGAGCGGCGGCCGCCTGCGGGTCGGCGTCGGCGTCGGCGGCATGGGGCGCCTGGCAGTCGCTGCGCGCCGCGACGTTGGCGCCGTGGATTTTGCCAATACGCGCCGCGCCGACAATGCCAAATTTCATGAGGTCCTACCGAGCGAGTGCGCCCGGCGGATCCGGACGTCAATCTGCAAGAGAGAATATACGTTCCATATTGACTTGGGAATGGAATTTTTGTTTCATTCAGCCTACTGCTTCGAGGGCAGCCCGCCGATCGAAGCCGAACGGAGAAAACGCCATGGCATCAAGATCCGCGGTCAAAGTGGCGGCGTCCGCGCGCGAGTCGTATCGCGGCCCAGCCAATCTCAGCGGCAAAATCGCGGTCGTCACGGGGGGCACGCAGGGTCTGGGCGAGGCGATCGCGCGGCTTTTCGCCGAACGCGGCGCGGCCGGGATCGTCATCTGCGGCCGCAATCCGGACAATGGCGCGCGGGTGGCGAGCGAAATCTCCTCGACCGGTTGCGCCACCGTCTTCGTCAAGGCGGACCTCGCCAGGGTCGCCGACTGCCGCAAGGTCGTCGCCGAGGCGGACAGTCGATTTGGCCGCGTCGACTCACTTGTCAACGCCGCCGCGCTGACGGACCGGGGCGACATCTTCGATACGACCGAGGAGCGCTACAACGAAATTTTTGACGTCAACGTGCGCGCGCCGTTCTTCCTTATTCAGGAGACCGTGCGCATCATGCGCCGGGAGAAGATCGCCGGCAGCATCGTCAACATCCAGTCGATGTCGGCCCATGGCGGCCAGCCGTTTATCGCGGCCTATTGCGCCTCGAAGGGCGCTCTCGCCACCTTGACCCGCAACGTCGCCCATTCGTTGCTGAAGTTCCGTATCCGCGTCAACGGCCTCAACATCGGCTGGATGTCGACGCCGGGCGAAGACCGCATTCAGAAGACATATCACGGCGCCGGCGATGGATGGCTCGAGGCGAACGCCAAGGCCAAACCGTTCGGTCGCCTCCTCGATCCCAAGGAAGTCGCGCGCGCTTGCGCGTTTCTGTGTTCCGACGAATCCGGATTGATGACCGGCGCGAACATCGACTTCGACCAGACCGTCGTCGGCGCGGGCGACGCGCCGATCGAGCCCTGAACCCGGAGCAGCGTCTAGTGCCCGAACCCCGTCTCGACGTAATCACGATCGGCCGCTCGTCGGTCGACCTCTACGGCGAGCAGGTCGGTGGCCGCCTCGAAGATATGGCGACCTTCTCCAAGGCGGTCGGCGGCTGTCCAACCAACATCGCCATCGGCACGGCGCGCCTCGGACTGAAGAGCGGCCTCGTGACCCGCGTCGGCGACGAGCACATGGGCCGTTTCATCCGCGAACAATGCGCGCGCGAAGGCGTAGACGTCTCCGGCGTTCACACCGATCCGACGCGCCTCACGTCTCTCGTCCTGCTCGGCATCCGCGACGCAGAGACTTTCCCGCTGATCTTCTACCGCGACAATTGCGCCGACAGCGCACTCGACGAGAGCGACATCGACGCGGACTATATTGAAAGCGCCGGAGCGATCGTGGTCACCGGCACCCATTTCGCGCGCGCCAATACGGCCGCCGCGCAGTTGAAGGCGATGCGCATTGCGCGCGCCGCCGGGCGCAAAATCGTTTTCGACATCGACTACCGACCCAATCTCTGGGGACTGGCCGGCCATGGCGCGGGCGAGGAGCGCTACATCAAGTCCGGCGAGGTGACGCAGAGCCTGAGCGCGATCCTGCCGCAGTGCGATCTTATCGTCGGCACCGAGGAGGAGACGATGATCGCGGGCGGGGCGGACGAGCCGCTCGAGGCGCTGAGGGCCGTGCGCGCGGTGACCCAGGCGACGCTGGTGCTCAAACGCGGGCCGATGGGCTGCGTGGTGTTTCCGGGGGCGATCCCCGCTACGCTCGAGGATGGCGTCAAGGGGCCGGGATTTCCGGTCGAAGTCTACAACGTGCTTGGCGCCGGCGATGCATTCATGTCCGGCTTTCTGCGCGGTTGGCTGCGCGGCGAGCCGCTCGAGACATGCTGCGCCTTTGCGAACGCCAACGGCGCATTCGCGGTGTCGCGGCTGCTGTGCTCGGCCGAATATCCGACCTGGGCCGAACTCAGCCGGTTCCTCCAGCGTGGTTCGCCCCACCGTGCGCTTCGCCGCGATGAGACATTGAATCATATTCACTGGGCGACCACCCGCCGCCCGCGGCCGCCAACGATTATGGCGCTGGCGATCGACCATCGCGCCCAGCTCGAGAAGATCGCCGACGATGCGGGCGCGCCGCACGAGCGCATCGGCGCCTTCAAGCTGCTGGCGGTCGAGGCGGCGGCGAAGGTGGCCGCGGGCCGGCTGGGATATGGGATGCTGCTCGACGGCAAGTACGGACGCGAGGCTCTGTTCCGGGCGGTGGATCACGACTTCTGGATCGGCCGGCCGGTCGAGGAGCCCGGGTCGCGACCGCTCGATTTCGAGTTCGGCGGTTCGCTGGGGGCCAAGCTTCAGGAATGGCCTCTCGCGCATACGATCAAATGCCTGTGCTTTTATCACCCCGACGATCCGACGGAGCTGAAGTCGCGGCAGGAGCGAGAACTTCTGCGCCTACATGACGCGGCGCGCACCCTCGGGCGCGAATTGTTGATCGAGATCATCGCGAGCAAGAATGGCCTAGTACAGGATGATACAATCGCGCGCGTCCTTGAGCGGCTCTATGAAATCGACGTCAAACCCGATTGGTGGAAGCTCGAAGGCCAGGCGAGCGTGGCGGCGTGGGACAAGGTCGCGCGGGTGATCGAGGCGAACGATCCGCTGTGCCGAGGAATTATGCTGCTCGGGCTGGAAGCGCCGGAGGAAGACCTTGCGCAAGCCTTCGGCATCGCGCGACACTGCGGCCTCGTCAAAGGCTTCGCGGTCGGGCGAACGATCTTTGTCGAGCCGGCGCTGGAATGGTTCGCCGGGCGGATCGACGATCGTCAGGCGATCGAGCGCATGGCGAGCGCTTTCGCCCGACTGTGCGAGCTCTGGCGGGAGGCGGCGGGCGGAGACGCGTGATGCTCGAGGACAGCGATCTCGACGCGGCCGTCGCCGCCGGGCTGCTCGATCCCGCGCTGCGCGCCGCGCTCGTCGCGTTCGCGGCCAAGCGGCGCCAGAGTGCGGGCCCGCGTGCCGCAGGGTCCGAGACGCCGGCGCCGAAATTCGACCCGGTCCACGTCCTTTATTACGCCGGCGCCCTCCTGGTTATCGGCGCAATGGGATTGTTCGCCAACACGGCGTTCGACAGTCTGGGCGGGTGGGCGCTGACAGCGATAGCGATCATATACGCGGCGGGATTTTTGTGGCTGGGCAGCGCGCTGTGGAAAAGGCTCGAGACGCGCACTCCCGGCGGATTGTGCGTCGCGATCGCGGTTTCGATGGCGCCCCTGGCGATTTACGGCGTGCAGGACGCGCTGAATCTTTGGGCGGCGGAGAAGCCTGGCGGATATCACGAGTTCTATCCGCTGATCAATGGCGGCTGGGTGTTCATGGAACTCGGCACAATCGTGGCGGCGACGCTGGCGCTGTATAAATTCCCGTTCCCATTCATCCTGTTGATCGCAGCCGTCGCGCTATGGTTCCTGTCGATGGATCTGGCCGCGCTCATCGCGAATCGGCGACCGCCGGACTGGAATGCGGATTGGGAGCTGCGTCTCACGGTCTCGAAAATCGTCGGCCTCGCCCTGATCGCCGTCGCGTGGGCCATCGATCTCAAATGGGGCGCGCTCGGAGATTTCGGCTTCTGGTTGCACCTTTTCGGCGCGATCACGCTTTGGGGCGCGATCACTTCCGGCGGCGGCGGCGAATTCGGTAGGGCGGTCTATTGCGCGTTCAACATCGGCCTCATCGCCTTCGGGCTGTTTCTCAACCGCCGCGTCTACGCGGTGTTTGGCACGATCGGCATAGCGATCTATCTCGGCTATCTCGCGTTTGACGTCTTCAAGGACGTCGTCGGCTTTTCCTTTGCGCTGTCGGCGATCGGCGTCGCAATCGTCTTCGCCGGCGTTGGCCTGGAGCGCCGCCGCAGCGCGCTCTACGCCTATGTCGACGCGCATCTGCCTGAATTCCTCCGCGCGCTGCGCCCGCTCCGCGCGCGGCAGGCGTGAACGACTGAATAAAGGACGCCCACGCCATGAAAGCAGTCCGATTGACCGCCGCCCAAGCGATGGTCCGCTTTCTCAGCGTTCAAAAAGTCGAGGTCGACGGCCGCGAGCAAAGGCTCTTCGAGGGCGTCTTCGCCATATTCGGTCACGGAAATGTTGCGGGCGTCGGCGAAGCCCTCTACGCCGCGCGCAAGTCGCTGCCCACCTACCGCGCGCACAACGAGCAGGCGATGGCGCACGCCGCGATCGCCTTCGCCAAGGCCTCCCGGCGCAAGCGCATGATGGCTTGCACCACCTCGATCGGGCCAGGCGCGACCAACATGATCACTGCAGCCGCGTTGGCGCACGTCAATCGTCTGCCGGTCTTGCTGATTCCGGGAGACGTCTTCGCCAGTCGCAGGCCCGATCCGGTTTTGCAGCAAGTCGAGGATTTCGGCGACGGAACGGTGAGCGCCAACGACTGCTTCCGCCCGGTGTCGCGCTATTTCGACCGCATCTTGCGCCCCGAACAGATCATGCCGGCGCTGACCCGAGCGATGTCCGTTCTGACCGATACGGCCGAATGCGGGCCGGTGACCCTTGCCTTCTGCCAGGATGTGCAGACGGAGGCCTACGACTATCCCGCGACCTTCTTCGAGGAACGCGTGCATCGCCAGCGCCGCGTCGCGCCCGACCCGCGCGAAGTGGCCGAGGCGGCGGCGCTGCTGAGCAAAGCGAAACGGCCGCTCGTGGTTTGCGGCGGCGGCGTTCTCTATTCCGACGCCGAACGTGAGCTGATCGATTTCTGCGCCCGCCGCGGCGTCCCGGTCGCCGAGACCCAGGCCGGCAAGTCTGCGGCTCCGGTCGAACATCCGATGGCCATGGGAGCGATCGGCGTCACAGGCACCGGCGCCGCCAACACGCTCGCCGCCGAAGCAGACGTAATCGTTGGCGTCGGCACGCGGTTCGCCGATTTCACAACCGGCTCCTGGGCGCTGTTCAAGAACCCCGAGCGCAGGTTCATCGGCCTCAACGTCCAGCCTCTTGACGCGACGAAGCACCGCGCGCTTCCCATTGTGGCCGACGCCCGCGTCGGGCTGGCCGCGCTCGATGAGGCGCTCGACGCCTGGAAGGCGCCGGCGGCCTGGACCAGGGCCGCCGTCAAAGCCAAGGCAGAGTGGGAAGCGACCGCCGCGCGTTACACCGGCCCCTCCAACGCGCCATTGCCGACCGACGCCGAAGTGCTCGGCGCTCTCATGCGCGCGGGCGACAAGAGCGATGTCATCGTATGCGCCGCCGGCGGGCTGCCGGGCGAGTTGCACAAGCTGTGGCGGCCGGGAGGGCCGCTCGGCTATCACGTCGAATACGGCTATTCCTGTATGGGCTACGAAATCGCCGGCGGTCTGGGGGTCAAAATGGCCCTACCCGACCGGGAAGTCGTCGTCTCGGTCGGCGACGGCTCCTATCTGATGATGAACTCAGAGATCGCCACCTCGGTGATGCTGGGCAAGAAGCTGATCATCGTGATCAACGACAATCGGGGGTTCGGCTGCATCAATCGATTGCAGAACGCGACCGGCGGCGCGCCTTTCAACAATCTTTTGAGCGACGCGAGGCACGAAATCCTGCCCGACATCGACTTCGCGGCGCACGCGCGCTCGATGGGCGCTGAGGCGGTCAAGGTCGCCTCGATCGCGGAACTCGAAGCCGCGTTCAAGGCGGCGCGCAAGGCGAGAACGACCCAGGTCATTGTCATCGACACCGATCCACTCGGCTCGACCGACGCGGGCGGCTTTTGGTGGGACGTCGCCGTGCCGGCGGTCTCGAACCGCGCGGAGGTCGACGCCGCGCGCCACGAGTACGAGGTCGCGTTGAAACTCCAGCGCGTCGGAGATTGAGATGAGCGTTCGCATCGGCGCCAATCCGATTCGCTGGGCCAACGACGATCTTCAGGAAATCGGCGGCGACACCCCGCTCGCGACGTGCCTGGCGGAGGCCAGGCAGGCGGGAATCGAGGGCGTGGAATACAGCCACAAATTTCCGCGCGAAGGCGGGGCGCTGAAGCAGAAGCTTGCATCGTTCGGAACAGTCTTTGTCGGCGGCTCGGCGTCTATACCCTCCCGGGCGACGGCATGAACGACTATGCGGCGGTGTTCAGGGAGATTAATGGCCATTCCGGCGGGCTCGTGCTCGAGGCCGAGCAGGATCCGAAAAAGGCGCCGGCGCCGCCTGACGCGGAAGAGGGCGTCGCGCACATTCGCGCGGCGCTGAAGGAAGCGGAGTTGGCTTAGAAATCGCTTCAAACCCTTATCCGGGCGGC
Source organism: uncultured Alphaproteobacteria bacterium (assembly GCA_963784805.1). Classification (GTDB taxonomy): domain Bacteria; phylum Pseudomonadota; class Alphaproteobacteria; order Rhizobiales; family Beijerinckiaceae; genus Roseiarcus. The sequence goes on from CAWASR010000016.1 coordinate 353,437, forward strand.
TTTGGCGACCACCTTCTCCCACATGCGGGAGAAGCGCCCTCTTCCGCAAGCGGGAGGGGATGTGGGTGAGGGCGGGAAAACAGTGAGGGTGACGTCATGGCGCAATCGAAACTGCTCGTTCATCCCAGCCGCGCCGCCGACGGCGTAGGCCATCGCATCACTCCGGCCAGCGCTGGATGGCGCTACGTCGGATTTGAGACCCGGACATTGAAAAATGGCGCGCAATCCAAGCTCGATACAGCTGAGAACGAGGTCTGCGTCGACCTCCTCTCCGGCAAGGCTCGCGTCACGGCGAAGGGTTTCGATTCGGGGACGATCGGCGAGCGCGCCAGCGTATTCGACGGACTTCCTTGGTCGGTCTATCTGCCGCCCCGCACCGCAGCGACCATCGACGCGGCGTCCGATTGCGAGTTGGCGCTGTGCTCGGCGCCGGCGAGCGGGCGGCTCAAGGCTCGCGTGATCGCGCCAAGCGACGTCGGAACGCTGACTCGCGGCGCAGGGACGAACGCGCGCCACATCCGCAACATTCTGCCCGAGGACGCCGAAGCCGAGAGCCTGCTGGTCGTCGAAGTCATTACACCGGGCGGCAACTGGTCGAGCTACCCGCCACACAAGCACGACCGCGACGCGCTGCCCGATGAATCTTATCTCGAGGAGACCTACTATCACCGCCTGTCGCCGCCCCAAGGCTTCGCCTTCCAGCGCGTTTACACCGAGGACCGATCGCTTGACGAGACTCTGACCGTAACGGACGGCGATGTTGTGCTCGTGCCACGGGGCTATCATCCGGTCGGCGCGCCGCACGGCTATGATCTTTTCTATCTCAATGTGATGGCGGGACCGAAGCGCGTCTGGCGCTTTTACAACGACCCTGCGCATGAGTGGCTGATGAAATAACCCAGGCTTGAAGTCTATCGCGTTCACTGCGGGGACAAGAGGCGCGCTCGGCTGCAATCGGAACGCGCAAATGATCCGCCGTATATGCGCCGGTGGGAGGGAGACGGCGTTGAGCCAGAATGGCGGTCGGGCCAGCGCCAAGCGGCAACGCGGTCTCGTTGTCGGTTTGGGCACGATGGGCTTGAGCCACGCCCGCGCGTATGAGGCGATCGAGGGCTTCGAGCTCGTCGGCTTATGCACGCGCAACGCGGCGGCGCGGCATGATCTAGATGAGGAATTTCCTGACTTGCCGCGTTTTGAGCGGCTCAGCGAGGCGCTCGAAGCGCTGGGGCCCGACGCGGTCGCGATCTGCGCCTATACCGAGCATCACGCGCCGATGGCGATCGAGGCGCTTGCCGCAGGCGCCCATGTCTTCTGTGAGAAGCCGCTCGCAGTGACGCTCGAAGCCGCGGAGCGAGTCGTCGCGGCGGCGCGCGCGGCGAACAGGGCGTTGCTGGTCGGCTGTATCCTGCGCGTCCACCCTTCTTGGACGCGTTTTGTTGAGATCGGCCGTACGCTGGGAAAACCGCTTGTCATGCGCATGAATCTCAATCAGCAGTCGTCCGGTTCGTTCTGGGGCGTGCACAAGAACCTGATGCGCTCGACCTCGCCGATCGTCGACTGTGGCGTGCACTATGTCGATGTGATGCGCCAAGTCACGCGGGCCCGGCCGGTCGCGGTGCACGCGATGGGCGCGCGCCTCACCGACGAGATCGCTCCTTCCATGTACAACTACGGCCATCTTCATATCACCTTCGACGACGGCTCGATCGGGTGGTGCGAAGCCGGATGGGGCCCGATGATGAGCGAGACCGCCTTTTTCGTGAAGGACATGATTGGGCCGAACGGTTGCGTCTCGATCGTCGCCGAAGAGTTGGCCGGAATGGCCGCACATTCGACGGACCACGGCACTCATACCCGCACCGACGCGCTGCGCATCCATTATGCGTCGCTCGACGCCGCAGGCGCGTTCACGCGCCGTGACGACATCGAGCCGACTGAGGGCGAACCCGGCCATCAGGACTTGTGCGAGCGCGAGCAGCGGCTGTTCCTGAGAGCGATCTGCGGTGAAATCGACCTCGTCGACCATCTTGCCGACGCGATCAATTCGTTGCGGATCGTGTTCGCGGCGGACGCGAGCGTGCGGACGGGCGAAGTCGTGAAGCTGTAGTCCGCTCCTTCTGCAATGCGGCGGAGTGGAGGCCGGATCACACCGTCCGCGTCACTTTCATCAAGTGCGGCGGCTGGTCGGGATCGCGGCCGCGCCGTCGTGCGGTCGCCTCGGCGAGGCGATAAAAGGCGTGCAGCGCGGCGATCGGGGTCAACAGCGGATGACCGCCGTCAGGCGCGACGATGGACGGCCAGCGGGGGTGCGGCTGGACGTCGACAAGAAGCGGCGCCGCCCCGAACGAGGCAAGGCGATCGACGGTTTCAAAAAAGCCGTCGCGCGCGGCGTCGGCGGGCGCGAAGGCGAGGACCGGAAAGCCCGGGACGATCAAGCCCGCAGGCCCGTGCAGCACTTCGGCGGAGGAGAACGCTTCGGCGTGAATCGCGGAGGTTTCCTTGAGCTTGAGCGCCGCCTCGGCGGCGACGGAGAAGGTCGCGCCGCGACCGATCACGAACAGCGATGCGGCCTTGGCCAATGTCTCGACGGCCGGTATTGGCGGAGGCGCGCGGGATGCGTCGAGAATTGAGGGCAGTCTGTCGAGCGCGGCCGCGAGGTCGGCGTCCTTGCCCCAATGCGCCACCAGCGAAACTCCGGCGACGAGCGCGGCGATCATCGATTTGGTCGCCGCGACTGAGCGTTCCCGGCCGGCGCAGAGCGGCGAGAGCGCGTCCGCGTCGCGCGCGACCGGCGATTCTGAGTCATTGACGAACGCAATCGTCATCGCGCCCGCCTCCTTCGCCGCGCGCTGCATGGCGATGACGTCCGGACTGCGGCCCGATTGCGATATAGTTATTGCGGCTGCGCCGGTGAGCCGCAGCGGCGCGCGATAGAGCGAGGCGATCGAAGGTCCCAGAGAGGCGCAGGCGAGGGCGGCCTTGAGCTCGATCAGGTGCTTGACGAAGAGAGCGGCGTGATCGGAGCTTCCGCGCGCGATCGTCGCGACGAAGGAGGGCTTGCGTGCGCGCAGCAACGCCGCCAGTTCAATCGTCGCCGGCGTGTTGGCGGCCAATTGACGGCGCGCGACTTCGCCGCACTCTGCGATCTCCGCCGCCATGAAAGTCTCGCTCATATCGTTATCCCTCCATGGCGCGCCGCGGGTCCAGAATCTCCCAAAAATTCGCGCTCGCCTGTCGGGCGCGGCGGCGCGACGAAGACACAAATCAGCGGCGTGCTACTCCGGTCCGGCCAAATTCATCGAAGAAAATCCAAGCCAGGCCAAACAGAACCAAGGAAAACCAAGAAATACCAAGGAAAAAATGCTTGGTCTTTCTTGGTATTCCTTGGATTCTCTCGTCCAAATCGGGACTTTTCAATGGGTTGCGGCGGTCCCAAGCCAAAAAATATGCTTCGTGCGATTCATGACAACCAATTGTCTATGTTATATATCCTCGCCGGGGTCGAACAGCCGGCCGCAGCCATCCTTGCGCATCGTCCTCCGGTCACGGGATTCCAGGCGAGAGCAACATTAGCGCGATTTGTGATTTTCAGCAAAGAAAATGTTGGGCGAGGTTCGCGCAGTCTTGGCAAGCACAGGATACGGCCGGATGAAGCCGCGCGCCATCGTGCGCATGTCGCGCTTCGGCGCAATGCGGTCTGCGAAGAGCCTGAGGGCGTGCGCGGCGTCCGGTTCGTCTTCCGCCTCACGCTGGCGCAGCGGCGGGCTCGGGTCAGGGAGACGATGAGCGAGCAAAAGCTAGCTTCATGTCTTTTTGCTTTTTTGCGCTTTCACTCGCGGACCCGCAGGCGCTTTCGCCCTCTTTTTTGTCTGATTGTAATCGACAGCGGCGCGGACGAGATTTTTTAGGGCGCACTCGTCGATCTTGTGTCCCTCATGGAAGTCGATCGCGCGCCTCATGTTCCCGTCGAGGCTGGAGTTAAAGAGGCCTGAAGGGTCCTCGAGCGAGGCGCCGTTGGCGAAGGTCATTTTGACGACAGTCTTGTAGGTCTCGCCGGTGCAGAGGATTCCGGCGTGCGACCACACCGGAACCCCTCTCCATTTCCACTCCTCGACCACCTCGGGGTCGGCCTCTTTGATGAGAGTTCGGACCCGGGCGAGCGTCTCGCCCCGCCAATCGCACAGCTCCTCGATTCTCGCATCGATCAGCTGGGAGGGAGAGTCTTCTCCTGTTCCTTCCTTCGATCCGCCCGCCGACTTCTTCATGGTGGTGGCGACCATCGCGTTCACTCCGACCGAACAACGGGCGTTCAGTAGCGCAACCTTGCGTACTGACTGACCTCGACCCTGGGCGCGTGCGGGCCGCGCGCGAACTCCGCACACTTTAATCCATCCGCGCCAAGACCTGCCCCAGGGCCGCAAAGAACCGCTGCCACCCGCTCTTGGCGCCCAGGTGGTGCTGCGGCTGGTCCGGCCGGAAGCCCGACTGCTCCATGCGCAGGCGGGTCCCCGCGCGCGTCGGGGTGGGAATCCAGGTGACGATCCTCTCGAGACCAAAGGCCGCCCACGTACATAAGTCCGACGTTAGAAACGCCCAGCGCCCCGGCATGGCGCCACGCCTCGCTTTCATGCTGATGAGAAAGGCGCGTCCGATCGATGGCGCCGCGAAACCGGGATCGACGAGCGCCTCCTCCCTACATCGATCCCTGACCTTCAATCGCTCGCGACCAAGGACCGCCTCGGGTCGAATCCCCTCATCTCCGGCGCGAATCAAACGCGAGATTCTTGCCGCTATTGGCCGCCGGGCTTCTCGAGATGGCCGCCGAACTGGTAGCGCAAGGCCGAGAGAATCTTGTCCCCGAATTCAGCGTCGCCGCGCGAACTGAAGCGCTCGTAGAGCGCAGTCGTCAGCACCGGGACCGGCACCCCTTCGTCGATCGCCGCCATGATCGTCCACCGGCCTTCGCCCGAATCGGATACGCGGCCAGAGAATTTCGCGAGTTGCGGATCCTGGACCAGCGCGATGGCCGCTAGATCGAGCAGCCACGAGGCGATCACGCTGCCGCGGCGCCAGACTTCCGCGACATCGGGGATATTGAGGTCGTATTGATAGAGCTCGGGATCGGCCAAGGGGGCCGTCTCGGCGTCTCTCTCCTGCGCCTTTTTCCCGATGTTGGCGGAGTGAAGAACGGCGAGCCCCTCCGCATAAGAGGCCATGATCCCGTATTCGATGCCGTTGTGGACCATCTTGACGAAATGGCCGGCGCCGCTCGGACCGCAGTGCAGATAGCCCTGCTCCGAGGTCCCCTTGATCTTGTCCCGCCCGGGCGTTCGCTCGATGTCGCCTATGCCGGGCGCCAGCGTAGCGAAAACCGGATCGAGATGGTTCACCGCGGCGGCTTCGCCGCCGATCATCATGCAATAGCCCCGCTCGCGGCCCCAGACGCCGCCGCTCGTGCCGACGTCCACATATCGAACGCCCTTGGGCGCGAGCGCCTTCGAGCGCCGGATGTCGTCGACATAATAGGAGTTGCCGCCGTCGATGAGGATGTCGCCGGGTTCGAGATGCGGCGACAGGTCGGCGATGGTCCCGTCCACGGCCGCCGCCGGAACCATCAGCCAAACCGCCCGGGGTTTCTGCAGCTTCGCCGCCAGATCCTGGAGCGAGGCCGCGCCCTTGGCGCCATGCTTGGCGATCTCGTCGACCGCCTTGGGCGACATGTCGAAGGCGACGCAATCGTGGCCGCCCTCAATCAGCCGACGAACCATGTTGGCGCCCATTCGACCCAGTCCGACCATTCCCAGTTGCATGGCGCTCACTCACGATTGGATTGGCCCCTTAAGGCCGGTGGAGCTCGCTCAAATCTCGGCTGAAGCGGGCGTCGATCATCTTTGCACAACGACCGCGCCTTCGAAACCGCTGATGGATTCGCGCCGCCGCTCAAGCAAGGCGGACTGATAGCCGGCCATTGTCGCCCTCTGATCGACGTTTCGACCCAGGTCGCCGAGATCGCCGGAATGAATGGCGATGGACCGGCTGTGTCCGGCGGCCGGCCGCGTTGGTGTGGCCAAAATGCGTCTCATTCGACATAATTTAACGCCATTTCCGGATTCCGCCTCTACTGCAAGCGCCGAGGTATTGCGTGAGGCTGCTGCATCGCAATAATTTGGCTTGCGCTTCTCGGTCGGGGGAATCGGGCCGCAGAAGCGGGATTGTATTTCGTCGCGCTTCGCCAATATAGGGGGAACACATGGTCCGATCCCTGGTTCGCGCCGCCGCCCTGGCCGGCCTGATGCTGAGCGCAAGTTCTGCTCCGCTGTTCGCCAACACGCCGTTTTGGCAGTTGCAGCCGGGGCAGTTGCAGCCGGTCGCCTCGCCGATTCCGCGCGAGACCGTCGCCTTTCAGGGCAGGGAGGCTCCTGGCACGATTATCGTCCGCACCAGGGAGCGTCGGCTCTATTTCGTCCTGCCCGACCATCAAGCGCTGGTATACGGCGTCGGCGTTGGGCGGCCGGGCTTCACCTGGGCGGGCGTGACCCATGTCGGCAACAAACGGGAATGGCCCGACTGGACGCCGCCGCGGCAGATGCTCAGGCGCCGTCCGGACCTTCCGCGCCACATGGCGGGCGGCATCGACAATCCGCTCGGCGCGCGGGCTTTGTACCTGGCCGGAACGCTCTATCGGATTCATGGATCGAACGAGCCCGACACCATCGGGCAGGCGGTTTCGTCCGGCTGCATCCGCATGACCAATCAAGACGTCGTCGATCTCTACAGCCGCGCCAGAATCGGCGCCCGGGTGATCGTGACCCGCTGAGCGGGATTTCGGAAAAGGGGCCGCCGGTCCGGCGCTCCCTGGCCGGCGGCGCCTTTCCTTCTGACGATTGCGCAATTATGTTGCAGGGATGAACGCTTGTGCGCCCCTGAACGAGCCGCCGCTCGTCGATCCGTTCGGCCGCGCCATAGCTTACGTCCGGGTCTCGGTGACGGACCGCTGCGACTTTCGCTGCGTCTACTGCATGTCCGAGGACATGAGCTTCCTGCCTAAGCGCGACGTGCTGTCGCTCGAGGAGATGGATCGCCTGTGCTCGGCTTTCGTGGGTCTGGGCGCGCGCAAGATCCGCGTCACCGGAGGCGAACCCCTGGTCAGACGCAACGTGATGTCGCTGTTTCGCGCGCTCTCTCGCCACCTGGCGAACGGGGCGCTCAACGAAGTGACGCTGACGACCAACGGCTCGCAGCTGGCGCGCTTCGCCCAGGAACTCGCCGATTGCGGGGTCAAGCGCGTCAACGTGTCGCTCGACACGCTCGACCCGGACAAGTTTCGGGCCGTGACGCGCTGGGGCGACCTCAAGGTTGTTCTGGGCGGCATCGACGCCGCGGCGGCGGCGGGGCTGAAGGTCAAAATCAACGCGGTCGCGCTGAAGGGCTTCAACGACCGCGAGGCGCGAGGGCTGGTCGACTGGGCGCACGGGCGCGGATTCGACGTGAGTTTCATCGAGGTGATGCCGCTTGGCGAAATGGAACGCGATCGCGCCGACCAGTTTGTGCCGCTGACGGAACTGCGCGCCGATCTTGAACGTTCATTGACCTTGACGCCCTCGGCCTATGCGACCGGCGGCCCGGCGCGCTACTATGACGTCAAGGAGACCGGCGGGCGCGTCGGCTTCATAACGCCGCTCACCCACAATTTCTGCGAGGGCTGCAATCGGGTCCGGGTCACCTGCACCGGCACGCTCTATATGTGCCTTGGCCAGGAAGACGCTGCGGATTTGCGCGAGCCGTTGCGCCGGTCGCAGTCCGACGGGCTTCTGGTCGCCGCCATCCGGGCCGCGATCGCGCGCAAGCCCAAGGGGCACGACTTCATTGTCGCTCGTGCGGCCGCGCCGGCGACCAAGCGCCACATGAGCGCGACCGGCGGCTGATCGTGCGCGCGCGCGCGCCCCGACATTTTTTTGCCTCGCGCCCGGCTGGCGGCTTGGGCGGTTAAGCTCTATATGACGCCATGTGAAGGGCGGGACCCTTGACTCTCCGCTCTGAAAAGGGATCAGCGCAAATGTCGGATGCTCGCGCACGAATTGAGAAAGTGATTTCGGAAAACCCCGTCGTCCTGTTCATGAAGGGCACGCCGCAGTTTCCGCAATGCGGTTTCTCGGGACAAGTCATTCAGATCCTGGATTATCTCGGCGCCCCTGTGGTGGGCGTCAACGTGCTCGAAGACGCGGAGATCCGCCAGGGCGTCAAGGAATACGCCAACTGGCCGACGATTCCGCAGCTCTACGTCAAAGGCGAGTTCGTCGGCGGCTGCGATATCGCGCGCGAGATGTTCCAGTCGGGCGAATTGGCCGCGATGCTCGCCGAAGCCGGCGTTCCGCTGAAGACTCAAGCTGGCGTGTGACGCCCCGGCCCGCTGCGTCGGGCGGTTCGTCGTTTCAGGCCGCCCGCGACGGCGCGTCCTTCGACGCGGCGATCAGATCGACGAAGCGGCGGAAGAGGTAATGGCTGTCGCGGGGCCCTGGCGAAGCTTCGGGATGGTATTGCACCGAGAAGGCCGGACGGTCGGTCAGCGCGACGCCGCAATTCGAACCGTCGAACAGCGAGACGTGGGTCTCCTGCGCGTTCGCCGGCAGGCTCGCGCGATCGACGGCGAAGCCGTGATTCATCGACACGATCTCGACCTTGCCGGTGGTGAAGTCTTTCACCGGATGATTGGCGCCGTGATGGCCCTGCGCCATTTTCAACGTGCGCCCGCCGACCGCCAGCCCCAGGAGCTGGTGGCCGAGGCAGATCCCGAACAGCGGGATCTTGGTCGCGAGCAGCGCCTGGATCGTCGGCACGGCGTATTCCCCGGTCGCCGCCGGGTCGCCGGGCCCGTTGGAGAGGAAGACCCCGTCGGGCTTGAGCGCGAGGATGTCCTCGGCGCTCGCCGTCGCCGGGACCACCGTCACCTTGCAGTCGCAGTCGTTGAGGAGCCGCAAGATATTGCGCTTGACCCCGTAGTCGACCGCGACCACGTGAAACCGCGTCGCGTCGCGTCTGCCATAGCCGCGTTCCAGGGTCCAACTGGTCTCGTCCCAGTCGTAGCGCTGGGTCGCGCCGACGGCGGGAACGAGGTCCATGCCGTCGATCCCCGGCCAGCGGGCGGCTTCGGCCCGCAACGCGTCGAAATCGAAGGCGCCGTCGGGCGAATGGGCGATAACGGCGTTAGGCATGCCCTGTTTGCGGATCAGCGTCGTCAGCGCGCGGGTGTCGACGCCGGTAATTGCAATGACGCCGCGCGATTTGAGCCACGTGTCGAGCCGGGCCCTGGCGCGATGGTTCGACGGCTCGGAGAGGTCGGCGCGCATGACGGCGCCGATCGCGGGGGTCGAGGCCGCAAGGTTGACGACCTCGATGTCCTCGTCGTTGACGCCCACGACGCCAATATGCGGGAAGGTGAAGGCGATGATCTGCGCCGCATAGGAGGGATCGGTCAAAATCTCCTCGTATCCGGTCATCGCCGTGTTGAAACAAACCTCGCCGACCGCCGAACCGGTCGCCCCGACGCCGAAACCTTCGATGACCGCGCCGCTGGCGAGGACCAACGCGCCGGTCACAATTCGAGGCCGCCAGCCGGGCGCGGGCGCCCCGTCAGGGGCCGGCGCGGGGTCGCTTGGCCGTGTTGCGCTTACCATGCGGCTGTGCTTAAGCGCGGCCCGCCTCGCTCGTCAAGGCGGTCGGGCGCGTGAGAAGGAGCGAGGAACCCATGACGGAGACGGCGCCGTTGCGCGATACAGTGTCTGCGAAGATGAAGGAGGCGATGAAGGGCGGCGACAAGGCGCGCGTCGGCGCCCTGCGTCTCATTATGGCGGCGCTGAAGGAGCGGGAGATCGAGGCGCGCGGCTCCGGCAAGATCGTCAGCCGCGCCGACGAACTCGCGCTGCTCGCCAAAATGGTCAAGTCTCGCCAGGAGTTGGCTGAGATCTATACGCAGGCCGGTCGAACGGAGCTCGCGGCGCAGGAAAGCGCCGAGATCGCCGTCATCAACGACTTCCTGCCCAGGCAAATGGAGGAGGCGGCGGTGATCGCCGCCGCCAGGGCCGCCATCGCCGCGACCGGCGCGACGAGCGTCAAGGACATGGGCAAAGTGGTCAACGCGCTCAAGGCGACTCATCCGGGCGAGATGGATTTCGCCAAGGCGAGCGCGATCGTGAAGGGGCTGCTCGCGTAGGCGTTACGCGCCAGGGCGCGGCGCCTTCGCGCAATCGCCGCGAGGCATATCTGTCTTCGGCGCGAAGGCGCGCTGAAAAAGAGGACGCCGTGGAGCGGATCTGGCTGAAGTCCTATCCGGAAGGCGTTCCGGCCGAGATCGACACGACGGCGTTCGGTTCGATCGGCGATTTCTTGGTCGAGAGCGTCGGCCGGTTCCACGACCGCGTCGCCTTCATCAGCATGGGCAAGGCAATTTCGTTCGACGAACTCGAGCGCGGGTCGCGCGGGTTCGCCGGTTATCTGCGAAATGTCGCTGAATTGCCGCGCGGCGCGCGGGTCGCGCTGATGATGCCGAATCTGCTGCAATATCCGATCGCGCTATTTGGCGCATTGCGCGCCGGCTGTGTGGTCGTCAACTGCAACCCGCTCTATTCGCCCCGAGAGCTGAGGCATCAACTCGTCGATTCGGGCGCGGAAGCGATCGTCGTCCTGGAAAATTTCGCTCAGACGCTCGAGAAGGCGATCGGCGGGACGGCGGTCCGCAACGTCGTCGTCACCGGCGCCGGCGACCTTCTGAGCCCGCCGCGCGGACTATTGACCAATTTCGCGCTCCGGCATGTTCGACGGGCGGTTCCGGCCTGGAGGCTGCCGCAGGCCGTGCGCTTCAATCGCGCGCTTGCGCTTGGGCGAATTCAAACGCTCGAGCCTGTGACTGTCGAGCCGAACGAAGTCGCGTTTCTCCAATATACCGGCGGGACGACCGGCGCGCCCAAGGGCGCGATTCTGACGCATCGCAATATAATCGCCAATTTGCGGCAAGTGCACGCCTGGCTTGCGCCCTCCATCGGGTCCGGGGGCGAGGCGTTCGTGACGGCGCTGCCGCTCTATCACGTGTTCGCGCTGCTGGTGAACTGTTTCGTGCCCCTCAACATCGGCGCATCGAACCTGCTGATCCCCAATCCGCGCGACCTCAGGGGCCTTGTCAAAGCCATGCGAGGGACCCGGTTCACGGCCATCACCGGCGTCAACACTCTGTTCAACGCGCTGTTGAACGATCCGGAATTCCTAAGGCTCGATTTCTCCAGCCTGCATCTGGCGGTCGGCGGCGGCATGGCGGTGCAAAAAGCGGTCGCCGAGCGCTGGAAGGAGGTGACCGGCAAACCTCTGATCGAGGCCTACGGGTTGACCGAGACGTCGCCCGCTGCGGTCGCCAATCCGCTGACGATCGAGAACTTCACCGGCGCGATCGGCCTGCCTCTGCCCTCGACCGAGATTGCGATCCGCGACCCCGCGGGGCGCGACCTGCCGATCGGCGAGGCGGGCGAACTGTGCGTCAAGGGACCGCAGGTCATGGCCGGCTATTGGAACCAGCCCGACGAGACCGCCAAGGTCATGACCCAGGACGGTTTCCTGCGCACCGGCGACATCGCCCGCATCGACCAACGCGGCTACGTCTTCATCGTCGACCGGCAGAAGGACATGATCATCGTCTCCGGCTTCAACGTCTATCCGAACGAGATCGAAGACGTGGTCATGAGCCATCCCGGGGTCATGGAGGTCGGGGCGGTCGGCGTGCCCGACGCGAAGTCCGGCGAAGCGGTCAAGATCATCGTCGTGCGTAAGGACGCTGGGCTGACGGCGGCGGACCTCGTCGCCCACTGCCGCCAATATTTGGCCGGCTACAAGATTCCCCGCCATGTGGAATTCCGCGATGCGTTGCCGCGCACGCCGATCGGAAAGATCCTGCGCCGTGAGCTGCGTGGCGGAATTGACCCGGACAGCGCGTAAGCCGGCGCGCTCAGCGGGCGCTGGCCTGGTCGAGCGCAGCGACGTCGGCCGCCGAGAGGGACAGCTGGGTCGCGCGAATGAGGCTTTCGGTCTGTTCGATCGAAGTCGCGCTGGCGATTGGCGCCGTGACCCCGCGCCGGCCTATGACCCAGGCGAGCGCGACCTCGGCGGGCTTGGCCTTGTGGCGGGCGGCGACGGCGTCGAGCGCGTCGAGAATGCGAAAGCCGCGCGGATTGAGATAGGCGCGCACGCCCTCGCCGCGCGGGCTCTTGGTCAGATCGTCGGCGCTTCGGTATTTGCCCGAGAGGAACCCCTTCGCCAGGCTGAAATAGGTGATGACGCCGATCTCTTCGCGCAGGCAGAGATCGGCGAGGCCGGATTCGAAGCCCGCCCGGTCGGCGAGGTTGTATTCCGGCTGCAAAACCTCGTAACGCGGCCCGCCCCGCGCCTTGGCCGCGTCTAGCGCGGCTTCGAGCAGCGGCGCGGCGAGATTCGAGGCGCCGCACCAGCGGATCTTGCCCTTCTCGATCAGGCGCTGATAGGCGCCCAGCGTCTCGTCATAGGGCGTCGCCATGTCCGGCCAGTGCGACAGATAGAGGTCGATGAACTCGGTCTGCAGGCGCTTCAGCGACGCTTCGACCGCTTCGCCGATGTAGCGCGCCGACAGGCCCTCCTTGCCCTTGCCCATCGGCGAGCCGACCTTGGTGACGATGATCATGCGACGGCGGTTTTTGCGCGACTTCATCCACTCGCCGATGATCGTCTCGGATTCGCCGCCCTTGTGGCCCGGCGCCCAGGTCGAGTAGGCGTCGGCGGTGTCGATGGCGTTGAGGCCCGCCTCGGCGAAACGGTCGAGGACGGCGAACGACGTTTTCTGGTCCGCCGTCCAGCCGAATACGTTGCCCCCCAGAACCATCGGCGCGATCGATAGATCAGTGCGTCCCAGACGACGAAGCTGCATTGGAATTCTCCGCGATTGCGGTCAGGATAACGTAGAATCGGCTCGCGGGGAACGCCCGCGGGCATTTCATCGCTTTCCGGCGATCCCGCGGCGATGCGCGCCCTTGGGGTCTATGGCGCGCTTCACAGCGTTCAAGTCGACGTACAAGATTGGGCGGCGGCCTTTTTGCGTCCGCGCCTTTCCCATCCGATTGGCGGCGTCCCGTTTCCCCTCTATGAAGCGCGCCCATGACCGCCCTCACGACGCATCGACCGCTCGTGCTCGCCTCCGTCATGGCGGCGAATTTCATGATCGCGATCGAGGCGACGATCGTCTCCACCGCCATGCCTCAAATCGTCGGCCAGCTCGGCGGGCTACAGCTATACAGCTGGGTGTTCGCAGCTTTTCTGCTGACCCAGACCGCGATGACGATCGTGTTCGGAAAGCTTTCCGACGCTAAGGGACGAAAGGCGGTCATTCTTTCGGGCATCGCGATCTTTCTCATCGGTTCGATTCTTTGCGGCTTCGCCTGGTCGATGCCGTCCATGATCGTCTTCCGGCTCCTCCAGGGCGTCGGCGCGGGCGCCGTCCAGCCAGTCGCGATGACGATCGTCGGCGACCTTTATTCGGCCAACGAGCGCGGAAAGATTCAGGGGTGGCTCGCGAGCGTCTGGGCGCTCTCGGCCATTGTCGGGCCGTTGGCGGGCGGGCTGATCATTCAATATTGGTCATGGTCCTGGATTTTCTGGATGAACCTTCCGATCGGAATTCTGGCCTCCGCGGGCTTCTGGACCTATCTGCACGAGAAGAAATCGGACGCGCGGGGACAGATCGATCACTTGAGCGCCGGCGTCTTCACTGTCGCGATCGCGGCGGTCATGGCGGACCTCACCGCGTTTTCGACCGCGAGCCGGGCCGAGATTTCCATCATCACCGTCATCGCCGTCGTCGCCGTCGGCCTATTCGTCTACCAGGAGCGGCGGTCCCCGGAGCCGATGATATCGCTCGAGCTCTGGGGGCGCCGGCCGATCGCCGCGGTCAATGGCGCTTCGCTGCTTTCGGGCATGGTGATGATCGGGCTTACGACCTTTTTGCCCGTCTTTGTCCAAGGGGTGATGCAGAAGTCGCCGCTGACCGCTGGTTTTGCGCTTTCGGCAATGGTGCTCGGATGGCCGGTTGCGGCCACCATCGCCCCGCGGCTTTGGATGCGATTCGGCGTGCGCCCGATTCTGCGCACGGGCGGCGCGCTGATCCCGCTCGGGGCGATAGTCTTCGTTATCCTCGATGCCGACGGCTCGCCCATCGTCGCGGGGCTCGGGTCCATGATCGTCGGCTTCGGCATGGGCCTCCTCTCGGGCACCTCGATCGTGCTGATTCAGGAGATCGTCGACTGGTCCGAGCGTGGCAGCGTCACCGCGTCCTACCTGTTTGCGCGAAGCCTCGGCAGCACCTTCGGCGCGACCGTCTTTGGCGCAGTTCTCAATTACGGGCTCGCGCGGTCCGGCGCGGGTGCGGTGACGTCCGATGAACTCCGGCGGCTGCTGGAACGCGCGACAGGGGCTAACGCCGGCGACACGGCGCTTCGCGGGGCGCTGGAGCAATCGCTTCATCTCACTTTCGTCGCGATGTTCGTGATCGCTCTTCTGGTGGCGGTGGCGGCGGCCCTGGCGCCGAAAGTCGTCTTCGCGGCCAGGCGAGTCCCTGCCCAATGACGGCCGCCCGAGCGTGGATTTGCGTCCGATCGACGTTCTTCCCGCTGAAAAGCACAACTCGCGTTAACATGCGCGTCGCCATGAACGACGGGATCAACAACACCAATGGCGCTGACGGTGGCGAACGCCGCAGGCGCGCGTTTTGTGTCGAAAGGCGACACTGTGCTGATCTGTTCTTTGTCTCCCGGACGGGTCATTCGGATGTACCGCCGATCGCGCCGCGTAACCCCTTGAAAAGGAGTAAGACAGCGATGGGCGGCTATTCCGCCAAATTGGCATGAATGTCGCGTCGGCGCCGCTTCCGCATCGGGTCGGCGCTATTGGACAGCGATTTCCGTTCGCCGCTCCGCGACCGCGACCGCCAGCGTCATCGCGAGGCAGAAAGTCGCCGCGAGCGAACGAAACGAGCCGAAGTCGCTTTCGACAATCTCGAATCGAACGTCAGCGAGGCCGGCAAGCGGGCTCAGCGCGCTGTCAGTGACTGCGACGATCGGCGCGCCGGACCGGCGGGCCCGCCGGGCGAGATCGACGGTGAACTGCGCATAGGGCGAAAAGCTGATCGCGATCAGCGCGTCGTCGGCGCCCGCCCGAGCCAGCTGCTCCGGTCCCAGGCCGCCGACATTGTCGATCAGGGAAGCGGAGACACCAAGCTGGGCGAGCGCGTAAGTCAAATAGTGGGCCACGCAAAATGCGCGGCGCTGGCCGAGACAGTGGATGGTGCGCGCACGCGCCAGAAGGCCGCTCGCCCGGTCGAGGTCGCGCCGCTGAACCCCCTCGCGCAGCCGTGCGATCGAGGCCGTCGCCGAATCGGCGAATCCAGACAGCAGATGGATCGGATCGCCGCTATCTCGGGCGTTTTCATGCAGCGCCCTGAGGCGTTCCGAATAGTCCGGCCAGCGATTCCGCAAGCGCGAGCGAAACACTTCCTGGAGGTCGGAAAAGCCGGCGAAGCCCAGCGTCTGGGCGAGGCGCACCAGGGTCGAAGCCTGCACATCGGCGCTGCGGGCGATGGTTGCGGCCGTCCCGAGAGCGACTTCGTCTGGGTGTTGGAGCGCAAAGGCGGCGGCCTGGCGAAGGCGCTTGGGCAAATTGGGTTCGATTTCGATCAGGCGGCGCTCCAGCGCCTCGAAGCTCTCCGGCGGCTCCGTCGTTGCGATATCGCTCATGGTTCCCCGTGCGCCGTCGGGCTCCGCGCGGGCGGGCTGACGGCGGACGCCCCTCAACCGAGAATAGAACAAATATTCCAATCCGTGTAGAGTATGAAATGTTTGTTTTGGCGGCCCGCGCGATCGGCTCAGCGCGCTGAGATCAGGGGGAGATTCATGGATTCGATCGGCGTCGGACTCATCGGCACGGGCTATATGGGCAAATGCCACGCGCTCGCCTGGATCGGCGTGCGCGCGGTCTTCGGCGATGGGCCGATCGTGCGGCGCGCCGTGTTGTGCGAAGTCGACGAGGGACTTGCGCGGCGACGCGCCGACGAATTCGGCTTCGCAGCCTCGACGGCCGACTGGCGCGCCCTCGTCCGTGATCCCGCGGTCGACGTCGTTTCGATCACAACGCCGAACGCCCTGCACGCGCCGATGGCGATAGCGGCCCTCGAAGCGGGCAAACACGTCTGGTGTGAAAAGCCGATGGCGCCGAGTCTTGCCGACGCCGAGCGGATGGCCGCGGCCGCGCGGGCGAGCGGCAGGGTCGCCATTCTAGGATACAACTATATTCAGAGTCCGGCGGTTCGCTACATCGCCAGGCTCCTGAAGGAGGCGGCTATCGGTCAGGTCGCCGAGTTCCGAATTGAGATGGACGAGGACTTTATGGCCGACTCCGAGGCGCCTTTCACCTGGCGCAGCCAAGAGGGCGCCGGCTATGGCGCGCTGGACGATTTCGCGGTTCATCCCCTGAGTCTGATCTCGACCTTGCTTGGCTCCCCGGGCGAGGTCTTTGGCGAGATGCGCAAGCCTTACGCGGATAGGCCGGACGGCGGCGGGCGCAGGCGGGTTGAGAATTTCGATATCGCGACCGCTCTTCTGCGCATGGACAGCGGCGCGTCGGGCGTGATTCAGGTCAGCCGCTGCGCCTGGGGCCGCAAGGGGAGACTGCAACTCCAGATTTTCGGGGCCCGCGGCGCAATCGCATTCGATCAGGAACGCTTCAACGAAGTCGGCGTCTATCTCGCCCAGGGCCCTGCTGAGAGCCAGGGATTCCGCCAAGTTCTGATGGGTCCGGCACACCCGCCCTACGAGCGCTTCATCGTCGCGCCCGGCCATCAGATGGGCTTCAACGACCTCAAGATCGTGGAGGCTCACGAACTCCTCAACCGCATCGCCGGCCGGCCGTCGCTGACGATCGACTTCGACGCCGGGGTCGCCATCGAACGCACGATCCACGCGATTGCACGCTCGAGCCGTGAGGGTCGCTGGGTCTCTGTGCCGTGAATCCTACTCGAAGGTCGCGCCCAGCCCTTCCATCGCCGGACGGAAATCGGGAAAGCTGGTGGCGATTATCGCGACATCGTCGACGGTCATCGGCTCCTGGCTCGCCAGCCCCATCACAAGGAAGCTCATGGCGATGCGGTGATCCATGCGGGTGGCGACCACCCCTCCGCCTCGTGGGCTGCCGCCCTCGACGAGGAGATCGTCGCCTTCAATGGCGCAGGAGACGCCTGCGGCCCCAAGCCCCGCCGCGACCGCCTCCAGACGATCGCTTTCCTTGACGCGCAGTTCGTGGAGGCCGTTCATCCGCGTCGTTCCCGAAGCGAAAGCGGCGGCGACGGCGAGAATCGGATATTCGTCGATCATCGAGGGCGCGCGAGCGCTGGGGACCTCCACGGCCCGCAACGCGCTTGAACGCACCCTGAGATCGGCGACCTCCTCGCCGCCCTCGCTCCGCTTGTCGACCGTCTCGACGTCGGCGCCCATTTCGATCAGCGTTGTCAGCAGTCCGGAACGGAGGGGGTTCATCATGACTCCCTCGACGATGATGTCGGAATCGGGCGCAATCAGCGCGGCGACGATCGGAAACGCGGCCGACGACGGATCCGCCGGAACGACGACCGGCGTCGGGCGCAGTTCCGGGCGGCCGACGAGATCGACGCGCCGCCCTTCGCCCTCGCGCGTCACCGTGACTGCGGCTCCGAAATGGCGGAGCATTTTTTCGGTGTGGTCGCGCGAGGCCTCGGCCTCGACGACGGTGGTCACGCCCCGCGCGTTGAGGCCAGCGAATAGAACAGCGGACTTGATTTGCGCCGAAGCGACGGGCGTTCGATAGAGAATGGGCGCGGGATCGCGGGCGCCCCTGAGCACGATCGGACAGCGGCCGCCCTCGCCCTGAGACAGAACTTGGACCCCCATCAGCTTGAGCGGATCGAGAATCCGGGCCATCGGCCGCTTGCGGAGCGAGCCGTCGCCATCGAAGGCCGCGACGATTCCGTGGCCGCCCACCACCCCCATCATGAGGCGCGAGCCGGTGCCGGCATTGCCGAAATCGAGCGTCTCGCGCGGCGCCAGCACGGCGCCGAGGCCGGGCCCGCGAATTCGCCAGCGCCCCGGCGCCAGGCGCTCGATCACGGCTCCCAGCGCCTGGCAGGCCTTGCCCGTGCGCATGACGTCGTCGCCCTCGAGCAATCCCTCGACCATCGTCTCGCCGCATGTCAGGAGGCCCATCAAAAAGGCTCGATGCGAAATGGACTTGTCGCCCGGCGGGCGAAGGCGCCCCCTAAGCGGTCTCCCCCGTCGCGCGCGCAATGGACTGGCGTGGATGTGATGCGGAGACGGGGTGGGCACGCGCGACCTTGCTTCTCTCGACGGGCGCCGCATCTCACGCGGCGCCGCGGTCCTATCATCGAGGCCGGGCGCCTGTCGACCGGTGCGAAATCGCATTGACACGCGCGATTCGCCCGACTAACCGGAGCGCTCTGAAAATCGCCCCCAACGACAGGAAACTGACCGCAGTGGCCAAACCTGAACTCGGCGCCAAACACCAGTGCCAATCCTGCGGCGCCAAATTCTTTGACCTCAACCGGGACCCGATCGTCTGCCCCAAATGCGGGACCGTGTTCCAGGGCGCGTCGGCGCGGACGCGGGCGGCCGCCAAGGAAGACGAAGAGGATACGGAGCTCGCGACGCCCGCCGGCGTCGATGTGGTTTCGCTCGACGAGGTCGAGTCGAGCGAGGAGAAGGCCGCCGAGCCGGCCGCCGACGACATCGACGTTGAAGACGACGCCGCCGCCGCGGGCGTCTCCTTCCTCGAGGAGGAAGAGGAGGACGACGACGACGTCACCAACCTGATCGACGGCGACATCGCCCCTGACGAGGAAAGCTGACTGGCCGACAGGCGCCCGCCGAGATGCCGGGGCCCGGCGGAGAGCGTGCAGTCCTTGTCGCTTTTTTTCGCGGCGGCTCTTGTGGGAGGCGGAGGTTTGCGGCTATATCGCCGCCCGCGCGCAGCAACGCTTCGCCCCAATCGAAGTCGCCGCGCGATATTCTGAAAAATGGGGCCATAGCTCAGTTGGGAGAGCGCTTCAATGGCATTGAAGAGGTCGTCGGTTCGATTCCGTCTGGCTCCACCAACATAAGTATCATAGATTGTTGATGTTATTCGGTCTCGGCCGATGGGCTTCGCCACGGACGGCTGAGGTTCCATAGAGGTTCCAACGACGACTGGCGTGAGTGTTCTTTGCCATTAATGTTTGACTGAGACGCGAAGTCATCTCGCCCGCGCACGTAAGGCCACGCGGCTGAAGTTTTCTAAAACCGAGCAGCTCACACCACGCCCAGCGACACGATCGCGGGCGAGTCCATGTACTGGTCAAGTTCCACGTACAGACCCTTGCCAATGAGCGCGTTGGCTAAGCAGGGATTCGCGGCTTGGCCAACGGAAGCACCCTAGGCTCCGTATTCAGCGCGTCGACGGCCTTGTTGGATCGTCTGGTCGAGCGCGTCGGTATCGGCAAAGGTCTGATGCGCGAGATGATGCGCCTCGAGGTCGTGCCAGACGACCTCGATGTCGTTCAATTCGGGCGCATACTTGGGCAGCCGCTCGACGGTAAGCCAGTGCGCCCGGGCGGCAAGCGCCGCCAGGGAGAGCTTGCCGGCATGGATCGGACCGTTGTCCTCGACCAATGCCGCCGGCTTGGCGGGCTGACCGGGCTTGGGACCATAAAGCCGGTCCAGTTGCTCGAGATGGGCGACCAAGTCGCTGCTCCGCTTGGTCGGGCTAGTGTGGACAATGAGTTGGCGCGTGACGTGGTCGAGCGAGCCCAGCATGGCGACCCTCTTGGCTTGGCCCGGGCGCCGGCACCCGCAGGTCCGCCCCCGCCTTGGCCCATGCGCGGGCGAGATAGGGATGCGTCAACGCCTCGCTCTCGTCGCCATAGAGCAGAACAATGTCGCCGGCTTCGGCCTGCTGCTTGCGCAATTGCAGACGCACGCCGACCCGCTCGATCTCGTCGGCGATCTGGCGTCCTTTCAGGGTGTGCCGCGGCCGCCGCCAACCGAACTTTTTTTTCGCAGCGCCTTGGACAGTTGTGATCGGCTGATGCGCACACCCGCACGCGCTTCGATCTCGGCGCGCAGCCGGGGGATTGTCCAATTGCGCCGATCGGCCACGGGTTCCTCCAGCACGGGTTCCTCCAGCAAGGGCGTGACCACACGCAAAGCTGCTTCACTCTTCACCGGGGCCGGGCCGGGCGCCACGTCGGCCTTCAGCGCCGCAAAGCCGCCGCGCATGAAGTCACTGCGCCACAGGCGAACCGTGTCTCCCGCGCACGCCGAACGCCTCGGCGATCCGCGCGCTGGTCCAGCCGGCCAGCGTCAGCAGCACGGCGCGGGCCCGGTCCGGCTCGCCGCGATCCCCTGACCCAGCCACAACCGTCAGGGCGGCGCGTCGTTCGTCTGTTGCCGTGAGCGCCGATCTTCCTGTCATGTCTTGCACTCTCAAAGCAGCGCCGCCAGCGAATCAGACCGCCAAACGCCGGTCAACCAGACGGAGTCTGCTTAGTGCCAACACCCGATCTGAGCGCTCAGGCAAGTCGTGGGTGTAGCTAATGAAGACTGCCTCCCGGCCCATGGCAAACGCCTGATCTTCCCTAAACGTGACTCAGCAATGAAGTGACTTTAGTTCACATTCGCCGGATGACTCCGGCACGGTCGCGAACATGTCCATTTCGTGCGATTCCGGCAAGCGGCCTCGTTGTCTTGTGACGTGCATGTATTGCTATTTTTCCCATTTTCGTTGCTTTGGGCGGCGCCCTCGGCCGAGACACGTCAATTGAGCGACTGGGCGGCGCAAGCGGCTTGCCGGGCTCCCGGGCGACCGGGGGCAGGAGGCGCCGTTTTTGAAAATCCATTTTCTTCGCCGATGTCTTTTAGATAATCAGAAGCCGTGCTATGGTCTTCCTCGTCGCTGATCAGCGCGCGCCTGTCGCGCCGAGGGCAGCGGCCGCCTTAAGCCTTCAGGCGGGCGGGTTGACACGCTGAACAACGGCGGGGGCCAAGGAGGGCCAAGCGGCGGAGAAAAAATTCTAATTTGGATTCTGGCCTAAACCCTTGAAAAGCCTCGATTCGCGGAAGACATATATTTGGATTCCGCTTCCCCTGGCTTTGCTCCGGCTTCCGTGGGCTTGGATTCCACTGCCGCTGGCTTGGATCGGCTTCCGCCGGGGTTCCTCGAAACCCCCAAAAGGCCGCCGACCTCGTCCTGAGGCGCTCTTGCGAGAGCAAGAGCCTCGAAGGATGCTCCAGCGGGGCGAAGCGTCCGACGCTGCTTTCGCCATGGGACGCCGCACTGAACTCGTCCTTCGAGGCCGCATCGCGGCGCCTCAGGACGAGGTTGTCGGGGGCGAAGCGCGGGTCACGGGTCTCGCGAAGGCGCGCGGCCGACAAATCGGCGCCGAATGGGGCCGCAGGCGATTGAAAAGACGCAATCCGCGACCCCAAATGGCGCCAGCCCCTTAGCGGAACTTCAAAAGAACGGATCGGGGGTCGAGAACGGGACGTAACTCCCGGACGCCCCTCTCCTTCGGAGGCCAAAACAGCGCGTTTCCGTTTCGCGGGGCCACGTCGGTCCACCGCCGTCAAGGCGCTGACGCGCCTCCTTCGCTTCGCTTCGGCCCTTCGGGTGACTGCGCCGCGCCGACGCGGCGATCGTCTCGCCACGGGCTTCGACGCCGCGATCCGGCGCCTTGCGCCGGATTTGCGCGTCGAAATCCATGGCTGACAAGGGCCTGATCCCGCGCGCAAGAAGTCAAGGCGGCGCGAAAGCGCGCCCGCGGGAAGCGGTCTTGGCCTTGACGCCGGGCACGGATCAGGCAGACGAGGCCGGCCTGCCAATGAAACCTTGCTTAGCACACTGGCGTCGGATCGCTGTGACGCCAAACTCGCCCGACGACGAGCGTCCTTCGACGCCCTGCGGAGCCCTGCGATGACGGCGACAAGCAAGCTGATCGCCGGAAGCGCGTCTTACTCCGCCGCCTCGGCGAGCGCGGGATAGTCGACATAGCCTTCCGCGCCTTCGGAATAGAAGGTCGCGGAGTTCCAGCGGTTGAGCGGCGCCTTGAGCGCCAGACGGCGCGGCAGATCGGGATTGGCGATGAACAATTTGCCGAAGGCGATCGCGTCCGCCTCGCCCGCCGCCAGCGTCTGAGCCGCGCTTTCGGGCGTGAAGCCCTCGTTGGCGACGTAGACGCCGCCAAACGCCCTTTTGAGCTCCGGGCCGAGCCGCGGCTCCTTGAGCGATTCCCGCGCGCAGATGAAGGCGACCTTCCTTTTGCCAAGCTCCCGCGCGACATAGCCGAAGGCGCCGGGAAGGTCGCTGTCGCCCATGTCGTGCGAGTCGGCGCGCGGCGCCAGATGCATGCCGACGCGGCCCGGCCCCCAGACCGAAACCACGGCGTCGGTCGCTTCGAGCATCAGGCGGGCGCGATTCTCGATTCGTCCGCCGTATCGATCTTTGCGCTTGTTGCTGCCGTCCTGCAGGAACTGGTCGAGCAGATAGCCGTTCGCGCCATGGATTTCGACGCCGTCGAACCCGGCGGCCTTGGCGTTTTGGGCGCCCTGCCGGAACGCCTCGACGACGCCCTCGACCTCTCCGGTCTCGAGCGCCCGCGGGACCGGGTACGGCCGTTCGGGACGCAGCAGGCTCACATGACCCTTGGGCGCGATGGCGCTCGGCGCGACCGGAAGCGCCCCGCCGTGATAGCTCGGATCGGAGATCCGGCCGACGTGCCAGAGCTGCATCAGCATCCGGCCGCCTGCCGCATGGACGGCCTCGGCGATCCGGCGCCAGCCACCGACCTGCTCCTCGGACCATATGCCCGGCGTGTGCGGATAGCCGACGCCCATCGGCGTCACCGACGTCGCCTCGGAGATGATCAGCCCCGCGCCGGCGCGCTGGACGTAATAGTCGCGCATCAGGGCGTTAGGGACCCGGCCGGGTCCGCTCGACCGGTTGCGCGTCAACGGCGCCATGAGGATCCGGTTCGGAAGATGAAGGTCGCCGACGTCGATCGGATCGAAAAGCGTTGGCATGTGCGGGACCGTCCTTGCTGGGCCGTGAGGAACGAGCCCGAGATAGGCGACATGCTGCACTGCGGCAAGGCGCCTCGGTCCCCAGACATTCGAGCGACCGGAAAACGAACGCCAAGGCGGGCGTCGATCGCAATATTCTCAACCGGAGGCGCCGCCGCCCGCTCAATTTGCGCCCGCGCCATGATTCCGGATAAGAACAGCGCCGAAGGACCTAACAATACTGCGATTGTCGCCTCATTGGGCTGGCAATGAACATCGCGCGGCGCGCGAATCGCACCCCCGCCGCAAGCTGGAGAACGGCATGAAACTGACCTTCGCCCTCGGCCTGGCCGCCGCGCTCGCGGGCGCTGCGGCCTGTCTCGGGTCCCCCGCGCGGGCTGACGAATTCACGCCTGCCCAGAAGCAGGAGATGGGCGCGTTCATCCACGACTATCTCGTCAACAACCCCGAGGTTCTGCGCGAAGCGATCGAAGCGCTCGACAAGCGCGACAAAGCCGCCGCTGCCGACCAGCGTGAGAAGGTCGTCACCAGCCAGGCGGGGCCGTTGTTCAGCTCGAAATATCAGGCGACGATCGGCAATCCGAAAGCTTCGGCGACCCTGGTCGAGTTCTTCGACTACAATTGCCACTTCTGTAAGGGGGCGCTGCCCGACATCGCCAGACTGAAGAAGGACGACCCGAACCTCAAGATCGTCCTGAAGGACTATCCGGTCCTGGGGCCGGGATCGGTCGAGGCGGCGAAAGTCGCCAGCGCCGCCCGCAACCAGCTGCCAGGCGACAAGTTCTGGGCCTTTCATTCCAAACTGCTCGGAATGCGCGGGCCGATCGGCGAGGACCAGGCGCTCGCCGTCGCCCGCGAGCTCGGGCTCGACATGGGCAGGCTCAAGAAGGATATGGAGAGCCCCGAGATCAACGCCGGGTTGAAACAAGTCATGCAACTGGCCGATGAGCTGCAAATCAACGGGACACCGACCTTTGTCGTCGGACAGGACGTGGTCGTCGGCGCGGTCGGCTACGATCAGCTCAAGAACAAAGTCGATTCCGTACACAAATGCGGGCGAGCCGCCTGCTGAAGGGTTCGTGACGCCGCTCGCGGCGTGGAAAACTCATGAACGCGCCTGTCCGGCGTATGTTTAGGCTGACAGGCGAGGCTCCCCTGTGACCGCATTACAAGCGATCGTCATGGCCGTGCTGCAAGGCGTGACGGAACTGTTTCCGATCAGCAGTCTCGGCCACGCGGTGATCCTGCCTCGCCTGCTCGGCTGGCCGATGAATCTCGAAGCGCCGGACTGGCTGGCCTACCTGGTGGTGATGCACTTGGGCACGGCGATCGCGCTGTTCGCCTATTTCTGGCGCGACTGGTTCGCCTTCGGGATGTCGCTGCTCGGCCGGACCGGAGCGCGATCGATCGTGGACAGAAGAATTTTCCTGCTGGTCGTGCTGGCGACGATCCCGGCGGTCATCTTTGGCTTCGTGTTCCGCAAGGCGCTCGGCGACATCTTTGCGACGCCGGTGATCGCAGCGATCTTTCTGCTCGTCAACGGATTGATCTTGTATTTTGGCGACAGGGTCGGCGGCGAAACGGTCGGCGAGCTCAATCAGCTAAACTGGAAGGGCGCGTTGGCGATTGGCTTTGCGCAATGTCTGGCGCTGATTCCAGGCATTTCCCGCTCCGGCTCCACCATCGTCGCCGGGGTCGTCGCGGGCCTGCGGCATGAGGAATTGGCCCGCTTTTCGTTCCTGATGGGCACGCCCATCATTCTCGGCGCCAATGTGCTCGAGGCCCCGAAGCTATTGAAGGCCGGGGCGACGCTTGGGCCGATGGCGGTTCTCTCCGGCGTGGTGGCGGGTATTGTCGCTTACGCGAGCCTCGTCTTCCTCATGCGCTATTTCCACCGACACGAATTCGAGGCCATGAGCCCGTTCGCATACTATTGCTGGGCGGCCGGCCTCGCCAGCCTGGCGATCTTCTCCTTCCTCTAAAGGTCAAAGGAACGGGCCGGACTTGGCGCGGAGCCTTTGCGGCTTATATCTCGCCACGGGGCGCGGAAAGCCCAGCCGACCGCGCAAGAGGGCGTCATGTCGACCATCGAGCTCATGCCGGCGCGGCTGACGAGCGATGAGACCGAAGACTTGAGGCGGGCGGTCGCTTGCCTCGAAGGGACGAGTTTTGCACAGCGCATGACCGACGCGATCGGGCGGCCAGTCGGGGCGCTGGGTCGAACCCTCCCGGAAGCGGCCCGGCAGATTGTCGCGCGCGCGAGCGAGTCCGCCCTCGTTGGCGCGCTCAAACTCGCGCTTCGCACCATCGACCTCAACGCGCCGGCAAAGGCCGCCAATCGCGCCCATAAGATCGCGACCGCGGTCTCCGGCGCCCTAGGCGGCGCGTTCGGCCTGCCAGCGCTGCCCTTGGAGCTTCCGGTTTCGACCGCCATTCTCTTGCGCTCGATCGCCCAGATCGCGCGCGAGGAAGGCGAGGATCTCGAGGACGCTGGCGTCAGACTGGCCTGCGTCGAGGTGTTTGCGCTCGGCGGCAAGCAAGCCGAAGAGACCGCTTTCGAGAGCGGCTACTTCGCCGTTCGCGCCGCGCTGGCCAAGTCGGTTACCGACAGCGCGCGCCATATTGCGCAGCAGGGGCTTCGGGCGCAAACGGCGCCGGTCCTCACCCGGCTGATCGCGCAGATCGCCTCCCGTTTCGGCGTGGTGGTCAGTGAGAAACTCGTCGCCCAAACGGCGCCGATTCTCGGCGCGATCGGCGGCGCCGCGGTCAACGCCCTGTTCGCTGAGCATTTTCAGACGATCGCGCGCGGCCACTTCATCGTGCGGCGTCTCGAGCGCAAGCATGGCGCGAGTTTGATCGCGTTCGAATTTCAGCGTCTGCGCGGCGAAGCGCCGCGAATGCGCGCTTGAACTCGCGGCCCGCGCGCTTCGACGATCTGGTCGGCCGCGCAGTAGTTTGGATGATCAACCCGATGAAGAGACTGCGGTCTCCGGCCGGCAAGGGCCGGTTCGTCCGTCGTTGGATCGGCCTTGCCGTTACGCCGATCCTGTCGCTAGTTTGCATCGCGGCGGTGGGCGCGAGCGCGTTCGCCGATCTGAAGCTGCCGCCGCGGCGCCGCGGCGACCCGCCGATGCGCATCCTCCGCGTCGCGAGTTCGGACCCGTCATGCGGGGCCAACTGCCCCGAATGGATTTCAGCCGAAGGCCAGATCATGGTCGGCACGGCGAAGTCTTTCGCCGGAATGGTCAAAAGTCTCGACGGGCGTCGGCTTCCGGTTCTCATTCATTCGCACGGCGGTTCGGTCGTCGACGCCGTGAAGATGGGCGCTCTCATTCGGGCCAGGGGCCTTGCCGTCGCCGTCGCCAGGACGCTGTTGTCGAACTGCCCCGAGACCGCTTCGAAATGTGCGAGCGGCCGAGGCCGCGCGATCACTGGCGGAGCGGCATGCGCGTCCGCCTGCGTATTGGTTCTCGCCGGCGGCGTCGAGCGTCTCGTCGGCCCCGTTCCGCTGGTCGGCGTACACCAGATCACGGCGGTGCAGAAGCGAACCGAGGGCGTGGACCGCCTGACCTCGATACGGAAGTTCTATGAGCCGCCGAGCGTCGACGCCGCCGTCGAAACCTACCTAACCGGGATGGGCGTCGGCGAGCCGGTGATGACCCTGCTGCGCAAGACCCCGGCGGCGAGAATTCGCTGGCTGAGCGACCGCGAGTTGCGCGCTTCGCGTCTGGCGACGCTGAGGCTCGACAGCGCGGCGCCGATCCTCGCCGAAGGCGCCAACGGCCTCAACGGGCACGCATTCGAAGGCGATCCGCCCCGGCGCGATCTCCTGACGGCGAGCGGAACCACAGCGTTCGCGCCGGCAGCGCACGACCACGCTTTCGCGCTGGTCGCGACCTTCGCTTACCGCCGCGGCGGCGGGGTGGTCGAAGCGACGATTTCGGCGCGCGACGCCGGCGCGACGCCGGAGGGAGCGCCGCCGGTTGTCGACCTGAAATCGACGGCGGCGCCAGACGGCGGCGAATTTCCGCTGGCGAAGCCGGTCGACGGCGCGCCGATGCGCGCGACCTTGCCGCTCGCCAGCTTCTGCCGCCTCGCCCATGGCGGCAAGCTCGTTGGCGAGCCGGTCAAGCGCCCGGGGGCTCAATCCGATCAGGCCAACCCCCACTCGCGCAAGCCGACGATTGTGATCGACATCGCTGGGATGGAAGGCGTCAAACGCCTATTCGATGAGGCCTGCCCCTGAGCAGCCCGTCCAAACCTCTCGCACGGGGATCCGGAGTCACTGAGCCGTCATGCCGCCGTCGATAACGATTTCCGCACCGGTGGTGAAGGTCGATTCGTCGCTGGCGAGGTAGAGGATCGCCGCGGCGACCTCCTCGGGCCGGCCCATGCGGCCCATCGGCGCCGCGCGCGAGAGCCCCTCGCGCACGCGCTCGGGGTTCTTGGCTCGGGCGATGCCTTCCAGCACCATCGGCGTCTCCGCGAATGAGGGATGCACCGAATTGCAGCGGATCTTGTAGCCGGCCCGGGCGCAATAGAGCGCGGCCGACTTGGTCAGCATCCTGACCGCGCCCTTGCTCGCGCAATAGGCCGCCGACTGCGCGTCGCCGATGATGCCCGCGACCGAGGAGAGATTGACGATGGAGCCGCCGCCCGTCTCCTTCATCGCCCGCACAGCTTCGCGGCACCCCAGAAAGGTGCCCTCGACATTGACCGCATTGACTTTGCGCCAGTCGGCGAGGGTTGCGGTCTCGATATTGCCGAGAACGCCGATGCCGGCGCTGTTGACCAGAATGTCGAGGCGCCCGAAAGCGGTGACGACCGCATCGACCACCGCACGCCAGCGCGCTTCGTCGGTCACGTCCTGCGGCAGGATGAGGTCGGCGTCCGGCCCAAGCCGGGCGAGGCCCGCCTCATTGCGGTCGGCGGCGGCCACTTTCGCGCCTTCCGCGTGAAACAGCGCCGCCGTCGCCCGACCAATGCCCGAGGCCGCGCCCGTGATCAGCGCGACCTTGCCGACCAGGCGCCCCGCTTTCTCTCCCTGCATCGCGCTCTCTCCCTCGACCGGCCCGGGCCGGGCGCGCCTTACCGTGGCGCCATTCGCAAGGCGCCGTCGATCCGGATCGTCTCTCCATTGATATAAAGGTTCTCGGCGATATGCACTGCGAGCGCCGCGAATTCGGATGGCGCGCCCAGGCGTGCGGGAAACGGCACCGAGGCGCCAAGCGAGTCCTGCGCCTCCTGCGGCAGGCCCAACAGCATGGGCGTCAAGAAGATGCCGGGCGCAATCGTGTTGACGCGCACGCCGATCTGCGCGAACTCGCGCGCGATCGGCAGCGTCATCGCCACCACGCCGCCCTTGGAGGCGGAATAGGCCGCCTGCCCGATCTGCCCGTCATAGGCGGCGACTGACGCAGTCGAAACGATGACCCCGCGTTCGCCCTCCAGCGGTTCGAGCGTGGCCATCGAAGCCGCGGCGAGGCGGATCATGTTGAACGTGCCGATCAGGTTAACTCGGATCACTTTGTCGAAATCGGCAAGCGGCTGCGGTCCATCGCGGCCAACCACCCGTTTGGCAGTGCCGATGCCGGCGCAATTGACCAATACCCGCGCCGCGCCATGCAAGGCCCCGGCCTTGGCGATCGCCGCCGCCGCCGACGCGTCATCTGCGACGTCGCAGACGACGGCGAGGCCGCCGATCGCGCGGGCCGTCTCCTCAGCCGCGCCTGAGTTGACATCGAACAGCGCCACGCGGGCGCCCTTGGCGGCGAGCGCCTCGGCCGTCGCCCGGCCCAGCCCCGAGCCTCCGCCGGTCACGATCGCAGCAACTCCGGAAAGCTTCATGTTCGAACCGCTCCTTCAGCCCAGGCAGTCGCATCCCCATAGCAACGGACGGGAATTATCGCCACAGGAACGTTGGCGGAGTTTCAGAGGCCGACCTTTCGTGCCGACCGCCGGCGCTTGAACTCGATCCCAGCGAGGGTGCATAGGCCTGTGCGCCGACGCGGCGCGACGATCGATCAGGAAGGATGAAGACATGATACTGGCGTTTCTGGACCTGACGTGAAAGGCGCTGATTCGGGCGCCGCGA
The DNA here is from genome assembly GCA_963784805.1 of uncultured Alphaproteobacteria bacterium. Taxonomy (GTDB): domain Bacteria; phylum Pseudomonadota; class Alphaproteobacteria; order Rhizobiales; family Beijerinckiaceae; genus Roseiarcus. The sequence continues at coordinate 382,687 of CAWASR010000016.1, forward strand.
CGATCCGTGAATTTGCCTCCGTCGCCGTCGTAGCGCCGAGTTTTCATTGGCGCTACTCGGGCGTCACGTCGACAATCATCGGCCTCATCCCGCGCCAGGCGCGCGAGGCGCCGATCGCGGCGCTCGGCCCCAACCTGCCGGCCGAGGTTCCGCAAGTGCGGTTGCGCGACGTTCTCCTGCGCGGATGGTCGCCACCGGCCGGCTATCGCAATCGCATCTGGCACGCGCGGCGCAATACCGACATGCTCGCCGGCGTTGTGTTGAAATCGATGCTGCGCCAGCCCTGGAAGCTCGTCTTCACTTCGGCCGGGCGACGCCGGCACACCGCCTACACCCGGTGGCTGATCCGCCGGATGGACGCCCTTATCGCGACGTCCGAGGGCGCGGCCGGGTTTCTCGAACGACCCGCGACCGTCATCCACCACGGCGTCGATACAGAGCGCTTTTTCCCCGCCGCCGATCGCCTCGCGGAATGGCGGGCCGCCGGCCTGCCAGGCTCATTCGGCATCGGCGCCTTCGGTCGCATCCGGCCGCAGAAGGGAACCGATCTTCTCGTCGAAGCGATGATTCGCATGCTGCCGAAATATCCGGACGCCGCCCTCGTGCTGACTGGGCTCGTCACGCCAGAGTTCGAAAAGTTCAAATCCGGGTTGGAAGCGCGGATCGCGGCGGCCGGCCTCGAGCGGCGAATCCTCTTTCTTGGCGAACGCCCGAGCGAGGAAATGCCGGCTTGGTTCCGTCGCGTTTCGCTCTATGTGGCGCCGATGCGGCACGAGGGATTTGGACTGACGCCGCTCGAGGCGATGGCCTCCGGCGCCGCGGTTGTCGCGACCCGCACCGGCGCCGCATCCGCCCTGGTCGCGGAGGGCGAGACCGGCTTTCTGGTCGAGCCGGGCGATCTCGAAGCGCTCGTTGCGGCGATCGAGCGGCTCGTCGCCGACCGCGCTCTCGCGGAGGCGATGGGCGCCGAGGCCGCCTGAAGTCGGTTGGCGAACACGCCATCGAGGGCGAAGCGCGGCGCATCAATGCGGTCTATCGTGGTCTTTGGGCGGCGTCCTGAGCGGCGCCGGCGTCTTTCACGAAGCGCGCGTCATGTGGCGACGGTATCGGGTCAGCACTTGCGCCCGGTATATCGGCCGCATCGCCTCGTGATGAAGGCGCTCAAAAAGTCGCATCGACTTGCGCTGAACCGTGGTCCCGCCGGTTTCGCGCGAGACGTCGCGGATCGGCGACGGCGAGGCCGCAAGCATCGGCTGCCCAGTGACCCAGACCATCTGCAAAAACGTGTCCACCGGCCGGTCGAAGGGCGCCGTGACGGACAAAAGGCGCTCGGCCGCGGCGCGGGACACGATCTGTCCGATCGCCCTCAGCGGCGGAGCGAAGGGCCTGACCAGCGCGAAATTGCCGCGGCGCGCGATCGTCGCGCCCTTGGGCCCAAGTCCGGCCGCCGGCAGCAGCACATAATCCCACTTGGACCGTTCGGCCGTCACAAGCTCGAGCAAGGCTGCGAATTGCGCCTTGTCGACCTCGGCGTCATCCTCGAATACGAAGCCGAAGTCGAGGTTCTCGTCGACGATTCGTCGCCAGGCGGCGCGATGGCTCAAGAACGCGCCGATTTCCGCCGCCGCCAGCCGAAAGGGATAGCGCGGGCGGAAGCGCTGGCGCGTATAGGCCTGATCAAGTTCGTCCGGCGTGAGGCGGGCGCCCTCGACCGCGGCGACAGTATGGCTCTCGATCGGCAGCGCCATACGAAGCGCGTCGACATTGGCCTTGCGCGCGGTTGCGCGCTCGAGGTGCAGGATGAAGGCCCTGGGGGCGCTCAAGACTGGCCGTCCTTGCGAAGACCTGCGATAAGCGCGCTTCCGAGAGGACGCCCGCGGGCACTCCTTACCCGCGGCCCGTCTGCGAGTCATCCCGTCCGAGGCCGCCGACGAACGCCCTATGGCCGATCAATCGATCCCGCCCTTCACGCGCGCGAGCGGCTCCATGGCTGATTCGGCGCTCCTGCCGATCTCGGCGACGGTCGTCTGCCGGAATGAGGAGGCGTGCATCGGCAAATGTCTCGCCAGTCTCGAAGGGCTGGCGGAAGTCGTGGTCGTCGACTCCGGCTCGACCGACAAGACGCTGGCGATCGTCGACGCATTCGCCCGGCGGGGGTTCCCGATCAGGCTCTTTCATCAGTCGTGGCTCGGCTATGCCGGCCAGAAGCAGTTCGCCCTCGATCGGGCGACCCAGCCTTGGATCCTCAGCGTCGACGCGGACGAGTGGCTGGACGAGGAGCTTCGCGGCTTACTGCCCGCCATGGCGTCAGCCGAGCCATCGGTCGGCGGCTGGAAGGTGCGGCGCGCACTGACGCTCTTCGGGCGAAAGAAGCCTGTCAGTCGATGGACCCGGCCGGAGCGCATCCTCCGCATGGCGCGGCGGGGGCGGGCGCGCTTCGATCCGAACGTGCTCGTTCACGAGGGGCTCAGCGTCGAGGGGGAGATTCGCCTCGCCCCGTCCGGCCTTTTGAGGCATGAGCGCGGCTTGCCGCTCGACATCCAGATCGGGAAAGAGGTCGCCTACGCGCGACTGAAGGCGGAACAGCGATTGCGGCGCGGCCAGAGGCCGTCCGTTCTCAAGCTCCTGTTCAACCCGCCGCTCTATTTTCTGCGAATTTTCTTTTGGAATCGCCTTTTCCTGTGCGGTTGGTCGGGCCTGGTCCACGCCAGGACAGGCGCGACCTATTCCTTCCTCACCGAGGCGCTGCACTTTCAACTCCACGCTCGCGGGCTTTCCGACGAAGACCTAACTCGGGAGAAACGGCTCGGCGCGCAGGCGGCCTCGTCGAACAAGCGGCAATATTGAGCTATGGTTTGAAGAACGGGCATCGATCGCGCTCGTCCAGCGGTACAGGAGACCCAGCCTCCGATGAAGATCACGGTCAACGTCGATTGCACGCCCCTTGAGGCGCGCCAGTTCATGGGGCTGCCGGACGTGGAGCCGATGCAGAAGGCCGCCATGGAGGAGATCGAAAAGCGGATGAAGGTCGAGCTCGAGCGCTTTTCTCCCGAGACACTGTTCAAGGCCTGGCTGCCGATCGCTGGAATGAACGCGGAATGGTTTCAGGAGTTCCTAAAACGGGCGGGCTCGTGACCCCGACGCGGCGGCAATCACCTTTGTCGGGCGTTTAGCATTGCGTCCTTTAGGGAGGCCGGCGTCGATTTCCTGGAGGCGCAGCTTCTGGAGCCCTTCCCCCGCCGCCTCGCCGCTCCTACATCATCGTAAGGTCGCCCGAAGGCGGCAAATCGAATAGAACGGGTCGCCTCCCGTCGCTACGGGGCCGGGGCGGCGCCGAAGAGGTCGTTCGCATGAATCTCGAAAAATACACTGAACGGGCGCGCGGTTTTGTCCAGAGCGCGCAGTCGCTGGCCCTTCGTGAGGGCCACCAGCAGTTTACGCCCGAACACCTTCTTAAGGTGCTTCTGGACGACGAGGAAGGCCTTTCCGCCGGCTTGATCGACAAGGCGGGGGGACGCTCACGCGATGCTCTCAAGCAAGTCGAGGTGGCGCTGGCGAAACTGCCCAAAGTGCAGGGCTCGGGCGCGGGACAGCTTTATCTCGCGCCGACGACGGCGCGCATTTTCGACAACGCCGAGAAGATCGCGCAAAAGGCGGGCGATTCTTTCGTGACCGTCGAGCGCCTGCTGCTGGCGCTGGCGATGGAGAAGGGCAGCGAGGCGAGCAAAATTCTGGCCAACGCCGACGTCTCCGCCCAGACCCTGAACGCCGCGATCAACGATCTGCGCAAGGGCCGAACGGCAAATTCGGCGAGCGCCGAGAACGCCTACGACGCGCTGAAGAAATACACCCGCGACCTCACCGAGGCCGCGCGCGCTGGCAAGCTCGATCCGGTCATCGGCCGCGACGAGGAAATCCGCCGCACCATGCAGGTGCTCTCCCGCCGCACCAAGAACAATCCGGTTCTGATTGGCGAGCCCGGCGTCGGCAAGACGGCGATCGTCGAGGGCCTGGCGTTGCGCATCGTCAATGGCGACGTGCCCGAGTCGATCCGCGACAAGAAGCTGCTTTCGCTCGACATGGGCGCGCTGATCGCAGGCGCGAAATACCGCGGTGAGTTTGAGGAGCGCCTGAAGGCCGTGCTCAACGAAGTGACCTCGGCCGAGGGCGGGATCATTCTGTTCATCGACGAGATGCACACGCTGGTCGGCGCGGGCAAGGCGGACGGGGCGATGGACGCCTCCAATCTGCTCAAACCCGCGCTTGCGCGCGGGGAGCTGCATTGCATCGGCGCGACGACGCTCGACGAATATCGCAAGCATGTGGAGAAGGATGCGGCGCTGGCGCGACGCTTCCAGCCTTTGTTCGTCTCCCAGCCGACGGTTGAGGATACGATTTCGATTCTACGCGGCCTGAAAGAGAAGTACGAATTGCATCACGGCGTCCACATCACCGACTCGGCGATCATCGCCGCCGCGACGCTGTCGGACCGTTACATCGCCGATCGTTTCCTGCCCGACAAGGCGATCGACCTGATTGACGAGGCGGCGTCCCGCCAGCGCATGCAGGTCGATTCGAAACCGGAGGAGCTCGACGAGCTCGACCGGCGGATCATGCAGCTCAAGATCGAGCAGGAGGCGCTGAAGAAGGAGACCGACGCGGCCTCCAAGGATCGTCTCAAAAAACTTGGAGCGGAACTCGGCGAACTGCAGGAGAAATCCGATTCGCTGACCCGGCGCTGGCGGGCGGAGAAGGACAAGATCGGGCTCGCGCAAAAGCTCAAGGAAGAGCTCGACGCGGCCCGCAACGCGCTCGCCCAGGCTCAGCGCAGGGGCGATTTCGCCGAGGCCGGCAAGCTCACCTATGGCGCAATCCCCGAACTCGAAAAGCGGCTAGTGGAAGCCGAGACGCAGAGCGACGGCGGTCTCGTCGACGAGGCGGTCACCGCCAATCATGTCGCGCAGGTCGTGTCGCGCTGGACCGGCGTGCCGGTCGACAAGATGCTCGAGGGCGAGCGCGAGAAGCTTCTCAAGATGGAGGAGGAGATCGCGCGGCGCGTCGTTGGGCAAAGGGAGGCGGTCCATGCGGTTTCGACCGCGGTTCGCCGCGCCCGCGCCGGCCTCCAGGACCCCAACCGGCCGATCGGCTCGTTCATGTTTTTGGGGCCGACCGGCGTCGGGAAGACGGAACTCACCAAGGCGTTGGCGGCGTTTCTTTTCGACGATGAGAGCGCCATGGTGCGCATCGACATGTCGGAATACATGGAAAAGCACTCGGTCGCGCGCCTCATCGGCGCCCCTCCCGGTTATGTCGGCTACGAAGAAGGCGGCGCACTGACGGAAGCGGTGCGGCGCCGGCCCTATCAGGTCGTGCTGTTCGACGAGATTGAAAAGGCGCATCCGGACGTGTTCAACGTCTTGTTGCAGGTGCTCGATGACGGGCGGCTCACGGACGGGCAAGGCCGCACGGTCGATTTTCGCAATGTCCTGATCGTGATGACGTCCAATCTCGGCTCCGAGTTCCTAGTGAATTTGGGTGAAGGCGAGGACGCGAAGGCGGTCGAAAAGGAAGTTATGGCGGTGGTGCGCGGACATTTCCGACCCGAATTCCTCAACCGCGTCGATGAAATCATCCTGTTCCACCGACTGCGCCGTGAGGACATGGGCGCGATCGTCGACATTCAGTTTGGCAGGCTCGGCAGGCTCCTGGAGGATCGCAAGATCAGGCTGTCGCTCGACGCCAAGGGCCGGCAGTGGCTCGCCGACAAGGGCTACGATCCGGCCTACGGCGCGCGGCCGCTGAAGCGCGTTATCCAGAAATGGGTCCAGGATCCGCTGGCGCAGGAGTTGCTGGTGGGCGAGATCCACGACGGCTCGACCGTCAAGATCAGCGCTGCGCAGGGGAGACTGACGGTGAACGGCAAGGCGGTCGGCGACGACGAGGCTGACGCCGCAACGACGAAATCGCCGACGATCGTGCAGTTTCCGAAGTCGTGAGCGCGCCCGTTTGCTCGATGTCGCCCCGCCTAATGCGGGCCCGCGATGCGATAGCCCTCCGGTCAAGACCGGACGCCTGCTTTTGCTCGGATCGCGACGCTGCGGCCGGCCGCAATTCTGGCGCCGTCAAGGGCGTGTTCTTTGCCTCCGTGCAATCGGTTGAGGAAGGCTTCGATCCATGACCAATAATGTCGTCAGCCGCTTTCTCGGCGGATCGCCGGCGATGGTCATACTGCGGCTGATCGTCGTCTCATTCGTGGTCGGAATCTTTCTCGAAACCTTCGGGTTCGACCCGGTCAGCTTGTTCGACGAAGCGGTGGGCGCGGTGAGACGGCTGGTCGAGTTTGGCCTGACGGATGTGCGGCAGGTCGGCCGCGTCCTGGTGACCGGCGCGATGGTGGTCGTGCCTGTTTGGCTCGTGCTGCGTCTGCTCGACGCCGGCGGAACGAGGTGAACGGCGGCCGGTAGATGTTTGGGAATGGCGATTGAAACGTCCCTCGTTCAGTCGAACACCACCACCTGCCTGACCCCGATCCCGGCGCGCAGCCGGTCGAAACCCTCATTAATTTGCTCAAGGCGCAGGCGATGAGTTAGCAGCGCGTCGACGGGCAGGAGCCCTGCCTGGAACAAGGCGATGTAGCGCGGCACGTCGCGCAACGGAATCGCGGATCCGATGTAGGAGCCCTTGAGCGTGCGCTCCTCCGCGACCAGAGTCACCGGGGCGAGGGGCAGGCGTTTGTCGGGACGGGGCAGGCCGGCGGTGACAGTCGTGCCGCCACGCGCCGTGACGGCGTACGCGAGTTCGAGCGCGGGCACGGCGCCCGCCATGTCGAAAGCGGCGTCGACGCCGCCGCCGGTAAGGCGCCGGATCGTATCGACCGCGTCGGGATCGCCGGCGTTGACGGCATGCGTTGCTCCGAGCGCGCGAGCGAACGCGAGTTTTTCGTCCGAAAGATCGACCGCGACGATTTGGCGCGCCCCCGAAAGCTTCGCGCCGAGGACTGCGCTCAAACCCACGCCGCCAAGGCCGACCACCGCCACTGATGTGCCTGGTTCGACCTTCGCCGTGTTGACGACGGCGCCGACTCCGGTCAGCACCGCGCAGCCGAACAGGGCGGCGAGTTCGAGCGGCATATCGGCCCCGATCCTGACGCAGGATTCGCGAGCGACCACCGCGAATTCGGCGAAGGCTGAAACGCCAAGATGGTGGTTGACGAACTCGGCGCGAAAGGAGAGCCGGCGCTCGCCGCCGAGCAGCGTGCCGGCGCCGTTGGCCCTTGCGCCGGGCTCGCAGAGCGCCGGGCGTCCGGCGGCGCAAGGACCGCAGCGACCGCAGCTCGGCACGAAGACGAGCACGACATGATCGCCGATCGTGAAATCGCTCACGCCTTCGCCGAGCGCCTCGACGACGCCCGCCGCCTCGTGGCCGAGCGCCATCGGCGTCGGACGCGGGCGCGAGCCGTCGATGACCGAAAGATCGGAATGGCAAAGACCCGCGGCTTTGATTCGCACCAGAACTTCTCCGCGCCCCGGAGGGGCGAGATCGAGTTCGACAATGTCGAGCGGGCGCGATTCCGCATAAGGCGGCGTAAGGCCAATCTGGCGCAGGACGGCGGCTTTGACGCGCATGGGCCTTCTCTGGAGCAAGGGGCGACGCGCGATGCTGGGCGAGATTGGCGCGCGGGGCAACACGAATTTGGCGACCCGGGCGGTGAGGCTAGCCTCGACTCGGTCGCGCAGCGTCCAATTCAAGGAGCGCGAACCCGCCCTTGCGCGTATGACGGGCCCGGGCCACATAGACTTGCATGCCCCTCCGACGCCGCGAGCGCCAAACCCGGAGCGATCCATGCCACAGACAAGCAGCCGCTTCTTTGATGATCTTTCTCGCCTTGTGACCGACGCCGCGGGCCTCGCGGATGGCGCGCGGAGGGAAGCGCAGACATTCGCGCGAAGCCAGCTGGAGCGGATGATGGCCGGCATGGACTTGGTCAGCCGCGAGGAATTCGAGGCGGTCCGAGACATGGCGGCCCGGGCGCGCGACGAGAACGAAAAGCTTGCCGCCAGGATCGCGGCGCTCGAGGGGAGGCTCTCCGAGCCAAGGGCTTGATCGGACTCATGTTCTAGCACAGAGCCTTGATTCGCTTGGCAGATTCTGTGGACGAAAAAGCTCGCCGCCATTTACGAATCGCGCCGAATCGTCGAGATTGCGGCTGTGCGGTTGATTCGAGCATCGACGCACGGCGTCGCGAGAGCCGCCGCGTTCTGTCGACCGTTGCCCTCGCGTTTGCGTAGCAGAGTCCTTCTCGTCCGCATCTCACGCCGAAAGATTCCAGATGACCTTGATCGAGACTGTCGCCGAGGATCGACCCGAGCATCCCGTCGACGTCGTCGAGCGCCTGGCCGCGATCAACGAGTGGGCGTTCGACCGCGCCGAGGACGACGAGATATCGATCCTGGTTTCCGGCGCCTGGGCCAATTATGACGTCGCTTTCACTTGGCTGCCGGAAATCGAGTCGCTCCATGTCAGCTGCTCGTTCGATCTCAAGGCGCCGCCGCGCAAACGCGCGGCGATCGGCGAGCTGACCCAGCTCATCAATGAACAACTGTGGCTCGGCCATTTCGATCTGTGGAGCCAGCAGGACCTGGTGATGTTCCGTCATTCCCTCTGCCTGGCCGGCGGCGCGATCGCCAGCGACGCCCAATGCGGCGCGATCGTCAACGCGGCGATCAACGCCTGCGAGACCTATTTCCAGGCGTTTCAGTTCGTGCTGTGGGCGGACCGCGAGCCGCGCGAGGCCATGGCCTTCGCGACGTTCGAGACCCGAGGCGCGGCCTGAGGGAATTCGACTCTCCTGAAACCGACGGCCTCGGCTATGAGGGCTGGCGTTCCCGAATGATTGCGTGTAAGAGCCCCGCTTTCATTTCCCCGAAGGCGGCGCCCGACCGCGGCCTCGACTGGAGTTGCAGGAATGGCTGTCCCGAGACGCAAAACATCGCCCTCTCGCCGCGGCATGCGCCGCTCGGCCGACGCTCTCAAGGCGCCGACCTACGCCGAGGACAAGGACTCGGGCGAGCTTCGGCGTCCCCATCATATCGACCTCAAGACCGGCATGTATCGCGGCCGTCAAGTGCTCAAGCCGAAGGCGACGACCGGCGAGGCGTGATGACGCCCGATTGTCGCGGCGGATCGATCGAAAAGGCCCGGATTCGGGCGGCTTTATTTCATCGGCGCGAAATCGGCTTGATCGGGTGGCTGCGCATATGACCGCCCATCAAGAAGCGTAGGTCGCAAACGACCGGCGCCAGCAGTTGCGTAGAGCCATTTTCAGCCGCCGATTCCATCATTTCAAAGACTTGCGGCGCCGTTCACAGCCGGCCCTGCCCGCCTCGGTTGCGGCCCGACAGCTCTTGCGCGGGGCCTCGGCGCCGGCTTCAGCCTCCTATTTCACAAAGAGAATACGCTATCAAGGATTTTGATTTCCCGCAAGATAAATGTCCAATATATTGAAAAGTTCGTCTTTTCCCAATGGCGACTTGGCGCCTCGGCGGGGGGCGAATGGCGGGGCGGTTTCGACGCCTCGCCTCGAGCGCTTCCTCATCGCCCGCGCGATGAGACGAGGGCTCCGCCGGCGATCAGCGCGCTGGCGAGCGCCAGCGACGGCGTCGCGGGCGCGATTCCCGCCGCCACTAGAATCAGGGTCGAAATGACGGGGGCGGCGTAGGCCGCCATTCCGAGCAGCCGAATGTCGCCGTGCTTGACCCCAAAATCCCAGACGTAGAATGCAAGGCCGACCGGTCCGAGGCCTAATCCGAGAATGGCCAGCCATTGCACGGCGCCCGACGGGATTACGGTCGTCTCGAACGCGGCGTGGCAAAGCGCGGCCAGCGCCGCGGTCGCAAGGCAGTAACCGGCGACGGCCTCGGTCGGGGCCTGTTTCAGGCGCCGGGAGAGCACGGAATAGGCCGACCACACGAAAGCGCAGCAGAGGGCGAGGCCGTAGCCGACCACAGCCAGGCGGCCGGAGGACGCGAGGTTCGCGCCCCTGGACAGAAACAATGTCGCCGCGCCCGCGAATCCGAGCGTTGCGCCGGCGACATGGCGCATTCGCAGCCGCTCGCCGGGCAAAGCCGCCGAGAACAACACGATCAAAAGCGGCCAGAGATATGCGATGAGGCTGGCCTGGGCGGGCGGCGCGCGGCGAAGGGCGGCGAAATAGAGCGCATGATAGCCGAAGAGCCCGCCGATCCCGACGAGCCAGACGCGCCACGGCTGCGCGAGCATCCACAGCCGCCCGCGAGCGACCGTGTAGGCGAGACCGGAGGCGCCGCCAATGGCGAAGGTGATCGCTGCCAGCTCAAATGGCGGCGCTTCGCCGGAGAGGGCGGTCAACAGCGCCAGGCCCGACCACAGGACGATCGCTCCGAAGCCAATTAGGGTGGCGTTGACTTTGAGCGGCTCGACCGCCGTGAATTGTCGCATCAGCCAAGCCTCTTGCGTGTCTCTTTGGCGTTCAAACTTCACTCGGCCTCCCGAGAGTTCGCAGGCCGCCGACATTCCGGGCCTGGCGCCACTACGAGAAGCCCGGCTTTCGCCGGCGATGGAAACCCGCGCCAAGCCGTCGCCCGCGACGCAGACCCCAAGCCGACATGGCGTTGAAGCGAAACGGAAGCGGCGCCAACACGTCATTCATGCCAACTTAGCGGAATAGATAGCCATTGCCGTTTTGAGCCTTTTGAAGAACTTGGCCGGTAGAGGCCCCGATTCCGCAACTCCCAGGCGCACTCCTCCGCTCGGCCGGGCCAGCAGGAAGGCGCTGAGCCGTGCGCCGCTGTCGAATTCGGCCTTGTTCGCGATGAGATTCATCTTTGTGCGCGACATCGCCGCCCTGCGAAACGGAAACGCGCTGTTTTGGCCTTCAAAAGCGGGGGGCGTCTGGGAGTTACGTCCCTTTTTCGACCCCCGACCCGTTCTTCAAGTTCCGCGAAGGGCTGGCGCCATTTGGGTCGCGGATTGCGTCTTTTCAAAACCGGAATCGGTTCCGAGCGGACGCCCATGCCGGGACGTCTTAAGCAAAGCCCATGCGTCGCATTGTACTCAAACCCTTGCCGCAAACCCACCCGCGTTCATCCACGCCCTCTCCGCCTAACAGACAGCTTGGGAGTTACGCGATTCCGGCCTTTGAGGTCTTCCAGTGGCGGCGCGAGCAACCCGCGGCGCTTCCGGAGCACGAAAAAACCATCGTCATCGACCTCTTTTTCGACTAACGATAGCATAAATTCTGATTTATAGAAATCAGCAAATTGGAATAGAATATCTTGATAACTTTCGACCGCGCCTTAGCTGTCCACGGCGATTCGGGCGTTGCGCGGCGGCCGATCACGCATTCCTGAGCTGTTACAAAGCACTTCTGAGATTAACCTAACATTACAAATCTTTCATGATCGCGCCATGGGCCGTTTAGACGGCGGGCGCCATTATGATTCGGCGTCGAGGGCTGGTCGGCGCTCCGCGCAACATATAGGTATGAGACCCACATTGAAGCTCTCGGAGTTTCCAATGCCACCGCTCCGCCCGTTCCGTTCCGTTCGCGCGACGCTTCTTGGGGCGGCCGCGCTCGGCGCGCTGGGCTTTGCGGCGTTCGACGGGACGCTCTCGTCCACGCACGCGGTCGCGGCGATCATGGCGCCGAGCGCGGGGCCAGCCTCGTTCGCCGACGTCGTCGATCGCGTCAGGCCGGCGGTCGTCTCGGTCAAGGTCAAGGTCGCCGAAGACGACTCGGCCGACGACGGGGATTCGCAAATCCTGCCCGATCTGCCGCAAGGCAGATCATTCTACCACTTTTTCCGCCGCTTCGAGTTCCCCGGACACGGCCAGGGCATGCGCCGCCATCACACGGAGACCGCTCAGGGCTCCGGCTTCTTCATTTCGGCCGACGGCTATATCGTGACCAACAATCATGTGGTCCAACACGCCACCGAAGTCATGATCATAACCTCGGATGGCAAGACCCTCCCGGCCAAAGTGATCGGCGTCGACAGCAAGACCGACCTGGCGCTGCTGAAGGTCAAGGAAGGCTCGAACTATCCTTACGTCGCCTTCGCCTCCCAGCCGCCTCGGGTGGGCGACTGGGTGATCGCGGTCGGCAATCCGTTCGGCCTCGGCGGCACTGTGACCGCGGGCATCGTCTCCGCGCGCGGGCGCGACATCGGCTCGGGCCCCTATGACGACTTCCTGCAGATCGACGCCCCGGTCAATCACGGCAATTCGGGCGGCCCGACCTTCAATTCCAACGGCGAGGTGGTCGGCGTCAACACCGCGATCTTCTCGCCGTCGGGCGGCAGCGTCGGCATCGGCTTCGCCATCGCCAGCGACGTCGTCAAGAATGTCGTCGAGCAGCTGAAGGCGAACGGCCTGGTGACGCGGGGCTGGATCGGGGTCCAGATTCAGGCCGTGACCCCGGATCTCGCCGACGATCTGGGCCTGAAGAACCCTTCGGGCGCGCTGGTGGCGGAAACGCAAAAGAACTCGCCCGCCGCCGCTGCGGGGATCAAGAGCGGCGACGTCATCACCGCGGTCGACGGCCAGGCGGCCGCCGATCCGCACGAACTCGCGCGCCGCATCGCCGCGCTCGGACCGAAGAAGACCGCGACGCTCGACTTGATCCGCAACGGCGCCCCGATGACCGTCGAAGTGACGCTGGGGACCATGCCGATTGAAAAGGTCGCAAGCGTCGAAGCTAATGGCGAGCGGAGCGTCGAGGGTAAAACCTTGCTCGCCAATCTGGGCTTGACGTTGCGGGCCGCTCATGGACAAGAAGGCGTGGTGGTGTCCGACATCGATCCGGAAGGCGCCGCGGCTGACCAAGGGCTAAAGGAGGGCGACGTGATCCTCGAGGTCGCGGGCAAGACGGTCAACCATCCCTCCGACGTCGCCGAAGCGATTGACGCGGCTAGGAATGAGGGCAAGAGGAGCGTGCTTATGCGCGTGAAGTCGGGCGAGGGCGAGCGCTTCCTCGCCTTGCCGACGCGCGCTTCCTGAGTTTCGGCGTCCCTCGATGGACGCCGATAAGAAATGGGCGGAAGGGTTCATGGGCAAGTCCCCAGCCCGGCGCGATGCGCGCCCTTCCGTTCAAGTCGGCGGTCGCACACTTCCCCGCCCGCGCGACGCCGGCAAGGTGGCGGCAGGTCCTTATCAAGCCCCCCGAGGATCTGCCGCCATTCCTATGGTCTCGCGGCGCGGAAAAGTTGTATAGCCGCCATGCGCATCCTCGTTATTGAAGACGACCGTGACGCGGCCGCCTATCTGGTCAAGGCGTTCCGCGAAGCCGGGCACGTCGTCGATCTGGCCGCCGACGGCGTCACCGGCTACGATATGGCGCTGGAAGGCGGCTACGAGGTTGCTATCGTCGACCGCATGCTGCCGAAGATGGACGGGCTGACCCTGATCGGCGCCTTGCGCAAGCAGGACAACGAGACCCCCGTCCTGATCCTGTCCGCGCTCGGACAGGTCGACGACCGCGTAAAGGGCCTGCGCGCGGGAGGCGACGACTACCTCTCCAAGCCATACGCCTTCTCGGAACTTCTGGCCCGGGTCGAGACGCTGGCGCGGCGCCGGCCCAAGGGGGCGCCCGAGGAGACGGTTTTCCGGGTCGCCGATCTGACCCTCGACCGGCTTTCCCACAAGGTTACGCGCAGGGGCGAGGAAATCGTCCTGCAGCCTCGCGAGTTCCGTCTGCTCGAATATCTCATGCAGCACGCGGGGCAGGTGGTCACCCGCACCATGCTGCTCGAGCATGTCTGGGACTATCATTTCGATCCACAGACAAACGTTATCGATGTGCATGTATCGCGCCTGCGCGCCAAGATCGATCGCGATTTTGACGCGCCGCTGCTGAGCACCGTTCGAGGCGCGGGATACATGATTCGTGACGGCGCTCGGTAAGCTTTTTCGCGCCACCGCCTTTCGCCTCGCGCTGGCGATTTTGGCCCTGAGCGCCGTCGGGGCGGGCATCGTGCTCACCGTCATCGCCTGGCAGGTCGTCTCCGTCGTCGACGGCGAAATGGCGCAGACGATCGAAGCCGAGGCGAAGGGTCTCGCGGACCAATACGCTCAGGGCGGCGTAAGACGGCTGGGCTCGGTCATCGAGGCGCGCGCGCGCCAGCCGGGCTCCTCGCTCTATCTGCTGACCGACGCCGCGGGCGAACCGCTCGCCGGCAACGTCCAGCAGATCCCTCCCGGCGTCCTGGAGCATCCCGGCTTCGTCGACACGCCCTATCGCACGTTCGGGGGCGTGAATCGCGGGCGGCGCGCGCTGGCGCGGATCTACGTGCTGCCAGGCGGCTTTCGGCTGCTGATCGGGCATGACCTCGGCGACCGCGGCCGGATCGGCGCGGTGATGGTGCGCGCGCTGGCGATTTCGCTGGTGTTCTTCGCGGTGCTCGCGGCGGCGGGCGCGCTGTTCGTCGCCCAGCGCGTGCTGCGGCGAATCGACGCCATGAACACTTCGGCGCACGGGATCATGGCGGGCGACCTGACACAGCGGCTGCCGGTTTCGGGATCCGGCGACGAACTCGACCGCCTCGCTGAAGGCCTCAACGAGATGCTGGGACGGATCAGCGAACTGATGCAGGGCCTGCGCGAGGTTTCCGACAACATCGCTCACGACCTGCGCACGCCCCTCACGCGCCTGCGCAACCACGCCGAGTCGGCGCTCGCCTTCGGCGGCGACGCCGCCGCTTACCGGCAGGCGCTCGAGCAGACGATCGAAGAATCCGACAGCTTGATCAAGATTTTCAACGCGCTGCTGCTGATCGCGCGTGCGGAAGCGGGCGCGGATCCCGATGCGCTCCAGCGGTTCGACGTCGGGGAGGCGGCCAGAAGCGTGGCTGAGCTCTACGAGCCGATCGCGGAACAGGAGGGCGTAGCGCTTGCGGTCAGGACCGAGGGCGCGCTGACGATCTGGGGATACCGCGAGCTGATCGGTCAAACCGTCGCCAATCTCGTCGACAACGCGCTCAAGTACGGCGCGCCGAAGGAGGGCGCCGGGGTCGGCGCAAAGCCGGCTGTCGTCATCGCCGCGCGCCGCGTCGGCGCCTCGGTCGTCTTGACGGTCGCCGACACAGGCCCGGGAATCGCGCCTGTCGACCGGTCCCGAGTGCTCGGCCGATTCGTGCGGCTCGAGGGGTCCCGCTCGCGGCCGGGCTCCGGGCTCGGCCTTTCGCTCGCCGCGGCGGTCGCGCGCATGCATGGCGGCTCGGTCCAACTCGAGGACAACGATCCGGGACTTCGGGTGCGGATCACCCTTCCCGCCGAGCAGGAGCCGCCGCTGTTGCCGGTCCTGGCCGAGGCGAGCGAGCATGATCGCGACGCTCGCTGAGCGCTTCGTCGCAGCGCCGCGCCTCTCGGCGCCGGCTGAAGCGCGCCGCCGCCTCGCCGCGCTGCTGGCGGCGCCGGTGAGCGCGGACCTCGCGCCCGCGCTCGCGCATCAAGCGACGCGCGATCTTCTCGCCGGCCTCGCCGACCACTCGCCGTATCTTTGGGCGCTGGCGACCGAAGACCCGGGCCGGCTTCATCGCCTGCTCGGCCGACCTCCGGCGGACTCGCTCGAATTCGCTGATCCGCGCGGTGGCGGCGAGGCACGAGGGCGACGAGACCGAACTGATGCGGACGCTGCGTCTCGCCAAGCGCGAAGCGGCGCTGCTGATCGCGCTCGCCGACGTCGGCGGCGTGTGGGACCTCGATGCGACGACGCAGGCTTTGACGCGCTTCGCCGACGCCGCCGTCGGCGCCGCGCTCGCCTTTCTCCTGCGCCAGAACGCGCTCGCCGGCCGCTTGAAGATCGATCCGGACCTGCCCGATCCGCAGCCCGGGTGCGGCATGGTCGTGCTCGCGCTCGGCAAGCACGGCGCGCGCGAGCTCAATTATTCCAGCGACGTCGACCTTATCGTCCTCTATGACGCCGCGGCCGCCTCGATCCCCGAAGGGACAGAGCCGGCTCCGTTGTTCGTCCGCATCACCAAGGCGCTTGCCCGCATTCTTCAGGAAAGGACGAGCGAGGGCTACGTGCTGCGGGTCGATCTGCGTCTGCGGCCCGATCCCGCCTCGACGCCGGTGGCCCTGTCGACCTTGAGCGCATACGCCTATTACGAAACTGTGGGCCAGAATTGGGAGCGCGCTGCCTTGATCAAGGCTCGCCCGGCGGCGGGCGATCTCGCGCTCGGCAAGCGCTTCCTGGCCGATCTCGCGCCATTCATCTGGCGCAAGTATTTCGACTACGCCGCGATCGCCGACATTCATGCGATGAAGCGGCAGATCCACGCCGTACGCGGCCACGACCGCGTGGTCGTGCCGGGCCACGACCTCAAGCTGGGTCGCGGCGGCATTCGCGAAATCGAGTTTTTCGTGCAGACGCAGCAGCTCATTTTCGGCGGTCGCCGCCCGCGGATGCGCGGCTCGCGGACGCTCGACATGCTGCGGGAACTCAACGCCGAAGGATGGGTCGATCGCGAAGCGGTCGACGACCTGAGCCAGTCCTACGTGTTTTTGCGCCGCATCGAGCATCGGCTGCAGATGGTCGCCGACGAGCAGACCCAGCGGCTTCCCTTCGATCGCGCGCCGCTGGCGCGCTTCGCCAAGTTCTGCGGCTATGCGCGGCCGGCCGACTTCGCCAGGGACCTGACCTGGCGCCTGACCCGAGTCGAGCGCCATTACGCGCGGCTGTTCGAGGACGCGCCGGAGTTGAGCGCCTCGGCCGGCAATCTGGTCTTCACCGGTGTCGTCGACGATCCCGAAACGCTGGCGACTTTGCGCAGCCTCGGGTTCCGCGATCCGGAAGCGGCCGCTGAAACGATTCGCGGCTGGCATTTCGGCCGGCGCGCGGCGGTGCGCAGCCCGCGGGCGAGGGAGGTGCTGACGGAACTGACGCCGGCGCTGCTGGAGGCCTTCGCCGGTTCCGGCGACGCCGACGCGGCGCTTGCCGCGTTCGACGCGGCGCTGACCCGGATGCCGGCCTCGGTCGAGCTGTTGTCGATCCTGCGGTCCAACGACAAATTGCGCGAACTGTTCGGCGACGTGCTCGGCAGCGCGCCGCGCCTCGCCCAGGTGGTCGCGACCCGCCCGCATGTGCTCGACGCCGCGATCGATCCGGCGCGGGGCGTCGATTTCGAGCAGAGCCTCGACGAGAAGGAGATGCGCGCGCGGGTCGAGATCTTTGTCGCGCAGGCGCACGGCTACGAGGAGGCGCTCGACCGCGCCCGCGACTTCGCCGCCGAGGAGACGTTCCTCATCGGCCTCAACCTGCTCTCGGGCCGGCTCGATCCCGATCGCGCCGGCCGCGCTTACAGCTCGCTGGCGCAAGGGCTGGTAGCGGCGTTGCTGGCGCGGGTCAGCGACGCCTTCGCGGCCGAGCATGGGCGCGTCGGCGGCGGACGGGTCGCGGTCGTCGCGCTCGGCAAGTTCGGCTCGCGCGAAATGACGGCGGCCTCCGATCTCGACCTTCTTCTGATCTATGATTTTCATGGCGATGCGGGAGATTCGGACGGAGTGAGGCCGCTCGACGCCACGCTCTACTATTCCCGCCTCACGCTGCGTCTGATTTCCGCGCTGACCGCGCCGACCAAGGCGGGCCGGCTCTATGAGGTCGACATGCGGCTGCGCCCCTCCGGACGCAAGGGGCCGCTCGCGACCCAGCTCTCGGCGTTCCAGCTCTATCAGCGGGACGAAGCGGAGACCTGGGAGCACATGGCGCTGACCCGCGCGCGCGTCGTCGCGGGGGACGCGAGCCTCGCGGCCGACATCGCGCAAGCGGTGCGGCGCACGCTCGCGCGAAAGCGGGACCCGGGAAAAGTCGCGCGCGAGGTCCGCGCGATGCGCGCGCTGATCGCCTCGGAAAAGGGCGACAAGAACGTCTGGGACCTGAAACTGGTCGCGGGCGGGCTGATCGACATCGAATTCATCGCCCAATATCTCAGCATCGCCTCTGCGCATGAGCAACCCGGCATTGTCGACGCCTCGACGCGGGCGGTCATCGCCAAGGCCGGCGCGGCGGGGTTGATTGCGGCCGGCCAGGCCGAGACCCTGATCGGCGCGCACCGGCTCTATACCGATGCGACGCAATTCATGCGGCTGGCGATCGCCGGCCCCTTCGATCCCGATCAAGCCGCCGCCGGGGTCAAGCGCCAAATCGCCGCCGCGACCGGCTTTCCCGATTTCGACGCCTTCGCCGCGGCGCTCGCCGAGGCCCGAAGCAACGTGCGCGGGGCGTTCGCGGCGATCGTTTAGGGCGGGATCAGGGGCCGCCGACCCGACTCAGGCGGGCGTCGCCCGGACCGGAAGCCGGACCCAACCGCGCAAGGTGTTGTTGAGCAAAGGGGTCGGCTCGCCGTCGGGCTCGACGCGCTCGAAATTGCGCGCCAGCGCGCCGAGCAGCGCCTCGCCTTCAAGTCTGGCGAGCAGCGCCCCGACGCACATATGGACTCCGCCGCCGAAGCCGACGTGGCCGGCGGTCGATCGGTCGATATCGTAGCGCTCGGCGTCGGGCCATTTGCGCGGATCGCGATTGGCGGCCGCCAGCAGCATCAGCACCTTCTCGCCCTCGGGGATCGTCGCGCCGCCGAGCGCGGTCACGCGCGTCGTGGTGCGGAAAAACGTCTGGACAGGAGTTTCGAGCCTGACCGCCTCCTCGAAGGCGGCGCGCGCCTTGGCGGGATCGGCGCGCAGCGCGGCGAACTGTCCCGGATTCTGCGCGAGGCACCGCATCGCCGCGCCGAGCGCGTGCACGGTGGTGTCGAAGCCGGCGCTGAGCAGCGAGCGCACCAGCAGTTCCGCCTCCTGGCGCGTCACTTCGCCCGCGTCCGCCGCGGCGTGGATCATCGCCCCGATGCCGTCGTCCGACAATGCCTCGCGCTTGCACTGCCCGGTGATCCACTCGACATGCGGCGCCATCTGGGCGAGGGCGCTCCGGCGCAGCGCATTGTCGGGCCCGAACATGTTGAACACCGTCGCCGCGTAGGGCAGCAGGTGCTCGCGGCCCTGGGCGGAGAGACCGACCGCGTCGGGCAGAACCATCATCGGATAGGCTTCGGCGCAGTCGGCGATGGCGTCGAAGCGCCCTTTGCGCGCCAGCTCGCCCGCCAGCGTCTCGGCGGCTTCCGCGAAGCGCGCGCGCAAGGACCGCATCACCGTCGCCGACAGCGCCCGATTGAGCACCGCGCGCGCCCGGTCGTGTTCGGGCGGATCGCGCTCCAGCACCAGGCTCGGCGGCCGCCACGGCGTCTCGCGCTGAAAGTCGCTCAAGCCGACGCCGCGGCCGGAACAGAACGTCGCCGGATCGTCGAGGATTGCTCTCACCTCGGCATGGCGCGCGGCGGCGTAGGCGCCGATCGTTTCGAGCCAAACGACCGGCCCCGCCTCGCGCAGGACCTCATGCGCCGGATGGGGATCACGCAGGAACTCGAGCGAGAACGGATCGATAGCCGAAACCGGAACCCCGGCGCGCGGCGGGCGATCGGACGCGGCTTGCGGCATGGCGGCGTTTCCTCGCGAAGATGGCGCGCGCGAGGCTATTACGCGAGGAGCCGGCCGCGCAACTGAGCCGCCTGTGCAGGCCCTCGCCTCACGCCGCCAGCCTGCCGAGCCGCTTCGGCGCGACCAGCCGGTAGCTGCGGTGCACGAAAGCGTCGATCTCGCGCCAGTCGGCGGCTTCGTCGAGGCCGACGCCGATCCAGCCCTTGGCGCCGAAATAAGGTGGGATGAAAAATCGCGCCGGGTTGGCGCCCAGAATGATCTCCCGCGTCCCCTGGGGCACTTTGCACCACAGGCTGATCCAGTCGCTCCACGGCCGCTCGAGCGCGAATATCCTGTCCTCGACCCGATACGACGGGCCGCGCTTCATCGTCTCCTCTCGGGCTAAGGGAAGCGCAAGGCAGATTTCGCGCAAATGCGCGCGGATTGCGGCGACCGACATGGGGCGAGACCTCCGATTGACTCAATTCGTTACCGCAAGGAATGGCCGGAATTGGGGCGAGGCGACGGTCCCGCGCGTGCTTCGCGCGGCGAACGCAGCTTCAATCACGCGAAAGGGGCGGCGTCCTTTGAAGAAGCGGGAATTTGTCGGAAAACCGGTGGCCACTCTTGCAAAATCCTGCTTAGCGTGCCGGCGTGACTCTCCAACTCTCGTCCCTTGATCGTGAGCTGATCGCCGGCGCGCATGGCGCGGGAGCGGCGTTCGCAATGCGGCTGATCGCGCGCTTCGCCGAGGCGGTCGAAGCGCGCCGCTTGATCGAGATCGAGGCGGCGCATGTCGACGGCTGTCTCTATCTTGGTCGCGCCAGTCTCGATTTCGTCGAGCGGATCACGGCGCTCGGCGGCAAGGTGCGCGTGCCCACGACCCTCAACGTCGGCTCGGTCGATCTCATCCATCCCGAACTGTTTCGCGGGCCCAGGGAGGTCGCCGCCAACGGCGCGCGGCTGATGCGGGCGCATCTGGCGCTCGGCTGCGCGCCGACCTTCACCTGCGCCCCCTACCAGACCGCCTATCGGCCGCGGTTCGGCGCGCAGATCGCCTGGGGGGAATCGAACGCGATCGCATTCGCCAATTCGGTGATCGGCGCGCGCACCAACCGCTACGGCGACTTCGTCGATCTCTGCTGCGCGATGACCGGCCGGGCGCCGGAATATGGCCTGCATTTGAGCGAAAACCGTTTCGCTAAGATCATTGTCGAGATCGCGTCGATCCCGGAGAATTGGGACGCCGAACTGGTCGCGGTCGCGGTCGGCCACATTGTCGGACGGCGCTGCGGCGCCCTGGTCCCGGCGATTGTCGGACTGCCGGACGACACGGTCGAAGACGATTTGAAGGCGCTCGGCGCCGCCGCCGCTTCATCCGGCGCGGTCGCGCTGTTTCATGCCGTCGGCCTCACGCCCGAAGCGCCCGACCTCGCGACCGCTTGCGGCGGTCTCGCGCCCGAACGCGTCATCCGACTTTCGGCGGAGGACTTGCGCGAGGCGGCGCGCTCGCTCTCCAGCGTCGCCGACAGCGCGCCGCTCGGCGCCGTCGCGCTCGGCACGCCGCATTTCTCGATTCACGAGTTCGCCCGGCTGATGCCGCTGATCGAGGGCCCGCCCCCGCTCGTCGACATCTGGATCAACTGCAATCGCGCGACGCTGGCGGAGCTTCGCGCGCGCGGCTGGGAGGAGCGCCTTCGCCAGGCGCGCGTCACCCTAGTCGTCGACACCTGCACCTACGTCACGACGCTGATGCGCGTCGACGTCGGGGCGATCATGACCAATTCCGGCAAGTGCGCCTACTACGCACCTGGCAATCTCGGCGCCGAGGTCGCGTTCGGCTCGCTCGCCGAATGCGTCGCCTCGGCGCGCGCCGGCAAAGTGGTCAGACTGTGAGCGCGCTGGTCGTGGAAGCGATTACGCTCGCACCTGGCGCGGCCGAAGGAGCGACACTGCGGCTCGACGAGCCGCTGAGCTTCTGGGGCGGGCTCGATTTGGCGACCGGCCGCGTCATCGACCGCTGGCACCCGCAACGAAACGCCACGATCGCCGGCCGCGCGTTGATGATGCCGGCCGGGCGCGGCTCGAGTTCGGGCAGCGCCGCGCTCGCCGAGACGATCCGCCTCGGCGCCGGCCCGGCGGCGATCCTGCTGCTGCGGCGCGACGCCATCGTCGTCGTGGGCGCGCTGGTCGCAGCCGAGCTTTACGGCCGCGCGTGTCCCGTGGCGCTGGTTCGCGAACAGGACTGGGAGAAGCTGGCGGCCGCCCCCCGGCTCACCGTGCTGGCGGGGCCGGACGGCGCGGCGATCAGCGCGGAGATTTGACCTTGACGCCCCCGGCGCGCGGCGGGCGGAAGCCACGCCGGCGATCGACGGGATGCGGATTGGCGACGGGCTGGCCTGCGCTGCGGGCGTCGCGATGCGGCGAATGATGCGGGCGCTGCGCCGGCGTCTGAGTCAAGGCTTTCGCCGCCTTGCGCAAGACCGGCGCCGACTTCGGTCCGGCGGCGCCGCGGCGATCTTCCTTGGGCAGATCGAGCCGCGTCAGTCGTTCGATCGCGCGCAGCAGGTCGCGTTCCGCATGGTCGCAAAGCGAGATCGCCCGGCCGGCGTTTCCAGCCCTCGCGGTTCGGCCGATGCGATGGACATAGGCCTCCGCCACTTCCGGCAACTCGAAATTGACGACATGGGTCACGCCGTCGATGTCGATGCCGCGCGCGGCGATGTCGGTCGCCACCAGCGCCCGGGTCTGGCCGGCGCGGAAGGCGCCGAGCGCGCGCTCGCGCTGACCCTGGCTCTTGTTGCCGTGGATGGCGGCGGCGTCGACGCCCGCCTCATCGAGCGTCCTGGCGACGCGGTCAGCGCCGCGCTTGGTGCGCGTAAACACGATGACCCGCGACAGCGCGGCGTCGTCGAACAATTCGACCAGCATGTCGCGCTTCCGCGCGGACTCGATCAGGACGACGCTGTGCTGGACCCGGTCCGCTGTCTTGGCGACCGGCGTCACCGCGACCTCGACCGGATCGCGCAGCAGTTCGCCGGCGAGCGCGCGAATGTCGGCCGGCAGGGTCGCCGAGAAAAACAGGTTCTGCCGCTTCTTCGGCAGCTCGCGCACGATGCGGCGGATCGGCCTGACAAAGCCGAGATCGAGCATCCGGTCGACTTCGTCGAGCACCAGGAATTCGACCGCGCTCAGGTTCGCGACCTGCGAGTCGAGATGATCGACCAGCCGGCCGGGCGTCGCGACCAGAACGTCGAGGCCGGCCGCGAGCGCGCGCACCTGGGCGCCATAGGGAACGCCGCCGAACACCACGGCGATTTTGAGCGGCAGCCCGTGGGAAAGGTCGCGGAAGCTTTGCGCGATCTGGCTCGCCAGCTCCCGCGTCGGGCTGAGGACGAGCGCGCGCACGCCGCCCCTGGGCGCGGGGCGCCCGTCGATCGCCAGACGGTTGAGAATCGGCAGCGCGAAGGCCGCCGTCTTGCCGGTGCCGGTCTGGGCGATGCCGATCAGGTCCCGGCCTTTGAGCAGCGGCGGAATCGCCTGAGCCTGAATCGGGGTCGGCCGCGCGAAGTCGAGCCTGGCCAGCGCATGATTGAGGGGCGCGGCGAGGCCGAACCCATGAAAATTATCCAAGGAGAAGTCTTTCGAAAAAACCACGACAGCGCCAAAGGCGCAAAGCGGCAAGGGGTAAGGAAAGGGAACGCCCCGCGTGTCCGGGCGTCAAATGCGAAATCGCAATCCGAGCGCGCGGCAGAGGGGCCGAGGAGCCCTTCACGCGGCCGGCGCGTCATCGGCCGCCTCGCAGCAGCCGTTGCTCATGTGGCCGGCGCGGGGCGGAAAGTCAAGGACGTCGACCTCGGCGTCATCGAGCAAGGCGGCGAATTTTGGCGGATTGGCGCGCAACTGGTCGGCGACATGGCGCCATTGCTTGCTGGCGGCGGCCGGCGAGCGGCGGATTTGTGGTCGGCGGCGATGGGGCGTTCGCCCCCAATTTCGTAGCGGGCGGCGCGCTGGGTTATGCACACACCTCCACCGACAGCGTCGCCAATTCGACGGCGACGGCGAACACCTACGCGGTCGCGCTCTACGCCACCTGGATGCCGGGGCCGCTCGTCTTCGACGGACGATTGGCGGCCGGCCCCTCCACCGCGGGCGCTTCGCGAAGCATCGCCTTCCCCGGCGAATCCATGACGGCCTCGGGTTCGACCAACGGTTGGGGCGGGCTGGTCGCTGCGGACGCCGGCTATCAATTCGATCTGATGGGCGCGACCTTCAAGCCGTTCGTCGGATTGACCGGCCAGACCTTCAGCCGCAGGGCGTTCACAGAATCGTCGAGCTTCGGCCTGAGCTTCCCCTCGCAGTCCTTCAACAGGGTGACCAGTGAAGTCGGGCTCTGGGCCACGAAGCTCATCCATTCCGACGCGGCCACTTTCCTACTGCAGGCGAAGGCGTCGTGGACGAACGACTTTGGCAACGACGGCCTGACCTCCCAGGCGGCGCTGCTCGAACAGCCGTTCACGATCGCCGCCGCCAATCCGGGCCGCAGCGCAGCAGTGATCGCCGTCAATTTTGCGGCCTGGCGAACGGAGAACGTGGCCCTGTTTCTCCAGTATCGGGGCGAATTCCGCAGTAACGCCAACTCGAATCAGGGTTCAATCGGCGTGCGCGTGATCTGGTGATCGATGGCGGCCGAGCATGCGCCTGAAAACCGATTCACCCTGCGGCGTTCTCGCAGGGCTGTTTAGATTTACGCTAACGTGGGCATTTCGAGCACGAGAGTGATGTCGAGAGCGGCCGGCCAGCGGGCATTTCGGATGTTGTCGCGTCCGGGGGCCCTGATCAGATTGTATGCGAAGGATCGTAGGCGCGCGACGATATCGGGGTTCTTTCGGATGCGGGAAGCGGTGTCGAAATCTGGAGACGCGGCGGACGACAACTGGCCGGCTGTCGGCTTGGCGCGCCAGACGCTCGATGAGCGCGAGGTCATTGTCAGAGCATTCGCCCCGCACCTCGATGTCGATCCGATAGCCAGCTCGGCCGATATGGGAGTCGCGCAGGCGATGATTAGAGGAGGTATAGAAGCTCTCACCGCCAGGATCGGGCTGCTGGCTGTCCGGGAGGAATCGGAGGAGGAAGTCTGCGGCCTTGCTCGCCTGCGAGGCGGCGCGGACGATGGCGCGATTGTCCTCGCGCAGCACTTAGAGCCAGGAGCCGATGTAGTCGGCGTGGCGCACCGTCGGCACGATGCCGAGCGACGCGCAACAAAACGCGGCGTTCATCTCGGCGACTTATCCTGACAGTCCAGCCCTTTTTTGCACTTTTAGAGATGGCGCTGGTCATGCCGCTATCTCCTCGGTCTGGGGCTGTTGGGCGTGCATCCAATCGGCGGCCTGCTGCGCCTTGCTCGCCGCGGTGAAGATGGCGCGAGGGTCATCCTTCAGGACCTTGAGCCATGTCGCGATGTACGCTGCATGATCGGGGCGCGGATGGTGGGCGATGCCCAGGTCGGCGAGGACAAGTCCGCTGAGAATCTCAACGCAGCATTCTTCTGCAGCATAGGCGGCAGATCCGAACCGGCCTGAGAGATCGCGGTCAAGCCGATGCTTGGCGCCGCTGGCGTGACCGTTCTCATGCAGCCAGACGCCATAAAACGACGCAGGATCGCGGAACGAGGCGAAGGGCGGCATGAACACCGCGTCGGTCGATGGGCGATAGCAGGCTTCCGATCCTTCAAACACGGTCCTTATGCCGAGGTTGGAGATGAACGCTTCCGCATGCGCCAGGCGCTGGCTCTCCGAGAGGATGTCCGCCGTCGGCCGCTGATATCCGTCCACCTGCGCGACATTGAACACCGAGAACGCCCGGGCGAACATGCGCCGACGGCCGTCATCGTCGTCGTCGTCATTGGGCTGCCGGGAGGATTGAGTCTCCCTCCACAACACGACCGTGGTGGAGCGTTCCCCTTGGCGGACCTGTGCGCCGGCCTCCTGCCATTGTTTGTAGGTTCCCCAGAGGCCGTCGCCATATTCAGCGACGAGCCCAGCCGTCCAAAGGGCCAGCGTGTTGATACCTCGATAGCGTTTGCCGGATGCGACATTGGTCGGGCGGGCGGCACTGGCGCCGTCGTGGAACCATGGCGCACGCCATTCGCCTGCGCCTCGTTCAATCGTCGCGACGATCTCGGCAGTGATGCGCGAATAGACGTCGGCGCGGTTCGTCGAGGTGGAAGTGTGGGGCACGAGGGAATCTCCGCGGCCGGCGGGGCGAGCCTCTCTCACCGCTTGAATCGGCCGACCCCTTCCGGCCTTCCTCTTCCTCTCCCGTCCCGAAGGGCTGCTTCTGTTTGGTCCTTCCTGTCTCGTCATGAAGGTTGCTCCTGTTCGGCCGGGGTTCATCCCCGGCGGCGGAGCAGCCACTTGCGACGCCCGAAGGCTCGACCGCGCACTCGCAGAGCCGAAGCGGAGCGGAGGACGGCGATAAGCCGTTGCGCGGGCGAGCTGGGCGTCGCGCGCTCCGACGCCGCCGGGGTGGAAGCCCGGCTCAGTCCGCAACATCTGCTTTCTGGGCTGGCGTCAGTCGCCGTGATCTATTTTGTCGAGGACGGTTTCGATCCGCTCGAGGTCCTTCTGCAGAGTGGCGCGCTGCAGCGAGGACAGACGCTTCTCTTTGAGGAAGGTTCTGCAGTCATTCGCGGAGCGCGCCCACGCCGGCCGATGCCTGGCCGTGATGCAGGCATTCGGGCAACGGGTTGGTTGGCAAAGTGCTGGCAGCGGCGTTCTGCTGTCGACGTCAGACATCTGCTTCAGGCACACGGCTGCGCCGGGATCGAAGAAGCAGTCGGCGAGCACACCGACATGCAATGTCCGCGCGAGGCTGGCGAGCATCGTGCGCAGCCGTGCGCGATCTGCAAACATGGCCGGAAGCGGGCCAAGCTCCGTCGCTGCGATGTCCAGCGTCTTGGATATGCGCGGCGCCGCGGGACCCGAGAGTCTCGTTCCAGCCTGGCGCTCATCGAAATAGGTCAGCAAGTCGTCGAGCTGGCCGAGGCGGCGTTCGTTTTCGACCTCCGAGCGGAAGCCGGATCTGCTTGAACCAGCATAGCCTTCGAACGCAGCGACAGAGGCATGCTTGTACTGGATCATGCCGGCGATCGTTCCGAAGGGACGATTGGCGATATGCCAGGCGATGGTGCGGCGGAACTGTCGTGTCGTGATGCGCCACGGCGCGCCAGTTGGATCTGGCGGAATGGCGGGATGGCCGGCGGTCCCGAACCGCGCGTCGAGATGGTCGCGATAGACATTGAGCTGACGGACGATCTCGGCTGAGAGATGCGCCTTCGTTCCCGTCTTGAGGACCAGCACCGGCCAGAGCGTGTCGGAACCGCGCGCAGCGGCCGCGTGCGCCGAGAGCCGCACCAAGACTCGGATTGCCTCGGCGACCGGTTCGATCGTGACCCATTCCGCGGCTTCACCTTGGCTCGTTTTGCCCTTGTACGCGATCGATCGAATGCGATGCCGGTCGATGATGCCGTCGGCGCTGCGGCTCAACGACAGGCAACCGGCGCGCATGGCTTGGACCTCGCAATCGCGCATGCCGGTCAGATAGGCGCAGACGACGTAGCAGGCCGCCTGGAGCATGCGCTCCTCATGGGCGAGCGTCCTGGCGTCGAAACGCGGTCCCCATGGTCGGCCGAGGTCTGGATCTATGATGATCGGCGTGTCCATGCCGCCGGTCTCGGCGCCGATCGCGTCGATCGCCGCCGCGACGAGATCGGGCGCGCCGGTCGCGAGCTGAAGATGGGTTCCGGGCTCGGCCTGCGCGTCGACGCCTGCATGTTGGTGGAGTAGCAACCAATTGACTGGCGGCGTGACCGTGCCTGTCACCGGGTCGCGGCGGACGACGCCGTTATGAGCAGTGGTCCATATCGGCACGCCGCGCCCCAGGCGCCGCCGGTCATCGAAAAACTCCGTCAGCCTCGCGCGTCGGCGCGCGCGGCGTTGGTCCGGCGGCAAGACCGCATCGGCCGCCGCCAGCGCTCTCTGGCGTTCCTCCAATTGGAGCAGTTCTTCCCGAGCCGCAAAGATGTCGCGTGAGAACAGGGTCACATATTTGAGGGACCAGTGCCAGAAGCGGCGCTATCACCGCCTCCGGCATGCGCGGAGTCCGGTTCTCCTGTGCGGCGTAGCGGTAGCCCGCCACCTGTGAAGGCGACCGTCCCTGCCAGGGCTCGAACGGCAGAGCCGCGTTGGGAAGATGCGCGCGATAGGCGTGAAGGTCGAAAACGGTATCGAGAAGCTGCGCGACCACAACCGGGCGGCAACGCCCGTTGCGCAGAAGCTTGGCGTAGCGGTCGAGAAGAGCCTGGTCCACACGGTCGAGATTGCAGCGGCCAAGTTCGGCGCCGACGAACTCGAAGAAGCGCCTTGCGCGGTTGAAGACCTGACGCACGCTGGCAGGCGGCAAACGCGATCGGAACCCAGGAATCTCGACGTTCAGCCGTGCGTAGAGATACTCCCGCAGGCACCGCGCCACCGTCGGATCCGGGAGCGCGCCGAAATGCACAGTGACATGGCACCGGCGGGCATTCTCGCGAAAGACGGCTGGCCCGAGATCCCAGCTGCCATCGCCATAGCGGGAAAGATCATCACGATCGAAACCGGGCCGCAGAGGCGCCGTCGCCAGCACAGGATGATGATCCAGGGTCGCCGCCGCCAGACGCGAGGTAGCAGCCGGCTTCACTGCCGGGCCTCCGGCGGCAAATAGATCGGCACGGGTTCGGCGGCGAGGCTGCGCCGCGCCTCGGCGACGATAGCGGGTCCGAACGCGGGCAGCACACCGGCGGTAATGCGGGCATGGGCGCGGCCGAACTTCACCGCCCAATCGCCGGCATGCAGCGCGCCTCGCTGATCTTCGATGAAATCCAGAAACGACAGGATCGCCGGAAGCTTGCGGGTGGTAATCACCGCGTTCGAGCATTCGAGACAGCCCCAGAACGGCATGGGACAGGGATCGCCCGCCGATCCGTGCGGGCTAGCGTAGAACCCGGCGCAGCCGGCGAGCCAGACATCCTGCTCGCCGTCGAGGAGCGCGATCGGATCGCACCCTTCCGGAATGGCCGAGGCCTGCGTCGGGCCTGTTCGCCAGGCGGCTTCCTGCTTCTCGGTCAGCACGATCGGCGCGGCCGACTTTACCGCCTCGCGGAACGCGTCAGCGACCGTCGCCTCGTGCAACGGACGGAGCGCGGGGACATCGGCATAATGACGGGCGGCGACCTTCGGAGTGTGTCCGACCGCAAAACGCGCCATGTGCCCTTCCGTCTTCAGGTACCAAAGCGCCTTGTGGGTCTTGCGGAGGCGGGACAAGAGCAGCCGGAGCGGACGCCCATCGTCATCGACGATGTCGTGTCTCCGCGTCCACGAATCGACGAGCTCCTGCGGGTGGCCAATGCCGGCGGCGAGCGCGCCGGCGCCGCAGTAGACCCAAAGGCATTGGCTTGGATGGCGCCCGCGCGCTCGAGCGGTGACCTCGATCAGCCGGCGGATCATGCCTCCCGGGGTCGTCGGCCCACCATCGCGAACCCGCAGGCGCTTGTGCTCAGCGCCCCGCGCCCGGCGCTTGAGATAGGTGATCTCGACGGTCCCGTTGGACGCGTTCTGGAGGCAATCGACCATCAGCGCCTTGCAGCACTCGATCTCCAGGCCGGTCTCCAGGGCGAGAAGGACAAGAAACGGCACGATATCGTTGCGCGTGAGGTGAAAACGACCGTTGAGTTCGTCAACGAGCTGATGCGTCGGCAATCCTCGCTTCGCCCACGCGAAATAAAGATTCCTGTACGCGGGCTGGTCGGCGCGGAGGAAGCCGTGTTCCTCGATAACGGCATCGACGGCGGCTTCCATCCCAGACAGAACCGGATCGGGGACCAATGACCGGACCTGCTGCAATCTTCGCAACACGGCGGTCACGTCGCTCCGCGCGGCGTCGCGCAGTTGGCGCGCGACGAACGGGCTGTAGGCATCGCGCGGACGCGCCCGCTGAAACGGCTTCGCGCTGACGTAACGAAGGCGATCACGCAAATCGGACGAGACCTCGGCGGGGCTGTCGACGGCGACCTGCCGGAGAACTCCGACCATCTTCACCAGCACGGTGAAGAGATGGACGCGGGTGAGGCCGGCGGCTTCGAGCCACCCCTCGAAGCCATCGACATGCCGCGCCCGAAGCGTCTCGAGGCCCGCGAACGGCTCGCCAGCATCGGCGAGATAGGCGAAGAACTTCGGGATGGCGACGGCGTAAGCCATTACGGTCGAACGGGCGCCGAGCGGACCGCCCGGCGCCGCCAAGTGGCGAAGCGCTCGTCCCAGAGCCAAGGCGAGGCGGCGCGGCCGCAGCGCAGTGAAGTCGAGGAGCGCCTCACCGCCATTCTGCACGGCTATCGTGAAGCGCAGGCCGGTGATGGTATCGGGATCGGACGGGATCGAGAGGCCATCTTCGCGGCTGAAAACGACCTGACGCCCCTTGCGTGGACGGGCGCTCATGACCCCGCCTTCGGAACGAGCGCCAGGAGTTCCTCGACCGCGGCGTCGACCGTGTCGGCGCGGGCGGCGATATGATCGAGGTAGATATAGGTCGTCGTCAGGCTCGCATGGCCGAGCAGACGCTGGACCTGCTGCAAAGGATCGCCCAGAAGCCGGCGATATCCTTCCATGTTCGCTGTCGGCGCTTCGCCGGCCGTGTCGCGCAATCGGTGTTGAATCAGCATCGCCAGCATATGCACGGCAAACGTATGGCGGAGCTGATGCGGGTTGATGCGCAACGGGACACCCGCGTTGGCGCAGCGGCGGGAGGCCCGGGCGAAGGCCACCTCCCACGAGTTGGGCTGGATCGGAAGACCGATCTCGGTCACCCAGAGAACGGCGGGTTCCCGGGGCGCGCCGTCGTCGTCGCAGATGACCAGTCGGCCGCGTTCGTCCGGCGTCAGCGCCTCGAACGGGATCGTGCCGCCATCGTGGCGCGTCAGCCCGGCCGCATGGGGAGCCGGCCGGCGAATGAAGATGGCCTGCTCGATCGCGCGCCAGCCCTCGCGGTCACTGAACTTGGCGACCGCATGAGCTCGCTCGGCGACAATATAGGCCGAGATCTGTTGCAGGAGGCGCCGAGGCACGAGGATGGTCCGACCGCGCTCGCCCTTGGTCAACGCGCTCGGCAACTCGAACCGGGCCTGGCGGCCGCGGGCCGCGTTGTGCGCCAAATCGGCGAGTTCGGACGCAAGCAGGAACGACGCCTCGGAGAGGCGCAGGCCAGTCGTGACCAGCAGCTCGGCGAAGAGCGCGTTGCGTGCGCCGTTGCGGTCTCGGGCGCCGGGCCGCTCGGCGCCGTCGACGTCGAGGCCGCGCAGTCCTACATCACGAAACACGCGGTAATCTTCAAGGGACACGAAGCGGACGTCGGATCGCTTGGCGGCGCGTTCGTAGGAATCGTTCCGCGCAGCAACACGGGCCCGCCGGTTGCCATATCCCCGCCGCCAGACCTCGCGATGGGTGAACGGACTGGACCCGACCAGGCCTTCCAGCTCCGCCCATCGGTAAAGCTTCTCGAACGCAGCGACGCTGCGGTTCCAGGATGCGGCGGAGATGCGCGCACCGGCGTCCTCGCGCCGCCGTACACGATGGAACGCATCGACATCCCCGCGCGTAGCGGCCCAGACCGACTTGCCGCAGGCGGCGTGCAGAAAGCGGACCCACACCGCGATGTCATAGCCGTAGGCTCGCAACGAGTGGGGCGAGCGCACGCCGTTCAATGGCAGGTCAAGGAAGAAGCGGTCGAGGTCCGCGTCATAAGGAATGCCGTCGCGGAGAATGATCGGAACGTGGCGGTCGAGACCTTTCGCCGTTCGACGCTCCTCGATGGTGATGCTCGAAATCTCTGTTTGGCTATCCACAGGTTGTTCAACCTTCCCCCCCGACCCCCATCCGGGCCCTGGCATCAACGAAGGAGTTCTCCTGGCCCGGAGTTATCCAGGCCGGCCTCCGCCAGCTATGTGGGAGCGCTGCGGCCGGCCTGGATAACGCCTTCATCGGCCCGCTGCACTGACGTCAGCAGGGCTCCGAGCGTCGGTGCAGACTGTCAAGATAACGCCACCAGTTCTTCGAAGGCGTACTTCTTCGAGCCGAATGAGCGGGAGAGATCGCGATTGAGCAGGTGTGGGGCGCCGCTGGCGTGACCGAGCTCATGGAGCGCCGCACGGTGCCAATTGATCGGCTCGAAATAAGCTTGCGGCGGCGGGGCTTGCACATAGTCTTGCGCGGGCACGTAGAAGGCCCGGCTGCCGCCGATGCGGAAATCGATGCCGCTCGCTTTGATCAGCGCCTCGACCCTGGGCTCGATCAGCCCAGTCTCCGGCGGCGGTGTGGCGACCACGAGATCCTCCGGCAAACCTTCGCATTGCGCCAGGTTGAAGACAGTGAAGCGCTTGAGGAACGGGATCGCTTGCGCTTCCTCGCTGGTCTCTCGCGCCCGCTTCTTCTCGTCGTCGGGAATGCAGCGGTCGGCATAGACGACAGTGGCGCCATCCTCGCCCCTGCGGACGTTGCCGCCGAGGCCGAGGGCCTTGCGAAACGTCAGCCAGCCCTGGGTCGGGAAGCTGTGCTCGATAACGGAACCCCAGAGGATCAGCACGTTGATCCCGGAATAGAACCGACCGGTGCTGGCGTTCTTTGGCATGGCCAGCGGCGCCTACGCCGCCGCTGTTCCCCATGGCTGGACCCAGGGCACGCGGCCGGCCTCCAGCTCGGTGATGATCTTGGTGGTGATTTCATCGTAGAGGCTCGTCCGGCCGGAACCGGACCGAGCGCGAGCGGTGTGCCTGGACATCGCGGGTCAACGCCTCGGTTCGATCCTACTTGCCGACGCGCTACAGCGCGTATTCGAGAGCGCCAGCACTGTCGGGTCCTCAATGGTGACGGTCGACGCGCCGGACGAGGCGGCAGCCAGCTTCTACGCGGCACATGGCTTCGTGGGTCTGCCGGACTCGCTGCGACTCGTTCTGCCGATGCGTCTGGCAGGCGTGGGGTCTTAACGATGATGGCTTTGCATTCGCTGACGATGCCCGGGAAGCGCTTGGGGAAGCAGACCAAAGGGGGTGTCGTCCTCCGGGGAAGCGTGCGGGTTCGCACGGGCGACAATCTATCCGACGGGCTTGCGAATTTGCTGCGACCGCTCGCCTGCGCCAGAGTCGGGGTCTTACTCATGCCAAAGGCGTCCGCGGGCCCGCTGCAACCTGCTTCCTGCTGCTTCCCCCATGCTTCCCCGGTTTCGCAGACCGGGGTGGGGAAGCAAAAAACGGTCCCGCAGGACCGTTCTAAGATACTGATTTACTTAAGTAAATTTGGAGCGGGCGAAGGGATTCGAACCCTCGACCCCAACCTTGGCAAGGTTGTGCTCTACCCCTGAGCTACACCCGCGTCCGTCGGCGGCGTGGCCACCGACGGACGCGCTTATGGCGCAAGGGCAAGGAGAAAGCAACACCACGTTTCAGAGCCAGCGACGGAAACCGCCGGGGCTCGCGCTGCGCCGCGCACGAGGGCGTGATTTGAAACTCCGGTTTTGCCGTGCGAAACGTCGGGCTTGAGCGAATCCTAAAGATGAACGAAGCCCTCAAGCCTGAGACGACGAAAGGTTCGCCGCCGACTGCGCCGGAGGCGTCGAGGCTGCGGCGGCGCAACGCGTTCGGCAGGATGGCGCTCGTCGTAGCGCTGGCCGCGGCGGCGGTGTTTGCTTGGCAAAAGGTCGAGAACATCGCCCCGCACAAGAGCGAAACCTCCCGCCGTTCCGGACCGTCGCGGCAAACGGTGCGCGTCGCGCCGGTGACGCTCGGCGACATGCCGCTGAACATCGACGCGCTCGGAACGGTGACGCCTTTCGAAACTGTCACCATCCGCACCCAGATCGCCGGCAAGCTGCTGGAGGTCGGGTTCCAGGAAGGCCAGTTCGTCAAGGCCGGCGATTTTCTCGCCCAGATCGATCCCCGCCCCTATCAGGCGGCGCTGTCACAGGCGCAGGGGCAGCTCGCCAAGGACCATGCGCTGCTCGGCCAGGCGCAGGGCGACCTTGCTCGCTACGAAGAACTCATCAAGCAGGATTCTATCGCCAAGCAGCAGGTCGCGGACCAGGCGGCGCTGGTCGCCCAGGACAAGGCCGCGATCGTCACCGACGAGGCGCAGGTCCAGACCGCCCAGCTCAATGTCGACTATGCGCACATCGTCTCGCCGATCACCGGCAGGGTGGGCTTGAGGCTGGTGGACCCCGGCAACTATCTGCAGCCCTCCGACGCGACCGGCATCGTCGTCATCACCCAGATGGATCCGATCAGCGTTGTATTCACGACGCCCCAGGGCAACCTTCCGCGGATCGCGGCGCGGCTGAATTCCGGGGCAAAGCTGAAGGTTACGGTCCTGGACAGCGACAACGTCAAAGAGCTCGCGACCGGGACGCTGACGACCTACGACAGTCAGGCCGACGTGACTACCGGCACGATCAAGATGCGCGCGAACTTCGACAACGGGAACGACGCGCTGTTTCCCAACCAGTTCGTCAACGTTCGCCTTTTGGTCGACACCCTGGCCGGCGTCGCGCTCGCTCCCAACGCGGCAATTCAGATCGGGCCGTCGGGAGAATTCGTCTATGTCCTCAACCCCGATTCGACCGTCTCGAAGCGCGATGTCGTCACCGGCCCGACCGACGGCAAACGCACGACGATTACCTCCGGCCTCAAGGCGGGCGAAAAGGTCGTCATCGACGGCGTCGATCGGTTGCGCGACGGCGCCAAGGTCGCGCTCGGCGAAGCCGCCCCGGCCGGCGGCACGGAGAAAACGGAAGACCAAAGTCGTGGCCAGGGCCAGCCGGGCGGCGAAAGTGGGGCGCCGGGAGAAGCGGCCGGTCAAGGCTCCGGAGGTCGTCGCCGTCCCCATGGGCAGGGAGAAGTGACCGGCGGCGGCGTCGGCGCGCGCCCCGCTACCCTCGCCACGCCGAGCGGCCAGTCGGCGCCGGTCAGCCCGCCGGCCCCAGGCGAGCCAAAATGAGTTCGCAGCCGCGTGGGGCGGGTCGGTGAACCCATCCCGCATCTTTATCGATCGGCCGGTCGCCACCAGCCTGTTGATGATCGCGATCCTGCTCGTCGGCGTCGCGGCTTATCGCTTCCTTCCGCTTTCGGCCCTGCCCGAGGTCGATTATCCGACAATCCAGGTTCAGACCTTCTATCCGGGCGCGAGCCCGGAAGTGATGACTTCGGCGGTGACGGCGCCGCTGGAGCGACAGTTCGGCCAGATGGCGAGTCTCAGCCAGATGATGTCGCAAAGCTCGGCCGGCGCGTCGGTCATCACTTTGCGCTTCGGACTCGACATCGCTCTCGACATCGCTGAGCAGGAGGTGCAAGCGGCCATCAACGCCGCCGGCAACCTGTTGCCCGCCGACCTGCCGGCGCCGCCGATCTATTTCAAGGTCAATCCGGCCGACGCGCCGATCCTCACCCTCGGCGTCACCTCGGATTCGATGAGGCTGACCGACGTCGAGGATATCGTCGCGAGCCGCCTCGCGCCGAAGCTGTCGGAGCTTCCGGGCGTCGGCCTGGTTTCAATTTCGGGCGGGCAGCGGCCAGCCGTGCGCATCCATGTCAATCCGCTCGCGCTCGCCGCCTATGGAGTCAATCTCGACGATCTGCGCACGACCATCAGCAATCTCAACGTCAATACGCCCAAGGGCAATTTCGACGGGCCGGCGCAATCCTCGACCATCAACGCCAACGACCAGATCAGGGACCCGAACGACTACGCGAAATCGGTCGTCGCCTACCGCAACGGTGCGCCGATCAGGCTCTCCAACGTCGCGACCGTCGAGATCGGGCCCGAGAACAGCCGGCTCTCGGCATGGATGAATACGACGCCCGCGCTCATCGTCAACATTCAGCGCCAGCCTGGCGCAAACGTGATCAAGGTCGTCGACAGCATCAATGCCATCCTGCCGACGCTGAGCGCGGGTCTGCCGAGCGCGATCACGGTCAAACCCCTGACCGACCGAACGACGACGATACGCTCGTCGGTCAAGGATGTGGAATTCGAGCTGTCGCTCGCGGTCGGCCTGGTCGTGCTCGTCATCTTCCTGTTCCTGCGCAACATTCCAGCGACGGTCATCCCGAGCCTCAGCGTCCCGCTGTCGCTCGTGGGCACGCTGGCGATCATGTATCAGTTCGGGTTCAGCCTCGACAATCTGTCCCTGATGGCGCTGACGGTCGCGACCGGCTTCGTCGTCGATGATGCGATTGTGGTGATCGAGAACATCGCCCGTTTCCTCGAAGCCGGCGACAGCCCCTACGACGCGGCGGTCAAGGGCTCGGCGCAGATCGGCTTCACCATCATTTCGCTCACGGTTTCGCTGATCGCGGTCCTGATCCCGCTATTGTTCATGGGCGACGTCGTCGGGCGGCTGTTCCATGAATTCGCGATCACCCTTGCCGCGACCATCGTTATTTCGGCCTTCGTCTCGCTGACCCTGGTTCCAATGCTCTGCGCGAAGCTCCTGCGTCCGAGGGGCGGCGGCGGCGAGGCGAGCGGCGGACGGTTCTTTCAGGCGCTCACGCGCTTCTACGCAGCGACGCTGAGGGTAGCGCTCGACCATCAGCCAATCATGCTGACGGTCGCGCTCGCCACCTTCGTTCTGACCGGCTACCTTTACCTGACGATCCCGAAGGGCTTCTTTCCGATTCAGGACACCGGCGTCATCCAGGGCGTGACACAGGCGGCCGAGGACATTTCCTTCGACCAGATGGCGGCCCATCAACAGGAACTCGCGAGGGCGATCCTGACCGATCCCGACGTCGCGAGCCTGTCCTCCTTCATCGGCGTCGACGGCTCGAACATCACGCTGAATTCGGGGCGTTTCCTCATCAATCTGAAGCCGCATTCCAAGCGCCAGGCGACGGCGAGCCAGATCATCCGCCGCCTGCAGGAGGAAACCGCCGGGGTGGCGGGCATAACGCTCTACATGCAGCCGGTGCAGGATCTTTCGATCGACACCGCGGTCAGCGCAACCCAATATCAGTTTACGCTGGAGAACCAGGATCTGGCGACGTTGCAAGTCTGGACGCCCAAGGTGCTCCAGCGCCTCGCCAAGATCGGCGCCATTGTCGACATCGCGAGCGATCTTCAGCCCAACGGCCGCTCAGTGACGGTCGATCTCGACCGTGCAACCGCGGCGCGCTTCGGCATCACCCCGGCAATCGTGGACAACGCGCTCTACGACGCCTTCGGGCAGCGCATCATCTCCACGATATTCACCCAGAGCAATCAGTATCGCGTCATTCTCGACATCGATCCAAAGATGGCGCGATCGCTGGATTCCCTCAACTCGATCTACCTGCCGTCGGCCGCCTCGGCCACAGCCCAGACGCCACTCGGCGCGGTAGCAAATTTCGTCGTCAAGACCTCGCCGCTGCAGATCTCACATCTCAAGCAGTTTCCGGTGACGACGATCTCGTTCAATCTGGCGCCGGGGGCATCCCTCGGCGAGGCGATCGGCGCGATCAACGCCGCGCTCGCCGACATCGATTTGCCCGAGAGTTTCGCAGTCAGCTTCCAGGGCGCGGCGCTGGCCTTCCAGTCCGCGCTCTCGAACGAGGTGTTCCTGCTCCTGGCCGCCGTCGCCACGATGTATATCGTGCTCGGCGTGCTCTACGAGAGCTTCATTCATCCGATCACGATCCTCACCACCCTGCCGTCGGCGGGCGTCGGCGCCCTGCTGACGCTCAATGCGGCCGGCGCGGGTCTCGACATCATTGGCGTCATCGGCATCGTGCTGCTGATCGGCATTGTTAAGAAAAACGCGATCATGATGATCGACTTCGCCCTCGAAGCGCAGCGGGCGCAGGGTCTACCCGCGCGCGAGGCGATCTATCAGGCGTGTCTGCTGCGCCTGAGGCCCATCCTGATGACAACTGTCGCGGCGATTTTCGGCGCGCTGCCGCTCATGCTCGGAACGGGCGTCGGCTCGGAGCTTCGCCACCCGCTCGGCTTGGCCATTGTGGGCGGCCTGGCTTTCAGCCAGGTTCTCACGCTCTATACGACCCCGGTCATTTATCTGTTCTTCGAAAGACTTGGTGAGCGCTTTGGCCTCGGCGCCGGCGATGCGGCGCTCGCGACGGGGGCGCAGTGAGCATCGGCTTCTCCGAAATCTTCATCCGAAGGCCGGTGGCGACCACCCTGCTGACAATTGGCGTCGTCTTTGGTGGCTTGCTCGGCTATTCGCAATTGCCGGTCTCGCCACTGCCGCAGGTCGATTTTCCGGTCATTTCCGTGCAGGCGAACATGTCGGGCGCCAGCCCCGGCACCATGGCGACCTCGGTGGCCGCGCCGATCGAGCGCCATCTCGGCCAGATCGCCGACGTCAACGAAATGACCTCTGAGAGCACGGTCGGCTTCACGCGCATCACGCTGCAATTCGGACTCGATCGTGACATCGACGGCGCGGCCCGTGACGTCCAGGCGGCGATCGTCGCCGCGCGGGCCGATCTCCCCGCCAGCCTGCGCTCCAATCCGACCTACCACAAAGTCAACCCGGCTGACGCGCCGATCATGGTTCTCGCCATGACCTCGACGACGCATACCGCCGGCCAGCTCTACGACCTCGCCTCGAACATCCTTCAGCAGCGGCTGTCGCAGCTCCCGGGGATCGGCGAGGTCGACATTTCGGGCGCCGCCCTGCCGGCGGTGCGGGTCGAAATCAATCCGACCGCGATCTTTCATTACGGCATCGGCCTCGAAGACATCCGCGCCGCGCTGGCCTCGGCGAACGCCAACAGCCCCAAGGGCGCGATCGAGGACGACAACTTTCACTACCAGGTCTACGCCAACGATCAGGCGACGAAAGCGGCGCAGTATCGTGATCTGGTGATCGCCTACCGCAACGGCGCCGCGGTCCGGCTTTCCGACGTCGCCGAGGTCGTCGATTCGGTCGAGGACCTGCGCCACGCCGGCCTCGTCAACGGCAAGCCGGGCGTGGCGGTGATCCTATCGCGTCAGCCCGGCGCCAACATCATCAAGGCGGTGGACGGCGTGAAGGCCGAATTGCCCCGCCTGACCGCCGCGCTGCCGGGCGACGTCAATCTGAGCGTCGCCGTCGACCGCTCGACGACCATTCGCCAATCGTTGCGGGACACCGAGAAGACGCTGGTCATCGCGGTGACGCTGGTGATCTTGGTGGTTTTCGCTTTTCTCCGAAGCGTGCGCGCGGCCGCGATCCCAAGCGTCGCCGTCCCGACTTCCATCATCGGCTCGTTCGGAGTGATGTATCTGCTCGGCTTCAGCCTCAACAATCTATCTCTGATGGCGTTGACGATTTCGACCGGATTCGTGGTCGACGACGCGATCGTGGTGCTCGAGAACGTCTCACGCTACCTCGAACAGGGCATGCCGCGCGTCGAGGCGGCGATCAGGGGATCCAAGGAAGTCGGCTTCACCGTAGTGTCGATCAGCGTTTCGCTGATCGCGGTCTTTGCTCCGCTGCTGTTCATCGGCGGGATCGTCGGGCGCCTGTTCACCGAATTCGCGCTGACGCTGTCGGTCGCTGTAATGATCTCGATGGCGGTTTCGCTCACGACCACGCCGATGATGTGCGCGCTGATCCTGCCGCGCGGACGCGAGGCGGGACACGGTCGCCTCTATCGCGCGACGGAGCGCGTGTTCGAGGCGATGCTGGCCTTCTACCGATCGACGCTGCGCATCGCATTGCGCCACCCGGGCGCCGTTGTCGCCACCCTGTTGGCGACCGTCGGACTCAACTACTACATGTTCCGGTACCAGATGACCTACGGCCTTTTCCCGGTCCAGGACACCGGTCTCATCATCGGGTCGATTCGAGCCGATCAGAGCATCTCATTCCAGGCGATGAAGACCAAGTTCACCCAATTGCAGACGATCGTGCAGGACGATCCGGCCGTCGCCAGCGTGGTCGGCTTTACAGGCGGCCGCCAGACCAATTCCGGATTCATCTATGTATCGCTGAGGCCCTACGCGCAGCGCAAGGTCACTGCCGACGAGGTCGTCGCGCGCCTGCGCGGCAAGCTGGCTGAAGTCGCCGGCGCGCATCTGTTCATGATCGCAGTCTCCGATCTGAGAACTGGAGGACGCCAGAGCAATGCGGCCTATCAATATACGCTGCTCTCCGACGACACGAAGGAACTCTACAAATGGGCGCCGAAGCTGACCGCGGCGTTGATGAACAGCAACATCGTCAAGGACGTCAATTCCGATCAGCAGGAGGGCGGGCTCGAAACCGACGTCACGATCGACCGCGACGCCGCCATGCGCCTCGGCCTCACCCTCAGCGCCGTCGACAACACGCTCTACGACGCGTTCGGGCAGCGGCAGGTGTCGACCATCTACAACGCCCTCAATCAATATCACGTCGTGATGGAGGTCGCCCCGCGCTACTGGCAGAATCCGCGCGCCCTCGACCAGATCTACGTCTCGACCTCCGGCGCCAATCCGACCGGCACACGCCAATCCGGGCTCTCCGCCGGTCTTTTTTCGACCTCGAACGGAGGCGCAGCCACCGGGGCGTCGATCGCGGCCGATTCGGCGCGCAATCTTGCGACCAATTCCCTGGCCGCGAGCGGTCACACGAGCGCCTCCGCCGGCGCGGCGGTTTCAAGCTCGTCTGAGACGATGGTCCCGCTTTCCGCCTTCGCCCGATTCTCGCCTGGTCTTACGCCGCTCGGCGTCAATCATCAGGGACAGTTCGCCGCCTCGACGATTTCGTTCAATCTCGCGTCCGGCCACGCGCTCAGCGAGGCCAGGACCGAAATCGAGGATGCGGTCCGCCGCATCGGCATGCCGTCGACCGTCCACGGCGCCTTCGCTGGCACCGCGGCGACTTTTCAGAAGTCGCAATCGAATATGCCGTTGCTTTTTGGCGCGGCGCTGATGACGATCTACATCGTGCTGGGCATATTGTATGAGAGCCTCATCCATCCGATCACCATCCTCTCCACGCTGTTGTCGGCCAGCGTGGGCGCCGCGCTGGCGCTTTGGCTGTTCGACACCCAGTTCACCGTGATCGCCGCGATCGGGGTGCTGCTGCTGATCGGCATCGTCAAGAAGAATGCGATTTTGATGATCGACTTCGCCTTGGAGGCTGAACGACAGGGACTCGACGCGCGCGAAGCGATCGAACAGGCATGCCATCTGCGTTTTCGCCCGATCATGATGACGACTTTCGCGGCCCTGTTCGGCGCGTTGCCATTGGCGTTCGGAACGGGGGAAGGCTCGGAGTTGCGCCATCCGCTGGGGATCACCATTGTCGGCGGCTTGCTCGTCAGCCAGGTCTTGACCCTGTATACGACGCCGGTTGTTTTCATTTATCTTGACGCGTTTGGAAAACGGCTGGGGCGTTTGTGGAACCGATATTATCTGCGCGCAAACCCCACGCCGCTGGCGCGCGCGCGATAGCGCTTTGCGCCGTGTCCGGCGTCGCGCTGGCCCTTGCCGGCTGTGCGCCGGTCGGCCCCGATTTTGTGCGGCCCGCGGCCATCCTTTCGCAGCAATACAAGGAGATCAAGGGCTGGAAGGTCGCAACGCCGCGCGCCAACGAGCCGAAAGGGCCGTGGTGGACGGTCTTCCGCGATCCGGAACTCGACCGGCTCGAAACCGTCGTCGCGGTTTCCAATCAGACCGTCAAGGCGGACGAAGCCAATTATCGCGAGGCGCTGGCGCTCATCAACGAGGCGCGCGCTGGCCTCTTTCCGACGATCGGCGCCAACGGCTCGGCGACGCATGAGAGGATCGCCGGCCCGGTCGGCACCAACCTCACGGCCGAGGGCGCGGCGAACTGGACGCTCGACGTCTGGGGGCAGACGAGGCGGGGGATCGAGGCGCAGACGGCGGGCGCGCAAGTCAGCGCCGCCAATCTCGCCAATGCGACGCTCGCGGCGCAGTCGGCGCTGGCGCTCGCCTATGTGACGTTGAGACAGGCCGATTCACTCGAGGACCTGCTCACGAGGACAGTCGACAACTATAAGCGTGCGCTGAAGATCACCCAGAACCAGTACGCGGCGGGCACAGCGGCCAAGTCCGACGTCATCACCGCGCAGGCGCTGGTTCTCAACGCCCAGGCGCAGCTCATTGCCACCGGGGTGGCTCGCGCCCAGAGCGAACATGCGATCGCGGCGCTGATGGGCCGCCCGCCGGCTGGGCTTTCCATCCCTCGCGGTCCGCTCGCGAGCCGCGTGCCTTTGGTCCCGGTCGGCCTGCCGTCGGCGCTGCTGGAGCGCCGGCCCGACGTCGCGGCGGCTGAAGAGACAATGCGCCAGGCCAACGCCGAGATCGGCGTCGCCTTCGCCGGATACTTTCCGGCCGTCTCCCTCAACGGCCTGTTCGGCTATTCCGGCGATCCGTTCGTCCGACAGCTCGGCGCGGCCAATCCGGTCTGGTCGTTCGGCGGCTCGCTCGCTGCGCCCTTGCTCAACGGCGGCCTCACCACCGCCCAGGTCGAGGCGGCGCGCGAGACCTATCGGGCGAGCGTTGCGACCTATCGCCAGACCGTATTGGCGGCGATCCAGCAGGTGGAGGATCAGCTGTCGTCGATCCGGCTTCTTACCCGCGAAGCCAAGGTGCAGGCGGAGGACGTCCGCATCTCCCGTGAGGCGACGCAGATCGCCCTTAATGAATATCGGGCCGGCACCCAATCCTTCACCACCGTCGTCCAGTTGGAGACCCAGCAGCTATCGGTGGAGGAGGCCCAGTTGTCGACACGGGCGCAGCTCCAGTCCGACGCGGTCAACCTCGTCGTCGCGCTCGGCGGCGGCTGGAGCCAGGCGCAATTGCCGGACGCCGCCGCTGCCGCGCCGCGCCCGGCGGGCCTAACTGACCGGTGACCGCCCACGGGGCGGGAAGGCTTTCTGGCGACACGCGCCGAATCATTGCGTCAGCGTGGCGGAATTCGAGGCGGCGTCGATCGTCTTTTCGTTCCTCGTCGGATCGGCGATTTGCGTCGGCGCGGTGACGGCGGTCGCCGCGATGT
Organism: uncultured Alphaproteobacteria bacterium; assembly: GCA_963784805.1. GTDB lineage: Bacteria > Pseudomonadota > Alphaproteobacteria > Rhizobiales > Beijerinckiaceae > Roseiarcus. The sequence continues at coordinate 425,248 of CAWASR010000016.1, forward strand.
TGACGGCGCCGCGGGTGAAGTCGCCGAGCGACTCCACCAGGCCCGATTTCGAGTCCGTCAGCGTCTGCCCCCCGGCGAGGCGCTCGCCGATCGCGGTGACGACTTCGCTGGTGGCGAACTTGCTGTGATTCACACTGTCGTTGGAGGCGAAGCCGGTCAGATCGACGACATGGACCCGCGCCTGTTCGAGAATGGAAAGATAGGGCTCCTTGGTCGGATCCAGCGCGCCGAGCCGCGTCGAATCGCGGGCGAGAAAGCTCGACAGTCCGAGGGCCCGGTCGTCCCGCGACACGAACAGGATGAAGTTGGCGGAACGCGGCTCGGAGTTGATGGTGGCGATCTGGCGGCGGAAAACGTCGACGTCGATGTCGGGAGAGGCCAGCATCACGTCCTTGATCTTCGGCGACAGTCCGCGATCGCGGATCGACATCTGTCTCAGCGCCTCTACCGCGACGTAGTTGCCCATCGAATGTGCGAGAATCGAAATCGAGGCGACGGTGCGATCGTCGACGAGCGCCTGCAGCACCGCCTCCAGCCCGTCGCGCGAATAAACCGCGCTGTCGCGATCGTAGACGTAGTCGAGCGCACCCCCTCCTGACGGCCAGGTGAACAGCACCGGCACGACGTCGACATGCGCGTCATGCACGATCTGAGCGAAGCGGTAGACCGCTTCGCCGAACCTCGTGTTGTAGCCGTGAATGAAGACGAGAACCTTGCGCCCGGGCGTGCGGGCGACCCGCGCATCGAAATTCGCGCGGGCCTGCGCCAATTTGAGACGATCGGCGCGAAGGGTGACGAAGTTTCGCTCCGGGTCGCCGGGAGGAGTCGAGGGCCACTGCACTTCGCCGGCCATGCGGTGGCTGTCCGGCGGGATCGACACTACGATGTCCGCAAAGTCCAGTCCCCGGCCGCGCTCGCCGCCGAAGATGACGCCCGGCGGCGCGGAGACCGCGGCGCGAGTCGTGGCGACCAGCATATCGACCTTGCTGGTCCCCGGCCCGGTCGCGCCGACGATGAGATTGCCATAGGGGCGGTCTGCGCAGCCGGCCGCCAGCGCCGCCATGCCGATCGCTGCGAGGACCGCGGCGCGGGGTCGCCGCGCCGTCCTATCCTCGACCTTCACGCCCAGGCGCCCGCTTGTGACCAGGCCGGCGCAAGGGCGCATCACGGGCCGAATCCCCTTAGATCATCAGGGGCCGGGGCAGCGCCCGCATCACATATTCGACCGCGCCAGGCGCCTGGATCATGCCCTGCTTCGGCGGCTCTTCTTTTCTATGGCTCATGAACCAGTAAATCGCCGCCACGACGATGATAACAAGCACGACGATGGCCCAGGTCGGGAATCCGCTCGAGGCGGAGGCCGCCTGGACGCGATTGGCGGCGTTCGACGCCGTGGAAGCGGCCGAGCTCGCCGCCGTGCTGGCGGCGTTCGAAGCCGTCGCGCTCGCGGCCTGGGCGGCGGCGCCGAGGCCGGCCAGTAGCCCCGAGGCGTCGAGAGCCTTCGACAATTCGCCCGGCAGCGCGGCGGAAATGGCGCTCTTCTGGCTCGCGAACAGCGAGGCAATCGACGAGGCGTCGGTCCAGTTCGAGGGATCCTGCTGACCGAGCGCGCCGACGACATACTGGGAGACGGCGCCGATCGCGGGTTGGGCCGCGCCCTGCGGAGCGCCGGAGAATTGGCTCAACGCGCCGGCGAGGGTTGAGAGGCCCGAACCGCCGAGGAGGCCGCCGAGCATATTGGCGCCTTCGGTCAAGGACTGCAGGTTCCCGCCGCTGATCGCGCTGGTGATCTTGGTCAGAATGTCGGGGTCCGCGTTGGAGACCGCGTCCGAGACCTTCTGCGCCCCGCCACGCGCCGCGGCGGTTGTCGCGAGCGCGGCGAGAATGGCGGGCAGCGCGGCGCTGACGAGTTTTTGGGCCACCTCCTCATTGACGCCGACCGCGCGCGCCAGAGCGCCGACAACCTGCGGCGTGAGATACTGCGACACGATGCTGACGAGATTGATCGCCATTGCTGGACCCTTCGAACCGAGAAAGGATGACCCGCGCCCTTCTGGAGCGACGTCGCGCCCACCCTGAAACGCGCAACTACCGACCCAAGCATATCCGCCCGAAGGGCTAAATCCTAGTCGCGTTCTTGAAGCAAGCGACTTTGGCCCGACCAACGGGCGACCAGAACGACGCTCGAGAAGTTCAACACTTCTTCGCCACGTTGGTTTACGCCGCGGAATCTGTTGCCGACGAGACCCCAAAGCGGCTTCGAGGTCTCGCGTTTCGAAACGATTTCGGCGGCGAAGGAGACGACATCGTCCTCTCGTACAGGATGGGTCCAGCGCATGTCCCTGAATCCGGGCGAGACTCCGAGTTCCGGCGCCGCCTCGCCGCGCGCCGCCATCGCGGCCCGCTGGGCGCTTCGCGTCTCGATGAGCCGGCGCATCGCCGCGCTCGCCACGTGGAGGCCCGAAGCGACGAGCGGCTCGCCCACGCGCTCATGCGCTGCGACCCGCGGATCGAACTGGCGCGCATAGGCGAGGATCGACGCGCGCGAGAACGTAGTCGAGCCGAAATCGGTCGCCTGGCCGATATGCATGTCCTCGTAGTACATCCTTCACCCCACTCCGCGGCTGCGCCGTCGCATGCGCAGGACGCTGCGCTGCGACATCGCCACCGCCCCGTTCTGATCCACGAGCTCGTAGAAAAACTCGACCTCGCCCGCCTCCGCGCCGACGTCGCCGATGCGGGCGGAGAGGGTTCGGCGGCGCACATGCAATCGGTCGCCTGGCCTGACCGGACGCACCCATCGGACCTCTTCGATTCCTGACTCGTCGACAATCGCGGCGCGCATCAGGAACGCGTCACAGTTCGTCCGCATGAGAAGCGCGCAGGTGTGCCAGCCCGAAGCGATCAGGCCGCCCATGATCGCGCGCGCCGCCGCCGCGTCGACATGAAAGGGCTGCGGATCGAATTCGCGCGCGAAGGCGACAATGTCCTCGGCGGACACGGCGACATCGCCGTATTCCACGACCTCGCCCGGCGGGAAATCCTCGAAGGCGAGCGCGTCGGCCATGGCTCTCAGTTGGCGAAGCGGAAATGCAGCACGTCGCCGTCGGCCACCGCGTAGTCCTTGCCCTCCAGGCGGAACTTGCCCGCCTCGCGCGCGCCCGCCTCGCCGCGGCCCGCGATATAGTCGTCGTAGGCGATTGTCTCGGCGCGGATGAAGCCCTTCTCAAAATCGGTGTGGATGACGCCCGCCGCCTGCGGCGCTTTCGACCCCTTCTCGACCGTCCAGGCGCGGGCTTCCTTCGGGCCGACGGTGAAGAAGGTGACGAGATGCAAGAGGTCGTAACCCGCCCGGATCACCCGATTGAGGCCCGGCTCGGTCAATCCGACCGCCTCGAGATAGCCCGCCTGCTCGGCCTGCGGCAAAACCGCAATTTCGCTTTCTATCTTCGCCGACACGACGACCGCGGCCGCGCCCTCCCTCGCCGCCAGTTCGCGGACCTTGTCGGAAAAGGGATTGCCCTTGTCGGCCGAGGCCTCCTCGACATTGCAGACATAGAGCGCCGGCTTCGACGACAATAGCCCGAGCGACTGGAACAGGCGCTGTTCCTCGCGTGAGACGCCGGCGGCGCGCGCCGGGCGGCCTTGGCGGAGTTCTCCGAGGCTGCGCTCGGCGAGCGCGAGCAGGTCCCTCCATTCCTTGTCGCCGCCCTTGGCCTTCTTCTCCATCTGCGCGATCCGACGCTCGAGGCTCTCGAGATCGGCCAGCATCAATTCGGTCTCGATGGTCTCGATGTCCGACAGCGGATCGATCCGGCCCTCGACATGGGTCACGTCGCCGTCCTCGAAGCAGCGCACGACGTGGGCGATCGCGTCGCATTCGCGAATATGGCCGAGAAACTGGTTGCCGAGCCCTTCACCTTTGGAAGCGCCGCGCACCAGGCCGGCGATGTCGACAAAGGTGAGGCGGGTCGCGATGATCTCCTTAGAGCTGGCGATCTGCGCCAGCATCGCTAGACGTGGGTCCGGCACCGCCACGTCGCCGACATTGGGCTCGATGGTGCAGAACGGATAGTTGGCGGCCTGCGCCGCCGCCGTCTGCGTCAGCGCGTTGAAGAGCGTCGACTTGCCGACGTTGGGCAGGCCGACGATGCCGCATTTGAAACCCATGGTTGAGAGGCCGATCGCGTCGCTGGGGAGGTCGGGGGCGCCCTATGCGCGGTCGTGGGACAAAAGGCAAGGCGCGGCGCGGGCCCGAGCGCGCGTGCTGTCTCAAATTCGACAATCGGCCCCGGCCTCGACTATAGACTTCGGCCGAAGCGGCTGGACGTGACCGGTCCAGCGAGGGAGGCACGACGCCGATGGGACTGGACCAACGCTTTGCGGGTATGGGCGCCATCATCACCGGCGGGGCATCGGGCATCGGGCTGACGGTCGCGCGCCGCATCGTCGCCGAAGGCGGCGAGGTCTCGCTGTGGGACGTCGATCAGGCGAGCCTCGACGCGGCGACCGGTGATCTCGGTGGGAAAAGCCGAGCCCGGCGGATCGATGTCGCCGACCCGGCCGAAGTCGAACGCGCGGCAAGCGATGCCGAGGCGGCGATGGGCCATGTCGACGTGCTGGTATGCAGCGCGGGGGTCGCGGGGCTCAACGCCCAAGTCATCGACTATCCCGTCGCCGAATGGAAGCGGGTGTTCGACATCAACGTCAACGGCCTCTTTTATTGCAACCAATTCGTCGCGCCTTTGATGCGGGCGCGCGGCTACGGCCGGATCGTCAATGTCGCCTCGATCGCCGGGAAGGAAGGCAATCCGGCGGCGTCGGCCTACAGCGCCTCGAAGGCGGCGGTCATCGGCCTCACCAAATCGCTCGGCAAGGAACTCGCCAAGGACGGCATCACCGTCAACACGATCACGCCGGCGACGATCGACACCCCGATCCTCAAACAGGTGTCGGCCGCCCACATCGCCTATATGCGCTCGAAAATCCCGATGGAGCGCTTCGGCACGGTCGAGGAGGCGGCGGCGCTGATCTGCTGGCTGGCGAGCCGCGAGTGCTCGTTCTCGACCGGCGCGGTCTTTGACCTGTCCGGCGGCCGCGCCACCTATTGACTCCTGCGACGCTCATGCCGAGCGGCGATCTCACCGAATCCCTGCGTCGCCTCGGCCTGCTGGATCCCGGAGAGGCCGCCCGCGTCACGCCATTGATCGGCGGCGTCTCCTCGGACATTTGGCTGGTCGAGGCCGCCGATCGGCGTTTCTGCGTCAAGCGCGCGCTGCCAAAGCTCAAGGTCGCGGCCCTGTGGGAGGCGCCGGTCGAGCGCAACGCGGCGGAGGCGGCATGGATGCGCGCGGTCGCGCGCTGGCTGCCGCGCGCGGCGCCGCGCCTCCTCGGCGAGGACGCGAAGGCCGGCCTGTTCGCGATGGAGTATCTTCCGCCGGAGGACTATCCGTTGTGGAAGGCGCGGCTCCTTGCCGGCGACGCCGAGCCGGAGTTCGCCGCTTCCGTCGGGCGCGATCTCGCCCACATTCATTCGATGAGCGCCGCCGACCCTGACATCCCCGCCGCCTTCGCCCATGACGGCACGTTCGAGGCGATCCGGATCGAGCCTTACCTGCGTGCGACCGCGCGGGCGCACCCTGCGCTCGATGCCCGCTTCGAGGCGCTGGCGCAAACAACGCTGGCGACGAAGCGGGCGCTCGTTCACGGCGACGTCAGTCCGAAGAACGTTCTGGTCGGTCCGCTCGGGCCGGTCTTCCTCGACGCCGAATGCGCGTGGTTCGGCGACCCGGCCTTCGACCTCGCCTTCTGTCTCAATCACCTGCTCCTGAAGGGCGCGCGGGAAGGGGTCGGCAAGGCGCGCTACACCCCCGCCTTTTTGGCGATGACGCGCGCCTATCTCGCTCGCGTCGACTGGGAAAATACCGACGCCCTCGAGGCCCGCGCGGCGGCGCTGCTGCCGGGTCTGTTTCTCGCAAGGGTCGACGGCAAGTCGCCGGTCGAATACCTGACAAGCGAGCGCGAACGCGAGGCCGTGCGCCGCTGCGCCGTCCCGTTGATCGTCACGCCGCCTCGACGCCTGATGCAGGTCGCGAACGCATGGGAACGGGTTCGATGAGCCAACCTGCCATTCAATCCGTGCGCGCGCGGCGCATCTGGGATTCGCGCGGCCGCCCGACCATAGAGGTCGAGGCCGCCTTAAGCGACGGCGCCCTCGGGCGAGGGATCGCTCCCGCCGGCGCGTCGCGGGGCAGCCGCGAGGCGGTCGACAGGCGCGACGGCGGCCGGCGCCTCGGCGGCCTCGACGTGCAGGGCGCGCTCGCCGGAATTCGGGCCGAAATCGCCCCCGCGCTCGTCGGTCTCGATCCACTCGATCAGCTCGGCGTCGACGCCAAGCTCATCGCGATCGACGGGACGAGGAACAAGGCCCGCCTTGGCGGCAACGCCCTGACCGCGGTATCGCTTGCCGTGCTTCAGGCCGCGGCGTCGAGCCGCGGCGTTCCGCTGTGGCGCTATCTTCGCGGGGACGGGCCGGCGCTGATTCCGCTGCCTGAAATCCAGATCTTCGGCGGCGGGGCCCACGCCGGCCGACGAATCGACATTCAGGATTTCATGGTCGTCGCGCCGAGGGCCAAGACCTTCGCCGAGGCGCTGGAGGTGACTGCGGAGGTTTATGGCGCCGCCGGACGAATCATGGCCGATCGCGGCCTGCTGCAGGGCGTGGCCGACGAAGGCGGCTGGTGGCCCGCGTTCTCGAGCAACGAGGAGGCGCTCGACACGCTGATGCGGGCGATCGAAGGCGCCGGGCTCGCGCCAGGCGAGGACGTCGCGATTTCGCTCGATGTCGCGGCGTCGGAATTCGGTCGCGGCGGCCAGTATCGATTGGGCCTCGAAGGACGCGAGCTCGACCGCGACGGCCTCGCCGAACTCCTCCTCGGCTGGTGCGCCCGCTATCCTATCGTGTCTGTCGAGGACCCCTTCGGCGAGGATGACGACCAGGGGTTCAGACGATTCACCGCAGCCGTCGGCGAGCGCATTCAGGTGATCGGCGACGATTATCTCGTCAGCGACGCGAGCCGCGTGCGCGAGGCGGCGCGCCAGCGCAGCGTCAATGCGGTGCTGATCAAGGTCAATCAGGCGGGGACCGTCAGCGAGGCCAAAGCCGCCTGCGACGAGGGCATTCGCCGCGGCTTCGGGACCATCGTCTCAGCCCGCTCGGGTGAGACCGAGGACGTGTCGGTCGTTCATCTGGCGATCGGCTGGGGCGCCGGCCAACTGAAAGTCGGCTCGTTCGCCCGATCGGAGCGGATGGCCAAATGGAACGAGGCGCTGCGCATCGAGGAGGCGCTCGGACCGGAGGCTCGTTTCGCCGGACTCGACGAAACGCCGGCGCGCAGGCGGGCGCGCGGCCGGGTCGACGACATGGCGGGCGACAGTTCCGAAATTGCGTCTTAAGGTTTGCGCATGACATTGAATTCTTTTTCCATCGAAGGCGGCGCGCTCGCCATTCCCCGGCCGGACAGCGATGGCGTGCGCGCCTTCAAGGGCATCCCCTATGCGGCGCCGCCCGTCGGGCCATTGCGCTGGCGGCCGCCGGGGCCGGTTTCGCCCTGGTCCGGCGTTCGCTCGACCAGCGCGTTCGGGCCGAATTCGCTGCAGGGAATCGTCTTCGACGACGTCGATCCGAGCGTCGCCGGCGTCTCCGAAGATTGCCTCTATCTCAACATCTGGACTCCCGTCCCGCCGAATCATGCGGAGCGGCTGCCGACAATGTTCTGGATTCATGGCGGCGGCTTCGTCGTCGGCTCCGGGGCCGAGCCGCGCTACGACGGCGCGCGCCTCGCCGCCCGCGGCGTTGTCGTCGTCACCCTCAACCACCGGCTCAACGCGCTCGGCTTTCTCGCCCACCCGGAGCTCGCCGCCGAATCCGAACATCGCGCCTCCGGTAATTACGGCATGCTCGATCTCGTCGCCGCGCTGCGATGGGTGAAGCGCAACATCGCCGCCTTTGGCGGCGATCCCGATCAGGTCACGATCGCCGGCGAATCGGCCGGCTCGGAGGCGGTCAGCGCGCTGATGGCGTCGCCGTTGGCCAGGGGGCTGTTTGCGCGCGCGATCGGCGAAAGCGGCGCGATGTTCCAAACGCCCAGCCGCGCGCCGGCGGCGCGCGCGAAAGCCGAAGCCGCCGGGCTCGATTTCATGCGCAAGGTCGGCGCGAGAACGCTCGCCGAACTGCGCGCCGCGCCCGCCGAAGCGATCCTCGCCGCTGCGCCGGGACTCGGCTATCGCCCGATCATCGACGGACACTTTCTTCCGCGCGCTCCCGCCGAAATTTTCGCCGCGGGCGAGCAGAGCGACGTGCCGCTGATGGCCGGCTGGAACAGGGATGAGGGCTTCAACTTCACCCTGCTGCAGGGCAATGACGCGCATCGCCCCTACGCCGATCTGCTTCGCGCCCTATTTCACGAACGCGCCGAGGCCGCACTGCGACACTATCCCGGCGGGTCGCCCGAGCGTGACGCGGCTTCCGCGCGCGCCCTTGGAGGCGATCTCACCATCATCCACTCCACCTGGGCCTGGATTGAAGCGCAGAAGCGCGGCGGCCGGGCCGAGATCTTCCGCTTCCGCTTCGATCGGGCGCCGCTGACGCCGCAAGGCTGGTTCGGCCAGCGCGACAGTCGCGACGCCGGCGCCTTTCACGCTTGCGAGATCCCCTACGTTTTCGACAACTTGCAGGCGCTTCCGTGGCTGATCGAGGACGCCGACCGCGCGCTGGCGACGCTCGCGTCATGCTACTGGATCAACTTCGTCAAGTCGGGCGATCCCAATGGCCCCGGCCTGCCGCCATGGCCATCTTTTCGCAGCCCCGGCGCGACCGTGATGGCGCTCGATGTGCCGGCCAAGGCCGGGCCGGAAGAGGGACGCGAGCGGCAAGTCTTCCTGAGCGAAGTTGTCGCGCGGCGCGTAGCCGAGCCGTTGTCATGAGCCCGCCGATGGCCGCCCCCGCCGAACCGTCGGCGAGCGACTATGCGCTCGTCGCCAAGCCCGCGGCGGAGACGCGGGCGCCGGAGCTTCCGTATCTGCCGCCGATGCCGAGGGATCGCGGCGCCGCCATTGCGCTCGTCGGCGCCGGCGGCATCAGCGGCGCGCATCTCGACGCCTACGCGCGGCGCGGTCTGAACGTCGTCGCGGTCTGCTCGCGCAGCCTCGAGCGCGCCGCCGCCAAGCGCAACGCCCATTTCCCGCGAGCGCGCATTACCGACGATTTCGAATCTCTGCTGCGCGATCCGGGCGTTCGGGTTCTCGACATCACGACCCATCCTGACGTTCGCGCCGATCTCATGCGCCGCGCCTTGCGCGCGGGAAAGCACGTCCTGTCGCAGAAGCCGTTCGTCGAGGACCTCGGCGTCGGGCGCGAACTCGTCGAATTGGCGGACCGGCGCGGGCTGAAGCTCGCCGTCAACCAGAACGGCCGCTGGGCGCCCCATCTCGCCTACATCCGGGAAGCGGCCCGCGCGGGCCTGATTGGCGAAGTCACCGGCGTTCATGTCGAGATTCGCTGGAACCACGGCTTTATCGCTGGGACGGCCTTCGAGGCGGTCGACGATCTCATTCTCTGGGATTTCGGCATTCACTGGTTCGATTTCCTAGCCAGTATAATCGGCAAGCGCGCGCGTGTCGTTCAAGCAACCGTCGCGCGAGCGGCCGGGCAGACGGTGCGGCCGCCTTTGCTGGCTCAGGCGCTCATCGCTCTCGACGGCGGTCAAGCCTCGCTCGTCTTTGACGGCGCGACCAAATTCGGAGCCCATGACTCGACGGCGGTCATCGGGACGAAGGGCTCTGCTTTCAGCCAAGGGCCCGACCTTGGAAACCAGTCGGTCGAGCTGCACACCGAAGCTGGCGTCGCGCGACCCGTCCTGCGCGGCGCCTGGTTCAACGACGGATTCGCCGGGGCGATGGGCGAGCTTCTGTGCGCCATCGAGGACGGGCGCGAGCCCCTGAACTCGGCCCGCGGGAATCTAGCCTCGATCAGGCTTTGCCAGGCGGCGCTGCGATCCGTGCTCGCCGGAGGCCCGTCGTCCGTTTGAAGCGCGGGGCGCCCCGGGCGGCTGGAAGAGTTCGTCGCGGTCTCGCATGATGGTTCGGCGGTGGAGGAAACATGATGGCCAACGAAGGCGGGGGCTCCTCGAAAGCAGCGCCGCGACCGCTGGATCTCAATCCGGAGCGAGCCAAGCGCGCCGTCCGACCGCACTATGCGATCGTCGACATCGGCTCGAATTCGGTCCGGCTCGTGGTCTATGACCAGCTCGGCCGGGCGCCGATGCCGCGCTTTAATGAAAAATCGCTTTGTCGCCTCGGCGAGGGGCTCGCCCAGACCGGCGCGATCGCGCCGGACGGGTTTCGCCGCACCGTTGAAGCCGTGCGCCGGTTTCGCGCCATCGCCAACGCGATGGGCGTGACCAAGATCGACGCCACCGGAACTGAAGCTATCCGCCGCGCCACCAACGGCCCGCAGCTGGCGGCGGCGATCGCAGAGGAAGCGGGCCTTAAGGTTCGTATTCTCGACGGCGCGGAGGAGGCGCGCCTGGCGACGCTCGGCGTCATCTCGGGGTTCTTCCGGCCAGTCGGGTCAGTCGGCGACATGGGCGGCGGCAGCCTCGAAGTCGCCGAAGCGCTCGACGACCATGTCGGAAAGCGCTCGGTCAGTCTGCCGCTCGGCGCTCTGCCGGTCGAGGCGATGCTGTCGGACGGCCTTCCGGAGGCCAAGCGCGGGATCGACGCAACTTTGCGGACCGGCCTGCCGCGCGCGCTCGGGATGCCGACGTTTTATGCCGTCGGCGGCGGCTGGCGCGCGCTGGCGAAAGCGCATATCGAAGCGGTTCAGGCGCCGGTCAAGGTCGTGCACGGCTACACGCTCAGCGTCCCGCAAGCGCGCGACTTCGCCAAATCGGTCTCGCGGCTCAGCCCGGCGAAACTTGCGGCGACGCCGGGGGTGCCGCAACGGCGGGCGCGCACGCTGCCTGGGGCGGCGCTGCTGCTGGACCGGGTCCTCAAACACTTGGGCTCCGAACGGCTCGTCTTCTCCGCTCTGGGCTTGCGCGAGGGGCTCCTGTATTCTCAGCTCAGCAGGGAAGAGCAATATCTCGATCCCCTGGTCGAGGGCGCGCAGCTGATCGGGTTGCCGCTGGCGCGGGTGCCCGATTTCGCCCGCGAACTCGCGTCCTGGACCGCCAGTCTCGCCTCCGATGAGGCGCCGGAGGCGACGCGGCTCAGGGTGGCTGTGTGCGCGCTCTCCGACATCGCCTGGCGAGACGCGCCCGACTTGCGCGCCGAGGAGAGCTTTCGCCGGCTGCTGCAGCTTCCGTTCATCGGCGTCACCCATGCCGAAAGGGTCTTCATCGCCGCCGCCGTTCACGCCCGCTACTCCGGGCGTCCGGACGCGCCGTGGCTCACCCCGGCCATTACCCTGCTGGGGACGGAGGAGAGCCGCCGCGCGCAAATTCTCGGCCGCGCGATTCTGCTGGCCTATCGCTTTTCCGGCGGCGTGCCAGGCGTGCTGGCGAGCGCCCGATTGCGCATCGAACCGGATTTGGTCCGTCTCGAAGTCGCCGCGGCGGCTCGCGCGCCCGACAGCGAGGTCGTCGCCGACCGGCTGAAAATGCTCGCCAACGCCGTCGGCGTAAAGCGCAGCGAGATCGTCGCGATTGACGAGGCGCCGTAGCCAAGGCCGAAGACCCAAGCGGCGCCGGGTCCGAATTGACACCTCCCAAACGGTCGTGAAGATTGGCTTTCCCAGCGTAATTCCGGCCCTAGAGCCGGCATCGGGCCGGTGAGGGCGTCTTCGAGCGCGATGCGGAACGCATCGCCTTCGATTACGACGAAAGGGAGATGACCAATGGCACAGTTCGAAACAATCGCGTTGACGCGGCGCGCCGCGCTTCGAAGGGGATTGGCCGCATTCGCGGCTTCCGGCGGTTTGCTCGCCGCGACCCGCGGCGCCTTCGCGGACAGCACGCTCGAGGTAATCAAGAAGCGCGGAGAACTCACCACCGCGACGGAAATGCAGTTTCCGCCGTTCGATATCTCGGACAACGGCGTCTACAAGGGCGTCGACCGGGATCTGATCGACGCCGTCGGCAAGGAGATGGGCGTCAAGGTCTCCTATCTCGACCTGCCGTGGACCAGCGTGTTGCCCGGCCTCGAGGCCAAGAAGTTCGATCTCTGCATCGCGCCGGTGACGATCACCAAGGAGCGGATGAAGCGCTTCAGCTTCTCGGTGCCGATCGCCGACGCGACCGCGGCGCTGATGAAGCGCGCCAACGACAAGAGCATCATGAAGCCGCAGGATATCGCCGGCAAGACGGTCGGCGGCCAGAAGGGCACCTCCCAGCTCGCGCAGCTCAAGGCGTTCGCCGCCAAGCTGCCGAAGCCGGTCCAAATCAAGGAATACGTCGACAACAATCAGTCCTACGCCGATCTCGCCGCCGGGCGCATCGACGCCTCGGTCAATTCCCTGCCCAATCTCGCCTACGCCGCGGCGCAGCGTCCCGACACGTTCGCGGTCGTGCATCCGCCGTTCGGCGAGCCGACCTATTTCTCCTGGGTCGGCCGCATCGAGGACAAGACGCTTCTCTACGCGATCAACGCGGCGATCCTCAAGGTCGAGGCTGACGGCACGATGGCGAAGATTCAGAAGAAATGGTTTGGACAGACCATGGATCTGCCCAAGACCGTGCCCGAACCGTCAATCTGACCTTCGATCCTGGAGGGGCGGCGCGTCGCCCCTTTTGCGCCGTCCCATGCATCCGCAAGTCATCCTTCATTCGCTGGGCTACCTTGCGCATGGCGCGGCGATAACGATCGCCGTCTCGTTCGCAGGCATCGTGATCGGCTTCGCGGTCGGCGCCGCTGTCTGCGTCGCCAGGATGTCGCGCCGCTCCTGGCTCGCCCGCTTAGGCGGCGCCTATGTCAGCGTCTTTCGCGGCGTTCCGCTGCTGGTGCTGCTGCTCTTCATCTATTACTTCCTCGCCGAATTCGGCCTCGACCTGCCGGCGATCGTCGCCGCCGTCGGCGGGCTGGCGCTGTCGTCGGCCGCCTATCAGGCGGAGATTCTGCGCGGCGCCTTCAACGCGGTGCCGCGAGGGCAGACCGAGTCGGCGGTCGCCCTGGGCTTCGGCGGCGGCGCGATCTGGCGGCGAATCCTGCTTCCGCAAGCGTTGCGCCTCTCGGTTCCCTCGCTCATCAACGAGTTCATTCTTCTCCTGAAAGCGTCTTCGCTGGTGTCGGTGGTCGGCATCGCCGAGCTGACCCGCGCCAGCATGAGCATCGCCTCCATGACCTACCGGCCGCTCGAAGCCTATATCGGCGGCGGCCTGTTCTATCTGGCGATCAACCTGACCCTGGCGAGTTTCGGCGCGTTCGCCGAACGGGGGCTGGCGGCGGACCGCGCGCGATGAGCCCCGCCCTCCTGTGGCATTACGCCCCCTCGCTGGTCGGCGGCTTCGGCGTCACAATCCTGTGCTGGAGCGTCGGCGGCGCGCTTGGGCTGGCGATCGGGTTTGCGATCGCGCTCGCCCTTCGGCTGCCGTTCCCGCCGTTGCGCTGGGGGCTCAGAGCGTTCATCGAGATTTTCCGCGGCACGCCGTTCCTCTTGCAGCTGTTCCTCCTTTACGCCGGCGGCCCTTTCGTCGGCTTGAGGCTGAGCGCGACGACGGCCGGCATCCTCGGCCTCGGCCTATATTCCTCGGCCTATTTCGCCGAGATATTTCGCGGCGGCTTCGACGGCGTGCCGGCCGGCCAGATCGAGGCGGCGATCAGCGTCGGCATGAAGCCGTTCGATACGCTAAGGCGGGTGATGCTGCCGGCGGCGCTGATCGCCGCCGTGCCGCCGATCGTCAACATGCTGATCGTGTTGTCGAAGGAGACGGTGGTTCTTTCGATCATCACGGTGCCCGAACTCATGTATCAGGTGCAGACGATGGCGGCGGAGACCTTCACCGCCTTCGACGCGATCTTCGCCATGGCGGCGTTCTATTGGCTGCTGGTGGAGACAGTCTCGCGTCTGGGCAATCGGATAGAAGCGCGGGTCACCGCCTTTCTGGCGCAGGAAGGAAGCGCCGCATGAGCGCGCCGATGATCGAGATTCGCGGCGTGGGGAAAAGCTTCGGCGCGCACGAAGTGCTGCGCGGGGTGAACTTGACCGTCGAGCATTCGGAAGTCGTCTGCCTAATCGGCCCCAGCGGATCGGGCAAGAGCACGCTGTTGCGCTGCGTGAACTTTCTCGAATCCTACGACTCGGGCGACGTGCGGATCGACGGCAGGCTGATCGGCTACGAGGACGCCCCCGACGGCGCGCGCCGGTCGATGGGCGCGCGAACTCTACGCGAAATGCGGCGCGAGATCGGGATGGTGTTTCAGCATTTCAACCTGTGGCCGCATATGACCGCGTTCGGCAACGTCGCCGAGCCGCTGCGGCTCGTGCGCGGGCTCTCGGCGGGCGAGGCGCGCGAGCGGGCGCTGGCGATGCTGACCCGGGTCGGGCTTTCCGACAAGGCGGACGCCTATCCCTCGCGACTCTCGGGCGGCCAGCAGCAGCGGGTGGCGATCGCCCGGGCGCTCGCCATGCAGCCCAGGCTGATGCTGTTCGACGAGCCGACCTCGGCGCTCGATCCGGAGCTGGTCGGCGAAGTGCTCGAAGTGATGCGCGGCCTCGCCGCCGAAGGCATGACGATGCTGATCGTCACCCACGAGATGGGCTTCGCCGCCCATGTCGCCGACCGCATCGCCTTCATCGACGCCGGCCGCATCGTCGACGAGGGCCCGCCCGCCCATGTGTTCCATGAAAGCGCCGAGCCGCGGGTGCGGCAGTTCTTGCAGACCTATCATGACCGCAACAGCTTTTGAGGGGAAGCGAGTCGCGGCGAGGGTCGAACCGTTGTGAAGGAGCTGGCGCGATGAGAATTCTCGTCGTTGGAGCGGGCGCTGTCGGCGGTTATTTCGGCGGGCGGCTGTTGCAGGCGGGCCGGGACGTCACGTTTCTCGTCCGTCCGCGCCGCGCCGCCTTGCTCGCTAAGCGCGGGCTCACGATTCAAAGCCGCTTCGGCGACTTCCGCCGCTCCGATCCGCCGCTTGTGGCCGAAGTCGATCTTGCTGAGCCGTTCGATCTCGTCCTCCTCAGCTGCAAGGCCTACGATCTCGACGGCGCGATGGCGTCATTCGCCAAGGCCGTCGGCCCGCGGACCGCAATTCTGCCTCTGCTCAACGGCATGCGCCACCTCGATGGTCTCGCCGACCGCTTCGGCCGCGAGCGGGTGCTCGGCGGGCTCTGCGTGATCTCGGCGACGCTCGACCCCGACGGCGGCGTCGTTCACCTGAACGATATTCACAGCTTGACCTTCGGCGAGCTGGACGGCGCCCGTTCGCCAAGGATCGAGACAGTCGCCTCGGCGCTGCTGGGCGCGGGCTTCGACGCGCGGCTCAGCGGGGAGGTCCGGCAGGATATGTGGGAGAAGTGGGTCTTCATCGCCGCCGCCGCCGGGATAACCTGCCTGATGCGGGCCGCGATCGGCGACATCGTCGCCGCCGGGGCCTCGGATCTCGCCGCTGCGCTCTTGAACGAATGCGCTTCGATCGCAGCCAAAGCGGGCCTTCCTCCACGCGAGCACTCCCTGGAGCAGGCGCGGCGGATCTTGACCGCCTCGGGTTCGCCGCTCAAGGCCTCGATGCTGCGGGACATCGAAGGCGGCATGCCGGTCGAGGGCGACCATATTCTCGGCGACCTCCTGCGCCGCGCCGCCGAGCCGGGCGATCGCTCGATGCTGCGCGTCGCTTATGCGCATGTGAAAGCCTATGAGGCGCGGCGGACGCGCGGCCGGACGGCGAGCGAATAGCGGGTCCCGCTTGCGGCCGAGGGCATGGCGATGCTGGTCGTCACGCACGAAACGGGCTCCGCCGCCCATGTCGCCGAGCGCGTCGTCCTCTTCCGCGCCGGCTGCATCCTCGAACGAAGGCCGCCGGCTCAGGGGTTCCACGAAAGTCAGGAATCGCGCGTGCGGCGGTTTTTCCGGACATGTCACGACAGGAACAGGTTCCGCGTCGGCTCGTCATTGCGAGGAGCCATGGGGCGACGAAGCAATCTACCGTGTCTCAGGTCAAGGCGATTTTGAATGGTTGGCGTGACTTGATGATCGCGTTGGGGGTGGTGACGAGTTTGCGCAGGACGGCGGCGCAGGATTGCTTCGCTTCGCTCGCAATGATGGTGGGGCCGTTTCGCACAATTTTCCTCAAATCACCGGCGTCGGCAGCGGGCGGCCGGCGAAATGGGCGGCGAGATTGTCGCGCACCAGCTGGCCCATCGCCTTGCGGGCCTCGATCGTGCCGCTGGCGTGGTGCGGCTCAACGATCACGTTTTTGAACCCGAGCAGGCGCGGGTCGATGTTGGGTTCGTTCCAGAACACGTCGAGCGCGGCGGCGCCGATGCGCTTTGCCTCCAGCGCCGCGATCAGCGCTTCTTCGTCGACCACCGTGCCGCGCGAAATGTTGACGAACAACCCCTCCGGCCCCAGCGCCTCGAACACAGCGCCATTGACGAGGTTTCGCGTAGCGGCGCCGCCCGCGGTCGCGGCGACGAGGATGTCGCTGGCGCGGGCGAGCGCGACCGGATCGGCGTGATAGGCGTGCGGCGCATCGGGATCGCGCGCAAGGTCGCAATAGGCGACGCTCATGCCGAAAGCCGGCGCGCGGCGGGCGATGGCCCGGCCGATGCGGCCGTAGCCGATGAGGCCGAGAATCTTGCCGTTGAGACTCTTGCCCAGAGGCAGCGCGCCGTTGGTCCAGGCGCCGGAGCGCACGAACGCCTCGCCCTCGACGATGCGCCGGAAGCTCGCCAGGATCAGCGCCAACGCCATGTCGGCGACGTCCTCGGTCAGCACGTCGGGCGTATTGGTGACCCGGACCCCGCGCGCCCTCGCGCGCTCGAGGTCGATGGCGTCGAAGCCGACGCCGAAACAGGCGATGATCTCGAGCTTGGGGCAGGCGTCGATCAGCTCGGCCCCGGCCCCGAGCACGCCGTTGGTGGCGATGGCGCGGACGCGCGGCCCGACCTCGCTCAGGAACCGCGCCCGGTCCTTGGCCAGCCAAAATTTATGGACGACATAGTCGCGTTCGAAGAGCGGCATCTCCCAGTCGGGATAGCGGCTGACCATCAGCACGTCCGGCTTCGCCATCAGCCCTCCCTTCGGTTCAACTCAGCCGACATGCGCCGGAAAAGCCCCGCCCCTCCCGTGAGTATCCGCCGCGAAGGCGATTGCTGGCAAGC
>CAWASR010000017.1:0-33243 GCA_963784805.1 uncultured Alphaproteobacteria bacterium
AGAGCTCGATCCGGCTGGACACGGCGGCAAAGGCCATGCGCACGAAGACAACCGTCCCGCGCCGCGAACGTAAATCAACTCGTGGCAAAGGTAGAAGGAACTTCGTTCATGAAAGCTCATGAGGATCAGCCTAAGTCTCCCGGAGCCAAAGCTGATTCGAAGTCTGATGCGAAGGACGATCTGCAAACCGTGCCCATGGCGGAGGTGGAGAAAAAATTGGGGTCGTCCCGGATGGCCTCACCCAAGCCGAGGCGAAGAAGCGGCTGATGCAATATGGGCCCAACGAGATCGAAGAGAAGAAGACCAATCCGTTCCTGAAGTTCCTCTGCTATTTCTGGGGCCCCATCCCCTGGATGATCGAAGTGGCGGTGGTCCTGTCCGGCGGTCCGGCATTGGCCCGATTTCTTCATCATTCTGCTGTTGTTCTTCGCCAACGCGATCGTCGGCTTCTGGGAAGAACACCAGGCGGGCAACGCCATCGATGCGCTGAAGGCGAGGCTGGCGATCAAGGCCCGGGTGAAACGCGACGGCAAGTGGGTCACGCCGCCGGCGCGGGAACTGGTGCCGGGCGACGCCATACGCCTGCGCCTGGGCGACATCGTGCCGGCCGATGCGCGGTTGCTGGACGGCGACGAAATATCCGTGGATCAGTCGGCGCTGACCGGGGAATCTTTGCCGACCACGCGCAAATCCGGCGACGCGATCTTCTCCGGCTCGATCGTTCGTCGCGGCGAGATCGGCGCGCTGGTCTATGCGACGGGCGGCAAAACCTATTTTGGCAAGACGGCGGAACTGGTGGAGACGGCGGTCACCGTCAGCCATTTTCAGAAAGCCGTTCTGAAGATCGGCAACTACCTGATCATGCTGGCGGTGGCCATGGTGGCGCTGATCATCGGACTTGGCGATCTATCGCGGCGAGCCGATCCTCACCACGTTGCAGTTCGCCCTCGTGCTGACGGTGGCGGCGATCCCAGTGGCGATGCCGACCGTGCTGTCGGTGACGATGGCGGTCGGCGCGCGCCTGCTCGCCAAGAAACAGGCGATCGTGAGCAAGCTGGTCGCCATCGAGGAACTGGCCGGCGTGGACGTGCTGTGCGCCGACAAGACCGGCACCCTGACCCAGAACAAGCTGACGCTTGGCGATCCGTTCTGCCTGGATAAGATCACACCCGACCAGGTCATCCTCGCCGGCGCGCTGGCCTCGCGGGCGGAGAACGACGACACGATCGATCTCGCCGTCCTCGGCGGCCTGAAGGACAAGCAGGCGCTGAAGCCCTATCAGGTCACACATTTCACGCCGTTCGATCCCGTGCACAAGCGGACCGAGGCCACGGTCAAGGGCGCGGACGGAAAGACGTTCAAAGTGACCAAAGGCGCGCCGCAGGTCATCCTGGAGCTGTCGGCCAACGCCGCAGCCGTGAAAGCCACCGTCGACAAGGCGGTCGACGACTTCGCCGCGCGCGGCTTTCGTGCTCTCGGCGTGGCCCGGGCGGATGGCGACGGGAAATGGCGGCTTCTTGGCGTCCTGCCGCTGTTCGATCCGCCGCGCGAAGACGCCAAATCCACTATCGCGACCGCGGCCGAGATGGGCGTGAAGATCAAGATGGTGACAGGCGACGCCCTGGCGATCGCCCGGGAGATGGCCAAAACGTTGGGGATGGGCGCGAACATTCTCGACGGCGGCGCGCTCGGCGACTCCAAGACCAAGGAAACCGCGGCGATGACCAAGTCCATCGAGGATGCCGACGGTTTCGCCCAGGTATTTCCAGAGCACAAATTCCACATCGTCGACGTGCTGCAGAAGCACGGCCACATCGTCGGCATGACCGGCGACGGGGTGAATGACGCCCCCGCGCTAAAGAAGGCCGACTGCGGCTTCGCTGTTTCCGGCGCGACGGACGCGGCGCGCGCGGCAGCCTCTATCGTGCTGGTGGCGCCCGGGTTGTCGGTGATCATCGATGCGATCAAGGAAAGCCGGAAGATTTTCCAGCGGATGAACAGCTATGCGATGTACCGCATCGCCGAGACGCTGCGCGTCCTTCTGTTCATGACGCTGGCGATCGTCATCTTCAACTTCTATCCGCTGACGGCGATTATGATCGTCATGCTGGCGTTGCTCAACGATGGCGCGATCCTGTCCATCGCCTATGACAATGTCGCCTACAGGAACCAGCCCGAAGCATGGAACATGCGCCTGGTTCTTGGAATCGCCACGGTGCTGGGCCTCGTCGGCCCGATCGCCGCGTTTGGGCTGTTTTACCTTGGCGACCGCATTTTTCATCTCGGCCATCCGGAACTCCAAACGATGATGTACCTCATGCTGTCGGTTGCCGGGCATTTGACGATCTTCCAGACCCGTACGCGCGGCCCGTGGTGGTCCACACGCCCGGCGTGGATACTGTTGGCGGCGGTATTCGGCACTCAGGCCGCGGCGACGCTTATTTCGGTTTATGGGGCCTGGCTCGTGACGCCGCTTGGCTGGAAGTATGCGGGTATCGTTTGGGGCTATGCCTTCGCCTGGTTCCTTGTGACCGATCCGGTGAAGCTGCTCGCCTACAAAGTTCTCGATACTGTCAAAGCCGATTCCGCGCCCAAACCTGACGCCGAGGCGGAAACAAAGCCCGCAGCCAAGGGCGAGACCGAGCCTGAGCCCAAAGCGGAGGCAAAGCCCGCAACTAAAGCTGAGGCCAAACCTGACCCCGGAGCCGACAACGCTAAGCCCGGTCCCCGGCCCGACGCCAAGAGCGCGCCCAAAGCCGAAGCCAACGCAGGTCCGCCGGCCTCCAAGCCGGACGCCAAGGCCGACGACGCCAAGCCGGACGCCAAGGCCGGACCCAAGCTTGAAGCCAAAGCCGCGCCCCAGCCTGAAGCCAAGGCAGCGTCCAAGCCGGACGCCAAGGCAGCGCCCCAGCCTGAAGCCAAGGCCGAACCCAAACCCGAAACCGAGCCTAAATCTGAAGCCAAAGCCGGCGTCGCGACGCTGCTCGACACGTCGCTCGGCGACCTCCTTCTGGCCGGCCTCGTCAAAGACCCGGAGGATGCCGGACGCATCATAGCGGCGGCCATCACCCAGGCTGAGGCGCCCAGCGCGACGCCGAAGAAGCGTGAAACCAGGGCCGAGCCTAAGGCTGAAACCGAAGCCGAGGCCGGGCCGGGGGCCAAAGCGAAGGCGCCGCCTGATCCGACTCCGTCGGCCACCAAGTGAGCCGACGGACGACACCAACCGCAACAACCGCCGGAAGGCCTGACATGAAAATTGACTGCAAGGACTTTCGCGTGCGGGAAGGCGATAAGGTCCATCTCGAGAAGTGGCCGACGAAGGTCGATCCTGTATACAAGTCGAAGCATCATTATAAAAAACTTCTGGATGATCACGTTGGGCAATTGAGCAAAATGCAGAGGATGCACTATGCATCCGACCGATATGCCCTCCTGCTGATCTTTCAGGCGATGGACGCCGCAGGGAAGGACGGCGCCATCAGGCACGTGATGTCCGGGGTCAACCCGCAAGGCTGCCAAGTGTTCAGCTTCAAGCATCCCAGCGCCACCGAGTTGCAACACGATTTTCTCTGGCGCACCACCCGCGACCTGCCGGAGCGCGGGCGAATCGGCATCTTCAACCGGTCCTATTACGAGGAGGTGCTGATCGCCCGCGTGCATCCCGAGATTCTCCGCGGCGAGGGGCTCCCGGACGCCCTGCTCGTCGAGAAGGCGGTGTGGCGCGACCGCTATCGCTCGATCGTCGATTTAGAGCGGCACCTCCACGCCAACGGAACCCGTATCGTCAAGTTCTTCCTCCACCTCTCGAAGGAGGAGCAGCGCAAACGCTTTCTCAAACGTATCGACGACCCCGAGAAAAACTGGAAATTCAGCGACGCAGATGTGAAGGAGCGCGAATTCTGGGGCGACTACGCGAAGGCCTTCGAGGAATGCCTTAGCGCCACCAGCACAAACGACGTGCCCTGGTATGTCGTTCCCGCCGACGACAAGGAGAACGCCCGGCTGATCGTTTCCCAAATCATCCTCGATACATTCGAAGGACTCAAACTCGCCTATCCCAAAACGAGCTCAACGCGCGAGCAGGAATTACAGTTGTTCCGCAAGCAGCTCGCGCATTGAGCCCAATAGCGCGACGGCTCATGGACGATGACAACCGCCCGGCCGGAGGGAAACGCGGGGCCGAGATTACCCTCGAGAAAGGATCTGTCGCCGACTCGAGACGAGAAATCGGCCGCCACTGGTTTGACCGCGATGAGACCGCGCACGACGCGCTTTCGCCAGGGCGTTGGTGTCATCTGGTCCTGCAAGAAAGGTCGCGGCAACGGTGGACCGCTTCGTTGTCGTGGCGGCTTCAGGGCCATTGGCTCTCATGGCTCTCGGGAGTGCTAGCTTGACCATTTCCCCCTTTCGGGTGTTCCGCCGGACGAGGCGGAAGCCGCCAGAGCCGCCTATCCGCGCCGAGCTTTTCAGCGTCGAGCGTCTTGAGCAGCACGCGGAGAGTCTGGCCGCGGCGCAGCGCATCACACTTAACCCGAGACGGAGCCGTCCGCTCGCCAAGCGGCTCTACGACAACACCGAAATCCTGACCGAAGCGTATCGCACCGTCGTCCGCGCAAGTTCCGCGCGTCAGCCAATCACGCCGGCGGCAGAATGGCTGCTGGACAATTTCCATATCGTCGATGAGCAGATTCGGGAGATCAAGGACGACCTGCCGCCTGGCTTCTACCGCAGACTGCCGAAATTGGCGGAGGGGCCATTGCAGGGCTATCCGCGCGTGTTCGGCGTCGCTTGGGCAGTCATCGCCCACACCGACAGCGCGTTCGACGCGGAAAGGCTGACTCGCTTCGTCGAGGCTTATCAGCGGGTCCAACCCCTGACCATCGGGGAATTATGGGCGCTCGCGATCACCCTGCGCATCACGCTGGTCGAGAATCTCCGCCGTCTGGCCGAGGCGATCATGGCCCAGCAATCGGCAAGCCTTTTGGCCGATACGCTCGCAGACCAGATCCTGGGCGCGGCCAAGGGAGATCCCAAAACGGCTTCCAACATTCTGCGCAGCCTGGATCATTCGCCATGGTCGACCGCATTCGCCGTCGAGCTCGCCCAGCGTTTGCGTGACCATGATCCCAATAGCACACCGGCGCTGCGCTGGCTGAACGCCAAATTGGAGGCAGAGCGGACGACCACCGACGAACTCGTTTACGAGGAGTTTCAGCGCCAGAGCGCAATCGACGTGACGGTTCGCAACGTGATCACGAGCATGCGCCTCGTCTCGATGATCAATTGGGCGGAGTTCTTCGAAAGCGTCAACCCGATCGACGCGGCGTTGCGCGGCGCCAGCGACTTCGGAGCGATGGATTTTCCGACGCGCGATCTTTACCGGCGCGCCATCGAGGAACTTGCGCGGGAGTCGGGCCGCGACGAAGTGGACGTCGCCGAGCGCGCAATCGCGGCCGGCAACTGCGCGACCGACCAGATGGCCGACAAGGCTCTCACCGCGAGGCGCGAAGGCGATCCCGGATATTACCTCATCGGCCGAGGCCGCAACGGTTTCGAGAAGAAACTTGGCTGCCGCGTGCCGCTCAAGACGCGGCTCTTCCAACTCAGCGCCAGTCTCGGCGTGATGGGTTACGTGGGCATAATCGCGATCGTCACGGCAATCGTTCTTGGGCTCGCGCTATCCGCGGCCGCCTACGTCGGGACTGGCGTTTGGCCGCTGCTTGTTCTTGCGATTGTCGGTCTCGTTCCGGCCTCGGACGTCGCGGTCGCGCTGGTGAATCGGGCAATCACCCAACAGGTCGGAGGGAAGATTCTGCCGGGACTGGAATTGCGCAACGGCGTCACGCCGGATCTGCGCACAATCATCGTGGTGCCGACATTGCTTGCCCGCGTAGCGGAAATCCAGGATCAGATCGAGCGGCTCGAGGTCCATCACCTCTCCAATCCGGACGATAATTTTACCTTCGCGCTGATCACCGACTGGCGCGATTCCCCGACCGAGCACGACGCCAACGACGATAGTCTTCTGGCGGAAGCTGCTGCCGGCGTCGCGCGGCTAAACGCGCGCTATGGTCCGACCGGGAACGGCGCGCGCTTCTTCCTTCTTCATCGCCGGCGGATCTGGAACGAGGGAGAGGGAGCGTGGATCGGGTGGGAGCGCAAACGCGGCAAGCTGAACGAACTCAACCGCCTGCTTCGCGGCGCCACTGATACGACATTCATGCCAATCGATGGCCTTGTTCCCTCGCTTCCGTCCGGCATTCGTTTTGTCATCACGCTGGACGCCGACACGCGTCTGCCGATCGGGGTCGCCAGGCGGTTGGTTGGAAAGATGGCGCATCCCCTCAACCAGCCGTACTTCGATCCTCACGCCGGTTTGGTGGTGTTGGGCCACGGAATGCTTCAGCCCCGGGTAACGCCATCGTTGCCCATGGGTAGCCAAGGATCCCTGTTTCAGCGCGCGTTTTCCGGCCCCAATGGGCTCGATCCCTACGCGCTCGCGGTTTCCGACGTCTATCAGGACCTGTTCGAAGAGGGTTCGTATTGCGGCAAGGGGATCTACGAAGTCGACAGTTTCGAGGCCGCGCTCGAACGACAGATTCCGGAAAACTCCGTCCTTAGCCACGATCTGCTGGAGGGCATTCTCGCGCGCTCGGGCCTCGCGTCCGACATTGAGGTGGTCGAGGAATTTCCCTCGCGTTACGCCGTCGCGGCCGCGCGCCAGCATCGCTGGGTCCGGGGCGACTGGCAGCTGTTGCCGTGGATCTTCGACTTTCGCAGCAAGTCCAGCGACGGCTCCAGGAAAACCGCGATCCCGCTGATGGGGCGCTGGAAGCTGCTCGATAATCTGCGCCGATCGCTCTCCGCGCCCGCGGCCCTTCTCGCCTTTTTGATCGGGTGGCTGCAGCCGATGCCGGTCGCCTTGATTTGGACGGCGTATATACTTTTGACCATCGCGCTGCCCCCTTTGATGCCGGCGATCGCTGGCGTTGTTCCGCGCCGTGCAGGCGTTTCCCTGCGCAATCATCTACGCACGCTGCGCGGCGATTTTGCCCTGGGTCTTCTGCAGAGCGCGTTTCTCATCACCTTTCTCGCGCATCAGGCCTGGTTAATGGTCGATGCGGTCGTGCGCACGTTGT
Organism: uncultured Alphaproteobacteria bacterium; assembly: GCA_963784805.1. Classification (GTDB taxonomy): domain Bacteria; phylum Pseudomonadota; class Alphaproteobacteria; order Rhizobiales; family Beijerinckiaceae; genus Roseiarcus. The sequence continues at coordinate 7,140 of CAWASR010000017.1, forward strand.
TCCGTCTGTTTGTTCGCCGGCGCCACTTGCTCGAATGGGTAACCGCGGCGCAGATCGGGGACGATTCCACGATCGACCACCGCGGACTTGCCTCGCAGATGACGGCGAGCCTGGTGTGCGCCGGTCTTGTCGCGGTCCTGCTTTATTTCTTGGAGCAACGAAGCTGGATCATCGCGGCGCCATTCATGGCTTTGTGGGTGCTGTCGCCCTTCGTCGCGCGTTGGGCGAGCCTGCCGCCGCGCGCGGCCGGTCACTTGTCGGTCGCGCCGGCCGACGCCTTGGCGCTGAGGCTCATCGCGCGCCGCACTTGGCGCTTCTTCGAGAAATTCGTCACCGCGGAAGACAACATGCTTCCGCCCGACAATTTTCAGGAGGACCCGGAGCCAGTCATCGCGCACCGCACCTCGCCGACCAATATGGGACTTTACCTGCTATCCGTCGTCGCGGCGCACGACTTCGGCTGGCTTGGAACACTGGAAACATTGGAACGGCTCGAGGGTACGTTCGCCTCGATGAAAAAGCTGGAGCGATTCCGAGGTCACTTTTACAATTGGTACGATACGAGCGACCTGAGCGCGTTGGAGCCGAAATATATCTCCTCGGTGGATAGCGGCAATCTCGCCGGTCATCTCATCGCACTGGGCAATGCCTGCCATGAGATATCCACCCGCCCGATCGGCAATCAAAATTGGATATCGGGACTCCAAGACGCCATCGCGCTGATCCGCGACGCCGCAAGTCCGCGGTCCCAGGAGCGGCCGCCGCCGAGCGCTGCGCATACAAAGTTGAACGAGGCCGTCGACGCCTTCGCCGCTACCCTTCAAATTGCTCCACTAACGCCAGCGCGCATTCATCAGCGGCTGTCAGACATGACGCAGATGGCTGACACGCTTGTGACCCGCGCGCGCGCCTGGTCGCTCGAATCCGATAGCGCGGCCGAGACGGAGATCACCGTGTGGGCCGAGGCCGTGCGTACGGCCGTCCTCGGCCATCGGCAGGATATTGATCTTCTGATGCCATGGGCGAGCCTGCTCACGCCAGAAATCCGGGCCGACGACGAAGCCGCCAAACTTCTGGACACAGCGCCCGCGTTGGCCGCGCTCCCAAAGTACTGCGAAGCGGCGGCGCGCAAGCTCGCCAGCCGCCAGTTCGGTGGAACGCAAATAGACCGTGAACACCTGATGAAGGCGCTGGAAAATTCGGCCGGCGCCGCTCAATCGGTCACGAATCGACTCGCGGCGATAGCCGATCTCGCCAAGACAATGTTCAACGTCATGGAATTTGGCTTTCTGTTCGATCCTGACCGCCAACTCCTGTCCATCGGTTACCGCGACAGCGACGGCGCTCTCGATTCCAATTTCTATGATCTTCTGGCTTCAGAAGCACGGCTTGCGAGTTTCATCGCCATCGCGAAGGGCGATTTGCCGGCCAAGCACTGGTTCAGGCTGGGACGCACCTTGACGCCCATTGAAGGCGGATCGGGTCTGATCTCATGGTCCGGTTCGATGTTTGAGTATCTGATGCCTTCGCTGGTGATGCGAGCGCCAGCCGGCAGCCTGCTCGCGCAGACCAACCGGCTCGTCGTGTCGCGGCAAGAGAAATACGGCGCCGAACTCGGCGTCCCGTGGGGGATGTCGGAATCCGAATACAACGTTCGCGACATCGAGCAAACGTACCAGTATTCAAGTTTCGGCGTTCCCGATTTGGGTTACAAGCGCGGCCTCAGCAAAAGCGTCGTCATTGCGCCCTATGCAAGCGGGTTGGCGTGCATGGTCGATCCCGCCGCGGCGGCCCGCAATTATGAGCGCATGGCCGGCATTGGGGCCCGCGGCGTCTACGGGTGGTATGAGGCGCTGGACTACACTCAGAGCCGCCTGCCGGAAGGTTCAAAGGTCGCTGTCATCCGCGCCTACATGGCCCACCATCAGGCAATGACCATCGTCGGCATCGCGAACGCCCTTCAGGAGGGCCGGATGCGCGCGCGGTTTCACTCCGAACCGATCGTGCGAGCGGCGGAACTTCTGCTGCAGGAGCGTATGCCGCGAGATGTCGCCGTCGCGAGGGCCCCATCGGAAGAGGCGGGCGCGGCAGCGCAGAGCGCCGGCCTGGTTCCTGACGCACAGCGTCATTATGCCTCAGCGCATTCGCGCGTGCCGCGCACGCATCTTTTGTCGAATGGCCGCTTTTCGACGATGATCACGACGGCAGGATCGGGATACAGCCGGTGGCACGATGTCGCGATCACACGCTGGCGCGAGGACGCCACCTGCGACGGTTGGGGCGCCTATATCTTCCTGCGCGACCTGCAGAGCGGCGAAACCTGGTCTGCGGGCTATCAGCCGAGCGCAGTCGAGCCCGACGGTTATGACGTGACGTTTTCGGAAGACCGCGCCGAGATTATCCGGCGCGACGCCAGTGTCACGACGACGCTCGAGGTCATCGTCTCGCCCGAAGTCGACGCTGAAGTTCGCCGTGTTTCGATCACAAACGATGGAACCCAAACACGGCAGATCGAAGTCACCTCCTATGCCGAAATCGCCCTTGCACGACAGCCCGACGATGTGGCGCACCCGGCGTTCGCGGCGCTTTTCGTGGAGACTGAGTATGCGCCCCATCTCGGCGCGCTCCTCGCCACGCGCCGGCGGCGCTCTGAGGGCGATCCGCTCGTATGGGCCGCACATTTGGCCGTGGTCGAGAGCGAGACTTCCGGAGACGGACAATTCGAAACTGATCGCGCGCGCTTTCTTGGGCGCGGGCGGACCATTCGCTCTCCCGCCGCCATCGTCGATGGCTGGCCACTTTCCAATACAGCGGGTCCCGTGCTCGATCCCATATTCAGCCTGCGCCGGCACGTGCGTATTCCGCGCGGAGCGACTGCGCGGATCGCGTTCTGGACGTTGGCCGCCTCATCGCGCGACGAATTGCTCGATCTCGCCGACAAGCATCATGAGCCAACGGCGTTCGAGCGGGCCAAGACGCTTGCCTGGACGCAGGCGCAGATGCAGCTTCACCACCTCGGCGTCGACTCTGACGAAGCGCATCTTTTCCAGCGCCTCGCCAATCATATTCTTTATTCCGATCCTACGCTGCGGCCGCCTTCCGACGCTCTCAAGCGCGGCGCGGGCAAAGCCTCGACGCTCTGGGCGCGCGGAATTTCGGGCGATCTGCCGGTCGTGCTGGTCTCGGTCGAAGACGACCGCCACCTCGAACTCGTCCGCCAGCTTTTGCGCGCTCACGAGTATTGGCGGTTGAAACGGCTGGCGGTCGATCTAGTGATTCTCAACGAGCGCGCTGGGTCCTATATTCACGACTTCCAGACTTCGCTTGACGCGCTGGTGCGGATGAACCAATCGATGCCGGCGATACCGGGCGGCGATCCGCGCGGAGCAGTGTTCGTCCTTCGCGCCGACCTCATATCCAACGAAGTTCGCGGTCTGCTTCACGCCTGCGCCCGCGCGGTGCTTCATGGCGATCGCGGTTCTCTGGCCGACCAGATCAAGCGCGCTCACTATTACAAGCCCGCCGCCCCGCCTCCGGCCCGGCGCACGCCACAGGCCGCGGCCCCCGAAATGCGATTGCCGCGCCCGAAAATGGAGTTTTTCAACGGGCTTGGCGGCTTCACGAATGGCGGGCGTGAATACATCACGTTTCTCAAAGGCAACGACCGCACGCCGGCGCCATGGTTGAACATCGTCACCAATCCGTCATTCGGCTTCCAGGTCTCGACCGACGGCAGCGGCTTCACCTGGTCGGTGAACAGTCAGCAGAATCAGCTCACCCCATGGTCGAACGATCCCGTCTGCGATGCCCCCGGCGAGGCGATCTATATACGCGACGAGAATACCGGCGAAGTGTGGGGGCCGACCGCGCTGCCCATACGCGAAAAGACCACATCCTACTCCGTGCGGCATGGGCAGGGTTACAGTCGATTCGGCCATGACTCGCACGGTATTTCACTCGAGCTTCTCCAATACGTGCCGGTTGACGATTCAATCAAGATTTCCCGGCTGAAGATCGCAAATCTTTCGGGACGCAGGCGGCATCTTTCGATCACGGCCTATGTGGAATGGGTTCTGGGCCAGAACCGCTCGGTGAGCGCGCCTTTCATCGTGACCGAGATCGATTCTGACACAGGCGCGATCTTCGCGCGAAATCCGTGGAACGAGCAATTTGGCGAGCACGTGGCGTTTGCGGACCTCAACGGCCGGCAAACGGCGTGGACTTGCGACCGGACAGAATTCCTGGGCCGCGACGGCGCGATGGATCGGCCCCTTGGCTTGAGTCTTGGCGCGCCGCTGTCCAATCGCGCCGGCGCCGGCCTCGATCCGTGCTGCGCACTGCAAACCCAGGTGAGGCTGAGCGCCGTCGGCACAGCGGAGATCGTGTTCTTTCTCGGGCAGGCGGCGACGAACGCCAAGGCGCAATCTCTTCTTGTAAAGTACCGCGAGGCCGATCTCGATGCGGTGTTCGCCAGCGTGATCCAGCAATGGGACGACACTCTCGGGATTGTTCAGGTCAAGACGCCCGACCGATCGATGGATATTCTTCTCAACCGTTGGCTTCCCTATCAAACGCTTGCCTGTCGGGTATGGGCGCGCGCCGCCTTCTATCAGGCGAGCGGCGCCTACGGCTTTCGTGACCAATTGCAAGACGTAATGGCGCTTTGCGTGTCACGGCCGGAAATAGCGCGAGAACATCTGCTCAGGGCCGCGGCGCGACAATTCGTCGAAGGCGATGTTCAGCACTGGTGGTTGCCGGAATCAGGGCGTGGCGTCCGCACACGCGTCTCCGACGACCGCGGCTGGCTTGCCTATGTCGTTGCCCACTATGTGCAGGTCACCGGGGACATTGCGGTGCTTGACGAGACGGTCGAGTTCCTCGAGGGGCCGACATTGGAAGAGGGCGAGCGCGACGCTTTCTTCCGGCCGACAATTTCCAGCAAGAAGGCGAGTTTGTTTGAGCATTGCGCGCTGGCCCTCGAAAAAAGTCTTGAAACCGGAGCGCATGGCCTGCCGCTTATGGGCGGGGGCGACTGGAACGACGGCATGGACGCGGTCGGCGAAGGCGGCAGGGGCGAGAGCGTATGGCTCGGCTGGTTCCTTTATTCGGCGCTGAACGCCTTCGCTGATTTGGCCGAGCGGCGCGACAATTCGAAGCGGGCGGCGGAGTGGCGAAAACATATGGCGTCTTTGAAGGAATCGCTCGATCGCGAAGCCTGGGACGGCGATTGGTATCGTCGCGCCTTTTTCGACGACGGATCGCCACTCGGCTCTGTCGCCAACAATGAGTGCCGTATCGATTCGATTGCGCAATCCTGGGCTGTCATCTCAGGCGCCGCAGATCCGGAGCGGAGCAGGCGCGCCATGGAAACCCTGGACAAATATCTCGTACGTCGGGGCGACAAATTGTTGCTGCTGTTCACCCCGCCCTTTGACAATCCCACCCATGATCCAGGCTATATCAAGGGCTACCCGCCGGGCATCCGCGAGAATGGCGGCCAATACACCCACGGCGCGATTTGGGCCGCGCTGGCGTTCATCATGCAGGGCGACGGCGACAAGGCGGGCGAGCTGCTGTCGATGCTCAATCCAATCGCTCACACCGATAGTCCCGAGGGGATTCACCGTTACAGGGTCGAGCCCTATGTCGTCTGCGCCGACCTCTATTCCGAGCCGCCGCATGTCGGACGGGGCGGATGGACCTGGTATACGGGTTCAGCCGGCTGGATGTACCGCGTAGCTTTGGAAGGGCTTCTCGGATTTCGCATGCAGGGCGCCAATCTGGCGCTCGATCCATGCATCCCTCATGGCTGGCCGGGATTCGAGATTGTCTTCCGATATCGCTCGGCTCGCTATGAGATCGCGGTGGAAAACCCGGGCAGCGTCTGCCGCGGCGTCCACTCAATCAAGCTCGATGACGAAATGCTTGCGGCATCCAAGAATTTTCTCGTTCCCTTGCTCGATGACGGCGCCACCCACCGCGTGCAGGTCGTTATGGGACCACCTTGAGGTTGGCATATCGGAAAGCGAAAGCCCCTGGCCGGCAGACCGGCGACGCGCGAGCAAGAGGGCCCTTCTCGCAAGCTTGGACCCCGTCACGATCAACGCCAAAGAGTTGGCCGGCGAGCCGATCGTAGCGAGACTGACCGGATATCCCGGCAACGACGAATCGATCGGCGGAATCAAGGTGGTCGCCAGGAACGGGCGGTTTGCCGGTCAGCCATCGGGAACAGAAGACGGCTTCAAGATTTGCGCGGAAGGCTTTCACAACGAGGATCGCCTGAAGCAAATTCAGACCGATGCGCAGGCTCTCATCGGTCGCCTTTTCGAGAAGACATGAGGCTTTGTCGACTGCCTTCCTGATCGGAGGCCTGCAAGGCTGCTCCGAGCAAAGCCTACCGAGCATCGGCGCCCGCGGAGTCGACAGCATCGTCCACTGACGCCGCTCTAGGTAGTTTCCGAGTCTGGCGCGGCGAGCAGTCGATCGATACGGCTAAGTCGGATGCGAACCAAACGCCGCGAGAGCTGCCTAGTCTCGTCTGATCGGCGCAGGCAAGCCAATCTGGTGGTCAATATGAAACATGCTGCGACGGTTTTGTCTCGGAAATCCGAGTACGACGCCTTTCTATTCGCGCCAATCGGCGAGGAAAAAAATGGAATGGTGCTCAGCGTCCTCTCAGCGCTGGCGCGGCTTGACCTCGACCCTTGGCGGGAGGCAGCGACGCTGGCCGGTATGCCGCAGCAAACCGCAACGCGGAGATTGACGTCCTTGATCGAAACGCTCCCTGATCGGCCACCGTCGCGGCCCGAGCCCGAGACGATTTCCACTCGCCTGATCGCGCTGCTGCCGCGCGCCGCCAGTCCCTCCGTCGCGTCCAGCAAGACGTTCACCGGCCCCGGCCCGACGCAGAATTCCCGCGGATTGGTGTATGCCGTGCTGGTCAGTCTGCTCATCATGGCAAGCATGATGGGCACCCAATGGGCCGCGTCGAACGTTCACGGCACTACGAAAATCGATAGCGCCCAAGCGTCGGCTGCCGGCGCAGTCCCTCCACAGAAGTCTCCGCAGGGTTCAACCCGATGATCATCAACCATGTTGTGAACGAAGGAGAAATCCATGGCTGACCAGCAAACGACTCCAAATTCGAATGACCGGCCCGAGCAGACAAATCCCGATCAGACCAATCGACGTCAGCAAGAACAGGAGCCTCGAGCCGTCTCAGCTGCTCACCAGGATCGCCGCCCGGCGCAGGGGCGAAGGCCGCTCTTTCGCAACTGACGATCGCGCCGCCGAAGCGGACACACGGTGAATGATCTTCTCCGACGGACCCGGCGCGGGACGTGCCCGACCACAGCGCCGGCGATCCCCGATCGCGCCCGCGATGAGCATCAAGGCGTCACACCTGCCATAGCTTCTGGATCTGTTCCAGCGTCAGTCCCTTGGTCTCCGGCACACGGAAGTATATCCACAGCCACGCAACGCCACAGAACAGTGCGAACAGACAGAAGGTCAACGAATCTCCGATCGCGCCGATCAGCGAAAGGAAGAACTGGCTGACCAGAAAGGCCGAACCCCAGTTGACCGCCGTGGCGACGGCGACGGCCCGGCCGCGGACATGGCCAGGGAAGACCTCGTTGATGACCGTCCAAACGACTGGTCCCATCGAGAAGGCGAAGCAGATGATGTAGCCGACCAGAGCGAGCAGAGTGGCGACCCCTGCGCCGCTAGGCCCCGCTGTGGCGGCGGCGCCAGCGGCGCCCTTCACGATGAATCGGAAAGCGATTCCCACCACGATCAGGCTGATCCCCATCCCGATCAAACCGGCGAGCAGCAGCTTCCGCCGCCCCAGTCGATCGACGAAGGCGATGGCGATCAGGGTGGCGAGGACGTTGACGCCGCCGATCGCCCATGTGGTCACCGTCGTCTGAGAGGCCTGCGTGGCAAACCCCGCCGAGGCGAAAATCTGATCGGCGTAATAGATGATCGCATTGATGCCTGTGATTTGCTGGAAGACCGCGAGCCCGATCCCGATCATCAACGGGCGACGCCATTCTTGGTGAAAGACCTCGGCCCAGGAGGCGCGGTCGCCATCCTGGCGCAAGGCTGCCTCGATGGCGTCGAGGCGCGGCTCGACGTCGACGCCCGGTCTTATCTTGCGAAGCTCCGCGGCCGCATCGGAACGACCGCGCATCATCATCAGCCAGCGCGGCGATCTCGGCGCCGCCAAAGCCACGGCGAACAGCAGCAATCCAGGCGCCGCGGACGCTCCCAGCATCACGCGCCAGGCGCCCTTCGCCGACAGCCAGCCATCGACCAGATAGGCAAGGAAGATGCCGAGGGTGATCGCGAGCTGGTAGCAGGAAACGAATTGGCCGCGAACGGCCGTCGGCGCCAGCTCAGCGGCGTAGAGCGGCGCCGCGACAGCGGCGACGCCCACACCCGCGCCAACCGCCAGGCGCCCCGCGACCAAGACGAAGGTGTCGGGTGCAAGCGCTTGCACCAGGGCCCCCAGCGTGAAAATCGCGCCCGCGATCAGCACCGCACGCTCACGGCCGATTCGGTCCGCCAATTCGCCGCCGGCGAGGGAGCCGAACAACGCGCCGAGGGTAACCCAGCTCGTCGCCACCTCGACCAGCAGCGAATTGAGCGAGAACGTCGATTTGATTCCTCGCAGCGCCCCTGAGATGACCCCCTGATCGTAGCCGAACAGTGCGCCTGCGAAGAGAACGACGACCAGCACCACCCACAGCGATGGCGTCATGGTATGGCCGGACGGTTGCGGTTGCGCGGACGATCGGGCTGGCGCCGCGCCGCGAGGCGCTGCAGGCGCTTCGACGCCGGTGCTCGCTGGTGTCGTCACGTTATCTCTCCCTGTGTTTTCCGGGCTGCGACGTCGCCGGACTGACCAAGCGGCCTCGCCCGGCAATCATGCCGCGATTGACGACCGGCGACGCCGAGATAAGTGCGCCAAGACAAGCAAGAGCGTGCACTTGCGAAATCTTCCCTCCGCCAAGAACGGGCGAGAGCCGCCTTCGACAAATCGTCGGCGGCGATTCTTTTTGGACGATACCAGCGGGAGAATCGAAAGCGGGAGGCCCGGAATCTACTTATGTCCAAGTCTATACGTGGCCTATCCCGCGGAGCTCGCCCCGCGTGAACAGGTCGACCTTCGCGCGCGACTCTCGGTGCGGCTTGGCTCGAACTCTTTTGGCTTTGCTCGTCAGCGCCATGCGGAGTCGCCGTCGACCGTCAACCGCGTCGCGCGGCATAGGTACTTTCCGAGTTTGCCCAAGGCGATCTCCGGCGGAATATGCTCGGAATTCGAGAGGCGTTGAACGGACCGGCGACGCCGGCCGCGATGAGTTATTCGCCGTCGCAACCACTCCCCTACGCGGGGTCTGGCGTCCACTTCTCCAACGCCCGGGAGAGCCGGCAACGCAGCGCGCGGGCCGCTCAATCGCTCGGGTGAGCGTGAACCGACTTATAAATAAGGGGCTTCGACAATGAACGCGCCGACTTCGATGCTCAGGTCCAAAGACCAGAACGCCGCAACCCGGCAGCTTTCCGCCAAGCAGGGAACGCTGGACTCAGAAGAGTTGCAAAAGATCAATGCCTATTGGCGGGCCGCCAACTATCTGTCCGTCGGGCAGATCTATCTTTATGACAATCCGCTGCTGCGCGAGCCTCTGACACTGGCCCAGGTGAAGCCGCTGGTGGTCGGACACTGGGGCACGACGCCGGGTCAGAACTTCATCTATGTCCATTTGAACCGGGTCATCAAGAAACATGATCTCGACATGTTCTACATCGCCGGTCCCGGCCACGGCGGGCCGGCCTTAGTCGCCAACACCTATCTCGAGGGGAGCTACAGCGAAATCTATCCCGACATCAGCCAGGACGAAGCCGGGATGAAACGGCTTTTCAAGCAGTTTTCGTTCCCCGGCGGCATTTCGAGCCATGTGGCCCCGACGACGCCAGGCTCCATTCACGAGGGCGGCGAACTCGGATATTCGCTGAGCCACGCCTTCGGCGCCGCGTTCGACAATCCCAGTCTGATTGTCGCCTGCATCGTCGGCGACGGCGAGGCCGAAACGGGCCCCCTGGCCACGGCCTGGCAATCCAACAAATTTCTCGATCCGATCACGGACGGAGCGGTTCTGCCGATCCTGCACCTCAATGGTTTCAAGATCAGCAATCCGACAGTCCTCGCGCGCATCGAGCACGAGGAACTCGAACGCTTCTTTCGCGGGTGCGGCTGGACGCCGCTCTTCGTCGAGGGTGAAGAACCGGAAAAGATGCACCGTCTGATGGCGGCGACGGTCGAAGAAGCCATCAGCCAGATCCGTGCAATCCAGAAGAGCGCGAGAGAGAACAAGGATCCCGCGCGGCCGCGCTGGCCTATGATCGTCCTCAGATCCCCCAAAGGTTGGACCGGGCCGAAGGTCGTCGACGGCTTGAAGATCGAAGGCACGTTTCGCGCACACCAGGTTCCCTTGCTCGTCGACGCCAAGCACCCCGATCATGTCAAGCTGCTGGAAAGCTGGATGAAGAGCTACAAGGCGGAAGAACTCTTCGATGCGAACGGAACGCTGAAAGCCGAACTCGCCGAGCTCGCGCCGAAGGGCGGCCGCCGGATGGGCGCCAACCCGCACGCCAATGGCGGCATTCTGCTGCGGGATTTGCAAATGCCTGACTTTCGCGACCACGCGGTCTCCGTCCCCGCCCCAGGCGCTGTCGCCGCGCAAGATACGATGGTGCTCGGCAAGTTCCTTCGCGACGTGGCGCGCCTCAACGAGGACAAGCGCAACTTCCGCATCTTCGGTCCGGACGAAACGCTTTCGAATCTGCTCGGCGATGTCTTTGAGGTCACCAATCGTCAATGGGACGCTCGCGAAGTCGACGATGATGAGTTTCTCGCGCCTCAGGGCCGCGTCCTGGACTCCATGCTCAGCGAGCATCAATGCGAGGGGTGGCTCGAGGGCTATCTGCTGACCGGACGCCATGGCCTCTTCAACTCTTACGAGGCCTTTATCCGCATCGTCGATTCAATGTTCAGCCAGCATGCGAAATGGTTGAAGGTCACGCTCGAACTGCCGTGGCGGCGCAAGATCGCGTCGTTGAATTACCTCCTCGCTTCGCACGTCTGGCAGCAGGACCATAATGGCTTCACCCATCAGGACCCCGGCTTCCTCGATCACGTGATCAACAAGAAGGCGGACATCGTTCGGGTTTATCTGCCGCCGGACGCCAATTGCCTGTTGTCGGTGTTCGACCATTGCCTGCGCACTCGGCACTACGTCAACGTCGTCGTGGCGGGCAAGCACCCGCTGCCGCAGTGGCTCACCATGGAGCAAGCCGTCGTCCATTGCACCGAGGGAATCGGCATCTGGCAATGGGCGAGCAACGACCAGGACGCGGAACCGGATGTCGTGATGGCCTGCTGCGGCGACACGCCGACGCTCGAGGTTCTGGCGGCCGTATCCATCCTGCGCGAACATCTGCCCGATTTGAAAATTCGGGTCATCAATGTCGTCGATCTGATGCGACTTCAGCCCTCCGCGGAGCATCCGCATGGACTGAGCGAGACCGACTACGACTCTCTCTTCACCAGGGATACGCCGATCATATTCAATTTCCACGGCTATCCCTCGCTCGTCCATGAACTGACCTACCGTCGAACCAACCGGAACCTGCATGTCCGGGGTTACAAAGAAGAGGGAACGATCACCACTGCGTTTGACATGCGGGTGCAAAACGAGATCGATCGCTTTCATCTGGCGCAAGACGTCGTGGACAAATTGCCTCAGCTCGGCAGCAAGGGCGCGTATCTGAAGCAGGTGATGCGAGACAAACTCATCGAGCACAAGCACTACATTGACGCGCATGGCGAGGATTTGCCTGAGATCCGGAACTGGAGCTGGGGCGCGAGCGCGACGCCCCATGCGAAGTAAGGCTCGCGCGATTGGCCGTCTCGACCGCAAGAATCTGGCGGCGTCCGTCGATTTTGTTCCGGGTTTCTTCTGGTTCCGCCTGGTCTGGTTAGGTCCGGCCCGGTCTGGCGTGGAACAATTTGGCCGGCACAATCGCGCGCTTCATGCGTCTTGTCGCGCCGCTTGACGCACTTCCGGCCCGAAGTCACTCTTGACCGCCGTCGAAGACAAAAGGAGGCCGCGATGCGCGCCTTGTCGGGCGGAACGGGTCTTGCCGGCGTTTTCGTCGCCGCGCTGGCTTGCGCCGCAGCCGCTTGGCCCGCTTTCGCTGCGGGCGGCGTGGGCTATTGCGCCGCCGGCGCGGGACGTCAGTCGGCGGCGCCAGTTCCCAAGGAGCTTCAGTCCGCGGTCGCCAAGGCGTTCGGCATCAGCGTCGATCAGGCGCGCCACGCCAAGGTCCGCTGCGCCGGCGGCAGGCTGATGGCCTGCTGGGTCGGGGCCAACCTCGATTGCGGCAAGGCCAACGTTCATCGCCGGCTCGTCGGCGCGAGCGCCTGGTGCCGCGATCATCCGGGATCGGAGTCCATCCCGATGGTCGCGACCGGCCACGACACGATCTACGACTGGCGCTGCGAAGGCCGCCGCGCCGTCGCCGGCAAGCCGAACCGGGCGCTCGACGCCCGCGGCTATATCGTCGACAACTGGAAGCGACTGCCGTAGGCGCCGGGCGCCGCCTGTTCGCGGACTCCGGGAAGGGAAATGCGCGTCCCTGCCGCAAGCTCTCGATCAGGAGCGCCCATGCGCTCAGGACGACAGCGATCATGCAGACGATGTCCCGGGCCGCGATCCAAGAGAGGCCGGCGCGCGCGCCGGTCGCAAGCAGCGCGCCGCCGATGACGGCCAGCGCGCCGACGCCCGCGCTGATGGCGGCGCGCGCCATCCGCTCGGTCGCCCCGACCGCGTCTGGATGACGATCGCGGCGACGAGCATCGCGAGACCTACAGCCAGGACCTCCGTTCCGACGAACAGGGCCGGCTGCCCGGGGATGAGGACAAGGGACCGGTCGCCGCCACGATGAAACCGGTCAACGCGGCGAGCGCGCCAAGCTCGGCGGCGAAGAACGCGGACCAGCCGGGCGGCAGCGGCATGGCCGGGCTTGCAGGCGATTTGGGGGCGGAGGGCTGCTGACGGCTCTACCGCATATTGCCTGTATGCCCGAGAGAATAGCGTCCCGGCTGCGGCCACACCGTCAGCCCGTGCGGCATGCCGCCGACCGGAATCGTCTTGACCGAGCCGTCCTCGGTGTTGAAGGCGTAGACGACGCCGTCATAGCGGCCCGACAGCCACAGCCATTTGCCGTCGGCGCTCAGATTGCCCATATCCGGGCTGCCGCCGCCGGGAATCGTCCAGGTGGCGACGACCTTGCGGGTCTTGAAATCGATAACCGAGACGCTGCCGTGGCCATGCCTGACGCCGGCGATGTCGTGCGTTCCGCGATTGGAGACATAGAGCTTGGTTCCGTCGCGGCTCGGGTAGAGGCCGTGCGCTCCGACCCCGGTCGGAATGAAACCAAGCTCGCCGAACACATCGCCGTCGAGGACGATGACGCCGTCCTTCAGAATGTCGGCGACGAAAAAGACCTTGCCGCCGGGCGCGACCCTGATGTCCTGCGGCATATGGCCCGGCGACAGCGGCAGCGTTTCGACCAGCGTGTGGTGGACGAGATCGATCTTGGCGAGCGCGTTGTTGTATTCGCAGGTGAAGATCGCGTAGGAGCCGTCAGGCGAAAAATCGGCGTGGTTGATGCCAGCGCATTTCGGCGTGTTGATGTAGCCCTGAAGGGCCATCGTGTGCGGGTCGCGGAATTCGAGCCTGCGCATCGCTTCGGCGACCAGGATCGCCGACCTGCCGTCAGGGGTGAAATACATGTTGTAGGAATCGGGCACGGCGATCGCCTGGCCGAGCTTGCCGGTCCGGGGATCGATCGGCATCACATCGCCGTGGCCGCCGCCGTAGCTGATGTCGCCCGAGACCCACAGCGTCTGCAGATCCCAGGACGGAACGATGTGCTCGGGGCTCGGAATCGCAGTCAGGCTCTCGATCACCTTGAAGGTCTTAGGGTCGATGACGTCAACCTTGCCGGTCAGGAGATTGGGCGAATAGACGCGCGACAATTGCCCGGCGACGGCGGGGCTGAACATGTCCGCCTGCGTTCCGGCATAGACGTTCTTCGGATCGACCGGCGCAGGCATCGACAGGTTGGCCGGGGGCAGATCCATCGGCTTTTCTGGTCCGAGCTGATAGGCGGCGAGCTCGATGAAGTCGCTCTCGGTCCGGCCTTTCTCGACGATGCTGCGGCAGAACGAGGCGCATTGCGTCGCGTCGGCGCATATGGTCGGAATGGTTAGCGACTGCGCGGTGGGCAAACCCGAATCCGAGCCGACCGCGATCGACATCGCCGCCGCCGAGGCGGCCAGCCAGAGGCGTAATTTCATCCTTGCCTTGTCCCTCCAGAACGCCGGCCGCTTTCGGCGCGCTTGGGGCGATTGGCCGAAAATGCGGCGACAAGGATGACTATCCGATGAACAGCGCGGGCGTAAGCAAGAAATACTCAGCGGGGCGCCGAGTCCGCCCGCCGCCGGGCCGATGGCGCGCGCTCATGACATCGCCTATTCTTACGCCATGACCCAGCCCCATCGTCCGGTCGGCCCCGGCGACCACGTCTTTCTGGTCGACGGCTCGTCCTTCGTCTTTCGCGCCTATTACCAATCGATCCGTCAGGATCAGAAATACAACTATCGTTCGGACCGGCTGCCGATCGGCGCGGTAAGACTGTTTGCGACTAAGCTGCTGCAATTCGTCCGCGACGGCGCGGCGGGGATCAAGCCGACGCATCTGGCGATCATTCTCGACAAGTCGGAAGCTTCCTTCCGGCGCGAGATCTATCCGGCTTACAAGTCCCATCGCCCCGATCCGCCGGCCGATCTCGTCCCGCAGTTCCCGCTGATGCGGGCGACGGTGCGCGCTTTCGGCATGATTCCGGTCGAGCAGGACCGCTACGAGGCCGACGACCTCATCGCCACCTACGCCCGCCAGGCGCGCGAGAAGGGCGCCGACGTTCTGATCGTCTCGGCCGACAAGGACCTGATGCAGCTGATCGAGCCGGGGGTGGCGATGTATGATCCCGCCTCGGGCGACCGCGAGGAGCGGCGCATCGGCCCGGCGGAAGTGGTCGCGTATTTCGGCGTGGGGCCGGACAGGGTCGTCGACGTCCAGGCGCTCGCCGGAGATTCGACCGACAATGTGCCCGGCGCGCCCGGCATCGGCGTCAAGACGGCGGCCCAGCTCATCGGCGAATATGGCGATCTCGACACGCTCCTCGCCCGCGCCGGCGAAATCAAGCAGCCCAAGCGCCGCGAGGCGCTGACCGATCCGGCGAACGTCGAGCGAATCCGGATTTCGAAGACGCTGGTCACGTTGGTGCGCGACGTTTCCGTCGAAACGCCGCTCGACGAGCTCGTCACGCCCCAGCTCGACGGCAAGCCGCTGATCGCCTTCCTGAAGGCGATGGAGCTCAACACGATCACCCGCCGCGTTGGCGAAATCTGCGGGCTCGACGTCTCCGCGATCGAGCCTGAACCCCGCTACGTCGGCCCCGGCGGATGGCGCGGGCGCAACGGGGAGGCGTCCCAGGCGAGCGCCCATGAGGCGCCGGAGGCCCCGCCCTCGCGGGCGGAGGCGCCTGTGGCCCCCAACGGCGATTCGCCCGCCGATCTCGTCACGGCGCGCGCGCTCGAGGCGCGCGAGGCGATCGACCGCGCCGCTTACAAGACGGTGCGAACCGTCGAGGAGCTCAGCGTCTGGATCGCGCGAGCGTTCGAAGAGGGCGTCGTCGCCTTCGACACCGAGACCTCGTCGCTCGACCCGCTGCGGGCCGATCTGATCGGCGCGTCGCTGGCCGTGCGGCCGGGAGAGGCCTGCTACATCCCGATCGGCCATCGCGTCGGCGCCGACGATCTCTTCGGCGGCGGCGGCCTCGCGCCGGATCAGATCGGGGAGGCCGAGGCGATTGCGCTATTGAAGCCCCTGCTGGAGGCGCCGGGCGTTCTCAAAATCGGTCAGAACGTCAAGTTCGACATGCAGGTGCTCGCGCAGCGAGGAATCGAGGTCGCGCCGATCGACGATACGATGCTGATCTCTTATGCGCTCGACGCCGGCGCGACTGGAGACGGCCACGGCATGGACGCGCTGTCTGAGCGTTTCCTCGGCCACAAGCCGATCGCCTTCGGCGAAGTCGCCGGTTCGGGCCGCAGCTTCATCGGTTTCGCCAGGGTCGCCATCGACAAGGCGAGTGAATACGCCGCCGAGGACGCGGACGTGACCCTGCGCCTGTGGCGCGTGTTGAAGCCGCGTCTGGCCGCCGAGCGCATGGCGACTGTCTATGAGACGCTGGAGCGCCCGCTGGTTTCGGTTCTGGCGCGCATGGAGCGGCGCGGCGTCGCCATCGATCGCGACATGCTGTCGCGGCTTGCCGGCGATTTCGCGCAAGGGATGGCGCGGCTCGAGGACGAAGTCACGAAGATCGTGGGAGCGCCCTTCAACCTCGGTTCGCCCAAGCAGCTCGGCGACATCCTGTTCGGCCAGATGGGCTTGCCCGGCGGCAAGAAGACCGCGACCGGCGCCTGGTCGACCTCGGCCAGCGTGCTCGATGACCTCGCCGCCGAGGGGCATGCGCTGCCGGCGCGCATTCTCGAGTGGCGCCAGCTGTCGAAGCTCAAGTCGACCTACGCCGACGCTCTGCCGGGCTTCGTCAATCCTTCCACCGGGCGCGTGCACACTTCCTATGCGCTCGCCGCGACGACGACGGGCCGATTGTCGTCGTCGGAGCCCAATTTGCAGAATATCCCGGTCCGCACCGAGGAGGGGCGCAAGATCCGGCGCGCCTTCGTCGCCGCGAAGGGCCATAAGCTGATCTCGGCCGACTACAGCCAGATCGAACTGCGCCTGCTCGCCCATATCGCCGACATTCCTTCGCTGAAGCAGGCGTTCGCCGACGAACTCGACATCCACGCCATGACCGCCTCGGAAATGTTCGGCGTCCCGGTCAAGGGAATGCCGAGTGAGATCCGACGGCGCGCCAAGGCGATCAATTTCGGCATCATCTACGGCATTTCGGCCTTCGGTCTCTCAAATCAGCTCGGCATCGCCCGCGAGGAAGCCGGCGCCTACATCAAGAAATATTTCGAGCGCTTCCCCGGCATCCGCGACTATATGGAGACGACCAAGAAGGCGGCGCGGAACGACGGCTTCGTCACCACCATTTTCGGCCGCAAATGCCACTATCCGCGCATCAACGCCTCCAACCCCTCGGAGCGCGCCTTCAACGAGCGCGCGGCGATCAACGCGCCGCTGCAGGGCTCGGCCGCTGACATCATTCGCCGCGCGATGATCCGCATGGACGATGCGCTGATCCGGGCGGGTCTGAGGGCGCACATGCTGTTGCAAGTCCACGACGAACTCGTGTTCGAGGCGCCGGACGAAGAGATCGAGGCGACGCTCCCGTTGGTGGCGAAAGCGATGGTCGACGCGCCCGAACCGGCGGTCAAACTGCGCGTCCCGCTGCGGGTCGACGCTCACGCGGCGCAAAATTGGGAGGAGGCGCATTAGCCTCTCCCGACAGCATGACGAAGCTCCGGGGATGAGCCGCATCGCCGAGCGCTACCGCGCGCTCGTCCTCGACCATCGCATCGAATACGACCCGGCGCAGGCGAGGCTTGCCGACAGGCTCGACGTGCTCCGCCTGGAGCTGGCGGGTTACAAGTCCGAAGCGAAGCCGGGCGCCCTGGCGCGGCTCATCGGGATCAAGCCGGTCGACCCGCCACGCGGCCTCTACGTCCACGGCCCAGTCGGGCGCGGCAAGACGATGCTGATGGACCTGTTTTTCGAAGAAGCCGAAGTCGCGCTGAAGCGCCGCGCCCATTTCCATGGCTTCATGGCGGACGTGCATGCGCGCCTCCACCAATGGCGCAAGGCGCGCAAGAAGGGGCTGGTCAACGGAGAGGACCCGATCGCGCCGGTCGCCGAAGATCTTGCGCGGGAGGCCTCGCTCCTGTGCTTCGACGAATTCGCGGTGCGCGACATCGCCGACGCCATGATCCTGGGGCGACTGTTCACGGCCTTGTTCGCCGCCGGGGTGGTCGTTGTCGCGACCTCGAACATCGCCCCCGACGATCTCTATAGGGACGGGCTCAACCGGGCCCTGTTCCTGCCTTTCGTCGCTCTGCTGGGCGAACGTCTCGAAATCTTCGAGCTCGACGCGCGGACCGACTACCGGCTGGAAAAGCTCGCCCGCGCCGCGGTCTATTACAGTCCGGCCGACGCGAACGCCGACGCCGCGCTCGATGCAGCCTTCTTGGCCCTGACCGGCCGCAGGCATGGCGAGCCGCAGCGGATCGAACTGCTCGGCCGTCATCTGGAGGCGCCGCAAGCGATCGACGGAGTCGCCCGCTTCGATTTCGATGCGCTGTGTCGCCGCCCTTTGGGATCGGCCGACTATCTTGCGATCGCCGAACGCTTCCATACCCTCATCGTCGATCGCATTCCCGCGCTCTCGACGAACCAGCGCGACGCCGCGAAGCGGTTCATCATTCTTGTCGACACGCTCTACGACATGCGCGTCAAGCTCGTCGCCTCGGCCGCCGCCGAACCGGAGGCGCTATTTGCTCGGGCCGACGGAGCGGAGGGGTTCGAATTCGCGCGCGCCGCCTCGCGCCTCATGGAGATGCGCTCCGTGGATTATCTGGCGCTGCCGCATGGCCGCGAGGCCGCGCGTCACGAGGGCGACCTCCGTGGCATCGTGGAGACATGAATGCCGGGAGCCGCGCCGTTCGAATCAAACGAAGCGCGCCTGCCGGAGATCGCGCGCGCCTGCGGAGATGCGGCCACGAACGACCGTTGTCCGCATCGCCCGGGAAGCCGGCGCGAGGCGCGACGACGCCCGGCGCCATGGCGCCCGCGCCGGCGACGTGAGACCGCTTTCTCGACGCCGGGCCTGGACCGCTAGGCAAGACCCGGGTAGCCCGCCTCCGCCGCCGCGCGCTCAATTTCGACGATGCGCTGATAGTCTGCCGCGCTCGTCAGGCGGGCGCCCTTGAGGCCCAGCGCGGCGCGCGCCTCGGAAAGCTTCGGGTCCGCAAGCGCCGAGAACAGCGCAGAGCGAACCGAGGCAATGGTCGACGAGGGAAGACCTGCGCTCGCGATCAATGGCAGACCAGGCGACAGCGGGCTCTCCCCGACGATCGCAACCCGCTCCCTGAGTTCCGGCCGCCCGCGCATCAACAGCGCGAAACTAATGCAGTCGACGGAGGCGAGATCGGCCCGGCCTTCAGCGACCGCCGCCAGACTCGCTTCATGCGAGCCGGTCGCGAGGACCGCGCCGAAGAACGGCGCCCCGCGCGCGACGCGAGCGATCGTCGCGCGGAAGAGGTTCATGCCTGTGTTGCTGTCCCAGCCGTTCAGCGCAGCCCGGGCGCCACGAAATTCGGCGAGGTCGCGGCGCGGATCGCGCGCCCGGGACACGAGAAAGCTCCGGTGCTCAGCGCCGTCGCAGCCGGAGAATGCATATTCCGGCGTCGCGACCAGCACGACGACGCCGCGCAAGTCCCTCATGTAAGGATAGCCGCAGGTCTGACCGAGGATCAGCCCGCGATCGCGCCATTGCGCGGCGGGGTCGCCGGCGCGCGTGAGCCTCATTGGCGGTTCGACCCCCGCCTCGCGCAGCCTGGCGGCGATCGCCGCCCACAAGGCGTCGTTCGCCTTCGCGACCCACGGAAAATCGTACATCGGCAGCGCCGCGATCGGCGCGACGCGATTCACGCCGCCCGCCCGCTCCACTCGGGATGCACCGGCCTGTCGTGCGGCCGCAGCAAATAGCGCCGCGCAACGTCGAAATAGCCGTTATACACGAGGCCGCCGTTGCGCTCGATCAGCGCGGCGCGATTGAGGCGATAGAACTTTGGGATCTGATACCAGGGCAGCCCGCGGCGCAGATGGTGCGCAACATGCAGATTGTTGAACAGGAACAGTGGCCCGAGGATCCGCGCATTCTCGACAATCGCGGTCCGTCTCTCCGCCTCCGGGGCGGCGCGATGCTCGGCGAAGGAGCGCACCAACGCCAGGCTCGTGCCGGGATAGACGAAGCACGCGACATAGAGCCAGAACGGCATGCCGCAGACGGCGATCACCCAGATCAGCACCGGCGCGCATTGCGCCAGATGCCGGAAAAGGGTTGCGCGCGAGCCTTTCTCGCCCCGCCAGGCGTCGCCGATCGCTTGGCGGACTCCGCCAGCGATCGCGATCGCGGGGCCGAGGATGATGCGTCCGAGCAGGGTCGACTGGACGAAGCAGACGGCGCGCGCGAACGGGCCCAAACCGCCCCACCTGTCGCCTGTCCAGTAATAGCTTTCGGGATCCTCGAGCGGATCGGTCAAGCGCTCATCCCGATGATGGGCCAGATGGGTCGAGCGGTAGATCGAAAACGGCAACCACAGCGACAATGGCCAGCAGCCGATCGCGTCGTTGATATGTCGGCTTTTGGTCGGATGGCCGTGGATGATCTCATGCTGCAGGTTCAACTGCCATGTGATGGTCCATGCGCCGACCGCGACGAGCGCCCACCACGGCAACGCGCGGTAGAAGAAGGTGACTGAAAACCAGAGTCCATAGACGACAATCGCCAGTCCGATCGTCGGCCATTCGAGACGACGGCGAAGCGGCGGAAGTTCGACAATCTCCACGAGGCGGTCCCCGATTCGCGCATATTAATCACTGTTCGCACTAGTAGACAATGCGTAGAAGGCCGCTACGCCAAATAAAAATTCGAAAGGGTTATCAAGCCGTCACGCCCCGCGCACGCGGCCTTGCGCCCCGGCCAGCGCGCCGGGCTCGAGCTCGCAGAACAGGAGGCGCGCCGGATCGACCGGCCCCGGCATGATGAAGCGTCCGGCTGGCGCGCGCCGAAAGCCCATGCGCGCGTAGTAGGGCTCGTCGCCGACCAGGATCGCCAGCTTCCAGCCCCCGGCCTTGGCCGCCTCCAGCGAGCGGGTCACCAAAGCTTCGCCGATTCCCAGGCTGCGAAACACCGGCTCGACGATCAGCGGTCCGAGGAGGAGCGCCGGCGCGCCCCCGATTTCGATCCGCGTCATCGCGTTGGCGCCGACCAGCAGCGTTCCGACCCGCGCAACGAAGCACAGCGACGGATCGGCTGGAGCCGCCTCGCGGACGCGGTAGGCGGTGCGGGCGAACCGGCCGGGGCCGAACACCCGCTCATTGAGATGCTGGATCGGCTCGGCGTCTTCAGGCGTTTCGGGTTCGAGGACGAAGGAAAGATCGGACATCGTCGGTCTTTATCACGCGTCGCCAAGCGACGGGAACCGGTCGCCCGCCGCGCGGGCCGGTCGGGCTCTCAGGCCCCCGTCACGTTGGGGGCGCGCCAGGCGCGCTCGAACGGCAATCGCCAGGCGTGCGGCGCGATCAGCTGGTAGATCGATTGCGGTCCCCACGAGCCGGGTGCGTAGATTCGCACCGGCGGCGGCGCCTCCAGAAGCGGGGTCGACACTTCCCACAGGCGTTCGATCCCCTGGGCGGAGCAGAACAGGGTGTGGTCGCCGCGCATGGCGTCGAGGATCAGCCGTTCGTAGGCCTCGAGGACGTCGCTGCCCAGTCCGGTTTCGTGCATGGCGAATTGCAGGCTCTGCTTGTTGAGCCGCATGCCCGGGCCCGGCCGCTTGCCATAGAACGACAGCGACACTTTCGACTGGTCGGCGAGATCGAAGGTGAGGTGATCCGGGCCTTGCGAGCTGATGCCGGAGTCGTTCGGGAACATGCTGCGCGGCGGTTCGCGGAACGCGATCGAGATGATCCGCTGGCCCTCCGCCATGCATTTGCCGGTGCGCAGGTAAAAGGGCACGCCGGCCCAGCGCCAATTGTCGATGGTGCATTTGAGCGCGATGAAGGTCTCGGTGTCGGATTCCGGGTCGACGCCCTCCTCCTTGCGATAGCCGATAAATTGTCCGCGCACGACATCGGCCGGATCGATCGGGGCCAGCGAGCGAAAGACCTTGTGCTTCTCCTCGCTGATCGGTCCCGGCGCGAGCGAAGTCGGCGGCTCCATCGCCATGAACGCGAGGATCTGAAACAGATGGGTCACGACCATGTCGCGATAGGCGCCGGTCTGTTCGTAGAAGCCGATGCGTTTGCCCAGATCCAGAGTCTCGGGCACGTCGATCTGCACATGGTTGATGAAGTTGCGATTCCAGATCGGCTCGAACAGGCCATTGGCGAACCGGAACGCGAGAATGTTCTGCGCCGGCTCCTTGCCGAGGAAATGATCGATGCGGAAAATCTGGTCCTCCAGAAAGACCTTGTGCAGCGCAGCGTTGAGCGAGATCGCGCTTTCGAGGTCGGTGCCGAACGGCTTTTCCATGATGACGCGCGACCCCTTGGCGAGATCGGCCTCGTCCAGAATTCTGACCGCAGACAGCGCAGCGTTCGGCGGCACGCTCATATAGTGGACCCGCCGGCTTTCTCCGTCGAAGGTCTGCGCCGCCTTGTCCACCGCCGCCCTCAAAGGCCCGGCGCCCGCCGCCCAGGGCACATAGTCGAGCGTCTCGGCGAAGGCGGGCCACTTGTCTCCAGCCGGTTTGCGATCGTGATGCCTTTCGATCGCCCGACAGGCGAGGGCGCGGAAGGCTTCGGCGTCGATCTCGTCGAGCGAGACGCCGACAATTCTGCAATTGGGAATGAAGCCCGAGGAGACGAGATGAAAGAGGCCTGGAAGCAGCTTGCGCTGCGACAGGTCGCCGGTCGCGCCGAACAGGACGACGATCTGCGGCATCCTCGGGCCGACCCCTGCCGGTATCTTCGTCATTGCGCCCTCCACTCATGCGACTGGCTGCATGTCAGATCGCCATGGACCCTGCGACAGCCGTACGACGGCGCTTGAACCCGTGGGGCGCGCCGCCATTTCACCGCCGGAGCCTGAGGCTCGCCCATCCCTCGAGATCAATCCGCTCGGCCAGAGTGAACCCCTGCGCCCGCCAGGACGCAAGGACGCCAGCGACGTCCGCAAGAAGCAGGCCGGAGACGATCGCCTCGCCGTCGGGCGCGGCGACGGCGGCGAGCGACGGCGCAAGCAGCCGCAACGGCTTTGCCAGAATGTTGGCGAAAACGACATCGTAGGGCGCGCCCTCGCGCAAGGCGCGCGCTTCGACGCCGCGCGAGACGACGGCCTTGCAGCATTCGCCGACGCCATTGAGCCGCGCGTTGGCGTTGGCGACCTCGACCGCGACCGGATCGATGTCGCCGAGCCAGACCTTTCGACGCAGGACCTTGGCGGCGGCGATGGCGAGCACGCCGGCGCCGCAGCCGACGTCGAGCACGGCAACGGGCCGACGGCGCTTCAGCAGGCGATCGAAATGCAGCAGGCAGCCGCGCGTGGTGCCATGATGGCCGGTGCCGAAGGCGAGGCCGGCCTCGATCTCGACCGCGACGTCGTTTGCGCGCACGCGCGAGCGGTCATGCGCGCCATGGACGAGAAAGCGTCCGGCGCGCACCGGAGCGAGCCCGGCCAGCGCATTGGCGACCCAGTCGCGCTTCTCCGTCAGGCCGAAGGTCGCGGAGCGCGCGGTCTCCTCGTCCGAAGCGGCCGCGACGAGCGCGCGAAGCTCCCCCTCGTCCGGCGCGAAGCCGAAATAAGCCTCGACCAGCCACGCCCTGCCGCCGCCCGGCCAGCGCTCGTCGGTCTCGAAGACGGTTGAGGCGGCTTCCGCCGGCTCGAAACTCTCGACGATGAGGTCCGCGACCGCGCGGGCGCGCTTTTCGTCGCTGACGAGCCGCATGAGGTGCGCGGCGTTGTTGGGAGGCAGGCCTTCAAGCATGGGGACCAAACTGTTCTTCAAACGGGACTGTACGCCGATTCTCCCGCCGGCTGCACGCGGGCCGACAGCGATCGCTTATTAAACGTATTCGTTCTGGTAATTCGCGAGCGGCGGTAAACAAAGTCGCAACGCATTGAAATCGTTGGACCGGAAGAGGAAAAGCGGCGGTAAACGCCTGGGCGCTCCGCTCAACCCCGGCCAGCGTCATGGAAGAAGTCATAGACCAGCTTCGCCGTCGCCGCGTTGAGGCCCGGCGTCTTTTCGAGATCGGCGAGGCCGGCGCGGGCGACGTCTCTCGCGGAGCCGAAGGCGTTGAGCAGCGCCCGCTTGCGCGCCGGGCCGATTCCGGGAATTTCGTCGAGCGGGTTCTTGACGAATTCCTTCTTGCGCCGGGCGCGATGGGTTCCGATGGCGAAGCGGTGCGCTTCGTCGCGCAGCCGCTGGACGAAGAACAGCGCCGGATCGCGCGGCGCAAGCCGGAAGGATTCGCGGCCCTCGACGAAGAAGGTCTCGCGCCCAGCGTTGCGGTCGGGGCCTTTGGCGATCGAGACCAGCCTCACGCCCTTGACGCCGAGCGCCGCCATAACCTCGCGCGCGGCCTCGAATTGCCCGCGCCCGCCGTCGATGACGACGAGGTCGGGCGTATCGGGAAAGCCGCCGTCCTCGGCCGTCTCGCCCTGCCGCATGAGCCGCCCGAAGCGGCGGGCCAGCACCTCGCGCATCATCGCGTAATCGTCGCCGGGCGTCAGATCGGCGCTCTTGATATTGAAGGTGCGGTACTGGTTCTTGACCAGGCCTTGGGGGCCGGCGACCACCATCGCGCCGATCGCATTCGTCCCCATGATGTGGGAATTGTCGTAGATTTCGACCCGCCGGATCGGATGATCGACGCCGAACGCCTGCCCGAGCGCCGCCAGCAGCTTTTCCTGGCTCGCGGTCTCGGCCAGCTTGCGCGAGAGCGCCTCGCGCGCATTGCGCATCGCCGCTTCGACCAGATCCTTCTTCTCGCCCCGCCGCGGCGCGCCGATGGCGATGCGATGTCCGGCGCGCGCGCTCAATGCTTCGCACAAAGTCTCCGCCGACGGGACCGCGTGGCTCAGCAGCACCAGGCGCGGCGCCGGACGCTCCAGATAGAACTGGGCCAGAAAGGCGTCGAGCACCTCCTCGGGACCGAGCGCCCGATCGGCGCGCGGGAAGTAGGCGCGGTTGCCCCAGTTTTGATAGGTGCGGAAGAAGAACGCCTCGACGCAATACTGTCCCGCCTCCTCGCACACCGCGAAGACGTCCGCTTCGGGGATCGAGCGCGGATTGACGCTCTGCTCGCCCTGGATTGCCGACAGCGCGCTGATGCGGTCGCGCAACCGCGCCGCTTTTTCGAATTCGAGCGCCGCCGCAGCCTCGCCCATCTCGTCGGCGAGGCGTTGCCGGATGGCGCGGCTGCGGCCAGAAAGGAACTCGCGAGCCTCCGCGACCAGGCCGGCGTAGTCGGCGAGCGCGATCTCGCCGGTGCAGGGCGCGGAGCAGCGCTTGATTTGGTGCAGGAGGCACGGCCGGGTGCGATTCTCGTAGAAACTGTCCGAGCAGGTGCGCAGCAGAAACGCGCGCTGCAATGCGTTGAGGGTCCGAAACACCGCCCCGGCGCTGGCGAACGGACCGAAATAATCGCCCGGCGTCGAGCGGGCGCCGCGGTGCTTGAGCAGCCGCGCCGCCGGATGTGCGGTGCTTATGAGGATGTAAGGGAAGCTTTTGTCGTCGCGCAGCAGGACATTGTAGCGGGGCTTCAGCTGCTTGATCAGGTTGGCCTCGAGCAGCAACGCCTCGGCCTCCGACTCGGTGGTGACGAACACCATCGAGCGCGTCTGCGCGATCATCCGGGCAATCCGCATCGGCTGGCGCTCGGGCGTCGCATAGGCGGCGATACGCTTCTTGATCGAGCGCGCCTTGCCGACATAGAGCACTTCGCCCTCGGCGCCGATCATGCGGTATACGCCGGGCCCCAGCGGCGCGTGGCGCCAGAAGCTCCTGATCGCCTCGGCGCCGCGCGCAAGGCTTACCGGTTCGGCCGCCGGCTCGCCGAGGCTGAAGTCGAGGGGCGAGGCGTCGGGACCGAGCTCCCGCTCCAGCGTCGCTTGGGCTCGGGCCTCCGCTTCGGGAGCTTCGCCCGGCGGATAGGATTTGGCTGCGCCAGTCATCGAAGCTACCTAATGTTGTGTCGTTGGCGCGTCGACCCCGCTCGAA
>CAWASR010000018.1:0-83866 GCA_963784805.1 uncultured Alphaproteobacteria bacterium
CCCCAAACCATGCCGACTGCTTAAGACTTCGCGCCCCTCGCCGTTTTTGAGCGTGTCAACTCGCCCGCGTGAGGGCTTAAAGCAGCCGCTGCCCTCGGCGCGACAGGCGCGCTTTGATCCAGCGACGAGGAAGACCATAACACGGCTTCTGGTTTTCTCAAAGACATTGTCGAAGAAAAATGATTTTCAAAAACGGCGCCTCCTGCTCCCGGTCGCCCGGGAACCCGGCAAGCCCCTTGCGCCGCCCCGTCGCTCAATTGACGCATCACGCCCGAGAGGCGAACGCTGAACCAACCCCGCGGTCGATGGGACGGAGATGGGACGGCCGAAGAAACGACCGGGAACGCGGCAGGGCCCGAAGCGTCGAATTCACGAACACTAGACAGAGGCTGCGACGTCCCCCGCTGGAGGGGCGCGACCCGCCAGAAGGGCGTCGCGCCGCTCCGCTGTCGGCAGGCCTTCCATTGCGCCCGAGACGGTCGCGGCGAGGGCGCCGGCGGCGCAGGCGCGGCGCGCCAGTCCTTCCAATCCGGCCGCGGACTCCAGGACTGCTGGCGAAGCGGCGAGATCGGCGAGCAGGCTGGCGGTGAAGGCGTCGCCGCAGCCGACCGTATCGACGACTGTGACGGCCAGACCTTGAGCGCGCGCACGGCGTTCCGCGGTCGCCAGCAGGGCCCCGCGGGCGCCGAAGGTGACGGCCGTGAGGCGCCGCCGCGGCCGCCACAACTGCGCCACGCCCTCTTCCAAATCGTGCGCGCCGGTCATGAAGGTCAGCTCCTCCTCGCTGACCTTCAGAATATCGGCCTCCTCGGCCGCTTCGAGGGCGACGGCGCGCATCTCCGCCGGGTCCCGCCACAGCGACGGGCGTAAATTGACGTCGACGGAAACGAGAACGCCCGCCTCCCGCGCCACCCTCACCGCGTACCGCTGGGCCGCGGCGCAGACCGGTTCGCCCAGGAGCAGGCTGCCGACGTGCAGGATGCGCGAGGCGCGGATGACGTCGGTCGCCACCTCCGCCGGCGCGTAGGTCGATTCCGCGCAGCCCTTGCGATAGAGCACGAAGTCGCGCTCGCCGTCCGCCGCGACCGTCACTACCGCGAGCGAAGTATTGCCTTTGCGCGTCGTCAGTACGCCCTCGGTCGCAACTCCGTAGCCGGCGAGGGTTGCGATCAAGAGCCGGCCGAACGCCTCGTCGCCGACCTTGCTCAGCATTGCCGCGCGACCGCCGAGCCGCGCCACGCCCACGGCGACGTTCCCCGGCGCGCCGCCAGGCTTGGGGGTGAAACAAGGCTTGCCCTCGGCGTCGCGCGCCGGCACCAGATCGATCACCAGCTCGCCGAGGGCGACGACGTCATGACTTGGCGCTGCAGGCATGGCGTGGACGCTTTCCTGGTGCGGCGCGACTGGGCTGCTTGCGGCATCCTGCCACTGCGGAACGCCGTCACCAAGGCGCACCGCCGGCGACTGTCGGCGGGCGGAAGCCTGGCCGCGACTGGGACAGCGCCGCCTTGTCGCCCAGGGAGCGAGTCGTTGACGTGCTTGGTGAGCTTTCGCTATAAGTATTAATCGATTAGCTGATCGATTGACGGCCGGTTCAAGGGACGGTCAGGTCCGTTCCGACGCCTGCTGGCGGCTGTAAGCCGTCCGCGAAGATGCGGTCGCTGTGAATGACAGAAATGGGAGGAAACCGAAAATGTCTAAGGCCTTGGGTTGGTCGACAATATTTGCGGGGGCGATGCTCGCTCTCGCGGCGCTGCCGGCGCGCGCGGCCGGGGAGTTCGACGGGGTGACCGTCAACATCATGACGCAGACCGGCGCGATCCAGGAACCGCTGCAGCGGCGCGCGCCGGAATTCGAGAAGATGACCGGCGCCAAGATCAACATCATCGCGGTTCCGTTCTCCGACCTCTACCAGAAGCTGCTCACCGACTGGGCGAGCGGCACCAATTCGGTCGACGCCGCGGTGTTCGCGCCGCAGTGGATGGTCGATTACGTCTCCGGCGGCTATCTGGAGGATCTCGGCCCCCGAATCGCCAAGGACAAAGCCCTCCAGTGGGACCAGATCGCGCCGTTCTTTCGGAACTTCTCGGCCAATTTCGAAGGCAAGACCTATCTCATTCCGCTCGATGGCGACTTCCACATGCTCTATTACCGGACCGATGTGTTCAAGAAGGCCGGTTTGAAGCCGCCGGCGACCTGGGATGAATATCTCGCCGACGCGAAAGCGCTCAACGGCAAGGATTTCAACGGCGACGGGACCAAGGGGTTCGGCTCCTGCATCGCCAAGAAGCGCAATGCCCAGAGCTATTGGTTCATAACCGACATCGCCGGTTCGATGATCCAATCGAAGGGGACGGCGCAGGGCGCCTTCTTCGACACCAAGGACATGAAGCCCTTGATCGACAACGCCGCCTTTCGCAAGGCGCTCGATTTCTTGAAAGAGTCGGGCAAATACGGGCCGCCGAACGAGCTTAACATGGACGTCAGCGACACGCGTCCGTTGTTCGTCTCCGGCAAGTGCGCCCTCAACCTCGACTGGGGCGACGTCGGCGTGCTGGCGATCGACCCGAAGAGCTCGAAAGTGATCGACAAGACCGGATCGGCGATCACGCCAGGGTCGAAGGAAGTCCTGAACTGGGCGACCGGCAAGCTCGAAGCCTGCACCAAGAAGACCTGTCCCTACGCGATCGACGGCGTCAACCACGCGCCCTACGCCGCGTTCGGCGGTTGGAGCGGCGGCATCAACGCCAAGGCCAAACCCAGAGTAAAGGACGCCGCCTTCGCGTTCCTCTCCTTTGTGGGGCAGCCGGCGCAGTCGAACGTCGACGTCACCATCGGCAAGACGGGATTCAACCCGTATCGGCAGTCGCAATTCACCTACAACGACATCTGGAAGAAGGCCGGCATGAGCAAGGTGGCTGGCGACAGCTATCTCGGCGCCATCAAGGCGAGCCTCGACAGCCCGAACATGATCCTCGACCTGCGCATCCCGCAGAACCAGAAGTATCAGCAAGTCGTGCTCGACGAGGCGATCTCGCGCTTCCTCGCTGGCGAAATCGACAAGGAAGCGACCGTCAAGGCGGTCTACGACGGCTGGAACGACCTCAACGAACAGATCGGCGTGGCGAGCCAGCTGAAATTCTACAAAGGTTCGCTGGGTATCCAGCGGTAGGCTGCGCAGACAAGGGCCGCCCCGGCGCGAGGCTCGCGCCGGGGCTCAAGTTTTCCCCGGACCATTTCCACGGCGTCGGCGACCACGCAACGCGAGCCGGAAGATCGTCAGACGAATGACCCGAGCTTACGCCGTATCCGCCGAGACGACCGCGCGCGAGACCCGCGACGAGTGGATCGACCGCAACTCCGGCCGGATCATGGTGCTGCCGGCGGTGATCATTCTGCTGGCGTTCGCGATATTCCCGCTGATCATCTCGATCTATCTGTCGCTGTGCCGCTTCGCGCTTGCCCCCGGCGGCTTCAAGCTGACCTTCATCGGGCTCTACAACTTTCGCCGCCTGCTGTTCGGCGCGCAGCAATATCATTTCCTCGGCACGTTCAAACCGCTCGCCTGGCCCGAATGGATCGTCTTCGGCGCCTTCGTCGTCCTGGTTCTGATGTGGTTCCGACGCTATCTGGCGACCGGGTTCACCGGCGTGGGAATGGTCGGTCGACTGATCTCCGCGAGTCTGGCGACCGGGCTTGTGTTGGCGGCCCTCAAGACGATGCCGGCCGGCGCTTATGAAGGGACGCTGCTGACAACCTACTTCTATGTGGTCGCCGGCGTCGTCGTGCAGTTCCTGCTCGGTCTCGGCCTGGCGCTGCTGTGCGCGCAGCCGATCCGTGGACGCAACTTCTTCCGGGTCGTTTTCTTCATCCCGCTGATGGTGACCCCGGTCGGCGTGGCCTACATGTTCCGCATGCTCGCCGACATGCAGAAGGGGCCCTTCGCGCCGGTGAGCGGGGCGTTGGGATTCGGCGACTGGTCATGGGCGGAGCACGCATGGTCGGCGCGCCTGATGGTGCTGATCGGCGACACCTGGCAGTGGACGCCGTTCCTGTTCATCGTGCTGCTCGCGGCGATCGAAAATCAGCCGCGCGATCAGCTGGAGGCGGCGCGCCTGGACGGCGCCGGCAATTTTCAGATCTTCCGTGACATCACCTGGCCGGCGATCGCGCCGATCGCCGCCACGGTAGTGCTGATCCGCATCATCGAGGCGTTCAAGATCATCGACATTCCGAACGTTCTGACAGCGGGCGGCCCGGGACTGGCCACGGAATCTCTGACCTTGCACGCGTTCATCGCATGGCGAACGCAGGATCTTGGCGGCTCGGCGGCGATCGGCTACCTCCTCTTGTTCGTCGCGACGATCACCTGCGTTTCATTCTTCAACTACGTGGTCCGTTGGACCCGGAGACACCAGTGACGCAAAGCGCCGAAACCCGAACGTGGACGCAGCGCCTGTTCGAGCCCAAACGCCTCGAGGAGATCGCGATCGCGCCGAAGATCGCCACTTACCTGACGCTCGGCCTGTGGACTCTCATCGTTCTGTTCCCGCTCTACTGGGTGCTGGTGACGTCGTTCAAGATCGAGGTCGAGGTCGACAGCGGCCCCTACTATCTGCCGTTCATCGACTTCAAGCCGACGCTCGCCGCCTGGAATTTCATGCTGCTGCAGAACAACACGCTCGGACCCTACCTCAACTCAGTCGTGGTGGCGCTTTCGAGCACTCTGCTTGCCCTGTTGATCGGCGCGCTCGCCGCCTATGCGCTGGTGCGCATCCGTTTCCAGGTCAAGTTCGCCGCCGTGCTGACCTTCCTGGTTTTGCTCGTCGCCGTGGTCATCGCTGTCGCCGCCCTGGGTGTTCCCTGGCCGGCGGCGATCGCGGTGGCGATCGCGCTCTTTCTGCTCGCGCTCGGCACCTTCGTAAGACGCTTCAAGGCCGCGATCGGCAACAGCGACATCGAGTTCTGGATGATCTCCAACCGGATCATGCCGCCGATCGTCGCCGTGCTGCCAATCTACGTGATGTTCCAGCACCTCAGACTGCTCGATACGCAGATCGCGCTGATATCGACCTATACCGGCGTCAACCTGCCGATCGTGGTGTGGTTGACCCGCGATTTCTTCGCCGGCATCCCGCTGGATCTCGAGGAAAGCGCGGAAATCGACGGCGCATCGAAATTCCGGGTGTTTTTCACTATCGCGCTGCCGCTGGTTCGCTCTGGCCTCGCGGCCACGTTCATGCTGGTTTTGATCCTCAGCTGGAATGAATTCCTGCTGGCGCTGTTCCTGACCAACGCCAACGCCCAGACCATGCCGGTGCTGGTGGCGGCGCAGAACACCACCCGCGGCCCGCAGTGGTGGTACATGTCGGTGCTGATCGTGGTGATGATCGCGCCAGTGATCGTGATCGCCGGATTCCTGCAGAAACATATCGCGCGCGGCCTGCTGGTCGGCGCCGTCAAGGGTTAGGGCCGAGCGATGCGGGTGAGGCTGGCGAACATCCACAAATCCTTCGGATCCGTCGAGGTCGTGAAGGGGTTGGACCTCGAGGTCGACGACGGCGAATTCCTGGTGCTGCTAGGCGCCTCGGGCTCGGGCAAAACCACGGCGTTGCGCATGATCGCCGGCCTCGAATCGGTGACCTCCGGCCGGGTCCTGATCGGCGAACGCGACGTCACCGACGTCCTGCCGAAATACCGGGATGTGGCGATGGTGTTCCAGTCCTACGCCCTCTATCCGCATATGACCGTGTTCGCGAACATCGCCTACCCGCTGACGGTGCGCAATCACCCTAAGGCGGAGATCGAGGAGAGCGTCAAGGACGTCGCGCGCCAAGTGCAGCTGGATATGCTGCTTGAACGCTATCCGCGCCAGCTCTCGGGCGGTCAGCGGCAGCGCGTCGCCCTGGCGCGAGCCATGATCCGGCGACCCGCGGCGTTCCTGATGGACGAGCCGCTCTCCAACCTCGACGCCAAGCTGCGCGGCTATATGCGCGCCGAACTCAAGCACATGCAGCGCCAACTCGGCATCACGACGATCTATGTGACGCACGACCAGATCGAGGCGATGACGCTTGCGCGTCGGGTGGCGCTGCTGGAGAAGGGCGTGCTGCAGCAGCTCGACACGCCATTCAATATCTACAATAGGCCCGCGAACCTCTTTGTCGCGGGCTTCATCGGCTCGCCGCCGATGAATCTGCTCGACGGGACGCTCGTCGAGGGCCGCTTCTCGGCTTCAGCTGGGACCTTCGGCACGTCGAGCCGCGCGTCACGCGGCGCCGCCGTCGCAGGCGTCCGGCCGGAGGACTGCCATGTGACCGACCCGGCCAACGGCAAGATCGTTGGCGAGGTTTATGCAACTGAACTCATGGGCGATCATGCTCTGGTCACCTGCCGGATCGACGCAGCGACAATCACGGTCAAAACGGAGAAGACGTTCGACCGCGGCGATGGGGAGGCCATAGGCGTCGACTTCGCCGAGACGGCAGTGCACCTGTTCGACAAGGCGTCGGGCGACCGAATCGGCTGACGCCCGGCGCTGGTCAAACATGGGTCAGCGCCCTTTCGTGGCGTCGAGGGCGATCCGGCTCAGCCGATCGAAGGCGGGGCCGCAAACTGGAATGTCGATGTCAAACACTTCGGCCATGACACGCGTCCAGCCGTGAAGGAAGTAGATCCAGCCATCCGCGACGCTCAAGGGCCCGCGGGTCTGCGCGGCCCTGGCCTGAGCGAGGAACGCCAAGTCTCCGCGATAGTTGAAATCCCACGCGATGCCGTTGCGTGGAAAGGGCGCGGCGTCGGTCAGCGGCGATCCTGGGCGGTCCTTGCCAAGCCCGGTCGCGTTCACGACCATCGAGCCCTCCGGCAGCTTGGCCAAGAGCCGGTCGGCCGTCACGGGCTCCGGCGCGATCGCATAGTCGATCGGAAGGGCGAAGCCGATGCGATGGTGGATTTCTCGGATCTCGGCCAACCCCGCCTCGTCGAGCGCTGTCAACATGACACGAGCCGGAGTGTCTCCGCCCCCCTTGGCCCTTTCGTGCAGGTAGAGCGACAGGGCCATCGCCGAGCCGCCCGCGCCGAGGAGAAGGAGTTCCGCGCCGGTGCGGCGCCAATAGCCTTCGTCGACGATCGCCCCCAGCGCGCTGCCGACCGAGATTGGGTCCTTGGCATGGCCGCAAAGGCGTGCGCCGCGCTTCGAAATACTGCTGATCTCGCCAAGCGTTTGGGCGTAAGGATCGAGTTCGTCAAAAAGATCTCGCGACGCTTTCAGCAGGTTGACCTTATGCGTCGTTACGAGCGCGCCAAGCGAGAGCGGGTCGTTCTTTATGAAGCATACGGCTTCGCGATAGCGCGCAGGTTCGTCGTCCGGGACGAAATCAATGCCCTTGATGACAGCGCGGAGATCAAGCGCCTCCGCCCAGCGCGGAAATACCTTCATGATCGACGATTGCCCTGTCGTTGCGCCAATAAAGAAGATCGTTCGTTCCGTCGCGGGTGAGTAGGACATCTGCCGGCGATTCAATTTTGCGTTTGTTGACAGTGATTACGGGCGGAAGGCTGTTTCGCGCTCGTCATCAAGAGAGCGAGCCGCAGGCCGTCGAGCTGTAAAGTGGAGCGCTCCTGAGCCGATTCGCGACAGCCTAACCGCGCTGGGCGTTCAGCGCCAACGCGGAGGACTTGGCGAGAGGAGCCCGCCGCAAAGAGCAAGGTGGCGACCTGGCTGGCTACTGCTGCTTCGGCATTCGTTCCGAACGGCGGCTGCGCGAGGAAG
Source organism: uncultured Alphaproteobacteria bacterium (assembly GCA_963784805.1). Lineage (GTDB taxonomy): Bacteria > Pseudomonadota > Alphaproteobacteria > Rhizobiales > Beijerinckiaceae > Roseiarcus. The sequence continues at coordinate 7,772 of CAWASR010000018.1, forward strand.
TCCGCCTTAATCTGGCCTGCCAGCGGTTCTGCGCGGGCTCGCAGAAGGGGCTAAGCCACGATCTAATACCAAAGCTCGGAGAGCGGGACTCGGGCTGGTTATTTCCGAATCAGCTTGGTTCTGATTCAAGGTGGTGAACGAAGGAGGTTCGCCATGGCTATCGCGCTCCGGTCTGATTTTGATGCTGTTGCGGTTCGTTCTTGGGCGAAGAAGAGCAGGACGGACCGCAGGCTCGGCGGCTTCTGACGCTTGCGGCGATTTATGAGTGGACCAGCAGGACGGAGGCGGCCAAGATTGGCGGGGTGACGCTTCAGATCGTTCGCGATTGGGTAGTCAAATTCAACGCCGATGGTCCGGCGGGACTGGTCGACCGGAAGGCTCCGGGACAGCCGCCGCGTCTCAATGACGCGCACCATGCCGCGCTCGCCGCGATGATCGAGAGCGGCCCGATCCCGGCCGTTCATGGGGTTGTGCGGTGGCGGATCGTCGATCTCCGCCAATGGATCTTCGAGGAATTCCGCGTTGTCGTCTCCCAGCAGACCCTGAGCCGGGAATTGCGCGCCATGGGCTATCGCAAGCTTTCGGCTCGTCCCCGGCATCACGCGCAGGCTGCTGGCGCGATTGAGGATTTTAAAACGTATGGCCCGCCCCGTCTGCAAGGGGATTTGTTGAGATCGGCGGCTGATCAGTCTGCTTCAACGTATTCGGCCTCGAAGGTTCCTCCTCCCGGCCAAGATGGAGATACGCGCGCTCCGGTCCTCATAAGAACTCTCGGCGTCGAGCGCCGTTTTTTAAACTAGGCTTCCGGAGCGCCGTCCGACTGTCAGGCCATCTCGTCGTCACCCTCTCGCAAACATCCGTTAGCCGATCGACGATTTGTGTCCCATCGGCTGAACTCTAGGTCCCGTCGCGACTTGTGTTGGAATTGGCTGGCGCGTCTTCGGGCGACATGAGGCTTATCCGCTTATGCGGCGAGGTCAATGGTCTGATCGTCTGGTTTCTCGGCGAGGGTCTGCCATCCGTCGACCTTGCGCATGGTGATCTGCCCTGAGGCGAGCAGCGCCCAGAACAGCATGGCGGCGGATTCGGCGCAGGGCAGTACGGTCTGAGTCTTGATCCGGCGCTTGAACTCTTCGTGCAATCGCTCGATCGCGTTCGAGGTTCGGATCGACTTCCATTGGCTCGGCGGAAAGCGCGCGAAGGTGAAGAGCTTGTCGCCCGCTTCCTCCAGGCTGTCGGCGACGGCGCGGCATTTGAGCCGCCATTTGCGGATGAAGGCCTTGCGCCGGGTCTCGACCTCGCCGCGCGTCGCGGCGTAGATCATGTCTTTGTAGTCATTCGAGATTTCCTCGTGCAGGCGCTCAGGGGCATGGGCGAGGAGATTGCGATGCTTGTGCACCGTGCAGCGCTGGACGGCCGTGTCGGGCCACAGCGCCGCCAACGCCCTTTCGAGGCCCGGCGCGCCATCGATAATGACCAGCTCCGGCGTTCGCAATCCGCGCCTGACGAGATCGTCGAGCAGCGCGCGCCAGGCCGCCTCGCTCTCGCCGCCCATGCTCCTGATCGCAAGCAGCATCTTCTGCCCGTCCGCCCGCACGCCGAGCGCGACGAGCAACGAGATCGAGGTCGCCTTTCTGTCCAGTCGAACGCGCGCGACCGTGCCGTCGAGGATCAAGCGCACGATCGGCTCCTCGGCGAGCGAGCGCCCATTCCAGGCATCCCAATCGCCCTTCACCTTGCGCCAGGTCCGGCTGACCACGTCCTTGCCGACCGGACCAGCGAACGCCGCGCCAAGCGCCCGGCGCACCCGGCGGGTGTTGGTTCCCGAAAGATAGGCCCCGGCGATCAAGACGTCGGCGGCCCGGGTCCGGCGCTGATAGGCGCGAAGCGAACCGCTGCGCCATTCGCGCGTCTCGCCGTCGTCCCCCATCAGCCGAGCGCGCGGCACGGCGATCCGCGTCTTGCCGAACGTGCCCGTCAGCGTCCGTTCGCGATGCCCATGGCGCACCCCCACGACTGACGCCGCCGCGTCCTCGCCCAACTTGCGCCGACCATAGCGCGGACGCGACAACGCCTCGCACAGTTCCTCCTCCAGCATCGTCTCGATAAAGCCCCGAACGCGGGCGCGGACCCCATCCTCGATCGCGTCGAACCAATCATCGAAAAGCAAACCCTCGGCAGCCGCAGCCGCCTCCTTCGTGGTATCCTTCGTCACGGCGTGGTCTCCCTTCCAGCGCGCCAACGCCGGAATCATTTGGGTTGAGCAACCCGGAGACTACGCCAACCCAATTCCAACCACCTCCGCGACGGGACCCGAGGGAATCCCCCCATAAGTCAGACCGTGAGGCCTTTGGTATTAGCCGGGCCGGCGCGCGCCGTGTTGAGCAAGGATTTGCGAGGGTATCCTGGCTGAGAGGATGTGGAAATCGAAGCCCATCCCTCGAGCAGAAATCGCCAACACCCCGGTTGAGCCCTCCGTGCCGGCGAATGGTCAAGCGCCAGTGCGTTAAATTTTATTATCCTTTAGACTCGGTTGAAAGGTTTCCTTGCGAACGATAGACTGGCATGTCACCGCGGATTCGATTGTCCGCGCTTTGGGGACGACGGGAAGTTCGCATGTATCAAGGTTACCAATATCAACTCTATGAGATGGCGCACGCGGCGCTGGCGCCGGCGCGCGCGGTCTCTGATGCGGCGAACCTCGTCTTCCGCAATCCATGGAACCCACTGGCCAATACGGCTCTGGGCCGCAACATTTCGGCCAGCGCGGAACTGTTCGAGCGCGTGACGCGCCGCTACGGCAAGCCGGCGTTCGGGCTCGACCGGATCAAAGTTGACGGGGCGACTTATCTGGTCCGCGAGGAGATCGCGTGGAGCCGCCCGTTCTGCGATCTGCTGCGCTTCGTGCGCCCGGATCTCCCCGGCGCCGACATGCAGCCCAAGCTGCTGGTCATCGCGCCGATGTCGGGCCACTACGCGACCTTGCTGCGCGGCACCGTCGAGGCGTTCTTGCCGCACTTCGACGTCTACGTCACCGACTGGGCGGACTCGCGCATGGTTCCGCTGGCGGTCGGGGCGTTCGATCTCGACGACTACATCGACTATCTGCGCGACATGCTGGAATTTCTTGGTCCCGGCGCCCATACGCTCGGCGTCTGTCAGCCGGCCGTGCCATTGCTCGCGACAGTCGCGCTGATGGAGGCGAGAGGCGATGCCGCCGCGCCGGCCAGCATGACCCTGATGGGCGGGCCGATCGACACCAGGCGCAGCCCGACGGAAGTCAACCGGCTCGCCCAAAAGCGCGGCGTCGAATGGTTCCGCCGCAATTGCCTGCATACCGTCCCGTTCCCCTATCCCGGGGTCGGCCGGGCGGTCTATCCGGGCTTCCTGCAATTGTCCGGCTTCATGGCGATGAATCTCAACCGGCATGTCAACGCCCACCTGGAGATGTTCAACCATCTCGTCACCGGCGACGGCGATTCGGCCGAGAAGCACCGGGAATTCTACGACGAGTATATGGCGGTGATGGATCTGACCGCCGAATATTACATGCAGACGGTCGAAACCGTGTTCGTGCGCCACGCCCTGCCGAAAGGCGAGATGAAACACCGCGGGCGGGCGGTCGATCCGGCGGCGATCCGCAACTGCGGCCTGATGACGGTCGAAGGCGAGAAGGACGACATCTCCGGCGTCGGCCAGACCCAGGCGGCGCTCGAATTGTGCGTCAATATTCCCGGAGCAAAGAAGCAGCACTACCTGGCGATGGGGGTCGGCCACTACGGGGTCTTCAACGGCACGCGGTTCCGCGCCGAGGTCGCGCCGCGCATCCGCAATTTCACCGAGGCCGTCGACGCGATGACCAAGCGGCGTAAATCGAACGGGGCGGGACGAGCGGCGCACTAAGCAGGGTCTCATTGGCAAGCCAACGAACCCCCGCTTAGAGTCTCTTTGAAGAAGCAGGACTTTTATCGGAAATCCGGCGACCACTTTTCCAAAATCCTGCTTAGGAGCCCGCTCCCGACCACGGTCCGGCGCGCGCATCCCGCGCTCGTTTACCTTTCGCAAACCTTAACCGCGCCTGCGGGCGCAACAGGTGGTAGCCTGTCCGCGTTGGGGTTCGGAGGACAGCGGCGTGGTCGCGTTGGCCAGGACAGGGGTCGCGGCGGGGATTGGGCTGACATTCGCGCTTTGGGCCGGATCGGCCGCGGCGGGGCGGGTGGTCGGCTTCGATTCCGGCTATCCTTCCGGCGCCATCGTCATCAGTCAAACCGCCCGGACCCTCTATCTGATCGTCAATCCGCGGACGGCGATCGCCTATCCGGTCGCCGTCGCCAAACATGGCAAGGAGTGGAGCGGGCTCGCCCATGTCGAGGGCAAGTATGTCGAGCCTGCGTGGTCGCCGCCGGAGTCGGTCAAACGCGACCATCCGCAATTGCCGGACGTGATCGCCGGCGGCTCGCCGAGGAACCCGATGGGGGCGCGCGCGATTACGCTCGACCGGGACGAAATCGCGATCCACGGCACCACCCGGGCCATGCGCGCCTCGGTCGGCACGGCGGCCTCCTATGGCTGCATTCGCATGTACAATGAAGACGTGATCGACCTCTTCAATCGGGTCGCGGTCGGCGCGCCGGTGATGATGACGCGTTGACTTAAAGCGGGCTTTCAGAAGTCGCTCGCCAGACCCTTGACCTCCCAGTCGCCGTAGCGAACCGGGTCAGGACCGCCGCGGCCGTTCAACTCGGTCGGAAGCGGCGTCGCCGGACGCGCGCGCCGCTCCGCCGCCTCATCGAGCGCCCGCCGCGCCGCCGCGGGCAGGTCTCGCCGGCTCTGCGCGGGCGATCCCGGACCGGGTCCGGCGCCTGGATTGTCGCTCTCTGTCGTCATGGCCGCTCAGACATCAATCCTCGTTTCGGCGCGCCTTGCGCTTTTGTCAACGAAGGGAATGCAGGAAAGCGCCCAGCGTAAGCCGCGTGACAAGGCTTTGCAATTCAGGGGGAAGCCGATCCAAGCCAGCGGCAATGGAATCCAAGCCCACGGAAGCCGGAGCAAAGCCAGGGGAAGCGAAATCCAAGCAATTGTCTTCCGCGAATCGAGACTTTTCAAGGGTTTAGGTCAGAATCCAAATTGTTTTTTTCTCCCGCTCCTTACCCTCGGCCAAACCCGTTCCGCCGCCGACGGGACAAGCAGCCCCTGAGTTCATCGCCAAGGCAATCCTAGCACAGGTTCGGCTTTTCAGGAAGAGAATGTCGCCACCGGCCGGAAACGCTGTCGGCGGCGGCGGCCCGTTGGCGCCGGAATGCGTTGACAGGGGCATTATGCCGAAGCCGTCCGGGTAGGGCTCATCGCGCGATGAAACCTCGCCCGTCATGAGAGGCCGCGATCAGCGGGCCTCGGCATGTGCGGGACTCTGAGTCGCGCCAGCGAGCGCCCCCCGGGCGACCAGACGACACTCCGGGGCGACCTAGCATGGGCGCAGTATTATGGTAAAGGCGGGCGTGTCACCGTGAAGGCCGGCGAGCGCTGGATCGTGGAGGCCTATACGAGCCGAAGAAGCGCCGAGGCCACCGCCAGCCGAAACAACGAGGCAGTCAAGGCCTTAGCGGGTGGTACGCCGGCTCCCGGCATGCGCAGCATCAAGTTCATGCAAACACACGCAATGCTAGCCATCCTCGCGACAACGGTCGCGCCCGCATACGCCGACCAAACCGTTGATCGAGTGCTTGCGAACCACGCAATGGACACTTTCAATATCGCGCTAGCCAGGATGCACGCCGGGCCTGCCCCTTCCGCAATCAGAGAGCTCGATGGGGCACAGCAATTACGGAGGTTTCCTGTCAACAAGCGATAACCGCTGCTAACGACCTGATCGCGATGGGATATTGCTTGGTTTATCCGCGCAGTAAAGCAACTCAGCGTATTGCGTCAACGAGCCTGATTGGCGATACGGCAGACGGTAGTGTTCCGGTGCCGCTCCGTCCATTGTCTCGCTATGGGCTTAATACGTTCGACTCACCGACCCTGGCTTTGAAGCACTATATCGCAGACTTACTGGCAGGCCGCGATCGTTGGCCGGTGATTGGGCAGCAAGTTGATCTATTCCCGCGCAATAGTCTGAACTCGAAAGGTGGGGCCTCTGTAATACTCAGGAAAACGCATACAGATAGCACGTCATACACAGACAACTTGCGTGTCCAAAACGGTCAACCCACGCCGTAGCATCAAGCGGCCGAGAGAGCAGGCTCCGACTAAGTGCCAAGTCGGTAAGCAGTGGAGTAGAGCCGCGTAACTTCAGGTACGCCTAAACTTAATAGCATCATCACCACGGATGGAGCGTCGCTCGTTACGACGGGGAATTCTTCAAGTTATGAACAAGTCGTATTTGTTGGAGATATTGCAATTGCTATTGGAGTGATAGGGCTGGCGTCGTTTTTTCTATCTTCATTCCTCCTTGGTTACCCACAAGGACCGCGCGTAATGGTCGCTAGGGTTCTACATTCAACTGAATTGGCTGCCGGTCCGAGTCGTGCAACACCAGTCTTTGTAAGAGGACATCAAGCTGAGCTACCTGTCTTTGTAAAAAAGGATCCGCACTTAACTGGAGACGCTTACGATGTAGTATCGTTATTGTCGAAATTGCCGACAGTAGAGATTGATCAGGTAGAAGCGAGAATTGACAGCCCGATAGTCTCGTTTGGCGTTCTGCGGTTGAAAGACGCGAGTTTAGAAACTGGCGGGAGGGATGTGATCATTAGAGCCGTAAGGATTGAAGCGATTGGAAATGCGGCTATTCGGTCCGCTGTCTTAGGCGCTCCGGGTGGCAAGCCAGGGAGGTCAGGGGGAAACGTTACGTTGATCATTTATGGCGGCATCAGCGGCCAATTGTCCGTCGATCTAACCGGCGGCGCGAGGTCTGGGTACCGATGGCGTGGATGGCGCAAAGGGGGCTAGCGGTAAGTCGGGGAAAACTCGTTTCAAACTGCGTACGATTGTAATAACGGCGGCGGCCACGGTACCGGAGGCCCAGGACAGCCTGGAGCTCCGGGCCAGGACGGACATCGGGACTCCCCGGTGGTGATGGGGGCATTTTAACAGTGCGAGCAATGCGGCGTGACCTGGTAGAGAAATCGATTTCGTTCACGGCTCGCGGGGGGCCGGGCGGGAAGGAGGAATGGCGGTGACGGTGGACCCGGAGGCGATGGAGGCCCAGCTGGACATGGCGGAGGATATTGCGGCGGTGAGCCCGGGCCACCTGGTCCCTCTGGAAACGCCGGGCGGCCAGGAGCGATTGGACAGTCTGGACGAGATGGCGCGCTAAAGGCGGAAGCTCTGTGAGTTAACGTTCGCCCGATCGTATCCGGCGAACGTCGCGCGCTTCGCAGACCGGAAATGAACTAGGCCGTGATGACGATTTTGATCAAGAGCCTTGCTGGTCCGATGCACAGCATGGATAGGAAGGCTGTTGCGGTTTTCTCATATCGCGTGACGATGCGCCGAAATTGCTTGAGCGCGTTGACGCAGCGCTCGATCAGGTTGCGGCGTCTGTAGGCCTCGCGATCGTAATCGATCGGCTGGATGCGGTTCGATTTCGGCGGGATGACCGGCTCGATGCGGCGCTCTTCGAGATCATCGCCGATCACATCGGCGTCGCAGCCCTTGTCGCCGAGGAGCTTCTCCGGTTGCCCTTCGAAAAGCTCCATCAGCGCATCGTAGCCCTTGACCTCATGCGCCTCGCCGCCGGTCAGTTCGAAGACGAGCGGCCGGCCTTTGGCGTCGGTGCACAGGTGGATCTTGGTCGAGAAGCCGCCGCGTGGACGCCCAAGCGCCTTCTGATTTTGTTTCCCCATTTTGCGCAGGTTGCATGGTGATGCGCCCGCACGATTGTCGAGTCGACGGCGTGCTCGGCGTCCGCCGGCGGCCCAAAGCTCGCCAGCGTCTCCGACACCGCGTTCCACACCCCGATCTTGCTTCAGCCCGTGAAGCGGACGAACACCGAGTTCCGGTTGCCATAGCGCGTCGGCATGTCGCGCCACGGCGCGCCCGTGCGTAGGAGGCGACCTGATTACCGCGCTTCAGCGCGAGATTGAGGTTTTGGGGGCGGAGAATGCGGCGTTGCGCCAAGAGGCCGCCGACCTTCGGCGTCAGGCCCGCGCGCTGTGCAACGCCCATCACTTGCATGAACTCAAGGCCCTGATTGACAACGACAAGGAGCAATGGGCCGGGCTAATGCGCAATCTTCTCGCCGACGCCAAGGGCGCCGCGCGCCGCCCGCGATCAGACGCAATGCGCCTATATTTCCGATTTTCGCCAGAAAACCTTGGCGAGCGCCCGAACTCGATCATCTTTTCGTCCGCCGCAAGCCAAGCGCAATCTTGGCGTAGTAGTCTGGCGCAAGCGGGCGGCGATCTGATTCGAGCAGAGGCGCGTTTGGCTGGACAAATGCAGGGTTACCACGGGCGGCATCAAAGGCCGGACCCGCCGGAGCCTCCGCCGCCGGGCATGGCGGCGCGGGTCGCCGCCGCGCGCGCCGTCGCCGAGGCGCTGATGCTGGCGCGCCCGCTGGACGAGCGGCTGGCGGCCGACCTCTCTTTGCGCGCGGGCGGCATCGACGCCCGCGATCCGGCGCTCGCGCGCTCGATCGCAACGGTTTCGCTGCGCCGGCTGGGCACAATCCGGAAGGCGCTCGCCCGAAGGCTCGACAAGGGCATGCCCAAGCGCAGCGGGATGCTGGAATGGACGCTGATCGTGGCGGCGGCGCAGATCTTGTTTCTCGACGCGCCCGACCACGCCGCCGTCGATCTGGCGGTGAAGGCGGCGCGGGCGGAAGCCGCGAGCGCGCCGTTCGCGGCGCTCGCCAACGCCGTGCTGCGCACGATCGCGCGCGAGCGCGAGGCCATTCTCGCCGACTCCGATCCCCTGGACGACGACACGCCGGCCTGGCTCGCGGCGCGGTGGCGCGCGAATTACGGCGAGGATCTGGCCCGGGCGATCGCCGCCGCCAACCGCTGCGAACCGACCTTCGACCTCAGCGTCAAGAGCGACGCCGCCGGCTGGGCCCGGCGGCTCGGCGGCCTCGTGTTGCCGACCGGCTCGGTGCGGCTCGACACCCATGAGGCCGTCGCCGAGCTCGAAGGCTACGCGGACGGCGAATGGTGGGTGCAAGACGCCGCCGCGGCGCTGCCGGCCCGGTTGCTTCGCGCCCGCGCGGGGCTGCGGGTGGTTGACCTCTGTGCGGCGCCCGGGGGAAAAAGCGCCGAGCTGGCGGCCGCCGGCGCCGCCGTGACCTCGGTCGACCGTTCGGCCGAGCGGCTCAAACTGCTGGCCGCCAATTTCGAGCGCCTGCGCCTGCATTCCGAACTGGTGGTCGCCGACGCGCTCTCTTTCGACGCGCCGCCGTTCGACGCGGCGCTGCTGGACGCTCCCTGCACCGCGACCGGAACCATCCGCCGCCACCCCGACGTCGCCTGGACCAAGCGCCACGGCGATCTCGCCGCGCTCGCCAAGCTGCAGACCCAGCTCCTCGACAAGGCGATCGCGCTGACGCGGGCCGGCGGCACGATCGTCTATTGCGTATGCTCGATCGAGCCCGAGGAGGGCGAAGCCCAGATCGCCTCCCTGCTGCGGCGCAATCCCGACGTGCGGCGCTCGCCCGTCGGCCCGGCGGAGATCGGCGGCCTCGCCGAATGCCTGACGCCCTCCGGCGATCTGCGCACCTTGCCCTGTCATCTCTGGGGCGAGGACCCGCGCCGCTCCGGCCTCGACGGCTTTTTCGCCGCGAGGTTGCAAAAGGCCGCCGACGCATGAAGCGTTCGGATGGAATCGTGATCGCGATCAGCCAGCCAACGGGCGTCGGGAGACGCCCGTCATTCGACGGGCTCATGGGGCGTCGAGAGACGCCCGTCTTTTGAGGCTATGGGCGACGCGGCAATTCATCATCGCCGTCATCGCTGGATCGCTTCGCTGACGCTCGCGAGGACAACATAGGTTCGATCAGATCACATCCCGCGCTAGTCGCCGCCCTTGTATTTGAAGGACACCTTCACTTTGACGCGAAATAACTCCACCTTGCCGTCCTTCAGCTGGACATCCTGTTCCGTGACTTCGGCAACTCGGAGATCCCGCAAGGATTCCGCGGCTCTCTCGATCGCGGCTTTGGCGGCCTTCTCCCAGGATTCGGTGCTGACGCCGATCAGCTCAATGACTTTATAGACGCTCTCAGCCATTTTTAATCCTCCCTGGCGGGGCGCGGCGAAAACGCGCCTCGAACGCGACGGGCGTTCAACGTCGCAGGTTCTCGAACGTGTTTCAAGCAGCGAAAATCGGCGTCCCTGCCGCGGTTGCCCCGTGCGCGCCGAACGTGCATTCTATTCTTTCGCGCGAAGGCGGACGACCGGCGAGAAGCGCCCGCGACGCGTTCGGACTGTCACGGAACCCGGGTCCGTCATGATCGAGGAAGCGCCTCCGCTGGTGTTTGCGCCGGCCGTCGAGCGACCGCCGGCCGAGCTGGTCGAGGGGCTGCGCGGCGCGCCGACGAGTTTCATCGTCGATGCGATGGGCGGCTCGGGCGCGCTCGACTGGCGCATCAGGCCGATGGTCGGAAATCGCCTTTTCGGCGTCGCCCTAACCTGCGACTGCGGCGCCAATGACAATCTGGCCCTGATCGCCGCCTGCGCCGAGAGCGAGCCGGGCGACGTGCTGGTCGCCGCGACGGGCTGCTACGCCGGCGCCGCCGTGACCGGCGACCTTCTGCTCGGCGTCGCGCGCAATCGCGGCGTCACCGGCTTCGTCACCGACGGCCTGGTGCGCGACCTTGCCGATCTCGAGGAATTGAACATGCCGGTCTACGCGATGGGGGTCAGCCCCAATTCTCCCGGCAAGCGCGGGCCCGGGGCCGTCGGCCTGCCGATCGTCTGCGGCGGGCGCGCGGTTTCGTCGGGCGACGTTATCGTCGGCGATCGCGACGGCGTCGTCGTGGTGCCGCGCGCGCGCCTCGCCGAAACGCTCGCCAATCTCGAGCAGGTCCGGGCGGCGGAAGCGGCGATGCTGGCGGCCGTGCGCGGGGGTTCAAGAGAGCTTCCGGTGGCCGCCGCGGCGCGCCGGCCGGATGGTGGAAAATGACTGCGGCGATTTGGTCGGCGCTAGGGGCTTTGAGGGTTGGAGATTAGGGCCGTGATCGATTTTCCCATCATCGACTCCCACATCCATCTCATCGACCAGAAGCGTTTCGGCTACGCCTGGGCGAAAGGCGCGCCGACGCTCAATCGCAATTGGACGCCCGACGATCTCGCGGCGGCGGCCAGGCCGGTTGAGATCGAGGGATTCGTCTTCGTCGAGGTCGACGTCGACATGCCGCAATATCTCGACGAGGCCGATTGGGTGGACGGGCTCGCGAGCCGCGATCGTCGCCTGCTCGGCGCCGTCGCCTGCCTGCCGCTCGAGCGAGGCGCGGCGATCGAGCCGGAGATGGCGCGGCTCGCCAAACTTCCGGCGATCCGCGGCGTGCGCCGTCTGATCCAGAACCAGCCGGACCCGGAATATGTGCTGAAGGCCGGGTTCCTGGAAGCGATGCGGCTGCTGCCGAAATACAATCTGTCTTTCGACATTTGCGTCCTTCACCCGCAGCTGCCGAACACGCTGAAGATGATGCGCCTTTGTCCCGAGGTCGCGTTCGTCCTCGATCACATCGGCAAGCCCGGGATCAAGGCGGGCCTCATCGATCCCTGGCGCAGCCATATCCGCGAAATGGCGGCGCTGCCGAATGTCGTGTGCAAGCTCTCCGGGGTCACGACCGAGGCCGATCCGAGGACCTGGACCCGCGAGCAATTGCGGCCCTACATCGATCATGTGGTCGAATGTTTTGGACCCGACCGCATCCTCTACGGCGGGGACTGGCCGGTGTCCGAACTCGCCGGCGCCTATCTCCAGTGGCTGGCGACGCTGGAGTGGGCGACCGCGGGCTTTTCGCAGGCCGACCGGCGAAAGCTCTTTCGCGACAACGCGGTCAAGACCTATCGCCTGAACGTCTGATGGACCGCGCCGCCCTGCAGCGCAAAGGCTACAGCGTCGCCGCGCTGCGCGCGCTCGCGCGCGAGCGGCTGCCGCGCATGGTGTTCGACATGGTGGACGGCGCCGCCGGCGACGAGATCACCATGCGGCGCAACGAGGCGGCGCTCGCCGCGATCGAACTGATCCCGAAGCTGCTCGAAGGCGCGCCGAGGCGCGAGCAGTCGGTCGAGCTGTTCGGGGTCAAGCTGCCGTCGCCGGTCATCATCGGGCCGACCGGCCTCGCTGGCCTTTTGTGGCCGCACGCGGAACTGGCCGCGGCCCGCGCCGCGGCGCGGTTCGGAACCATCTATTCGACCAGCCACGCCTCGACCGCGACGATCGAGGAGATCGGCGCGGCCACGCCGGGACCGAAGTGGATGCAGGTGTTTCTCTATAAGGATCGCGGCCTCACCGCCGAGTTCGCGGCCCGCGCCGCGGCGAGCGGTTACAAGGCGCTGATCCTCACCGTCGACAACCAGGTGACCGCCGGCCGCGACCGCGACGCGCGCAACGCAATGACCTTTCCCCTGCGCTGGGGTCCGCGCAGCCTGGTCGACTTCGCCAGCCGTCCAGGCTGGCTCATGCGCATGTCGAGGACGCCCTCGCCGACCTTCGTCAATTATGGAAAGCGGACCTCGATCGGCGCCTTTGGTCCATTGATGGCCGAGCAGCTCGACCCCGCGGTCGGCTGGGCGGACGTCGAATGGCTGCGCGGTCAATGGCGCGGGCCTCTGGTGATCAAAGGGCTGCTGCACCCCGACGACGCGCAAGAGGCGGCGAGGCGCGGCGCCGACGCCGTCATCGTTTCCAATCACGGCGGCCGGCAACTCGACGGCGCGATTCCGTCGATCGTGGCGCTGCCCGCCGTCGTCGACGCGCTCAAGGGCGCCATTCCGGTCCTGGTCGATGGTGGATTCCGCCGCGGGGTTGACGTGGTGAAGGCGCTGGCGCTCGGCGCCCGAGCGGCGCTGATCGGTCGGCCGCATCTTTGGGGCGTGGCCTGCGCCGGCGAGGAGGGCGTTCATTGGGTGCTCGAGCTTTACCGTCGCGAAATCGACCGGGTCCTCGCCCTCGGAAGCTGGGATAGCGTCGCCAGGCTCGATCCGAGCATCGTCTTTCGTCGGGACTCCTGAGCCGCCGGACGTCTATCGACCCGACGACGACGCCGCGGAACCGAGCGTCGCCTCGCCCGCCAGACCTGGAATTGCAAGGCCGAAGGCGGCGAACGCCAAAGCCGTCGGCAGGACGCCGCGGGAGATTTTCGCCAGTCGCGTCTTGCGTCTCCCGTGGCGCCCGCCACGCTCGCGGACGACGCGGTTTCGACCTGAACGGGGTTTGGTTGGCAAGCCAACAAAACCCCGCTTGGAGTCCGTTGAAGAAGCGGGGTTTTTATCGGAAAATCGGTGTCCGCTTTTCCGAAATCCCGCCTAGCCGGGCAACCCGGCCTTGACCAGGCCTTCGCGCAGGTGTTCGGCGTCGGCCGGTTGACGATAGTGGAGCGTCTCCAGGAAGGTTTGCGCCGTGAACGCCGGTTGCCGCTCGATCACCTCGCGCGCATGGGCGGCGGCGGCGACGCGGTTGCCGAGTTGCGCGGAGGACGCCGCCAGGAAAGCATGATTCGTGGCGTCCGGCGCCGTCAGCTTGCTGAACGACGCCATTGCGTCGGCGTAGGCGCGGGCCGTGTATTGCGCGCGGCCGAGATGACTCCAAAAGCGCGCAGGATGATAGGGATTGAGCCGCATCGCCCGGCGAACCCAATCAATCCCCTCTTCAGGGCGGCCGAGCCAGGTCAGCACCTCCCCCTGCTGCACGACGATCAGATCGCTGTTGGGATTGAGGGAGAGAGCGCGTTCCTGATGATAGACGGCCTTGTCGTGCTCGTTGAAGTTGAGGTAGATGGCCGCGAGGATCCGATGCACGTCGGCATCGTTGTCGTCGAGCGCGAGCGCCGTCCGCAATTCGTCCAGAATCACTCGCTCGCTCGCACGCCTATCGGCGCACCAATCGTGCACCCAGGCCTGGCCCATCGCGCACGCCTTCCAGGCGTGGGCATGCGCGTAATTCGGATCGAGCTCGATAGCCCGGTCGAGAGCGCTAACCGCATCCGCGTTGGCCTCGCGCTTCGACTGATGATGCAGGACCTTGCCCGCCAACACGCACTCGTACGCCGCCATGTTCGCCGTGGTTTTTCGTTGGACCCGGCCGTGCCTGGCCGCCTCGACCCGGCCGAAAAAGTCGCGGTGATGGACGATGTGACCTCGTCCTGGATCGCGAAAATATCCTCGAGCTTTCGGTCGTAACGCTCGGCCCAGACATGCGTCTCGGTTTCGCCGTCGATCAATTGAACCGTAACTCTCACGCGATCCGCCGCCTTGCGCACGCTTCCCTCGACGATGTAGTCGACCCCGAATTCTCGCGCGATCTGCTGCGCCTTGATCGCCTTTCCCTTGTGCACGAAAACAGCGTTGCGCGAGATCACGAGCAGTTGCCGGAAGCGCGACAGTTCGGTGATGATGTCCTCGGTCAGGCCGTCGGCGAAGAACTCCTGCTCCGGATCGCCGCTCATGTTCACAAACGGCAGGACCGCGATCGAGGGCTTCTTGGCGCTGGCCTGAGGCGACGGCGGGGCGTCAGAGCCGACCTGGCCCTTGTCCGCGGATGGCGGCAGGACCTTGAAAATACGAATCGGCCGGTTGATGTTCTTGACGTGTTGCTCGCCGAGATCGGCGTAATCGACGTCCAGCCGGTCGCCGACCTGATCGCGCACCGCCCCCGAGATGCAGATTCCGCCAGCCTCGGCTATCGATTCGAGGCGCGCCGCGACGTTGACGCCGTCGCCGAAGATGTCGCCATCCTCAACAATGACGTCGCCCAAATTGATGCCGATGCGGTAAAGCAGGGCGCGCGAGGAGGGCATATCTCGATTTCGCCGCGCCATCCGCTCTTGAAAGTCGACCGCGCACCGGAGCGCCTCGGTGACGCTCTGAAATTCCACCAGCAATCCATCGCCCGTCGTCTTGATGATACGACCCTTGCAGTTGGCGATCGCCGGGTCGATCACCTCCAGACGGATCGTCTTCATTCGGGCGAGCGTGCCCGCCTCATCGACCTCCATGAGGCGGCTGTAGCCGACGACGTCCGCCGCGACAATTGCCGCGAGGCGCCGCTCTACGGAGCTGGTTTCCATTTTACAAACGGCCTGTTGACAAACTTTGGATCGCGAATTGGACCGATATAGGCCGCCAATATGACTGGCGGCGTTCGATCTCGTCCAAAATCAGCGTGCGTCCCAAATCTTCCCGTCTTCGCGTCCTCGGTGAATAGTAACACATTATCGGAAAGCCTCCATAGTCCATGAGAAAACCGTTATTAATCTGCTTCGCCACTGGCCCTGAATTCGAGTCGGAAACGTGCCGCAACCAGGCCGGCGGGCGTCGAGAGCGACCGCCGTTCGCGCTCGGCCGTGCGTTCCGCCTTTCGCCTTCGCCGTTTCAGGTCGGCTTGAACCGTGCTAATGCGCCGCAGCAAATCGTTACGCCGAGGGCATGAGGAGCGGGGAGCCAATGGCCGCGGATATGGTGAAGATCGGTCGGGCGCTCATCTCCGTTTCCGACAAGACCGGTCTCGTCGATCTCGCCCGCGCGCTCGAGGCGCGCGGCGTCGAGTTCCTCTCGACCGGCGGCACCGGCGCCGCGCTGAGCGCGGCCGGGCTCGCCGTGGTCGATGTGGCGCAGGTCACCGGCTTCACCGAGATGATGGACGGGCGGGTCAAGACCCTCCACCCGCGCGTGCACGGCGGGCTGTTGGCGATCCGTTCCGATCCCGCCCATCAGGCGGCGATGATCGCCAACGACATAACGCCGATCGATCTTCTGGTCGTCAACCTCTATCCATTTGAGGAGACGCTACGCGGCGAGGCGTCGTTCGAGGACCGAATCGAAAACATCGACATCGGCGGCCCGGCGATGATCCGCGGCGCGGCCAAGAACCACGACGACGTGGCCGTCATCGTCGATGTCGGGGACTATGGCGCGCTGATCGAGGAAATGGAGCGCAACGGCGGGGCGACGAGCCTCGCCTTTCGCCGCAAGATGGCGCAAAAGGCCTTCGCCCGCACGGCGGTCTACGACGCGGCGATCTCCAACTGGCTCGCCGGCGAAATTGGCGAGACGGCGCCGAAGTGGCGCGCCTTCGGCGGGGTTCTGCACCGCGGATTCGGCGCGTTGCGCTACGGCGAAAATCCGCATCAGGCCGCGGCGCTATATTTGACCGCCGAAGCGCGCCTCGGGGTCGCTTCCGCGCAGCAGATCCAGGGCAAGGAGCTGTCCTACAACAACATCAACGACGCCGAGGCCGCCTTCGAGCTGGTCGCCGAATTCGATCCGGTGAAGAGCGCGGCGGTGGCGATTATCAAGCATGCCAACCCCTGCGGCGTCGCCGTCGGCGCGACACTCGAGGAGGCCTACGAAAGGGCTTTGGCCTGCGATCCGGTTTCGGCCTACGGCGGGGTCGTCGCGCTGAACCGGCGCCTCGACGCCGAGGCGGCGCGCAGAATCGTCGAAATCTTCACCGAGGTGATCATCGCCCCGGAGGCGGACGACGAGGCCCGTGCGATCGTCGCGTCGAAGTTGAACTTGCGCCTGCTTGTCGCCGGCGCGCTTCCCGACCCACGGGAGCCCTCGCTCACCATGCGCTCGGTCGCCGGCGCGCTCCTGGTGCAGGACCGCGACAACGGCGAACTCGACGAGGACGCTTTGAAGGTGGTGACCAAGCGCCCGCCGAGCCCCCGCGAAATGGCCGACATGCTGATGGCCTGGCGCATCGCCAAACACGTGAAGTCGAACGCGATCGTCTATGTCAAGGATGGCGCGACGGCGGGAATCGGCGCGGGGCAGATGTCACGGGTCGATTCCGCGCGCGTCGCGGCCCGCAAGGCGGTCGAGGCCGCCACGGCGGCCGGCTGGGCGGAGCCGCGCACGAGAGGGGCCGCCGTCGCCTCCGACGCCTTCTTCCCGTTCGCGGACGGTCTCCTCTCGGCGATCGAAGCCGGCGCCACCGCCGTCATCCAGCCCGGCGGCTCATTGCGCGACGCCAGCGTGGTCGCGGCCGCCGACGAGGCCGGAATCGCCATGGTCTTCACCGGAATGCGGCACTTCCGGCATTGAGGCCGAACGTTGAGGCGCGGAACCGGTCATCGACAAGCGAGAGAGGTCGATGAAATCGACTTATTCCCCTGGCGAGACGATGGCCGGGATGTCGTCATCCTTCAAGCCGCTGACCTGAAGCGCGACCGGTCGGGGCGGCGAGTTCGAACTTTACGCTGTTGCGCGCGCCCTTCCACGACGTCGCGCCGGAGATTCCGGCGGCGCACAGATATTTGCCGCCGTCGAGGACGTCGAGCCAGCCTTCCGACGCGATGGCGCCCAACCCGGCGACGCCACGAGCGTAGCGCTCAGAATCAACCGGGGCGAACGTTACTGCGAGGTCACCGTCGCGCCGACGCTTCTGAGCGTCGCCGGCTTGGCGCCATGCAGCAGGCTGACCGCCGCCAGCAACTGCGTGTCCTTGTCGTGATCGGGCGGCACATAAGCGTCTGAGCCCTTCTCTTCGCCGGTCCCGATCTTGAGATGGCCAGCCAGCGAAGCCTCGCCCAGGCTCGACACCTTGCCCTTGAGGTCGTCGGGAATATTCTCGAGGACGACGATGTCGGGCTCGATGCCCCTGGCCTGGATCGAGCGGCCGGAGGGCGTGTAATATAGCGCCGTCGTCAGCTTGAGCGCGCCGTTCTCGCCCAGCGGCAGAATCGTCTGGACGGAGCCCTTGCCGAAGGAACGCGTGCCGATGAGCGTCGCGCGCTTCAGATCCTGCAACGCGCCCGAGACGATTTCCGAAGCCGAGGCGGAGCCGCCGTTGATCAGAACCACAACCGGCTTGCCCTGCGACAGATTGACCCCCGGGCGCGCGTCGTAGCGTTGCACCTGACCGGGATTTCTGCCGCGGGTCGAAACGATGTCGCCATGATCGACAAACGCATTGGCGATCTCAACCGCCTGATTGAGCAGCCCGCCGGGATTGTTGCGAAGATCGAGAATGTACCCCTTCAGCTTGGCCATGCCAGGGTCGGTCCGGAATCGATCGAAAGCCTTGCGCACGCCGTCATAGGCTTCCTGGTTGAACTGAGTAACGCGGATATAGCCGATGTCGCCGCTCTCGACGTGCGAGCGGACGGACTGAACATGGATGATCTCACGGACAATCGTGAATATCTTCAGATCCTTGTTCGGTCCCCGCTCGACCGTGAGCTTCACCGTCGATTTCGCCGGCCCGCGCATGCGATCGACGGCCTCCTTCAGCGTCAGGCCCTTCACCGCGGTGTCGTCGATGCGGGTGACCAGATCTCCGGTCCTGAGGCCGGCGCGGGCGGCTGGCGTATCGTCGATCGGGCTCACGACCTTGACCAGGCCGCCTTCCATCATCACCTCGAGCCCCAGACCGCCGAACTCCTCGCCCTTCATGCTGCTCTGAAATTCCTGCAGGGCTTTGGCGTCGAAATAGTTCGAATGAGGATCAAGCGAGGCGAGCATGCCGTCGATGGCCGCCTTGATCATCTTCTCGTCGTCGGGCTTCTCGACATAATTGTCGCGAACCGTGTTGAAGACCTCGGCGAACACGGCGAGCCTGTCGTTCGTGTTCGGCCTGGCGGCCTGCAAGGCCGCCTCGGCGCCGCCCGCCAGCGCCACGCCGACCACGAGCCCATACGCAAGTTGAGTGAGACCTTTAGCCATTGAACATTCCGGCTCCGCGCCCTCGGCTTGGCTTCTTCAATTCGGCTTGGCCGCCCCTGGCTGGCCGGCGGCGGGCGGCGTCGCGGCCGCTGCCGGCGCTTCGCTCTTGGGCGTAGCCGTGTCGTCCGCCTTGGCCGAAGTGGTTTCGGAAGGCTTGATCCCGTGCAATAGACCAATGGCGGCCGACAATTGCTTGTCGTCTTTCTCGTCCGGAGGCACATAGGCCTGCGAAGCCGACGTATCCTCTGTGCCGTTCTTCAAGTGGCCCTTCAGAGAGGCTTCGCCCTTCATGTCGTCTTTGCCCTTGAGGTCCTCGGGGACGTCCTCCAGCACCTTGTAGTCGGGCTCGATCCCCTTGGCCTGAATAGAACGGCCAGAAGGGGTGTAATAGCGGGCCGTCGTCAGCCGCAGTGCGCCGTCCTGACCGAGCGGCATGATCGTCTGCACCGAGCCCTTGCCGAACGAACGCGTGCCGATCAAGGTCGCCCGCTTGTGATCCTGCAGCGCGCCGGCCACGATCTCGGACGCCGAGGCCGAACCGCCGTTGATGAGGACGACGAGCGGCTTGTCATCCGACAGGTTCTGGCCCGGCCGCGCGTCGAAGCGCTGGGTTTCGTCGGGAGTGCGGCCGCGCGTCGACACGATCTCGCCCCTGTCGATGAAATCATTGACGACGTCGATCGACTGGTCGAGCAGCCCGCCCGGATTGTTGCGCAGATCGAGAATGTAGCCCTTGAACTTGTCGGCGGGAATTTCGCTGTGGAGTTTCTCCATCGCCGCCTTCAGGCCGTCCGCCGTCTGTTCGGTGAATTGCGTGATGCGGATGTAGCCGACATCGCCGTCCTCGACATGCGAACGCACCGACTTGACCTTGATGAGATCGCGGACAATGGTGAATTCCTTGATTTGTTTCTTGGGGCCGCGCTGGACCTTGAGCCTGACCGGCGAGTTCACCGGGCCGCGCATCTTTTCGACCGCCTGATCGAGGGTGAGTCCCTGGGTCGGGGCGTCGTCGATAGCGGTGATGATGTCGCCGGAACGCACGCCGGCCTTCGCCGCAGGCGTATCATCGATCGGAGTGACGACCTTGATGAGCCCGTCCTCCTGAGTCACCTCGATCCCCAGGCCGCCGAATTCGCCCTTCGTCTGCACCTGCATGTCGCGAAATTCTTTTGCGTCCATGTAGCTCGAATGCGGGTCAAGCGAAGTGAGCATGCCGTTGATCGCCGCCTTGACCAGTTTGCCCTCGTCCGGCTTCTCGACGTACTCGTTGCGAATCTTGTCGAATACATCGCCGAACAAATTGAGCTGCCGATATGTATCGGCGGCTGCGGCGTAGGCGGCGGGACTGATGAAATGAAGCGCCTGCGGCGTGGCGACGGCCGCGGCGGCGCCCAAGGCGACGCCAAGCGCCAAGTAGCTAGTTTTCAAGTTCATCCGCGCGCCTTTTCGATGTCTGACTTCGCCCACCACGGCCCAGGGTCGATCGCCGTGCCGTCCTTACGCAGTTCGATATAGAGAATGGGCTCAGCAGCGCCAACTGCGGCGGCGGCGGCCATCCGGACCGACCCGTCGCCCATTGAGCCGACGGGCTCTCCCGCGAGAACGAACTCGCCGGGCAATACGCTAATTCGGTCCATTCCTGCAAGCAGGATATAATAGCCTCCGCCTGCGTTCATGATCAAGAGTTGCCCGTAACTCCGATAGGGCCCCGAAAACAAGACCGACCCGTCCGCCGGGGCGGAAACGGTCGCGCCCGCAAGCGTCGCCACCATGACGCCACGCTCCAGACCGCCCAGACCGTCCGGAGAGCCGAAAGTCTTCAGGATCGTGCCGGCGGCGGGCAGCGGCAGGCGCCCCTTGACGTCGGCAAAAGCGACTTCGGGCTCGAGGCGCGCGGAATCGTCGCCGCGCGCGGCCTGCGCCTTCGCGGCGATCTGCCGCGCCGCCGCGACGGCAGCCTCCTGCGCCGCGATCGCCGCCGCCTTTCGCGCCGCGTCCTCGGCGTCCAGTCTGGAAATCAGATCCTTGAGCGACGTCGCCTGCCTGGCGAGAGTCGCCGCGCGCTGCTGCTGCGAACCGAGCGCGTCCTGAGCAGATGCCAGCGACGCCTGACGCGCGTCAATGAGCATGGAAAGGCGCGCCCTCTCGCTTGCAAGCGACGCGCTGGCCTGCGCCAGAGTGTCACGCTCACGGGCGATCGAATCCCTGGTCTTCGTCAGCGCGGCGATGTCGCGACCGAGCGCCTCGGCTTCTGATTTCAGGGCCGGTATGGCCGAACCGAGGAGCGTCGCCGCGCGCACCGCCTCCGCCATGTCGTGGGGCTTGACGAGAATCGCCGGTGGGGTATTGGCGCCCATTCGCTGGAGGGCGGCCAGCACTTCCATGATCATTCCCCGGCGATTTTCGAGCGAACCGGCGAGCGTGTCGGCCTTGGCGTTGAGGCCCGCCAATCTGTCGTTGGCCGCGGCGACGCCGCGTTCCGTTTTCTGCACTTTCGCGGTGGTCTCGATCAGCGCCGCGGAAAGTCGCGCCCGGTCGGCGCGGATCGATTCGATTTCCGATTCGATCTTGCGACGTTGCTCGTCAGAAGCGCGAATCGTGTCTTCGACGCCCTGCAGCTCGATCGCCTTTTCCGACCTTTGCTGATCGGCCGAGACCGCGGGCGTCGGCGTCGGAGCGTCCGGGTCGGCGAGCGCTTCGGGGGGACGCACGAACACGACCGCAAGCGCCGCGGCGCCGAGCCCGGCTCGCATCGTCCCTGTTCGCCTATTCGACATCCCGCGAGCACAACCACGGAAACTGGCCAATAAAGCGGCGATCATGCGCGATGGTAAGGATGGCCGGCAAGAATCGAGATCGCCCGGTAGAGCTGTTCGACCGCCATCACGCGCGCGAGCTGGTGCGGCCAGGTCATCGAGCCGAAACCGATTACGCGGTCGGCGCTTTCCCTTACCGACGCCGCCAGCCCGTCTGGTCCGCCGATCACGACCGCATAAGACGGCCGTGACGCGTCGCGGGCCCGGCCGATGTCGGCCGCCCATTCCTCGCTGCTCGGCGAAGCTCCGCGCTGGTCGAGCGTGACCAACACGCCGCCTGCAGGGACCGCGGCGCGGATCGTGTCGGCTTCCTGGGCGCGTCGGTCCTCCGGCCGCCGGGCGCGGGATTCGACGATCTCGCGCAGGTCGACGCCCGCGAGGCCGATTCCACGCGCGCCTTCCCTCAGCCGCTTGAAGTAGCGTTCGAACAGCTCGCATTCTGGTCCGGCCTTGAGCCGCCCCACGCAAACGAGGGCGATTCGCATATGTTCTACTTCTTTCCAGATTCGCCCGGACGGTCGGCGCTCCACATCTTTTCGAGATTGTAGAATTGACGGACGTCAGGACGAAAGACATGGACGATGGTGTCCCCGGCGTCGAGGAGCACCCAGTCGCAAAGCGGCGCCCCCTCGACTTTCGGCGCCGGATAGCCGGCGTCGCGACAGGCCTTGACGACCCGGTCGGCGATCGCGCCGACATGAACGTTCGAGCGGCCAGAGGCAATTATCATCCAGTCAGCGAGCGTGGTTTTGCCCGCCAGCTCGATCGAAACAATGTCTTCGGCCTTGGCGTCCTCGAGACAGTTGACGATGATTTGCGGGAGGAGGTCGATTGTCGTGTCGCGAACGACCGGATTGCGGCCTCTCGGCGAAACGGCCGCGTCGGAATGAGGCGTGAGTATCAGTGTCGCGTCCCTCTCGGCGCGGAAGCGATTCGCTTGCGCCCGGCACGCAAGATGTGGCGTCCGCGCGCGCTTTTCAAGCCTGTGCGCGCGTGTTCACATTATATAAGACGGCGGCGCCGGGACACTCGGGGTCAAATTGGTCGCGTGACGGTCGCAGGGCCAATCCCTCGTCGTCTATTTGAACTGGTCCTGGGCCTGGTTCACCTACGGCAGAGGCGCTCGGCTCATCACGGGCGTCGCGCCTCGCGAAGAGGACGAATAGCCGCCGGCGCCTATCCCGGGCGCGGTTTCCTACGTCGTCGATCGATCCTGGTCGGCGTGCGCCGGCTTCTCCATCGGACGTTCGAGGTAGGCCGTTAGCCGGTCGCCGAAGGCGCGTGGCGTCTCGGCAAACAGGCGATCGAACTCTGTCTTGGCGCGCCGCCTGAGCTTTTTCTGCTTCGCCTCGAGCTGCGCGGTCAGATCGGCGTGCGCCTCAGTCGACAATCCGCCGCGTGCGGTTGCGAATTTCGCCAGCATTTCGAGGTCATTGAAGGCGCCGAGAGTGTCGCGAAGCGCGTTGAGTTCTTCACTCTGCGCGTTGAGCGCCGCTGGCCACGCCGGCGCGAGCGCCGCGAGCTGGTAGCGCAGGTCCACGACCCGCGCGCGCAGCGCATGCAGCGCCGCCGGGTCTTCGCCGCCAAAGGCGAGGCGCGCACGCCGCCGCGCCTGCCGGTAGGTGCGCTCAACCGCCGCGGCGATCTCCTTCTGCGGGCACGCGCTCACGTCCCAGGTTTTGAGTCGCTTGACGATCGCATTGAGCCTGGCGCGCGTAGCCTTGGCGCCAAAGTCCAGATGCGCGCGACTGGCGGCATGGCGCTCCCGCGCGATCGCCGCAGCCAGCGGCGCCGCGATTTCGGATCGCGGGGTCAGGCGCCGCAGGCGCAGCTCCATCACGTCGAGATCGCGCGCCCGCCCGACCCGACGCCGCGCGGCGGCGAGCGTGGCGATCGCCACCCGCGCCGGCTCGCCGACGCTGCGAAGAAACAGCCGCGCCAGCGCGCGCGCCTCCTTCAGCGTCTTGCGCACGTCATGCACGCGCTCGGCCGTCTCCTCGCCTGGGCGCGGGAACTGTCGCGCCGCCGCGGCCGCCGCCGCGACCAGCGCGGCGTGGCAGTGGCGCGGCCAGGCGTCGTCCCGCATCGGCTAGGCCGGCTTCAGGTCAATCAGCTTCGCCCGCTCGCGCAACGCGAATTTCTGCACCTTGCCGGTCGAGGTCTTGGGGATCTCGGCGAACACGACATGGCGCGGGCACTTGTAGCGCGCGAGCCGCTCCCGGCACCATTCGATCAACTCCTCGGAGGTCGCACTATGTCCTGGCTTTAGCTCGATGAACGCGCACGGCGTCTCGCCCCATTTGTCGTCAGGCCGCGCCACGACCGCGGCAAGCTGCACGCCTGGATGCTGGAACAGGGCGTCCTCGACCTCGATCGAGGAGATGTTCTCGCCACCGGAGATGATGATGTCCTTCGAGCGGTCGCGCAGCTGCACATAACCGTCGGCATGCTTGACTCCGAGATCGCCGGAATGGAACCAACCGCCGGCGAAAGCCTTCTCGGTCGAGGCCTTGTTCTTGAGGTAGCCCTTCATCACGACATTGCCGCGAAACATCACCTCGCCCATGGTTTCGCCGTTGGCCGGCACGGGCTTCATCGTCTCGGGGTCGATGACGTCGAGCGCCTCCAGCGCGTGATAGCGCACGCCCTGGCGCGCTTTCAGATGCGACTGCTCCTCCGCGTCGAGAGCGTCCCACTCGCTCTTCCAGTCGTTGACGACCGCGGGACCGTAGGTCTCGGTCAGGCCGTAGAGGTGGGTGACCTCGAAGCCCGCCTCGCGCATCGCCATAAGCACCGCCGCCGGCGGCGGCGCCGCGGCGGTGAAGAAGCGAACGACATGCGGCAGCGGGCGCTTCTCGTCGTCGCCGGCGTTGAGCAGGATCGACATGACGATAGGCGCGCCACACATGTGGGTGACCTTGTGCTCGGCGATGAGGTCGAAAATCGTATTGGCGCGCACTTGTCTCAGGCACACATGCACGCCCGCCTTGACGCTGATCGACCAGGGGAAGCACCAGCCGTTGCAATGAAACATCGGCAGCGTCCAGAGATAGACCGGATGATATCCCATGTCGGCGGTGACGACGTTGCCGACCGCGAGCAGATTGGCGCCGCGGTGGTGGTAGACAACCCCCTTGGGATCGCCGGTGGTGCCCGATGTGTAGTTGAGCGAAATGGCGTCCCATTCATCGTTCGGGGCGGAGCGTTCGTAGGTTTCGTCGCCCTCGGCGATCAGCGCCTCGTAGTCGAGTCCGCCGAGCCGCTCGCCTGGACCGTCATATTCTGGGTCGTCGTAATCGATGACCAGCGGTCGGGTCTTGGCGAGTTTCAGCGCCGCGGCGATGACGCCGGAGAATTCCCGGTCGACGATCAGCGCCTTGGCCTCGCCGTGGTCGAGCATGAACGCGAGCGCGGCGGCGTCGAGGCGCGTGTTGAGCGTGTTGAGCACGGCGCCGCACATCGGCACGCCGTAGTGGCACTCCAGCATCGCCGGCGTATTGGCGAGCATGGCCGCGACCGTGTCGCCGCGTTTGAAATCTCGCCCGGCGAGCGCGGAGGCCAGCTTCTTCGACCGGGCGTGGAAGTCACGATAGTTGCGCCGAAGCCTTCCGTGAACGATCGCGGGCCGATCGGGAAACACTTCCGCCGCGCGCTCGAGCAAGGTCAGCGGGGTCAACGGCTGAAAATTGGCGGCGTTGCGGTCGAGGTCGCGGTCATAGGGCGACTGGGTCACTGACGTCCTCCTCACGGCCGACGAGCGCCGTCATGGCGCATTCGAGCGCGCTCCATCGCAGGAATATACCGATTTCAGCGGCGAAAGGCGAAGGACCGGAAGCCGATGAAGGTCACGACCATCGCAGCGCCGCTGCCGGCCGCCACGAACAGCGGCAAGATTGGCGGCGTCACCGCGATTCCCGCCCTGGGGGCGAGAAGCACGCAGGTCGAGTAGACCGCATAATTCACCGCGAGGCCGGTGGAGGCGACGAAGCAATAGCGGACGAACGCACGGGTCAGAGGGGCCCCCGAATGGCGGAATGTGATCGCCCGATTGAGGGCGAAATTGACGAAAGTGGCGACGATGAATCCCGGCGGTCGCGCGAGCACCGGCGATAGGCCGAGATATTTCGCGCACCAGTACGTGATCGTGGCGTCGACGATAAAGCCGACCACGCCGATCGCCGCGAAGAACGGGATCTGCGCGACGATCCGCCCCCGGCAGTCTGCGGTGTTCGCGCCGGGGCCCTCGGGCCACCGGTCGCCCGAGGGTTCCTCAGCGTCCATGGGCATGGTGTATCACGGGGCGGTTACGCAGTTCCTACATTGGTTTCCTACACAAGCGCGTGAATCGCGTCATAGGTCAGCTTCACGCCGATCAGGAAGGTGAGGGCGAGAATGATGGCGTAGAATCGCTCGGTCGCCACCCGGCGCACCATCCAGACGCCGGCGAAGGTCGACAGAACCGCGACCGGAATAAGGCCGGCCGAGACCATCAGATTTTCGCGACTGAACTGGCCAAGCAGAAAGTAAGGCGGGAGCTTTAGCAGGTTGACCGCGGCGAAAAACATCGTCGCCGTTCCGGCGAATATGCGCGGCTTCAGGTTCTGCGGCATGACATAGACTTGGAAGGGCGGCGCCCCGGCGTGGCTGATGAAGCTGGTGAAGCCGGCCACCGAGCCCCAAAGAATCCCGCCCGGAATGTCCGGCCTTTCGACCGGGGCGCTCCCCAGGCGGTCGCGAATCAGCATATAGAGCACGAATGCGATCGAGATCAGGCCAACAGCGAGGCGTACCGCGTCCTCGGTGACACGGGCGGCCAGTAGCCAGCCGAGCGCGACGCCGACCATCGACGAGGGAATGAGGATGACGAGGTTGCGCGGCGAAAAGTCGCGCCGATAGGCCCAGACGCTCACCCAGTCCTGAACGACCAGAATCGGCAACAGAATCGCCGCCGCTCTGACCGGCGACTCGACCAGCGACAGCATCGGCATCGCCAGCGTGCCCAAGCCCGCGATCCCGCCCTTCGACACGCCAAGAACGATCACCGCCGGGATGGCGACAAGGTAGAATTGCATTTCGCTCGACATTCAACGGCAAACCTTACGATCTCGTCAGCAGTTCCCGCCCTCATTCCGTGCGGCGCGGCGACGCGGCGGAATCGGGGACGGAGGGCGTTTGCCGCGCCTGCCGGAATCGTTCCCTGCGATCTCGGCCGGCCGTTGCGTTTGCGCGTTCGAGGCGCGATGCTTCCGGCCGATCGAATGGCCGCCCAAACCCCGGCGGCGAAGGGAGCGAAACGATGACGAGCCGCTACAACGAAACCTATGACCAGTGGCGCGCCGATCCGCAAGCCTTTTGGGCCAGCGCCGCGCGCGATATCTCGTGGACGCGCCCGCCGGAGAAGATTTTCGACCCTGACGCGGGCGTCTACGGCCGCTGGTTCCCCGACGCGCGATGCAACGCCTGCTACAATGCGCTCGACCGCCATGTCGAGGCGGGCCGCGGCGATCAGCCCGCGCTCTTTTACGACAGTCCCGTCACCTCGACCAGGCGAACCCTAACCTACCGCGAGCTGCTCGACGAGACGGCGGTTTTCGGCGCCGTGCTGCAGGATCTCGGCGTTGCGGCGGGCGACCGGGTGTTGATCTATATGCCGATGATTCCAGAGGCGATCGTTGCCATGCTCGCCTGCGCCCGCATTGGCGCGGTGCATTCGGTGGTGTTTGGAGGCTTCGCCGCCAAGGAGCTGGCGACGCGGATCGACGACGCGGCGCCAAATGTCATCTTGACGGCGAGTTGCGGCGTCGAACCCGGCCGCCTCGTCGAATACAAGCCGCTGCTCGATCTCGCGATCGGCCTCTCGGCCAACAGGCCGCGAACCTGCGTCGTCTTCCAGCGCCCGCAGATCGAAGCGCGGATGAACGAGCCGCGCGACCACGACTGGAAGACGCTCGTCGGCGCGGCGAAGGCGGCGGGCAAACGCGCGCCCTGCGCCGACCTCGCCGCGACCGACCTGCTCTATATCCTCTATACCTCTGGCACGACCGGCGTTCCGAAGGGCGTCGTGCGCGACATCGGCGGCTATATCGTCGCGCTCAAATGGTCGATGTGGGCGATTTACGGCGTTGAGCCGGGCGAGACATTCTGGGCCGGGTCCGACATCGGCTGGGTCGTCGGCCATTCCTACATCGTCTATGGCCCGCTGCTGCATGGCTGCGCCAGCGTTCTGTACGAGGGAAAGCCAATCGGCACGCCGGACGCGGGCGCATTCTGGCGCGTCATCCAGGACTATCGTGTCGCCGCCTTCTTCACCGCGCCGACGGCCTTTCGCGCGGTGCGCAAGGAGGATCCCGAGGCGGCGCTGCTTAAGGCTTACGGCATCACATCGATGCGCACCCTGTTCCTCGCCGGCGAGCGCGCCGATCCGGACACGGTGGCGTGGGCGGAGAAGATTCTCGGCGTGCCGGTCGTCGACCACTGGTGGCAGACCGAGACCGGCTGGGCGATCGCCGCCAACCCGGTCGGCCTGGGGATATTGCCGATCAAGCTCGGCTCGCCGACCGTGCCGATGCCAGGCTATTTGGTCGAAGTCGTTGACGAGGCGGCCAAGCCTCTGCCGGTTGGGACGATGGGCTCGATTGTCATCAAGCTGCCGCTGCCGCCCGGCTGCTTGCCGACGCTTTACCGGCAAGACCAGCGCATGCGCGACAGCTATCTCAGGGAGTTCCCCGGCTACTACAAGACGGCCGACGCCGGCCTCATCGACGAGGACGGATATTTGACCATTCTCGGGCGCACCGACGACATCATTAACGTCGCCGGCCATCGCCTTTCGACCGGAGGGATGGAGGAGGTCGTCGCGTCGCACCCGGACGTCGCCGAATGCGCCGTGCTCGGCGTCAAGGACGAAATCAAGGGCGAGCAGCCGTGCGGGTTTCTGGTGCTGAAGGCCGGCGTCAACCGGCCGAACGAGGAGATCGAGAAGGAGGTGGTGACGCTGGTGCGCGACCGGATCGGCCCGGTCGCGGCGTTCAAGATGGCGCTGGTGGTGACCCGCCTGCCGAAAACCCGTTCGGGCAAAATCCTGCGCGGCACGATGAAGAAGATCGCCGATCACGACTCATGGGCGATGCCGGCGACGATCGAGGATCCGGCGACGCTCGACGAGATCACCGCGGCGCTTGAGGCGCGGGGACAGTAAGCCGGATCTGCGCCCCCCAAAAAAAGGCGCGCTCGCCGATCGTCGCCGCAGCTGGCGCAGGGCCGTCGTCGCGGCATTCACTGTCCCAGCTGGATAGCGACGCTCGCCCTCCCTCGCTTCGGCGAGGCTCAACGAGTGACGAGAATATTCGTTCTCATTCCAGATTTGTAGTGAGTCGGCTGGTTGCAGATCAAAATGTAATTTCCGGGCTTCAACGTTAGGCTCAGAGTTTTCTTCTCGCCGGGGTTGAGATCGGACGCCTCGCCGAGATCCTTGATCTTGGATTCGAACACCCGGTTATGCTTACGGTCATACGGCAACCGCGCGTTGGGGTTGGCGACCGACACCACAATCATCTCGTGAACCAGATCTTTCGAATCGTTCGATACCTCGAATTTGACCGGCCCGGCCTTGACGCTCTTCTCGTCGGTCTTGATCATCATGGATTTGACCGAGGGCCCGCTTGACGGATCCATCAGATCGACATGCACGACGGTCGGCGTCCCGCCGGTGGCGTGCCCCGACGCACTCGACAACAGAAAGGTCAGGGCGAAGATCGGCAACGTCCTTCTCAGTCCGAGCGGCATCGATTTCTCCATCATTTCAATGTTAGCGGACGTTCGAAGGCTTGGCGAACCGGCCGAAAAGACGCTCGTTCATGATCTTGGAATTATCGTCGAAATTGCGGCGCCAACATTGCCATTTGTTATATTCGCGGCGTGGTCAGTTTCGGAATGTCGATCGGGGCCATCTCGAGCTCGCCCTATCTTCCTGCTTCGAGCGTTCTTTTCGTCTCCTCAATCCACCCCTTGAGCGGCGCCAGCAGCGGGCCCTGGGTGAGGCCGCCGCAACCTCGGCCGTGCGGCGCCTGCGCCCAGGCGACGATCGCGATCGCGGTCCTGCCGTCCGCCGACCATATCGGCGCGCCGGAATCGCCGTTGCAGGCGCCCGCCTTCCCTCCCGCCGCGCCGGCCGCCCAGATCAGCACCCTTGAGGCCGGCGCGCGCACCGTGAGCGTCACGCTGCGCAGTTGGCCGCCGGATTTCCAGTCGCCGTCATGGTCGACGCCATATCCGGTGACGATCGCCGCGTCGCCGATCGCGGGCGGCGCGCCCGAGGCGATCGCGGCGCCGACGAAGCGCGAGTCGAGCGCCCTCGCCGTCTTGATCAGGGCAAGGTCGATCGACTCGATGCGCTTTCGGATCGCGTCGGGGCGATAGAGCGGATGGGCGACCGCCGCCTCGACCGGGATGATGACCGGCGCGCCCGAACTGCTGCGGTAGTGGACCGCCATGTCGCTGAGCCGCCTGAGGCAATGGGCGGCGGTCAGGAGCACGCGGGGGCTCAGGACCAGGGCGGAGCAGAAACCTGCTGTGTCTCCGCCGCGCGTCAGCACCATCGCCACGCGGTCGGCGAACCGTTCGTCGCGCGTCGCCCCGACGAGCGCCCATGCCGGACCAAGCGGCGCGGCAATCGCCGTTATGATCACAAGCCTGTGTGCGATGCGAGCGGAGCGCGACGTCATGGCCGGCTTCATGCGCTGAAACGGTCAGCGCTTCAATCGCGGCCTGATCGATGGCGCAAGATGAGGAAGATCGGCGGACCTTGCGGCATCCGGCTATTCACATTGCATTCAGCCGCTCGGGCCAACATGCTGGGCGCCGTTCGGGAACAGGGGCTTTGTCGCCATGGCCGCGCTCGCCAACGTCTGTCGCGCCGCGGTCTGCGGCCTCGCCGTGGGCTGCGTGGGCGCCCGCGCCGTCGGGACAGAACTGCGTGGCGCGTTCCGGCCCATTTGCCTCAATCCCGCCGAGACCCGCGAATTTATCAAGGCCCATCGGCTGATCGAACCCTACGCGGCGCTCAAATTCGCCGCGGAAAAACGCAAGGGCGAGGCGTTGTCGGCCAAACTCTGCCACATCGGCGACGAATTCATCTATGAGATCACGCTGCTCCATCGCGACGGTCGTCTCGTGCACGTCGCGGTGGAGGCGGCGACCGGGAAACTGATCACCCGCGCGCCGCGCGAGCCGCATGCGCCTTCGATCAAGAAGTGAACGCGGCGCAAGGGAGAGACAAGCGCGACATGCGACTGCTGGTTGTCGAAGACGATCGCGATCTCAACCGGCAGATTTCCGCTGCTCTCGAGGCCGCCGGATACGCGGTCGATCGCGCCTTTGACGGCGAAGAGGGCTGGTTTCTCGGCGACACAGAGCCCTACGACGCGGTCGTACTCGATGTCGGCCTGCCCAAGCGCGACGGGATCTCGGTTCTGGAGGCGTGGCGCAAAGCCGGGCGAATCATGCCGGTCCTGATTCTGACCGCGCGCGATCGGTGGAGCGATAAGGTTCAGGGCATCGACGCCGGCGCCGACGACTACGTCGCCAAACCGTTCCACATGGAGGAGGTGCTGGCGCGCCTGCGCGCATTGTTGCGCCGCGCCGCCGGCCGCGCCTCGAGCGATCTTTCCGTCGGCACGGTGCGGCTCGACGCGCGCGCCGGACGGGTCACCGTCGGCGGTTCGGCGGTGAAGCTCACCAGCCACGAATACCGTCTCCTGTCCTATCTGATGCATCACGCCGGGCGCATCATTTCGCGCGGCGAGATTGTCGAACATCTCTACGAGCAGGATTTCGATAGG
Organism: uncultured Alphaproteobacteria bacterium; assembly: GCA_963784805.1. Taxonomy (GTDB): domain Bacteria; phylum Pseudomonadota; class Alphaproteobacteria; order Rhizobiales; family Beijerinckiaceae; genus Roseiarcus. The sequence goes on from CAWASR010000018.1 coordinate 39,260, forward strand.
GACTCCAATACGATCGAGGTCTTCGTCGGTCGCCTGCGGAAGAAGCTCGGGGTCGACATCATCAGGACCGCGCGCGGCCTCGGCTATGTCGTGAGCGCCGATGAGGAGACGCCCCCAGGCCGATAGGGCGGATTCCCTTCCGTCATCCCAAACTCTCGCCTTCAGCTCTTTCTCGCCGCTACAAATTCCGCCGTCGCCCGCAACACGTCGCCCGCGTCGCCGAGTCCGGCCCTCTCGATCGCCGATTTCGCCTCGTTGACCAGGCGCGCCAACTCGCGTCGCGCGCCCACGACCCCGAGCGCGCCGACGAGCGTCGCCTTATTGCGCGCGGCGTCCTTTCCGCCACGCTTTCCCAGCGTCGCCTCGTCGCCCTCGGCGTCGAGAATGTCGTCGGCGATCTGGAACGCCGCGCCGACCGCGAGGCCATAGGTCGAGAGCGCGGCGCCCGCCGCCGGGCTCGCTGCGGCGAGAAGCGCCCCCGCCTCGACGCAGAAGCGCAGAAGCGCTCCGGTCTTCATTGTCTGCAAACGGGCGATTTCGATGACCGGCAAAGGCGCCGTCGCGCCTTCGGCCTCGATGTCGAGCATCTGTCCGCCCGCCATGCCGGCAAGGCCGACAGAGCGCGCGAGGCCCGCGCACAGGGCTGCTCGGGTTTCCGCGTCCGGATCGGTCGCGGGATCGGCCAGAATCTCGAACGCGAGGCTCTGCAGGGCGTCGCCAGCCAAAATCGCCGTCGCCTCGTCGAAAGCGCGGTGAGTCGCCGGGCGCCCGCGCCTGAGATCGTCATCGTCCATCGCCGGCAGGTCGTCGTGGATGAGCGAGTAAGCGTGTACGCATTCGACCGCCGCGCCCGTGCGTCGGGGCCCTAAATCCTCGCGCCCAAGCGCGCGCGCCGTCTCGATGGTCAGGAATGGCCTCAGTCTCTTGCCGCCGCCGAGGGCCGCATAACGCATCGCCTCGATGAGACGTCGCGGACGCATCGACTCTCCCGGCCTGGGGTCGATCGCCAGCAGGATATCCAGCTCGCGCTCGATCGCGGCCCCGGTCTCGGCTAACCTCGCGGCGAGTTCGCTCTCGTCCATGCCGCAAGGGACCCGCGTCACGCGCCGTAATCGGCGGGATTAAAGATGCGCTTGGTCGAGCAGAATTCGCAGGTTACGCCGATCATGCCGTCGTCGCCGATCATGTCTTTGACCTCGTGCGGGGGGAAGCTGCGCAGCATCGCATCGACCCCGTCGGCCGAGCAGCGACAGGCCGCCGCCAGCGGCGTCGGCTCATAGACCCTGACGCCGCGTTCGTTGAAGAGGCGATACAGGAGCCGCTCGCCAGACAGCGTCGGATCGATGAGTTCATGCGCTTCGGTCGTGCCCGCGCGCGCCTGGGCTTCTGTCCAGGCGTCGTCGTCTTCGACCCGATCGGGCTCGACGCCAGCCGGCGCGTCGCCGGGGTGGAAGTCGGCCCGGCGCCGGTGTGCGCCTGCCTCGGGCAGGTACTGGACGATGAGGCCGCCGGCGCGCCAGGCCCGCCCCATGGGCGTGACCGTCTCGCCGACCGCGAGGCGGACCAGAGTCGGAATCTGCTCCGAACGTTCGAAATAGTGGTGCGCAGCTCTCTCGAAGCCCTGTCCCTCGAGCGATATGACGCCTTGATAGCGCGTCATCTCGCCGCCCGGATCGATCGTGAACGCCATATGCCCGTTTCCGATGAGATCTTCGCCCTTTTCCTCCGCGCGCGCGAACTTTGTCTTGTCGAACCGCGCCAGAGCGCGAAGGTTCGAAGGCGCGTCGAAATCCACCAGCAGCATGGAAATCGGGCCGTCGCTCTGGGTCTGCAATTGGAAGCGGCCTTCCAGTTTCAAGGTGGAGCCGAGGAGCGCGGCGAGCGTGACGGCTTCGGCCAACAGCTTCGAGATCGGTTCCGGATAGTCATGGCGCTTCAAGAGCTGATCAATGGCCGGACCCAGCCGAACCAGACGTCCGCGACTGCTCAAGGATTCGACCGCGAACGGGAGGACAATGTCGTCGACCACCTTGGTGGAAGGGACGCGCTCGGGGACGTTCAAGATTCAACTCCCAGGCACCAGGCGAGCACGCCTTTCTGCGCGTGCAGACGATTTTCCGCCTCTTCGAACACAACCGATTGCGGACCGTCGATCACCTCGTCCGTCACCTCTTCGCCGCGATGGGCAGGCAGGCAGTGCATGAAAATGGCGTCCGCCGCGGCGTGGCGCATCAGCTCCCGGTTGACCTGGTAGGGCGCGAGCAGGTTGTGGCGTCGGCCCTCGTCCTCGTCCCCCATCGACACCCAGCAGTCGGAGATGACCGCCGCGGCGTCTTTGACCGCGGTCGCCGGGTCCTCGCCCAGGACGATAGTGGCGCCCGCGGCGCGCGCCGCGTCCAGCCGGGGCTTCGGCGGCTGCAATTCGCCCGGGCAGGCGATGTCGAGCCGGAAATCAAAGCGGGCCGACGCGTCGATCCAGGACGACAGCACGTTGTTGTAGTCGCCAGACCATGCGATCTTTCGGCCCCGGATCGGACCCCTCGTCTCTTCGAAGGTGAGGAGGTCTGCGAGCACCTGGCAGGGATGCGAGCGCTTGGTGAGGCCGTTGATGACCGGAACAGTGGCGTGCGCCGCCAGTTCCTCTAAATCCTCCTGGCTGAGTATGCGGATGACGATCGCCTCCACATAGCGCGACAGCACGCGGGCGGTGTCCGCGATGCTTTCGCCGCGGCCGAGCTGCATCTCAGCCCCGGTCAGCATGATCGTCTCGCCGCCGAGCTCGCGCATGCCGACGTCGAACGATACCCGGGTCCGGGTGGAAGGCCGGTCGAAGATCATCGCCAGCGTCTTGCCCGCGAGCGGGCGCGCGTGAGGCGGGACGCCTTTGACCCGCGCCCTCTTCATCGCCCCGGCCGTGTCGAGAATGCGGCGAAGCTCGTCGGTCGACAGGTCGAGGAGATCGAGAAAATGACGCGGGGCGGCTTGAATCCGAGGGCGCATGCGATTGATCAGGAGGCTGCCGCCAGGAGCCGGTCAACGACCGTCGAGCAGGTGGCGTCCAGGCGCCGCACGCCCTCGGCGAGTTCCTCTTCGGTGACGACGAGAGGCGGCAACAGCCGCACGACATTGTCGCCAGCAGGAATGACGAGCAGGTTCTGGCCGAGCGCCGCCTCAGCGAAATTGGCCGGCGGCACCTTCAGCTTGAGGCCGATCATCAGGCCCTCGCCGCGAACCTCCTCGATCACGCCGCCGTGGCGGTCCTTCAGTTCGGCGAGACGCTGGCGCATGTCGAGGCCAAGCCTGGCGACGCGCTCGATGAAGCCGGGCGCGAGAATGACGTCGAGCGTCGCATTACCGATCGCCATCGCCAGCGGATTGCCGCCGAAGGTGGTGCCGTGCACGCCGACGGTCAGTCCGCGCGCCGCGTCCTCCGTCGCCAGGCACGCGGACATCGGGAAGCCGGCGCCGATTCCCTTGGCCGAGGTGAGAATGTCGGGGTGAATCCCGCAATGCTCGTATGCGAAAAATCGTCCCGTGCGGCCGACCCCGGTCTGCACTTCGTCGAAAATAAGCAGGAGTCCGCTCTTGTCGCAGATCTCCCGCAAGCCCCGCAGGAACGCGCGCGGAATCATCTTCACGCCGCCTTCTCCCTGGATTGGCTCGATCAGGATCGAGCCAGTCTCCGGCCCGATCGCCGCCTCGACAGCGCCGAGGTCGGTCACCGGAATCTGGTCGAAGCCGTCGACTTTCGGACCGAAGCCCTCAAGGTACTTGGCTTGGCCGCCCGCGGCGATCATCGCCAGCGTCCGGCCATGGAACGCGCCTTCGAAAGTGAGGGTGCGATAGCGCTCGGGATGGCCGCCGATTGTTTGCCGCCGCCGCGCCATCTTGACCGCAGCTTCGTTCGCCTCGGCGCCCGAATTGGCGAAGAAGGCCAGATCGGCGAATGTCGCTTCGACCAGGCGGCGGGCGTACCGCTCGCCCTCAGGGTTCTGGTAGAGGTTCGACACGTGCCACAGTTTCGAACCCTGCCGCGTCAGGGCCTCGACAAGATGCGGATGCGCATGGCCGACCGAGGTCACGGCGATGCCGGCGCCGAAATCGAGGTAGCGCTCGCCCGACGTCGAAATCAGCCAGCAGCCTTCGCCGCGTTCGAAGGCGACATTGGCGCGCGCGTAGGTGGGAACGATCGCCGAAATCGGTTGAGCGGAATTCACGTGTCCATCTCCTCGTCGCGAGCTCTGGATGCCCGGCCCCACTGGGGCGGCTCGCGTCGCGCGAAACAAAAACGCCGCCCCAGTGGGGCGGCCGGCGTATGCGCCTTAGATATAGCGGAATGGTCTGGATGCGGTCAATCGCGCAACCCCCGATCGAATTCGGCAGAAGCAAGGCGCCGCTTCCTCGGAGTGTCCTCGGCTCTTGACCGGGCGCGCTCCCCGGGCGTCCCGGATCCGCGCCCAAATGGCCGCATTCCGCCCATATAGATCGCGTTTTCCGAGTATTCGAAATGGCCGATAGCCTCCTGATGGCGACGCTTCGCAAACAGCCGCCGCCGGTCATCCCCGCCTGGGCCAAAGAGACGCCGGATTTTCGCCCCTTGCTATTCTCTCGCGGCCAATCGAGACTTCCGCCGCCGCCTTGCCTCAGGGAGATTTCGTGACCTTCCTTCATCGAGTTTCCCGCCTCGCGTCGCTCCCGTCGGCCTCCGCGGCCCTTGCGCTCGCGCTCGCCGCGACCGGTGTCGGGGCCCAGACCGGCGGCGCCCCTGCCTCGGTCGCGGTCGAACAACTGATGGCGCCAGGGCCGCTCCCCGACATCGTCGAGGGCGCCGCGGACGCGCCGGCGACAATTATCGAATACGCCTCGATGACCTGCAGCCATTGCGCCGCCTTTCATAAGGCCACGTGGCCAGGGCTCAAGGCGAAATACGTCGATACCGGCAAGGCGAAGTTCATCCTGCGCGAGTTCCCGCTCGATCCCCTGGCGACAGCCGCCTTCATGCTCGCCCGGTGCGCCGGGCCGGCAAAACGCGACGCCCTCATCGACCGCCTGTTCGACCATCAGGCCGATTGGGCCTTCACGCCCAATCCGCTCTACAAGCTCAAGCAGCAGGTTCTGGAGGCAGGGATGACGGAAGCCGATTTCCAGACCTGCTTGGGGAATCAGGAGCTGTTGAACCATGTGAATCAGATGCGGGAGATCGCCGCGACCAAATTCGGGGTCCGTTCGACCCCGACCTTTTTTGTCGACGGCGTCAGACTGGTCGGGGAGGTTAGCCTCGAAAAGCTCGACGGCGTTCTGGCGCCAATTCAGCGCTGACTTCAGTTTCCGGCAGGCTTTTTGGTTTCACACAGGTTTTTGGCCGGCCGGGGTTGATTGCGCGCGGCCGATATGGCCGCTAGTCGCTATTCCGTCCCTGCAAGACGGTTGCTTGAAAAGGGGACGAGGACGTGATTGCGTCGCGAAAGCGCATTGATTCGCCCACCGAACGCCGGGCGACGGGGCCGCGACGATGAAATTTGAGCGCTTGCGCCTGACTGGCTTCAAAAGCTTCTGCGACGCCGCCGACTTCAAGATCGAGCCGGGCCTGACCGGCGTCGTCGGTCCGAACGGCTGCGGCAAATCGAACCTCGTCGAAGCCCTGCGCTGGGTGATGGGCGAGAGTTCGTTCAAGAACATGCGCGGCTCGGGCATGGAGGACGTCATCTTCGCCGGCTCCGGCAAGCGGCCATCGCGCAACATCGCGGAGGTCGGCCTGGTGCTCGACAACGCCGACCGCCGCGCGCCGGCGGCCTTCAACGATTCGGAGTCGATTGAAGTCACGCGCCGCATCGAGCGGGAGGCGGGCTCGACCTATCGCGTCAACGGCAGGGAGGTGCGCGCGCGCGACGTGCAGCTTCTGTTCGCCGACGCCTCGACCGGCGCCCGCTCGCCCGCGATGGTGCGTCAAGGCCAGATCGGCGAGATCATCTCGGCCAAGCCGCAGGCGCGCCGCCTCATCCTCGAAGAGGCGGCGGGCGTCTCCGGCCTCCACTCGCGCCGGCACGAAGCGGAGCTCAGGCTGAAGGGCGCGGAGGACAATCTGCTTCGGGTCGAGGACGTCTTGAAACAGATCGACGTCCAGATCGACGGCCTCAAACGTCAGGCGCGCCAGTCGAACCGCTACCGCAATCTCGCCGCCGACATTCGCCGCAACGAGGCGCTCGCTCACCTGGTCGCGTGGCGTGAACACGAGACCCAATTCGCCGAGGCGCGCCGGCGGCTCGATGCGGACCTCGTCGAAGTCGCCGATCGCACCCGCCAACAGGCGGAGGCCGCGCGCCTGCAGGCGCTCGCCGCTGCGGATCTGCCGCCCTTGCGCGAAGAGGAGGCGCGGCGCGGCGCGGCTCTGCACCGGATCGCGCTGGCGCGCGACGCGCTCGAGGCCGAAGAAAAGCGCGCGACGGAGCGTGCGGCCGAACTCGGACGCCGCATTGCGCAATTCGCCGGCGACCTCGCGCATGAAGAGGCCCTGATCGCCGACGCGGCAGGGGTCGCGGACAAACTCGCGGCTGAGGATTCGGCGCTCACCGAGGAAACTGACCGGGCGGGCGACGCGGTGGCCCTTGCGCGCGAGCGGGAGGAGAGCGCGGAGCGTCGTCTCGCCGGCGCCGAGGCGGATCTGGGCGAAGCGCAGGCGGCCGCATCCGACCTCAACGCGCGCCGCCACGCGCTCGCCGCCGCGGCGGCCGAAGAGGCGCGCCGCCTCGAACGCCTCGACGCCGAATGCGCCGGGATCGAGCGCGAGCGCGCGGCCCTGCGCGGCGCGGGCTTTGAGGACGCCGAGCATGAGACGCGCGCCCGGTCCGTCGCCGATCTTGGCCGGGCGCTCGAGGCGGCCGAAAGCGAAACGCTTGCGGCGGAAGAAAGCCACGCGCTCGCCCGCGAAGCCGAAGCGCGTTCGCGCGAGCCGCTCGACGAGGCCGAACGCGCGGCGCAAAGGCTGGAGACGGAAGCACAAACGCTCGCCGGCCTCGTGGGCTCCGACGCGAGCCGCCGCTGGCCGCCGATCGTCGATGCGATCAGCGTCGAGCACGGTTACGAGGCGGCGCTGGGCGCGGCGCTCGGCGATGATCTCGATGCTTCGGTCGACGAAGCGGCCCCGGCGCACTGGTCGCTGATCGCGCCCGAGGGCGAGGACTCGCCAATGCCGCCGGGCGCGGAGCCGCTGGCTCAGCGCGTCACGGCGCCGCAAGCGCTGGCGCGCCGGCTGGCGCAGGTCGGCGTCGTCGCGCGCGCGGATGGAAAATGGCTGAGCCGGCTCTTGCGGCCCGGCCAACGGCTGGTGTCGCGCGAGGGCGATCTGTGGCGCTGGGACGGCTTTGTCTCGGCGGCCGAAGCGCCAACGCCCGCAGCGCGGCGCCTGGCCGAGAGGAATCGCCTCGGCGATCTCAGGCGCGAGGCGGAAGCGGCGCGCAAGGCGGTCGATGCGGTCAGGATCGTCGCCGCCGGCGCAGCGACGGATGCGCGCCAGGCCGCGGCGGCCGAGGCCGACAGCCGCCAGCGCGTGCGCGCGGCGAGAGCCGCCTTCGACAACGCTCGCGACGCGCTCGCCGATTTCGAGCGCAAACGCGCCCAGACGATGTCCCGTCTTGCGGCGGTCGAGGAAGCCGTCTCGCGCGCCAGAGCCGCGCGCGACGAGGCGGCCGAACGCAAGACGCAAGCCGAAGCAGCGCTCGCCGATCTCGCGCCGGGCGATGATCTCGCGCTTGCGCTCGAGCGCGCCCGCTCGGCCGCGACGCGGGAACGGTCGGAGTTCGCCGAAGCGCGCGCCACGGCGCAAAGTCTCGTCCGCGAGGCTCAGGCGCGAGGTGCCCGCCGGCAGGCGATCGCGTCCGAGCGCCGCTCATGGGAGGAACGGCGCGAACGAGCTGAGATGCAGATCGCCGAATTGGTCGAGCGGCGCGCGGCCGCCGAGGCGGAGCGCGAGGAACTTTCCGACGCGCCGCTCGAATTCGCGCGGAGGCGCCGGACGCTCGCCGACGAGTACGATCACGCCGAACAAGCGCGAAAGGAGGCCGCTGACGCGCGCGTCAGCGGCGAGACCGCGCTGACCGAGGCGGATCGAGCCGCGCGTCAGGCGCTTGAAGCGATGAGCGCGGCGCGCGAGTCGCGCGCGGCCTCCGAGGAGCGGGCGGAAGCCGCCCGCGCGCGTGGCGAGCACCTGCTGGGCGCGATCGCGAGCGAACTCGATTGCGAGCCCGCGGATCTGGCCGCGCTTGCGGGCCATCAGGCCGACGCGCCCCTGCCCGAGGCGGCGCTGATCGCGCGCAAACTCGAAAGCCTTCGCCAGGAACGCGAGCGGCTCGGCGCGGTCAATTTGCGCGCCGAGGAGGAGCTGGCCGAAGTCGAGGCGAGCCGCGACAAGCTAGTCGCCGAGCGCGACGACCTGACAGAGGCGATCAAGCGGCTGCGCGGCGCGATCGGCAGCCTCAACCAGGAAGGGCGCGAACGGCTGATCGCGGCCTTCGACATCGTCAATCGGCATTTTCAGGAATTGTTCGCGACCCTGTTCCAGGGCGGCGCGGCCGAGCTGCAGCTGGTCGAATCCGACGATCCGCTGGAGGCGGGCCTGGAGCTCGTCGTCCAGCCGCCGGGCAAGAGGGCGCAGACGCTGACCCTGCTTTCGGGCGGCGAGCAGGCGCTGGCCGCGCTGTCGCTGATTTTCGCGGTGTTCCTGACCAACCCCTCGCCGATCTGCGTCCTCGACGAGGTCGACGCGCCGCTCGACGACTACAACGTCGAGCGCTTCTGCGACCTGATGGACGAAATGCGCAAGCGGTCCGACACCCGCTTCGTCACCATTACCCACAACCCGATCACCATGGCCCGCATGGACCGCCTGTTCGGCGTCACCATGGCCGAACGCGGGGTGAGCCAGATCGTGTCGGTCGACCTGGCGGAGGCGGAGAGGTTCCTGGAGGCGGGATGAGCCGCCCGCGCCGTGGCGAACGGCGCGATGCGGTTTCCGGGCGATCGACCCGGCCCGGTGGATTCTGTTGGCTTATGATGGCGATCCCCTGAGTGTCGCTGCGTTGTCGGCGAGTGGCGGCATAACCGACGCTGCAGACCCTGGTCGACGGACCCATCATCGAGCAGCGCGTCCGCCAATCGGAGACCTCGACCAAATCATCTCGACGCGGCGCGCGGCCCTCGCCATCGAACCCCGGAAAATCAAAAGCCGCCCCGACTTCCATTGGCGGGATAAAATCCCCAGCTTGAGGCGATCGACAAGAAATGGCATCAGCGGACACTGAATTCTTAGCTTGGTCCGGCGCGCTTCGCCCGCGCGCCGGAGGCCGGGCGGATATCGTCGCCGTCGCCGGCTCAAGCGCCGGACGCGCGCGCATTGGCTGGGACGCGGCCCGTCGGAGCGGCGCCAAGGCGACGCGTCGAGACAAAGAATGGAAACAAATTTGACCTACGATCTCATTGTCATCGGTTCCGGCCCGGGCGGCTATGTGTGTGCGATCCGCGCGGCCCAGCTCGGGATGAAGGTGGCCGTCGTTGAAAAAATGAAGACGCTCGGGGGAACCTGCCTCAACATCGGCTGCATTCCCTCGAAGGCGCTCCTCTACGCCTCAGAGATGTTCGACGAGGCCGCCCATGGCCTCGCCCCCCTCGGCGTCGTCGTCCGCCCGCCGAAGCTCGATCTCGCCGCGATGATGAAGCACAAGGACGACACCGTCGCCGCCAACGTCAACGGGGTCGCCTTCCTGTTCAAGAAGAACAAGATCGAGACCGTATTTGGCGAAGGTCGGATCGCGGCGTCCGGGAAAGTGATCGTGAAGGGCGCCGACGGCAAGGAGACGACGCTGGAGGCCAAGGCGGTCGTCATCGCCACCGGCTCTGAAGTCGCGCGCCTGCCGGACGTGGAGATCGACGAGAGGACCGTCGTATCCTCTACCGGCGCACTCGTCCTGCCTGCGACGCCGAAAAAGCTGATTGTGGTCGGCGCCGGAATCATCGGGCTCGAGCTCGGCTCGGTTTGGCGCCGCCTCGGAGCGCAAGTGACGGTGGTGGAGTTCTTCGACCGCATCCTGCCCGGTATGGACAGCGAGGTCGCCAGACAGGCCCAGCGCCTGTTCGAAAAGCAGGGCCTCGCGTTTCATCTCGCTCACAAGGTCGTGAAGGTCGAAAAAGCCGGCGCCGGCGCCAAAGTGACGATCGAGCCCGCCGCGGGCGGCGAGGCCCAGGCGATCGAGGCCGATGTCGTCCTGGTCGCGATCGGCCGCCGCCCCTTTGCCGAGGGCCTAGGGCTGAAGGAACTGGGCGTGGCCATGGATCGCGGCCAGGTCGTGGTCGATTCGCATTTCGCCACCAATGTCCCGGGCATATACGCAATCGGGGACGTGATCCGCGGGCCGATGCTCGCCCACAAGGCGGAAGACGAAGGGGTCGCGCTGGCCGAAATCCTCGCGGGCCAGGCGGGGCACGTGAATTACGGCGTCATTCCGAATGTCGTCTATACGAGCCCGGAAATCGCCATGGTCGGCAAAACCGAGGAGGAGTTGATAGCCGAAGGCGTCGCATACACGGTCGGCAAGTTTCCCTTCACTGCGAACGGGCGGGCGCGGGCGATGCGTCACACTGAGGGTTTTGTGAAAATCCTCGCCGACGCTGCGACCGACCGTGTTCTCGGCGCCCACATCGTCGGCTTCGGCGCCGGCGAGATGATCCACGAAGCTGCAGTGTTGATGGAGTTCGGCGGCTCGGCCGAGGACCTCGCCCGCACCTGCCACGCCCATCCGACGATGTCGGAAGCGATCAAGGAGGCGGCGATGGCGGTGGGCAAGAGGGCGATTCATATCTGAATCCACGAATTGGCGCCCTGCGGCGGACACCCGTCGGCAATGAGGAAGTCGTGAGCAGCCGACCAAGGACGCGCCGAGCCGATTGGAGACAGCTCGCACTCGTGGCGCTGAGCGTTTCCTGGCCAATCTTGGCCTCTGCGATGGCCGCCGCCGACCCGCTGGCGCTGTGGCGGATCGTGCATGGGCAGTGCGTCGTCCATAAGGAGGCCGGCGAAGGGCCGATGCCTTGCGAGAGCGTCGACCTGAGCAGCGGCGAGCAAGCCGGCGTCGCCATTCTCAAGGATCTCAGGGGCCGCGCCCAGATGCTGGCCATTCCGACGCGGCGCATTACCGGGATCGAAGACCCGCAGATGCTGGCGGCGGATGCGCCCCGCGTTTTCGCCGCGGCCTGGAAAGCCAAAGCGCTTGTCGACGCCCGCCTGCGGCGCGCGCTGCCGCGAGAGGACGTCGCGATCGCGATCAATTCCGAATGGCGCCGCAGCCAGCAGCAATTCCATCTCCACGTCGACTGCATCGCCAAAGAGGCCGCCGTCGCGCTCGCCGCCTATCGGGCGGCGCTGGGCGAGATCTGGCGCAAGATGACGGTCCCGCTCGAGGGACAGGTCTATTGGGCCCGCCGGCTCGAACTCGGCCGATCTCAGCGACGCCCGGCCGCTCAGCCTGCTCGCCGACGGCCTCGACGGAGCAAGGGCGGAAATGGGCGACTACAGTCTCGCCGCGATCGGCGCGAACTTCGACGGAAAGCCCGGCTTCATCCTGCTGGCGGACCGCGTATCCCCCGAAGAGGGCGGCCACGCCGAGGATCTGCAGGACCATGATTGCGCGATCGCGCTATCGGCGCCATGACTTGACCTGGTCCGCTCGCGGGGGGCGAGGACGACGGTCCCTGGTCGTCAGTCGGCGTTGGCGCGCTCCTTGCGTCGCTCCGTGGCCAAACGCGCGGCTGTGCGCGATTGGTGCATTGTCAATCCGTGCCACGGGGGCGTGCCGGCATGCGTATGTGCCTCAAAATCCTCTTCGCGCTCGGCGTGATCCTAACGGCGCAGAGCCGTGCTTATGCGTTGGTGCGCATCGACGTCGACCTGTCGTCGCAGACGATGAGCGTGCGCGCCGATTCAGGCGAGACGCATGTCTGGCGAATATCCTCGGGCAGGAAAGGCCATCCGACGCCGCGTGGCGTTTTCCGGCCGCGGGCGCTGTTCGTGATGGTTCATTCGCACAAATACGCCAATGCCCCGATGCCGCATTCAATCTTCTTCCATGGACAATTCGCCATTCACGGCACGAACGCGGTCGGGATGCTCGGCCGCCCGGCTTCGCATGGATGCATCCGCCTGGCGCCGGGAAACGCGGCGAAGCTTTTCGCCCTGGTCAAGGCGCAGGGCGCGCAGATTCGCATCGTCGGATCGCCCGACGTTCACATGGCCCACACACGCTTTCGATCGAATACCGCCCTTTCCTACGCGCCGACCGGTCGCCCGGTCGCGCTGCGTCAATGGGCGCGCGATCCGATCCGGCGCTGAACCGTCGAGCCCCGGGCGTAAAGATGGGCAATTATTAATGGCGGCGGGGTGTCGCGTTTTCCGCCTGACTAGGCTATCAGGCCGCTCAGGTTCGGATTGGCGAATTCGGTTTGAGGAGGCCTTGGGTGCGAAGACGTCAATTTTTGGCTGGCGCCGCTGGATTCATTGGAGGCGCCATCGCGCCGCGCCTCGCGCTGGCGGAAGTTCCGACGCCGTTCACCTTCGATATGGCGCCGCCGATGGACAATCGCGAGAAGTTCGTCGCCTGGGGCGTGGCGCAGCGCGGAGAGGACCCAAAATTCCTCGGTGAGCGATTCGATCGATTCGGCGCCATGGTCCGCAACGAGGATCTGCTGAACGACCGCAACAAGCGCGCGTTCCTGCTGACGCCGCGCGAGAAATTCGTGCTCAAGCAGAATCTGAGCCGCGCCTACGCCCATGCTTTTCTCGACATCGGCTACGGCGTCACGATTTCGGGACCCCATCTGGTGGGCCGCATGACCTCGAACATCGACCCCAAGGTCGGCGACAGGGTGCTCGAGATCGGCACCGGCTCGGGCTATCAGTCCGCCTATCTGTCCCATCTGACCAACGAGGTCTACACGATCGAGATCATCAAGCCGCTCGCCGAGCGTACGCGCGGCATCTACGATCAGCTGATCAAGGACGGCTATACCGAGTTCGAAGTCATCAAGTCCAAGTCCGCGGACGGCTATTATGGTTGGGAGGAGGCGGCGCCGTTCGACAGGATCATCGTCACCTGCGGGATCGACCATGTGCCCCCGCCGCTGCTCCAGCAACTGAAGCCGGGCGGAATCATGGTCATTCCGGTCGGCCCGCCTGGCGCGCAGCGCGTCCTCAAAGTGGTCAAGAAGGAAGACGCGGACGGCCAGATGACGGTCTCGCGCTCCGACATCTACGGCGGACGCATCGTTCCATTCGTCCCCTTCACCAAGCTCGAGGGCGACCACATCGTCGGCACCCATAACAACTAGACGCCGACAGTAGCCTCTCCGGCCTCACCCCTCGCGGCGCTCTCGACCGCAAGAGCGTCATGGGCCCAGGTGTGGAAGGCGAACCCAGAGGTCCATGAACGAATCGAGCGCCATTCCGACCCTAGACTCGATCGCCCACGATGCGAATGGCGACGCCGTGCTCAGCGCGCGCACGCGCCTTGGACTCTATGTCGCGGTCGGCCTCGCGGCCGGCTCGGTGATCGCGCTTCAAATCGACATCATGCGGGTCTTCGCGGTCGGCAGCTGGTCGCACTTCGGTTCCCTGGTCGTCAGTCTGGCGATGCTCGGCTTTGGTCTGACGAGCGTGGTGATGATCGTCGCCAAGGACTGGTTCTCCAGCAACTGGCGGGGCGCGGCGACGGTCTCGCTCGGTCTCTTCGGGCCGCTCGCGGTCGGCGCGAATCTTTATGTGCAGCGGCTGGGGTTCAATGCCATTTTTCTCGTCTCCGACCCCGCCCAGAAGTGGAAGCTCCTGCAGATTTTCCTGGCGGAACTGACCCCGTTCCTGGCCGGCGCCATATTCCTGGGCTGTGTTTTTCTCAAAAATAATCGCACTTTCGGACGTGTTTACTTCGCCGATCTCGTCGGCTCGGGGGTCTGCGGCCTCGTGTTCCTGCTGGCGATGTATTGGCTTACGCCGGCGAATCTGATCGCTGCGCCCCTGGCGCTGTGGCTAGTCGCATGCGCGGCGTGGGCGCTCGGTCCCGGCGGGCGCGGCGCGCTCGTCGCCTATCTCGTGGCCGGCGTCGTGGCTTTCGCCGGCCATTTTGTCCTCGCCCCGGCTTTCGGCCTGAAGACGCTCGCCGTCAACGACTACAAGGGTGCCTCCTACGCGCGCAAATTTCCGGACGCGAAGAGGGTCTACGAGAGCGCCTCGCCGTTCGGCTATCTGGAGATCTACTCGAGCTCCTATCTGCATTTCGCGCCGGGCCTGTCCGACAACGCCGGTTTCACTCTGCCCACGATGCCCGTCAACGCCTATCTCGGCCTTTACATCGACAGCGACGGCCCGATCGGCATCATGCGCGATCTGACGGACAAGGAAACGGCGTATTTCCGCTTTCTGCCGATGGTTTACCCCTACATCATCAAGAAGGCGCCCAAAACGTTCATCGTGCAGTTCGCCGGCGGCATCTCGACCGAGGTCGCGCTCCATTCGGGCGCCAAGGACGTAACGGTCGCGGAGGGCAATCGAGCGGTCCTCGACGCTTTCCGCAGCGACGTCATCCGAAAATTCACCGGCGACATCCTGTCAAAGGTGCGGGTCATCCCCTACGAGGGCCGCCATTTCCTCGCCCACACCCACGAGCGCTTCGACGTGATCGATTTGAGCCTCGCGGATTCGGTCGGCCTGTCCAATCCCGGCGGCTTCGCCATCGTTGAGAAATTCGCCTACACCAAGGAGGCGATGGAGACCTACATGCGCGCCCTTGCTCCGGGCGGGGTGCTGTCGGTCACGCTCTGGAACAAGGAGGAGCCGCCGAAGTCGGTGTTGAAGCTGTACGCGACGATGGCCGGCGCGGCGCGCGCGGTCGATCCCGCCCATCTCGCCAACTCCTTCTTCGTCGCCTCGTCCTATCTCTCGACGGCGACTGTGCTCTACAAGAACGGCGGCTTCTCGCCCGACGAGATCAAGAAGCTGCGCGCCCATACCCATGCAATGTCGTTCGACGAAATCTACTCGCCGGGTCTCTTATATGATTCCTCGCAGACCGACAGGACGCTCGACGGCTACGTCGAACAGATTTTCGGCGGCGCGGCGGGCGGGCCGCCGTCTTCAGGGCCGGCCGAAGACGCCGATGCGACGGCGCCCGCCAGCGAGACCGATGACTCGGCTCCCCCGTCCGGAAAATCCGACGATGGCGTACTGCCTGCGACGGTGATGGGACGGCTCGCCTGGCACGCCCTCGTCGCCGGCCAATGGCCCGAAATCGCGTCACGTTATGTGTTCAACACACGCGCGCTCACCGACGACGCGCCGTATTTCGCCGCCTATGTGAAGACGGCCGATCTGCCGCGTGTGCTGGATCGGCTCGAACTGCTGCAAGATCAGTGGGGCTATCTCCTGATTTGGGCGACCCTTGGGGTCGCCAGTCTGACGGCGGCGGCGCTGCTTGCATTCCCGGTCATCTGGGGTTGGCGGACGATCTTCTCGCGCTCTCGCGGCAAGGCGCTGACCGTGCTTTACTTCGCCTGTCTCGGGGCCGGCTACATCATGGTCGAGGTCGGACTGATCGCGCACTTCGTCATGGCCCTCGGCAATCCGACCATTTCGGCCTCGGTTCTCATCACCGGCATGCTGTTGTTTTCCGGCTTTGGCGCGCTGTCCTCGGAGCGCATCTTGCCCCGGATGCGGGTCGCGATGCCGGTGGTGTTGCTCGTGATTTCGACGCTGCTGATCCTTTATGCGCTGTTCATCAACCAGGCGCTGGACGGAATGGGCGCGCTTCCCTATGGCGTGCGACTGATCCTTTGCTTCCTCATCATCGCGCCGCCCGCCTTTCTGATGGGCTTCCCGATGCCGACAGCCATGACGACTCTCGGGCGCCTCGGCAAGGATCACATGTTCATCTGGGCCTGGGGGGTGAACGGCAGCTTTTCAGTGATCGGCGCCGCGGCCGCGCCCGTCATTGCGACCAATTTTGGTCTCGGAGCGGTTATCGAAATTGCGGGCGTGGCCTATCTCCTGGCGCTCCCTGCCTTCTTCGGGGTCATCGCGGCCGAGAGCCGCAAAGCGCGGGCCTGACTGAGCGTTCCGCCATCCTCGGGCCACATATGCGGCGGGGAGCAATTTGCATGCTCGCCCTGAGGTTGCAGTGCGCTGTGCGACATTATTGCGACAAATTGAAGACGGCGTGACCTTACGCAAATCGAACACAAAAAATTCATAATTAACAAAGTCTTAATTAGTAAGCGCCTCTCGCTTGGCGGCACCGAGGCGCTCGATGGCGACAGTGGTGGCCGGGGCAACAAACGCCAGCGATGCCGAATTCCCGCAGTCGGTTGCAATTCCGTCACAATCTTTGCCTTCGAATCAAGCCTTTGCATTAGGGCCGCAACAGCGCGTAGAAATTCAGGGAAGGTAAGCTTCTCGATACACGGATTCGACGCGCTGCGCCAAGGTTGCCTCCAGGCCTCGCACGTGCCATAGTTTCTTCAGCGCTAAGCAACAACCGAGAATAAAGCTGCCAAATTCCGAAATGCCAAACAATCTGTGAGTAATATACCAGAATAGCCGACCTCCTGACGGCGGCGAAGAGGGAGTGATCGTCTAGTGGGCAGTATAAAGGCTGCGGGGCTGATCTTAATATAGACGTCCCGTTTTGCAGTACAGATCAAGCTTATGAGACGGCCGTGGTGCGGATTGCGGAAGGAGAGGCCATGTCTTATCAACCCGTTGCCAAGTATGCAGGAGATCTGCTCGCGATCGATGCTTACCGGCTTCTCACCGGCGATGCGGCGTCGGTTCTCATTGACGTGCGAACGCAGGCGGAGTGGGCGTACGTTGGCGCTCCGGACATAAGGACGCTGGGCAAGACCCCAGTCTTTTTGGAATGGCAGAGCTATCCTTCGATGCAGGTCGACGATCAGTTCGCCGAGCGCCTCGGCGCGATGCTGGATTCCGCCGGCGTTGAACGCGGCGCCCTGCTCGTCTTCTTGTGCCGATCGGGCGCCCGGTCGCTTCGCGCCGCCGTCGCGATGACCGACGCGGGGTGGGAACCCTGCTTCAATCTCTCGGATGGTTTCGAAGGTCCGTTGGATGGATCGGGCCGCAGAGGCGCCATTAGCGGTTGGAAGGCGAGCGGCTTGCCCTGGATGCAGACTTAGCCTCCCGAACCCATTCAGTTTTCGAGTTTCCGCCGTGCATTCGGCTATCCACATCGCGCCCGAGCCCAGGCCCATGAACATGTACGACCGATCCAGTGCAATCCCCGTCGACCGAGTCGGGTTGAGCGCGCCTCCGCTGACGGAGTCATGGCGGCGCTGCTGTGACAGGCTGCGGGCGGAATTGGGCGACGATATCTTCAACAGCTGGTTCGGGCGCATAGCGTTAGAGTCGGTTTCGAGCGGACAAGCGCGGCTTTCTGTGCCGACGCGATTCCTCAAGAGCTGGATCGATACGCACTACGCCGGGCACATCGGGGCGGCGCTGACGGCCGAAGTCGCTCCGACAGCGCGAATCAATGTTTTCGTGCGGTCTTCGACTCGGCCGGAACCGGCGACCAGCCCGGTGCCGAGCGCTCCAGCCACGTCCGACAAGCCGCGTTCCGGCGCTTCACGCGAGCCTGACCGCACGCCGCCTTCGGCCCACAAAGCGCTGACGCGAACATTTTCCACGGTCACCGGCGGCGACGCTCTGCTCGGCTCGCCTCTCGACCGCCGATTGACCTTCTCGACCTTTCAGGTCGGGCGTTCGAACCAGCTGGCTTTTTCCGCTGCCCAGCGCGTCGCCGACCATAGCGGCGGCAAAACGCCGGCGTTCTGCCCGCTATATGTCCATTCCGCGGTCGGGCTCGGCAAGTCGCATTTGTTGCAAGCGGTCGCGCATAGCGCCGTTCAGCAGGGCCGCTCGGCCATCTATCTGACGGCGGAAAAATTCATGTACGGCTTCGTCGCCGCCCTCCAGGCGCAAACCTCGATCGCCTTCAAAGAGCGGCTGCGCGCCATTGATCTACTCATTTTCGACGACGCCCAGTTTCTGCAAGGCAAGTCGATCCAGGCAGAATTTGGTCACGCGCTGAATGCGTTGCTCGACGCGGGGCGCGAGGTGATCGTCGCCGCCGACCGGCCGCCCAACGATCTCGAGGCGCTCGACGAGCGCGTGCGCTCGCGCCTCGGCGCTGGCCTGTGCGTCGAGATCGGCTCGCTCGACGAGCCGTTGCGGGTCAAGATTCTCGAGGCGCGCGTTGCGGCGGCGCGAGCTCTGCAGCGCAATTTCGAGATTTCGCCAGCCGTGCTCGCCTATGTCGCGCACTCGATTCGCTCCAACGGGCGCGACCTCGAAGGCGCCGTGAACCGCTTGCTTGCGCATACGACGCTGACAGGCGCTCCGCTGACGGTCGAGGCGGCGGAGATCGCCATTCGGGACCTGATCCGCGCCCACGAACCCAAGCGGGTCAAGATCGAAGACATCCAAAAACTGGTCGCGAGTCACTATAGCGTGTCTCGCGCCGATATCCTCTCCTCGCGCCGAACCGCGGTCGTCGTCCGACCGCGCCAGGTCGCGATGTTCCTCGCCAAGACGTTGACCATGCGCTCGCTGCCGGAAATCGGCCGACGCTTCGGCGGACGCGACCACACGACTGTCCTGCACGCGGTTCGCAAGATCGACGCCTTGTGCGCGAACGACGGGACGCTGCGCGACGAACTCGAACTCCTCAAGCGGATGCTGCAGGAGTGAATGGATCGAGGACGATGAAAAGCGGCGCGCGGCCCTCAGGCGCGCATACGCGCGAAGGGCGACTCGCCGGCCCATGAGTTTGATCTTCAAGATCGTGACGGCCGCGGACTGGCGCGCGGCCGAAGCGGCGGGCGCGTTCGTGGGCGCGGCCGTCGATCGCAAGGACGGCTACATTCATTTTTCCGCAGCGAGCCAGGCGCCGGAGACTGCCGCGAAATGGTTCGCGGGCCGTGATGATTTGATCCTGGTCGCCGTCGACGCCGATGCGCTGGGCGCCGATCTGAAGTGGGAGCCTTCGCGCGGGGGCGCATTGTTTCCCCATCTCTATGCGCCGCTTTCCATAGGCGCGGTCGTCTGGTCCCGGCCGCTGCCGCTTGGACCGGACGGCGGCCACGTGTTCGGAAACTTGAACGCGTGAGGCTCGCCGATCTCGCGCTGCCCGTTCTGAAGCTGTTGCCGGCCGAGACGGCGCATCGCGCCGCGATCAACGCGTTGAAATTTGCTCCGCTGTCGCCGGCCGCGGCTTGCGAGCCGCGCCTCGGCGTCACAATTCTGGGGCTCGATTTCCCCAACCCCCTCGGCCTCGCCGCCGGTTTCGACAAGAACGCCGAAGTTCCGGGCCCGATGCTGGCGCTCGGA
The DNA here is from genome assembly GCA_963784805.1 of uncultured Alphaproteobacteria bacterium. Classification (GTDB taxonomy): domain Bacteria; phylum Pseudomonadota; class Alphaproteobacteria; order Rhizobiales; family Beijerinckiaceae; genus Roseiarcus. Next base: position 58,692 of record CAWASR010000018.1, read on the forward strand.
TTTGGCTTCGTCGAGGTCGGGACCCTGACGCCGCACGCTCAAAGCGGCAACGCCCGGCCGCGCCTGTTCCGTCTGCCCGAGGACGGCGCCGTCATCAACCGCTTCGGCTTCAACAACGAGGGTTTCGCGAGAGCGAAAAGCCGCCTTGCGCGCCGACCCGCGGGCCTCGTCGGCGTCAATGTCGGGGCCAACAAGGATTCTCCCGACCGGGTCGCGGACTACGTGCTCGGCGTCAAGACCTTCGCCCGCCTCGCCGACTATATCGCCATCAACATATCCTCCCCCAACACGCCGGGCTTGCGCGACCTGCAGCGGCGCCAGGCGCTCGACGATCTCGTCGCCCGGGTCACAGCCGCGCGCGACGAAAGCGAGCCGCGCCGACCGCTCGTGATCAAGATCGCGCCCGATCTCGAGACGCGCGGCCTCGAGGACATCGTCGCCGTCGCCGTCGCGCGTCGCGTCGACGGCCTGATCGTCTCCAATTCGACGATCGCGCGGCCCGCCTCTCTGCGGTCGGAGCGCCGGGGCGAGGCCGGCGGCCTCTCCGGGCGTCCGCTGTTCGAGCCATCGACGCGGCTTCTGGCGCGCGCCTATCTCGCCGTCGGCGGAGCGATGCCGCTGATCGGCTGCGGCGGCGTCGAAGACTCCGCGACCGCGCTCGCCAAGATCGAGGCGGGCGCGAACCTGGTGCAACTCTACACCAGCCTTACGCTCAAAGGCGTCAGCGTGGTCGAGGCGGTTCTCGCAGGGCTTGCCCGCGCGGTCGCGGAGCGCGGCGCAGCCGATATCGGCGCGCTGGTGGGAAGTCAGGCGAGCGCGTGGGCCGCCCCCTAGCACCGCTCGCAGGAAGTGGCGACTCCGTTCGGGGTGGAGCTGGCGGTGAGTCCATTGCGCCGCACCTGGCGCAATTTGCGCGGGAGGCGCGCTGCGGCGTAGATTTTTGCAGAGTCAGGGGATGGGCGAAGTGGCGCAGCGGGTCTGATGTTTTGCCCTGATTCGCCGGAGCCTTTGCAATGCCGCGCCTGTTCGCCGCCCCGATCACTCTGACGCCTGAGGAAGAGGCGGACCTGCGAGGTCTTGCCCGGGCGCACAAGACGCCGCGCAAGCTGGCGGAACGGGCCGAGATGATCCTGCGGTCGGCGGCGGGGACCGAGGTGCGCGCGATCGCCCGTCAGCTTGGCGTTTGGCCAAAGACAGTGCGCCGTTGGCGCAGCCGCTGGCTGTCCAGCCGGGCGGAGGCCGCGGCTGCGGCGCGGCTGACGGATGAACCGCGACCGGGGGCGCCGGCGGCGTTCGCGCCCGAGCAGGTCTGCGCAATCGTGGCGCTGACCTGCGAACCCCCGCAGAAGAGCGCGTTGCCGCTCAGTCACTGGAGCCAGAGCGAACTGGCCGGCGAGGCGGTCAGGCGCGGCATCGTCGACAGCATCTCGCACGGCTCGGTCGGGCGCTTTTCAAAAAAGAGGCCGACCTCAAACCGCATCGCATGCGCGGCTGGCTCACGCCCAGGCCGGACCCTGAGTTCGAGAACAAATGCGCCGAGGTTTGCACGCTCTATCATGAGGCGCCCGCGGCGGCGCAGCAGGACATTCGCACGGTGTCGGTCGACGAAATGACCGGCGCGCAGGCGTTGGAGCGCGCCGCCCCCGACTTGCCGATCCAGCCGGGCAAGGTCGCCCGGCGGGAGTTCGAATACATTCGCCACGGCACGCAGACGGTGATTGCGGCTTTCGATGTGGCCGCCGGCCAGGCGACCGCCAGCGTCGGCGAGACCCGCGCCGAGCAGGACTACGCCAACTTCCTGGACACCCTGTTCGCCGCCGGCGCGCCGACCACGAAGTGGCGCGTGATCGCCGACAATCTCAACACGCATGTTTCGGAAAGCCTGGTGCGTCTGGTCGCCCGCTTGTGCAATATCGAGGACGACCTCGGCGAGAAGGGCAAGTCCGGCGTGCTGGCTTCGATGGCCACGCGTGAAGCTTTTCTGCGCGACCAAAGCCACAGGATCAGCTTTCACTTCACGCCCAAACACGCCTCCTGGCTCAACCAGATCGAGATCTGGTTCTCCATCCTCGCACGCAAACTCCTGCGCCGCGCCAGCTTCACTTCCAAACAACACCTGAAGGCGCGCATCGAAGCCTTCATCGCCTATTTCAATCGCGCCCTCGCCAAGCCCTTCAAGCGGACCATGACCGGAAAACCGCTCGCCGCATGACCCCACAAATGGGGTTCGTTCTTCCAGCGAGCTGTACTAGCGTTGAAAGCGGCAGCTACCGGTAGCCCAAACATCGCCCACGGCACCATTCCGCAAGCCCATGCATGCGGGGCGATCTCATTTCAAAACCGGGTCAATAGGCGGGCGAGGTAGGCTTCGTCCCAACCGGCTCGCTTGATCTTTTCTCGCAGTGATCCTTTTTCGCCATCCTTTTGCATGACGTTCATCGCCATATGGCGGAGAATCGCGAGATTGTGGGAACCGTTTCGCAAACGGCTCCGGTCCTGATCCTCATTCATGAGGACATCGAGCCGCCAGTGCAGCCGATTTTCGACGCCCCAATGCGAGCGAACGACTTCTTTCAACCTATATTCGGCGGTTGAGGCGTTTTCCGGGGGCTTGGAATCATTGATTTTCATATGCATGGGACAGGATTTCGCGCGCTTTGGGGCTCACCCGTCGGGTGAACAATCTCCGGTTGAACCCGGCGCCTCGGGCGTGGGCGTCGTGGTCGACATTTTCGTCGGTTCGATTCGGGTCGAGTTTGATCATGAAGCGGCGTTTACGCGGCTTGGGCAATTGCCGTTCTTCATCGATTTTCTGAAGACCGCGGGGCTGTTCGAGGCGTTGGCGGCGGATTGCCCACTACGTTACACCAGTCCGAACGCGCCCAAGAAGCGCGACGTGCTGGGGACGGCGATGTTGTCGATGTTGGCCGGGCACAAGCGCTACGCGCATATCGCGGCGCTGCGGAGCGACCAGGTGTCGCCCGAGCTTCTCGACATGAGCAAGATCGTCAGCGAGGACGCGGTTCGGCGGGCGTTCGCGGCGATCGAGGAAGAAGCGGGCGCGAACTGGCCACGAGGTCATCTCGACCATTGCGTGGAGCCGCTTTTGAGCGAGCCGTGGATATTCGACGTCGATACGACGGTGAAGCCGCTCTACGGCCATCAGGAAGGAGCGGTGGTCGGCTACAATCCCAAGAAGCCTGGACGGCCCGGCCACTGCTATCACACCTATTCGATGGCGGGGACGCGATGGGTTCTCGAGGTGGATGTGAGCGCGGGCGACGAGCACGCTTCCAATCACAGCGCGCCTGGCCTGTGGGCGCTGTTGGATCGAACGCCGCGCGATTGCTGGCCTTCTCTTTTGCGCGGCGACAAGGGCTTCGGCAATGAGGGGATCATGGGCGAAGCCGAGCGGCGCGCTTTGCCGTATTTGTTCAAGTTACGGCTGACCGCCAACGTCAAACGCGCGATCGAGCGTCTTTCGGGGCAAAGCGATTGGACCGATTCGGGCCAGGGTTGGCAAGCCAAAGAGACCGAGATTCGATTGCAAGGCTGGAGCCGACAACGGCGCGTCGTCGTATTGCGGCGGCGCGTGAAAGGCGCGCTGGCGACGCCCGCGATGGACGAGGATGGACCGCCTCGGCTCGCCTTCCTCGACATCGGCCCGAGCGAGGAGATGTGGGAATATCAGGTTCTCGCGACCACGCTCGCCGAGGATCTGGAAAGCTTTGGCCAGCTCTATCGCGACCGCGGCGATGGAGAGAATGTTTTCGACGAGTTGAAGAACCAATGGGGCTGGGGCGGCTTCGTCGCTCACGACCTGGCGCGCTGTCGTCTGGCGGCCCGCCTCGTGGCGTTGTTTTATGATTGGTGGAACATCTTCACCCGCTTGGCCGAGCCCGATCGTCGCCGGGAGGCGATCACGAGCCGGCCGTTGTTGTTGCACGCCATCGCCGATCGGGTGCGCCATGCGCGACAAACGACGATCAAGATCGCCAGCACGCACGCCAAGTCCGTTCCCGCCGCAAAGGCGCTTCGAGCGGTAGCCCTGTTCCTGAGGCGGTTGGCCACAAATGCGGAGCAGTTGACGCCCTGGCAGCGTTGGCGCGAAATCCTCTCCCGCGCCTTTCAAGCCTTCCTCAAAGGCCGCGCCCTGCGCGCGCCGCCGCGCTTATGTCCATCTTGACGCAACCACAGATTGAAACACCCCCCGCTTCATGAGCGACGATCAGAGCCAACTGCCGATTTTAGGGTGAAGCGTTCGGGCGTCAAAAACGCACTGAGCAGATAATACCAAGAGTCATGGGGTGTGACCGATGTGGGCCCATTCGCGCATTCCGATTGAGGTGATGGTTTCTGGGTGGGCGACGAGGTTGCGCCAGGCGTCGCAGGCGGCGTCGATGATGTCGTCGTAGGTTTCGAAGACGAGGTTTGAGAGCCAGTTGCCGCGCAGAAACCGCCAGATGTTTTCGACCGGGTTCAGCTCCGGCGCGCGGGACGGCAGGAAGATCGGTGTGATGTTGCTCGGCACGTCGAGCTTGGCGGTGGTGTGCCATCCGGCGCGGTCGAGCAATAGGACGGCGTGGGCGCCCTCGGCGACGTGGCGGGAGATTTCCTCGAGGTGAAGCTGCATCGCCTCGGTGTCGGCGAAGGGCAGCGCGAGCGCGGCCCCGACACCTCGGGCGGGACAAATGGCGCCGAAGAGATAGGCGCTGTCATAGCGCTGATCGGCGGGTTGGCGAGGCCGCGTTCCTCGCCTGGCCCACTGGCGCACCAGCCCGTTCTTCTGGCCGATGCGGGCTTCGTCCTGAAACCAGATCTCGATCGGCGTTGTCGCCGGCAGGCCGTCGAGATGAGCGCTCAGCGCGCGCGGGACGTTTTTTTATATGCTTCGACAATCCGCTCGTCTTGAGCTGGATGGCGAGGCCGCGCGCTCATGTGGGAAAAGCCGAGCTTCTTGAGAAGCTTGCCGACGTAGCGTTGATGATAGTCGACGCCGAAGCGCTGGGCGATGACGCGCTTAAGATCAATCCGGCGCCACCGCACGACGCCGTCGGTTTTCCGGTCCGGACCCGTCCCGACGATCTTCGCCAACTGATCCAGTTGTTCCGGCGACAGGCGCGGAGTCGGACCATCCGTCCAGTTGTCGAAGAGCCCATCCGGACCAGCGGCGTTGAACCGGTGCACCCAGTCCCGCAAGGTCTGGCGATCCATGCCCCCGATCTTGGCCGCCTCGCCGCGATCCATTCCGTCGCGAACCGCCGCAAGCGACAGAAGCCGCCGGCTCTGATTAACGTCCTTGGAGCGCCGGGCCAGCGCCCGAAGCTCCTCAGCCGAATAGTCGTCTCGCAATTTCACCGCTGCTGACATGGCGCGAATCCTCCAACTCACAAAGAGTCAGAGATTTCGCGCCGAGGGAATCCCCCGGTCCCGTCGCGGAGGTGGTTGGAATTGGGTTGGCGTAGTCTCCGGGTTGCTCAACCCAAATGATTCCGGCGTTGGCGCGCTGGAAGGGAGACCACGCCGTGACGAAGGATACCACGAAGGAGGCGGCTGCGGCTGCCGAGGGTTTGCTTTTCGATGATTGGTTCGACGCGATCGAGGATGGGGTCCGCGCCCGCGTTCGGGGCTTTATCGAGACGATGCTGGAGGAGGAACTGTGCGAGGCGTTGTCGCGTCCGCGCTATGGTCGGCGCAAGTTGGGCGAGGACGCGGCGGCGTCAGTCGTGGGGGTGCGCCATGGGCATCGCGAACGGACGCTGACGGGCACGTTCGGCAAGACGCGGATCGCCGTGCCGCGCGCTCGGCTGATGGGGGACGACGGCGAGACGCGCGAATGGCGCAGCGGTTCGCTTCGCGCCTATCAGCGCCGGACCCGGGCCGCCGACGTCTTGATCGCCGGGGCCTATCTTTCGGGAACCAACACCCGCCGGGTGCGCCGGGCGCTTGGCGCGGCGTTCGCTGGTCCGGTCGGCAAGGACGTGGTCAGCCGGACCTGGCGCAAGGTGAAGGGCGATTGGGATGCCTGGAATGGGCGCTCGCTCGCCGAGGAGCCGATCGTGCGCTTGATCCTCGACGGCACGGTCGCGCGCGTTCGACTGGACAGAAAGGCGACCTCGATCTCGTTGCTCGTCGCGCTCGGCGTGCGGGCGGACGGGCAGAAGATGCTGCTTGCGATCAGGAGCATGGGCGGCGAGAGCGAGGCGGCCTGGCGCGCGCTGCTCGACGATCTCGTCAGGCGCGGATTGCGAACGCCGGAGCTGGTCATTATCGATGGCGCGCCGGGCCTCGAAAGGGCGTTGGCGGCGCTGTGGCCCGACACGGCCGTCCAGCGCTGCACGGTGCACAAGCATCGCAATCTCCTCGCCCATGCCCCTGAGCGCCTGCACGAGGAAATCTCGAATGACTACAAAGACATGATCTACGCCGCGACGCGCGGCGAGGTCGAGACCCGGCGCAAGGCCTTCATCCGCAAATGGCGGCTCAAATGCCGCGCCGTCGCCGACAGCCTGGAGGAAGCGGGCGACAAGCTCTTCACCTTCGCGCGCTTTCCGCCGAGCCAATGGAAGTCGATCCGAACCTCGAACGCGATCGAGCGATTGCACGAAGAGTTCAAGCGCCGGATCAAGACTCAGACCGTACTGCCCTGCGCCGAATCCGCCGCCATGCTGTTCTGGGCGCTGCTCGCCTCAGGGCAGATCACCATGCGCAAGGTCGACGGATGGCAGACCCTCGCCGAGAAACCAGACGATCAGACCATTGACCTCGCCGCATAAGCGGATAGCCTCATGTCGCCCGAAGACCCGCCAGCCAATTCCAACACAAGTCGCGACGGGACCTCGAGGGAATCCCCCCATAAGTCAGACCGTGAGGCCTTTGGTATAATAGGCGGTTTCGGACGTTGTCTTGCCGGCGGTTTCGCGGAGGCGCTCGACCTTGCCCACAGCGGCCAGGCCCGGCTAATGATGGCCCCTGTTCAGCCACGCGATGTCGGTCGAGACGGTGGCCGTGCGGGTCTCGATGCGGCCGTGATCGGCCTCGACCACCGACTCGGCGGTGATCGCCTTGCTGGCCGGATCGTCGAAATACAGCACAACGTCGTCATGAAGCGTTCCCTGATTTCCCTTGCACGCGGGGGCATGGTCGCCGCCCTGATCGACGATCTGCCGGGCGATGGCGCGCTGGCAATTGAGCGCGTCGGCGGTCACGATCGTCCCTTTTAGCATCAGCATCGCCTATCCGCGTCGGGGGCCTTCCCGCGGTCGTGCGAAGGTTTATCATCTTGTCGATCATCGGGGGTTCCTCGCTTGCGTTGACGTTCGCAACCCGACCCTTCCGGAGAATCGCCAATGGCCGCCGCAAGCCGCTCGCTCGCTACGGCGCTATCGGGAGCGCGCTTCGCGAGCGGCCTGCTCCAACCGAGCTACACCACCAAACGGGACGCGACCGTCCACCAGCTTTTCTCCCGACACGCGAGAGTCCGCTCCCCAGACTTGACTCTTCATCTAGAAGTTTCTATTTACAACGAAAATTAGCTTAATAGCGTTATAATTGCGTCAGGGAGTTTTGACATTCACGCGGTGTCATGGCGACGGCGAACGGCCGGATTGCGGCAGAAAGGCTTTAAGCCTAAAATCGGCAGTTGGCTCTGATCGTCGCTCATGAAGCGGGGGGTGTTTCAATCTGTGGTTGCGTCAAGATGGACATAAGCGCGGCGGCGCGCGCAGGGCGCGGCCTTTGAGGAAGGCTTGAAAGGCGCGGGAGAGGATTTCGCGCCAACGCTGCCAGGGCGTCAACTGCTCCGCATTTGTGGCCAACCGCCTCAGGAACAGGGCTACCGCTCGAAGCGCCTTTGCGGCGGGAACGGACTTGGCGTGCGTGCTGGCGATCTTGATCGTCGTTTGTCGCGCATGGCGCACCCGATCGGCGATGGCGTGCAACAACAACGGCCGGCTCGTGATCGCCTCCCGGCGACGATCGGGCTCGGCCAAGCGGGTGAAGATGTTCCACCAATCATAAAACAACGCCACGAGGCGGGCCGCCAGACGACAGCGCGCCAGGTCGTGAGCGACGAAGCCGCCCCAGCCCCATTGGTTCTTCAACTCGTCGAAAACATTCTCTCCATCGCCGCGGTCGCGATAGAGCTGGCCAAAGCTTTCCAGATCCTCGGCGAGCGTGGTCGCGAGAACCTGATATTCCCACATCTCCTCGCTCGGGCCGATGTCGAGGAAGGCGAGCCGAGGCGGTCCATCCTCGTCCATCGCGGGCGTCGCCAGCGCGCCTTTCACGCGCCGCCGCAATACGACGACGCGCCGTTGTCGGCTCCAGCCTTGCAATCGAATCTCGGTCTCTTTGGCTTGCCAACCCTGGCCCGAATCGGTCCAATCGCTTTGCCCCGAAAGACGCTCGATCGCGCGTTTGACGTTGGCGGTCAGCCGTAACTTGAACAAATACGGCAAAGCGCGCCGCTCGGCTTCGCCCATGATCCCCTCATTGCCGAAGCCCTTGTCGCCGCGCAAAAGAGAAGGCCAGCAATCGCGCGGCGTTCGATCCAACAGCGCCCACAGGCCAGGCGCGCTGTGATTGGAAGCGTGCTCGTCGCCCGCGCTCACATCCACCTCGAGAACCCATCGCGTCCCCGCCATCGAATAGGTGTGATAGCAGTGGCCGGGCCGTCCAGGCTTCTTGGGATCGTAGCCGACCACCGCTCCTTCCTGATGACCGTAGAGCGGCTTCACCGTCGTATCGACGTCGAGTATCCACGGCTCGCTCAAAAGCGGCTCCACGCAATGGTCGAGATGACCTCGTGGCCAGTTCGCGCCCGCTTCTTCCTCGATCGCCGCGAACGCCCGCCGAACCGCGTCCTCGCTGACGATCTTGCTCATGTCGAGAAGCTCGGGCGACACCTGGTCGCTCCGCAGCGCCGCGATATGCGCGTAGCGCTTGTGCCCGGCCAACATCGACAACATCGCCGTCCCCAGCACGTCGCGCTTCTTGGGCGCGTTCGGACTGGTGTAACGTAGTGGGCAATCCGCCGCCAACGCCTCGAACAGCCCCGCGGTCTTCAGAAAATCGATGAAGAACGGCAATTGCCCAAGCCGCGTAAACGCCGCTTCATGATCAAACTCGACCCGAATCGAACCGACGAAAATGTCGACCACGACGCCCACGCCCGAGGCGCCGGGTTCAACCGGAGATTGTTCACCCGACGGGTGAGCCCCAAAGCGCGCGAAATCCTGTCCCATGCATATGAAAATCAATGATTCCAAGCCCCCGGAAAACGCCTCAACCGCCGAATATAGGTTCAGTATTCGAACCGCTGGCGAGCGGTCTCCGTTCGGCGACGTCGTCCCCCTGACCTGCCCCCCCGGTTTTCATCCAGCCATAACGAGAGCCCGGGTTGATTTGATCCTTCGTGGTCGCCGCTGGCAAGAGGCCGGCGCGCGGAGTGGTCAGGGTTCGCAGCGCGCCGGCCGGTCTTTCCGGAGAGAGCGCAGGCGTAGTCGGCGGGAGTGACGTAGCCGAGGCTTGAGTGGGGCCGCACCTCGTTGAAGTCCCGCCGCCAGGCTTCCAGATTGGCACGGGCGTCCGCCAGGGAGCTGAACAGGGTCTCGTTCAGCAGTTCGTCGCGCAGCTTGCCGCGCCAGCTGATGATCGCGTCCAGCTCGCGCGCGACGCGTCGCCCGCCGATCGAGGTGTCGGCCAATGTCTCTAGCAAATCGCGGACCGTGCGACCAAAAAAAGGGCCGCCAACGGAGTAGCGACCCGAAAGCACTCGCATTGCGGACTGGGGAAAGGTCCGCAGATTGCAGGGCCGCTCATCTTTGATGACCGAAGCTGGTCCCAAGGCAAGCATGCTCTACCTTCGTCGGCTGCGATAGAATCGGAATCTACCTACAACTGCCCCACCCCAGACTGACAATCAGCGGCTGTGTTTTGGAAGTCGCAGTCGGTCAAGAGCGCGCCAACCAAGCCACGGGACACGATCCACGGCCTCAGAAAAGATCGAGTCGGTTCGGCTGCGGGCCGGCCGCGCAAAAGCATCGGCCGGGTGAGGCTCTCCGGTCGGACGGGTTTTCCCCGGAAGCCTTGAGGCGGCCGTTGCGGCGTCGTCGGGGGGAGCCTCGGGCACCCAAACGTCGCACCCTGGGCAGCGCTGGCGCGCGTTCAGCTCGATCCGGGGCACACTTGGGAAATAGCTTTCAATCAGCTCGTAGAAGACTTCAGGCATCTCGGCGTAGCGGCCCACCGGCGCGGTGATCAACGACGACAATTGCGTGCGGTGCGCGCGGAAACACACGCCGAACCGCTCCATGAGGCCGACGCCCGGCGCGCCTGCGCCGCTGGAGTCCATGAGTATATTCCGAGATTCCGGTGACACGCCGTTGTACTGCCCCCGAAAGTGAGACAACGCGAATTGAGTGACAGAGCATGTTAGAGTCCGTTTGAAAACGCCTATTCGTGAGCTATTCGCCTGAGTAGGATGCTTCCGAGGGCGACGTGTATCATGGCTTCGGAACAGTCGATGCGCTCTTCGTAGTCGCGCACGAGGCGGCGCCAGCGCGTCATCCAAGCGAACGTGCGCTCGACGACCCAGCGGCGCGGGATGACTTCGAAGCCCACGGCGGCGTCGGATCGCTTGACGACCTGGATGGTGAAATCCCGGAAGGCGGCTCTGTCCATGAGTTGGGTGCGATCATAGGCCCCATCGGCGAACAGATGCTTCAGCCACGGCCAGCGCTTGCGCACACCATCCAGGATCATCTGAGCCCCGGCGCTGTCGGAGACGTCGGCGGGCGTCAGATTGACCATCAGAAGACGGCCGTCGGTATCGACCGCGATGTGGCGCTTGCGACCCACGATCTTCTTGCCCGCGTCGTATCCCCTTGTTTTCGCTTCTGGGGCCTTGACCGATTGGCTGTCGACGACGCCCCCGGTCGGGCTCGCTTCGCGTCCCACGCGCTCTCGGTCGAGCATCAGCGCGACGTCGTGGATCGTCTGAAACATGAACCGACGGACAAATCGGCGAAACCACCAATACACCGTCTGCCAAGGCGGAAAATCATTCGGCAGCATCCGCCATCCCCCGCCCGAACGGGCCATGTAGCGGATCGCGTTCAACACCTCCCGCAAATCAACCTCAATAGGTCGCCCAGCTCTCGATGCACGCGGAAGAAATGGCTCAATCCGCGCCCATTCCTCGTCGGTCAAGTCGCTCGGATACCGTTTGGTCTTCTTCTCGATCTTGGCCATTCGGCCGCGCGTCGCTGGGGTCCACATCCCAAGCTTGAATCACGGCTGCAAACCACATTCAACGACTTTTCAAACGGACTCTTAGGAGGCTCTATGTCACAGCAAGGGATGCGGACATTGGTCCCGTCGCGACTTGTGTTGGAATTGGCTGGCGCGTCTTCGGGCGACATGAGGCTATCCGCTTATGCGGCGAGGTCAATGGTCTGATCGTCTGGTTTCTCGGCGAGGGTCTGCCATCCGTCGACCTTGCGCATGGTGATCTGCCCTGAGGCGAGCAGCGCCCAGAACAGCATGGCGGCGGATTCGGCGCAGGGCAGTACGGTCTGAGTCTTGATCCGGCGCTTGAACTCTTCGTGCAATCGCTCGATCGCGTTCGAGGTTCGGATCGACTTCCATTGGCTCGGCGGAAAGCGCGCGAAGGTGAAGAGCTTGTCGCCCGCTTCCTCCAGGCTGTCGGCGACGGCGCGGCATTTGAGCCGCCATTTGCGGATGAAGGCCTTGCGCCGGGTCTCGACCTCGCCGCGCGTCGCGGCGTAGATCATGTCTTTGTAGTCATTCGAGATTTCCTCGTGCAGGCGCTCAGGGGCATGGGCGAGGAGATTGCGATGCTTGTGCACCGTGCAGCGCTGGACGGCCGTGTCGGGCCACAGCGCCGCCAACGCCCTTTCGAGGCCCGGCGCGCCATCGATAATGACCAGCTCCGGCGTTCGCAATCCGCGCCTGACGAGATCGTCGAGCAGCGCGCGCCAGGCCGCCTCGCTCTCGCCGCCCATGCTCCTGATCGCAAGCAGCATCTTCTGCCCGTCCGCCCGCACGCCGAGCGCGACGAGCAACGAGATCGAGGTCGCCTTTCTGTCCAGTCGAACGCGCGCGACCGTGCCGTCGAGGATCAAGCGCACGATCGGCTCCTCGGCGAGCGAGCGCCCATTCCAGGCATCCCAATCGCCCTTCACCTTGCGCCAGGTCCGGCTGACCACGTCCTTGCCGACCGGACCAGCGAACGCCGCGCCAAGCGCCCGGCGCACCCGGCGGGTGTTGGTTCCCGAAAGATAGGCCCCGGCGATCAAGACGTCGGCGGCCCGGGTCCGGCGCTGATAGGCGCGAAGCGAACCGCTGCGCCATTCGCGCGTCTCGCCGTCGTCCCCCATCAGCCGAGCGCGCGGCACGGCGATCCGCGTCTTGCCGAACGTGCCCGTCAGCGTCCGTTCGCGATGCCCATGGCGCACCCCCACGACTGACGCCGCCGCGTCCTCGCCCAACTTGCGCCGACCATAGCGCGGACGCGACAACGCCTCGCACAGTTCCTCCTCCAGCATCGTCTCGATAAAGCCCCGAACGCGGGCGCGGACCCCATCCTCGATCGCGTCGAACCAATCATCGAAAAGCAAACCCTCGGCAGCCGCAGCCGCCTCCTTCGTGGTATCCTTCGTCACGGCGTGGTCTCCCTTCCAGCGCGCCAACGCCGGAATCATTTGGGTTGAGCAACCCGGAGACTACGCCAACCCAATTCCAACCACCTCCGCGACGGGACCTCGGACATTTTCGACTGAGTTCAAGCAAGCAGTGATTCTTCGGCTCGAGGCCGGGGAGCGGATAGCGGCTGTCTCGGAGGAGCTGAAGATCAGGCGCAAGCTTCTTTACGAGTGGCGGGCGGCCTATCGCAAGCTTGGCGCGGCCGGGCTGAACCGCAAGCGCGGACGTAAGCCGGGCGGCGCTCGCGCCAGTCCGGACGCTACGCTGGCTCCGCCGGCTCCGCTGTCCGACCTGGCGCGAGCCCAGGCGCGGATCGCCGAACTCGAACGCAAGATCGGCAAGCAGCAGATGGACCCCGATTTTTTCGCGAAGCCTTGCGGCTCATCGACGCGCGGGACCGGTCGTCTCGCGCGACGCCATCTACGCGGTCATTGAAGAAATGAGCGCGCAGGAGGCGCAAGGCGCCCCCTCGATCGAGCACCTGTACCGCTTAAGCGGCGTGTCGCGCGCCGGCTTCTATCGCCTTGGCGAGGTTCGCGCGCCGGAGCGGACGGAGGCGGATCTGCGCGACAAAATTCAGACGATCGCGCTCGACAATCGCTTCTATGGCTATCGGCGGGTCTGCCGGGACCTCTGGCGCATCCATGGCCTGAAGGTCAATCACAAGCGTGTCCTTCGCCTCATGCGCGAGGACAATCTGCTCTGCCTGCGCGAAAAGCCGTTCGTTCCCACCACCAACAGCCGGCACGCGTTCCCGATCGTTCCCAATCTCACGCGCGGCCTTGTCCCGACGGGGCTCGATCAGATCTGGGTCGCCGACATCAGTGTGCCGCAGGAAGCGGCGTGAGAGATGGGGGTTGGCCCCCCGCGATCGACTTGCAGGAGCGGGTTGCAAACCACCGTAAGCGGCGCTGGTCAAAAGCCAGGGTCGTGAGCGTTACGGAAAAGGCGCTTCAGAGGCGTCAGGTAGGAGACAGGAAGGCGAACACAAGTGAATTGCCGTTCAAGTGTCGAAAGTGCTCAAATGACGTCGAAACCGGCGAGTGATGTTGCGCCGGGATCAGTCTGGACGATGCCTGCTTACGGACCCGACGGCGTCCGGCATAGAGGCGGCGCGATCCTGTTTCAGGCTCTTGCGTGGAACTGCGGGATGGGCTGCCGGCGCGACAGCGTGTTCGTCGAGCGGCTCTGGCGATCGGTGAAGTACGAGGAGGCCTACCTCAAGGCCTACGACACCGTCGCCGAGGCGCGCGCTTCGCTGAGCCTGTATCTCGACTTTTTCAATCGTCAACGCCCCCATTCGAGCCTTGAGCAGAAGACGTCAGACGAGGCCTACTTCACCCTGCGACCAATCGCGGCCGCCGCATGAAATTTCCGCCGCCGCATAGGGCTTGGACCTCCGGTCTGGCTACACCCTCCCTCCGTCCCAACCCCTACGCGGCCAGAAGCACCTCAAACCCGGCAGATCGACACTTATCGAAACGCGGAAACCGTTCAGATTAACTGGACTGCACCCTATATTCGGCGGTTGAGGCGTTTTCCGGGGGCTTGGAATCATTGATTTTCATATGCATGGGACAGGATTTCGCGCGCTTTGGGGCTCACCCGTCGGGTGAACAATCTCCGGTTGAACCCGGCGCCTCGGGCGTGGGCGTCGTGGTCGACATTTTCGTCGGTTCGATTCGGGTCGAGTTTGATCATGAAGCGGCGTTTACGCGGCTTGGGCAATTGCCGTTCTTCATCGATTTTCTGAAGACCGCGGGGCTGTTCGAGGCGTTGGCGGCGGATTGCCCACTACGTTACACCAGTCCGAACGCGCCCAAGAAGCGCGACGTGCTGGGGACGGCGATGTTGTCGATGTTGGCCGGGCACAAGCGCTACGCGCATATCGCGGCGCTGCGGAGCGACCAGGTGTCGCCCGAGCTTCTCGACATGAGCAAGATCGTCAGCGAGGACGCGGTTCGGCGGGCGTTCGCGGCGATCGAGGAAGAAGCGGGCGCGAACTGGCCACGAGGTCATCTCGACCATTGCGTGGAGCCGCTTTTGAGCGAGCCGTGGATACTCGACGTCGATACGACGGTGAAGCCGCTCTACGGCCATCAGGAAGGAGCGGTGGTCGGCTACAATCCCAAGAAGCCTGGACGGCCCGGCCACTGCTATCACACCTATTCGATGGCGGGGACGCGATGGGTTCTCGAGGTGGATGTGAGCGCGGGCGACGAGCACGCTTCCAATCACAGCGCGCCTGGCCTGTGGGCGCTGTTGGATCGAACGCCGCGCGATTGCTGGCCTTCTCTTTTGCGCGGCGACAAGGGCTTCGGCAATGAGGGGATCATGGGCGAAGCCGAGCGGCGCGCTTTGCCGTATTTGTTCAAGTTACGGCTGACCGCCAACGTCAAACGCGCGATCGAGCGTCTTTCGGGGCAAAGCGATTGGACCGATTCGGGCCAGGGTTGGCAAGCCAAAGAGACCGAGATTCGATTGCAAGGCTGGAGCCGACAACGGCGCGTCGTCGTATTGCGGCGGCGCGTGAAAGGCGCGCTGGCGACGCCCGCGATGGACGAGGATGGACCGCCTCGGCTCGCCTTCCTCGACATCGGCCCGAGCGAGGAGATGTGGGAATATCAGGTTCTCGCGACCACGCTCGCCGAGGATCTGGAAAGCTTTGGCCAGCTCTATCGCGACCGCGGCGATGGAGAGAATGTTTTCGACGAGTTGAAGAACCAATGGGGCTGGGGCGGCTTCGTCGCTCACGACCTGGCGCGCTGTCGTCTGGCGGCCCGCCTCGTGGCGTTGTTTTATGATTGGTGGAACATCTTCACCCGCTTGGCCGAGCCCGATCGTCGCCGGGAGGCGATCACGAGCCGGCCGTTGTTGTTGCACGCCATCGCCGATCGGGTGCGCCATGCGCGACAAACGACGATCAAGATCGCCAGCACGCACGCCAAGTCCGTTCCCGCCGCAAAGGCGCTTCGAGCGGTAGCCCTGTTCCTGAGGCGGTTGGCCACAAATGCGGAGCAGTTGACGCCCTGGCAGCGTTGGCGCGAAATCCTCTCCCGCGCCTTTCAAGCCTTCCTCAAAGGCCGCGCCCTGCGCGCGCCGCCGCGCTTATGTCCATCTTGACGCAACCACAGATTGAAACACCCCCCGCTTCATGAGCGACGATCAGAGCCAACTGCCGATTTTAGGGTGAATGCTCCCGCTTGTTGACGGATGTCCTGTCGGCGGAGGAATGCCATCGTCGCGAACATAATTTCTATCAATGGCCGGAATTGCGATTAACGGCGCGGCATATAAGGAGCCAGCGAGACGGTCCGCTCAACCTTCGCCATATCACGCTGAGGCTTAAGCGAACGAAAGGTTACCGAACCTGACGTCGCCACCGTTCCGGAGCTGCCAAGCACCCTGAGATTTAATGGACAGGGTCCAGCACGACCACCGGGATCTCGCGTTCGGTCCTAAGCTGATAATCGGCATAGGGCGGCCAAAATTCGAGCGCCTCTTTCCAAAGCCGGGTGCGTTCGTCGCCCATTGCAGTCCTCGCCCGTACCTTCAGCTTCTTGGTCCCGACCTGTATCTCGACGTCGGGGTTGGCGAGGATATTGCGGTACCACCCAGGGTGTTCGGGCGCGCCGCCCTTCGAGGCGACTACGAAGTAACTTTCGCCGTCCGACCCGTAAAACAGCGGGAAGATGAAATTGTCGCCGGACTTGCGGCCCGTGGTGGTCAGCAGCAGCGCCGGCGCCGTGATCTCACCCCGTCCCGGCACGTTGATTTTGTACATGTGCCCTTCGGTTCCGCCGCTGGCGATATAGCGGTTGGCGTGTTTAACCATCCAGTCCGGCAGGTTCGGAGCGAGTTTCGCTTCACCCATCATGGCCCTCCTTCAAAGCTGGAGGAGTATAGCGCTGCGCGCCGGGTCGACCAATGCGGCCGGACCGTGCTGTGGCGGACGAAAAGCCGATCGAGACGTTTGTGTTCGAAAACCTGAGTTCGTCTCATTGCCATGTCGGAACACGACGCCTAGGTTGACGATCAGCTGCGAGGCGTGTGCTGGCGGAACATGACGCGAGCAACGGACGCAACTAGGAGGCTATTCATGGTGTCGATACCGGCGGAATAACTAGATTTACTGCAGCGTAAAACTGCATTCGCCAATCTGGCTACATTAATGCCAATTGAAACTCCGCAAGTCACACCGGTATGGTTCGACTACACCGACGGAAAGATCCGGGTAATACCAAAGCCCGGAGAGCGGGACTCGGGCTGGTTATTTCCGAATCAGCTTGGTTCTGATTCAAGGTGGTGAACGAAGGAGGTTCGCCATGGCTATCGCGCTCCGGTCTGATTTTGATGCTGTTGCGGTTCGTTCTTGGGCGAAGAAGAGCAGGACGGACCGCAGGCTCGGCGGCTTCTGACGCTTGCGGCGATTTATGAGTGGACCAGCAGGACGGAGGCGGCCAAGATTGGCGGGGTGACGCTTCAGATCGTTCGCGATTGGGTAGTCAAATTCAACGCCGATGGTCCGGCGGGACTGGTCGACCGGAAGGCTCCGGGACAGCCGCCGCGTCTCAATGACGCGCACCATGCCGCGCTCGCCGCGATGATCGAGAGCGGCCCGATCCCGGCCGTTCATGGGGTTGTGCGGTGGCGGATCGTCGATCTCCGCCAATGGATCTTCGAGGAATTCCGCGTTGTCGTCTCCCAGCAGACCCTGAGCCGGGAATTGCGCGCCATGGGCTATCGCAAGCTTTCGGCTGGTCCCCGGCATCACGCGCAGGCTGCTGGCGCGATTGAGGATTTTAAAAGAATGGCGTGCAACTGGTTGATCAGGGCCGTTCGCTCCCCCACCAGCCGGTCCCGCGATCGATGGAGCGTTTGGATGTCGAGCTGGTCCTGGCTCTTCAGGTCGACGAAGCGCATTGTCGGTCGCGTCGCCGCCTCGGCGATCCCCTCCGCGTCACGATCGTCGTTCTTCTGCGCTTTGACGTAGGGCCGGACGTATTCGGGAGACATCAACCGCACGTCGTGGCCGTGGGCGGCGAAGACGCGGCCGAGATGATGAGCGCCGCAGCATGCTTCCATTCCGACAACGCAAGCAGGCAGCTTCTCCGCCAGCCCGATGAGCGTCTCGCGCCTCATCTTGCGCCGCATGACGACGGCGCCAGTCGCGTCGAGGCCGACCACGCTGCACACGTTCTTGCCGAGATCCACGCCGAGAACAGAGATTGTCGCCAAAGCCATAACCCATTCCTCCTCTTGAAGCTCCGGCGAGCCTACGACGCCGGAAGGAGGGGCGGGCCATTCCATAAGTCTTCCCGATCGGCTGGACCAGATCGCGCGCGAGAACGGCGTCGCTCCCGAGGCCGGAGAGGTCTGGTTCGCCGATGAGGCGCGCGTCGGCCAGAAGAACAAGATCACCCGCCGGTGGGCCAAGCGCGGCGCGCGTCCAAGCGCTCCCAAAGATCAGCGAACCGCCTGCGCCTATATCTTCGGCGCGATCTGCCCCAAGGACGGCAAGGGCGCAGCCCTTGTCATGCCCAGATGCGACACCGAGGCGATGAACCTGCACCTGGCCGAAATCGCCACCCAGATCGCGCCGGGCGCGCACGCCGCGCTGCTCGTCGATCAGGCCGGCTGGCATCTTTCGGGCGGGCTCATCGTTCCGCCCAACATCACCCTGATCCCGTTGCCGGCCAAATGCCCGGAATTGAACCCGCAGGAAAACATCTGGCAGTTCATGCGCGAAAACTGGCTCTCGAACCGGGTCTTCAAATCCTTCAACGACATCGTCAACCACTGCTGCAATGCATGGAACAAGCTCATCGATCAGCCATGGCCCATCATGTCGATCGGTATCCGAGACTGGGCCTGCCGGTCGTGATCAGCGAGTCTTGGTATAAATTCAGCGAAAGACACGCAATATGCAAGAAGGCGCGCCTGTGGCGCGTTCAATTCTTGACCCTGACAATCCCAATCGTTACATCCAGATCTGCGGTCGGGTCGGGCACGCGACCGAGGAAGGCGCTTCGGCACATATCGATTCCCTCGCCAAGAAATACCTCGGCAAGGACAAGTACCCCTGGGCCCAACCTGGCCAAATCGGGTCACTTTTGAAATTGAGCCAACTGCGGTGCAGGCCATGGGCTAATCCGCGATCTTGTCCTAAAATGTCGGCGACTTGGTCGCGGTACCGGTCGAGGGCTGTCAGATGGCCGCGCAGTGACCGCGAGGCGATGCTCTGATGGTGGTCCCTCTGAAAGGCGCTGCTGAGCGGCCGCGGTGTTCCGCGCGCCCCGCCAGGCCGGCTCGCGACGGTGACCCCAAAAACGTGATCAGGGGCGGCGAGATGATCGTAGCCGGCCGCCTCTGCCGCCTGCGCAAACAGCCGGACCGTGGCGGGCTCCCGCCGCATTCGTGACCATCCGTCCCGATCCACCGGAGATCGAGCCGTCGCCGTAAGCTATCTGTCTGCGCTATTGTATCTGCCCTGGGCCGCCAGGCCCTATGACGTCGGAGGCGGACCCCGTGCTCAAGCTAGGATATAAGGCGTCGGCGGAACAATTTGGGCCGCTGGAATTGCTCCAGTTTTCCTGTCTCGCGGAGAAGACGGGCTTCGACTCGGTCTTCATCAGCGACCATTTCCAGCCCTGGAAGCATCACGGCGGCCATGCTCCCTTCTCGCTCGCTTGGCTTGGCACCCTCGGGGCGCGGACGTCGAGGATCACCATCGGCACGAGTGTGATGACGCCCACCTTTCGCTATCACCCCGCCGTCGTGGCGCAGGCTTTCGCCACTCTCGGGGTCATGTTTCCCGATCGGATCGTGCTCGGCGTCGGCACCGGAGAATCGCTGAACGAGGTTCCGTCAACCGGCATGGCCTGGCCCGATTTCAAGGAACGGTTCGCGCGCCTGCGCGAGGCCATTACCCTGATGCGTCGACTCTGGACCGGGGAGCGGGTGACGTTCGAAGGTCGATATTATCGCACCCAGGACGCCACCATCTATGACCGGCCCGCGACGCCGGTTCCGATCTATATCGCCGCGGCCGGCGCGTTGATCGCGAAATATGCCGGTCGAATGGGAGACGGCTTGATCTGCACCAGCGGCAAGGCGCGAGAGCTCTATACCGAGACGGTGTTGCCAAAGGTGCTGGAGGGGCGAGACGAGGCAGGCTTCCGAGCGCCTGACTTTGCCCGGGTGATGGAGGTCAAGGTCTCGTTCGACTCGGACATGAAACGCGCCGTGGAGGATACCCGCCACTGGGCCGTGCTCGCCTTGACGCCAGAGGAGAAGACTTCCGTCCACAATCCGGAAGAGATCGAGCGCCTTGCCGACGGGCTTTCGGCCCAGCGCGCCGCCAGCCGCTGGATCGTCTCAACCGATCCGGACGAGCAAGTCGAGCGGATTGGCTATTACGTCAATCTCGGCTTCAGGCATTTGATCTTTCATGCGCCGGGTCCTGATCAGGAGCGGTTCATCCGG
The DNA here is from genome assembly GCA_963784805.1 of uncultured Alphaproteobacteria bacterium. GTDB lineage: Bacteria > Pseudomonadota > Alphaproteobacteria > Rhizobiales > Beijerinckiaceae > Roseiarcus. The sequence continues at coordinate 78,903 of CAWASR010000018.1, forward strand.
CTGTACGCGGAGCACGTTCTGCCACGCCTCCGCCGCCGCTTCGGCGCGCCGGACGAAAAGCAGAAGCGCGCATGACCTCTTTGGAGGTCGTTCCCTTGCTGGGCCTGCCCCTGATCAGGGCCGGCGATGACCTGGCCGAATTAATTGCGTCAGCCCTCAAGCTGAACAGCGTCACGCCGCGGGTCGGAGATGTGCTCGTCGTTGCGCAAAAAATTGTCTCGAAGGCCGAAGGTCGACTCGTCGACCTCGCGACGATCGAACCCTCCGCGCGGGCCGTCACGCTCGCGGCGGATGTCGACAAGGACCCGCGCCTTGTGGAGGTCATTCTATCGGAGTCGGTTCGCGTCGTGCGGGCGTGCCGTGGCGTGCTGATCGTTGAACACAGGCTCGGCTTCATCATGGCGAACGCGGGAGTGGACCAGTCGAACGTCGCGCCTGCGGAGGGCTCTCACCGCGTGCTTCTGTTGCCGGAGAACCCGGATCGGAGCGCGGTGACGCTGCGCCGCGGGCTGAAAGCGCTAACCGGGATCGATGTCGCGGTCATTATAAACGACAGTTTCGGGCGTCCCTGGCGCCGGGGAACCGCCAGCGTCGCGATCGGCGCCGCAGGTGTCCCCGCGCTGATCGATCTGCGCGGACGGCCCGACCTATTTGGCCGAAGGCTCGAGGTCAGCGTCATCGGTTTCGCGGACGAGGTCGCCGCCGCAGCCTCGCTCCTGATGGGCCAGGCGAATGAGGCGCTGCCGGTGGTCCTGGTCCGCGGGCTGCGATGGTCCGCTCCTGAATCGACGGCGGCCAGCATCATTCGTCCGCCGAATGAGGATCTTTTTCGATGAGTTCGGGATCTTGTGGTTGCTCTATCCGGAGGCATCGGGGGCGCAAAGCTCGCGCTCGGCCTCAGCCGGATCATGCCGGCGGACAATCTGCTTGTCGTGGCCAATGTCGGTGATGATTTCCAGCATCTCGGCCTGCAAATCTCGCCGGACACCGACACGATGATGTACACGCTTGCTGGCCTCGACAACACGAAGCTGGGATGGGGCCGACAAGACGAGACGTGGTCGTTCATGGAATCGCTGACGGCGCTCGGCGGCGAGGATTGGTTCCGCCTTGGCGATCGCGACCTGGCGGTTCATGTCGAGCGCACCTGTCGGCTGCGCCGGGGCGAGACTCTGTCCGCCATCACCGCCGACTTCTGCCGCCGGCTCGGCGTCGGTCCCCGCGTGCTGCCGGCGACGGATGATCCCGTGCGCACCAGGTTGCGAACGGATGAGGGGTGGCTCGACTTCCAGGAATACTTCGTGCGTCTTCAGTGCCGACCTGTCGTGCGGGAGCTTGCCTTCGCGGGCGCGGAGGATGCGCGCCCTCATCCTGACCTTCTGGCGGCTTTGCGGAACGAACGGCTCCGCGCGGTGATCATCTGCCCGTCCAACCCCTTCATTAGCGTCGAGCCTATCTTGGCCGTGCCGGGGATGCGTCAGGCTCTTTCAGCCTGTGCGGCGCCTGTCATAGCGGTTTCCCCAATCATCGGCGGCCGCGCGGTAAAGGGTCCGACAGCCAAAATGATGGTGGAACTGGGAATGGCGCCGAGCGCCGCCGCGGTGGCGAAGCGCTACGGCGATCTGCTGGATGGCTATGTGATGCATATCGGAGACGCGGAGGAGGCGGCCGATGTGGCGCCGAGGGTGACGCTTGCTCCCACGCTGATGACGAATCTCGCGGAGCGAGAGGAACTGGCTCGCGTCGTCCTCGAGGCGGCAAGCGCGCTTGCCTCTTTGAAACGCGACCGGGACTTCGTCACGTGAGCGGGATCTGGGCCGTTGTGCCGGTTAAGGAATTGGCGGGCGCCAAGCAACGGCTGTCGTCATGCCTCAGCCCCGAGGAACGTCGCGCGCTCGCGACGATCATGCTTGAGGATGTACTCGACGCCTTGAGCGCGTTCCGGCGGCTTGCCGGCATCCTTGTCGTCACCGTCGATCCGGTCGCGACATCGCTCGCCGGCCGCTACGGCGCCCGCATCGTCACGGACGCTGCGCGCGAAGGCCACACCGGCGCCGTTACGAGCGCCGCGCGCCTGCTCGTCCACGAGGGCCGAGCAGGCATGATGACGATGCCCGGTGACATTCCGAGAGTATCGGCAGCCGAGATCACTGCGACCCTGGCGGCGCATCGGGCCGCTCCTGCCTTCACTATCGTTCCAGCGCATGACGACCTCGGATCGAACGCAATCCTCTGTTCACCGCCGGACGCAGTTCCGCTGCGTTTCGGCGACGACAGCTTCTACCCGCATCTTGACGCGGCGCGAGGTCGTGGGATCGACCCGCTCATCGTCCGCCAACCGGGAATCGGGATGGATATCGACCATCCCGTCGATCTCGTTGCCTTCCTGAGACTGTCGCCGCCTCTACCCACCCGGACGCTTGCCTTCCTTGAACAATCGGGCATCGCCGGCCGCCTTCAGACGGCGGACCAAGATCCTCGGTAGGCGCTATTCCGCCGCGACGAGTTTCCGCGGCGGCGTTAAAACAACAGGAGCCAGAGCGGCGGCATTCAGCGATGCCGCCCGCCGCTCTGCCGCGACCGGGCCATACAGCGTGCTCCGCTGTTCCGGCGCGCGCCCGAGCGAGCGGATAAGTTCCTCCATAGCCTCGGGCGGAAATTCCTGCCCGTGCTCGGCGCCCGCGGCGCGGGAGATGCTCTCGTTCATCAAAGTGCCGCCGAGATCATTGGCGCCGGCCTTGAGGCACGCCGCCGCCCCCTGAGGTCCCATCTTGACCCAGGACGTCTGGATGTTTGTGATGTGGGGATGCAGCGCCAGCCGCGCCACCGCGTGCATCAACACCGCTTCCCGAAAGGTTGGCCCACGCCGAGCGGCGCCCCGCAGATACATCGGCGCTTCCATATGCACGAAGGGCAATGGCACGAATTCCGTGAAGCCGCCGGTCTCCATCTGCAAATCCCGCAAGGCCATGAGATGTCGCGCCCAGGACAGGGGATATTCGATATGCCCGTACATTATCGTAGAAGTCGTGCGCAGGCCGAGGCCATGTGCCGCCCTGGCGACTTCGAGCCACTCTGCCGTGTTCACCTTGTCCGCGCAGATAACGGCACGGACCTCGTCGTCCAGGATCTCGGCGGCGGTGCCCGGCAACGTGCTCAAGCCGGCGGCCTTGAGCTGCGCCAGAAATGGCCGGATTGGTATTCCAAGCGTCGCCGCGCCCTGCGTGACCTCCAATGGCGAGAAGGCGTGAATGTGCATATCCGGGACCGCCGCCTTGATGGCGCGGCAAATGCCGAGATAGGTCTTGCCTGTATACTCCGGATGAACGCCGCCCTGGAGGCAAACTTCGGTCGCGCCTCGCTCCCACGCCTCGGTCGCGCGACGCACGATTTCCTCAAGCGCCAAGTCATAGGGCGCGCCGCGCAGCGCCTCATGCGTCTTACCCTTGGAAAAGGCGCAGAACTGGCAACGATAGTAGCAGATATTGGTATAATTGATGTTGCGGTTGACGACGTAGCGAATGGTATCGCCGGTCGTTGCCCGGCGAAGTTCATCGGCCGCGGTAATGACGCGGTGGTAGTCGGCGTCGCGGGCCGCGAACAACCGCACGATCTCCGGCGCATCCAGGCGGTTGCCGCCCAGAGCGCGTTCGATGGCGTCCTCGATCGCCGGATCAACCGAAGGCGCGTGGATCGCCGGGGCCCGCGGAGTCGCAGTCGTGCCAGGCGTCCAATCATCGTCACGTGCCAAGCCCTCGGCGTCACTCAAACGGCACACCTGCTTGGCGATCTCGGTAGCCGACCAGGTCGCGAGATTGCGTGCGTAGGACGGATAGATGGGTAGTCGATGCACCAAGAGCTTGTCGGCGGCGGCCGTGCGCTTGGCAAGCTCGGTGATCGCCGGCCACGGCGCCTCCGGATTGACGTGATCCGGGGTGACCGGAGAGATCCCGCCCCAGTCATTGATCCCCGCCGCAATCAACCGTGGATAGGCACCCGGCGACAGATTGGGGGGCGCCTGGATATTCATCGCTGGGCCGAGGATCAGGCGGGCGGCGGCGATGCTCCAGAGCAGGTCGTCCAGATCGGGCTCCGCGGCACCGGCGAGCTTCGTGCCGGGCTTGGAGCGGAAGTTCTGAACGATGACCTCCTGAACATGCCCGAAACGGCGGTGCAGATCGCGGATGGCGAATAGCGCCTCGGGGCGCTCGGCCCGTGTCTCGCCGATGCCGATCAGGATCCCGGTCGTGAACGGCACGCGGAGCTCACCCGCCAGCCGCAGCGTCTCGAGACGCGCCTCGGGCCGCTTATCGGGCGAGCCATAATGAACTCCGCCCGGTTCGCACAGCCGAGCGCTGAGGGATTCCAGCATGATGCCTTGGCTGGCCGACACCGTCCGCAGACCGGCCATCTCGGACCGGCTCATGATTCCGGGATTAGCGTGCGGCAACAGTCCGGTCTCGCGCAGTACGAGCGCACACATCGCCTGCAGATAATCGATGGTGGTTGCGTATCCGAGCGCCTCCAGCGCTTCACGGGCGGCGGAGTAGCGCAGCTCCGGCTTATCCCCGAGCGTGAAAAGCGCCTCAGTGCAGCCAGCGGCTCCCCCGGCGCGGGCGAGGGCGAGCACCTCATCCGGGGAGAGATAGGCAGAACGTCTCGCGCGCGGCCGCTGGGCGAAGGTGCAATAATGGCAGACATCCCGGCAAAGTTGGGTGAGCGGAATGAACACCTTGCGCGAATAGGAGATATGGCGGCCATGCCCCTCATCGCGCAGACGACCCGCGGCATCGATCAGTTCCGCGAGCGGAGCCTGTTCGAGCCAAACAAGAAGTGCGTCATCGCTCGAATCGCCCATCGCAAACACCTTTGACACTATTCGGCATGCGTCCGTGTCAGGCTGGACTCCGACAGCGAATGATGTGGTATCTCTGCGGTTGATGCAAACCGGTCGAGGACGTGAT
>CAWASR010000019.1:0-378053 GCA_963784805.1 uncultured Alphaproteobacteria bacterium
ATATTCCGGCGCTGAGCTACACGCTGCGGCTCACGCCGGTGTCGCTCCGCGAATGGGGAATACTGCTCTGCCTGGCCGCAACTCTGCCAGTAGTAATGGAATTCGAAAAATGGTGGGTCCGGCGCACCTCACGTCTCCCCTCATCTACGCGAACCCGAAGTTTTGGGTGAAGGCTTTGTTTTGATTTAGGAATTCATGGTATTTGACGAGGAGCGGCCGCATTCCTTCATCGGCATTAACGGTGGCGCTCAGTCAATTCCCTTTTTCCTTCGATCCGCTGTTCAGGGAATCTGTTGGTTGAGTTTTATGGAGCAACCCTCTGCAAACGCAAGGCTTGCGCGGCTAAGGCGAAGGTTCTGCCGACAAGTTCTTTCTGGTTTTCGAAATTCATGCTATTCTGCCCTTTGCCTCGATCGGGCTGCGCGGGCCGCGGCTGAAAAAAAGAGTTCGGCATGACTCACGATGCGGCTTGAGGCGGCGCGCCAGCGCCTCTACGCCAAGATGACCCGCATCGCTGCCCGGCTGCAGGCAAGGAAGGCGAAGGCGGCCCTGGCGCCGGAGGGCGAGGGGGAGGGCGGCGGCCAGATTTGAGAAGCGCGAAACCGCGCACGAAGATTTTTTATTTGGATTCGCGCGCAACCCCTTGAAAAGTCCCGATTCGCGGAAAGAAAGGGCTTTCCTTTCCTTCCCATTTGTTTTCTTTTGCTTCCCTGCGGACTTTCTAAAGCTTCCTTCCGGCTTTCCTTAGTTTCAACCTGTACGCAGCGTGATTGATCCGGGCGAAGACCTGTCCGAGGCCCCGCGCGAGATCGGCCGGCCGCGCCGGCCCGCCTTCGCGCTTTCCCCACCGCCCGTTTTCGGTTAGGCAGCGCGCTTCTCGCTCCATCTCGAACAAGGCGGATCGTTCATGCATCGCTACCGCACGCATACCTGCGGCGCCCTCGGCCTCGCCGAGGAGGGGGAGGCGGTTCGCCTGTCCGGCTGGTGCCACCGCATCCGCGACCACGGCGGGCTCCTGTTCATCGATCTGCGCGACCATTACGGCCTGACCCAATGCGTCGCCGATCCCGATTCGCCCGCCTTCGCGCAGGCCGAGAAGCTGCGTTCGGAATTCGTGGTCAGGATCGACGGCGTTGTGCGCAAGCGCCCGCCCGGCACCGAGAACCCGGAGATGCCGACCGGGCTCATCGAGGTCTATGCGCGCGAGATCGAGGTCCTGGGCCCGGCGGGCGATCTGCCGCTGCCGGTGTTCGGCGACCAGCCCTATCCCGAGGACACAAGGCTCAAGTACCGGTTCCTCGATCTGAGGCGCGAGAAACTGCACCAGAACATCATGCTGCGCGGGCAGATCATTGATTCGCTTCGCGCGCGCATGAAAGGGCAGGGGTTCTTCGAATTCCAGACCCCGATCCTCACCGCCTCGAGCCCCGAGGGCGCGCGCGACTTCCTCGTGCCCTCGCGCCTCCACCCCGGCAAGTTCTACGCCCTGCCGCAGGCGCCGCAGCAGTTCAAGCAGCTGGTCATGGTCGCGGGCTTCGACCGCTATTTCCAGATCGCGCCCTGCTTCCGCGACGAGGACGCCCGCGCCGACCGGTCTCCGGGCGAGTTCTACCAACTCGACATCGAGATGAGCTTCGTCACCCAGGAGGACGTGTTCGCCGCGGTCGAGCCGGTGCTGCGGGGCGTGTTCGAGGAGTTCGGCGCGGGCAAAAAGGTGACGCAGAAGTTCCCGATGATCCCCTACGCAGAGGCGATGCTCAAATACGGGGTCGACAAGCCGGACTTGCGAAATCCGATCGAGATCGTTGATGTTACGGATATTTTCGCCCGCGACGACGTGACCTTCAACGCCTTCAAGAACGTCATCAAGACGGGCGGAGTGGTGCGCGCGATTCCCGCGCCCGGCGCCGCCAAGCAGCCGCGCTCGTTCTTCGACAAGCTCAACGACTGGGCGCGAGCCGAGGGCGCGCCGGGGCTCGGCTACATCATTTTCGAGGGCGAGAGCGACGGCGTCGTCGGGAAAGGCCCGATCGCCAAATTCCTGCCCGAGGAGGCGCAGCGCGCGATCATCGAGAAGGCCGGGCTCGCGGCCGGCGACGCGGTGTTCTTCGCCTGCGACAAGGCGGACAAGGCCGCCAAGCTCGCGGGCGCGGCGCGAATTCGTATCGGCAATGACCTCGGCGTCTGCGCAAAAGACGTGTTCGAGTTCTGCTGGATCGTCGACTTCCCGATGTACGAGTGGAACGAGGAGGAGAGGAAAATCGACTTCTCGCACAACCCGTTCTCGATGCCGCAGGGCGGTCTCGAGGCGCTCGAAACCCAGGACCCGCTGACTATCAAGGCCTTCCAGTACGACATCGTCTGCAACGGGGTCGAGCTGTCCTCGGGCGCGATCCGCAACCATCGCCCTGACATCATGCTGAAGGCGTTCGAGATCGCCGGCTACGGCGAGGAGGTGCTCATCGAGAAGTTCGGCGGCATGTACCGCGCCTTCCAGTGCGGCGCGCCGCCGCACGGCGGCATTGCGCCGGGCGTCGACCGCATCGTGATGCTGCTGGCGGGGGAAGAGAACCTGCGCGAGGTCGTGCTGTTCCCGATGAACCAGCGCGCCGAGGACCTCCTGATGGGCGCGCCTTCGCCCGCCACCCCAAAACAGTTGCGGGAGCTTCACATTCGGCTGAACCTGCCGGAAAAGTAGGGCGCCGCGGGGCGCGCTTTCGCTTGTTCGTCCCCGCGCCGCATGTTAGCCACGCGGTCGAAGACGGGGTATAGCGCAGCCTGGTAGCGCGGAAGTTTTGGGTACTTCAGGTCGCAGGTTCAAATCCTGCTGCCCCGACCACTGTGGCGAAGAAATCGGGGTCGGTCATGACCGCTCGCATCTATCTGCCCGCCCGTAGCGCCATGCAGTCGGGGAAGGCGAAGGAAAAATGGGTTCTCGAATTCGAGCCCGAATCACCGCGCCTGATCGAGCCGCTGATGGGGTGGACGAGCTCGACCGACATGCGCTCCCAGGTGAGGCTGAGCTTCGAAAACAAGGACGAGGCGATCGCCTACGCTGAGCGCAATGGGATCGCCTATAGGGTCGAAGAGCCGAAGCCGGCGCCCCGCAAACTGGCGTCCTATTCGGAGAATTTTCTGCCCAATCGAGTTGTTCCCTGGTCACATTAAAGCGCGACATAAAGTCTCGAGCCTGGTCGCGTTTCGGCTCCGTAGCTCAGTTGGATAGAGCAGCCGCCTTCTAAGCGGCAGGTCGCAGGTTCGAGTCCTGCCGGAGTCGCCAATCGCGGCGCCGAGTTGCGGCTGGAACAGAAGCTTTCTTCCCAGTAGCGTCGCCCCGACGATCGGGTTAGCTTCGGCTTCGGCGACGAACTGCAAACGCAGATTCGGGTCGTGCGAGGGAATTCGCGATGCGGGTGGCGCGGAGCAGTTTTCCATGTTGGACAGATCGCACGCTGCGTCGGCGCCTCATCGATTGGGCGCTGCGGGGCGCCGCTCTGCTCGGATCGATCGGTCTGAGCGGCTGCAATTGGGCTTTGCTCAATCCGAAAGGTCCGATCGGCGAGGCCAACAAAACGATCCTGATCAATTCCGTCGCGATCATGCTGGCCATTGTGATTCCGACGATCGTCGCCACCCTCGCGGTCGCCTGGTGGTACCGATCTTCCAATGCCAGAGCGCGATATCTGCCTGACTGGGAATATTCCGGGCAGCTCGAGCTGATCGTGTGGGCGATTCCTCTTCTCACCATCATGCTGCTGGGCGGCGTGGCGTGGGTTGGATCGCATGACCTCGACCCCGCGGTTCCGCTGCCGTCCAAGGAAGAGCCTCTCAATGTTCAGGTCGTGTCGCTCGACTGGAAGTGGCTGTTCATCTACCCGGACCAGCATGTCGCCAGCGTCAACCGGCTGGTGATTCCGGCGGGAACGCCGATCCATTTTTCGCTGACCTCGGCGAGCGTGATGACCGCATTCTTCGTCCCTGAACTCGGAAGCATGATCTACACGATGAACCGCATGAGGACGCAGCTCTATCTCGCGGCTGACCAGCCCGGGACCTTTCACGGCCTTGCCGCTCAGTTGAGCGGCGATGGATTCGCGGACATGCATTTCGAGGTCGTGGCGAAAACGGCGCCGGAATTTTACGACTGGCTTGGCCAGACGCGCGACACGGGAGATGAACTCACGCCAGAGCGGTATATCGAGCTGTCGAAGCAAAGCGTCGTGCCGGAGCCGTTCACATTCCGCGCGGTCGCTGACGGACTGTTTGACAAGATTCTGGATCAGACCTTGCCGCCGGGGCCCGGCCCGATCGCCGAGACCAATCCGGGCGCGGCTGCGCGGATGAGGAAATAAGATGTTTGGCAAGCTGACCTGGGGCGCGATTCCCTTCGACCAGCCAATTCCGCTGTTTGCGGGCGCCATCGTCATCGTGGTGGTCCTGGGCGTCCTCGCCTTCATCACGATCAAAGGTTGGATCCCCTATCTGTGGCGCGAATGGATCACCAGCGTCGACCATAAGCGGATCGGGATCATGTACATGACGCTCGCCATGGTGATGCTGCTGCGCGGCTTCATCGACGCGCTCATGATGCGCTCGCAGCAGGCATTGGCCTTCCAGTCTGAGGGCTACCTGCCGCCCGAGCACTACAACCAGATCTTCACCGCCCACGGCACGATCATGATCTTCTTCGTCGCCATGCCGTTGGTGATCGGGCTTATGAACTTCGTCGTGCCACTGCAGCTCGGCGTGCGCGACGTCGCGTTTCCGACCTTGAATTCGGTCAGCTTTTGGCTGACGGCGACCGGCGCGCTCCTGGTCAACCTTTCGCTGGTGGTCGGCGAGTTCGCGCGCACCGGCTGGCTGCCGTTTCCGCCGCTGTCGGAGCTCGTCTACTCGCCCGGCGTCGGGGTCGACTATTACCTTTGGGCGATCCAGATCTCAGGCGTCGGGACGCTGATGACCGGCGTCAACTTCGTCACCACCATTTTGAAGATTCACGCTCCGGGCATGACCTACATGCGCATGCCGATATTCACCTGGACGGCGCTCGCGACCAATCTGCTCATCGTCGCCGTGTTCCCGGTCCTGACCGCGACGCTCGCGATGCTGACGCTGGACCGGTACCTCGGCTTCCACTTCTTCACCAATGAGGCCGGCGGCAACATGATGATGTTCATGAACCTCATCTGGATCTGGGGCCATCCGGAAGTCTACATTCTCATCCTGCCGGCGTTCGGAGTTTACTCCGAGGTGGTGTCCACTTTCTCGCGCAAGCCGCTGTTCGGCTACCGCTCGATGGTCATGGCCACGATGGCGATTTGCGTCCTGTCGCTGATGGTGTGGCTGCATCACTTCTTCACCATGGGCGCGGGCGCCAACGTCAACGCGGTCTTCGGCATCGCGTCGATGATCATCGCGGTTCCGACGGGGGTGAAGCTGTTCAACTGGTTGTTCACGATGTACGGCGGACGGGTCGTCTATCCGACGCCGATGCTGTGGTCGATCGGCTTCATGGTGACCTTCGTCATCGGCGGCTTGACCGGTGTGCTGGTGGCGGTTCCGCCCGCGGATTTCATGCTGCACAACAGCCTGTTCCTGGTCGCGCATTTTCACAATGTGATCATCGGCGGCGTGGTGTTTGCGATGTTTGCCGGGTACACGTTCTGGTTTCCCAAGGCGTTTGGGTTCCGCCTGCACGAGGGCCTCGGCAAGGCCGCGTTCTGGTTTTGGTTTGTCGGCTTTTACCTGGCGTTCGCGCCGCTCTATGTCGTCGGCCTCATGGGTATGACCCGGCGTATGCAGCATTATGACGTGCCCGAATGGCGTCCGTGGCTCCTGGTCGCGGCGCTGGGAGCCGTGGTCATTCTCGCCGGCGTCATCTGCCAGATCGCGCAACTCATTGTGAGCATCCGCCATCGCGAGGAGTTGCGCGACCTGACCGGCGACCCCTGGATGGGACGCTCGCTGGAATGGTCGACCGCGTCGCCGCCGCCAGCATTCAATTTCGCCGTCCTGCCCCATGTCGAGAGCCTGGACGACTATTGGCGCAGGGAGCACGGTTCCGATCGTCCGGCGACGCCTGCGGACGAACCGAGCTACCACGAGATTGAGATGCCGAGGAACAGCGCGACCGGCTTCGTCTGCGCATTCTTCGCGACCTTCGCCGGATTTGCGATGATCTGGCACATCTGGTGGATGGCCGCCGTCGCTTCGGTCGGCGCGTTCGCGACATTCGTCGTCTTCGCCTGGCGCGACCGGACCGAATACGAGATCCCGGCCGACGAGGTCGCTCGCATCGACCAAGCAAACCGTCGCGCGCGCAGCGAGGCGCGCGCTCAGATGCAGGCCGCGCAATGACCGCCTTTGAAGCCGGCGCGGGCTATCGCGACGCGAATGGCGGCGCGCCGAGCGCGGAGGAACTGCTGTTCGATCATGCGGATGGCAGTTCGGCCTCCAAGCGCGTCATCGTCGGCTACGGGTTCTGGATCTTCCTCCTCAGCGACATCGTCATGTTCTCGGCGTTCTTCGCCACCTATGCGGTGTTGTCGGGTGAGACGGCCGGCGGGCCGAGCGGCAAGGATCTGTTCGACCTGCACAATGTCGCGATCGAGACCGCCTTCCTGCTGCTCTCCAGTTTCACCTGCGGCATCGCCAGCATCGGCTCCAAGGCTCACAATGGGCTGCTGTACTATGGCGGCATGGCGGCGACCTTCGTGTTCGGCGCAGGCTTCCTGGCCATTGAGATCAATGAATTCGTCGGCATGATCGAGCAGGGCGCGGGACCGACCCGCAGCGCGTTCCTATCGGCCTTCTTCACTCTGGTCGGCTGCCACGGGGTGCATGTCACGCTCGGCCTGCTTTGGCTGCTGACCATGGTGGCGCAAGTGTTCGCCAAGGGTTATCGAGCCGACATCCTCCGCCGCGTCCTGTGCTTCAGCCTGTTCTGGCATACGCTAGACATCATTTGGGTGGCGATTTTCACCGTGGTCTATCTCCTGGGAGCAGGTCAATGAGCCAGACCGAACAACATGCGCCTCTCTACAGCGGCGACACCGCTCCCGGCGACGAGCGAGCCGGCGGCCGCGAAGTCGTGGAAGGGATCCTCGGCTACCTGGTGGGCCTCGCGCTCGCGACGCTGATCACGGGCGTAGCGTTCTTTATCGCCGCGACTACCCTGGTATGGCATCCGAGCATTCCGATCGCGCTGGTGGTGCTGGCGATCGCGCAGATCGGCGTGCACCTCGTCTTCTTCCTCCACATCACCACCGGGCCGGAGAACGTCAACAATGTCCTGGCGCTGGCGTTCGGCGTCTTGATCGTGATGCTGCTGATCATCGGTTCGCTATGGATCATGAACAACCTGAACCACAACATGGCGCCGATGGACCAGATCATGCGAATGGAGCAATGACGTGGAGTCGAGAGGAGGTCGGCAATATCAGCCGCCGGTCGCGAAGCCCGGATATAACGTCATCCCGCCATCGACAAAGAGGGTCGCTCCGGTCACGTAGTCGGCCGCGTCCGACGCCAGCCACACGGCGGCCTGCGCAATATCGTCCGGTTCGCCAATACGCTTGTAGGGCACCAGGGTCATGAGGTCGGAATAGGCTGCGTCGGTGTCCCAGGCGGCCGTATTGATCGGCGTGCGAATGGCGCCGGGCGCGATGCTGTTCACCCGTATGAAGTGGGGCGCGAGTTCCTGGGCGATGCTTCGCCTCAGCTGCATGACGCCGCCCTTCGACGCGGCGTAGTTGGCGTGTCCGGCCCAGGGGATCGTCTGGTGAACCGAGCTCATGCAGATGATTTTGCCGGCCGCCTGAGAGACGGCGGAAATCACGCCGCGCCGTTTGAACTTCCGCGTGGCGGCGCGTGTGCACAGAAACTGGCCGGTCAGATTGACGCCGATGACGGTGTTCCATTGTTGAAGCGTCATTTCGTCGAACGGCGAATCCCGTTGCAGCCCGGCGTTGCTGACCGCGATATGCAGGGTGCCGAAATGCGCGATCGCGTCGCCGAACATCCGCTCGACGTCATCCTCGTTGCTGACGTCCGCTTTCAGCGTGATCGCCTTTCGACCCATGCCCTCGATGACATGCGCGACCTCGTCGGCCGCCGAAGGATCGACGATGCAAGGCGCACGAGTTGGACAACCTCTATATCGCTGATGCGAGCTTTTTCCCCTCGATCGGCGCGGTGAACCCGACGCTGACGATCATTGCGAACGCCCTACGGGTCGCCGGCCGGATCAAGGAGCGCCTCAGCGCGTGAGAGCGGCGCGCGCGGTTCTGGCGCCGACTTTCGGCGCGTTCCTTGTCGCCGCGGGAACCTTCGTTGCGTGATCGACGTTACGCGACAGGCAGGCGTCGGTAACTGGGCGAACCAACCGGTCAGACGGGAGTTCAGGAGGCGGCGATGAGCGACAGGGAGAACCGCATTCGCGAGATCGCCTATTTCATCTGGCAGGAAGAAGGTCGCCCCGACGGTCAGGCCGAACGCCACTGGCGGTCCGCGCAAGCGATCGTCGAGTCCCTGGAGGCCGACCAGAAGTCCGGCGAAGGCGAGGCGCCGGGCGAAGCGCCGGCGGAGTGCCTCACGCCGTTGGCGACGCTGGCGCGAGGCCCATCCTCCGCGGGCGCCCGCTAGAAGGCGACCAGGGCGCGGCGGGGTCGAATGACGTTGAAGGGAACCATCGATGGCGCCGAGACCGTTCTGGAAGGGCTATTTGAAGCTGTCGCTGGTGACCTGTCCGGTCGCGATGACGCCGGCCACCAGCGAGGAGGAGAAGGTTCGATTCCACACGTTGAATCGCAAGACGGGAGACCGCGTCGTGAGCCGATATGTCGACGGCGCGACCGGCGAGCCGGTCGACGAGGATGACCAGGTTAAAGGATATGCTCGCGGCGAAGACGATTTCATTCTGCTCGAGGACGAAGAGCTTGAATCGGTGAATCTCGAGAGCGCTCGAACAATCGAGATCGAGAGTTTCGCGCCCGCCGACAGCGTCGACTGGATATGGTACGACACGCCCTACTACCTGACGCCCGACGATCCGGTCGGGGCGGAGGCCTATTGCGTCATTCGCGATGCGATGCGCTCGACCGGAATGGCGGGGCTGTCCCGCCTGGTCCTCCAGCGTCGTGAGCGCGCCGTCATGCTGAAGGCCCGCGACAATGGCGTCGTGCTGTGGACGTTGCGCTACAGCGAGGAAATGCGCGCCGCGAGCGACTATTTCGAGGCTGACGCCAGGTCCAAGCCCGATCCGAAGCTGATGGGCCTTGTCGCCAGGCTGATCGAGGAGCGCAGGAAGCCCTGGAGCCCGGACATGGTCCGCGACCCGGTCCAGGCGCGGCTTCTCGAGATCATCAAGGAAAGAAAGAAGGGCGTCAGACGATCCGCGCGGCCAAAGTCCGAGGAGGAGCCGGCGCCGAGCAACGTCATCAACATCATGGACGCTCTTCGCAGGAGCGTGGCGGCGGACAGCAAACCCGGCAGGCGGCCGGGCCGCCCACGAACCTGACCGTTCAGGCTGCGCTTCCGCCGCGACCCTTCCGGATCTCGATCGGCGCGGCCGCGGCGCGGAAGTCTTTCCAGGGATCGTGGGCGAGCGAAGCAAGCCTGGCGGGGGCGCTGTCGATGGTGAAATAGGCGGGCCCGATCTCGGCTCCGAGCTCCTCCCAGCCAAGCGGCATGGAAACCGGCGCCCCCGGTCTCGCGCGCGCGGAATAGGCGGCGACGGCGGTCATGCCGCGCTGATTGCGCAGGTAGTCGATAAGGATTTTGCCATGCCGCTTCGCCTTGGCGATCGTGGCGACATAGAGACCCGGGCTGTCGGCCGCCATTGCTTCGGCGACCGCCTTCGCGAACGCCTTCGCCGCCGGCCATTCGGCCTTCGGCTTCACCGGCGTGACGACATGGAGCCCCTTTCCGCCCGACGTTTTGACAAAGGCCGCGAGGCCGGCGTCCTTCAGCCGCCCGCGAACCTCCTTGGCGGCGTCAATGATCGCCGTCCAGGCGACGTTGTCTCCGGGGTCGAGATCGATGACGATCGTATCGGGCCGCTCCCAGTCGGTGAGCGTCGACCCCCAGGGGTGGATTTCCAGCGCCGCCGCTTGCACGAGACCCATGAGGCCGTCGAGATCGCGGATGCTGACCAGCGGCTCGCCGCCGGGCTCCTTCGGATCGCCGACCAGGACGATGTTGCGGTTGATCCCCTTCCAGGCGTGCTTCTGAAAGAAACTGGGCCCGCCGATCCCGTTCGGACAGCGCAAAAGCGCCAGCGCCCTTCCGACCACGAATGGCGCCATGTGGGGCCAGACTTCGGCGTAATAGTCGGCGAGCCCCTCCTTGGTCACGCCTTTGTCGGGCCAATAGATGCGATCGGGGTGGGTGAGCGCGACCGTCCGCCGCTGTCGCTTCGACGCGGCGTCCGACGATGCCGCTTCGCGCACGATCTCTCGCGCCGGCTTGTCTTCGCGCAAGGCGCGGAACGAGGCGTGACGCAACTGGCCGTCTGCGGTCCAGGCGCGAAAGTCGACCTCCGCCGCCAGCTCGGGGCGAACGAATCGCACTTGCCGAATTTCGTCGGCGCTGAGGCGGTCGGCGAACGGGCTGGCGGAAATGCGCATCGGCTCGAGCCGGGCGTGGAGAGCCTTCGCGACTGCGGCGCTGAAGCCGGTCCCCACGCGTCCGACATAGCGCAGCGCGTTCTGTTCGTAGACGCCGAGGACCAGTGATCCGATGGCCTCGCGCGCGGTGGCGGAGGGAACAAAACCGGCGACGACGAATTCCTGGCGCGCCGAGCACTTGGATTTTATCCAGCTTCTTCCGCGTCCGGAGCGATAGGGGGAGTCGCGCAATTTGGACACCACGCCCTCGAGCCCGAGCCGGCAGGCGTGCCGCAGCACGAGCGCGCCGCTCTCGTCGAAATGGCCGCTGAAGCGCACGATTCCGGCGCCGGCGCCGATGATCGCCTCCAGCAAATCCTTGCGCTTGACGAGCGGCGTCGCGCGAAGGTCGAAGCCATCGAGATAGAGAAGATCGAAGGCGTAAAACAGGAATCGGTCGGTGCGCCCCTCGCTGAGATCGGCTTGCAGCGCGGAGAAGTCCGAGGCGCCGCCGTCGTTCTCGACCACAAGCTCGCCGTCGATCAGGGCCTCTCGCGCCGGAAGCCTGGAGAGCGCCGTGACGACGCCTTCGCCAAACTTGGCTGTCCAGTCGAGGCCGCTGCGCGTCCTGAGCGTCACGCGGCCGTCCTTGATGCGAGCCTGAAGCCGATAGCCGTCGAACTTGATCTCATGCAGCCAGCGCTCGCCCGCGGCTGGCGTTCCCATGAGGGTGGCCAGCATCGGTTCGACAAATTCCGGCATTGGCGCCTTCTTGGCGCCGTCAACCGAGGACGGGTCGGCAGGCGCGCCGGGCTGCGGCGCCGGACCTCCGGACGCTTTGCCCCTCTTTATTCTGCCCGTCTTCGACGACCAGCCCGGCGGCTCGCCGGCCACGGCGGCGATGGGGCGTCCGGTCTTCACCGATTTCGGCTGCTGTTCGAGGATGTCCGGCGCCTCCTTGCTTCTCGCGAACTCGTCGTCGCCCTTGATCAGGAGCCAGTTCTCGCGCTTTTCGCGCGGCTTGCCGCGCATTCGGACCAGATGCCATCGGCCCTTGAGCTTCTCGCCGTGAAGCTCGAAGTCGAGATGGCCCTTGGCGTAGCCTTTGCGGGCGTCTCCGATCGGCGTCCACGTCCCGCGGTCCCAAATGATGACGGCGCCGCCGCCATACTCGCCCTTCGGGATCGCGCCTTCGAAATCGCCATAATCGAGCGGGTGGTCCTCGACCGCCACCGCCAGCCGCTTTTCGCCGGCGACCAGACTCGGGCCGCGCGTTACCGCCCAACTCTTGAGAACGCCATCCATTTCGAGCCGAAAGTCATAATGAAGCCGGGTCGCGTCGTGCTTCTGAACGACGAAACTGTTTCCCGCCTTGCCGGCCTTTCGTGCGCGCGGCTTCGGTTCCGGAGTGGCGGCGAAGTTCCGCTTGGCGCGATATTGCTCGAGCGCCATCGCTTCAGCTCGCTTTTTTCCGCACGCCGAGTTTTGCGCGAACCGCGCCGGCCGGCGCAACTTTCGATTTGGCCCGAGGCTTGGCGGCCTTCGCAGCTTGCCCCGCGCTTTCGCGCAAGGCCGCGATAAGGTCTCGCCGGTTTTGGCGTTGGGGCGCCTTTGGCGCTGCGATCGTCTTGCCCTCGAGCTTGGCCTTGACCAGGTCGGCGAGCGCCGCTTCGTAACGGTCGCAGACCTTGGCCGGATCGAAAACGCCTTGCTTGGTTTTGATGATGTGTTTGGCCAGATCGAGCAATTCGCCCTTGATTTTCATCCGCGGCGTTTCCGCGAAGGCTTGCCGGGCCGATCGCACCTCGTAGTCGAAATTGAGCGTCGTGGCGACAAGCCCGACGCCGGAGGCGCGGATCATCAGAGTGCGGACCCGCCGGAACAATACCGTCTGGGCGATCGCCGCGACATCCGCGGCGCGCATGCCCTCGCGGATAAGATCGAAAGCCTCCTGCGCGCTCTTGTCCGAAGGCGCAAGATAATAGGGCCGGTCAAAATAGACATCGTCGATCCCATCGAGAGCGACAAAGGCCGAGACAGAGAGCGTCTTGTCGCTTTGGGGAACGGCGGCGGCGATCTCGTCCGGTTCGAGAACGGCGTACTCGTCCTTCGCGACCTCGTACCCTTTGACCTGGTCCTCGCGCTCGACGACCGACCCGGTCGCCGCGTCCACGAACTGGCGCTGGACCCGATGACCCGTCGCTCGGTTGATCGTATGAAGGATAACGCGCTCCGAGGCCGACGCGGCCGTGAACAGGGCGACCGGACACGTCACCTCGGCGATCTTCAAGAAACCCTTCCAGTTCGCTCGCGAGCGCAATTCTTTTCGACCTCGCATTTCCGTCGGCGCGAAGGTATTGCAACGCCCGGGCGGCCGGTTTTGTTCCGGAGCCGGCATGCACCATGGCGCGTGGATTTGCGGCGTGCAAAGAGCGCATGAACTCGCTTGGCGGGCCGCCGCGCCGCGCGACTGCTGGAGCCTCGTGATTTCAACTCTGAGTTGAGCCTGTTCGGACGGCTCGCCGGTCGGCGTCGGACCTAAATCAGGCCCAATTTCGCTGCTCGGACAATGTCGGTGTAATTTGTTCCGCCGACGGACCGGTTGAAGCCGGCGCCGTTCGGGGTTCAACGAATTCCGCCGTATTTTCGGAACCCTTGCGGTCAAGTCGCGTCGATCTTGTTTTTCCCTCCCTCCGAGCGCCCGAAT
Organism: uncultured Alphaproteobacteria bacterium; assembly: GCA_963784805.1. Classification (GTDB taxonomy): domain Bacteria; phylum Pseudomonadota; class Alphaproteobacteria; order Rhizobiales; family Beijerinckiaceae; genus Roseiarcus. The sequence goes on from CAWASR010000019.1 coordinate 13,312, forward strand.
GCCCAATCGTATCGAAGACTATGCTGTCATCGGAAACTGCGAAACCCTCGCGTTGGTGGGCCGCGACGGCTCTATTGACTGGCTCGGCCTTCCGCGCTTCGACAGCGCCGCCTGCTTCAGCGCGCTGCTAGGCGAGCCGAAACATGGGAGGTGGCTGATCGCCCCGGCGCCAGGCGACGTTCGCGTCTCGCGGCGTTATTGCGGCGATAGCCTGATTCTCGAAACCGTGTTCAGGAACGAGCAGGGCGCGGTGCGCCTGCTCGATTTCATGTGTCAAGGGGAAGGGTCATCCGATGTCGTGCGCCTTGTCAGAGGGCTTCAAGGCGAGGTGTCCATGCGCATGGAGCTCATCGTCCGCTTCGGTTATGGCGCGATTGTGCCGTGGGTTTCGCGGCGGGAGGACGGGCGGCTTCAATTCATAGCGGGGCCCGATCGGCTTTTGCTCGATACGACAGCGCCGACGCGCGGGGAGGACTTTCGCACCGTCGGCCAATTCACAGTCGGGGCCGGGCAAGAAGTGAGCTTCGTTCTCAACTGGTCGCCATCCTACCGCGCGTCGCCCGCGCCGCTATCGGCGGTAAGCGCGCTCGAGCGGGTCGAGTCCTTCTGGTCCGGTTGGGTTGCGCCGTTCACACCTCCTCGAGAGTGGCGCGAGGCGGTTCTCCGTTCGCTGGTGACGCTGAAGGCGCTCTCGCATTGGGAGACAGGAGGCATCGTCGCCGCAGGGACTACCTCGTTGCCGGAAAAGCTGGGCGGAACGCGCAATTGGGACTATCGGCATTGTTGGCTTCGGGACGCGACGTTCACGCTCTACGCGCTAATCGGCGCGGGCATTCTCGACGAGGCGAGGGCATGGCATGAATGGCTTCTGCGCGCGGTAGCCGGCAACCCCGACGATTTGCAGATCATGTATGGAGTCGCAGGCGAGCGACGGCTCGACGAATATGAAATTCCATGGCTGCCTGGTTACGAAGGCGCTGCGCCGGTTCGGGTCGGAAATGCGGCGGTCGGACAGATCCAGCTTGATATCTATGGCGAAGTGCTTGACGCTTTCTACCTCGCCCGCCGCGCGGGTCTCGCGGACGACGCCCCGACTTGGGCGCTCGAGTTTGCGCTTGTTTCCCATCTCGAGAACGTCTGGCGCGAGCCTGACGAGGGGATCTGGGAAGTGCGCGGGGGACGCAAGCACTTCACCCATTCCAAGGTGATGGCCTGGGTCGCCTTTGACCGCGCGGTGCGTTCGATCGAGGAGTTTGGGCTCGAAGGTCCGCTCGAACGATGGCGCGAGGTCCGCTCGGCGATTCATCAGGAAGTTTGCGAACACGGCTTCGATCCGGAGCAGGACTCGTTCGTGCAATCCTTTGACGAGCCGAGATTGGACGCGAGTCTCCTTCTGATCCCGATGGTCGGCTTTTTGCCGGCTGAGGATGCGCGCGTTCGAGGCACCGTTGCGGCGATCGAGCGCAAGCTTGTCCGCAAAGGCCTGGTGTTGCGGTACGACACCGGAGAAGGCGTGGACGGTTTGCCGTCAGGAGAGGGCGCTTTCCTCGCCTGCAGCTTTTGGCTGGTGGACAATTATGTCCTGGCTGGCCGGTACAAGGAGGCGCGCGAATTGTTCGAACGACTGCTGGCGTTGCGCAATGAAGTTGGATTGCTCGCGGAGGAATACGATCCATATGGCCAGCGTCAACTCGGCAACTTCCCCCAGGCGTTCTCGCACCTCGCGCTGATCAACTCCGCCCACAACCTGGCGAGCGTGAGCGGACCGGTTCACCAACGCTCGTCGCGAGCTTCCCCCGCGTCTGCGGCCTCAGCGGCAAGGCCGCGCAAGCGGCGCTCCACGGCGTCGAACGCCAGGGGAAACGCCCCCAGAGGCTCGAGCTGAACCGCCCGCGCGCGCCGAAACGTCAGCATTGCGTCTGGGGCCTTGGAGGGATCCCAGCGAAGCTGCGAGCTCGGCGTTCACCAGCAGGCGTCGAACGTCGAATCTGGCGATCCGCGGCCAGCGATACTTGGGCGGCCTGAGCGCCGACAGGTTCCCGCCGCCTCCGTTTTTTAAAGCCTGGGACGGCCGTTCCGCGAACCGCGGGCGCTGCATTGTCGGGCGGTTGCATGATCGAATGGCGCCCGCCCGTCGCCACGCTGACGCCGCTCCGCCCCGCTCGTCACGGGTCGGCCACTTTGTCGCCGTGATTGGCCGTCAGTTCTTCACCAGGCGGTCCAGGGCCCGCCGGGCAGGCGTATGCATGACGCGAATGTCCGGAATTCGTTAGCGAAATGGAAACCAAGCAGGATCAAAATTGCCGACACGTCTTGATGGTTCGAAAAGATCAGGCCGGCTGGGCTGCGGTCGGGATTTCAGTCTCGATACCGGCTCTGACGTGCAAGCGAGTCAGCGTTAATGTGCTTATCGCGTCTTGAATTGCGCACGTTCGCCGCCAAAAGGGGATGGCTCGGGGCGTGTGCGACATTGACCGCGGTCGCGCTCGCCGGATGCGCCAATGAGACCGCAACGCGCTATTCGCACGGCCACGAATATTTCTCTCAGGCCAAATACGGCCGCGCCAGCCCCAAAGTTGTTGCCGACGGCCAACCGGTGCCGCGCGGCGGCGGTCAGTATTTGGTCGGGCGTCCTTATCGAATCGCCGGCCATACCTATCGTCCGGCCGAGAACACGTCCTATTCCGCGGTCGGCACGGCGTCGTGGTACGGCGCGGCGTTCCGTGGCCGCCGCACCGCCAACGGCGAAATCTACGACACGGCCGCGCTCACCGCCGCCCACCCGACGATGCCGCTGCCGAGCTACGCGCGGGTCACCAATCTGCGCAACGGATATTCGATCATCGTGCGAGTTAACGATCGCGGACCCTATTCCGGCGGCCGGGTGATGGATGTCTCCTCGCGCGTGGCCGACGTGCTCAACTTCAAGGCCGCCGGCACGGCCAGGATCAAAGTTGAATATGTCGGACGCGCGCCGCTCGGAGGATCGGACGATTCGATGCTGCTCGCGAGCCTCCGGACCGATGGTTCGCCCGCCAATCTCAATGGCTATTCCGCGCCTGTGATGGTGGCGAGCGACGCTCGGCCGCCGCAAACCGAACCGCAGCGCGAAGCCACGTCCGTGCGCACCGCAAGCCGGGTCGCGCCGCCCGAGCCGATCCGCGTCGCGCTCGCCGAATCTGCGCCAGCGTCCGAGCCGAAGTATTCTCGAGAAGACGTTCCGCCCGCATCGATCCCTATCCGGCAGCCGCGCTTACCGGTTCCGCTACCGCCGCCGCGTCCCTTCGACCTCGGCGCGATCCGCAACACCATTGTCGTGGCCGCCGTCGCTCCGCCGAGGCCCGCGCCAACGGTGAGGCCGCCGCGGCGGCATGAACTCCAGGCGATCGTGGAAAAGGCCCTCTATTTCGCACCCGCTCCGCCCGTTCGCCGGCTGAAATCGCAACCGCGCGCGGCTTTCGATCGGGTCAAGCCGGCGAAGGCTTCGCTCGACGGCGATTGAGCGCTTCGATCCGCGGGGTTCGGCCGCCGGCCGAGAGCGTTGCCAACAAACCCCGATCCATGGTGAAAGGCGCGTGGGCGGCGGGTCCGCCCACGCCTTTCGAAGGTACGGGGGCCGTGCGTTTCGTCCGACTTGTCCTCCTGTTGGCCGCGGCCGGCGTCATAACATCGACCGGGCCCGCGCGTGCCGGTGGTTTCAGCACGAGCGCGGCCGTCGCGCTGGTGCAGGACTACGACAGCGGAACGGTGCTGTTCGAGAAGAACGCCGACAGCCCGATGGCCCCGGGCGGCGTCGCCAAACTCCTGACCGCCGAAATCATTTTCCGTGAGCTCGAGAAAGGGCGGCTTCGGCTCGACGACATCTTCGACGTGTCCGAAAAGGCGTGGCGCCAAGGCGGGGCGCATGCGCACGGTCCCGCCACGTTTCTGGCGATCCACAGCCGGGTGAGCGTGGAGGATTTGCTGCGCGGCCTCATCATCCAGTCCGGCGATGACGCGGCGATGACGCTCGCAGAGGGGATGGCGGGAACAGAAGAAAATTTCGCCGGGATCATGAACAAGCGCGCCGCCGAACTCGGCATGACGCACTCGCACTTCACCGATCCGAGGGGCAAATTTGATCCGAGCCAGCACGTGACCGCGCGCGACATGGCGCTCCTCGCCGCCCACGTCATCCGGGACTATCCCGAATACTATCATTACTTCGGGGAGAAAGAGTTCACCTGGAACAAGATCCGGCAACTCAACCGCAATCCGCTGATCACAATGGATATCGGGGCTGACGGGCTCAAGGCGGGCGACCCCAAGGACGGCGGCTTCGCGCTGGTCGGCTCCGCGGTTCAGGACAACCAGCGCCTCATCGTGGTGCTCAACGGAGTGAAGTCGGCGGCCCAGCGCATAGTGGAGGCGCGCAAGCTGTTCGACTATGGTTTTCACTCCTTCGACCGGCGCATACTTTACCAGGCGGGCGACAAGATCGGGACCGCCGCCGTCTATGGCGGAGAGACTGGCGTCGTGCCCCTGATGGCCGTCCGGCCGATCATCCTGTTCACGCCTCGGGGCGAGAGCGACAAGCTCACGGCCAAGATCGTTTATACCGGGCCGCTCGCGGCGCCGGTCGCACGCGACAAGGAAGTCGCGCGGCTCAAGATCTGGCGCGCCGACATGCTGGTCATCGACGTGCCGCTCAAGACCGGAGCAGATGTCGCGCGCGGAGGACTGGCGCGGCGGGCTCTCGACGCGGGACTCGAACTTGCCGGCGAGGCCGTGCGGCAGGCGCTGGGGCGGGCCCTGGCGCGACAATGACGGAACCGGCGCGGGGCCGCTTCATCACCCTCGAAGGGGGCGAGGGCGCCGGCAAATCAGCGCAGGCGAAGCGACTGGAGCGCAAGTTGAAGGAGATCGGCCTGATGGTCGTGCGCACCCGCGAGCCCGGCGGCTCGCCGGGCGCCGAGGCTCTGCGCAAGGCGATTCTTTCAGGCTTCGCCGCCCCGTTCGGACCCGACGGAGAGGCGCTCCTGTTCGCCGCCGCCCGCATCGACCATCTCGACAAGACGATTCTGCCCGCGCTCGCACGCGGCGAGTGGGTCGTCTGCGACCGCTTCGCTGACTCCACCCGCGCCTATCAGGGCGCGGCGGGAAACCTGCCGCCGGGCTTCATTGCTCGCCTTGAGCAGGTCACGGTCGGGTCGAACAGGCCCGACCTGACGCTGGTGTTGGATATTCCTCCCGAGGTCGGCCTGGAGCGCGCGGCCGGGCGGCGGGGCAAGGGCAGGAAGGCTGATCGGTTCGAGGCGGAAGGCCTCGCCTTTCATGAGACGTTGCGCCGGGCATTCCTCGACATTGCGAGGGCGGAGCCCGGGCGCTGCGCGGTTATTGACGCGCTCGAACCGGAGAACAAAGTCGCTGCCCGAATCTGGTCAGTGGTCGAAGGCCGCCTGGATCCTGCCGGCGCGCTGGGGCGGACCGGGCAATGAAGCGCGGCGAGATCGAGGAGCCTGCCGAAAGCGACGCGTTTGCCGGCGCGCCGCATCCGCGCCACGCGCAAACGCTCATTGGCCACAAGGCCGCCGAAGCGGAATTTCTGTCGGCCTATCGGGACGGGCGTCTCGCCCCTGCGTGGCTGATCAGCGGCGCCGAGGGAGTCGGCAAGGCGACGCTTGCCTGGCGTTTCGCCCGGTTCGTACTCGCCAACCCCGATCCATACGCCCAAAGCGTGCGCGAAGCCGCCGACCTTCATGTCGACCCGAACAATCGGGCGGCGCGCCACCTCTCCGCGCTCGCGCATCCGGACTTTTCGCTGATGCGACGGGAGTGGAAGGCGAACCCGAAAAGACTGGCCACCGAAATCGCGGTCGAAGACGTGCGCGAGGCGCTAAAAATATTCCAACTGGCGGCAGGCTTCGGCGGCTGGCGGATCTCGATCGTCGATTGCGCCGAGGACCTCAATCGCAGTAGCGCCAATGCGTTGCTGAAATTGATTGAAGAACCGCCGCAACGTTCGCTGATTCTCATCGTTTCGCATCGGCCCGGTCAGGTCATGCCGACAATCCGTTCGCGCTGCCGGCGACTCCGTCTCGATCCGCTCCGTGAGAATGACATCGCCACCGTGATCGCTGGCCTCGGACCGCCGTGGAGCGAATCCGATCCCGCCGCCATCTCCGGCGCCGCCAGACGAGCGCATGGCTCCGTTCGCGAAGCGCTGACGCGCCTCGCTCCGGAAGCGAAAGAGATCGGGGCGCTCATCGATTCAAACATCCGCGGCCTTCCGCATCCCGATCCGCGCGCGGTCGCCAGGCTCGCGGAGGCTCTTGGCCCACGGACGGCGAACGAGGCCTATCAGGCCTTCCATCGCGACCTTTACGACTGGCTCGCGACCCGTGCGTTCACGACCGTGTCGTCAGCCTCCCGGGCGGATGCGATCGCTACGCTGTGGGATCGCATCCGGGCCGCCGCGCGAGAGACGGAGACGCTCAATCTCGACCGGAAGCTGCATGTCCTGGCCGTCTTCGCGGAGATCGCCGCGAGCGAGCGGCGACGGTAAATCCCACGCGTTTCCAACCCCAGCGAAATGCTCTAGGACGGCGGCATGAGCCGCTTCTACATCACCACCGCCATCCCCTACGCCAACGGCGCGCCGCATATCGGACACGCCTATGAGCGTATCGCCACCGATGCGATCCAGCGGTTCATGCGCCTCGACGGCAAAGACACCCTATTCGTGACCGGGATGGACGAATATGGCCTCAAGGTGCAGCAAACGGCCGCGCGCGAAGGCTTGACGCCGCAGGAATTCGTCGACCGCGTCGCGAAAGAATTCGAGGCGATGGGCGAGATGCTCAACGCCCGCGCCGACGACATCGTACGCACGACTCAGGCCCGCAACGTCCGCGCCGCGCAGGCCATCTGGGAGCGGATGGCGGCAAACGGCGACGTCTATTTGTCGAAATACGCCGGCTGGTACTCGGTGCGCGACGAAGCCTATTTCGACGAGAGCGAGCTGACCGACGGACCTGACGGATCGAAGCTCGCGCCAAGCGGAGCGCCGGCCGAGTGGGTAGAGGAGGAGAGTTATTTCTTCCGGCTATCGTCTTACGCCGACAGACTTCTCGCGCATTACGAGGCCCATCCCGACTTCGTCACGCCGGAGAAATATCTCAACGAGATTGTCGCCTTCATTAAGCGCGGGCTCACGGACCTGTCGATCAGCCGCGCGACCCTCGCGTGGGGCACGCCCGTGCCGGGCGACCCGAAGCACGTGATGTATGTCTGGGTCGACGCGCTGACCAACTACATCACCGCCACGGGCTTCCCGGACGACGGTCCGCGGGCTAAATACTGGCCGGCCGACGCGCATGTGATCGGCAAGGACATAACCCGCTTCCACGCCATCTATTGGCCGGCCTTCCTCATGTCCGCTGGGCTTCCCGTTCCGCGCCAGATCGTCGTGCACGGGTTTCTGTTCAACCGCGGCGAAAAGATGTCGAAGTCGGTCGGCAACGTGGTGAGCCCGGCCGATCTCGTCGCGGCTTACGGCCTCGATCCGGTGCGCTATTTTTTCCTGCGCGAAGTGCCGTTCGGCCAGGACGGCAACTATTCGCACGAGACGATCGTCGCCCGCAGGAACGCCGACCTCGCCAACGATCTCGGCAATCTGGCGCAGCGCGCATTGACCATGATCGCCAGGGACTGCGCTGGCGCCGTGCCGGATTGGCGCTCAGGTGGGGGACTAATCGACCAAGAGACAAACGACCTCTTGGAGGTCGCCGATTCTTTGATCCGCACTGCGCGGCTCCACATGGAGGATTTTGCGATACATCAGTATGTTGCAACCGTTTTTGAAGCTGTTGCTCGGACAAATCGATATTTTGCTTCTCGAGAGCCTTGGAAACTGGCGAAAAGTGATCCCGGCGAAATGCGTGTGGTCCTTTACACCACTCTCGAAGTCCTTCGCATCGTTGCAATTTTGCTGCAGCCTGTGATGCCTTCAGCAATGAGCAAGCTGCTGGAGCTGCTTGGGGCGTCGCAGAACGAGCGAAGCTTCCGTGACATCGAAGTTTCGCTCGAAAATGTCCCGGCGGACAATTCGTTATGGCGAATTCGGGCCCCGCATCGGCTGCAGCCGGGCAGGGCGCTGCCTCCGCCGTCGCCGATCTTCCCCCGCTATGTCGAGCGCGAGGCGGCGGCGCAGTAATGCTCATCGACAGCCATTGCCATCTCGATTTTCCCGACTTCGCCGACGACCTCGATGCGGTGGTCGGGCGCGCCCACGCGGCGGGCGTCGAACGCATGATCACCATCGGCACGCGGATCGCTAAGGCGGCGCGCGCCGCCGAAATCGCCGAGCGCTTCGACAGCGTCTACTTCACCGTCGGCACGCATCCGCACGAGGCGGGGGGCGAGGGGGCGGAAGATTATTCCGCCATGCGCCGGTTTGCCGCCCATCCCAAATGCGTCGGCATCGGCGAGGCGGGGCTCGACTATCACTACAATTACGCGCCGCGAGAGACCGCCGAGCGCGTCTTTCGCGGCCAGATCGCTGTGGCGCGCGAAATGAACCTGCCGCTCGTCATCCATACGCGGGACGCCGACGACGACATGGCGGCGATTCTCAGGGACGAAATGGGGCAGGGGCGGTTCAGCGCCCTGCTCCATTGCTTCACCGGCTCGCGGGCGCTGGCCGAGACCGGACTCGAACTCGGCCTCTCCATTTCGTTCTCTGGCGTCGTGACCTTCAAGAACTCGTCCGACCTGCGCGCCATCGCGCGCGACGTTCCGCTCGACCGGATTCTGGTCGAGACCGACGCTCCCTATCTCGCGCCCGTCCCCCATCGCGGCAAGCGCAACGAGCCCGCCTTCGTAGCCTCGACCGCGCGCGCTGTCGCCGAGACGCGCGGAATCGAGGTCGAGGCGCTCGCCGCCGCGACGCGCGCCAACACGCTTTCCATCTTCGCCAAGCTCGACCCAACCGGGCCGCGGCATTGAGTCTGCGTCTGACCATTTTGGGCTGCGGCTCGTCCGCCGGCGTTCCGCGCGTCGGGCAGGGGTGGGGCGCATGTGATCCGGCCAATCCCCGCAACCGTCGACGCCGGTGCTCGGCCCTTTTGGAGCGCGTCGGCGCCGATGGCGTGACGACGGTGCTCGTCGATGCCTCGCCGGATCTGCGCGAACAATTGATCGAAGCCAGGGTCAAGAGGCTCGACGGCGTCCTGATCACCCATCCCCACGCCGACCACACCCACGGGATGAACGATCTGCGGCCGTTGGTCCTGCAGGCGGGACGCCGGATCGACGTCCACATGGACGAACCGACCTCGCTGATTGTTCGGCGGGCGTTTTCGTATATCTTTCAGACGCCTGACGGAAGCTCTTATCCTCCCATAGCAAATGAGCGTCGTCTAACCGCGGGCAGGCCCTGCAAGATCGACGGCATGGGCGGCGCCATCGAGGCCATTCCCTTCGACCTCGACCACGGGGATATAGGCGCGCTCGGCCTTCGTTTCGGGGCGCTCGCCTATACGCCCGACGTCAAGCGCATTCCCGAGGCGAGCCGCGCGCACCTCGAGGGGCTCGACGTCTGGATCATCGACGCGCTGCGCCATCGCCCCCATCCGTCGCATTTCAGCCTCGAGGACGCGTTGGCGGCGATCGAGGAGATGCGCCCGCGCCGCGCGATCCTGACCAACTTGCATACTGACCTTGATTACGAGACCTTGCGCGCGCGCCTGCCCGCGCGTGTCGCGCCGGCCTACGACGGCATGCGCGTCGAGGATTTCGACAATTGACGGATTGAGGGGAGAACGCCGTGGCGTCGATCGAAGCCGCTATCCACGCCTTCGTGCGCGAACATGAGGGCGCCGAGACGAACTTTCTGGCCGAGATCGTCCGGATTCCGTCCGACAACCCGCCCGGCGACTGCGATCGCTCCGCCGAGGTCGTCGCCGGGCTCATCGAGGGTCTGGGGCTGACGGTCGAAAGGCTCAAAGTTCCCGACGCGCTCGTCAAGGCCAACGGAATGATATCGGCGACCAATCTGATCGCGCGGCGAAAGTTCGGGCAGGGCGGTCCAACGGTCGCGCTCAATGCGCACGGCGATGTGGTGCCACCCGGCGCCAGCTGGACTCGCGACCCCTACGGGGCCGAGATCGTCGACGGCTGGATGTTCGGGCGCGGGGTCGCGGTGTCGAAGTCGGACATCGCGACTTACGCCTTCGCGATTCTGGCGCTGGAAGCGAGCGGCGCCGCGCTCAACGGGACTGTTGAGCTGCATGTCACCTATGACGAAGAGGCGGGCGGCGAGATCGGCCCGCGCTACATCCTCGAACAGGGCCTTTCGCATCCCGATCTGGCGATCGGCGCGGGGTTTTCCTATGCGGTCGTCAATGCGCACAACGGCTGCCTGCATCTGGAGGTCGAAGTCGCCGGCCGCTCGGCGCACGCTGCGCGGCCGTTCACCGGCGTCGACGCGCTGGAAGCGGCGAGCGCGATCCTGGCCGCGCTCTATGGCTGGCGCGGCGGGTTGGCGGCGCGGACTTCCGCTATTCCCGGCATCGGCTCGCCGCAGATGACGGTCGGGCTCATCTCGGGCGGCGTCAACACCAATGTGGTGCCGGACCGGGTCGCGTTCCGGCTCGACCGGCGCATGGTTCCGGAGGAGAATCCGGCCGAGGTCGAAGCGGAGCTGCGGGCGGTGATCGCCCGCGCGTCAACCCTTCATCCGAACGCCAAGGTCAAGGTCAACCGCATCCTGCTCGCCGAGCCGCTGACGCCGACGCCGGCCGGCGCCAGGCTCACCGACGCGCTCTGCCGTCATGCGAGCCGGGTGATGGGAGAGTCGGTCACGGCCTCGGGCGTGCCGCTCTATACCGACGCGCGTCACTACGCCAAGGCGGGCGTGCCGATCGTGCTCTACGGCGCCGGCCCGCGTACGATCGAGGAAGCCAACGCCCATCGCGCCGACGAGCGCCTGCCGCTCGCGGACTTGTACAAGGCGACAGAAGTGATCGCGCTGACGCTGGCTGAGTTGCTGCGGGCGTGAGACGCCCGGAAATGCGCGCCTAGCGCCATATCCGGCCGCCGACCGCCCCCGCGCTGGACTCGTGGTCTCCCGAGGACCAACATAGGACTCGAACCGCCGACCTTGCACGTTTGTGGCGCGACACGGGCTCGCCCGACGCGCCTTGCGCAGGCTGTTGGAGCCGATCCTCTCGGCGATCGAGGGCGGGGAGAGCATGAGAGACATCCGCGCCGCGCGCGCCCTGCTGGCCGAATTCGAGTGATCCTGGACGTCGCTCAGCCGTCTCCAATGGCGGCGGGAATTCTCGGCGCCCCGGATCGCCGAAAAGCGTTGCTCAATAGCCGACTGTGAAGCGCTGCCGCACATGGGCCGGCTTCTCCAGTTCATCGACCGCCGCGATCGCATAGTCCTCCCAGGAGACGCTGCTGCCCTTGTCGTTGGTCAGCAACTGGTCCTTTCCGAGCCGGAACTTGCCGGTGCGCTCGCCGGGGCCGACCATCGCCGAGGGCGACAGGAACGTCCATTCAAGCTCCCTCTCATTGCGCAGGAGATCGAGAAATTCTCCGCCCTTGGCGGCCTCGACCTTGTAGGCCGCGGGAAACTGCGGCGTATCCATCAGTCGCACGCCAGGCGCGACCTCGAGGCTGCCGACGCCGCCGACGACGAAATAGCGCTTCACGCCAGCCTCTTTGACCGCCTCGATCAGCAGCTTCGGATCGCTGTCGGTGAAGTGAACCGCGCTCATCGCCGCGTCGTGGCCCTTGATCAGCGCGACAAGGCCGGCCTTGTCGTGGACGTCGCCTTTCTTCGCCGTCACGCCGGGTCCGGCGGCGACCTTTTCCGGATGGCGCGCGATCCCGGTCACCTGATGACCGCGCCTGGTCAATTCCGCCAACAGACGGGATCCCGCATGGCCGGAAGCGCCAATGAGTGCGATTTTCATGGATGTTCTCCTGTCGGAATTCGAATGCTTCGCTCGGAGGGCATCATATACGCGCCGCCGCCGCAGCGCGCCGCGTCCGGCTGAATATACGCGCCGCCGCCGCAGCGCGCCGCGTCCGGCTGATATTCGTGGTTTCGCGAGAACCGCGGGGCGGCGCGACCGGCGCCCGCCCTTGAGGTTCCATAATATACATTATGCGAATCGAAGACGCTTCCCGCGGGGTTTGTGGCGCAAAAACGCGGGGCGGCGGTAAACAGGAGTCCAAGCCCTTGAAAAGTTTGGACCGTCTGGGAAAAGCGGCGGTAAACGCCCCGAACGGACCACATAGGCCCCCTGGCCGCTACGTCCGGTCCGCTCGACGCGCGCGTGGGCCTGGGCCGCGATGCGCAAATGGTCGGAGTGGCGGGATTCGAACCCACGACCCCTTGTCCCCCAGACAAGTGCGCTAACCGGACTGCGCTACACTCCGACGGCGCTCGTTATAGTTAGGGCCGCCGCCGCTGGCAATGTGTCGCCGAGCCAACGCGCGTCATGACCCTTGCGAACGCGACTGGGCGAGGATCCTTTGCGCCTCGCCGATCTGGGCGAGGACTTCGCGCAGCGTCGTCAGTTCATCCGCGGCGAAGCGCGCGCTCATTGGATCGCCGCGCGGCGCCGTTTGCTCGGAGTCGGATGTCTCGGCGCGGGTCCTGGTTTCGGACGGCTCACGCATTTCCAGCGGCTCGAGCGATCGCCGCGGGTCGAACGACGCGGTTTCGGCCACAACCTGCAGGCCCCGCTCCTTGAACAGTTTCTGGACGCCCTTGATCGTGTAGCCTTCGTCATACAACAGGCGCCTGATGAGCCGGAGCCGCTCGATGTCGTCGGGCCGATAGTAGCGGCGACCGCCTGCCCGCTTGAGCGGCCGAATCTGGGGAAACCGCGTCTCCCAGAAACGCAGAACGTGCTGCGGCAAATCCAGTCCGTCCGCGACTTCGCGGATCGTTCGGAAGGCCTCGGGACTTTTTTCCATTGCCTTGCTCGTCGATGATCGAGGGCGACAAGAGAATCACCGCTCGCCCTCGCCTGGGGCAGCCCATTATCGTTTGATTGGCGCGCGAAAGCCAGAGGCGGTCCTTCGCGGCGTCAGCCTATTGTTTTTCGGAGCCGGATTCGCGTCCGTTGATTTTCGCCTTCAGCACATTCGACGGCTTGAAGACCATTACCCGGCGCGGCAGGATCGGCACCTCTACGCCTGTCTTTGGGTTTCGACCGATCCGCTCTCCCTTGGAACGGATGACGAAAGAACCGAAACCGGAAAGCTTCACGGTTTCGCCGCGCGCGGCCGCGTCGCAAATTTCGTCCAGCACCGACTGAACGAGTTCGGCCAACTCCGTGCGCGACAGTCCCACGCGCTGATACACGATCTCCGACAGATCGGCGCGAAGTCACGGTTTTCCCGCTCTCGCGATCAATTTTCTCGTTTAGCATCCTGAGCCTCAAAACGAAGGCGCCAGCGCACGAGCGCGAGCCCTCAACCCCAGCGGCAGGCGTGACGCATCGGCGCCAATTTCATCATTGTTGGACTTTATTTTCATGTTCGGCAAGTCCATAACCGCCCTACACACGGCGGACTCGAAGCACAACTCGCAATCGGGTCTCTTGCGCGGTCGCGATGCGAGGGCCTAGCCTCACCCCGACGATCGAGCCGCGCAAATCGCGCGCGGCCACTTCCGAAGCCGACCCTAGCAAATGATGTAAGGAGTGTCGATTGAGCGCGCCCGATTCGGACGGATCGACTCGGATCGTTCTGGTGACGGGAGCGTCTCGCGGGATCGGGCGCGCTGCGGCGATCGCCTTCGCACGCTCTGGCGCCCATGTCGTTGCGCTCGCGCGCACGCAGGGCGCGCTCGAGGAACTCGACGACGAGATCGGCGCTCTGCGCCGAGGAGACCCCAGCCCGGCAACGCTCGTTCCGATGGACTTGCGTGACCATGCCGCCATCGATCGGCTCGGCGAAGCGCTGTATCGCCGGTGGGGCCGACTCGACGCCTTTGTCGGCAACGCCGGCGTCCTGGGCCTCCTCACGCCACTCCATCACCTCGATCCGAAGGAATGGGATGACGTAATGGCGGTCAATGTCACCGCCAATTGGCGCCTGGTTCGCTCGCTCGACCCACTGCTGCGCCGCTCCCCCGCGGGGCGGGTGGCCTTTGTTACCTCAGGCGCGGCGAGCAGGGCGGAGCTTAGGGCCTATTGGGGTCCATACGCGATCTCAAAGGCCGCCCTCGACGCCCTCGCGCGCACCTATGCCGCCGAGACCCTCAACACCTCGAACATTCGCGTCATGCTCGTCAATCCGGGACCGTTGCGCACCATGATGCGCGCCAAAGCGATGCCGGGAGAGGACCCGACGACCCTGCGAACGCCCGAGGAATTGGCGCCCAAGATCGTCGAGATCTGCTCGCCCCAGTGGACCGACACCGGCAAATTGTACGATTTTCCCTCCGGCGAGGTTCTTAGTTTCCGCGGCCCCGCATAGGGTTCGGCTGCCGCGTCCGCTGAGATTCGCCTTGCGTCGGCGGCAAAGTCCCGATATGGAAGCGCCCTCGTTGCGTCCCGCTGGGGGCTGAACGGAAGTCTGCGCGCCCAAAGGCGTTCGGAAGGACTGTGGATGGTCCGGCTTCCCGTGTTCCCGCCTTCGAACGATCCGGTTCGAGCCTTTCCCGGGCTCGAAGGGCTCCGCGTGGGATCCGCAAGCGAAAAGGAAAGGCACGACATGGCTCTTTACGAGCATATTTTCCTTGCGCGCCAGGACGTCACGGCGCAGCAGGTCGAAGCGCTGACCGACCAGATCAAGGCGAAAATCGCTTCGCTTGGCGGCGCGGTCACCAAGGTGGAGCCGTGGGGGCTGAAGTCGCTTGCGTTTCGGGTCAAGAAGAATCGCAAGGCTCATTTCACGTTGCTCAATATCGCCGCGCCCTCGGAGGCGGTGGTCGAACTGGAACGTCTCCTGAGCATCAACGAAGACGTGATCCGTTTCCTCACCATACGCGTCGAGGAGCATGAGGCCGGTCCGTCGGCCATGGTGCGCAGGCGCGACGACGCCGAGCGCGACGAGCGCGGCTCGCGCGGGCCGCGCGGCGATCGCCCTGACCGCCCCCCGCGCCGCCCGCGCGATGATACGAATATTGGAGTCAACTGATGGCCGCCGCGCCCCGCCGCCCCTTCTTCCGCCGACGAAAGTCCTGCCCTTTCTCCGGCGCCAATGCGCCCAAGATCGACTACAAGGACACTCGCTTGCTTTCGCGCTACGTTTCCGAGCGCGGCAAGATCGTGCCCTCCCGGATCACGGCGGTTTCGGCAGGCAAGCAGCGCGAACTCGCGCAGGCGATCAAGCGCGCGCGCTTTCTGGGTCTGCTGCCTTACGTCATACGCTGACGCTCTACGGGCGGCTGCGCCGCCGTCACGTCTCGAACCGTTGCGTTGGCCCTTGCCGGACGCGGCGGTAGTTGGATCGGGCGGTCCGCCCGTCTCCTAACCGCAAGTCAACGCGGGACAGCGCTCGCCATGTTCCATCGATTCGCCGTCGCGATTGGCGCCGGATGCACCGCCGCCCTCCTGTTCGCCGTGAGCGCGCAAACAAGCGTTCTCGCGATGGCGCTCGCCTATCTCGCCCCACTGCCGATCATGATCGCGACGCTGGGCTGGGGGCTCGACAGCGGCGCGATCGCGACCGCGATTTCAGTCGTCGCACTCGTCTTCCTCGCCGAGCCCATGTCCGCGCTTTTGTTCGCCGCCTCGGTTGCGGCGCCCGGTTGGATCCTGGCCGCCTTCGTCGTAACGCCGGTCGCTCGATACCTCGGCGTGCGTCCCGCGGCCTCTCCGATCTATGCTTCGGTCGGCGCGATCATCTCGCTGGCTGCGGTGATCGGAATCCTCGCCGGCGCCGGTGCGCTGACGACCATTATTATCGTCTACGGCAGCTATGACGAGGGCGCGCGGCAGGTAGCCGCCGCGCTTGCCGTTCTGGCGGGCAAGGCCTTCGACGGCGCGCGGAGCACCATGTCCGCGAAGGAATTCGCCCATGCGCTTGTCCGCTTCGGTCCGCCAGCGATCGCCGGCTCGACTCTGTTGATGTTGAGCGTCAACCTCTATGGCGCGGCGCGTTCGGCACAGCTTTCGCATCGCCTCGCCAGGCCTTGGCCGGACCTGCCGACGTCGCTACGCCTTCCCTGGCCGATGGGCGTCGTGCTCCTGATTTGCCTT
Organism: uncultured Alphaproteobacteria bacterium; assembly: GCA_963784805.1. Taxonomy (GTDB): domain Bacteria; phylum Pseudomonadota; class Alphaproteobacteria; order Rhizobiales; family Beijerinckiaceae; genus Roseiarcus. Next base: position 29,520 of record CAWASR010000019.1, read on the forward strand.
GCGGCCTCTTACGCCCTGCCCTCGCCGGAAGCGCACTTTTTCTCGGTTGGCGTCGGCGGGTTGGGCGGCGCCTTCATTTTGCAGGGTCTCGCCGTCGCGCACGCCCTGTCGCGCGGCGTACGCCTCGTCAGGCCGCTAATGCTCTTTCTGCTCTACGTATGCTGCGTGCTGCTGGCGAAATTCATGCTTCCGGTCGTCGCAGCGCTCGGACTCGTCGATGCTTTTGTCAAGCTGCGCGCCCGCGCAACTCTCATGCCAACCCCTCAGCCAACAGCACGCAAGTAGGAGAAGACCATGGACGTTATTTTGTTGGAGCGCGTCGGCCAGCTCGGCCACATGGGCGACACGGTTCGGGTCAAGGACGGCTACGCCCGAAATTTCCTCCTTCCGCGCGGCAAGGCCTTGCGCGCGACCGACGCCAACAAGAAGAAGTTCGAGGCTCAGCGCGCCGAGCTCGAAGCGCGCAACCAGGAGCTCAAGCGTAACGCGGGCGAGGTATCGGCGAAGGTCGACGGGGCGACGGTTGTGATCATCCGTCAGGCCGGGGAGACGGGACAGCTTTACGGTTCGGTTTCCGCTCGCGACATCGCCGAGGCGCTGACCGCCGCCGGGCATGCCGTTCAGCGGGCTCATGTCGCGGTTCAGCATCCGATCAAGACGCTTGGCCTGCACACCGTGCCGATTCATCTACATCCCGAAATCGAGGCGAAAGTCGCGGTCAACGTCGCCCGCTCGCCCGAGCAAGCGGAGCGTCAGGCGCAAGGCGAGGACCTCACGGTTCGCGAGCAAACCTCGATGGACGACCTTGGCCTGGAGGTCGGCAAGGCGCTTGCCGAGGCCGGTCCGGGGGAAAGCCTCGATCGATCGTGAATTGAGGGTGGCGGCGAATCAACGTTATTGGGGCGCAGAGCTGTCCAAAATTCGCTCCGCGATCGCCGGGTCGCGATTCTAACCGTTCTCAGCCAAACCGAAATTCGCTTACGTGGCGATATTCCGAGTCTGGCCGCAACACGCAGTCGGTGAAGTGACGCCGGTTCGGCGAATCGGGGAACGCCTGCGGCTCGAGGCAGAGACCGGCATGCGCGCCGTAACGTGCGCCCCCCAGCCCAGGAACCGGACAATCGAGCTTGGCCGCGTCATAGAGCTGAACGCCCGGCTCTGTGCTGAAGAGCGACATGGCCAGACCGTTCCGCAGGGAGCGCAGGAGCGCAACTGGCGTGAGGCCGTTGGCCTCAGGCTGGCGGGAAGCGACGAAATTGGTGTCGTATGTGGTCCCGTCCGAAGCGCGCACAGGACGCGCGACCCGAAAGTCGTACGGCGTCCCGGCGGCCAAGAGAATCTCGCCAGTCGGAATCAGCTCGGCGTCTGCGGGCGTGTAAAAATCCGAGAGCAGCGTCAGCTCGTGCTGGAGAATGTCCGGCGATCCGTCGAGATTGAAATAGGCGTGCTGCGTGAGATTGATGATCGTCGGCCTGTCCGAGACCGCGGTAAGTTCTACCCGTAGCGTCGCAGGCTCCAGCATCCGATAGACGCAAGTCGCAGTCACTGCGCCGGGAAAGCCGGCGTCGCCGTCAGGCGAGTCGATTGACAGCGAAACCGACGAGGCGTCGTGAGCGCCGAGCTTCCAGAGCCGGCGCCCAAATCCTTTCGGGCCGCCGTGCAGCGTATGTTTTTCGCCGGGCTCCCGTTCGAGCTGATAGACGACGCCATCGATGGCGAAACGGCCGTTGGCTATTCTGTTTGCGAAACGTCCTGGAACGGCCCCGAAATGCGGCGAATGGGCAATGTAGTCCTCCAGCGTGTTCAGTCCCAAGATGACGCGCTGCGGGCCGCCGGCCGTAGGGACTACGAGGTCGCGCAGCACCGCGCCCCATGTGAGGATTCTCGCGCTCGCGCCTGCCTTGGATTCGATCGCGACTTCGATCACCGGCGCGTCGTCGATCTGGCCGAAGACATGTGCGCTCAACTTTCTTCCTCCCCTCGTACGAACCGCGTTGGCGCGCCCTCATGCGCGCTCGCGCGCCCTGCCCCCTCCGCGCGATCGAACTCAGCGCGGATCGATGCGAAGACATCTCGAAACGCCGCGGCCGTCAATACGCCGGTGTTGGTGTTGTAGCGCGAGCAATGATAGCTGTCGAAGAGAAGAGGCTTGGCGGCTCCGAGCGCGTGGCGGGCGGCATGAGCGAAGGGGAATTGGGCCACTCGCACGCCGAAGGCGCGCAATGCGCTCTCGTGCGCGATCCGTCCGAGCGCCAGCACGATTCGCAAGCGGCCGAGCGCGGCGATCGATTGCGTGAGGTATCGGCGGCAGGTTGCGATTTCTTGCGGAGTTCGGCTTGTTCTGGGGCGGAACGCAACGAACGGAGTTGACGATCGCACAGTCGACAAGCCCCAGCCCGTCGTCGGGGCGACCGTCATAACTGCCCGACGCGAATCCGAATCTGAGCAGCGTCTCGTACAACAGGTCGCCGGCATAGTCGCCGGTAAACGGGCGTCCGGTCCGGTTTGCCCCCCGCAGGCCCGGAGCAAGCCCGACGATCAGCAGGCGCGCGTCCGCTTCGCCGAATGAGTTCACGGGCGCGTTGGACCAATCGGGAAAGGCGGCGCGGTTCATGGCCCGAAATTGGGCAAGCCGCGGGCAATCGGCGCAGTCGCGCGACGGGCTGACGTCAAATGCCATCGCGCTGCAGCCTTCCCCTTTGGAGCGCCAGGCTATTCGCGCACTTCTTCCTCAACCGGGGGTTGAAGCGGGGCGTAGGCATGGCCGCGCCGATGGTCTGCGGCGCGGACCGGCCGATCGCCCGGATCGCGTCCGATGCGCTGTATCAAGTGCACCAGATCGATGAATTCGTCCGCCTGTCGGCGCAACTCGTCGGCGACCATCGGCGGCTGGGTCGAGACCGTGGACACCACCGCCACGCGCACGCCCTTGCGCTGAAGCGCTTCGACAAGAGAACGGAAGTCGCCGTCGCCCGAAAACAGAACCATCAAGTCAACTCGGTCGGCCATCTCCATTGCATTGACCGCGAGTTCAATGTCCATGTTGCCCTTGACCTTGCGGCGTCCGGTCGAATCGACAAACTCTTTGGTCGGCTTCGTAACGACCGAATATCCATTGTAATCAAGCCAATCTACCAACGGTCTGATAGAAGAATACTCCTGATCGTCAATGAGAGCCGTATAATAATAGGCCCTTATCAAGCGTCCTTTGGCTTGAAACTCTTTTAGTAGACGTTTATAGTCGATATCGAAACCGAGAGCCTTCGCGCTTGCATACAAATTAGCCCCGTCGATGAACAGGGCGATCCTTTCCACAGTTGACATTTTGTGTTTCTTTTCGTGTTTTGACGACCAACGTTTAGCCCGCGAATTTAGCGCCGGTAGATCCTAATGTCACATTCATTAGTCCGCATTTAAGGCTTAATTCGACTTACGACAACTCGTGCTATCCAGTCACCGACCTTCCGCGGGTCGTCTATACCCCATTTGACCTGCCACCCGGCCACGCGCCAGAGGCGACCTCTTTCGCTCATTCGGCCCCGCAGCCGCGCATCTATTAAGACAAGGCGGCGGCGGACGGAATTAAGAATAGGCATCCCGACGAAAAAATCCACACCTTCCCGCTTAAAATCCGCGTGATCGTCGTTCCGAGCGGCGAAGTTTCGGCGGGGCGTCAGTATCGACCGGCAAAACAACATCGAGTTCGACTTGACGGGAGAAACCGCTATAACCTGTTCACGGACCGGATGATTGACGGAGCCTGCGCGCCAGCCTGCGGTTCGTCTGGTCGAATGGCCGCATTGACGTCTCCGCGGCTGTGGCGTCTGGTGGCTCTCGAGCCGGTTCCCGCAAGGCGGGGACGAGAAAGCGCAAAGCGATTTTCCGGCCGCGCTTCGGCCGCATGCAATGTGGGAGGGGCTATGAAACTGGTTCGATACGGCAGAGAGGGCAAGGAAAAGCCCGGGCTGATCGACGGCGCCGGAAAATTGCGCGATCTCAGCGATGTGGTCGCGGACATTGACGCCGACACGCTGCGCCCGCGCGCGCTGTCGCGTTTGGCCAAGCTCAAGCCCGAGTCCCTGCCCGCGGTGCGCGGCGCGCCGCGCGTTGGCCCGTGCGTGGCGCGGGTCGGCAATTTCATCGCAGTCGGCCTCAACTATGCCGACCACGCCGCCGAGTCCGGCATGCCCGTTCCGAAAGAGCCGGTTCTGTTCAGCAAGATGACCTCCTGCATCGTCGGCCCGAATGACGACGTCGTGATCCCGAGGGGATCGAAGAAGACCGACTGGGAGGTGGAGCTCGCGATCGTGATCGGATCGCGGGCGAGCTACGTGAGCGAGGGCGAGGCGCTGTCCCATGTTGCGGGATATTGCGTCTGCAACGACGTCTCCGAGCGCGAGTTCCAGCTGGAGCGCTCCGGGCAATGGGTGAAGGGCAAAAGCTGCCCGACCTTCGGCCCGCTCGGCCCGTGGCTGGTGACGCCGGACGAGATCAAGGACGTGCAGGCGCTCAACCTGTGGCTCGACGTCAACGGCGAGCGGATGCAGACCGGATCGACGGCGACGATGGTTTTCGGCGTCAGGACCCTCGTCTCCTACATTTCCCAGTTCATGATCCTCGAACCCGGCGACGTCATCACCACCGGCACCCCGCCCGGCGTCGGGTCGGGCAAGAAGCCGCCGCGCTTTCTCAAAGCCGGCGACACCATGTCGCTCGGGGTCGACGGCCTGGGACAGCAGGCGCAGCGGGTCGTCGCCTGGAAGGCGGACTGAGCTTCGGTGAGGGGCCTGCGGTCCTGGACAGGCGCCGCCTTCGCCGCTCTCTACGCGCTGCTGTTTGTCGCGCTCTACGTCGACTATCTGCGGCGCCAGGGAACCTGGTTCGCGGATCTTCCGCTGGTGCTCGCCGCCCTGCCCTTCACTCTTGTCATGCGTGCGCTCAACGGCGGCGCCTACACCCTCGGCGGCGACATGACGGGAAGAGTCGTCCTTGCGGGCCTCTTCTGCACCGCGCTGGCCTACGTGGCGGGCCTCGTCCTCGAAGCCGCCGTTCGCGCGGTAGTCCGCCTGGCCCGCCCACGCTGACATCAGGCGGCTTTCAATCCTTCCCGCCCCAGCATCAGCATCAAGTTCTGCACCGCGGCGCCGGACGCGCCCTTGCCAAGGTTGTCGAACCTGGCGACGACGAGCGCCTGGCGGCGCGTTTCGTTGGCGAAGACGTGAATTTCGATGTCGTTGGAGCCGTTGAGCGATTCCGGCTCGATCCGGGCGGCCTCATTGATCTTGCCGATATGGAAATGCCTTTGGCCGCGATAGCGCTGCTCGTAGGCGGCGGCGAGATCGGCGCCCGCCGGCTTGCCGGGCAGCGTGTCGAGATGCAATGGGACGCTGACCAGCATCCCCTGGCGGAAATTGCCGACCGACGGCGTGAAAATCGGCCGGGTCGCGAGGCCGGAATAGAACTGGATTTCGGGCATGTGCTTGTGCTCGAGCTCCAGCGCGTAAAGCTCGAAGGCCGGCGCGCGGCCGCCCTCATAGGCCTCTATCATCGACTTGCCGCCGCCCGAATAGCCGCTGACCGAACCGATCGAGACCGCCGCGTCGGTAGCGATCAGTCCGGTGTCGACCAGCGGGCGCAGGATCGCGATCGCGCCGGTGGCGTGGCAGCCGGGATTGGCGACCTTGCGCGCCTTGGCGATCGCCTCGCCCTGCCCGACGGCCAGCTCCGGAAACCCATAGATCCAGCCGGGCGCGACCCGGTGCGCCGAAGAGGCGTCGATGACCCGCGGGCCGGCGGCGCCCATCGCGTCGATCAGATGCGCCGCCTCCTTCGCCGCCTCATCGGGAAGGCAAAGGATCACGACGTCGACTTTTGCATAGAGCTTCTGTTTGGCGGACGCGTCCTTGCGCGCCTCGGGCGGCAGGCTCGCGAGTTCGACGCCCGCGACGCGCGCCAGCTTTTCGCGAATTTGCAGGCCGGTGGTGCCCGCCTCGCCGTCGATGAAGATTGTCGCTGACATGACCGCCTCTGCTCAAGTCCGAAACCCGAAATATAAAGTCGCGCTCGCGCGCAAACTCGCGCGTTTTCAGCGTCGTCGGGGTCGGATCGGCGAGCGGGCGGTCATGAGAGGCGTCTTTCGTACAAACGGCCTTCATGGTCAAGGCGGAAAGACGCGGGTTCGGCGCCGACGCCGCCTATGGACGCGCTAGCGGACGATCGTCGCGGTGAAGGCGACGGGAGGTTCGCTGGTGCGGCGGTTCGCGGGGTCGGAGAAAAACGCGTAATAGTCGGGCTTGGCGAAATGGGCCCCGTAGAAGGGATTGGCGTAAGTTCCATTGGCGAGCGCGTAGCCGAAGCCATGCATGGTGAGCCGCGGAGCCTCGGTCCTGACGAGGTTATCGACCGGGTAGCCGTCGTTGCCCGGGATTGAGGTCCCAGGCGGCTGCAAGCCGGCGATTGGGACGCCATTGGCCTCGCCCTTTATCCCGGTGATCTCGTAGAAGCCGTCGGCGTTGGGTGCGTCTTTCGTCGTGAACGCACCCGATGCGGAGACCCCCTCGCCCTGATAGCTCCACTTCCACATCAGGGAAGCATGAGCGCCGCTGGCGAGCAGCGCGAGGCCAGCGGCCAGCGCGAATGCGAGCTTCACGACCGTCCCCTCCTCGATCCCGGCGATCGATCCTTCGCGGCCCCCACGAGGAGCGGCCGCCAATGGCCGCGCCGCCGATTGGGGATCAGCGCTTCGAGAACTGGAAGCTTGCCCGCGCTTTCTTGTGGCCGTATTTCTTGCGCTCGACCACGCGCGAGTCTCGGGTCAAAAAGCCTTCCTTCTTGAGCGCGGGGCGTAGCTCGGGCTCATAATAGGTCAGCGCCTTGGCCAGGCCGTGGCGCACCGCGCCGGCTTGGCCTGAAAGGCCGCCGCCGCTGACCGTCACCATCAGATCGTACTGGGTGATGCGGTTCGCGACCACCAGCGGCTGGCTCAGGATCATGCGCAGCACCGGACGGGCGAAATAGGCGTCGAGCGGCTTGCCGTTGACGGTCGCCAGGCCCCTGCCCGGCTTGATCCAGACCCGGGCGACGGCGTTCTTGCGCTTGCCGGTGGCGTAAGCGCGGCCCAGCTTGTCGAGCTTCTGGACATGAACCGGCGCCTCGGCGGCGGCGGGCTCGGCGGGCGAGCCTTTGAGGTCGGCGAGCGAGGTGAGGATCTCAGCCATGGGTTCTAGGCGCTCCGGCTGTTCTTGGGATTGAGTTTGCTGTTCTTGGGATTGAGTTTGGCGATGTCGAGCACGCTCGGCGACTGGGCGGCGTGCGGATGGTCCGGACCTTTATAGACCCGCAGGTTTCCGAGCTGCTTGCGGCCTAGCGGCCCGCGCGGCAGCATCCGCTCGACCGCCTTCTCGACGATGCGCTCGGGGAACTTGCCCTCGAGGATCGACTTGGCCGAGCGCTCCTTGATGCCGCCGATATAGCCGGAATAGTGGTAATAGACCTTCTGGTCGCGCTTGCGGCCGGTCAGCACCACCTTCTCGGCATTGACCACGATGACGTTGTCGCCGTCGTCGACGTGCGGGGTGAAGCTGGGCTTGTGCTTGCCGCGCAGACGCATGGCGACGATGGCCGCGAGGCGCCCGACGACGAGGCCCTCGGCGTCGATGAGAAGCCATTTCTTCTCGACCTCGGCCGTCTTGGTCGAATGGGTCTTGCCGAACATGAATGGACCATCCGTGCGATTGAGCTGGCGGGCTTGTAGCGGCGCCGAGGGAGAAAAGTCAACGCCAGGGCGCCGGAATCCTCAAGAAAACCGGCGGATTCATAAATGGGGTATCATCATACCTCAACATCGCCGCGCTCTGGAATCGAGTAGGTTCCGGTGGCGTGGGCGACCAGGGCCGCCCGCCCCGGCGAATAAAGCCCGACCTCGCCGACCGCGAGCCGCTTGCCGAGTTTCATCAGCCGCGCCTTGCCGATCAGCTCGGCCGGCGCGGGCTTGCGCAAGAAATTGATGGTGACGCTGGTTGTGACCGCGTGTTTCACCCGACCGATCTCGCCCAAGATCGCGACATAGAGCGCCAGATCGCAGAGCGCGAACATCGCCGGCCCCGAGATCGTGCCGCCGGGCCGCAAGTGGTCGGGATGATGGGCCAGCCTGACGGTCGCGCCCATCGGTGAAATCTCCTCGATCGCGTAGTGGCCACGCGCCCAGACCTGGGGAAAAATCTCGACCAGATAGGCGCGCAATTGGTCGAGTGTGAAGGGGCGCGGTTTGGCCTGGGTCATCGGGATGCTCGAGGCGGGGCCTTCAGGTTAGCGGGCGCAAGCCGGGCGGGTAAAGGGGCGGAGGCGAAGGCGCGAAGGCCCGGCGGGGGCGCGGGCCTGCCGACCTCGAGCGGGGCCTCAAGACAAGCCCTTGCCGGGATACATTACACCACTCATAGGTTGAAATTAACGAAAGCCGGGGTGAAGCTTTGGAAAGTCCGCGGGGAAGCAAAAGAAAATAAAGGGGAAGCCAGGGAAAATTGGAGGGAAGGAAAGGAAAGCTTTTTCTTTCCACGAATCGGGACTTTTCAAGGGCTTATGGGCGAATCCAAATGAAATATCTTCTCGCGGCCGCTTGGCGCCCCTCATGCCTCGCCGCCGCCCTCCCTCCGGCCCCGCGGCGTCCGCGCCGCGATCTCCGCATGGACCGTGCCCTCGCCTAAGCCGAGCGACAGTCCGCGCCCGCCGCGATTCCCGGGCAAGCCCGTTGAGTCGCGCCTTCGAGGCGAGCGCCGTCTGCCGAAACCATGTTGACCTCTCCCGCCGCCCCGGCTGGCGGCGCTCGATTGATGGAAAGGGCAGGATAGCATTGTTTTCGAAAATCAGAAAGAAATTGTCGCTAAATTCTTCGCCTGGGTCATGCACGCTTGCATTTTCAGAGGGTTGCGCCATAAAGCTCAACCAAGGCAAATTCTGACGAGCGCGTCGAAGAAAAAGGGGAATTCAATACGCGTCACTGTAATGTGTAATGCCCGTCGCGGCTTACGAGGAGACGCATCGGATCGTCCTGCGCCGCGTCCTCGCGGAAGCCTTTGGCGGCGAGATCGCTGACAGCTTGATCGAAACTCTCAACTCGGATGGCGAAGTGCGAATCGTCTCGGTCGATCACGGATTTGCGGGAAAAAGTTCCGCCCGAGTTGGCGAGGATGTGGACTTCGTCGGTTCCCAGCGCGAACCAAGCCCCAGCGGTCGCGAATGGCGGTCGGGGAAGCGGCGGTAGACCGAGCACTTCGCGATAGAATTTGCTTGAGCGGTCGAGGTCTGAGGTTACAATCGAAACGTGATGCAGCATCTTGATCTTCATAGTCAATTTCCTCACGCCCCCGGCGGAAGGGAACGCCGCGGGCCGGACGCCCTTCAAAGCCCGTTTGGCATGGCATAAAATACCAATTGTAAGCGTAGAAATGCGAGGCGCGGCCCGTTCCGCCCCCCGTCAGCTCAGGTGATGGACCTCCTGAAGCCCATAGACCGGGGTCGGGATCCCTTCCTTGCGCGCCTTTAGCTGCAGCGACAGGAACTGGGAATAGTGGCGCGACTGGTGCAGGTTGCCGCCGTGGAACCACAAAGCCTCCTGCTGGGTCGGCTTCCACATGTTGCGTTCCTCGCCCTCCCAGGGTCCGGGGTCCTTCGGCGTGTCGGAGCCGAGGCCCCAGCACTTGCCGACCTTGTCGGCGACGTCCTGGCCGATCAGGTCGGCCGCCCAGCCGTTCATCGAGCCGTAGCCCGTCGCATAGACGATCACGTCGGCCGGCAATTCGGTCCCGTCGTCGAGCTTGACGCCGGTCTCGGTGATCTCTTTGACTTGGCCGCGCTTGAGCTTGACCTTGCCGTCGATGATGAGCTGGCTCGCGCCGACGTCGATGTAATAGCCGGAGCCGCGGCGCAGGTATTTCATGAACAGCCCCGAGCCGTCGGGGCCCCAGTCGTGCCAGAAGCCGGCCTTTTCGAGCCCGGCGTAAAAGTCCGCGTCGCGCTCCTTCATCTGCTGATAAAGCGGGATCTGGAATTCGTGCATGATGCGATAGGGGATCGAGGCGAAGATGAGGTCGGCCCGGTGATGGTCGATACCGCTCTTCACCGCCTGCTCGGAGTAGAGGGCCCCGAGACCGATATCCATCAGCGTGTCGGAACGCACGATATGGGTCGAGGACCGCTGCACCATGGTCACGTCGGCGTCGTTCTCCCACAGCGCCGCGGCGATGTCGTGGGCAGAGTTGTTCGAGCCGATGATCACCGCCTTCTTGCCTCGATAGGCGTCGGGCCCGGGATGTTTCGAGGAATGGTGCTGGTCGCCCTTGAACCGCTCCATGCCGGGGAATTTGGGCAGGTTCGGTTTGGCCGACATGCCGGTCGCGAGCACGAGTTGCTTCGGACGCAAGGTGATCTCCTTGCCGTCGCGCTCGACGACGACGGTCCATTCCTTCTTCTTGGCGTCGAAGCTCGCCTTCTTGCAGGTCGTGGAGCCCCAGTAGTTTAGCTCCATGACTTTGGCGTACATCTCCAGCCAGTCCCCGATCTTGTCCTTGGGCGAAAACACCGGCCAGTTCGGCGGGAAGTTCAGATAGGGCATGTGGTCGTACCAGACCGGGTCGTGCAGGCTGAGCGACTTGTAACGGTTGCGCCAGCTGTCGCCGGGCCTGGCGTTCTTCTCGACGATGATGGTCGGCACGCCCAGCATCCGCAGACGCGCGCCGAGCCCGATGCCGCCCTGGCCGCCGCCGACGATCACCACATAGGGCTGTGTCGTGTAGCCGAGGGTCCGCGCCTCTTCCTCCCTATCTTCCTTCCACGTCGGACGATGCTTGGCGGCGCCATGCTTGGCGCCGAGCGGCCGATGGAAGCCGAGCGGCTCCTCGTGGCCCTTCAGCTCGACCGCCGTGGTCAGAAGAGTTCAGATTTTCCCGTCCTTCAGTCGGATATGGCCATAGCCGCGCAGAACTGCCGTTTCGAACGTGAACCAGCCCGAAACAACGCCGCCCTCTTCGGAGGCCCCGCCCGCCGGGTCGATCGCCCAGGCGGAGGGCTTCGCCGCGCCAAGCTGCGATGAAAGCATGGCGCGGATCGCCTCCTTGCCCTCCATCGTCCTGATGTTCCAGGTGAAGGCGACGAGGTCGCGCCAGTAGCAATCGTCCTGGAACAACTCCAGCGCCCGGTCGATATCGCCGGCCGCCAGCGCCTCCCCCAGTCGCCCCAGAATGTTGCTGACACGGCCCTCCGGCGTCACATCGAGCATGCTTTTCCTCCCGCATCTGGAGTCCGGCGCGATTGATGCGCCGCGACACTCGAAACAATCGTATCGCCGCGCCCGCCCCGGCGCAATGCGCCGCGGTTCACGACCTCGCGCGATGGGGCCGTCCGCGGCGGCCGCCTGAGCTTTCGTGCGAGGGCGAAATGGCCTAACGCTCGATCTGGTTTGCAACCGCTCCGGCGACGCCTCGATGTTTCCTCCCGACCTTAGAGCCCGCGCCGCCGCTCTCGTCGCCCGCTATCGCGCCGCCGGCCTCAAGGCCGCGACCGCGGAATCCTGCACCGGCGGGCTCATCGCCGGGCTGCTGACGGAAATCCCCGGTTCGTCGGCCGCGCTCGAGCGCGGCTTCGTCGTCTATTCCAACGAAGCCAAGCAGGAACTGCTCGGCGTTCCAGCCGCGACCATCGCCAATCACGGAGCGGTCAGCGAGGCGACGGCGCGGGCGATGGCGGAAGGGGCGCTGAAGCGCTCGCGCGCCGACGTCGCGCTCAGCGTCACGGGGATCGCGGGGCCGGACGGCGGTACGCCGACAAAGCCGGTCGGTCTGGTCAATTTCGCCTGCGCGCGGCGCGGTTCAGCGACTGTCGCGCGGGAGGAGCGCTTTGGCGACATCGGCCGCGAGGCCATTCGCCTCGCCTCGGTCCGGATCGGGCTCGAGATGCTGGAGGCGGCGGGCGGAGGGACTCACGCGCGCTGATAGAGCCCGTCGGCTCGTTTCTCGAAGGCGTACGAGAATTTGCGGAAGGCCCTGTCGAACATCGAGCCCATCAGCGCGCCGAGCACGCGGCTGCGAAACTCGTAGTCGATGAAAAAGCCGACGGTGGAGCTTTCCCGGTCGGGCTCGTCCTTGAACGTCCAGATGTTCTCGAGATGGCTGAACGGGCCGTCGACATAGTGAACCACCACCCTGAGCCGGGGCTTGTCGAGCATGACCCTGCTGGTGAATCGCTCGCGGATCATCCTATAGCCGACCGACATGTCGGCGATCAGCGTTTCCTTCCCCTCCCCTTCGGCCTGACGTTCACGCACGCGCAAGCCCGTGCAAAGAGGCACGAATTCGGGATAACGCTCGACGTCCGCCACCAGATCGAACATCTCAGCGGCGGTATGGCGCACCCGGCGCTCGCTGCGGAAAGACGGCACGTCTTGAAACCTCCAGCGGCCGTCCGGACGCGCGCCCCTCTTTAGGGCTTCGGCGCGGGCGCGGCCGGGGCGGGCGAAGCCGGGGATGTCGGCGGACTCGACTGGCCCTCGAGCTGCTTGAGCTGATCGAGAATATTGCCCGGAGCCGCAGGCGCCGGCGCGTTGTGCGATGCGGGCGTGGTCGGCGCCTGGCCAAGGATCGAATGCGGCGTCCGGCTCCAGCCGGCGATCATCGACATCAACAGCGAGGTGACGAAGAACAGCGTCCCCAAAATGGCGGTCGCGCGCGAGAGAGCGTTCGCCTGGCCCCGCCCGGTCATGAAGCTCCCAGTCCCCCCGCCCGTCCCCAACGCCCCGCCCTCGGAGCGCTGCAACAGAACGACCACCACCAAGGCGAGTACAATCAGAATGTGAATGACGATCAGCACGGATTGCATGGAAAATACTCAAGCCTACAGACCGCCGCGCCACACGCCAGCGTCCTTTGAAGTCGTCGCGCTCCTATCATGGCGCGGGGGGCCGCGTCCATGGCGCCCGAATCGCGAACGCGCTCACGCGTAGGCCTTCGCGATCGCCAGGAAATCGGCGGCCTTGAGGCTCGCGCCGCCGACGAGGGCCCCATCGACGTTAGCGAGACTCAATAGTTCGCGCGCATTGGCCGGCTTCACCGAGCCTCCATAGAGAACGCGAACCCGCGCGCCCCTTGGCCCATAGAGCTCAGCCAGCAGGGAGCGAATCGCTTTGTGCATTTCTGCGACGTCCGCATGTGTCGGCGTGAGCCCGGTTCCAATCGCCCAGATTGGCTCGTAGGCGACGACCACCGTCTCCGGCGCGCCGCTAGGCGGCAACGAGCCGCGCAATTGCCCGGTCACGACTTCGTGCGCCCGCCCCGCCTCACGCTCGGGACGCGTTTCGCCGACGCAGACGATCGCCGTCAGTTGCGCCCTGAGCGCGGCCTCCGCCTTGGCGCGAACGAGCGCATCGCTCTCGTTATGCAGGGTGCGCCGCTCCGAATGCCCGACGATGACATAGGACGCGCCGGCGTCTCTGAGCATCGGCGCGGAGATGTCGCCAGTGAAGGCGCCGCTCGCCTCGGCGGCGCAGTCCTGAGCGCCCAGGCCGAGCTTGCCGCCTTTCAGCTTCGAGGCGGCCTGGGCGATCAGGGTCGCCGGCGGGCAGACCGCGAGTTCGGCCGCGCCCGCCTCTCCAGCGTCGGCGCCGCGGCGCATCGCGTCGATCTCGCTTAAGGACGCGGACAAGCCGTTCATTTTCCAATTGCCGGCGACGAACGGGCGGATGTCGGGCGTCATGCAAGCCTCTCGGGGATTTCGGGTGGGCCAGGAGTTACCATCGCGCCCGAGTCTTTGCAAAGGACGCCGCGGCGGCTAGAAGGGCGCGCTCGCGAGGCGTCCGGCGGCGACGCCACGGGCCTCAAAAGACTTGAAAGGGCGATGGAACCGAATGCTCGAATCGATGCGCAATGCGGCTCAAGGGGTCGTCGGAAAGGCGGTCATGACCGTCGTCATGGGGCTCATCATCGTCAGCTTCGTGATCTGGGGGGTCGGCGACATGCTGCGCGGCTTCACCTCGACGACCGTCGCGTCGGTCGGCGGCGTGAAAATCACGGCCCAGGAATTCCACTCCGAGTATCAGAGAACCCTGGAGCAATATCAGCGCCGGCTCCGCCAGCCGCTGACCAACGAGCAGGCGCACGCCATCGGCCTCGACCGGCAGGTTCTGCAGCGGCTCCTGAGCGAGGCGGCGGTCGATGAGGAGACGCGCAAACTCGGTATCGGGGTCTCCGTCGGAGCCCTGCGCGCGATGATCACCTCCAATCCGAACTTTCGCGACAAGTCCGGCGCCTTCGACGCCGCGCGCTTCGAGGGGGCGCTGCGCAACATGGACATGAACGAGCGGGGTTTCGTCTCCGACCTGCGCAAGCAGACGTTGCGGCAATTCGTCGTCGCGGCGCTGACGACCGGAATTGTCGCGCCGAAGGCCGATGTCCGGGCGGAAGCCGATTACGAGGGGCAAACCCGATCGATCGATTATTTCGTCCTCCCCGCGTCCGCCGCGGGCGAAATTCCGGCCGCCTCTGACGAAGCGCTGAAGGCCTTTTTCAATGACCGCAAGGCGAACTACCGGGCGCCCGAGTACCGCGCGATGAACATCGTGACGCTGGAGCCGGAGACGATCGCCAATCCCGCCGAGGTCAGCGACGCCGACGCCCGCGCCGCTTACGAAAAGCTCACGGGCAAGGATCCGCGTTTTGGTTCTCCCGAGAAGCGTGACCTGCAGCAGGTCCTCTTTCCCGACGACGCCAAAGCCGCTGCGGCGGAAGCCAAGATTAAAGCCGGTGCGAGTTTCGAGGATATCGTCAAGGAACGAGGCATGAAGCCTGAGGACGCCGAACTCGGCGAGACGACGCGCAACGCGATGCTCGACAAAGCGGAAGCGGACGCCGTCTTCGCCCTGCCGCAAGGCGGCGTCAGCGGCGTGCTTCACACCCCTTTCGGACCGGCGATCGTCCGTGTCGAGAGCATAACGCCCTCGACCGTCAAGCCCTACGCGGAGGTCGCCAACGAGGTCAAACGACAGGTTTCGGCCTCGCGCGCCGGCGATAAGATCCAATCCCTGCACGACAAGATCGAGGACATGCGGGTGTCCGGCAAGACCCTGGTCGAGGCCGCAAAGGCAGTTGGACTGACCGCGCGCATGATCGCCGCTGTCGACGCGAAAGGCGACGATCCGTCCGGCGCGCCGGTCGCCCTGCCCGACAAGGCCGAGCTGCTGCGCGCGGCTTTCGCCTCCGACGTCGGTCTCGATGAATCGCCGCTGCCGACCAAGGAAGGCGGATTCGTCTGGTTCATGATCACCAAGGTCGATCCGGCCCATGACCGCACGTTCGAGGAGTCGAAGCCCGAAGTCGAGAAACAGTGGCGCGCCGAGCAAACCGACAAGGCGCTCGCCGCCAAGGCGGACGATCTCCTCAAGCAAATCAGAGCCGGCGCCAGCGTCGCCGAGCTGGCCAAGAGCGCCGGCCTCGAGGTGAAAACGGCGATCGACATCCACCGCGACGAGAAGACCGGCCTGCCGCGATCCGTCGTGGCGGCGATCTTCCGCCAACCCGCCGACGGCGCCGACTCCGCCGCCACGCCGGGCGGACGCGCGGTGTTCAAGATCACCGCCGACAAGACGCCGCCGGTCGATTTCGCCGATCCGCGCGTCAAGCAGATCGCCGCCCAGCTCGACGCCTCCACCCGCGACAGCCTGCTCGAACAATATGTCGAGGCCTTGCGCCGGTCGCTCGGGGTCGTCGTCCACCAAGGCGTGCTGCGGTCGGCGGAGGGCAGTTGACCTCGCGGATGACGGTGATCTCCGATCTCCAGGCCTTCGCTCGCGCCTATGAGGCGGGCGAGGCGAGCGTGGCGGTGACGACTCTCGTCGCCGACCTTGAGACTCCGGTCTCGGCCTATCTCAAGCTTGCGCGCGGGCGCAGCGGCAACATGTTCCTGTTGGAGTCGGTCGAGGGCGGGGCGCAGCGGGGCCGGTATTCGATGATAGGTCTCGACCCTGACCTTGTCTTCCGGTCCTCGGGCGATCGTGCCGAGATCAACCGCCGGGCGCTTGTCGACCCGGACGCCTTCGCCCCCTGCCCCGGCGATCCGCTGGACGCCCTGAGGGCGCTTCTCTCCGAGTCGCGCATCAAACTGCCGCTCGGCCTGCCGCCGATGTCGGCCGGGGTGTTCGGTTATCTCGGCTACGACATGGTGCGCCGCATGGAGCGGCTCAAGCCCGCCAAGTCCGACCCGATCGGCGTGCCGGAAGCACTACTGATCCGCCCGACAGTCATGGTCGTGTTCGACGCGGCGCGCGACGAGATGGCGATCGTGACGCCCGTGCGCCCGTCGCCTGGCGTGTCGGCGCGGGCTGCGCATGAAAGCGCGATGGCGCGGCTCGACGCGGTCGTCGACGCGCTTGAATCGCCGCTCGACCACGCGGCCGCGCAGAGCGATCCGCTCATCAAGGCACGCGAGCCCGTCTCCAACACCACCGAGGCGGAATACAAGGCGATGGTCGCCAGGGCCAAGGACTATATCGCGGCGGGCGACGCGTTCCAGATCGTGCTGTCGCAGCGATTCACCAGCCGCTTCGACCTGCCGGCCTTTTCGCTCTATCGGGCGCTGCGGCGGGTTAATCCCTCGCCCTACCTCTGCTTTCTCGACTTCGGCGGCTTTCAGATCGTCGTTTCGAGCCCGGAAATCCTGGTGCGCGTGCGCGAGGGCAAGGTCGTCATCCGCCCGATCGCCGGCACCCGGCCCCGGGGCGCGAGCCCGCACGAGGACGAGGCGCTGGCGTCCGAACTCCTGGCCGATCCGAAGGAGCGGGCCGAGCATCTGATGCTGCTCGACCTCGGCCGCAACGACGTCGGCCGCGTCGCACGGATCGGGACAGTGAAAGTGACCGACAGTTTCTTCGTCGAGCGCTACAGCCATGTCATGCACATCGTCTCCAATGTCGAGGGCGAAATGCGCGACGACGTCGACGCGGTGGCGGCGCTTGCCGCCGGCTTTCCCGCCGGCACCGTCTCCGGCGCGCCGAAAGTGCGGGCGATGGAGATCATTGACGAACTCGAAAAGGACAAGCGCGGCATCTACGCCGGATGCATCGGCTATTTCGGCGCCGGCGGCGAAATGGACACCTGCATCGTGCTGCGCGCTTCGGTCGTCAAGGACGGCCTGATGCATGTGCAGGCCGGCGCCGGCATCGTCTACGATTCCTCCCCCGCCGCCGAGCAGGCGGAATGCGTCAACAAGGCGCGCGCGCTGTTCCGAGCCGCCGAGGAGGCGGTGCGCTTCGCGGCGCGGGGAAAGCGCGGACAATAGGCGCCCTGATCAGGTCCGCGCTCGATCGCGAGCAGCGAGCCCAACGCCCCAGAATCGCCGCCTGCAGCTGATTCTACGCGGAGATGGGCGCAAGCTCACTCCGGACTTAGCAACACAATGGTTGAGCCCGCGCGTCAGACAGATGCGGGCTCGTCGGTGCTCCCTGCTCGTCTGGCGGTTCCTGTCGCGCCGGACAGCAAGCCAAATCGGCAAGGCATTGTCATCGTCATCGACTGCATAGGCGCCGCGGGCGTCCGAAATCAACGCCAGGCTTACGCAATTCCCGCGCCCTCAAATCCAAATAGCGAGTTTCGAACCTCATCGGCAAGACTTCGATGCTGGCCCTTCCGCCCCGCCAATCTCGTTGACCGTGCTGCCCAAGACAAAGACGCAGGCCGCCCACAACGCTCAGCAGCAGCTTCCTCCATGATATGACCTAGCGAGGAGCGGGGGGCCGCCAAGGCCGAAATCGGCCCAGTCTTGCGCTCCAGCTGGTCGCCGAGCCTTGAAATTTGCGCCGGAACGCGCGTCGTCCGGCGCGCTTGGCGATTGTCGCCGGGAAATCAGCGCGCTATATGTGGCTGTGAAAGCGAATAGAGAATGCCTTCGCAGATTGCTCTGATTTGGGCGCTGGCGACGAGCGCGGTTGTTTTGGCGGCAGGCGCGGTTGCTGCCTATTGGGCGCATCCAAGCTTCCTTTGGCCCCATTCCAGTCCCCCCGCCATCGTGGATCGGGCGCCGGAGGCGCCGGCCATCGCCTTGGCGAACGCGCCCGCCGCCAAACCTGTCGCGTCGGCGGCCGCGCGTGCGCCCAGCGCCCAGGCCGCGCCGCCGATCGCCAGCTTGACGCCTTCCGCCCGTCCGGCGGCGCCCTCCAGCGCCGAGGCGCCCGCGTCCAGCGCGAAGCCGGCCTTCGACGTCGTGAGCGTCGAGCCGACGGGCGAAGCGGTCGTGGCCGGACGCGCCGAGCCGAACGCGAAAGTCGAGCTGCGCGACGCCGGCAAGACGGTCGCCGAGGCGACGACCGACGCCCATGGCCAATTCGTCATCATCCCGCCTACGCTGACCCCGGGTGGCCACACCCTGTCGCTGGCGAGCGGAAGCGGCAAATCCGCCGCGGAGACCTCCAAGGCGGTCGTCGTCACCATTCCGGCGCCGAAGGCTGCGGTAGCGGCGTTGGCCCCGGCGCAAAAGGCCGCGCCCGAACCCGCGGCGGCGACGCTTGCGGCGTCAGCGCCAGCCGCCGGCTCCCGCATCGCCATTAAGTCGGTCGCGGCCAATGCGAACGGCGGACTTTCGGTCAAGGGCGCGGCCGATCCGAGCGGCGTCGTGCGCCTCTATCTCAATGGCGCCTTTGTCGCCGACGCGAGGACCAAGGCGGACGGACTTTGGTCGCTCGAGGTCGAGCACGGCATGACGGGCGGCGCCTATACGTTGCGCGCCGACGAAATCAATCCGGCGGACGCGAAGGTCGTCGCCCGCGCCGAGGCGCCCTTCAGTTATCCGGCCGCGCCGCCGCCGAGCCTCGCGAATGCGCCGTCCCCCGCCCATGAGACCCCGCTCGCCGACGCAACGCCCGGCGCGCGCTCGTCAGCCAATGTGGTTGTGGATTCGCTGCAGACTGACCGCGTCGTGCGCGGCGACACGCTTTGGGGGATCAGCCGCGCCATATACGGCGACGGAACCCGCTATCGGCAGATCTTCGCCGCCAACTCCTCGCAAATCCGCGACCCGCACTGGATCTATCCCGGCCAGCTTTTCGTCGTCCCCCGGGCCCAGCCGAAGCCGTAACCAGCGCGGCGCCTTCTAGGCCGTGAATTGCGCGGGGGCGGAACGATCCGCCGTTTCTTCCGCAGGGTCGGCCCTGTCGACGCGCTCCGCGGCCGCGGGCGCCAAACAGTCGTCGCCCATTTATCGAATCCGCTCGCGGCATTTCAGATTGGTTGGGCGCTCGTTTGTCGCTGTCCCTCACAAAACCGTGACCTTGCGGCAGGTCAATTCGCGCCGTGGCAAAATGCATATCGCTTGGAATCTGACAGCGACTTCGACTGACGCCGGCAGTCTCGTCACCGGGGCTTGCCGTCGACCGGTTCGAGACGGTCATCGTGACGCCTCACGGCCGGGCCAAGGATGTCGACGACGAGGAAAAGGGGACGGAGCATGTCCGGAGCGTGCCAATGAGCGTGAATGAAGCCGACGCCCGATCGCCGGTCAAAGCCGCCGCGGCTCAAGCGGAATCGGTCGGCCTGAACGAAGCTGAGGCCGCCCGGCGCCTCGCCCAGTATGGCGAGAACGCCTTGGCCGAACACAAGGTCAGCATTCTCGGACGGCTCGCGCGATACTTCTGGGGGCCGATCCCGTGGATGATCGAGACCGCGGCCGTGCTGTCGGGATTGCTGCGGCATTGGCCCGATCTCTCCATCATCCTTGTCATGCTGTTCATCAACGCCGGCGTCGGCTTCTGGCAGGAGTTCAAGGCCGATAACGCGATCGAACTGCTCAAGCAGCGCCTTGCGCTCAAGGCGCGGGTGCGCCGCGACGGCGCATGGAAGGACATCGAGGCGAAGCTTCTGGTGCCGGGCGACGTGGTGCTGGTCAAGCTCGGCAACATCATCCCGGCCGATCTGAAACTGGTCGGGGGCGACTATCTTTCCGTCGACCAGGCGGCGCTGACCGGGGAATCGCTGCCCGTCGACAAGAAAGTCGGCGACGACGCCTATTCGGGCTCGATCGCCAAACAGGGAGAAATGACCGGCCTGGTGACCGCTACCGGCATGAACACCTATTTCGGCAAGACCGCCCATCTGGTCGAACAGGCGAGGACGATCTCGCATTTCCAGCGCGCGGTGCTGCGGATCGGCAATTTTCTCATTCTGGTGACCATCGGCCTGGTTCTGGTCATCGGGATCGCGGCCCTGTTCCGCCACGATCCGCTGCTCGAAACTCTGCAGTTCGCGCTCATCCTCACGGTCGCTTCGATCCCCGTCGCTCTGCCAGCCGTGCTTTCCGTCACCATGGCGATCGGCGCCGAGCGGCTGGCGGCGTTCAAGGCGATCGTCTCGCGCCTGGTCGCAATCGAAGAGATGGCGGGGATGGATATTCTCTGCAGCGACAAGACGGGCACGCTGACCAAGAACGAGCTGACCCTCGGCGATATCGAACCCGCGCCGGGAGTCAAGCCGGCCGAGCTGATGGAGGCGGCGGCCCTGGCCTCTCGGCGCGAGGCGCCGGACGCGATCGATGCGGCGATCCTGGCTGGCGCTCCGCCGGCCGAAGCCCTTGGCGCCTTTGCGGTCAAGGCGTTTCGTCCCTTCGATCCCGTCAGTAAGCGGGCTGAAGCCGACATCGAACACGACGGCAAGCCGTTCAAGGTCGCCAAGGGCGCCCCCCAGATCATAGTCGACCTTTGCGATCCCGGCGCCGACGAGCGGAAGGCGATCGGCGCCTCGGTCGATCGCGACGCGGCCAAGGGTTTTCGCACTCTCGGTGCAGCGCGCACGGATCAATCCGGCAAGTGGCGCTTCCTCGGGTTGCTGCCGCTGTTCGATCCGCCGCGCGACGACTGCGCTCAGACGATCTCGGTCATCCGATCGATGGGCGTGGACATGAAGATGGTGACCGGCGATCACGAGGCGATCGCGCGGCAAATCGCCGGCCAGCTCAAACTCGGCCAGAATATCGTGGTCGCGGATTCTGTCTTTTGCGACGATGGCGCCGAGGCGGAACTCTCGCGCATCGTCGCCGCCGACGGTTTCGCCCGCGTCTTTCCCGAACACAAGTTCAAGATCGTCAAGGCGCTGCAAGGCGCTGGGCACATCGTCGGCATGACCGGCGACGGGGTCAACGATGCGCCGGCGCTGAAACAGGCCGACGTCGGGATCGCGGTTAGCGGCGCGACCGACGCGGCGCGCGCTGCCGCCGACCTGGTGCTGACCGCGCCGGGCCTCGCGGTGATCGCAACGGCGATCGAGGAGGCGCGGCGCATCTTCGAACGCATGAACAGCTACGCGATCTATCGCATCGCCGAGACGATGCGGCTTTTGCTGTTCATGACCGCGAGCATCCTGATCTTCAATTTCTATCCGGTCACCGCGATAATGGTCGTCCTGCTGGCGCTGCTCAACGACCTGCCGATCATGATGATCGCCTACGACAATGCGCCGATCGCCGCCAAGCCGGTGCGATGGGACATGGCGCGCGTTCTGACCATCGCCTCAGTGCTCGGTCTTTACGGCGTAATCGAAAGCTTCGGCCTGTTCTGGATCGCCAGAAATTATCTGCTCTTGCCGTCGCCGATCGTCCAGGCCCTAATCTTCCTCAAATTGCTCGTCTCCGGCCACATGACCATCTATCTGACGCGCAATAAGGGGCCGGTCTGGGAGCGGCCCTGGCCAAACTGGAAACTCGTCGTTCCCGCCGAGGCGACCCAGTTCGTGGGAACGCTGGCGGTCGTCTACGGCTGGTTCATGGCGCCCACGGGGTGGCGGCTCGCCCTCATGGTCTGGGCCTATACGCTCGTATCCTTTTTCGTCGCCAGCGCGATCAAGATCGCGGTCTATCGCCTGCTCGATCATGGCTACGGCCACCAAGCCCGGCATCTTCAGCGTATCGAGGGCCGGCTCATCAGTCACGTTCACTTTCATCCGTGAGAGTCCGGCCGGGTGCGGCCCGGGCCTTCGGCAAAAACAGATTGGATGGGGTTTGAGATGAAGCGCATCCTTGTCGCCACGGACGGTTCGGAGACCGCCGACCGGGCGGTCGACTACGCGGCGAATCTGGCTAAACAGAACGCCGCCAGCCTCCTGATCGTCAACGTCATCGGCGGTTACGGTCTTCCGGAAAGTCTGTTCAGCCAATTCACGAACGCACAGCAGGCATGGTTGCAAGAGTTGCTCGAATCCATTTCGGCGCAAATGCTGACAAAGGCGAGAGACCGCGCCCGGGATCTCGGGGTCGCTTCGATCGAACTGGAGTCGCGCCTCGGCGACGTCGCACAGACGATCGCCGACATCGCCGAGGAAAAGAACGCAGACCTCGTCGTCGTGGGCAAACGTGGCAACGGTCGCGTCGTCGGGTTGCTGCTCGGCAGCGTCTCGCAGAAGCTTGCCAGCCTCTGCCTCCGGCCGGTGACGGTGGTCCCTTGATCGATAAAGGGCCCGCGAGGGCGGTCCCCCGTCGGCGCAGGCCCGTTGCAGGGCGTCGCATCTACGTCGTCTTTGGGTCACTGTCTCCTGCGCAAGATAGTCTGTCCCGCCGGTTTCATCCGCAAGGATTGCATTATGAAGAAAGACTCCTCCGTCAGGTCCTCTGACTTCTCGCTCATGAGCGTGCCGGCGTTCTGGCCTATGGCCATGGGCGCCGCGATGCTCGAGGAGGGAAGCGAACTCTACGGCAAGAACCTCAAGTTCGTCGAGGAAGAGATCAAGATTCACGACGAACTCAGGCCGACGCTGGCGACGCGGAACCAAATTCGCCTGAACCTGCGAACCATGGCGCTGCGCGACTATGGCTCGGCGAAGGGAATCCCGACGCTCGTCGATGCGCCCCACGCCGGCCATACCGCCGTGATCGCCGACTATCATGAAGGTCAGAGCCTGATTCAGACCCTCTTGGCCAATGGCGTCGACCACGTGGCGCTGACCGATTGGAAATCGGCGACCGACGACATGAAGGATTTCGACATCGACAACTATCTCGCCGACGTCGTCGTCGCGATCGATGACTTGGGCGGACGGGTCAATCTCGTCGGCCTTTGCCAGGGCGGTTGGGTTTCGGCGATGATCGCCGCGCGCTTTCCCGACAAGGTGAATTCGCTCGTTCTGGCCGGCGCGCCGATCGACACCGACGCCGGCGACGGGCCGATCAAGCGCATGGCGAAGGCGTCGCCCATCTCCTTCTATCAGGAACTCGTCGAGCTCGGCGGCGGTCTGATGAGGGGCAAATACATGCTGCAGGGTTGGAAAAACATGCATCCCGCGCAGCATTATATTCAGGACCAGATCGACCTCTATGAGCACATCGACGACCCCACGTATCTCGCCAAGGAGGAGACCTTCAACAGCTGGTATGAAAATCCGATCGATTTGCCGGGCCGGTGGTATCTTCAGGTGATGGAACAACTCTTCAAGGAAAACCGGCTGGCCAAAGGCAAGTTCGTCGGACTGGGCCGGAGGCTCGATTTGCGCAACATCAAATGCCCGACATATTTACTCGCCGGCGCGTCCGACGACATCACCACGCCGGAGCAGGTGCTGGACGCCGCGAAATATATTGGAACGCCGAGGGACCGCATTGTTCAGCAGACCGTGCCGGGTGGCCATATCGGATTGTTCATGGGCGCCCGAACCCTCAAGGAGCACTGGCCAGCAATCGCACAGTGGATTTGTGCGCAATAGGAACGAGATTTTCGTGCGAATTCCCTGGAGACGGCGATTTGATGTTTGACGTTCGGCGCTCGTCGCCCTTGCGCCAGGGGCCAGCGGTCGGCGTCTCCCGGCGTCCCGTCGAACCGCCGCGCGCGCCTGAACTTGCGGGGCTGCGGCAATGAAGACCATCGTGAACAAGACCTTCGAAGAGATCGCCGTCGGCGACTCCGCATCGGACTCGCGCACGCTGCAGCTCGGCGACGTGCGCGCCTGGGCCGCAGCCTTTGGCGAAGTTGGCATGCACGCCGGCCCGGGCGAAAGTCAGGAGGCCGCCGGAATCGTCACGGGCCTCCTGACCGCACTGGCGGCTTCAACCCTCCCAGGACCCGGGACCTCGATCCGCTCGACTTCAGTGCAGATCAAGAGCGCGCTGCCGATCGACGCCGCGATGACGGCGCGGCTCGTCGTGCGGGAGAAGCGTTCGGATGAGGGAATCGTCGTGCTTGAGGGGGAATGCGCCGATCCTGCGGGCCGGGTCGTAGCGACGGCGATTCTGGAAGTGGTTGCGCCGTCGACGCGGCAGCGGCGTCAAGTCGTGGAGCATCGGCTCGAAGGACTCGTCGAACGCTGCCGGAATCTCAGTCCGATGCTGACCGGCGTGGTGCATCCGTGCAGCGCTGATGCGCTGGCGGGGGCGGTCGAGGCCGCCGAGGCCAAGTTGATCGTCCCGGTGCTTTTCGGTCCCGAGGTCGAGATTCGGCGGGTTGCGGACGATGCGCGCCTGGATATCGCCAAATGCCGAATCGTGGCCACGGACGGCCCTGAGGACTCTGCCCTCAAGGCGGCGATCGCCGCCGGAGCGGGCGAGGTGGCGGCGCTGATGAAAGGCAGCCTGCACACCGACGTGCTTCTGCACGCGGTCATGCAGAAGCAAGCGAAGCTGCTCACCGGGCGGCTGATCAGCCACTGCGTGATGGTGTCGGCTCCGACCTATGCGCGGCGCTTCGTCGTCAGCGATGTGGCGCTCAACATCGCGCCCGACACCGACCAGAAGCGCGACATTTGCCAGAACGCGATCGGCTTTGCGCACGCACTGGGGGTCGACCTGCCAAAAGTGGCCGTCTTGGCGGCGGTCGAGATGGTGCAGACCAAAATGCCGGCGACGCTCGACGGGGCGATTCTCGCGAAGATGGCGGATCGCGGACAGATCGTCGGCGGCGTGGTCGACGGACCGCTCGACCTCGACGCGGCGGTCGACGCCGAGGCCGCCCGGATCAAGCATATCACGTCGCCGGTCGCTGGCTTGGCCGATATCCTGATCGTGCCGAACATCGAGGCCGGCAATATGGTTTACAAGAACCTCGCGTTCGTGGGCGACGCCCAGATTGCAGGCCTGGTGGTCGGCGCGCGGGCGCCGGTGATCCTGACCAGCCGCGCCGACACTCCCGCCGCCCGTCGCTTCTCGGCCGCCGCCGCCGTGCTCTATGCCGATGCGCTGGCGCACGACCGCGAAATCCTGCTGCCCAAGATCGCCGAGTGAACGGCCATGAGCGAAGCGATCGTGGTCTTCAACTCGGGCTCCACCAGCCTGAAGTTCGCGGCGTACGCGATTGACGCGACCGGGTCATTAGCCCTGCTTTACGCCGGCCGGATCGACAGCATGCAGGACGATCCGCACTTCATCGTCAAGAACGCATCCGGCGAGCCGCTGTCGAGCCACGAATGGGGTCAGGACCACACGATCGACCACAAGGCGGCGCTGCTTTTCGTTATTGCCTGGCTGGAGGCCAACATCGACAGGAAGGTCATCGCGGCCGGCCATCGCGTCGTGCTCGGGGGAGCCCGCTTCGAGGCGCCGGTGCGGATCGAGGGCGACGTGCTGGATTATCTCGACTCGCTCGCCGTGATGGAGCCGTCGCACCAGCGCTACAATGTGCAGGGAGCTCGCGCGTTTGCCGAAGCGTTCCCCGGCCTGCCGCAGGTCGCCTGCTTCGACAGTTCGTTCCATCGGACGATGCCGGAGGTGGCGCAGACCTATGCGCTCCCCCAGGACGTGCGCGCAGCCGGAGTCCGCCATTGGGGCTACCACGGCATCTCCTACGATTACATCAGCCGGCAGACGCCAAAATTCGCGCCTGAGGCGCGGCGCGTGATCGTAGCGCATCTCGGCGGCGGCGCCAGCATGTGCGCCATGCTGGACGGGCGCAGCATCGAAACGACGATGGGCTTCGCCGGCTTATCCGGCCTGCCAATGGCGACGCGCGCCGGCGACGTGCCGCCTGGCGCGTTGTTCTATCTGCTGCGCAGCAAGCTGTTCGACGACGCGTCTCTGGAAAAGATGCTTTACGAGCGCGCGGGACTGCTTGGCCTGTCCGGCGTCAGCGGCGACATGCGGGTCTTGCAGGATAGCACGGATGCGCTCGCGGTCGCGGCGGTGGAGTATTTCGTCTACGCGATGACGAAATATGTCGGCGCGTATGCGGCGGTGCTCGGCGGGTTGGACGCGTTCGTGTTCACCGCCGGCATCGGCGAGCGCTCCGCCCCGGTGCGCGCGGCGCTGTGCGGCAAGCTGACGTCGCTCGGGGTGAAGCTCGACGAGCGGGCGAATGCGTCGAACGGGCCGCGCATTTCCGCCTCCGACAGCAGGGTGTCCGTCTGGGTCATCCCGACCAACGAGGAACTGATGATCGCGCAGCACACGTTGGCGCTCGTTCGCCCCTGATCGGATTATCCTACGGCAGGAGGCCGCGTGTCGATCGGCGGCGCCCAGGTTGCACGTCTTGGGCTGACGCGCGCTGGGGCGGCCTCGGCCCCGCTCGCCGCCAGACTTGTCGGCGCCGCGAGCCCCTCGCTATCGTCGATGTCATGCCTCTCGAAGCGCCAGGAACGAAGGTCCCCCAATGCCGCCCGACGACCCCGCCGACACCCGGTCGCAACTTCAGCTCAGAACGTTCGACGACGCGCTGGGCCGACGCATCGTCGAGACGCACATCTGGGCGGTGCGCGAAGGACTGCGCGGCGCCCCGGCTTTTGACCTGTTTGACGGTTATTGCCAGCGTCTGGTCATTCACGGGACGCCGCTGTGGCGGGCGCACGCGGCGATGGAAACGCTGCATCCGCAATGGAACGGCTACGGCTACACCTGGCGACGCGACCTCAACGCGATCGAGCCCGAGCAATATCCCCACGGCGACGACGACGCGGCGATCTGGGTGACCAGTCCTTTCTATGACCTTATCCGTCGCGCCCACGGCGGCGAAGACAACCCCTCGATGCGCCGGCGCCTGGAGAAAGGCCCGGAACAGCGCGATTTCCCGGTGCTGGAAGAGTTCTTCGCCCTGGGCGCGACGGACTACGTCGCCCATCTTTTCATCTTCGGCAAGGACCGCGACCGCTCGCAAGGGTCGGGGGTCGTTTATTCATTCATGACCGACCGGAGAGGCGGCTTCAGCGACGATGACACCACGCTGCTGCAGGCGACCTTGCCCGCGCTTTCGCTGGCGATTAAGGCGCATGCCGGCCACGTCATCGCCTCGGGACTGCTTGGGACATATCTGGGCGAAGACGCCGGACGGCGGGTTCACGCCGGCGCGGTCGAGCGCGGCTCCGTCAATACCTTGAACGCTGTCATCTGGTACGCCGACATCCGCGGCTTCACGCCGATCAGCGATTCAGCGCCCGGTCCCCTCATCGTCGATCTGCTCAACGACGTGTTCGAAATCTTGACCGCGACGCTGCGCCCGCGCGGCGGCCAGGTGCTCAAATTCATCGGCGACGCCCTGCTCGCCACTTTCTCTTTCGAAGAGGCCGATCGCGCCGAGACCTGCCGCCGGGCGCTCGACGCCGCGATCGAGGCGATGCGCAACATCGACGCCATGAACGCTACGCGCGCGGCGGCCGGGGTCCCGGTCGCCGCCGTCGATCTCGCGCTTCATCTCGGCGAGGTGCTCTACGGCAATGTCGGCGCAACCGACCGGCTGGACTTCACCGTCATTGGCCCGGCGATCAACGAAGTCGCTCGCATCGAGGCCTTGTGCGAGCCGCTGGGCCGCGCGGTTCTGGCCTCGGCCGAATTCGTCGCCGCCGCGTCGGACGGCGACCACCGCCTCGAGTCGCTTGGCCGCCATGCGCTCCGGGGCGTCAGGGAGGCGAAGGAGATATTCGCCCTGGATTTGAGCGCCGCGGGCTGACAGCGGCGCCGCGAGCCTGCAGTGCGGCGCCGCCGCCCCTCACCTTATCGGCGGCGCATATTGAAGGCCGCCCTGGTTCCACAGCGCGTTCAAGCCCCGGCGAATCTTGATCGGCGAGCCCATCCCGACATTGCGCTCGAACGACTCGCCGTAATTGCCGACCGCCTTGATGGCGCGGTAGGCCCAATCGTTCGTCAGGCCCAGGCCCTGGCCGAAGTCGCCCTCGACGCCGAGCAGCCGGCGGATCGCCGGATTGGGGGACTTGAGCTTCTCATCGACATTGGCCTTCGTGACCCCGAGCTCTTCGGCGGTGATGAGCGCGTAATGCACCCATTGCACGATCTGGAACCACTGGATGTCGTCCTTGCGCACCGACGGACCCAGCGGCTCCTTGGAGATGATCTCCGGCAGCACGATATTGTCGTCGGGATTGGACATCTTGAGACGTTCCGCATAGAGGCCCGACGCGTCGGTGGTGTAGGCGTCGCAGCGGCCGGTGTCGTAGGCCTTGGTCGCCTCGTCGTCAGTCGCGAACACGACCGCCTCCAGCTTCATGTGGTGGGCGCGGAAATAGTCGGCCAGATTGAGCTCCGTCGTCGTGCCCTGCTGGACGCAGACCGAGGCGCCGTCGAGCTTCAGCGCCGAATCGACTCCGAGCTTCCTGTGCACCATGAACCCCTGCCCGTCGTAAAAGTTGACGCCGGTGAAAAACATGCCGCCGGTCTCGCGCGACAGCGTCCAGGTGGTGTTGCGGATCAGCACGTCGATCTGGCCCGAGGCGAGGATCGTCGGCCGGTCCTTGGCGTTGATCGGCAGAAATTTGACCTTGTTCGGATCGTTGAAGATCGCGGCGGCGATCGCGCGGCATTCGTCGACGTCGAGGCCTTTGTAGACGCCCTGGCTGTCCGGCAGCGCAAATCCGGCAAGCCCCGGATTCGAGCCGCAGATCAACTGGCCGCGCGCCTTGATCTGGTCGAGCGTTCCGGCGCTCGCTGTCGCCGCTGCGGCGCTGAGCGCCGCCCCCGCCAGCCAGGCAAAAAGTGCTCGCATCAACGTCTCCCGTGGTTTCGCGCCATGATTGTCGGGCGCTCGTCTTCATGGCTCGCCCAAAGAGCGTCGCCGAGGGTTCGTCATTGTCGGGATAGCGGGTCGCAGAAGTCAATCGGGCGCCGTTCGATGCGGATTGCGTCTGGCCGCGCCCTGCTCTAGCCAAAGGCGGGCGGTTCAGAACCGGGCTTCAAAGAGAATTGGGACGCCTATGGCCAAGATGACCGACGAAACCCGCGCGTCCCTGAAAAGCCGCTCTCGGCTCGTCCATCTCGGCCGCGACCGCGAACATTCGCAAACCTTCGTCAACGTGCCGCCGTATCGCGGTTCGACCGTCCTCTATCCCGACGCCGCGACCCTGAAGAGCCGCGCCCAGCGCTACACCTACGGCACGCACGGCACGCCGACGACCGACGCGCTCTCCTCCGCCTGGAGCGATATTTCGGGCGCCGCCGGGACGGTGCTGGTCCCTTCCGGGCTGGCGGCGATCGTGGTCGCGCTGATGGCGGCGCTGAGCGCCGGCGATCATCTGTTGGCGACCGACTCCGCCTATGCCCCCGCCCGCGCCTTCGCCGACAGAACCCTGAAGCGGATGGGGGTCGAGACGACCTACTACGATCCCTGCATCGGCGCCGGGATCGAGGCGCTGATGCGGCCGAACACCAGGGCGGTGCTGACCGAGTCGCCCGGTTCGCAGTCGCTCGAGATCCAGGACGTGCCCGCGATCGCCGAAGTCGCGCACGCCCGCGGCGCCTGCGTCATCATGGACAACACCTGGGCGACGCCGCTGTTCTTCCCGCCGCACGCCCATGGGGTCGACATGGCGGTCGAGGCGGGCACGAAATACCTGTCGGGGCACTCCGATCTGCTTCTGGGCCTGGTCTCGGCCAACGAGACATGGTTCGAGCCTCTCCGCCGCAGCGTCGACCTGATGGCGATTCCGCCCGGTCCCGAAGACGTCTTCCTGGCGCTGCGCGGCCTGCGCACCATGGAGCTGAGGCTGCGCGAGGCCGAACGGCAGGGACTGGCGCTGGCGCGGTGGCTGCAAACGCGGCCCGAGGTCCTGCGCGTGATCCACCCCGCCCTGCCCGACGATCCCGGCCATGCGCTGTGGAAGCGCGACTTTTCGGGCTCGTCGGGATTGTTCAGCGTCGTGCTCAAGCCGGCGTCGGAAGCCGCCGTCGCCGCCCTGCTCGACGGTCTGGAGCTGTTCGGCCTCGGCTTTTCCTGGGCCGGCTTCGAGAGCCTCGCGATTCCCTTCGACTGCACGACCTACCGCACCGCGACCCGCTGGGCGCCGGGCGGTCCGACGCTGCGCTTCAGCGTCGGCCTCGAGGACATCGAGGATTTGAAGGCGGACCTCGACCGCGGCTTCGCCCGCCTGCGCGCGACCGCGTGAGGCCGGCGACAGGGAGCGCGGATGCGAAAGTTTCTCATCGACACCGACACCGCCTCCGACGACGCAGTCGCGATCATGATGGCGCTCGCCGACCCGGACGTCAGCGTTCTCGGCCTGACGACGGTCGCCGGCAACGTCGGCCTGGAGCAGGCGACGGCGAACGCGCTGCTGACCGCCGAGGTCTGCGGATCCGACGTTCCGGTGTTCATCGGCGCGGGCGGCCCGCTGACCCGCCCGCATCAGCACGCGCACTGGTTTCATGGGCGCGACGGGCTCGGGGATCGCGGCTATCCGGCGCCGAAGCGCCTGCCTGAGCGCGAGCGCGCGGTCGAGGCGATCCGGCGCTTCGCCGACGAAGCGCCGGGCCTGACGCTGGTGACGCTGGGGCCCCTCACCAACATCGCGCTGGCGCTGGCGCGCGATCCCGCCATCGCGGACAAGATCGGCCGCTGCGTGGTGATGGGCGGCGCGCCCTGCTGCGAGGGCAATGTGACGCCGGCGGCCGAATACAACATCTGGGTCGACCCGGAAGCGGCGCGCGCCGTCTTCCGCTCGCGGCTCAAGATCGAAATGATCGGCTGGCACGTGTCGCGCGGCCCCTCGGTGCTGAGCGACGCCGAGGTCGCCGAAATCGAGGCGCTCGGCACGACGAAGGCGCGGTTCGCGATCGAGACCAACAGCCGCGCCCGCGAGGCCTATCGCGTGCAGACCGGCGAGGCCGGCCTGTCGCTCGCCGACCCGACCGCGATGGCGGTGGCGCTCGACCGCTCGATCGGCCTCTCCTGGTCGCGCCACCGGATCGCGATCGAAACCCAGAGCGAGCTCACCCGTGGCATGACCGTCGTCGACCGCCTCAACGTCAGCGCCGACGCCAACAATGCGAACATCTGGGACGCGGCCGCGGGCGCGGGCGCGGCCGCCGACGTCTTGTGGACCTTCGACGCCGCCCGGTTCAAGGCGATGCTGAAGGCGGCGCTATAGCACGTGTCGCTTTGGCGGAATGTTTGGAAACGATTGCAAGCCAGGGGGAAGGAAAGGAAAACCAAAAGGGAAGCAAAGGAAAATTGAAGGGGAAGCCTGGGAAAATAAAGGGGAAGGAAACGAAAGCATTTTGTTTCCGCGAATCGTGATTTTTCAAGGGGTTATGACCGATTCCAAATTAAAAAATCTCCCCGCCGCCAAATGAGCCCGCCCTGACCGCCGAGGCCCCTTGTCAAAGGAGCCCCGCTGGGCGCCGTCCCGCGTCCTCGCTTCCGCCTGCCTCAAGAGGAAAACACGGATTGCCCGCCTGGCAAGAAATTGTCGATTTTTCAGAATGCCGCCCGCGCCAGGAGGGCCGCGTCCAAGGCGCCTCGATCGAATGGAGGCGCGCTCTAACCGCTTGAGGCGGCGGCGAATCGGGCGAAAGCCGACGGTTGGATGGAGGTCTTATGTAGACGCTCTAGTTAGCCCGACTTACCACAGCGTTCATCGACGACCGTGCCCCCTCGAGCACGACCGCGAAGGGGAACACATGCTGCCTGTACGAATTCAAGGACGCCGTTGAATGTCGGCTATTTCACCCGGTGCAGCGCTTTGCCCTGGGTGTCGAAAGTGCAGGACGCACCATGGTCTAATATGCAATTGCTCTCGGTGATCGTTGCGCTAGTCGCGCTGCGATGAATGGTCAGGCCGCAATCGTTTCCGTCTTCATCCTTGGTTAGCTCGAGCACATCTCCGCGCACCGTCGCGTGTCCGTCCATGTCGCCGAGGCAGCCGTGCGCACCAGACATACACCAACCCGATGACTTGCTCCATGCGCCGGGCCTATTTTGAGGCTGAAGTTTTACGACGCCGCCTAGATGGCCTGGATAAGTGACGGTCACGGTTCGTCATGTTGCATCGTCTGTATTCGCATGGGGGCCTCGGCTTGATTGATCATCTTGTTTCGCCTGCTTCGGATAGGCGCCGTTGGCGCTTATCAAAGGGGAGTGGGTGATAGAGGGTGAGAGAGGCTTGCAATGATGCTCCTGTGATCCCAGGGTAGTGTGGCGTATCGCCCCACTCCGCGAACCAATCCTCACGATAAGGAATAGCCCGTCCTCGCGTCCGCAGACGGTGAGGCGTCGATTGCCATCAGGGCTTGTGATCTGCGCGACATCTCGGCACGTCAAGGTTCCTGTGTGATCATGATGGACGCACAGTCGTCTCGAAGCCTTTGATTTTCTTATCAAAACGGCTAATTGTACTGATGGGTAGCGTTGCTTGTCAACCTGCTTGCTGGCGTGACCTCGCTCTATCTCTTGCAGCACGCCGCCAATCCGGTGCATTATCGCCCCTGGGGCGCGGCGGCGCTCGCCGAGGCGAAGCGGCGCGGCTGTCCAATCTTGCTCTCGATCGGCTACGCCGCCTGCCACTGAGGCCACGTGATGGCGATCGGAATTGTTCGAGAACGCGGAAACAGCCGCCCTCGCCGAGCGCGGTTACAATCCTGCCGCGCCCGGAAATTTGCCCCGGCGACATTGCACATCCTGCCAACCCGTTGATTTCATAATGGCCTGCTCGCTTCCGAGACCTTCGCACGTTTCGCGCGCCTTTGATTTCGTTGGCAATTTTTGGTGCAAAGTCTGGTGCAAAAGTCCGCTCACACCCCACGCTTGAGCGCGTCGGCGGCCGTGGCGAGCGGCAGCACCAGGGATAAGGGCGCGTCGTCGAGAGCAAGAGCGCCGCAGCTTTCGCGCCAGCGCGCGGCGCGATCGTTCTTGGCGTCGATGAGCAGGGCGACGCCGCCGACATCTTGGGCGACGCGGAGGCAGCGATCGGCAGCGCGCAGCAGGAGAGCGCCGCCGAGTCCGCGGCCTTGCACCGTTCGATCGACCGCAAGGCGGCCGAGGCGGAACACCGGCGCGTCGTAACGCGCCAGGCCCTTTTTGGCGAGCGCCGGCGTCCGGCTGTATTCGATCGACGCGGGGCTCAGCGTGTAGAAACCGAGAATGCGCGCCGGCGCGTCGGACGGCGCGGCGATGAAGCATTTTGCACCGCCGCTTTCATGGTTTTGGCGCGCATACTTGTGCAGATAGAGGTTGAGATCGGCGTCGCCGCAATCGAAAGCCGTGCGGTCGTGTCGCTTGGCGATCGGCGCTTCGTCCCAGACCAGCGCCGTCATGGCAGCGTGAAGCCGGCCTTCGCGGCGCGCACCAAACGCTCGGGAGCTGCCGGCGGATTTTCCAGCAGCGCCAGGACGCGCAACGAGTCACGCTCCGAAAGCGTCAGCCGTTCGGCCTCGGCGATATCCGCTTCGGCCTTTGGCAGCACATTGCCGAGAATGTAGCCGGTCAGATCGAGCCGCTTGAGCGAGGCTGCGCGCGTCAGCGTCGCCTTGTCCTCAGGGCGGAGCCGCAATTCGACGCGGCCGTTGTCGGTATGTGCGCGGGGCATGGAACCTCCTAAGTTTCGCCGCCTCACTATAGCATACGGAATGAATCCGTACCAGACAGTTTACGACCGTGCCCCGTTGGCGAAGCCCATTTGTATATGAAAATGTCCTTTATCAAATACTTTAGGGAGAGTGTCGTGAAGAACGAAAAGGACAGGGCTTTCGCGAGATAGGCCGCGGAGGCGGCGGCGAATTGGGCGAAAGCCGACGGTTGGATGGAGGTCTTATGTAGTCGCTCTAGTTAGCCCGACTTACCACAGCGTTCATCGACGACCGTGCCCCCTCGAGCACGACCGCGAAGGGGAACACATGCTGCCTGTACGAATTCAAGGACGCCGTTGAATGTCGGCTATTTCACCCGGTGCAGCGCTTTGCCCTGGGTGTCGAAAGTGCAGGACGCACCATGGTCTAATATGCAATTGCTCTCGGTGATCGTTGCGCTAGTCGCGCTGCGATGAATGGTCAGGCCGCAATCGTTTCCGTCTTCATCCTTGGTTAGCTCGAGCACATCTCCGCGCACCGTCGCGTGTCCGTCCATGTCGCCGAGGCAGCCGTGCGCACCGACATACACCGCAACCCACGACTTGCCTCCATGCGCCGGGCCTATTTTGAGGCTGAATTTTTCCACGCCGCCTAGATGGCCTCGATAGGTGACGGTCCCGGCTTCGTCATGGTGCATCGCCTGTATTGCGTGGGGGCCTCCGGCTTCATTGTCACCGTGCTTCGCCTGCTTCGCATAGGCGCCGTTGGCGCCTATCAAAAGGGACAGGGTGAAGAGGGTAAGAGAGGCTTTCAACTGATGCTCCGTGTGATCCCAACGTAGTGTGGCGCATCGCCCCACTCCGCGAACCAATCCTCACGATAAGAAAATAGCCCGTCCTCGCGTCCGCAGACGGTGAGGCGGCGATTGCCATCAGGGCTTGTGATCTGCCCGACAGTCTCGGCACGCCAAGGTTCCTGTGTGATCATGATGGACGCACAGTCGTCTCGAAGCCTTTGATTTTCTTATCAAAACGGCTAATTGTACTAATGGGTGGCGGGCTTGTCAACCTCCTTGCTGGCGAGACCTCGCGCTATCCCTTGCAGCACGCCGGCAATCCGGTGCATCGGCGCCCCTGAGGCGCCGCCGCGCTCAGCGAGGCGAAGCGTAGCGACTGTCCGATCCTGCTCCCGATCGGCTACGCCGCCTGGCGCTGGCGGCACGGGATAGCGGCCGGGGTCGTTCGAGAATGCCGAAACAGCCGCGCTCGCCGAGCGCGGCTACAATCCTGCCGCGCCCGGAAATTTGCCCCGGCGACAGTGCGCAATGCGCGCCAAGGCGCTGATTTGATGTTGACCTGCTCGCGTTGCAAAAGCCTTCCCTTTGGCTACGCCGGCCCCTGCCCAAGCCTGCACCTGGCTGAAGGGCTATTCAGCGGCTGCGGGGTCTGGAGCTGTAGAACGATGTGGCGACCGACTTTGCCCGATTTGGCTTGAGTACTGACCTTCTCGGGGCGTCTAGACGAGGTAAATGGTTGTCGAAGAAGACGCTGTTCGGCTCACTGTCATGGTCGGGACCATCCAGCGACGCGTGGATCATTTCGTGGAGCAACGTCGTATCGTTCGGATCCCTTTCCTGCGAATTCAAGAGGCAGAAGGGCCTGACCGTCTGAGTGCCGATCACCACGTTGCGCTTGGTCTCACCAAAGTGCGCCGCCATCCGGCAGACGATCACTCTAAGTATCTGAGGAAACCCGGGGCGGATGTCTTCGGACATCTTGCGAAGCTGGATCAGATTGTCATCAAATAGTAGATTGTCGTTGAAAGGGATGGTGTCGGCAATGGGGTTGCCGAATGCGAGCGACAGGGTGACGCCATGCTCGAACAGGGTGTCTCTGGCGAAATCGATCTGCCGCGCGATCGGGAAGCCATCCAGGCGGCTTGCCGCCGTCTGCGAAACATAGACAATCACCAGCGAGTTCAATTGCACCGGTTTTTCGTCCTGCCCCGAAACGGTCTTGGCGAGCGACGGCTGGACATTGGTAAATGTGCCGAATGCCTTCGGGTCGCGAATTGCTGCGGCGGGCTGCGCGAATTGCGGGAGGGCTGCTTTCCCAAGACTTTGTGCACAGTCCCCAATCACCGGAAACGGCCGCTGGACTTTCAGAAGCTCCCGGTCAAGCGCGACGATGGTCATCTTACCGACAATATTGTCCGCCGACGATTGATAGGATCGATTGATGATGGCGCGCCTTTTCTTGAACTGCAGCACGGCTGCAGCAGTCGATTTTCCATAGGTCTGGGAAACCAGCTCGTTCCGATCTATTGTCGATCTGTCGAGTTGGAACAGCGCAAACTGGATTTTGGCGACATGTTCGCCCTTCGCCCCCTCTAAAATGTGGGCCTTATCCCTTACGGCGCAGTCTTCGAGTGCAGCATTTCCCCGGAACAAAATCGAAAGAAGGCCCATTACTAACTCCCTAAGTTGGATGGTTCTCTGATCTCCCTTTCCCAGAACGATGTGCCGTCCTTGCAGAGCCAGAGACTCCGCCGTTAGGCGGGACGCGCCTGCCCCTTTCATGCCTTCCCGCAGCGTCGAGACGGCTCGCCGAGCGCCTTGGTGACTTCCCGTTGCGATCTGTCCCCGGCGATGAGTTGCGCCGCGATGGCGAGTTGATCCGGCGCGAGCTTGCGCGGACGGCCCACATGGATGCCCGGCGCTTTGCCGCTTTCATCCCCGCCGTTGTCCGTTCCCGAATCAATTCCCGCTCGAATTCAGCCAAGGCCGCGAACATAGCGAAGAACAGCCGCCCTTCCGGCTTTGTCGTGTCGATTGAGGCCCCTGCCCCGGTCAGCACTTTCAGGCCGACATCCCGCGCCTTCAGATCCTCCACCAGCCCCACGAGATCGAGCAGCGACCGGCCAAGGCGATCCAGTTTCCAGACCGTCAGCACGTCACCCGGCGAACAGGCTTGCAGGGCATCGGCAAGGCCCTTCCGGTTCGACCTGGCCCCCGAGGCAGTATCTTCAAACACGCGCCCGCACCCGTCCGCCTGCAAGGCGTCGAGTTGCAGGGCAAGGTTCTGCTCGTCCGAGGGG
Source organism: uncultured Alphaproteobacteria bacterium (assembly GCA_963784805.1). Classification (GTDB taxonomy): domain Bacteria; phylum Pseudomonadota; class Alphaproteobacteria; order Rhizobiales; family Beijerinckiaceae; genus Roseiarcus. The sequence goes on from CAWASR010000019.1 coordinate 66,330, forward strand.
ACGCGGGCATAGCCGATTTTCATGGCCGGGATTCTCGCACACCCTTTCCGGCGCACCGAGGCTTTTTAATTTCAAGGGCTTACAAGTCCACTAAAAAGCGCCGGAAAGGGTTCCCTTTTGTCCGCTCAATCCGCACCTAAGATTCGGAAAGTCCAAGCGCTTGATTCCAGGGTGACTCAGAGCGTGTTCCAAAATCCTTGAATTCCCCTCCGCGATCGGCGGCGCGATGGCCTCTATGCCTTTTTGGGGATTATCCGCCTGACCGCGTTGGGGCGACGAGCTCGGGGGCAGGAAGCGCCTTCCATGCCGTATCGACAGCGGGTGGAAGCTTGTCCATGTGCTTGAGAAAAAGAGCCAGGGTCCACATTTGATTGTCGTCAAGAACGCCCTTCCACGACGGCATCCCGGTCAACCGAACGCCGTGCTCGATTTTCCAGAATGACCAGCCCTCGGGATCATCCTCGACCCCGTCACTCCCAAATTGAGGCGGGGCCGGATACTCGCCCTTTGCGATCGGCGACGCCGTGCTCGCTCCTTTCGCGGAGCCGTGACAAATAGCGCAATTTATAGCGTACAGCCGCAAACCCTCGGTCAGGTTTGCGTCGCTTAAGGCGATCGGATTTGCGCCCTTCGGCGCTTGAGCCTCCAGCGTCGCCCGCAAGGAGGCGCCGGCAATCCACCTCTCAATATGACCGGGCTTGGCGTCTGCGTTGGCTGGAATAGCGCCGCTGACAATAGTAAGGTAGCCGGCGCCGGCGCCCAAGATGACAGCGATTACAATTCCAATTACTATCCCTTTGAACATTAGGCCCCCTTCTAACTTCACATTTTTGCTATCAACTTCGAATTTTTGTGGACTTCGCATTAATGCCGTCATCATGGCGAAATTCAGACCCCAGCATAACGGAATTGTATAGCGCCGGCGCCTGTCGCGCCGCTGCGCGCGCAAGTCTCTCAAAACCGGCCAATTTCGGAGCGTTTTCGCGCGTTTCGAATATCTTGAGTTCCGCGCGACGCCCCGCGACGCGTGACGCCCTATGCCTTCGCCTGCATGACCGCTAAATTCGAGCCCATGCCGCCTGACCGCAACCTTCTTGCCGGCGAGACCTCGCCCTATCTGCTGCAGCACGCCGGCAATCCCGTGCACTGGCGCCCCTGGGGCGCGGCGGCGCTCAATGAGGCGAAACGCCGCGATTGCCCGATCCTGCTTTCGATCGGCTACGCCGCCTGCCACTGGTGCCACGTGATGGCGCATGAATCGTTCGAGAACGCCGAAACGGCGCGCCGGATGAATGAGTTGTTCGTCAATATTAAGGTCGATCGCGAGGAGCGGCCGGACATCGACCACATCTATATGACCGCCCTCCATGCTCTCGGGGCTCAGGGCGGCTGGCCGCTGACGATGTTTGTGAGCCCCGACGGCAAGCCGATGTTCGGCGGGACCTACTGGCCGCCGGAGCCGCGCTGGGGGCGTCCGTCGTTCCGGCAGATCCTGGAGTCGGTCAACGAGGCGTGGCGGACGCGCCGCGCCGAGATGGAGCAACGCGGCCTTGCGCTCGCCGGCCACCTGGCCGAGCTTTCCGCGCCGGGCCCGGGCGCGGGCGTGACCCCGGACGATCTGACCCGAGCCGGCGACGCGCTGATGCGCGCGGTCGATCGCGTTCACGGCGGGATCGGCGAGGCGCCGAAATTTCCCAACGCCCCGATCTTCCGCTTCTTCTGGAACGAGATGTTCCGCCGCCGCGATCCGGCCTTCGGCGAGGCGGTGCGCGCGCTGATCGAAGCCGTTTCGGCCGGCGGAATCTACGATCACCTCGGCGGCGGCTATGCGCGCTATTCGACCGACGCCGAATGGCTCGTGCCGCACTTCGAGAAGATGCTGTACGACAACGCGCAAATCCTTGAATTGCTGGCGCTTGTCCATAGCCTTTGGCCAGATCCGCTGATCGCCGACCGCGCGCATGAGACGGTTCGTTGGCTGATGCGGGAGATGCGGGTCGGCGACGCCTTCGCCGCTTCCCTCGACGCCGACCAGGACGGCGAGGAAGGCCTCTTCTACGTCTGGCGGGAAGACGAGATCGACGCTGTCCTGGGCGACGCCGCGACGCGGTTCAAGTCCGCCTACGACGTCACGCCCGGGGGAAACTGGGAGGGCCGAACGGTGCTGCGCCGTCTCGCCCCCCTCGGCTCGCCCGAGGAGGAAGCCGAACTCGCCGCCTCGCGCGCGAAGCTCTTCGCCGCGCGCGAGGCGCGCCCGAGGCCCGGCCGCGACGACAAGGCGCTCGCCGACTGGAACGGCCTGACGATCGCGGCGCTCGCCCGCGCGAGCGCGGTCTTCGGCGAGCCTGCGTGGCTCAGCGCCGCTCGCGCGGCTTTTGATTTTGTCATGAAGAATCTGCGCGACCGGGACGGACGGCTTCTGCATGCGTGGCGGGAGGGGCGGCCGGGCGCGCGCGCGCTCCTCGACGACTACGCCGCCATGGCCCGCGCCGCGCTCGCCCTGTTCGAGGCGAGCGGCCGGCCTGGCGATCTCGACCTGGCCCGGCGGCTGGCGAGCGAGGCGCTGGACCTGTTCGGCGACGGCGCGGGCGGCTTCTACCTCACCGCGAGCGACGCCGCCGACGTGCCGGGCGCGCGTCCGCGCCAGACGCATGACGGCGCGACGCCGTCGGGCGTCGGGCTCCTCGCCGAGACGTTCGTCCGGCTCTGGCATCTGACTGACGAGCCGCGCTGGCGCGAGGCGGCCGAAGGACTCATCCGCGCTGTCTCTGGCGCGCCCGAGGGGCTTGGCGGCAGCCCGCTCACGCTGATGAGCGCCGACATGCTGGAGCGCGGCGGCTCAGTCGTCGTCGACGGGCCGCTCGACGACCCGACGGCGCAAGCGCTCGCGGCGGTCGCGCTCCGCGCGCCCGACCCGTCGCTCGCCCTGCTGCGCCTCGATCGAGGTCTATGGCCGAACGGCCCGCCGCGCGACGACTTGCCGCGAGCCGCCGAGCCGATCGCGATGCTGTGCCAGGGCCAGACCTGCAGCCTCCCGGTCACGGCGCAGGAAGCGCTGACGGCGCTGATGGAGGCGCGGCGCGCAGGCGCGCCGAGCCGACCTTAAGCCGGGGCTGCGTCTCGCGCCGAAGCGCCGTCTTCGCGCCCCCACGAAAGGATTCCAATCGCCATCGCGCCGTCGAGGAACTCGAACTGGACCGGGTCGCTCACGATATCGAGCCTGCCCTCTTGCAGCTTAAAGTTGCGGCCTTGCAGGGTTCCAACCCAACTCGGAAGCCAGGCGATGTCGACATCGGTGACGAAGCGGTCGCCATTCTCGATCCGGTATCGGCCCGAATAAGCGAGGAGCCTTCTCATCGGCGGAGGCCCGTCGCCGGTTTGATCCGACGGCGTGATGATCGCCGCCATCCGGCCGCCCTCATGCAGGATGAGAACGCCACGCGGCTTGTCGCCGTACGAAAAAATCTTCTCGCCGTCATCGACCCGCTCGAGATAGGCGGAGCGCAAGATCCAAACGCCGGTCAAGCCGGTTGCTTCATCGTACATTGCACAAGCTCGCTACTGTTGTCGCTCTCTCCCATCCTCGCCGGGCGCGGCGGATTGGCAAGAACGTCCGGTCGCAGTGTGATTTGACATTTCTGCGCTTAATGTCAAATTAGAAAAGTGACGCCCCGCGAACGCATCCTCAATTCCGCGGCTAAGGTTTTTGGCCAATACGGCTATCGGCTCACTTCGATGGAGCTCGTGGCTCAGGAGTGTGGACTGACCAGGCAGGCGCTTTATCACCATTTCGAGTCCAAGGAGGCGCTGTTTCGCGCCGTCGTTGAAGCCGTGCACGAGGGCGCGCTTGCGGCCGAGCGGGCGGCGGCGTCGCGCGAGGAACTGGCAGGCAAGGGTCTTGCTGACATCATGGTCGCTCAGCTCGAAGCGCGCTATCGCTATGTCCTCGATCGTTTGAAGGGCTCGGCTCACGCCGATGAGCTGCTGTCAGAGCACCAGCGTCAGACGCAGGATCTTTATCAGCGCTTCGCTGGCGAGAAATTCGGCCTGATCGTCGGAACCATCGAGCGCATTTGCGCGGCGCGCAGCGTCACCTTCAGGAACGGTTTGACGCCCGCCGAGTTGGGTCGCTGCATCGAGCTTGTCGCGCACGCCTTCGACCTCAAGAAGGCTCATGAAGGCCCGCTCGTCGATCTTGCGCGATCCATTCGCTTGCTTGTCGCCGGGGCGATCGCCGAGACGCCCCAGCTGACCGAACCTCAAGCCCCGCGGAGCCGCCCATGACCAGCGCCCTCGTCAACGGCCGGGAGACGGCGCTTCCCGACGACCCCGACGCGCTTCTCGTCGATTTCCTGCGGGACGGGCTGCGTCTGACCGGGACCAAGCTCGTCTGCGGGGCCGGCGTTTGCGGGGCCTGCACGGTCCTCGTCGACGGGGTTCCCGTCGTCAGCTGCCTGATGCCGGCGAAGGCCGCCGCCGGCAAGTCCATCACTACGGTCGAGGGCGTCGGGTCCGACAAATTGCATCCGGTGCAGCGGGCCTTCATGGCCCTCGACGCGTTGCAATGCGGTTTCTGCACGCCGGGATTCGTCGTCGAAGCCGTCGCGTTCCACGACGCCTGGCGCGCCGCCCGCGGCGCGGCGACCCCGACGCGCCAGGAGATCGCCGCCGCCCTCTCGGGCCACCTTTGCCGATGCGGCGCCTATGACAGCATCTTGCGCGCGGTCGCGGAAGCGTGCGCCGGCAGGCATGACGGGGACGCGGAACGCTCGCCGCGCGTCGAAGCGCGCCAAAAGGTGACCGGGGCCGCGATCTATACGCTCGACATGCGTCATGAGGGGCAGCTCGAAGGCTTGGTCTTGCGCTCGCCCCACGCCCACGCCCGCGTCAAGGCCGTCCATCTAGCCGCGGCGCGCGCCATGCCGGGCGTCAGCGCGGCCATTTCCCTGGTCGACGACGACCGCCTGGTGCAATACGTCGGCCAGCAGGTCGCCGCGGTCGCCGCGGTGGATCGCAAAGCCGCGCTTGCCGCGCTCGCCGCCATCAAGGTCGACTACGAGCCGCTTGCGAGCGTGATCGGGGCGGACGCCGCCCGCAGGCCGGGCGCTCCGGTTCTGTTTCCCGGCGGAAAGGGGCAGAAGGGCAACGCCGGCGAAGGCCCGTCTGCGCGGGCCTCGTGGACCGGCAATGTCCGCGGGCCGTCCGCGGGGTTTTCGCAAAAGAAAAAGTCGGCGCGCGGCTGGATCGCCAAGGCGCGGACCGAGGGCGATCCGTTGCTGTTCGAAGGGACATTCCGGACCGGAATCCAGCAGCACACCTGTCTGGAGCCCCATGTCGCGCTCGCCCGCTTCGAGGCGGATCGGCTGACTGTGCACGTCTCGACGCAGTTCGTGTTCGAACTCAAGACCAAGATCGCCAAGCATTTCAAACTCGACCCGGCCAAGGTGCGGGTCGTCGCCGAGCACGTCGGCGGCGGCTTCGGGTCGAAGGGCGCGCTTGGCGCCGAGACCATCGTCGCGATCAAGCTCGCTGAAGCCGCCAAGGCGCCGGTTCGGGTCGCATTCAGCCGGCACGAGGAATTGTCGGTCGCGGGATACCGGCCGGGGAGCGAAGTCAATATCGCGATTCTGCCGGCAAGCGACGGAGGCCTCAAGGCGCTGTCGCTTACCGCCTATTCCGACGCCGGCGTAGCGGTGAATACGACCACCGCCGGGCTCGCCCGTCTCATCTACCCGGCGCAGGCCAAGGAGCTCGCCGACTACGATGTGGTGAGCAACCTGCCGCCGGGCGCTCCGTTCCGCGGGCCGGGCGGTCCGCCGATGGCCTTCGCGCTGGAGCAGGCGGTGGACGAGGCCGCCCTCCGGCTCAAGACCGACCCGATTCAGTTGCGCAAACGGTGGGATCCCAATCCCAACCGGCAGCGTCTCTATGACTGGGCGGCGGGGCTCGAGGCTTGGCGCGCCAAGGGCGGGGCGCGGACGCAGACTGGCCGCCATCGGCGCGGCGTCGGCGTCGCCGCGGGTTACTGGCTCTATATCTGGCAGCTCGGCTCGACGGTCGAGTTGGCGGTCGAGGGCGGCCGCCTCACGGCGAGCGTCGCGGTGCAGGACATCGGCACCGGGACCCGCAGCGTCATCGCCGACACGGTCGCTCGCGAGTTCGGGTTCGAGCCGCACGAGATCGAGGTTCGCATAGGCGATTCGGCCCTGCCGGAAGGACCCGGATCGGGCGGAAGCCGCGTCACCGCGTCGATCGTCCCGCCGCTGTTGCTCGCCGCCGGCAAACTCAAGGCCAGCATCACCCAAAAGATCGGGCGACAGCCCGCGGCGGGATCCAACGCGCCGTGGCGCGAATTGATCGCCGCCTCGCCCGATCTCAAGGTCCGGGCGCAGCGCCCGGAGGACAATTCCCGGACCGTCTACGGCAACAATTCGCTGCTGAAGGACGCCGGGATGGTCGGGACGATCTTCGGCTGGATGATGCGCCGGTCCCAGCACATGGCGATCGGCGCCGGCGCGCCGAGTTCGGTCCAGGTGGTCGAGGTCGAGGTCGACACGTTGCTGGGCCACGTGCGGGTTCTCAGCGCCCACACCGGCATCGCGGTGGGCAGGATCGTTTCGCCGGAGCTGGCGCGCGGCCAGGCCGCGGGGGCGATCATCCAGGGGTTGGGCTATGCTCTCTACGAAGGCCGCGAAGTCGACCCCCGGACCGGCGACGTCCTGACGAGCAGCCTCGACGACTATCGCATCCCCGGCATCGCCGACACGCCGCTGATCGACGTGCATTTCGACGAGGGCGGGTTCGAGCATGTGCTCGGCGGCAGCGTCGGCATCGGCGAGGCGGCGACCGTGCCGACCGCGGCGGCGATCGCCAACGCCATCCGCGACGCTATCGGCGCGCGGCCCTACGAGATACCGATCCGGCCCGACCGTCTGCTCAGTCTTCTCAAGCGGAGGACCGCCGCATGACGGCTCAGACCTCAATCCCTCCTGGCGCGGAGCAGGCCGAATTCCGCGCCTCCGGCACCGACCTCTCGGAGCGCCGGCGCAACGGCGTCTCGCGCGGGCCGCTCATCGACATCGTTCCGACCCCCGACATGATCGGGATCGCCTGGGACGCGGCCGGCGCCGTTCGGATCGGCGCCTCGACGACGATCGCCGAGATTGCCGCCGACGCGCGGATCGCGGCGGCCTATCCGGGAATCGCCGCCGCCGCCGCCGGTCTTGCGACGCCGCAGGTCCGGCATTTGGCGACGCTTGGCGGCAATCTCGCGCAGCGTTCGCGCTGCTGGTACTTTCGCAATCCGCACATCGCCTGTCTGAAAAAGGGCGGAACCGCCTGTCCGGCGCGAGAGGGCAACCACCTCTATGGGGTCGCGTTCGATCTCGGGCCCTGCGTCGCGCCGCACCCTTCGACCATGGCGACGGCGCTGCTGGCCTACGACGCGAAAATCTCCACCAGCGAGCGCGAATCTCTGAGCGTCGGGGAATTGCTCGGCGACGGCTCGAACGGCGCCGCCGATCATATGCTGGGCGCCGGCGAAATGATCGTCGCCGTCGACCTTCCGCCGCCGCTTGCAGGCGAACGCGCGGCCTACAGACGCGCGATTGGGCGAACCTACGCGGAATGGCCGCTGGCGGAGGCGGTCGCGCGCGTGGTCGTCGACAACGGCGTCTTCCAGGCGGTGCGTCTCGCCGCGGGCGGGATCGCGCCCGTGCCGCTTCGCCTGGCGGCGGCGGAGGCGGCCGCGCACGGGTCCCCCGTCGCCCCCGCCACCATTGCGCGCGCCGCCGAGGCGGCGATCGCCGGGGCCAAGCCGTTGCCGATGACGGGCTACAAGCTCGATCTGCTGGCGGGTCTCGTCCGGGACCTGTTGGAGCAATGTTCGGCCTGAGGCGGACTTCCCGCGTAGTCCCGCCTCTCTTCGGCGCGCGGGGCGCTCGCGTCCTTCACCGGCCGAGGTCGAGCCTCCTTGCCGCCTCGGCGACAAGCCGCTCGCGCTCCTCGCGAATCGGCGCCATGCGCGCGCGCACGCTCCGCACCACCGCCTCCGGCGCGCATTCGGGCTCGCCGGAGTCGAAGGGCGGCGCGGGGGAATATTCGAGATTGAGCGTGATCGCCTCGGCGACCTCCCGCCCGGCGAGCTCGGCGATCAGCGTCAGGGCGAAATCGATGCCGGCGGTCACGCCGCCGCCGGTCATCAAGGCGCCGTCGCGCACGACCCGCTCGTGAACCGGGATCGCGCCGAAAACTTCGAGCAGATCGTGCGAGGCCCAATGGGTCGTCGCCCGCTTGCCTTTGAGGAGACCGGCGGCGCCCAAGACCAGAGCGCCGGTGCACACCGACGTCACGAAGCGAGCCTGCGCCGCCTGACGGCGCAGAAATGCGATCGTCGCCTCGTCGTTCAGAAGCGCGTTGATCCCGACGCCGCCGGGCACGCAAAGGACGTCGAGCTGCGGGCACGACGCGAAGGTCGTGTCGGGCGCAAGAACGAGACCGGTCGACGCGGTCAGGGGATCAAGAGTTTTCCACACCAGACGCACGCGCGCCCGAGGCCACGACGCGAACACCTCGTAAGGTCCAGTCAGATCGAGCTGCTGAACCTTCGGAAACACGAGCAGGCCGATCTGCATCAGAGTTGGGTTCTCGGTGACGACGCTTGATCACCCGCGAAAAGTCGCGGCCGCCCCGCGCCAAGCAGGTCTCGAGAATAACCTCCCATCGCTGCCGACGCAACGCTTCCGGCGCGATTGATGTCATCCTTTGTTCACTGTTTGCGCGTTCAATTGTTTTAATTGACCTGTTCACGCTGAATTAACGCGCGAAAGTATACATTGCATTGGCTAAAAAATCGGATCGGGCGATGACCACTCTTCGCAATGCGCTTACTTCCCTTCCCGCCTTCGGCAAAATTTACCGACCACACGCGAAAGCGCTGAAACTCGAAGTCGTATCGAAGGTGCCTGCCCTGCGGCGCGCCGCGCCGCCGGTTCTATTCGTTCACGGAACCTGGCATGCCGCCTGGTGCTGGAACGAACATTTTCTCGACTACTTTGCCGCAAATGGGTTTGCCGCTTACGCGCTCAGCCTGCGCGGACACGGCGCCAGCGAAGGCCACGGACAACTTCGGCTCGTCCGCGCACGCGACTTCGTCGAGGATATCGCGCGAGTTGCGGCGGCTTTGCCCGCGGCGCCGATACTGGTCGGGCATTCGATGGGCGGGTTCCTAGTGCAAAAGTTCCTGGAACGGCGAGATGCGCCGGCCGCGGTCCTGTTGGCCAGCGTGCCTCCGACGGGGGCGTGGCCAATGTTCGCGCGTCTGGTGCGCAAACACCCGATTGATGTCATCAAGGCCAATCTGAAATTCAGTCTGTGGCCGATCATTTCTGATCCTGACCGGGCGCGCAGGATGCTGTTCTCCTCCGCGATGCCCTCTGAGGAGGCCAGCCGCCTTCATCAGCTGTTGCAGGACGATTCCGTGTTTGGCTATCTTGACTCCCTTGTGTTGGACCTGGTCGCAACAGAGCGCATCTCTTCACCGGTTCTCGTCATGGGCGCTGGCGACGATGTCGTAGTCACGGCCAAGGAAATTGACTCGACCGCAAACGCCTATGGCGTCAAGCCGATTGTTCTCGAACGTGTGGCGCACGACATGATGCTGGATTGCGGCTGGCGGACCGTCGCCGACAAGATCATTTCCGAACTCGACGCGCGGTTCCCGGAGCGTCGTACGGGCGACGAACTGCGCCGCCAGGCGGCGTAGCGGCCCAATCGAGTTGGTCAAACCGAGCTCAGGCGGGTTGGCCCAGTTCCGCCGTCCAGAATAGCCCTGTCCGCGACCCGTTCCCAATTCGACGATCGTTCGAGCAAACAATGACCAACGCAGCCGTCTATCCGCTTGGCTACTCCGAGGGGGAGGCGCGACGCCTCGCTTGGCAAGCGGCTCTGCTCGAAGATATCTCCCGGGACATGTTCGTCCGGGCTGGCCTCGCCGAAGGCATGCGCGTGCTCGACCTGGGATGCGGCGTGGGCGATGTGTCGTTCATCGCGTCGCGTATTGTCGGCCCGGCAGGCGCGGTGCTGGGCATTGACCGGTCGGCCGCCTCGGTCGAAATCGCGCGGGCGCGCGCCGAAGGTCTTGGAATCCGCAACCTGGCGCTCGAGGTGGCTGAACTTACGACTTTCGAGACGGAGCAACGCTTCGACGCCGTCATTTGTCGCCTTGTTTTGATGTACATCGCGGATCCCGCGAAGTTGCTGTTGCGAATGAGACCTCTGCTGCGGCGCGGGGGCCTGGTCGCCTGCCAGGAGGTCGACATGTCGGTCGCCTCGCAGGAGCCGCCGTCGGAGCTTTTTGCCCGGGTGAACAACTGGATCTTCAGCGCGATCGACGCCGGCGCGGCGGAAAGAGACATGGGCGCCAAGCTTTTGGCCGCGTTCCTCGGCGCGGGACTGCCGCGTCCAAGCATGACGGCGGTCACGCCCGTCGAGAGTGGACCCCACTCACCCTATTACGAGTTTCTCGCTCAGATGGTCTGCAGCATGACGCCGGTGATCAAGCGCGCCGGCATTGCGACGCCCGAGGAAATCGGCATTGAGACGCTCGCGGAGCGCTTGCGGGACGACGCCGTCACCCATGAGCGCGTATTGTTTCCGCCGCGGATGGTCTGCGCTTGGACCCGCCTTCCCGGCAAATAGCGATTTCGGAAACGAACGGGAGCGCGGGTTGACTTGAGCCCGCCGGGCCGTGAAGCAGGCAGGGTCATGACCGCTTCCCTCCCTGCCCTTCTGGGGACCGGATTTCTGCTCGGTTGGTCGGTCGCGTGGCCGCCCGGGCCGATCAACGCCGAGATCGCCCGCCGTTGCGCCGGGGGCGATTTCCGTGCGGGCGTCGCGGTGCTGTTCGGGGCCTCGAGCGCCGACGCGTTGTGGGCGGTCGCGGTCGCGCTCGGGGTCGGCCTGCTGTTCACCGCCGCGCCGGCGCGCGCGGCGATGGGCGCCGTCAGCGTCGCCCTGCTGCTGGCGCTCGCCGTCCTGTTCCTGCGCGGCGCCTGGCGGGCGTTCGCCGGCGGGCCGGAGCCCGCGCCGGCGTCCGACGCGCCGGCCCGGTTCGCTTCGGCCGGCGGCGGATTTTGGCTCGGCGCGGCGATGGCGCTGACGAGCCCCTGGAACGTCGCCTTCTGGCTCGCCGCCATGGGCCGCCCGGAACTGACCGGCGCGACCGCCGGTGCGCTGCTGATCGTCGCCGCCGCGGTGATCGCGGGCGCGCTGACCTGGGGCGTCCTGTGGGCGACCTCGAACGCGCTGCTGCATCGCAGCCTCGAAGGCGCGGGGAAGCGGTGGTGGACGATTGGCGTCGATTTGGCGACCGGCGCCCTGATGCTCTATTTCGCGGCGTCCTCGGCGAGACGGCTGATAGGGTAATTCCCCGCCGGCGTCCCGAAAGTGACTAGGCGCTCGGATGCCGCCATGATCCCGCGCGGACCTTGTTTGGTTGGAACCAGGGAAACGCCGCCATGGGAAACCGGCTCAAATTCTATGGCTGGGGCTTTGAGGACACAGGCCTCAGCGAATCCGAGCGCGAGCATTTGTTCCGTTTCGTCGCCGATCGCCTCGGCGTTGAGCCGCGCCTCGCGCCCCCTCCACGGGCGGGCGAAATCGCCCTGCGCGCTCCGCGCATCGCCCTGCCCGCCGCGCTCGCGAGCGTGCTGACGCACGAACCCTACGAACGGCTTCTGCACACCTACGGCAAGTCCTATCCCGAGACGGTCCGCGCCTTCGCGCGCGATTTCGCCAACGCGCCCGATTTCGTCGCCCTGCCCGCGGACGAGGCAGACGTCGCCGCCGTGCTCGACTGGGCGAGCGGCGCGAAGGTCGCGGTCATTCCGTTCGGCTGCGGCTCCTCGGTCGTCGGCGGGGTCGAGCCGGCGGTGGGCGAGACTTACGCAGGCGTCGTGAGCCTGGACATGCGCCGCTTCGACCGGGTCGTCGAGGTCGACGCGACGAGTCGCGCGGCGCGTATACAAGCCGGCATCCGCGGCCCCGCGATCGAGGCGGCGCTCAAGCCCCACGGCCTGGCGATCCGCCATTACCCGCAGAGCTTCGAGTTCTCGACCCTCGGCGGCTGGATCGCGACCCGCTCGGGGGGACATTTCGCCACCCTCTACACGCACATCGACGATTTCGTCGAAAGCATCCGCACGGTCACGCCGGCCGGCGTCATGGAGTCGCGCCGCCTGCCTGGCTCCGGCGCGGGCCCGAGCCCAGACCGAATGATGATCGGCTCCGAAGGCGCGCTCGGGGTCATCACCGAGGCCTGGATGCGGCTGCAGGGGCGGCCGCGCTTCCGCGCCGACGCGGCCTTCGGCTTCCCCGATTTTTTCGCGGCCGCGCGGGCCGTGCGGGCCGTCGCCCAGGCAGGGCTCTACCCGTCGAACCTGCGCGTGATCGACAACGACGAAGCAGGAACCTACGGCGTCAACGCCTACGAGGAGAGCCTGCTCGTCCTCGCCTTCGAATCCGCCGACCATCCCGTGGACGCCTGGATGGCGCGCGCGATCGAACTCCTGCAAGACCACGGCGGCCGCCGCCATGACGACGAGGGCGCGGCCCGGCGCTGGCGCACCGCCTTCATCCGGATGCCCTATGGGCGCGAGCTGACTGCGCCTATGGGCGTGATCAACGACACGTTCGAGAGCGCGATCACCTGGAACAAGTTCGAGGCTTTTCATCGCGCCGTGCGCGATGCGACCCGAGAGGCGCTGAAAGAAGCGACTGGCCGCGACGGGATCGTCTCGACCCGCTTCACGCACGTCTATCCGGACGGCCCCGCCGTCTATTACACCTTCAGCGTCAAGGGCGATCCGCGCCGCCTCATCGAGCAATGGCGCGCCGTCAAGGCCCGCGCCTCCGACGCGCTGATCGCGGCCGGCGGCACGATCACCCACCACCACGCGGTCGGCCGCGATCACATGCCCTGGTACCGCGAGCAGCGGCCCGCGCTGTTCGGCGCGGCGCTCTCCGCCGCCAAGCGCGCGCTGGATCCGGAGGGGATTCTCAATCCGGGGGTGCTGGTTCCGTGATTGATGGCGACATTTGTGGAAATGAGCAGATTGAAGGCGTTTTTGGCATAGTAGGCGACACCTGCCCATCAATTTCAATGGGAAGAACAGGATGAGCGATCGCGAAACTCTTCCCTCATTGTTCGAAAAAGAACTCTTGCGCGTTACTGAGCAGTCTGCTTGTTTGCTTACAGTTATCGAGAACTCCGATGCTATGGGAGTTCGAATCAGCGAGCTTATGCATGCAGATCTAGACCGGGATACACAAGAGGAAATTCTTGTATTTCAGCATACGTTCGCTAGAGGAGGCGCGTTACGGGCAGGTGTTACGCGGCGGGCCGAAGTAATGGCGGACGGCCTTCTCTGGCCGGTAGATATCTTGGAACAACTTGGCGCGCTCGACCGAGAGCGGCGAGGACGAGGATTCGGCTCGCCGCCCTACCCCTTCGGAAACTGAAGCCCCATCGCCCGGTAGCGCTCCGGATCGTCGAGCCATTTCTCGCGCACCTTGACGTGCAGAAAGAGATGCACGTTGGCGCCGTTCGCCGCCGCGATGTCCTTGCGCGCGGCCGTGCCGATCGCCTTGACCGTCCGTCCTCCCTCGCCGATCACGATCTTGCGATGGCTCTCGCGCGCTACGAAGATCGTCTGCTCGATCCGCGCCGAGCCGTCGGGCAGATCCTTCCAGCTGTCGGTCTCGACTGTCGTCTGATAGGGCAGTTCGTCATGCAGGCGCTCGATCAGCTTCTCGCGGGTGATTTCGGCGGCGAGAGAACGCATCGGCGCTTCCGCGATCTGATCCTCGGGATAGTGCCATGGCCCCGGCGGAGTCAGCTCGATCAGCCGCGCGACCAAACTGTCGAGTCCGTCGCCGGTCGCGGCGCTGATCATGAAGGTCTCGTCGAAACGCCGGGCGGCGTTGATGCGCGCCGAAAGGCCGAGCAGGCTCGGCCGCTCCACCACGTCGATCTTGTTGAGGACGAGCAGCTTCGGCTTGCCCCTTTCGCCGAGCGCCTTCAGGATTTCCAGGGTCTCCTCGGTAAGGTGCGATTCCGAGGCCTCCTTGCGCGCGTCGATCAGCAGCGCCAGCATGTCGGCGTCCGCCGCCGCGCCCCAGGCGGAGGCGACCATCGCCCGGTCGAGCCGGCGCTTGGGCGCGAACAGGCCGGGCGTATCGACGAACACGATCTGGGCGTCGCCTTTCGTCAGCACCCCGCGCACCGTCGAGCGCGTCGTCTGCGCCTTTCGGGTGACGATCGACACCTTCTCGCCCACGAGCGCGTTGATCAGCGTCGACTTGCCAGCGTTGGGCGCGCCGATCAGCGCGACGAAGCCGCATCGCGTCTCGTTCATTTCGTCTTCCTTCGATCGAGAAACGCCTGGGCGGCCGCCTGTTCGGCGGCGCGCTTCGAGCTTGCGCCGCCCTGTTCCGGCTGAAAGCCTGTGACAATGACGCGCATGACGAACTGAGGCGCGTGATCGGGACCGATGCGCGAGACTTCCTCGTAGGCGGGAGCGGCGAGCGCGCGCGCCTGGGCCCATTCCTGCAACGTGGTCTTGGCGTCGCGCGCGGGCTCGGCGGCGGCGGCCAGGCGAGCGCCCCAGGCGCGCACGACGAGCGCGCGCGCCGCCTCGTATCCGCCGTCGACGAAGACGGCGCCGATCAGGGATTCGCACACGTCTGAAAGGATGGCGGCCTTCTTGCGTCCGCCGCCGTGGGCCTCGCCCGCGCCGAGCACGACATGCGGGCCGACGTCCCATTCGGCGGCGATCTCGGCGCAGGTTTCGCGGCGCACGAGTTTGGCGAAACGAATGGACAATTCGCCCTCGCTCGCCTGCGGGAAAGTGGCGTAGAGACAGTCGGCGATGACAACCCCGAGCACCCGGTCGCCGAGGAACTCCAGTCGTTGATAGGATTGCGTCCGGCCCGGCCCCGCGGTCGATTGAGAGGAAAGATGCGTCAGGGCGACCGCGGCGAGGCCGGAATCGCGAAAGCGGTAGCCTAGCCGCGACTCCAGCGTCGACAGACCGGCTGTTGCGCGCTTGATCATGGACAGACCAATCGCGCCGCACGGCGTCGAGTGAAATGGATAAGGCCGCCCGTTGCGGCTCTAAAGCCTGTGCGCAATCGCGGCGGCGTCGTCAGCGCACCCGCTCAAAGATGCGGTTCCACCGCACATCCCACGGCCAGCGCCAGACCTCCCAGGCCGGCGTTCCCTCGTCGATCGAGAAGAAGATGATCTCGGCCCGTCCAATCAGATTCACGAATGGCACATAGCCGACGCCGCCCTGGTCCGCCGCCAACCGCGAATCGCTCGAATTGTCGCGGTTGTCGCCCATCATGAAATAGTGCCCGGGCGGGACCTCGTAGACCTTGGTGTTGTCGAACGTGCCATTGTCGCCGTCGATCTGAATGATCTGGTGCTTGACGCCGCCCGGCAGGGTTTCGATGTAGCGCTGCGCCTCCATCGGCTGGCCGAAGTGATTGACCGTCGCAAACGGGGCGACCGGCTCGCGCGGCACCATCTTGCCATTGATGTAGAGACGCGACTTGATCACCTGGATCTTGTCGCCGGGCAGGCCTATCAGCCGCTTGATGTAGTCGGTTCGGCCGTCGCTCGGCAGCTTGAAGACGATGACGTCGCCGCGCTTGGGCTGGGAGGCGAAAATCCGCCCGGGCATGGCCGAGGGATCGAGATCGAGAAAGCTCGGCAATGAATAGTGCGAATAACCGTAGGCGTATTTGGAGACGAACAGATAGTCGCCGACAAGCAGAGTGGGAATCAGCGATCCGGAGGGAATGTTGAACGGCTGGAACAGGAACGTGCGCACCACCAGCGCGATCAGCAGCGCTTCGATGATGACCTTGACGGTCTCCCACCATCCCTCTTCCTTCTTGACGGTCGTCACGCCGGCTTCGGCGGGCTTGATGCCTGGTTCGATCATTCGCGTCAAAACGCCCTTCGTCGTCTTCAATTTTGGACTTGCCGGCGCCGGCCGGCGCGCCTCCTATACAGGCGCGGTATGGAAGCGCCAAGCCGGGCGGCTCTTGGAGCGAGAAATTGGCGCAACCAAGGCCGCCCCGGCCTTAGGGCAGCAGAATCGTCGAGCCGGTCGTCTCGCGCGCTTCCAGCGCGATATGCGCCTGGGAGGCTTCGGCCAGAGGCAGGCGCTTGCCGATCCGGATCGTGACGTCGCCGCTTCCGACCGCGCGAAACAGGTCGCGCGTCATCTTCTCGAGCCTTGGCCGATCGGCGAGGAAGGTGAACAGAGTCGGCCGGGTCGCGAATAGCGAGCCCTTCTGCCCCAGAAGGCCGAGGTTGAAGGCCTCTATCCCGCCCGAGGCCGAGCCGAAGCTGACGAACATGCCGAACGGCCGGAGGCAATCGAGCGACGCCGGAAAGGTCGCCTTGCCGACGCCGTCGTAGACCACCTGGCATTTTTCGCCCTTGGTGATCTCGGCGACGCGCTTGGCGAAATCCTCTTCGCGGTAGAGGATGACGTGACGCGCGCCGGCCTTCTTGGCGAGCTTGGCCTTTTCGGCCGAACCGACCGTGCCGATGACCTTCGCCCCCAGCGCCCTGCCCCACTCACAGAGAATGAGGCCGACGCCGCCGGCGGCGGCATGGACGAGAATGGTGTCGCCCGCCTTCACCCGATAGGTCTGGCGCAGCAGATACTGTGCAGTCAGGCCCTTCAGCATCATCGCCGCGCCGGTCTCGTAGGAAATCGCGCGCGGCAGCTTGACGAGGAACTTCGCGTCGATGTTGCGCTCCTCGGCGTAAGAGCCGATCGAGCCGGCGTAGGCGACCCGGTCGCCCGGCTTGAAACCCTTGACCGACGGCCCGACTGCGATGACCTCGCCCGCGCCCTCGTTGCCCGGCGTCAACGGCAGGTGCGGGACCGGATAGAAGCCGGTGCGGTAATAGGTGTCGAGGAAGTTGACCCCGACTGCGTGCTGGCGCAGCCTGACCTCGCCCTTCCCGGGGGCTGAGAGTTCGACCTCCTCCAGCCGCAGGACCTCGGGCCCCCCGGTCTGATGAATGCGGATTGCGCGCATTGTTCCCTCTTTCTTAGTGTCGATTGACCGATGTTTGTCCCGGCCGCACGCCGGGCGCAAGCCTGGGATCGGCCGGCGCAGACGACAAGGGGGGAAGCGCGCCCCTTGCCAGCGCCGAGGGCCGACCTTATAGCATCGCGGCGTTTCGGCGAGGCCGGAGCGTTGTTGACCTTCATGCGGGCGCCCATCGTCTAGCGGTCCAGGACGCCGCCCTTTCACGGCGGAAACGCGGGTTCGATCCCCGCTGGGCGCGCCAATTAAATCAAAGGCCTGGGGTCCGGAGTCATAACCAGTAGCTTATAGCGGCTGCAATGCAGACGTCCGCAAGAAGGTTGGCGGCGTTTCGGTCGTATCGTGTCGCCACGCGCCTGAAGTCCTTGAGGCGGCAGAACATGCGCTCGATGGCGTTGCGATTGCGATAGAGGAACGGCGAGAAGCAGGTTTTCCATTTGCGATTGGTTTTCGGCGGGATGTTGGGCATCGCGCCGCGCTCCTCGACCTGGCGGCGGTTGGCGTTGGCGTCATAGCCCTTGTCAGCGTGCAGGATTTCGCAATCGGGAACCTGTTCGAGCAGCAGAGCGCGCGCTGTGCAGTCGGCGAACCTACCGCCGCCTTCCGCCGCGCGCCAAGCCCGTCAATGCGAACATTCGGGATTCATAAAAAAGCCCTCAGATCTCCAAATCTTTCACATCTTTACCTGCAGCCTTTGTCGGGCGGCGCCGACCGTGTATCCTCAGTCGTCTGGCCTTGGACCGATTGGACAGGACGCTGCCCAGCTGCATCTTCCGATGCGCTATTGCGACGATATGGCGACGAAATGATGTTCCAATATCGAAACATAGCCCGCATCAGCCCGCTCGAGCCGCTGACCGACGTGTTATTGGCTCGCGCGCACGCGCTGGGGTTTGACGCCGTTGCGCTCGCGGGAGGCCGCCCGGGCGACGTTGGACGCGCCGCCGCACAGAAGCTCGGCGTTCTTCTCGACCTGCCGGCCGGGGAGCTCGCCCCTTGGCTGGAAGCAGGCGTCGCCGGCTTTTGCTGTGAGGCCGCGCATGAGAGACCGCCCGCTTCGTGGAAGCAACTGATCACGGAGGCGCGCGCCAGATATCCGGAAACCCTGTTCCTCGCGTTCACTTATGGGGCGGCGCCCGCGGCGGTCGCCGCGCTCGCGCAATGCGGCTTCGACGCCGCGGCCTCCTCGTCCTGCTGGTGGGATTTTCGCTCGGCGTGGATCGATGAGGACGCAGCGCAAGTCGAAGCGCTCGGCGAGGTGATCGCGCTCGCGGAGCCTCCCTCCGGGCCGCGCCCGGAGACGGAGCGCGCGAGGCGGCGGGCGCTCGCCCTCGCCGCCCACTATGCGCCTCTCTGGATGATGACCCTTGGGTTCGAGGCTGGCTTCGACGCGGAGGTCGCCGCCGTCAACGCGCGCCGGCGGGAACAGCCCGAGCTTTTCGCCGGGCCGCCAGCGCGGCTGGTCTCGGCCCCGGGGGCGGAGGTCGCGGTGCTGGCGCGCGGCGGGAGGATGGCGCCTCGGCTCGTGCTGGCGTTGAACCCGAACCCCGACGAGGCGGCCGCGCTTCCCGCAGAGGCGGTCCTGCCTGGTATCGGCGGCGCCGGCGGTACGCTGGCTCCGCTCGAGGAGGCTGAGCCCATTCATGCGCCGATCGCGCCCGGACAGACGTTCGAGATGGGCCCCGCCGAGGCTCGGGCGTTCCGTTTCGTGCCGGCGAAGCCGATCCGCCGCCCGGCTCCACGCGGGGCCGAGCGCGCCGCGACGCGGCCGAGGATCGCGATCGAGGCGGTCCGGCCGATCGTCGAGGGCGGCAGGTTCGCGGCCAAGCGCATCGCCGGCGAGACGGCGCGAATCGAGGCCGACTTCATCAGCGACGGACACGGCAAGCTCGCCGCCGATCTCCTCTGGCGGCCGGCCGATACGAACGGGTGGCGGCGGACGCCGATGGCGGCCCTCGGCAACGACCGCTATGCGGCCGCGTTTCCGCTGGAGCGGGTCGGGCGCTATATCTTCACAGTCGAGGCCTGGCACGACGTCTTCGGGAGCCTGCTCGAAGACATCGCCAAGAAGCGCGCGGCCGGGGCAGCCGTGGGGCTCGAAATCGACGAGGCGATGGCGCTGCTGGCGGCGGCGGCGGCCGGCAAGCCCAACGGGCCGATCGCCCCGCTTTGCGCGACCTTGAAAGCGGTTGGGACAGAAGAGCGGTTACGGCTGCTAGCGAACCCGGAGACGGCGGCGTGGATGCGCGCCGACGCGGCGCGACCCTTTCTGGTGCGACTCGAGCCGGCGATGCCGCTCGACGCGGAGCGGCCGGCGGCCGAATTCGCGAGCTGGTATGAGATCTTCCCGCGCAGCCAGAGCGGCGACCCGAACCGCCATGGCACATTTGCCGATGTGATGGCGCGGCTGCCGGCGATCCGGGCGATGGGTTTCGACGTGCTTTATTTCCCCCCGATCCATCCGATCGGCCGGATCCATCGCAAGGGGCGGAACAACGCGCTGACTTCGCTGCCGGCGGATCCGGGCAGCCCCTATGCGATCGGCTCGGACGAAGGGGGACATGACGCGATCCATCCGGCGTTCGGCACGCTCGAGGACTTCCGCCGGCTCTGCGGCGCCGCTTCCAGCCAGGGCATTGAAATTGCCCTTGATTTCGCGATCCAGTGTGCGCCCGACCACCCCTGGGTCAAGGAGCATCCGGAGTGGTTCGAATGGCGGCCCGACGGGACGATCCGGTATGCGGAGAACCCGCCGAAGAAATACGAGGACATCGTGAACGTCGCGTTCTACGCGCCGGGCGCGGCGCCGGCGCTCTGGGAGGCGCTGCGGGATGTCGTGCGTTTCTGGATCGAGCAGGGGGTGCGCATCTTCCGGGTCGACAATCCGCACACCAAGCCGCTGCCGTTCTGGGAATGGCTGATCGACGATATCCGTGCGCGCGATCCGGACGTGATCTTTCTTGCCGAGGCGTTCACGCGACCGACGATGATGTACCGGCTGGCGAAGGTTGGATTCTCGCAGTCGTATACGTATTTCACCTGGCGCAACACCAAATATGAGCTCACCTCGTACTTCACCGAGCTTGCCAAGGAGCCGGTGTCGGATTTCTTCCGCCCGCATCTCTTCGTCAACACGCCGGACATCAATCCCTTCTTTCTCCAGACCGGCGGACGGCCGGCGTTCCTGATCCGCGCCGCCCTCGCCTGCACGCTCTCCGGGCTCTGGGGGATGTACAACGGCTTCGAGCTTTGCGAGTCTGGCGCGCTGCGAGGGGGGGAGGAGTACATCGATTCCGAGAAATACGAGATCCGGGCCTGGGACTGGGACCGGCCCGGCAATATCAGGGCCGAGATCGGCCGGCTGAATCAGATCCGCCGCGCCAATCCGGCGCTGCACAGCCATCGCGGCATCGAGTTCCTGAACGCCTTTGACGATGCGGTGCTTTTCTATGCGAAGACCACTCCCGACGGGCGCAATACGCTGCTGGTAGCCGTCAATCTCGATCCGCAGCGGGCGATCGAAACGGATCTCGAGATTCCGGTCTGGCGTTTCGGCCTGCCGGACGATGCAGCTATCGAGGCGGAGGATTTGATGCGTGTGCAGTCGGTGATCTTTCACGGTAAGCGCCAGCGCGTGCGGCTCGATCCAAGCGATCTCCCCTTCACCATCTGGCGGCTCGACAACCCGGGCGGGCGCCGCTACGGGGAAGCGTCATGAGCCGGCGCAAGCCCGCGACCCGGCCGCTGGCCGCCGATCCGCTCTGGTACAAGGATGCCGTCTTCTATCAGGTGCACGTGAAGTCGTTCTTCGATTCGAACAACGACGGAATCGGCGACCTGCGCGGGCTGACCGAGAAACTCGACTACATCGCCCAGTTGGGGGCGACTGCGATCTGGGTCCTGCCCTTCTATCCGTCGCCAAGGCGCGACGACGGCTACGACATCTCCGACTACTGCAACGTGCATCCCGAATACGGCACGATCCAGGACATGCGCCGGTTCATCGCCGCGGCGCATGGGCGCGGTCTTCGGGTGATCACGGAGCTCGTTGTCAACCACACCTCGGACCAGCACGCCTGGTTCCAGCGCGCGCGCCGCGCCAAGCCCGGATCCGCGTGGCGCAGGTTCTACGTCTGGGCCGACGACAACCGCGGCTACGCCGACGCCCGGATTATCTTCACCGACACGGAAAAATCGAACTGGAGCTTCGATCCTGTGGCCGGGGCCTATTTTTGGCACCGGTTCTATTCGCATCAGCCGGATCTCAACTTCAACAATCCGCGCGTGCTCCTGTCCGTGCTCGGCGCGATGCGCTTCTGGCTCGATCTCGGCGTGGACGGATTCCGGCTCGACGCCGTTCCCTACCTGCTCGAGCGTGAAGGTACGGACTGCGAGAATCTTCCCGAGACGCACGCCATCATCAAGCGCATCCGCGCCGCGCTCGACCGGGCAGCCCCGGGCTGCATGCTGCTCGCCGAAGCCAACCAGTGGCCGGAGGACGTGAAGGAGTATTTCGGCGCCGGCGACGAGTGCCACATGGCGTTCCACTTCCCGCTGATGCCGCGCATGTACATGGCGATCGCCCAGGAGGATCGGTTTCCGATCACCGACATCCTGCGTCAGACGCCGGAAATCCCGGATGTGTGCCAATGGGCGATCTTCCTGCGCAACCACGACGAGCTGACGCTCGAGATGGTGACCGACGCGGAGCGCGATTATCTTTGGGAAACTTATGCCGCAGACCGGCGGGCGCGGCTCAACCTCGGCATCCGCCGCCGGCTTGCGCCGCTGCTTGAGCGTGACCGGCGGCTGATCGAGCTGATGAACGCCCTCCTGCTCTCGATGCCGGGAACTCCGGTCATATATTACGGCGACGAGATCGGGATGGGCGACAACATCTTTCTCGGCGACCGCGACGGAGTGCGCACGCCGATGCAATGGTCGTTTGATCGCAATGGCGGCTTCTCGCGAGCCGACCCCGCGCGCCTCGTGCTCCCGCCGATCATGGACCCGGTCTATGGCTACCAGGCGGTGAACGTCGAGGCGCAAGCGAGCAATCCGCATTCGCTTTTGAACTGGATGCGTCGGATGCTTGCGGTCAGGCAGCGCCACCGCGCCTTCGGCCGCGGGAAGCTTCGTTTGCTGAACCCCGAAAACAGGAAAATTCTCGTTCTTCTCAGGGAATTAGAAGCGGAGGATGGCGACGAGACGATTCTCTGCGTCTGCAACCTCTCACGCATGGCGCAGGCGGTGGAGCTCGATCTGTCGCAATTTGCGGGAAGAACGCCGGTCGATCTGCTGAGCGGCTCAGTGTTCCCGCCGATCGAGCAGGCCCGCTATCTGCTGACGCTGCCGAACCATGCGTTCTACTGGTTTAGTCTGGAAAAAGATAGAGCGATGCCCGCATGGCGCGTGCCGCCGTCCGAGGCGCTGCCCGAACTTGTGACGCTGGTGATGCGCAACGAGATCGGAGAATTGCTGGCGCCCGAGCCAAGACGCGTCATCGAGCAGGAGATTCTCGCCCCCTATCTCGCGCGGCGGCGATGGTTCGCGGCGAAGGACCGCAAGAACCGCTCAATCGGCATCGCGCGCGCAGACGTTATGCGCGGGCGCTCCAGGGACTTCTTCGTGCTGTTCGAGTTCGGGGTCGCGATGGATGGCCGGCAGGATCGCTACTTCGTGCCCGCCGGCATTGTCTGGGACGATGAGAAGCCGCCGGCAATCGTGCAACAGTTGGCGTTGGCGCGCGTGCGCCGGCACCGGCGTACGGGTTTTCTCACGGACGGCTTTGCTGTCGACGCCCTGCCGGCGGGGGTCTTGACGAGCCTGGCGGCGGGACGCGTGGAAAAGCTTGCGGACGGCGAAGTGCGTTGGCTCGCGACCAGCCAGGAGATTCCGACTGCGCCGCCGGACACGGAGATCCGCCGGCTTTCGGCCGAACAGTCCAACACCTCGCTGATCCTCGGCGAAATCGCGGTCGTGAAGATCATTAGGCGGGTCCAGGTCGGACAGCATCCGCAAACCGAAATGACCCGGTATCTGACCGAGCACGGCTATGCAAATAGCCCGGCGCTGTTGGGCGAGATGGTGCGCGTGGATGCCGACGGCACGCCCCAGACGCTCATCATCGCCGAGCGGTTCATACACAACCAGGGCGACGCCTGGCAGTGGACCCTCGACAGAGTCCGGCTCGCTATCCATGCGGCGGCGTTCACCGGGACCGACGTCGAGGCGGGTCGGGACGCGATTGACGCCTACCAGTCGTTCGCTGCGGTGATGGGGAAGCGCCTTGGCGAGCTGCACGCGGTGCTGGCAATGCCCACGGACGATCCCGCATTCATGCCCGAGCGGGTGGAGGCGGATGAAACGAAGGCTTGGGCTCAAGCGGCCTGTCAGGAGGTCGATCGGGCGTTGCAGGCCCTCCAACAATTCACCGCTTGGCAAGACGATGCCGAACAAGCCGCCGCGAAGGAATTGATCGCGCTCCGCGACCCGCTCGGCGACAAGATCCGTGAGCTGGCCGAGGCGGGGGTCGGGACGCTGAGAACCCGCCTTCACGGGGACTTCCATCTCGGCCAGATTCTTGTCGCGGTCGACGATGCGATCCTGATCGACTTCGAGGGCGAGCCGTCGAAGTCGCTTGCGGAACGACGGGCCAAGGGCAGTCCGCTGCGCGACGTGGCCGGGCTGCTGCGCTCGTTCGATTATGCCGCCGCGACGATCGCCCGCGAGCCGGCGCCGGCGGGTTCGCCGAACGCGGATCGCCGTGACGAACTGCTAGCGCGCTTCGTCACCACGGCTTCGGCCAGTTTCCTCGAGGGCTACCGAAAAGCGGCGGCGGCGGCCGAGCACAAATGGGTTCCCAACGTCCGGTACGCGAAGGCGCTGATCGAGCTCTTCCTGATCGAGAAGGCGGCTTACGAGATCGGCTACGAGGCGGGGAACCGGCCGACATGGATCGGCATTCCGCTTCGGGGCCTGAACATGCTGGCCAAGCGGCTCCTGGCGCGCCGGCGGGAGAAGGCCGATGCGTGACGAGCGGCCAATGAGCGCGGCCGCAATCGAGGCGCTGGTGCAGGGAAGGTGCGGCGATTCTTTCGCGCTGCTCGGACCGCACCGCGCAGGCGAGGGGTGGGTGATCCGCGCACTCCTGCCGGGGGCGCGGGCCGTGACGGCGGTGGCGCCGTCGGGGGAGACGCTCGCCGCTTTCCGGCGCGTGCACGAGACCGGGCTGTTCGAGGCGGAAATCGGCGAGCGACGCGACTACCGGCTATGCGTCGACTGGGACGGCGTGATCCAGGAGACGGAAGATCCGTACGCCTTTCCGCCGCTGCTCGGGGAGCTCGACGTCTACCTGCTCGCCGAAGGGCGGCATCGTCGCATCGCCGAGCGCCTTGGCGCGCACCCGATGACCTGCGAAGGGGTCCTGGGCGTCCGGTTCGCCGTCTGGGCGCCGAACGCGCGCCGGGTGTCGGTGATCGGGGCGTTCAACGCCTGGGACGGGCGACGGCATCCGATGCGGTTGCGGCACGGCTGCGGCGTGTGGGAGATCTTCATTCCGCGCCTCGGCGCGAGCGAGCTTTACAAGTACGAGATTCTCGGCGCCGACGGCAGGCTCACGGAGCGCGCAGATCCGCTCGCGCGCGCGGCCGAAAAGCCTCCGGCCACCGCTTCGATTGTCGCCGACGACAAACCGTTCGCATGGTCCGACGCCATGTGGCAGGGCGCGCGCGCCGGCCGGCGGGACGATGCGCCGCTCGCGATCTACGAGGCGCATGCGCCCTCCTGGCGACGCCATGCTGACGGTCGGCCGTTCTCGTGGCGGGAGCTGGCCGACACCCTCGTTCCCTACGTGCGCGACCTCGGCTTCACGCATGTCGAACTCCTGCCGGTGATGCTGCATCCGTTCGGCGGCTCGTGGGGATATCAGCCGCTCGGCCTGTTCGTGCCGATGCCGGAGCTCGGATCGCCTGGCGACTTCGCAGCTTTCGTCGATCGCTGCCACGCGGAGGGGATCGGCGTGATCCTGGACTGGGTGCCGGCGCATTTTCCAACCGACGCGCACGGGCTCGCGCGGTTCGATGGGACTGCCCTTTATGAGCATCTCGATCCGCGCGAGGGGGTGCACCGCGAATGGAACACCGCCATCTACAATCTCGGCCGAAACGAGGTGCGCGGCTTCCTGATCGGCAGCGCTCTCTTCTGGCTCAATCATTTCCATGCCGACGGGCTGCGTGTCGATGCTGTCGCCTCGATGCTCTACCGCGACTATGCGCGGCAGGAAGGCGAGTGGATCCCGAACCGCTATGGCGGACGGGAGAATCTCGAGGCGATCGATTTCATGCAGGAGCTTTCGAGGGTGATCTCCGAGGAAGCTCCGGGAGCGATGCTGATCGCAGAGGAATCGACGGCATGGCCAGGCGTGACGCGCGCGGCGGATGCGGGCGGGCTTGGCTTCTCGCACAAATGGAACATGGGCTGGATGCACGATACGCTACGCTATATCGGCTGCGAACCGCTGTATCGCAGCCACCACCACGACGATATGACGTTCGGGCTGCTTTATGCGTTCTTCGAGCGATTCATCCTGCCGATTTCGCACGACGAGGTGGTGTATGGAAAGCGCTCGCTGCTCGGCCGCATGCCGGGCGACAACTGGCAGCGCTTCGCCAACCTGCGGGCCTACCTTGCTTTCATGTGGACCCATCCCGGCAAGAAGCTGTTGTTCATGGGCTCGGAGTTCGGGCAGCCCGATGAATGGAACCACGACGCCGCGCTGGCGTGGCGCCTGCTTGAGGATCCGATGCACGCGGGCGTGCGACGCCTGCTTTGCGATCTCAATGCGCTGTTTCGGAGCGAGCGCGCGCTGCACGCGCGCGACTTCACCGCCGACGGATTCCGCTGGGTCGTTGCCGATGACCGGGCGCAAAGCGTGTTTGCGTGGCTGCGATTGGACCCCGAAGGCGGAGCGCCGGTGCTTGTGGCGTGCAATTTCACGCCTGTCCCGCGGCGCGACTACCGCGTCGGCGTGCCGGCCGAAGGGAGATGGTGCGAGATCCTCAACACAGACGCGGAGACGTACGGCGGATCGGGGATGGGCAACATGGGAAGCGTCGCAGCGGCGGCGGTTTCCAGCCACGGACTTCCGGCCTCGCTCCCCTTGACGTTGCCGCCGCTCGCGGCGATCGCGCTGCAAGCCGAACGCTGACGGAACGTCGGGCAGACCCTTTCGAACGACCGACTGCGCCGCCTCGCCCAGCCCGACGCCGCTCAGGCCGCGCTTCTTGATCGCTTCCGGATCATCCTGCCCAAGCGTATGCGCCCTCCCGAAACCGAGTCGCCGATTTTCGCCTCGCCCTGAGCGCCTCAACCACTTTCGTCAACAAAAATGTGGTGACGACTTTTCTTGTAATTTAAGACTTCGAGCCGAGCCCGTTCCCCACAGTCAACGACTGTGCTTCCGCACATTTCCGACTCGATTGCGAGCGGTGCGTTCGCCGGAAGCAGGCGCCATTGACTCCCTTGGACCGCCTCACCTACCGTCCGCCGTCTGACCGCCCAAGGAGCGCCGCGGCGGCGCCGCAGGCGCTCGGACGGCGGCGAAAAGGTCGACAAGGGAGGAAGCGATGCATCTGACAAAGCGGAAGTTGATGTTGCTTGCGGGCGCCATGGGGCTCGCCTTGCTAGGCGGGGCGCCGGCTCAGGCGGCCGACAAGCAGCTGACGATTCTGGTCACGTTGCCCGACATGGCGTTTCCGTTCTTCGTCCACATGGTCGATGAGATCAAGGCGGAAGCGACGAAACTCGGCAACATCGACCTCATCATCGCCGACGGTCAACGCAGTTCGCCCAAGCAGACGGCCGACATCGAGGCGGCGATCACCAAGGGCGTCAACGGGATGTTCCTCGATCCCAACGAGGTCGACGCCCTTGCCCCGGCGGTGCAGGAGGCGGTGGACGCCAAGATCCCGGTGGTGACGGTGGATCGGCGCGTCAACAAGGTTCCCGGCATCCTCGCCCATGTCGGCGCCGACAACGTCAAGGGCGGAGAGGCGCAGGGCGAACTGATCGAGAAGCTGTTTCCGGACGGCGCGACCGTGATGAACCTCCAGGGCCAATCGGGATCGAGTCCGGCCATCGACCGCAACAAGGGACTTCACAACGTTCTCGACAAGGAGCCGAGCAAATACAAGTTCGTGTTCCAGGACACCGCCGGCTTCGATCGCTCGAAGGCGCTTTCGATGACCGAATCCGCGCTCGACGGCATGAAGACTCCGCCCGACGTCATCGTTTGCGCGAATGACGACATGGCGCTCGGGGCCTTGCAGGCGCTGAAGGCGCGCGAGCTCCTCGGCAAGGTCAAGCTGATCGGCTTCGACGCGCTGCCTGAAGCGCTCGCCCAGATACGCGACGGCAATATGACGGCGACGATCGAGCAGTCGCCTGGGGAACAAAGCAAGATTGCGCTCGACACGCTCGTCAATTTCATACGCACGGGCGCCAAGCCGGCCGAGGCCGTCACGTTGCTGACGCCGGTTGCGATCACCAAAGACAACCTCAACAAGGCGGAGCGTCTCAACGAGGTCAAATGATCGTCGACGGCATCGATGCCGCGGAGAGCGTCGGATCCGGCGCTCTCCGTTTCAATGAAATGCCGAGACTGCCAAACGAATGAACGCTCCCGCGTTGCGCATGGCGGCGATCACCAAACGCTTCCCCGGCGTTCTGGCGCTCGACAATGTCGATTTCGAAGTCGCTCCGGGCGAGGTTCACGCGCTTCTCGGCGAAAACGGAGCCGGCAAGTCGAGTCTTCTCAAAGTCCTGGCGGGCGCTCAGCAACCGGATGAGGGCTCGGTCTCGCTTGCAGGCAAGCAGGTCACGCTGGCGTCGCCGCATGCGGCTCAGCGCCTCGGCATCGCGACCATCTATCAGGAATTCACACTTTCTCCCAATCTGACGATCGCCGAGAACGTCTTCGTCGGCCGCGAGCCGGGCCTGCGCCCGTTCGTGAATTGGCGCAAGATGGCCTCGGACACCCTGGCGATCACGAGCCGGCTCGGGCTCAATATCAAGCCGATGGCCTTCGTCCGCGACCTCAGCGTGGCCGAGCAGCAGATGGTGGAGATCGCGCGCGCGCTTTCGATGGACGCCCGGCTGCTGGTCATGGACGAGCCGACGTCGACGCTGTCGGCCAACGAGGTCGAAAAGCTGTTCCGCATCATTCGTGATCTCAGGGCGCGCGGCTTCAGCATCGTCTTCGTGACCCACCGCCTGGAGGAGGTGTTCGAGGTCTGCGATCGCTACACTGTTCTGCGTGATGGAAGGCAAGTCGGCGCCGGCGTGGTCGCGCAAACGAGCGTTGACGAGATCATCCGCCTGATGGTGGGACGCGACGCCACGTCGCTTTACGCCCATCGCGGACCGGCGAAAGTCGGCGACGTCGCGCTTCGCGTCGAAGGCCTTTCCAGGCGCGGCGACGCGCACGACCGCAACGCCACCGTGCTTGAAGACGTCACCCTCGAGGTTCGTCGCGGCGAGATCCTGGGCCTCGCCGGGCTGGTCGGCGCCGGACGCACGGAGACGGCGCGGGCCATATTCGGGGCGGACCGCGTCGACAGCGGCCGCATCCTGATCGACGGCCAGGAGGTCGACATCCGCTCCCCGCAGGACGCCATTCGCCACGGCGTCGGCCTGGTTCCCGAAGACCGCAAGCAGCAGGCGCTGTTCCTCGCGCTCACGGTTCGCGCCAACCTCAGCATGGCGACGCACGAACAGGTCGCCCGCTGGGGCGTCTTCATGGATGACGCCGCGGAGCGCGCGTTGACCGAGAAGTTTCGCAAGATGCTCAATATCCGCATGACAAGTCAGGATCAGGTCATCGCCAATCTCTCCGGCGGCAATCAGCAGAAGGTTGTGCTCGCGCGCTGGCTCGCCTTGCGGCCGAAAGTCCTCATCGTCGACGAGCCCACCAGAGGCATCGACATCGGCGCCAAGGTCGAGGTGCACAACCTGCTGTTCGAGATGGCGCGGAGCGGGATTGCGATCATCGCCATTTCGTCCGAACTTCCCGAAGTGCTGGCGATCAGCGATCGCATCGTCGCCATGCGCGAAGGACGCGTGACCGGAAGTCTCGACCGTGAATCGGCCAGTCAGGAGGCGCTGATGGCCATGATGACGCTCAGCGGCGGCGCGCACAGGGCCGGCACGGGGAGAGAAGCATGACCGATGTGTTGCCGGCGCGGTCCTCTATCCGAGGGCGCGACCTTATTGGCTACATGGCGCGCTTCGCGCCGCTCCTGTTTCTCATCGTGCTGATGACCGCCTTCGCGACCTTCGAGCCGCGATTTTTGACGCCCTTCAACCTCTTCAACATCATGCGACAGGTCTCGATCGTCGGGCTGCTCGCGATCGGCATGACGTTCGTGATCCTGACCGCCGGCATCGATCTTTCGATCGGCTCGCTCCTGGCTTTCGCCGGCCTCGCCGCCGCTGCGGTGGACAAGGGCGGACTGACCAACCGTTTCTCGATCGGGGCCGGCCAGGCGTCGCTCGGCTACGGCTGGGAACTCGCTCTCCTGGCCGCCATCGCTGTCGGCATGTCAGGCGGTTTCATTCAGGGTTTCGCAATAACGCGTCTCAAGGTGCCGCCGTTTGTCGTCACCCTCGGCGGCATGTCGGTCTTTCGCGGCGCGGCGCTGCTGCTGGCCGGCGGCGGCCCGATCAGCGGTTTCGATCCGCCCTTCGTCTGGTGGGGGCAAGGCAAGATCGGACCGGTGCCGATCCCGGTCATCATCTTCATCGCCTTTGCGGTACTGGCCCATATCGCGTTGCGCTATACGCGCTATGGGCGGCAGGTCTACGCGGTCGGCGACAACACCGAAGCGGCCCGCCTAGCCGGCCTCAACGTCCGCGCCGTGATCTGCAGCGTCTATGTGATCATCGGCTTCTTCGCCGGCGTCGGCGCCTTCGTCCTGTCGGCGAGACTCGATTCGGCGGAGGCGGTCGCGGGAACGGGATACGAACTCACCGTCATCGCCTCGGTCGTCATCGGCGGCACCAGTCTGTTCGGGGGCGTCGGGACGATCTTCGGCACAGTGATCGGGACGATCCTGATCGGCGTCCTGCTCAACGGACTGGTTCTGATGGACGTATCGCCCTACATTCAGCAGATCATCATCGGCGTCATCATCGTTCTCGCCGTGGCGTTCGACACCTTCGCCAAGTCTCGCCGCAGACTCGCGTGATCGCGAAAATGCACAGGCGCGTCCGAAGCCGGACTGCGGCGGTCGAGACCTCCGGCTTCGGTTCACGGGCAGCGGCGCATGAATGCGCCCGCGCTCGCCAGCGCCCGCCGGCCCGGCTCCAGATGCGCATTCCATACCGGCCAGGCATGGATCATATGCGGCCAGATTTCGAGGGTCACCGGAACGTCGGCGGCCCCGGCCGCGGCGGCGAGGCGCGCGGCGTCGTCGAGCAGCGTCTCGGCCGATCCGACCTGGATCAGCAGCGGCGGCAGGCCGCGTAAATCGGCGTAGAGAGGCGAGACCCGCGGATCCCTCCTGTCCATGCCGGCGGGCAGGTAGGCGTCGGCGAGTTCGCCGAGATAGGCCTTGTGAATAAGCGGATCGACGGCGTCCTTGGCGGCCAGCGACGCGCCCGACAGGGTCAGGTCGGTCCAGGGCGAGACGAGCCAGGCGCAGCCCGGCGGCGGATCGCTGGCGCTGCGCAATTCCCGGATCAGCGCGAGGGTGAGCCCGGCCCCGGCGCTGTCGCCGCCGACGGCGATCCGCGCCGCCGCGATCCCCTCCTTCCGCAGGAACCGCCACGCGATCATCGCGTCATCGAGGGCGGCGGGAAACGGATGCTCGGGCGCCAGTCGATAGCCGACCGCCAGCGTCCGCACGCCCGCCGCCCTGCCCGCCTCGGTCACCATCCGGCGGTGGCTCTGAATCGAGCCGGAGCAATAGCCCCCGCCATGAAAAAACAGCAGGACGCGGGAAGCGTCGCTTCCCGGCGCCAGCGACCATTCGCCCGGCGCGCCGCCGAGATCGACCGCCTCGAGCTTCACGTCGCCGGCGACCGGCCAGACCGAGCAGACCTCGTCAATGCGCCGGCGCCGCTCTTCCCATCCGACCGGCCGCGGCTTGGAGCTCAAAAGCGCGCGTACGGCGTCGATTTCGCTCTGAGCCATTGGAAAGCGCGCCTTGGGAAATGAAGCACCCTAACGCCTTCGTCCCGAGCGTTCAAACATGGGCCCTCGGGATTCGACGGAGTCAATCGACGAAACTTCGCGGGGGGCGCTACGTCGACGCCGGTCGACCGGAAAATCGGGATCCCGTGCGTCACGCCTTGGCGCGGCGGCGCCTACGCCACCCATGATGGCGCCGCTTCGAGGCGATGAAATAAGCCGTCTTGGCAGGCATTCTGAGAAATTCCTGCAAGTGGTCTTCGACCAGCTGATCGGCTTTGGTTTCGCGCGACTGACGGTATTCCAGTTCGAGCAGGGAGTGGACGAGGCAGGTCTCGACGATCCGGCCGGGGTCGTCAGGATCGTTGAAGACGTTCCACGCATAAGCGCCGTCGCGCATGCGCTCGTGGCCGATTTCCTGCATCAGGGCCAGAAACTCCGGGCTGTCTTTCGGGTCGATCCCGTATTCGACGATCATCAGAACCGGCCCCTGATCGCCTGCGAGGCGTTGCGCGAAGGTGGGCGCCTGCCAATGCATGGACGGGGCGAGATCGAGCGCCGCGCCGGTCTCCAGCTTCCAGCGCCGGGTCAGAAGCAAGCCCAGCGCCGCGCCCGCGCCGGCGACAGCGAGAGCGAATGGCAGGCCCTTGCGGCTCGCGACCTCGCCCCAGACCGCGCTGCCGAGGGTCATGGCGCCGAAATAGACCGTGAGGAAAATCCCCATGCCTCTGCCCCGAACCCAGTCGGGGAGCGCCACCTGAGCGGAGACGAACATCGATGTCAGGACGACGATCCAGGACGCGCCGGCGAGAAAGCTCGCCGTGAACGCGACCACGGGGTGTCGCGCGGCGGCGAAAAGCGCGAGCGCGAGGATCGTGCCGATGGTTCCCGCGGCGGCCGAGCCGTTCGGCCCCATTCGCTCCTTCAGCCAACCGAGCGTGAAGGACGCGACAATCGAGCCCAGACCGAGCACGGCCATCAGCGCGCCATAAACTTCCGCTCCCTGGTGCATCTGGGTGCGCACGACCAGGGGGAGAAGCGCCCAATAGGCGCTGGCGAAGGGGAAGAACGCAACGGCGCGGATGAGCGTCGCGTCGAGATCCCGACTGTTCTCGGCGTAGCGCACGCCAATGGTCATTGCGCTCATAAAGCGTTCGGCCGGCAAGGTCTCCGGAGCCTTGCGCGGAGCGCGCCACCACAGCAACGCCCCCAGAACTCCCAGATCGGTGAAGACATAGACCCAGAACGGCACTTTGATGCTCAGCGCCGAAATCGCCAGCCCGCCGAGCGCGGGACCGATCGCGCGGCTCACGTTGTAGCTGGCGCTGTTGATCGCGATCGCCTTGTCGAGATCGTGGCGCGGGACCAGAAGCGGCGTGATGATCTGCCAGGACGGCGCGGCCAGAGCGCCGGCCGCCCCGAGGAGGAAAGTGGTGATAAGAAGCGCCGTCGGGGTCGCCAAATGCAGCGACACCACCGCGGCGAAGGCGATGGCGACCGCCACGACGCCAAACTGGGCGACAATCAGCAGCCGGCGAGGGTCGGCGACGTCCGCCAGCGCGCCAGCAGGTATTGTCAGCAGAAACATCGGCAGGGTGGTGGCGACCTGGACGGCCGACACGACCACCGGGTTCGGGTTGAGACTGGTCATCAGCCAGCTCATCGAGGTGTCGAACATGGCGATGCCGACGCTCGAGGCTGAAGTCGCGACGAGGAGGACGAGGAAAGCCGCATTCCCGAGCACGCCCCACCGCGTCTGCGCGGATGCGGACTGGTCCGGCTCGAGACTGGACTCGCTGGCCATTAGGGGGCTGACCCGGATTCGAGGTGGCGGCTCGATCTCCCTGCCCCTGTTCGGGCGCATTGGCAACAGCGCGGCGACGCGCGGGCGCCCGCGCTCAATGGATCGCGCACCTCACGCCCCTGCCCTCCAGGATCGGCAGCAGCGCCTTGAACATGAGCTTGGCTGTGCGCTCGTTGCCGCGTTCCGTGAAATGAACGATGTCGAGATAGAGATCGTCGTCCCAGAGTCCGTCGACGCCTTTGGCCATGTCGATCACCGGAACCCCCTGCTCCCGGCCCAGCAGACGCACCATGCGGTTGTGGGCGGCGTTGGCGGCGATGATGTCGTCGATCGGCTTGAACACGGCGCCGTAGAAATCCTTCACCTCGCGCGGGCTCTTGGCGTTGACCGCCATGGCCGACGTGCTTAGCACGATTCCGACGCCATTGTCGCGCGCGAGCGCGATCAGCTTGCGATAGTCTTGCGCATAGCGGCTGCGCAACAGTTCGTCGTCGGAAAAGGGTTTTAGGACCGCCGGCGGCGGCCGCGGGCCGCGCCCGACCCTCCAATCGTAAACCGCACGTTCGACGGTCAGCACCGCGCGGCCTATGAGCGGCGAGGCGCGCGGCCGGATTCCCGGTTCATTGGTCTCGAATTGTCGCCGGAGCCCGAGCGCCAGCAGGCCGTTCATGCCGTGCGTGCTGAGGATCAGATCGGGCTTGAGCGGCAGGATGTCGCGGCGCATCCGCTCCAGATTGTCTTCGAGCGTGTAGGCCTCCGTTCCCGCGTTGACGACCTCGATTTTGCGGCCGCAGGACGCGTGCTGGTCGAACAGGTCCTGCAGCAGTTCGGGCCAGGGCTTTTCGCCGTCGCGCAGCGTCGGGCCGAAGGTCTGCGACTCGCCGAGCGCGAAGATCCGATAAGCGTCGCCCTTGTCGCGCCCCAGGTCCGGCCCGCGAAAGCCGAGATTGTTGATCTTGATGGTGGTGTTGAACATGCGCCCCGAAGCGCCCGGAATCATGACAAAAGGAAGCTTCTTCTCGGGGTCGGGCATCTCGATCGAGCGCCGGATGCCGTCATCGCGGATCCATTCGTTGAGGTAATAGAACCACCACATCGCAAACGCGGTCGGGTTCTTGTGCGCCGCCTTGTACGAGTAGGTCGGCTGAGCCGCCGAGGCGGCGAGCGGCAGGCCGGTCGAGGTCCTGAACGCGAAATCGGCGATCGGCAGCGCGAGCGCGAACAGCAACAGCGCCCGCGCCGCGGTCCCCGACACGCGCGCCAGCGGCGGACGGGCTCTGTCGGCGAGCGCCAGCGCCAGCGCCGCGGTCGCGACCATGAGGGCGTAGAAGGCGTAGGCCCGGTTCGCCATGAAGGCGCCGCGGGCCAGCGCCCCGGCGCCGAGCACGGCGAGACCGAGCGCGAGCGTAGCCCATGAAGGACGGAAGCGGCGCGTTCCTTTCGGCGGCTGGCCCTCATCCGACGCCAAAGGGCGTTTGGAAGAACGCCCGTCCGTCGACGGGCTATGCGGGAGAGGGGTTGGGGCGAGGGCCGGCGGCCGCCGGCGATAGTCAGGCCGCGCCGCCAGAATCGGGCGTTCGAACCCGGACCAGAAGAGGGTCGAAAACGAGCAGATCACAAGACAATAAACCGCAAGCTGGGCGGCGAGCGGCCATGACGCGATCTTCGGCTTCAGCGCCATGACGACAATGATGTGAAAGAGATAGACCGAATAGGAGATGCGGCCGATGAAGAAGCTGAACCTTCGGACGAGACTTCCGCCGAAGGCCCCGTCCGCCAGCGCGAAGACGCCGACCAGAATCATGCCGAATAGCGCCGACGCATAGGGGAACGCCTCGCGCGCCGCCGCGCCGCCGCCGAGGGCGGCGGCCGCGAGCCAAAGCTCGAGCGCGATCGAGCCGGCGAGAAGCGCGACCACGGCGACCAGCAGCCGGCGCCCCGCCAGCCGCGAGGGCGCGCGCGGCGCCCAGCGCTCGAACGCCAGATAAAGAAGGAAGCCCCAGACGATCGAATCGATCCGGAACATCGTCACCCGTCTGACGTTCAAGTCCCAGTCGCCGGGCGCGAAGCTCAACCGCAACCCCGCCACCGCGAGGATGAACAGAACTGCGAACGCCGCCTCCATCCGCCGGTCGCGTCTCGCCAGCAGCCATCCGACGGCGAACATGATCGGGGCGAACAGGAGATAGAACCACTCCTCGACCGCGAGGCTCCAGGCGACGGGATAGAAATCGGTGTGATTGGCGAAGGTGAACAGATTCTCGACGTAAAAAAGATAGCGCAGGCAGTCGCGGGTCAGAAGGTTGCCGGTCAGGAGCGCGACCGCGACCAGCGCGACCACGTAGGGCGGGATCGTGCGCATCCAGCGCCGGGCGAGAAACACCCCGAGATTGCGCCTGGGCTTGCCGATGACCGAACCGACGATCTGCGGCGCCAGCACGAAGCCGCTCAGCACGAAGAACACCTCGACGCCGGCGATCGCGGTCGCCTCGGCGAGCGGCTGGAACGGCGCGTTGGTCGTCAGGTAATGCGGGATCGCGACCGCGAACGCCGCCGATCCTCGCAGGAAATCCAGCGCGGCGTTACGCTTCATTGCGCAGAATAATAGACGAACGGGGCGTTGACCGTCTGGCCGGCGAGCGCGAACAGGACGAGGAACGCCGCAAGGCAGATAAGAGCCGGCGTCGCCCAGGGGCGCGCCAATTGTCGGATGAGGAAGTCAGACATGTCCAAATGCGCGGCGTGGAGATTCGCGCGCGGGCGACGCGCGCCGCGTCTTATACGCGCGAGAAACTAGGCCGCAAACTCGAACAGGCGCCGCTGGAGGTTCAGAACCGCGTTCTGGTTCGACGACTGGGCCCAGCGATGGGCGGCCCGCCATCCGAGCCGGACTTTCGGTTCGACGCCGGGCGCTGTCCCGGCTTCGACCCTCAGACCCCTGACGATCGCCTTGACCGCGACTTCCTTCGCCGCCTCTTCGTTCGCGCACGGCGTCAGCAGCCACTCGACCTCTTTGAGAGATCCTGCCCCAATCGTCCGGGTCGTCGATACGAACCACTTGCTCATGGAGGCCCCTATCGGCTGAGAACATGGCCGAATTCGGAACCAACTGACAGCGCTTTTGTGTTGGCATGATGGCATGGCGGCGCGCCGCAGGGCGTTTGCGTTAATCCACAGGGGGGCGGCGAAGAGACAAAGCTAGTCGACAGATCGGCAAGGAACGCCCTATCGACAGCGACAAGCGACGGCGAAGAACCTCGACACCGTAGGTCCTTGCACCGCTGCGGCGTGGATGGCCAAGACAAGCCCGGCCATGACGACAGGGGCTCGAAGGCAAGCAAGCGATCGCGGCCGACCAATAGCTAACGCAATAAGAGCCAACATTTCTTGTCGCTAGCGAATTAAGTTGTCCGGTTTTGGTAGCACATCAAATGTCCGCTTCTTCTGTTTCTGTTGTCCTGTGGACATGTGGGCGAGGCGAAGCGTCGTCCACATGTCCACAGGCGGCGCGGGCTGAGCGGATTCAAGCTGCGCGCCGGGTCTCTGTGAGTCGTCCCTTCTCGTCGTAGCGGCCGATGCAGCGCGGCCCGTGGAAGACGGCGTGGGAGCCGTCGGGGTAGACGTGGACCTTGACCCGCGCCTTGACGAAATGCGGCCGCATCGGACTTTCCGGGATCTGCAGTTTCAGCGTGCGGTAGGAGACGCAATTGTCGTGGCCAACCTGCCGCTCTTCCTCGACGCACAGGATCTCGTCGAGGTCGACGCCGGGAATGGGCGTGAAGGCGGAGCCTTCGCCGGCCGCCGGGATCGCGAAGCGGGCGTTGTGGGCGGGCAGGTAAACCTCGGCAATGAAGGCGTTCGCCGCCTCGATATCGGTTAAGCCGGCGAGCGCGAGTTCGTTGACCAGACGATCCTGAAGCGTTGCGAACGCGCGCTCCGACCGGCCCCGCGCCTGCGGCGAATAGGCTCCGATGTGCTCAATCCCGAGCTGCTCGAGGGCCCGGCCGACCTGGGTCGGATGGCCGCGGTCGACTTCGCCGCCGGCTTTGGGCGTGTGAAAGTAATGCGTCCCGCGGTCGGTGTAGAGGCTCATCGGCAGGCCATGCTCGCCAAACACCTCTTTGAGCGTCTTGAAGGTCGAAGCCGTGCCCTCCTCCTCGACCAGGACCGCCGAGTAGATCGTCCCGGTCGCATCGTCCATCGTCACGATGAGGTCGAGCGCAGGCTGGCCTGCAAGCCAGACGTGGCGCGAACCGTCCTGATGCAGCATCATGCCCGGCAGGGGGCGCCGCTCGCGCTTCCTCCGGTGCGCGCCTTTGCGCGGCGCCTTTCCGACAACGCCCTTCCACTGCAGATGCAGCTTCAACCAGGTGTAGCCCCAGCCGAAGCCGTGATCCTTCACCAGATGCTCGTGAAAGTGCTTCACCGTGAAGCCCTGGTAGCGCTCGCGATAAAGCCGCTCCACCTCCTCGGCCCGGTCGATCGGAACCCGCTTGCCCGACGCCTTGCCGAGCCTGCGGTCCAAGAGCCCGGCTTCGCCCTCCTCCTCGTACCGCCGCGTCCAGCGCCGGAACGTCCGTTCGCTCACCCCCAGCAACTCGGCCGCCTCTTCCTGATTGAGCTCCAAAGATTCCCAACGGTGCAGAAGGTTCAAAAACCTCGCCATGCGCACAGCCTCTTCGGCTTCCCTCCGGCGCATCCAAAACCCTCCAAAAGGCCTCGGATAACCGGACAGGTCGTGCGCTACCTAAACCGGACATATCGTCTGCTACCGACAAAGAGCCAACATTTCTTTGCTGAAAATCCAAAGCCGTGTTAGTGTGCCTCTCGTCAAGGTCAAGGCAATCGCGAGCGCAAGGCCGACAGACGATGGCGGAAGCGGCCTGTTCGGCGCCTGCGGGCGCATATCACTTGACATACATGGTTGTTATTAACCCTGGTGATTTTTTTCGGGTAACTCCCAAGCACCCCCTCTTGACTTCCGAGAGAATCGGCCTCCGGCGAGCATCGACGCATTGGTCGATTCCTATTCGTTCGTGGTCCGATTCGCCTTCGTTCTGAAGCGGAACCCTTTGCGCCGTCGAAAACGCCCAAAAATAAGGGGGTGCTTGGGAGTTACATTTTCGGCTTGGAATCGCCGTAACCCATTGAAAAGTCCCAATTCGCACGAAGGAATCCAAGCAAATCCAAGCGTTTTTTCTCTTGGATTTCCTTGGTTTTGCTTTGTCCGGCTTGGAATAGCTTGGAAAAATTTGGCGGGGCCGGAACGCCTCGTCAGACGGCGAAGGCCTTTGGCGGCTCGAACCCGCCGAACTCCTGCTCGATCAGGCGGGCGAGCTGGATTGGCGTGCGGTCTTCGAGCCAGGGGCCGATGATCTGGGCGCCGATCGGCAGGCCTTCGGGCGAGCGGCCGATCGGCAGTGCGGTCGCCGGCAGGCCGGGCAGCGTCGCCACGCCGGGCCACAGCAGATTGTCGAGATAGGCGTGCGGCTCGCCATTGATCGTGAACCGCCTCTGTTCCTGATCCGGCGCGTGGTCGTGCGGAAAGGCGGGCGTCGGCGTCACCGGGCAAACCACCGCGTCGAAGGCCTTGAACAGCGCCCGCCAGCGCGCGCGCAAACCCCTGCGTCTGTCGCTGTCGGCCGACCATTCGCGGAACGACGAGACGGCGCCGCGAAGCCGTTCGGCGCGAAGGCTCGCGTCCGCAGGGTCGAGCGCCGCCGCCGCCCTCCGCAGCCGCTCATACGCCTCGGCGGGAAAGCGCGCCGCCAGCGTCGCCATCAGGAGCCGCATGTAAAGACGCGCGCCGGACGTCAGGTCGGGCAGCAGATCGCTCGCGCGCGCGACCGCCGCGCCGGCCTTTTCGAGGCCGGAGGCGAGTTCGCCGATCGCGGAGCGCACGCAAGCGTCCGTCGGCGTCAGCGGGTGGGCGTCGAGCGCGAGCACGCGGAAATCGGCGAGCCGCGCATGACGCGCAGGCGGCAATTCCAGGCGATAGCCTACCCCTTCCTCGAGATCGTCGGGGGCGGCGATCACATCGAGCAGGGTCTCGAGATCGTCGGCCGCGCGCGCCATCGGACCAATGACCGAGAGGTCGACCGAGCCCGGCAGCGGCGGAACCCCCGGAAACGTATGCCCCCTCGGCGGAGCAAGCGCGAATGTGGGCTTGTGGGCGAAGATTCCACAAAAATGCGCGGGCACGCGCAGCGAGCCGCCGATGTCGGAGCCGATCGAAAGCGCGCCATAGCCCGCCGCCAGCGCCGCCGAGGATCCGCCCGACGAGCCCCCGGGGGACCGGGACAAATCGTACGGGTTGTTGGTGACCCCGTAAATGTCGTTGTAGCTCTGCCAATCGGCGAGCGCGACCGGCACGTTGGTCTTGCCGAGAATGACCGCGCCCGCCGCCTTGAGCCGCTGAACGGCGAGCGCGTCCCCGGCGGCGACGAAATCGCGATGCTCCGCAAAACCCCAGGTCGTCGGCGTCCCGGAGAGGTTGAACGATTCCTTGACCGTCATCGGCACGCCGAGCAACGGTCCCCGCTCGCCCGCGGCAAGCCTCGCGTCCGCCGTCCGCGCGGCCTCGGCCGCTGCGGCGAAGTCGCGCACGCAAACCGCGTTGATCTTCGGCTCGCACGCCTCGATCCGGTCAATCGCCTCGCGCGTCAGTTCGACGGCGGAGACCTCCTTTGCGGCGAGCGCCGCGGAGAGCTGACCGGCTGTCTTGTAAGTCCAATTCGATGAGCGCATTGACGAGCCCCGCGATAGTAAGACCTTAAAGGCGATAGCGTCGGTCTCGGCAACCCCCTCTTGCCGAGGAGGGGCGCGTCCGGTGGCGACCGACGCCGAAGCGTCATCAGACCCGCTCGACGGCGATCATTGGCGCAGGCCCTCGATCTTTGGAACTTTTCCTTTCGACAATACCCCTTGCCATGGACGACGCAGTCGACCCCGCTTCGCCCTTTCGGCGAGCGGCGGCAAATATCACAGCATCCACGAGCCTTTCTTGAGGGAGGCGAAACCTAGCTCATCAAAGGACGCCGC
Source organism: uncultured Alphaproteobacteria bacterium (assembly GCA_963784805.1). Classification (GTDB taxonomy): domain Bacteria; phylum Pseudomonadota; class Alphaproteobacteria; order Rhizobiales; family Beijerinckiaceae; genus Roseiarcus. Next base: position 106,496 of record CAWASR010000019.1, read on the forward strand.
AAGCGCTTCAAAAGGCTATCCGCGGACGGATGAAATCTCGGCGACGATAACGAGCGGCGCGCACTGGGAGGACGATGTTCGCAACGCGCCAGGATGCGTGGATCGACGTCGCGAGCGCCTTGCGCCCCGCGTTTCACTTGGTCGCGTCAGCCGCCGTCGCCGGCGAACCAGCCAACTTCGCGCCGTCGACCGGGCGCAGGGGCTTCGTGGACCTGAACAGGCTTTTTGCCGAATGCGTCAAGCTTTTGGCGCGCGCTTCGAAGAGCGCGGCGGCCATCTTGCGCTCCTCCTCGGTGGCGGCGGCGAAGTCGCGTTGATGGAGTTCCAGAATCCATTCGTCCTTGGGATCCCGTAAGCCCTCTCTGGCGACTTCGAGCCACATCAGGCCTCTCGCTGGCAGATGCGCCACGCCGTCGCCGATGAACAGCATGTGGCCGAGCAGGGCCTCCGACGACCGGTGGCCTTTCGCCGCGGCCAACGCCAGCCAACGGACGGCCGTGCCCTTGTCTTTCGGGACCACCCCTTCCCCGACAAGGTACATGTTGGCCAAATTGTACTCCGCGTTCGGATCGCCGAAGGTCGTCGCAGCATATTGGAACAGTTCGTGCGCCCGTTCGGGATCGGGTCGCACCTTGCTGTTGGGAATGCCTTTCAGGCAATAGACGCCGACGGCGACGAAAGCGTTGGAGACCAGGCGCAGGCTTCGCCTGTCGGGCTCGTCCTCGTCGTAGTCTTCGACGACCTGGTTGAAATAGTGGTAGGCTTTAAGATCGTCGCGCGCCACGCCGACCCCGTCGGCGTACATCTCCCCAAGTTTCCATCGCGCGATCGCCTGCCCCCCTTCCGCAGCGTATGTGAGAGCGGCAAGCGAGGACTCGAGGTCCCCAGCCCTGAGATCGTCGAGACCGACCCGAAGCGCCTGCTGCGCGCTACTGAAGTTCTTGAGCGGGATTTTCTCGGGAGCGTTTGAGCCGGTACCGTCAAAGGCCAAAGCGGGCGCAAAAGCAAATATTCCCCACGCCAGCAGAGCGACGCCGCGTAGAACGGATCGCTGCGCGATCCCAACTCCAGTCTCCGCACACGCAGACACGCGCATCTTGATCCCGACCGCCCCGACCCGCCACCCGGTCGCGCCGTGGTCCCCCGAAGGGGACTCTTTCGACGCGCGCGACTTACATCGTCAACCAGCTTCAAACTGAGAGCCGTTTATGGCGCAATCGGGGCGTATTGGGGCCGGAAACCCGGCCGGCGATACTTGCGTCCGCGCTGTTGCTGGAAAGCAACATTTTCACGCGTGTCCGGCGGTTTCAGACCCGTTCGAGCCGCTCGCGCGCGCCGGTAAGCTTAACCAACCGCTCCTGGAACGTCTCAAGCCGGTCCTCATGTTCCGCGATCACGTCCCCGGGCGCTCGGGCGACAAAGTCCCCGTTGCCGAGTTTGGCCTCAACCTTGGCGATCTCGAGCCGTTCCTTCGCGATCTCCCGATCGAGGCGGGCACGCTCCGCGGCCAGATCGATAACTCCCGCAAGTGGTAGAGCTATGATCTCGCCGCGCACCACCAGTTGCAGCGCGCCGGCGGGCGGCGCGTCCGCCGCTTCGACCGGCCCGACCCTGGCGAGACGCTTGATGCTTTCGCTCCAAGCGCTGGCGCTTCTCGCCGCCCGCTCGCTCGGGGCCACGAGAACCAGCGGCAGCAGCGTCGAGGGCGGCACCCCCATTTCCGACTTTACGGAGCGGATCTCAGTGATCAGGTCGACGACCCAGCCGATCTCGGACTCGGCCGCCTCATCGACATCGAAACCCGCCTTCGGCCAGGGCCCTAGCGCCAGTGGGCCCGCGCGTTTCGGTCCAGCCTCCCCCTTGATCGCCCACAATTCCTCGGTGATGAACGGCATGAAGGGATGCAGCAGGGCGTAAATCGTATCGAGAACGTCGGCGATCGTCGCCTGGGTCTCGACCTTGGCCGCCGCGTCCGCCCCGCCCTGGAGCAGTGGTTTGGCGAGTTCCAGGTGCCAATCGCAAAACACGCTCCAGACGAAACGGTAGACAGCATTCGCGGCGTCATTGAAGCGGTAAGATTCGATCGCTCCCGCCGTTTCCGCCGTCGCTCTGGCGGCCTCGCCAAGAATCCAGCGATTGAGCGGTTCGCGCGTTTTGGCGGGATCGAACCCCTCGGCCCGCACGCAGCCGTTCATCTCGGCGAAGCGCGAGGCGTTCCAAAGCTTGGTCGCGAAATTCCGGTAGCCTTCGACGCGCGCCTCCGAGAGTTTGATGTCGCGCCCCTGCGCCGCCATCGCCGCCAGAGTGAAGCGCAGCGCGTCGGCGCCGAGACGATCGATGAGATCGATAGGGTCGATGACGTTGCCTTTCGACTTCGACATCTTCGCGCCCCTCGCATCGCGCACAAGCGCGTGAATGTAGACGTCGCGGAAAGGGATTTCCCTCATGAAGTGAAGGCCCATCATCATCATCCGGGCGACCCAGAAGAAGATGATGTCGAACCCGGTGACGAGCACGTCGGTTGGATAGAATCGCTCCAGTTCGGGCGTCTCGTCCGGCCAGCCGAGAGTCGAAAACGGCCACAGCGCCGAGGAGAACCAGGTGTCGAGCACGTCTTCATCGCGGCTGAATGTCTCGGCAAGCCGCGGGGGGTCGCTTGCCAGGTCGCGCGCCTCCGTTTCGCTCAGGACCCCGCGCTCTACCCCGTCGGCGAGCCCCTCGGCGTAGGCCGCCTCTTCCGTCTCCTCGACGTAGACCGCGCCCCAGGGCGCATACCACGCCGGAATCTGATGCCCCCACCACAGTTGGCGCGAAACGCACCACGGCTGAATTTTCTCGAGCCATTCGTAATAGGTCTTCTCCCAGTTCTTCGGCACGAACTGGGTCTGGCCTTCACGCACGGCCGCGAGCGCCGGCTGAGCGAGCGTCTTGGCGTCGACGTACCATTGGTCGGTGAGCCAGGGCTCGATGACGGCGTTCGATCGGTCGCCATGTGGAACCGTGTGCGCGTGCGGCTCGATCCTGGCTAGGAGCCCAGCCTGCGCCATCATTTCGACGATCCGCAACCGGGCGATGAAGCGGTCCTGACCGTCGACAGCGGCGATGAGGCGGGCGTGATCGTGATCGCTTTCCACGCCGACGAAGACGTCGAGATTGTCTTTGAGAGAAACCCTCGCTTCCGAGTCCAAGACGTTGACGGGACGCACGCCCTCCCCCTCGTGCCGCCTGCCGACTTCGAAGTCGTTGAAGTCGTGCGCAGGCGTGATCTTGACCGCGCCGGTCCCCTTGTCGGGATCGGAATATTCGTCGCCGATGATCGCGATCAGGCGGCCGACTAACGGCAGGCGGACACGCCCGCCGATCAGGTGCTGGTAGCGCGCGTCTGCGGGGTGGACCGCCACCGCCGTGTCGCCAAGCATCGTCTCCGGCCGGGTGGTGGCGACCGTCAGGCGCTCGCCGGTTTCCTCGCCCCGTGAGTCCACGACCGGATAGTCGAAGTAATAGAGATGGCCGTTCGGGTTCCTGGCCAGAACCTTGCCGAGCGCCGCCGGGTCAAGCGGCGCGCTGTCCTCGCGCGACCAGCGGAATGATCCCTTGCACTCGACCTGTACGACCTCCAGGTCCGAGATCGCGGTCTGGAACTTCGGGTCCCAGTTGACGAGCCGCTTATCCTTGTACACGAGGCCTTCGCGGTAAAGCTGGACGAAGACTTTGGCGACCGCGCGCGACAGGCCCTCGTCGAGCGTGAAGCGCTCGCGGCTCCAATCGCAGGATGCGCCGAGCCGCTTGAGCTGGGCGACGATCGCCCCGCCGGACTCGGCCTTCCATGTCCAAACGCGCTCGAGAAACGCCTCGCGCCCGAGCGTTCGCCGGTCGGGTTCCTGCCGCTCCGCGAGCATTCGCTCGACGACCATCTGCGTCGCGATGCCGGCATGGTCGACGCCCGGCTGCCACAGGACGTCGCGGCCGTTCATCCTCTGATAGCGGCAAAGAATGTCTTGCAGGGTGTTGTTGAGCGCGTGGCCCATATGCAAGTTGCCGGTGACGTTCGGCGGCGGAATGACGACGCAAAACGGCTGGGCTTCCGCCCGGTCGGGGCGCCCGGCCGGAATGCGCGGGCCTCTTCCCACAGCGCGGAGATGCGGCCCTCGACCGCGGCGGAGTCAAAGAATTTGTCCATCATGGAATTTCGAACCGCGCCGCCCCCGCCTGGGGGGCGGGTATCAGAATTGGATGTGCGTCTTTCGGACGGCGCCAGCGCTACGAACGCCGGCGACGGGAAACCGCGACGGCTTTAAGCCCATCACGCCGCCGCAAGTCAACGCGCGATCTTTTCCGGATCGGTTATCGGGGCGCGCGAGCAATTCGCTGGATTTCCGCGCGCACCAGTCGCTCGACAATGCTCGGCAGATTGTCGTCGAGCCATTGTTTGAGCATTGGGCGCAGCATTTCGCGCACCAAGCCGTCAGCAAGTTCGGCGCCGCGAAGGGCGAGATTGGCCGACAAGGCTCCGAACGAGACATTCACCGCCCGCTCGGCTACGGGCGACAGCAAAGGTTCCTCGCCGCTTCGAGCCTCCGGGTCCAAAGCGTCGCGATCGACTGGTTCCTCCTGGCGCCACACCACCCTCGGCGTGCTCGCCTCCGGAGCTCCTGTCGCGCCTTCAGGCGCGACAGGGTGGGTCGATCCGGCGCTCTTGGAATAGACGATCTGCGGACCAGCGGCCGGGGCGGCGGGCCTCGGCGCGGCCGGCGCCGCGACTGCCGTCTTCACAGGCTCGTGGTCGTCGGCGATGATGTTGCGGATCGAGGCGAGAATCTCTTCCATCGACGGCTCGTGGGCGCGTTGCGCCCGCCGAAGGGATTCAAGATCGCGATCGTCGGAATTCGAAATGATTGCGCTCATCGCACCGCCTTGACCCTTCTTAGAGGCCTTGCGCCGACCGAGGACGAAATCCACGACGAACCGGCATGACCGCTCGCCGCCGCCCACGGTCGAATCAAATTGGGCTCCGACCAAGGATAAACGCTTGGCGCCGTAGCGGGCAAGCGATCATCGAGGCGCCGGATCTCTACTTTCCGTCAGGGGTCCTGAGGCCGATCCACTTGTTCTTGACCTGATCGAAGTGCACGCGCGGATCATATTCGGCGACCGCTAGCCCCAAGGTCGGAATGTTAAGTCGTCCGATCGCCGAGAGAAGCGAATAGGAATTGACCACTGCGTCGTGCTCGGCCGACACGAGCTGCACTCTGGCGTTGAGCAGAGCCTGCTGAGCGTTGAGCACATCCAGGGTCGTGCGCTGGCCAACCTTGGCCTCCTCGCGCACGCCCTGAAGCGCGACCTCGTTGGCCGAAACCGACGCCCTGGCCGCGCGCACAACGCCGAGCGAGGCCTGATGGGCGCCCCAGGCGGCGACGACGGCAGCGCGGACTTGGTTGCGTTGCGAATCGGTTTGCAATTCCTGCCGCGAGAGTTGCTCCTTGGCCTGCCGGGTCGAAGCGTACTCCGCGCCACCTTGGTAGATGGGGATCGTAATCTGCCCGATGATGGAACCTGACAGAGCGTGCAGGCCAGGTGTGTTGGAGATGTCGAACCGCTGGCCGATCTGCCCAGTCAGGCCGACGGTCGGATAGAGCGCACCCTCGGCGATCTTTACCTGCAACTGCGCTGAGTCGACCCCGTGTAGCGACGCGATGATCGCCGGATGCTCGAGCTGGGAGATCGATATCGCCTCCGGCAACGTCTTGGGCAGCGGTCTCACGATCGGCCTCACGGGCGCGAGTCTCGTCGGCTGAGCGCCGATCACCTGGCGGTAGCGCGCGACTGAGGCTTGTAGCGTCAATTCTGCGCTCAGCGCGGTTGCTTGCGCGGTGGCGAGGCTCGCCTCCGCCTGCGCGACGTCGGTTCGGGTGACTTCGCCGACGGTGAAGCGGTCCCGGGTCTCGCGTAGCTGTTCCTTCAAAACATCGACATTGTTGCGGTCGAGATCCAGGATCGCTGTGTCGCGCAAAACGTCCATGTATGCCGTGACGCCGGCGAGCAGCGTATTCTGCTCGGTGTTGCGCAACTGTTCGCGGGCGCCGAGCACGCCGGATTCGGCCTGGCGGATGGAGTTGACCGTCCGGTTCCCGTTCCAGACATTCTGATTGACTGTGATTCCGACGCCCCGGGGGTGGCTGGTATACGTCAGTTGGCCTGCCTGCGTTCCCAAAGCGCCAAAGGTATTCGCTTCGACGCGCGCGATTCCGTAATCGCCCTGGGCAGCAATCGTCGGCAAATAACCCGCGTTGGCCTTGGGGACGTTCTCGTCCGATGCGCGCACCGCGGCGCGTTGCTGGTTGACGTCGGGATTGTTCAGATAAGCCTTGATGAGCGCGCCGCCGATCGTCTCCGCGTGGCCGCCTCCCGCCCCGAGCGCCGTTAGACCCGCCGTCGCGAGCAGTGCGGCGCGCAAAACGGCCCCTGCGCTCACACCGAGGGAGACCGCGCGCCGCCCGCGAAATGCGCCAAACTCCCAACTCATCGCCGCCTCACCGCCGGATGCAAAAGGGCCGCGCGCCCTTCGCCGCCCCCCAAGGTCGCACGCCCGACCCAAAACTCAAAGACGGAGCTTCGCCGCGCCTTGTTCAAGTAAACTCATTTCGGTCCCACCGCTTTCGTCTCGCCGGCCCGAGTCACGTTAGCGAGGCGCAATTGGCATAATAGGCAAGGCCGGTTCCAACGCCACCCGGGCTTTGAGAAACAGGCCGTTCATCGGCCATTTTTCGACCGACCGTCACAAACATGAGACACTGGATCTGGAAGGCGCAACTGCGCGCCGCGCCTCCTATCCACATTTCTAGAACGCGAAGTTCGCCGCGGGCCGGAATCCGTCGAGACAATCGGCCCGCGTCTCGAACAGTGCGCGCCGGCTGATCGCTCCGCCCTTCTTTTCGTATAGTACGGCCTGTGAGGTTCCGGCCATCGTCGCATCAATTCCAACCAGACGCCCCCAATCGGCGAGCTGAGCGAAAAGGCCCTCCGGCGGGACCTGGAAAGCTCCTTCGACGACAATAACGTCGAAAGGCCCGAGACTGGCCGCGCCCGCGGCGAGAGCGCCTTCGACCACAACCACATCGGCCCGGCACGCCTGCTCGGTTCGAGCCGCCGCCGCCGCGCCGGCGTCAAACTCCAGCGCCACGACTATCGCCCCCATAGCGTGCAGCAATGCGGCGCCGTAGCCGGATCCGCCGCCGACGTCGAGCGCGCGCTCGCCCGGCTTGACTTCGGCCGCCTGCAGCATTCGCGCCAGGGTCATGGGCGGCAAGAGCCGGCGGGACCTCGCTCCGAGCGACGGCAGATCGCGATCGAGATAGGCGAGCGATCGGAAGGGCGGCGCGACGAACCGCTCTCGCGGCGTCTCGAGGAACGCCGCGAGCACGGCCTGGTCGACGACATCTCCGGTGCGCAGCTGGCCATTCACCATGTTGAGACGTTGCGCGTCGCTCGAAAGGGTCGTGGCCATTCGCAAATGTCCGCCATTCGGGACTTTCTTCGTCCCTGGGTGAAGCAAAACTGGAGGCCTCGCCCGGAATCGAACCGGGGTGCAAGGATTTGCAGTCCTCTGCGTAGCCACTCCGCCACGAGGCCGGCGACGAACGGACGTCCCGCCGCAGCGGCGGGCCTATAGCAAGGATTCGCGCGTCGCGGCAAGGCGGCGATTTCTGGCGTCCCGTGGAACGCCTTCACTCGCCTGCCCAGGGGGAGCCGCGCAGGAGCGGCAGAGCGAGAAAATAGGCCGCGGTCGCAATGAGCCCCCCCTTCACCCAGTCCGAAGGTTGCAGCTTCTCGACGATTGCGATGATCGCAAACGCGACCCAGGCGACCGTCACGCCGATCGTGAGTTTGCGTAGCTTCAGGACCCGCATCGGGTGTACGAAGACCAGGGGCGAGAACATCATCGCCGCCGCCGCGAGCAGAAGCACGGCGCTGATGACCCACGGCAGCCGCAGAATAAAAAGATACAGGATCACGATGTTCCAGGTCGCGGGAAAGCCGCGAAACCAGAGATCGTCAGTCTTCATGCGCGTGTCGGCGAAATAAAGTGCGGACGCTATCGTAACCACGAGGCCGATCCAAAATGAGACGTCGGTCGGCATGAGGTCGGACCGCCACAGCGCAACGACCGGCACCAGCACGTAGGTGAGGAAGTCGATCACCAGATCGAGAACCGCGCCATCGATCGAAGCGGCGGTCACGTGAACACGCGCCGCGCGCGCCAAGGCGCCGTCGATCCCGTCGATAAAAAACGCCAGGCCGAGCCATGCGAAGCACACGGAAAAATTGCGCTCGATCGCTGCGTAGAGCGCGAGCAGCGCGACGGCGCCGCCGGAGGCGGTGAATACGTGAACGGAGAACCCCGCGGCCTGAGCTACGCGAACCGGTCGCTTCTCGATCGACATGCCCTCCCTGCCCGCCTCCTGCGACAAATTCGCCCTGCCCGGCGCCGCCGGCTTGACCTCGCGGCCCTGGCCTTATCAAAGTCAAGCCGCGTCGTCCCGCTCAGCAAGCGGCGCTTCCGACAACCTACGCGAGAATTCCACAATGAAAAGCCCAGGCGAGCCAGCCGATCGCGCCTGCGAAGTCCTAGTCGCCGGAACGGGGCTGACCGGTCTGACGGCGGCGATCGCCTTCGCGCGGGCCGGATTCGACGTCGTCAGCTGCGGCGCCGCGCAGCGAATTGGACGGGGACGCACGGTCGCTCTGCTCGACCGGTCGGCCGCCTATCTCCAGTCACTCGGCCTGTGGGCGGCGATCGCGGCCGAAGCGGCGCCGATGCGCGCGCTCCGCGTGATCGACCAGACGGGCGCACTTTTTCCGCCGCGGCCGATCGAATTCTTTTGCTCGGAAATCGGCCTCGACGCTTTCGGCTGGAATGTCGAGAACGATCGTATGGCCGATACGTTGGCCGCCAACGCGGCTCGAACGCCTGGCGTCGAACGCGTCGCCTTCTCCGTCAGGGCCTACGAGTTTTCGTCCGCGCGGGCGCTTGCGCGTCTCGAGGACGGACGCCGGATCGCGGCTAAAATGGTGGTCGGCGCCGACGGCCGAGCCTCGCCCTCCCGCCGCGCGGCCAGGCTCGAGACTCGCTCGCATCGCTATCCGCAGAGCGCAGTGACGGCCATTCTCAGTCACCGGGCGCCTCATTTTGACTTCTCGACCGAGTTCCACACCCGAGATGGCCCCTTCACCCTGGTCCCGTTGCCGGCAAATGAGTCCGCGCAGCACCGATCGAGTCTGGTCTGGGCGATGTCCAACGAGGAGGCCCGGCGGCGCGGGGCGCTCGACGACGAGGCGCTGGCGGCCGAGATCGAGCGTCAGGCCCACTCGATCCTGGGCGCGATGCGCCTCGAGGGCGAGCGCGGCCTGTTTCCGATCGCGCGTCAGGTCGTTCCGAGGATCACGGCCGCACGGCTTGCTCTGGTTGGCGACGCCGCCCATGCTCTGCCGCCGATCGGGGCGCAGGGCCTGAACCTCGGCTTGCGGGACGTGGAAGCGATCGTGGAATGCGCGTCACGCGCGCGGGCTGCCGGCCGGGACATCGGCGGGGCGGAGGTTCTGGAGCGCTATGAAGGCTCGCGCCGGCCCGATATCGCGAACCGCACGAGTCTCGTCGACGGACTCAATCGGGCTCTGCTGACCCGATTCGCGCCGCTCGATTTCGCTCGCGGGGCAGGCCTCGCCGCGCTGGGCGCGATCGGCCCGTTGCGCCGCCTCGTCATGCGCGAGGGCGTCGCGCCCTGTTGGGCGCGATGATTGCAATGTGGGCGGCGGCGAAAACGCTTTGATAATCAAGCCTACGGGTTTAGGTCGACATGCTTCCCGCCGATCCCCGCAGTCCTTTGTGAATGAGTTCTTTTCCGATGGCTTCGACGACCGCCTCGCCCGATGACTTGCCGCAGCCCGCTCTCGGGGGCCACGCGCTCGAACATAGGGTCAGTCTGCTCACGCTTTGCCTGCTTGCTCTGGGCGTCGGGATCTTGACCGGCGTCGGCGCGGTGTTCTTGCGCTCGCTCATCGGCCTCATTCACAACCTCATGTTCAATGGCGTTTTCAAAATCGCGTATGACGCCAACATTCTCGAAGGACCGAGCCGCTTCGGCAACTGGGTGATCCTGTCGCCGATCCTCGGCGGCGTCGTCGTCGTCTATCTGGTGGAGCGGTTCGCGCCCGAAGCCAAGGGCCACGGCGTGCCGGAGGTGATGGACGCCGTTTTCTATCAGAGGGGCAACATTCGCGGCCTGGTCGCGGTCATCAAATCGCTCGCTTCGGCCCTGTCGATCGGATCGGGCGCGGCGGTCGGCCGCGAGGGGCCGATCATCCAGATCGGGGCGGCGCTCGGCTCCTCGATTGCGCAGGCGATCCGGCTTTCGACCGGACAGAAGATCACCCTGCTTTCTGCGGGCGCGGGCGCCGGGATCGCGGCGACCTTCAACACCCCGATCGGGGGCGTCCTGTTCGCGCTCGAGATCCTGCTTCCCGAAGTCTCGAACCGCACCTTCCTGCCGGTCGTCATCGCGACCGGCGCCTCCACTTTGCTCAGCCGCATCATGATCGGCCCCAATCCGGCCTTCACCGTCCCCGAGATCCTGTTTCCGCCCGCCCAGTCGTTCGGCGTCGAGGAGGCGATCGCTTTCGCGGCGCTGGGGGTCCTGTGCGGCGTCGCCTCCTGGGCCTTCATCCGCCTGCTGGTTTTCTTCGAGGACACGTTTCCGAAGCTGCCGGGAAACGTCTACACCCAGAACATCGTCGGCATGGCGATAGTCGGCCTGATGATGGTCGGCTTCGCCCATGCCTTCGGACATTCCTACGTCGACGGCGTCGGTTACGGCGTCATCCAGACGATCCTCGACAAGGACATGACGGCGACGTGGCTTCTAGCCCTTCTGTTCGTCGCCAAACTGCTCGCCACCACGATCAGCCTCGGCTGCGGGGCCTCGGGCGGCATTTTCTCGCCTTCGCTCTATCTCGGCGCCACGCTCGGCGCGGCCTTCGCCGTGGGCGCGGGCTTCCTCCTGCCGCACGCCGGCCTGACGGCGCCCTCGGCGGCGATCGTCGGCATGGCGGCGGTGGTCGGGGCGAGTTCCGGCGCCGTGATGACGGCCATCATCATGATTTTCGAGATGACGCGCGACTACGCGGTCATCGTCCCGGTGATCGTCGCAGTGGCGCTTGCGGCTGGAATCCGGCGCGCGCTGATCTCCGAAACGATTTACACCGTCAAGCTGCGCCACCGGGGCCACCGCATCCCGAAGGAGCGGCACGTCAACCTCTATCTGGTGCAGCAGGCGCAGGACATCATGGAGCGGCGCTTCATCGTCGCCAAGGCCGGGACCACGCTCAGGGAAGCGATCGGCTGGGAGGACGTCGACGACCTGCGCGCCATCATCGTCGAACGGGAAGGCCGCATCGTCGGCCTCATTCAGCCGCGCTCGGGGCTCTGGCGCGAAGGCGCCAGCAACGCCAACCGCCTGGTCGACGACTTCCTCGAAAAACAGATCGTCGTGTGCCGCGACGTCGATCTCCTGAGCCTGGCGCTGGCGCGTCTCAAGCGCCACCGCTCGGGCGCGGCGATCGTCTTTCACGGCGAAAATCGGCCGCGGGTGAGCGACATCGTCGGGGTCATCACCAAGCGGGCGATCGCGGACACGGTCATCGACAATTACGATGATTGACGCGGCCGACCTGTTCAATGCGGCTGGCTGGGGAACCGCCCGCTCTCCGCCCACCGCGAGGGAAGGCTTTGCAAATCAGGTGGAAGCTAGCGAAAGCAAAAGCGGAAACAAAGGAAAACAAAAGAGAAGGAAAGGAAAGCCTTCTCTTTCCACGAATTGGGACTTTTCAAGGGGTTGCGCGCGAATCCAAATTAAATTCATTTCGTGCGCCGCTTGGCGCTCTTGAAGTCTCGCCGCCGGCGAGCGCGCCGGCCGCGAGCCTGAGCGCCGGCTCGAGCCGCATCAGTTGCAGCTGCGCGTGGTCGGCCGCCGGGTCGATGATCCGTTTTTCCAGCGCCGCAAAAATCTGCGGCCGCCGCAATTCCCGGGCAACGACGTTGAGCCGCCGCTTCGAAGCGGGCGCCGTCTGCTGAACCATGCCGAACTCTCCCGCCGCGCCGCCCAGCGGCGCTCGATCGATGGAAAGGGCAGGATAACATGAGTTTAGAAAATCAGAAAGAAATTGTCGAAGAAATCTTAGCCTAGGCCGCGTGCCCCCGCGTTTTCATAGGGTTGCGCCATAAAACTCAACCAACAGATTCCCTGACCAGCGGATCGAAGAAATAAGGGAATTGAGTAAGCGTCACTGTAATTTCGCGCTCGACCAGGAAAAACTGAGCGCCGCGCTCATGCTGGTGAAAGGCGGCATGTCGCCAACCCGAGCCGCGCAGCAAACCGGCCTTGACCGATCAACCGTCCACCGCGAAATCCAAGGCCTCTCCAAAGCCTGACGTCTTAGCGTAGGATTTGGAACAGCGATGACCCCTAAACGGTCACTCCGGCTCAATCACCCTGAATGCGCGGCTGCCGATTTCCGCCCCATTCTCCATATCGACGACCTTGGCTCGGATATCCTGTCCCGTCTGGGCGTCCACATAGCGCGCGATCCGGCCCCCGCCGCGATGTTTCTGTCCCCAGGCGCCGATCATGACCAGAACAGGCATGAAATCCCGCCCGGCGTCGGTCAGGACATACTCATCCCGTGGGGGTCGCTCGGAGTATCGGCGCTTTTCGAGCAGGCCATTCTCTGTCAGGGCGGCGAGACGCCTGGTCAAAATGGTCGGCGCGATCCCGAGTCTCTTGCGGAATTCGTCGAACCGACTGACGCCCAGCGCGGCGTCCCGGAGAATTAAAATGCTCCAGGAATCGCCTGCGCAAGCCAGGCCTCGGGCGATCGGGCAGGTGGGCTGAGAGACGCGGTTTTTGTTCATATCATTTCGATATTGACTTCATATCAAAACGATAGTATCACCTTTTCCGAGCCGGTTCCACCGTTTCATGGAAGGAAAAGAGAATGAGCAGCGTCAATCGCGGCGTCGCCCTCGTCACGGGCGCATCCACGGGCATCGGGCGCGCAACCGCGATCACATTGGCGAAGGCTGGGTTTCGCGTCTTCGGCACCAGCCGGAATCCCATGTCCGACGGGCCCGCCGGCGTGACGATGCTCGTCTGTGACGTGAGCGACGACGCCTCCGTGGCCAAACTGGTCTCGGACATCGTCGCCAAGGCCAGTCGCATCGACCTGCTGGTCAACAACGCCGGCATCGGCTTATTGGGCGGCGCTGAGGAATCCTCGATCGCCCAAGCCCAGCGCCTCTTCGACACCAACGTCTTCGGCGCAATGCGCGTAACCAACGCCGTGTTGCCATTCATGCGACGGCAAGAGAGCGGGCGCATCGTCAACATGAGCTCCGTTCTGGGTCTGATACCAGCTCCGTTCAACGCCCTTTACGCCGCGACCAAACACGCGATCGAAGGCTATTCGGGATCGCTCGACCATGAGCTGCGCACGCAGGGCATTCGCGTCGTGCTGGTCGAGCCCGCCTTTACCCGGACCTCGTTCGAGGACAATTTGGTCAAGCCGGATCAAGCGCTTGCTATCTATGATCTCGGCCGCGCGAGCTTGGGCGTGGTGATGCGCAAAGCCATGGAAACGGGCGACATGCCGGAAGTCGTCGCCGACACCGTTCTTAAGGCTGCGACCGACGCTCGTCCGAGGAGCCGTTACCCCGCTGGCAAGACGGCGCGGCAGGTCAGCCTTCTGCGCCGCTTCGTCCCCGAATCGGCGTTCGACAAGAGCCTGAGGAAGCAGAGCGGCCTCCCCGCTTAAGGGGTTACGGCGACAGCGCACATTCCTGGCCCTTCAAGTCGCCTGGGCCTGCTCCGCTCACCGGAGGCGTCGAGGGGGAGAGTTCGTAGATTGCGCCGTCAACGCAATCGCCGCAACCGCGTTGAATTCTCAGGACTCAGGAAGCCTTAAGGAGCGTGGCGAACCCAACGAATCGGTTTGAGATAAATCAAAGCGACCCAATAATTGCGCCCGTATGAGCTATGAAGCAAAATGCTTTGACGGGGAACCGCAATGTACAAAGAGATTCTCGTCTATCTCGATCCCTCGTCTGACACAGCGAGCCGTCTGGGGCTCGCAGCGAAGCTGGCGCGTTCGCATGAGGCCCGTCTCATCGGGATGGAAGCCTGTTCGGCGGAGGCGTTTCAGGGAGAGTGGCTTGAACGGGCGACCCAACTTCATGAACTATTTCAGGAAGCGATCGAGTTAGCCGGGGTGAAGGGGCGCTATGTTACGATCGAACGCTGGAGAAGCGCTGGACGGCATGAATATGCGCATTACGCTGATCTGATCGTCGCATCACAACCGGAAGCCGGAACAAAAAAGCTGCTGGCGGCCGGAATTCCCGAGGACGTGCTTCTCTCCGCGGGCGTTCCAATCCTTCTTCTGCCCTCTGGTTGGAGGGAACGCTCGATAGGCGAGCGCATAACGATCGCGTGGAAATCGACTCGCGAGGCGACGCGCGCGGTTCACGACGCGATGCCGTTTCTCACGCGCGCGCAGAAGGTGACCGCCTTCACTTTTGGACCCAGGCCCGATGGATCGGGCGACGAACCCGACTCATTGGTCGAACATCTGCGGCAACACGGAGTTGTTGTCGAACCATCGAGGTGGTGGCTGAATTCCTCCGATCTGACGCCCGTGGAGGCAATGTTCGCTTGTCTCGACACGGAGGACGCCGATCTGATCGTGGCGGGCGCCTATGGGCACTCGCGCTGGATTGAAGGCCTGTTTGGCGGGGTTAGCCATGATCTGGTCCGACAGCCTTCGCTTCCGGTGTTGCTGTCGCACTGAGGGCGTCGCCCCGCGGTCTGGTTCATCGACGTGACGGGGATCGTCCAAACGGTCGCCCAGGCCCGAGTGGGCCTCCAGTTTGGCGCCGTCGGGCAGATAGACCCTGCGCGCCGAGATGTCATGGACGGCGGTCCATTTGTCGAAACCGCCCGCGGGCCTCCAGGGCGCCTCGAATCCTGCCGGACGAGACGGCGGCGACGGCGCGATTTCACTGAGCCCGGGGGCTCACGGATCGTGAAACTCCTCGACGATGATGACCGACGCCACGCTCGGCCGTGGCGGAATTGAGGTCCCGTTTCCGCGGCGGGGGAATCGACGCGGCGCTTGCGCCGACGTATCCTGTCAGGAAGCCTCCAGATCCAAGGAACCTTTGATGTCCTCCGCCTCCCTCGCCGCCTCCTCGCTTGTCCGTCGCGACTACGACGACGGCGTCGTCACGCTGACGCTGACGACGCCACAGAACCGCAACGCGCTCAGCCTCGAGATGATCGACACGCTGATCGTGGCCTTCGCCGACATCGCCAAGGACGATCGCGCCCGCGCCGTCGTGCTCGCGGGCGAAGGGCCCGCGCTCAGCGCTGGCCACGACCTGAAAGAGATGCAGGCGCATCGCAATGATCCCGATCGCGGGCACGCTTACTACGAGCGTCTGATGGAGCGATGTTCGCTCCTCATGCAGGAGATCGTCGGGCTGCCGAAGCCCGTCGTCGCGGCGGTCGAAGGGATCGCGACCGCCGCCGGATGCCAGCTTGTCGCCTCGTGCGATCTGGCGGTCGCCGGCGAGAACGCCCGCTTCGGGCTCTCCGGCGTCAACAACGGGTTGTTCTGTTCGACGCCGCTGGTCGCGGTCGGCCGCGCGGTCTCGCGCAAGCACGCGATGGAGATGGCGCTGACCGGGAAGCTCTATAGCGCCGCCGAGGCCGAACGCTTCGGCCTCGTCAATCGGGTCGTCGCGCAGGCTGACGCGCTCGCTGAGGCGAAGGCGCTGGCCAGAGAGATCGCCGAACACTCGGCCCCGACCCTGGCGATCGGCAAGCGCACGTTCTACGCCCAGATCGAGCAACCGCTCGACGTGGCCTATTCGCTCGCGGCCAAGGCGATGGTCGACAATCTCGCCATCCCCGACAGCGTCGAAGGCCTGAGCGCCTTCCTCGACAAGCGCCGGCCCCATTGGGGCCCCTGATCTGGCGGCCATCGACGGCGTCGACGACAAGTCGATCCGCGAAGTTCTGCTTGGACCGCTGTCCGAAGATTGAATTCCGGCGGCTGTTCGGGCGCGGCGGATGAACGAGACCAGAGCGGGTCGCGCGCCGCTCAAATCTCGAATTCGACTCCGATTTCCAGGATTTGCGCGCCCGGAATCTTGAAATAGGCCCCCGGCCGCTGGGCGTTGTGATGCATGAAGGCGAACAACGCCTCGCGCCATCGCGACAGGCCCGGGCGCCGCCCGGACGGGATGATCGTCTCGTGACCGGTGAAATAGATCGCCTTCGCGGGATCGAAAGCCGGGATATTTCCGCGCGCCATCGCGAGCGCCAGTCCCTGCGGCACGTCGGGCTGCTCCATGAAGCCGAAGCGCAGCTCGACGCGGGTGACGCCTTCGGCGATCGGCGCGACCACGATGCGCTCTTCGTCCGATGCGCGCGGCGTCTCGGTCGTCGACACCGCGACCAGCAACACGTTTTCGTGCAGGACGTGGTTGCATTTGACGTTGTGCGACAGCGCCAGCGGCACGCCCTTGGACATGCGGCCGAGCACGACCGCCGTGCCCGGAATGCGCAACGGCGGATCGCGCGTGAGATGTTCGATGAATTGCGAGGAACGCTCTCGAATCTCCAGCCGAAACTTGTCCATGAGCGCTTCGCCCTTGCGCCAGGTCAGCATCAGGGAGGCGATGACGAAGGCGATGAGCAAAGGGAACCAGCCGCCCTCGAAGACCTTTGTCGAAGTCGAGGCGAAGAACATGAGGTCG
This sequence comes from uncultured Alphaproteobacteria bacterium, assembly GCA_963784805.1. Classification (GTDB taxonomy): domain Bacteria; phylum Pseudomonadota; class Alphaproteobacteria; order Rhizobiales; family Beijerinckiaceae; genus Roseiarcus. The sequence goes on from CAWASR010000019.1 coordinate 123,363, forward strand.
ATCGCGAGCAGGCTGCCGTTGACCGCATAGACGACGAAGGGATTGTGCTTCCAGTGCAGGGCGACGAACGTGGCCATCAGCGTGGTGATCGCCATCAGCAGCGAAACCGCGATGCCGTAGGCGCCGGCGAGCGCGGCGGAGGAGCCGAAACCAAGCACCGCGACCAGCGTCCCGGCGGCGAGCGTCCAATTGACGAACGGGATATAGATCTGGCCGATTTCGCGGCCTTCAGTATGGATGACGTTCATGCGCGGCAAAAAGCCGAGGTTGATCGCCTGCCGCGTCAATGAAAAAGCGCCCGAGATGATCGCCTGCGAGGCGATGACGGTTGCGACCGTCGCCAGCACCACGAGCGGATAATGCGCCCAGTGCGGAGCCAGCTGATAGAACGGGTTGTCGATCGCGCCCGGGTTTGCGAGCAATAGCCCGCCCTGTCCAAAATAATTGAGGGTGAGCGCCGGCAACGCCACGCCGAACCAGGCGACGCGGATCGGCAGCGGCCCAAAATGGCCCATGTCGGCGTAGAACGCCTCGCCGCCGGTCACGGCGAGAAACGCGCCGCCGATCACCGCCAGGGCCACAGGTCCGGCGTGCCAGAGATAGGCGATGGCAGGCAAGGGACTGAGCGCCGCGAGCACCGATGGCGACCGAAATATTCCCACGACGCCAAGGAGGCCGGCCGCCACGAACCAGATCAGCATGATGGGGCCAAATACGCCGCCGATCCAGGACGTCCCGTTGCGTTGGATGAAAAACAATACGGCGAGAATGGCCACCGTCAGCGGGACGACCGCATGTCCCATGTGGGGAGCATAGACCTTGAGGCCTTCGATCGCGCTCAAGACGGAGATTGCCGGCGTGATCGTGCCGTCGCCGTAGAGCAGCGTCGCTCCGACTAGGCCGATCAGGACCATGACGGCGCCCCGCCTGCTTTCCTTGGCGCGTCGGGGGCTGACCAGCGCCAAAAGCGCCAGGATGCCGCCTTCGCCGTGGTTGTCGGCGCGCATGATCAGGATTGCGTATTTGATGGAGATGACGACGATCAGCGACCAGAAGATCAACGACACGACGCCGAGCACCGCAGCCGGCGAAACCTGACCGGCGGGACTTGCGGCTTTCGCGGCGACGCTGAGCGCATAGAGCGGGCTCGTGCCGATATCGCCGAAGACAATCCCCATGCAGGCGAGCGCAGCCGGCGCCCACGACCGCGCTGTTCCCTCCCCGGGCGCGACGCCGGTCTTCGCGGCTGTGCTCATATGGCGCGGTCTGATTGAGAGGGTCTCGACCCTTCCCGGAACCGTACTGCAACCGCGCCTGCGCGTAAACGGCCGGACATGACGCGCGGCTCCTCCCTGACGCCCGATTGGCGCGGCCCAGCGTCCGGGCCGCGCCTAACCCCGGCGGAACGGGCGCTCAGTTCCCCATCATCTCCTTGGCGTTCTCCGGGGTGATGGCCGTCGTCGGCACAGTGACCGTCGCAGGGACGGTTGCGGCGCAATCGAGAAGGATCGACTTGGCCATGTCGACCGCCTGCGGAGCGCCGGTCGGATAGGTGAACGTCGCCGCCCACTCGCCCTGGGCGACCGCGCGAATTCCGCCGGCCGGTCCTGGCAAGCCATCGGTGCCGATGATCTTGATGTCGCCGTCCTTCTTGCCGGCGCCTTTGGCCGCCAGCCTGGCGCCCGCGGCCATCATGTCGTTGCTCGCATAGAGCGCCTTGATGTTCGGATGGGCCTGGAGCATGGCGGCGAAGGCGGTCTGGGCTTTGTCGGGAAGCCAGTCGGCCGCCTGTTCCGCGACGACCTGAATCTTCGGGTTGGCCTTGACGCCGTCCTTGAAGCCGTTGAGGCGCTCGACCGCCGGCGTCGAGCTCGGCAGGCCCTCGAGGACGGCGACCTCGCCCCCGTTCGGCAGCAGCTTGTCTGCGACGTATTTGCCCGCCTCCTCGGCGATCTTGAAATTGTCGCCGCCGATGAAGGCGGTGTAGTCCTTGCCGGGGGAGCCGACCGTCTTGCGGTCGAGTTCGATGACCGGAATCCCGGCCTTCATCGCGCGCGCGACGACCGGCGTCAGCGGTGAGGCTTCGAAGGGAGAGATCAGAATCAGATCGACCTTCTGGGTGATGAAATTGTCCATCTGCGAGGTTTGGGTGTTGACGTTGCCGGCGCCGTCGGCGATCTGCAGCGTGAATTGCGGGACTTTCTTCGCCGCCGCGGTCAGTTCGTCATTGACATGCTGGCGATAGGGCTCAGCGTTGTTCGCCTGCGAGAAGCCGATGACGTACTTTCCGTCCTTCCCACAATCCTTGACGAGGGGCGCCGCGTGCGCCGCGCCGACGACGAGCGCCAGCGCCCCGACGCCGAGCGTCCATGCCGCCGGTCTTTTAGCGATTGCAAAGGCCATAATTGACTCCGTTGGTTGTTTGCTTCCGATCCTCAACTTCCGACTGGCGTCGGATAGCGACCGCGGCCCCGATTTCTCGCCGGTCCGCGATCATTTTGTTGCGTCGCGTCAAGATCAACGACCCAGTCCCTCGCGGCGACGGACGAGAGATTGAAGAACCGCGGCGAGCACGATGATCGCGCCGGTCGCGAGAAGCTGCAGCGCCGCATTGATGTTGTTGAGCTGCAGCACGTTCGCCAGCGCCCCGAGCATGATCGCGCCGGCGACCGTGCCGACCATCGAACCGGCGCCGCCGAACAGGCTGGTGCCGCCGATAACGACCGCGGCGATCGCAACCAGCTCGTAGCCGGTGCCGTCGTTCGCGCTGCCGAAATTGAATTGCCCGGCGTGAACAATTCCAGCGATCGCCGAAACCAGGCCGGTGATCGCGTAGACGGAAACCTTCACGATCGTCACCGGCACGCCGGAGAGCCGGGCCGCGCGCTCGTTGCCGCCGACCGCGAATACGTAGCGGCCAAATCGGGTGAAATTCAGGACGAAGGTGGCGATCGCCGCGACGACCACGAAGACCAGGGTCGCCACCGGGACCGTATTGTTGAACAAACGGTCGCCGAGAATGGAAAAGACCGGCGGCGCCAAGCCCGGTCCCTCGCCGTAGGAAATGTTGATGTACTGATTGTTGGAGATCACGAGCGCCAGTCCGCGCGCGACCTGAAGACCCGCTAGCGTGACAATGAACGGCTCCAACCGGAAACGGGTCGAAATGCTTCCCTGAATCGCCCCGAAGGCGGCGCCGCAGGCCACGACAAAGAGAACCGTCGGTATGAGTCCCCACCCCGCTGTCGTCATGATGGTGGCGGTGAGGACACTGGAGAGGCTCAGCAGCGCGCCGACCGACAAATCGATGCCCGCGGTGATGATGACGAAGGTCATGCCGACCGCGATGATCCCGGTCTCGGAGACGGCGCGCACTATGTTGGCCATGTTGTCGGGAGCGAGGAACAGGATGTGGCCGTGGCGACGAGGCGAGAAGATGACGCCGCCGATCGCCACGAGAATGAGGCCGATGACGCTCTGAAAGCGTACGGCGATTGCAAACAGATCGATGCGACGCCACGCGGCGGGCCGGGCGGCCGACGCCGCGTCAAAGGGCGCTGCGTCATTCATGGACGTCTTCCTCGCTCATTTCGGCCGCCGCCAGCACTTCATGCTCATCGGCGCCGCCGGGAAATTCAGCGATGGTCCGGCCGCCGCGCAGAACGACGACCCGATCACAAAGACCGAGCAGCTCAGGCATTTCGCTCGACGCGATGAGGACGCCGAGCCCCTCGCCCGCCAGTTCCCTGATCCGGGCGTAGATCTCTCCCTTCGCGCCGACGTCGACGCCGCGCGTCGGTTCGTCGAGCAACAGAAGGCGCGGTCCCCCGAGCACTTCCTTGGCGAGCACGACCTTCTGCTGATTGCCGCCCGACAAGGCGCCGACAGGCGCCTCAGGCAATGCGGGGCGCACGTCGAAAGAACGGATAGCCCGGCGCGCAAGCTCCGCTTCCCGCGCCTTGGACATCAGGAAGAACGGCGAGACCCGGCGCAAAACCGACATCACCAGATTTCGTCCGACGCTGTCGCGCAGCATCAGACCGCTTCCGCGCCGGTCGTCGGTGACGAGTCCGAGACCTTCCTTGCGGGCGCTCCGGATCGAAAGCAGGCGCGCGGGCGCCCCGTCGATTTCGACGACGCCGGACCACCGGCCCGGGCCGGCGGCGCCGTAGAGCGTGGACAGCAGCTCCGTGCGCCCGGCGCCCATGATGCCAGCCAGGCCGACGATTTCGCCGGCGTGCACGTCAAGCGAAATATCGCGCGGCTCCTGCCAGCCCGGACGCCGGCGTTTCGGCAGGAAGCGAGCCTTGGCGAGACGCAGAACGCGTCGTCCAAAGGCGCCGCTGCGGCCGGGGTAAAGCTCGGTCAGCGGCCTGCCGACCAGCAGTCGCACCAGTTCCGACTGCGGCGCGCGGGCGGACGCGATTCCGGCGACCTGGCCGTCGCGGAGAACCGTCACACGGTCGGCCACTCGCGGAACTTCCTCCAGCCGGTGCGAGATATAGACGATGCCGACTCCCCGCCCGGCGATCTCGCGCATGACTTTGAAAAGCCGTTCGACCTCGACCGCGGTCAACGCCGCGGTGGGCTCGTCCATGACCAGGATGCGCGAGGCGTAAGTGAGCGCCTTGGCGATGGCGACGATTTGCCGGCGGCCGACCGATAGCTCGCCGACCGGCTGGTCGACGTCGATTTCGACGCCAACCGCTTCCAGACGGGAGAGCGCCTCCCGCCGCATCGCTGCGCGGTCGAGCACGCCCGCGCGCGTCAACTCCCTGCCGAGGAAAAGATTTGCGGTGACGTCGAGGCTCGGCACAAGATCGAGTTCCTGAAATATCGTGGCGACGCCTGACGCCTGCGCGGCGCGCGGATCGGCGAAACGCACCACGGCCCCGTCTATCCGCATTTCGCCGGCGTCGGGCTCGACCACGCCGGAGAGTATGTTCATCAGCGTCGACTTGCCGGCGCCGTTCTCGCCGAGCAAAGCGTGAATTTCCCCAGGATGCAGGTCGAAATCCACGCCCCGGAGCGCCTGGACGCCGCCGAAGCGCTTGACGATTCCGCTCATGGCGAGCAGGGCGGCGCCGCTCTGAGCCGGCGCGTTCATCGCCGCCCCGCGCGGAAAATATCGCTGAAATCGATGTTGGCGATCGCCGCCACGCCGCCTCCCGAGTCGTTCCGCGGAGCTGTCGCGACTTGGCGCAGCATCCATTTTGTTTTGGTTACCCCACAACGCTATCATATCGAAGCGTCAGCGCAACCGCCGTAGACACGCTCGCGCGCAGGCATACCGATCCGAAGTTTGTTGACATTTTCGCCATTTGATCTATGGGAAAGCACGCTGGGAGCCATCAAGGGCTCGGGCTAGGCGTTGGCGGGCGCTTCGCGCCGACGCGCTTTGCCAAGCATACGCGCTAGGATCCGCAGCGCGGGAGCGCGATCCACGAAGCCGCCCATCCTGATTGCGGACTCTTAAAAGCGTCCGCGCAAGCGAGAAACAATGAAATTCAGCGAACTCGGCCTGAGCGAGAAGGTGCTCAACGCCGTCGAAGCGTCCGGCTACGACACGCCGACGCCGATTCAGGAACAAGCCATCCCTCATGCTCTGCAGGGTCGAGACGTGCTCGGCATCGCCCAGACCGGCACCGGGAAGACCGCCGCCTTCACCCTGCCGATGCTGTCGATGCTAGAGCGCGGCCGCGCCCGCGCCCGCATGCCCCGGACGCTCATTCTGGAGCCGACGCGCGAACTGGCCGCCCAGGTCGAGGAGGCCTTCGGCAGATACGGCGTCAACCACAAGCTGAACCTCGCCCTGTTGATCGGCGGCGTTTCCTTCGGCGAACAGGAGACCAAGATCGCGCGCGGAGCCGATGTCGTCATCGCCACTCCCGGGCGCCTGCTGGACTTCACCGAACGCGGCGGCCTGCTGCTGACCGGAATCGAAATTCTGGTCATCGACGAAGCCGACCGCATGCTGGATATGGGCTTCATTCCCGACATCGAACGCATCTGCAAGCTGGTCCCTTTCACCCGCCAGACGCTCTTCTTCTCGGCGACCATGCCGCCTGAAATCACCCGCCTGGTCGACACGTTTCTCCACAATCCGGTGCGCGTCGAGGTCGCCCGGTCGGCGACGACCGCCGACAACATCACCCAGATTCTGGTGGCGGCCGGCGCTTCGCCCGAGGAAAAGCGCTCGACCTTGAGGCGCATCATCCGGGGCGCCGAGACCTTCAAGAACGCGATTATCTTCTGCAACCGCAAACGCGACGTGCAGGTGGTTTATCGCTCGCTGCAAAGGCACGGCTTCTCGGTCGACGCGTTGCACGGCGACCTCGACCAGCGGATGCGCATGGCCGCGCTCGACCGGTTCCGCGGCGACCAGGTGCAACTGCTGGTGTGCTCCGATGTGGCCGCGCGCGGCCTCGACATTCCGGACGTCAGTCATATCATCAACTACGACGCGCCTCATCACGCCGAGGACTATGTCCATCGCATCGGCCGAACCGGCCGCGCCGGCAAGGCGGGGGTCGCGCTGACCATCGTCTCGCCCGCCGATCAGAAGGCGGTCGACGCAATCGAGAAACTGACAGCGCAAAAAATCGAGTGGCAAGACGGCGCTCAATTGCCCGCGGAGGACGAGGACGTCGCGCCGAAGCGCGAAGGTCGCCGCGGCCCGCGCGCGCGTGGCGCTCGCCAGGAGCGGGGCGAGGAAGGCAAGCGCGCCGATGGGCAAGCCAAAGGCGTCGCGGACTCGCGTCGGCACCACGCCGAGCGCCCCGCGCGCGAACGTGCGGCGACGGGCCAGCGACGGACTTCGCCCCTTCCCCGCGCCTCGGAGCCGGAGCGGAGCACCAGCCCCCGAGCCGCCCGCTTCGCCGACCCTTCCCCGCGTCCGGAGCCGTCGCGCCCGCAGAGGGACGACGATAAACCCGTGATCGGCCTCGGCGATCATGTGCCGAGCTTCCTCCTGCGCCCCGTGAAATTGCGCCCTCGGCCCACCCGTGAACACGTCGAGGCGGAGGACTAAAAGCAGCCGCCACAGACAGCGACGGATTCTCTCGCGCGATGAGCGAGACGCGATCGCTCGGCGACCGCGGCTTCGGAGGCGTCTCCCGACCGCTCTATTTGGCCTTCACCCGCCTTTCGCTGCCTTCGGCCGACCCTTTTTCGGCGGCTTCGTCCTGGCGTCCGCTGCGCGCCGGGCGGCGCTCAAGCCCATCGCCGTCCAGCGGCGCAGTTCCTCGTCATCGTCGTGAGCGGGCGCAGGCAGACGCCAAAAGGACGTCGTCATCGGTCTGCCCTTGGCGTTGTAGACGAATGGCGACGAGCCTGCCGCGGCGAATCTCGGCTCGATTTGCGCGTCGGCCTTCAGGAAAACTTCGCCCTTGATCTCGATCGCGAAGCAGAGGCCTTCCGAATAGACGCCATGGCCGCCGAACATGCGCTTGACCGCGACCGCGCCGAACGGCGCAAACAGCGCCTTCAGGCCGTCGGCGTTCATGCAGGCGCGTTGAGCGCTTCCGGGCTGGCGGGCGTGATGGCGACGCTCTCGCCGCATCCGCAGGCCGAAGTCTCGTTGGGATTGGAGAAGGCGAAACTCGCCGACAGGCGATCGACTTTGAAATCCATTTGCGCGCCGAGCAGGAACAGCACCGCCTTCGGATCGACAAGGACGCGGACGCCTTTGTCCTCGACGATCTCGTCGAGCGGCGAAGCGGTCTCGGCCAGCTCCATCGTGTAGGACATGCCGGCGCAGCCGCCGTTCTTGATCCCGACTCTGACCCCCGCGACCGGCTTGCCGGCGGATTCGGTCAATTGCCGCACCCGGGCCGCCGCCGCCTCAGTCAAGGTCATCACCTGTCGCCGTAACAGCTTGGACGCCATCGCTTTTCTCCGTCCACCGGGTTCAAGGCCCGGCGCGTCGCGCCATATATAACATCGCGCCGCCCGATTTGACAGGGTTGGGGATTTCGAGTCGCGGCGTCTTCCGCGCGCTCATTCCGTGCTATACGGGATCATGTCTTCCAAGCGCCGCTTCAGGACCCGCTTGCCCGTCCCGACCATGCACGGTTGGACGGCGAAGCACTATTTGATCTCGGCCGCGATCATCATCGCCGCGGTCGGAGCGTTCGTCTACCAGTGGTCATAGCGCGCTTCGGGCTTCACGGCCGGAGGTAGGCCCACCCTTGCGCCTGCAGGTCGGCGAGCAGCACCACGCCGCCCTTTTCCGCCACGACAAAGCCAGGCGCGAGATCTTTCAATGTGATCTTCATTCCCGCCATCGTATTGGCGCAGGCGTGGAACCCGATCCCATTCGCCATCGCCTCGCGGGTCGCTTCCTCGACGCCCTGGTCTCGATGGTCGAGCCGAAAAAGCCGCAAGGCCGGCCCGTGGACGACGACGGCGAGCTTGATCGCTCCCGGCCCGCCGGCGCCGGCCAGATGATTGCGCAGATTCCCGAGCACAAAGACGACCTTCTCAGCGTCCGCGAGATGATAGACCGCCTTTGTCGCGCGCGGGCCTTCGGCCCTGGCCCGGCCGGCGGAGACCATCCCGGCGCCTGCTAGCGCCAATGTCCCAAAAAGACCCCTACGGTTCATCGTCGCGCGCTCCGCTTTTTTCCGCGCCTGAGCGCGGCCCTCTCGTCATCGCCGTCCGCCAGCGGCATGCACTCGCCGAGCGAGGCGCGATCGAGCCGGAACAGCGCGTCGTCGGCGTCGTCGGCGCCCGTAAAGCAGGCGAAGGACTTGCCTTTGCCCGGCGGCGCGCCGAAGAAGCGGACAAGAAAGTCGTCTCCGGCGCTTCGGGCGCCCGAGCAGGCGACGACGGCCGAGATCATGGCCGGGAAAGCAAATTTGCGCGTCATTGCGCCCTCCGCCGCCTGCGACTGCGGGCCGCCGCCGGCTGCTGCGGCTTGCTGGAGCTTCGGCGCGGTTTATGGCAAAGCCCGAGGCAGAGAACGAACAGGTTTTGCATGTCAACGTCAACGCCGCCGCTCCAAAGCCAAGCCGACCTCCTCAACCGCATCGCCGAAGCGCTCGAGCGCCTTGCTCCGGCGAGGGCGCCCGCGCCGGCTATCGACGCCGCCGAAGCCTTCATCTGGCGCGCCGAACGCCGCGTCCTGGCGCCGGTCGCCAGCGTCAATCGCGTCGATCTCTCGCTGTTGCGCGGCATCGACCGGGTGCGCGACCTTCTGGTCGAGAATACGGGCCGCTTCGCGCGCGGCCTGCCGGCCAACAACGCATTGCTGTGGGGCGCGCGCGGCATGGGCAAGTCCTCGCTGGTCAAGGCCGCGCACGCGGCGATCAACCGCGAGACCGGCGTCGACGGCCGCCTCAAGCTGGTGGAGATCCATCGCGAGGACATCGAGGGCTTGCCGGGGCTGATGAGCCTGCTGCGGGACGCGCCCTATCGATTCATCGTCTTTTGCGACGACCTCTCGTTCGACGCGGGCGACGCCTCCTACAAGTCTCTGAAGGCGGCGCTCGAGGGCGGGGTCGAGGGACGGCCAGCGAACGTCCTGTTTTACGCGACCTCGAACCGGCGCCACATGATGCCGCGCGACATGATGGAGAACGAGCGCTCCAGCGCCATCAACCCGGGCGAGGCGGTCGAGGAGAAGGTCTCGCTCTCTGACCGTTTCGGCCTCTGGCTCGGCTTCCACCATTGCAGCCAGGACGACTATCTCGCCATGGTGCATGGCTATGCCGAGCACTACGGCTTGGACGCCCCCCCGGAAAAGCTCGAGGCGGAAGCGCTCGAATGGGCGACGACCCGCGGCTCCCGCTCCGGCCGCGCCGCCTGGCAATTCACGCAAGACCTCGCCGGAAGACTGGGCAAGCCGCTCAACGCCGTGGCCAGTTGACGAGCGCGAGGCCCGTTACGACCAACGCGATCGCGACCGCGAACCCCTTCGTCACCGACCTCGCCGAACACCAGCCAGCCGGCGAAGACGCCGACCAGCGGGGTGACGAAGGTGAAGGCGGAAAGCTGGGCGGCGGGGTAGCGACCGAGCAACCAGAACCACAGGGTGTAGGTTACGCCTACGACGGCCGCGCCTTGCCAGATGAGCGCGGCGTAGGTTCCGATGGAAATATGCGTGGGGATCGGTTCGCCGAAGAGGTAAACCGCAAAGGGCGCGGTGAGCGCCCCAGCGCCGATCTGATAGAGCAGCGTCTTGATCGGGTCGATCCGGCGCAACCGCGTCGCCTTGATGAGAACCGTCGTCGCGCCCCAGAGCGCCGCGGCGATGAGCGCCAATCCATCCCCGATCATCCCGCCGCCGATCGCGGGATTCGCGAGACCGCCGGCGACGCCGAGAAAGGCCACCGCGAGCCCCAACCATTGGATCGGCTTCGGACGCTCGTCCTTGAGCAGAAGAGCCGCGCCCAGCGCGACGAAGAACGGCGCCGCATAGAGAAACAGGATCGAGCGCGCCGCCGTGGTCCAACGCAGCGATTCGAAAAGGGCCATGAATTCGAGGGCGAACATGAGGCCCGCGAGCGCCCCGGCCGCCTCGGAGCCGTCGATTCGAAAGATGCGCCGCTTGGTCAGAGCCGCGTAGACGATCAAGCAGACGCAACCGATCGCCGCGCGAACGCCCGACTGCGCGATCGGCCCGACCTCGGCGAGCGCCGCCTTGGCGATGACCTGATTGAAGCCCCAGACGACGCATATGGAGAGAGTGATCGCGGCGCCTATTCGATCCATCGGTCGGATTCGGGCGCTCATCGGTCCGTGGTCTTGCCTCTGAGCAGGATGCGAAACGTTGGTCCCCGATTTTCGCAAAAATCACGGGCCATTGCGGGTCTGGAACATGATGCGATTCCACGAAATCGCATCATGTTCCGGCGCTTGCGCCAAAGGCTCAAAAAGTCAGGGGCGGCGGGCCTTTCCTTGGACCCGCCGCCCCGGTCGGCTCTCGAAGATCAAAGGTGGGAGGCAAAAATCCTCGAGCGTCGGGGGCCGTCCAGTCTGGGGCTGGACCTCGTCAATCCCGTCCGGTCCTTAAAGGCCGGCGAGATAACTGGTTGGATCGACCGGTCTCGATCCCTTGCGCAATTCGAAATGGAGCTGCGGCGAGTTGACGTCGCCGCTATCGCCGGACTTGGCGATGATCTGGCCGCGCTTGACCGTTTGGCCGCGCTTGACGTCGAGTTCGCCGTTGTTGCCGTAGGCGGTCACGAAGCCATTCGGATGCTTGATCAGAACCAGGTTGCCGTAGCCTTTGAGCCCGTCGCCCGAGTAGACGACCACGCCGTTCTCGGCCGCGCGGACCGACGTGCCCGCAGGCACGGAAATGTTGATGCCGTCGTTGCCGCCGGTCTTGAAGCCCTGAATGATGCGGCCGCGCGCCGGCCACCGGAATTCCGGCTCGACGCTCGAGGCGTCGGCCTGCGCCCCGGCGAGCGGAGCTTTCGCCGCAGCCGCGCCTTTTTCAAGGTTGCCGCTCGGAGCGGAGTCGAGCGCGGACGTCTTGCCCTGCCCGGGCTTGCCCGGCTCCGCCTTGGCGACGACGGTTGAGGCCGGCTTCTCGCCTACGGTCTTGCCGGACGGCGCAGCTTCGGCGGCGGTTTCCTTCGCATGGCCCTTCGTGGACTTGGAAGACCGCTCGGCCTTGTCTTTGTCTTTGACTTTGTCCTCGCGCCCGGCGACCTCCCGCCCGTGCTTCCGGGCATCCTTTGTCGAAGCTTCGGCGCCCGTCTTTTCTCTGGACTTCGCCGCTGCGACCGCGACGCCGTTCGCGTGATACACGGGCACGACGAGGTGCATGCCGCCATGGACCTCGGCGGCGTTTGAAAGGCCGTTTGCGGCGAGCAGCGCGGACACCGGAACGCCATAGCGGCTCGAAACCGAATCCAGCGTCTCGCCTTGGGCGACGACGACGGGCGACCCGCCGACCGCGGTCCATCCGACGGCCGAGCCGCCGACCGGCTGCACAACCTGACCGGCGCGCGCCGGCGCCGCGGAGGCGACCGGGCTTGCTCCTGGCGGCCCGAGCGGAACAGCAGCGACGTTCGCCGTCGGCGCGGCGCCCGCCGTCTGGGCGCCCGAGAACGGATTGACGAAGGGACTGCTGCTGTCGGCGAAACGGGTGATGTCGGACGAACACCCTGCGAGCCACACGACCGCCAAGCCAGTCAGCGCGAGACGCGGAAACGCGCGCCCTCCCAGAAACGCAACGCGATCACTCATCGGCTTCAACCCACGAAAACGCGACTAAAAACGTGAACACTTTGCACCGATCGGGTTAAGGGAAGGTTTAAGGTGAATCGATTGTGATGACGATTTATCGCTCTGCGCCCGCGCCTCTAAAGCGCGCGGGAGAGGCCGTGCTCGAGCGGTCGCAATCCTCGCGCCGGGCCGTGCTCGGCGGCGTCGACCGCGCCGCCGGCGCCTCTGGCGAGGCGCACAATTCGCTGCTCGTGCGGGTCAGCAGCCGCGACAGCCGCGATGAGCGCCCCGTCGGGCGAGAGAAGTTCGCGAAACGCCTGCGCCGGCGGCTCGATGAGGCCGTGAACGATGACACGATCGAACCTTCCGCCCTCCAGATGAAACTCGAACCCGTCGCGCCAGAGAACCTCGACGTTGGGGAGCCCGAAGGCCTCGATTCGGGCCGACGCCTCCACCGCCAGGGTCTGGAAGCGCTCGAGGGAAACGACTTCTTTTGCAAGTTGCGCGAGCAAAGCCGTGCAATAGCCTGTTCCGGTTCCGATTTCGCAGACACGATCGGACCGCCGCAGGCCCAGCGCGGCGATCATTGCGGCAAGCACGGAGGGCGGAGGCGACGTCTGACCGCAGCCGATCGGCAGCGCGATGTCGCGACCGGAAATGTCGGCGAAGCGCTGCGGCATGAACATGGCGCGCGGCGCGCGCTCGAGCGCGCGCAACAGCTCGAGGTCGTTGATGCCTCTTGCGCGCATGGCCAGGGTGAACTGGGCGCGCTCCTCCGCCTCGGACGCGCTCAATGTCCCCTCTCCCGGTCCATGCGATCTGGGGTTCCTCGTTTTTACCGTGCGTCGAACGCCTGCTCCAGCCGCAGCCGAGAATCATCGTCGGTCAGATCGAGACGCAGCGGCGTCACCGAGATCATTTGGCCCGCCAACGCCGCCAGGTCGGTGCCGTCCCCGAACCGGATCTCGCCGCGCTGGAACATGAGCCAGTAATAGGCGAAGCCTCGCCCGTCACGCCGCTCCTCGACCCGCATCAGTTCGGCGTTGCGCTGGCCCTGACGGGTGAACGCCACGCCCTTCACCTCGTCGGCGGCGCAAGCGGGAAAGTTGACGTTGACGAGGCCGCCGGGGGCGATGCCCGCCGCCAGGATCTTGCGAATCAGCGGCGCGGCGTGGGCCTCGGCCGCGTCCCATTCGATCGCCGGCCGGCCATGGACGCCGGCATAGGCCTGCGACAGCGCGATCGAGGGAATGCCGAGAATCGCGCCCTCCATCGCTCCGGCGATGGTGCCGGAATAGGTGACGTCCTCAGCGACGTTCTGGCCGCGGTTCACGCCGGAGAGCACCAGATCCGGCCTCCGGTCGGCCATCAGCTTGCGCACCCCCATGATGACGCAGTCGGTCGGCGTGCCCTTGACGGCGAAACGGCGCTCGCCGATGAGGCGTAGCCTCAGCGGGTCGCTGAGCGAAAGCGAATGGGCGACGCCCGACTGGTCGTATTCGGGCGCGACCACGGTGACGTCGTCGGAGAGTTCGGCCGCGATCTCCTCGAGAAGCTGCAGCCCCGGCGCGTGAATGCCGTCATCGTTGGTGAGCAGGATTCGCATGACAGCCCTTTCGCACGCGGCTCGCGCCGTGGCGAGCGCGTTCTAGCGCGCCACGACGATTCGCGCGACGGCGAGGATGCGGGGCGAAGGCGTGCGGGCGCCCCGAAGCCGGCGCGCCGCCGTCAGGGCTGCGCCCCGATCCGCGTCAGCCCGCCCATATAGGGCCTCAAGACTTCAGGAATTGTGACTGACCCGTCGGCCTGCTGATAATTCTCCAGCACCGCCACCAGCGCCCGGCCGACCGCGACGCCGGAGCCGTTGAGGGTATGGACGAAGCGGGTCGATTTGGCGTCGGCCGCCTTTGAGCGGGCGTTCATGCGCCGGGCCTGAAAGTCGCCGCACAGCGAGCAGGAGGAAATCTCGCGGAAGCGCCCCTGCCCCGGCAGCCAGACCTCGAGATCGTAGGTCTTGCGCGACGCAAAGCCTAAATCGCCCGCGCACAGCGCGACGGTGCGGAAGTGCAGGCCGAGACGCTTGAGAACTTCCTCTGCGCAAGCCGTCATCCGCTCGTGCTCGGCGCGGGACTCCTCCGGCGTGGCGATCGACACGAGCTCGACCTTCTCGAACTGATGCTGGCGGATCATGCCGCGCGTATCCTTGCCCGCCGCGCCAGCCTCGGCGCGGAAGCACGAGCGTGCCGGCGGTGAATCGCATCGGAAGCTGGGCTTCGTCGACGATGCATTCGCGCACGAGATTGGTAAGCGGCACTTCAGCTGTAGGGATGAGCCAGAACGGATTGCCGATGGCCGCGTCTGATGGTGTCGACAGCAACTTTTGCAGACGAGCTTTATCGCTTGCATTTCTTGCGGCGTCCACGTCTTGCAAGTAGGCGCGTTGAATAGTTCCCAGAAGGCCTTGTCCGCCTGCCGGTCCAGCGTATACGGCGAACTGGTCTTCTTGGAATTTTGGCAATTGCGCCGTGCCGAACATCGCCGCGTCGCGCACCAGAACCGGCGGGTCGATCTCCTGTATAGCCATGCTCGCTCGTGTGCAGATCGAGCATGAACTGCATCAGCGCCCGCTCCAGCCGCGCCAGCGCGCCCTTCAGCACCACGAAACGCGCGCCGGAGAGCTTTGCCGCGAGCGTCGAAATCCATCAGGCCGAGCGCCTCGCCGATCTCGAAATGCTCCCGCGGCTTGAACCCTTCCGGAAACGAGGGCGGCGCTCCCCAGCGGCGGATCTCGACATTGTCGTTCTCGTCCTTGCCGTCCGGCGCATCCTCGAGCGGCAGGTTGGGGATCGCGGCCAATTCCTCGTCGAGTTCCTCACTGAGCCTTTTCTCCGCCGCCTCCAGTTCCGGCAGAACCGCCTTCAGTCCGGCGACCTCGGCGCGGAAATCCTCGGCGGCGGCAGTGTCTTTCCGCGCCATCGCAAGGCCGACCTGCTTCGAGGAGGCGTTGCGGCGCTCCTGGGCGCGCTGCAGATCGGCGATCGCCGTCCGGCGCTTTTCGTCGAGCGCGATCAGCGATTCGGCCCTCGGCGCCAGGCCGCGACGCCGCAATCCCTCGTCAAAGACTTCCGGATTATCGCGGATCGCCCTGATATCGTGCATGAATCACCTGACACTGGCTGCGAGGCGTCGCAACCTCCCATCGCCGAGAACAGCAAGCGCGAGGCCCGCCATTACCAGAACGCCGCCGCAGAGCTCAACCGCCTTCACCCGCTCGCCGAAAACGACGGCGCCGGCGACCATGCCGACGACCGGCACCAGGAGCGCGAACGGCGCGACGGTCGCCGCGGAATAGCGGGCCAGCAGCCGGGCCCAAAGCCCGAAGCCGAAGATCGTGCCGGCGTAAGAGACGACCAGCACGCTGGCGATGAGCCGTAGGCTCGGATGGGCGAGCCCGGCGAGCGCTCCTCTCCCGTCCACCGCAAGCGAAAGCATGAACAACGGCAATGGCGCGGCGAGGCTCGACCAGACGGTGAAGGCGAGCATGTCAACCCTGCCGACGGTCTTCGCCAGCACATTGCCCGAGCCCCAGAACAAGGAGGCCAGGACCACTAGGGCGAATGGCCCGAGGCTGGCGCCGGCGAGGCGTCCCGAGCCGATGACCGCCATTCCGGCGAAGGCGACGAAGGCGCCGATGAGCTGCGCCCGCCGCGGCTGCTCGTTCAGGAACGCCCAGGCGAGAAATATGGTGAAGAACGCCTGCGCCTGGATGACCAGCGAAGCGAGGCCGACCGGGAAACCCCGATGGATCGCGATGAACAGCAGGCCGAACTGCCCGACGCCGATCATGAGCCCGTAGAGCGCGACGGTCCATGCCGGCGCGCGGGGCGGTGGCAGGAAAAAGACGAGCGGAATCGCGGCGAAGACGAACCGCAACGCCGACAGCATCAGCGGCGTGGTCTCGCCGACGCCGATCTTGATGGCGATGAAGACCAGGCCCCAGACGACCGCGACGCTCGACGCCGCCAGAATGTCGCGAGGCCTCATGCGGGTGGATTGAGTCACGAACCAAGGCGCTCCAAAAACTCAAATAGGTCGGGAAAGGGACATGGCCAGGATGACCGCCGACGCCGGACGGCGACGCCGTCAGGATCAGCCCATGAGCGCCGAGCCCGAAAGCGTCATCCTCGGGCTTCTGCGCCAAATGCGGGCGGAGCTGGCGACCAAAGCCGACGTGCAGGAGTTGCGCTCTGGACTCGCCTCGGTCGAATCCGACATGGAGTCACTACGCGCCGAAGTGAAATCCGGCATGGGTTCGCCTTGAGCCGATGTCGCCTCCGATTTGTCGTCAATCCCCAAGGCATTGAGCGAGCAGATCGTCGGCCTGCGTCGCGCCGCGAGCTCAAGGCGCGAATGCGCCGCGTCGAGCAACACCTCGACCTCCCCTCCCTGGACGCGCGCTGAGCGTTGGGCGGGTCATGTCGCGGCCTTGTTCTGGGCGGCCTGGGCCTGCGCCCGCTTCTTCTCGACATATTTGACCGCGATGACGGAGCCCTCGTAAAGGGCCAGCATCGGCAGCGCGAGCGAGGTCATGCTGATCAGGTCGGGCGGCGTCAGGATGGCCGCGATCCCGACCACCGCCACGATCGCGTAGCGCCGCATCTTGATCAGATAGGCGGAATCGACGATGCCGACATGGCCGAGAAGGGTCAGGATCACAGGCAGTTGAAAGGCGATCCCGAAAGCGAAGATGAGCGTCATGATCAGCGACAGATACTCGCTCACCTTCGGCAGCAGCTCGATCGTCGCCTCTCCGGGCACATTGACCTGCTGCAGCGACACCGAGAAGCGGATCAACAGCGGCATCACGACGAAATAAACCAGCAGCGCGCCGCCCAGAAAGAAGATTGGGGTCGCGATCAGATAGGGCAGAAACGCCTGACGCTCGTTCCGGTACAGGCCCGGCGCGATGAACTTGTAGATCTGGACGGCGATGACCGGAAAGGCGATGACTGCGGCCCCGAACATGCTGAGGCGGATGTTGGTGTAGAATTGCTCGAGGAAATGGGTGGCGATCAGCGTCGCCTTCTCCGGGCCGACCACGCGCACATAGGGCTCGGTCAGCACGTTGTAGATCGTGCGGGAGAAATAAAAACACACCAGAAACGCGGCGAAAAAAGCGTAGAGCGACCGGATCAGCCGCGCCCTGAGCTCGATCAGATGGTCCATCAACGGCGCCTTCGTGGCGTCGATGTCGTCCTGGCTCATTCCGCGGCGCTCTGCTTGGCGGCGGGCGTCTCGGTTGCTTCTTGCGGTTGCGCTTCGGTTTGCGGCGCCTCGGGCGGTCCCGGCTCGGGGGCGTTCAAGGCGATTTCGGAGGTGTGGACTTCGGCCGGGCCCTGGACGGCCTTCGTCACGTCGTCGCGGATCATGGCGGCGGGATCAAAGGCTACATCGACCTTAGTCTGTTCGTTGATCGCATCGAGCTCCTTCTTTACGCTGTCGAATTCGGCCTCGCGGATGGCCTCCATGAACTGGCCCTGGAATTCGGCCGCCATGCGCCGCATCTTGCCGACAGTCTGCCCAACCGTGCGCATGACTCGCGGCAGATCCTTCGGCGGAATCACCGCAAGAGCGACGATCGCGAAAATCATCAGCTTGCCAACGTCGAAATCGAACATCGGATGCTAAGGTCCGGCGAAAACAAGCACTCGGGGAAACGCGCCCGCGTCTCCCTTCGCAGAGGCGTCGGGCGGAGACGCGCTCAGCCGACCTTGTGGACGTCGTTGGCGTCGACGCCGACGCGGGTGTCGATCGTGCGCTGGGCGGTCGGCGCGGCTGTCGACGCGGTCTTCTCGTCGTCGTCGTCGGCCATGCCTTTCTTGAACGATTTGAAGCCCTTGGCGACATCGCCCATGATGTCGGAGATCTTACCCTTGCCGCCGAACAGCAACATCGCGACCGCAATGAACAACATCCAGTGCCAAATGCTAAAGCTACCCATGGTGATCGTCCCTATCTGCGCTGGCCGGCCTCGAGCCGCCGGCGCGTCCTCGTTGCTGCGAACCTATGCGCGTGGGGGCGTAAAAACAAGCGCGCTGTCCGGGGAATTGCGGCGCCATTGTCAGCGCGAATCGTCCGTCGGCGTCGCCCGACCGGGGACTTGCCGATCGCGGGAGCAAGCTTTACCGGCGACGCGCCGTTCGATAGTGACTCCCGCGCATGCGTCAACCGCAATCCCGAAACCGCCTCGGTCCTCTTCAGGTTTTGGCGCGAAGAGCGAATTCGCCGGGCGTCTCGACGAACCCCTGTTCGAGACCTCGCCTTGAGAGCGCTTAACGCCCCGGTCTGGCTGATGGAACGTCCGATCGCCCACCGCGGTCTTCACGACCACGAACATGGCGTGGTCGAAAACACGCTTGGCGCAGCCGAAGCGGCGATCGCGGCCGGCTTCGCCATTGAATGCGACGTTCAGATCAGCCGAGACGGCGAGGCGTTCGTGTTTCACGACGAGACGCTCGATCGACTGACTGACGCGCACGGCGCGCTTTGCGAAAAGAGCGCTGCGGAGATCGATCGGGCGCGGATCAAGGGCTCGAGCGAAAGCCCGCCGGCGTTCGGCGCGTTTCTCGCCGTCGTCGCCGGGCGGACGCCAATCATCTGCGAACTCAAGAGCCGGTTCGACGGCGACTGGCGCATCGCCGACCGCGTCGCCCCGCTCGCGGCCGGCTACCAAGGCCCGCTCGCGTTCAAGAGCTTCGACCCCGATCTCATCGCCTATGCGCGGCTGCGCTATCCGCGCCTCGGCCGACCCGGCGCCCCCTGCCCGCTCGGGATCGTCGCCGAGGCGTCCTACGACCGTCCTGGTTGGGACATGCTCACCGCGGAACAAAGGAAGGACTGGACCGATTTCGAGTTTTACGACCGGCTGCGGCCGGATTTCCTGTCCTGGAACGTCGACGACCTGCCGCACAAGATTCCGTTCCTGGTCAAGGAACTCCTGGGCGCTCCCGTCATGGCCTGGACGGTGCGCTCGGCCCGACAGCGCGAGGCCGCGCGGAAATGGGCGGACCAGATGGTGTTCGAGGGCGAAGGACGGCCTCGAGGCGGCAGTTCGCGCATTCAGTGACGCGATCTTCGACCTTGCCCGAATCGCGCAAATCTGGCAGCGTTGCGCTGCAACATAGTAAAACCCGTCGAATCGACGATCTTTTGCTGAAGGAACGCGTGGCGATGATTATCGGCGTTCTCAATCAAAAAGGGGGCGTGGGCAAGACGACCGTCGCGATCAACATGGCCGCGAGCCTCGCGCATTCAGGTTCGCGGGTGTTGCTGGTCGACGCCGATCCTCAAGGCAGCGCCATGGCCTGGTCGAGCACGCGCGAAAGCGAACCTCCCTTCGCGGTCGTCGGCATGGCCAAGCCGACCCTGCATCGTGACCTGGCGCGGCTCGCGGGAGACTACGACGTCGTGATCATCGACGGCGCGCCACGCGTCAACGAGCTTGGGCGCTCGGCGATCCTCGCCAGCGATTATGTGCTGATTCCGGTCCAGCCCTCGCCCTATGACGTGTGGGCGGCCGCCGATACGGTGCAGTTGATCCGCGAGGCGCGGCAACTGAAGGAAAAACTCAAGGCCGCTTTCCTCGTCAATCGCCGGATCGCCAGAACCGCGATCGGCCGCGACGCCGCGGCCGCACTGGCGCAATTCAGCGAGATTCCCGTTCTCGCGGCGGTCCTCAATCAACGCATCATTTACGCCGAGAGCGCGGCCAAAGGGCTTTCGGTGATCGAAGCCGCGCCGGCGAGCGAGGCGGCGCGGGAGATGGACGCGCTGGTCCAGGAGGTCGTCGGCGCGCGCAGAAGGGAGGCGGCGTGAGCAAGAAGACGATCGCGTTCACGATGCCTGCGACGCCGCCGCGCCAACGCGAGCGGGCGCCGGTCGACCCCGACGCGCTCGACGGCGAGATCACGCCGTTCGTCGCCGCCGACGAGCCACGGGGCGAATCTGACGACTGGGTGCGCGACCGGGACTTGCGCCATGCGGACGATCGTTCATGGGCGCCCCATTTGCCGCTTGTGTCGCACGAAGCGGCCGGAACGGGCGTCCTGATCGATCTCGCCGCCGAGCGGAACTTGCTGGAACTGATGTCGCTGAGTTTTGTCTTGCCGTTTGCTCTCAGCTGGTTCTGGTTCGCCAATGCGATGCGGCGACGCTATCCGCCTTGGGCCGGGTAAGGCGTCACGGCGCCCAGCGACCCTATGCGTCGGCCCGCGGGCGCCGAAGCCCAAAAATCTCCTTCGGCTCGCTGACTCCCCGGAGTGGGAAATGGCCGAGCGATTCGAGGCGTCCGTCGCACCGCCCGGCGGACTCGGCGAACCTCGACGAGAACAGGAGATGTCGGCCAAGCGCGTCGCACAGCTTTTCCATGCGAACCACTTCATTGACCGCGGGTCCGATCACGGTGAAATCGAGCCGGTCGGCGGCGCCGACGTTTCCGTACAGCACCTCGCCCACGTGCAGCGCGATGTCGACGTCGGCGAATGGCGCGCCCGCCGCCTGGCGCTCCAGGTTGCGGGATTTCACGTTAGCCAAAGCCTCCATGGCGGCGTCGAGGCCGCGAGTGCAAGCGGCCTCCTCGCCCGCCTTCTCGAAAGAGATCGTGGCCAGCATGGCGTCGCCTATGAACTTGAGCACGTGCCCGCCCCGCGGCCGCAGCGAGGCCGTCAAGGTCTCGAAGGCCTCGTTGAGCATCTCAACAATCTGCGCGCCGGACGACACGTCGCTGATCCGGGTAAAGCCCCGCAGGTCCGCGTACCAGAGCACCGAGTGGAGGGCATCGACGGTTCCGCGCTCGACCGCGCCGGAGTGAACCCGGGACCCTGCGTCGGTTCCGAGATAAGTCCGCAGGAGCCCGGACGCGATGTCGTGACCCGCGTGCGCCTTCATCGCGAGCGACAATTCCGGCAGCGTCGCATGCAGCAATTCGATCTCCGGGTCGCGGAAGCCGCCGGGGCGGTCGGTCGTGAACGAATAAAGGGCGCCGGTTCCATGGGAGGGATCGGCGGTCTCTCCGAACCGAAAGCCCAGGCACACGTAGTCCGTGCCGCCAGCCTGATAAAAATCGACCAATGCGGGAAAATCCCGTTGCTCCGGTCCAAGTTCAAGGCGGCGCCGCAGCCATGCTTTCTTCTCTCCCGCGGCCGAGCGCTGGACCAAGGCGTAGAAGGGGCTCCGCAGCCATTCCTCGGAAACCGGACCGCGCGCGAATTGCTGCTCGCGCACCGATTGCCATTCCCGCCGCCAGGTGTAACCGTAGCCGCTCCATTGCGGATGCAAAGTCTGGGTCGACACATAGGCGCGCAGGAGCTCGAAGCCGAAGGCGCCGAGTTTCCGGCAATAGCCTTCGAAGAGCTCGCGCGCCGCGGCGCCGCGCAGTCCCTGCTCGGTCGCCCACGCGTTGAGCTCGGCCGCGCGCTCGGCAAGCGCCGCCGAAGTCGGATCGGGCCGAGTTTCCGGCGCCGGCGATGCGACGCGGGGTCGATTTTCGGCCAAGCCGATCGATGAATTCATTCATTGCGCTATCCAATTTTCGTACGGCCGACGCACTGAAAACCTTGCGTCTCGCCGTTCATGCGTTTTGGGCCGCGCCCAACTGCAGAATTGGCGTATCCAACCGCGCCGTCGATGCAAGCGCCGAGGACCTTGGACGATGATCTTCGCCGGGACGCGCGGCGCTCCCCTACCGCATCGCCTCCGCGACGTCGAGCACCCTGAGCTGCGCCCGCTCGCGCCCGCCGTAGCGGTTGACCGCCAGCGCGCCGGCCAGATGCACCGGCGCGCCCTTGAGGCGGATCAGCGCCTCGCCGAGGGGCTTGCCGACGGCGCGGAAGGCGATGGCCTCGACCCCCTGCCCGTCGCCGGCGACGGCGCGAAGCCGCAAGTGGCCGACGCCGACCGGAATCACTTCGGCGAGGCGATGGCGCGGTAGCGCGAACACCGGCTCGGGATTGCCGGAGCCGTATGGACCCGCCGTCTCCAGACGATGCGCCAGCGCCGGCGTCGCGGCCCCGGCCGTCATCGCGGCGTCGACCGAGAGGCTCGCCTCGGCGCGCGCCATCGCCACCGGCCCCGCGAGCCTCTCCTCGAGGAAGGCGCGCCATTCGCCGAGACGGCGGCGCTCCAGCGTCACCCCGGCGGCCATCGCATGGCCGCCGCCCTTGATCGCAATGCCGGCCTCGACCGCGGCGCGGACCGCCTTGCCGAGATCGACGCCTGCGATCGATCGGCCGGAGCCGGTCGCCTGAGCGCCGTTGAGCGAAAGGGCGAAGGCGGGGCGGTCGAACCGCTCCTTCAGGCGCGCGGCGACGATGCCGACAACTCCAGGGGGCCAGTTTTCCCCCGCCACGGTCACCGTCGCGCCGCGCTCCTCGAGCCCGAGCGCCATCAGCGCCTCAGCTTCGGCCTCCGCCAGCGTCGCGATCTCGATCTCGCGGCGCGCCCGGTTGAGCCGGTCGAGCTCGGCGGCGATCGCGCGAGCCTCGAGCTCGTCGAACGTGGTCAGGAGCCGCGCGCCGAGGGCCGCATCGCCGATCCGTCCGCCGGCGTTGATGCGCGGGCCGACGAGAAAGCCCAAGTGATAGGGCCGCGGCGGCCCGTCCGCGCCGGCGACGTCGAAGAGCGCGGCCAGTCCCGGGCGGCGGCGCTGGCGCATGACGCTTAAGCCCCTCGAGACGAAGGCGCGATTGAGGCCGGTCAGCGGCACGACGTCGGCGACGGTCGCGAGCGCGACCAGATCCAGCGCCGCGATCAGGTCGGGCGCCTTGCGCCCGTTCCAGAATCCCGCTTGCCGGAGCGCCCGGTTGAGCGCGATGAGCGCCATATAGACGACGCCGGCGGCGGCGAGATGACCGAGGCCCGAAAGATCGTCCTGGCGGTTCGGATCGACCAGCGCCAGCGCCCTCGGCAGCGCCTCCGGCGCCTGGTGATGATCGAACACGATCACGTCGAGGCCGAGCCGCTCGGCGTGAGCGAAGGGTTCGTAGCTGACCGCGCCGCAGTCGACGGTGACGACGAGGGTCGCGCCATTTGCCGCAAAGCTCGTGATCGCCTCAGCGTTCGGGCCATAGCCTTCGGAGACCCGATCGGGGATATGCACGATCGTCTCGCAGCCGCACGCGGCTAGAAACTCGGCGAGGAGCGAGGCGCTGCAGGCGCCGTCGACGTCGTAATCGCCGAAGATCGCGACTCGTTCGCCGCGCTCGACCGCGCGCTGGAGGCGCTCCGTCGCCGCCTCCATGTCGCGCAGGCAATACGGGTCGGGCATCAGATCGCGCAGCGTCGGATCGAGATAGCGCTCCACCGCCTCCGCTTCGACGCCGCGCCCGGCGAGCACCCGGGCGATCAGTTCATCGTGTCCGCCGACCTGAGCGATCGCCAAAGCGCGCGCCTCGCCGGACGCATCCAGGCGCGGCCGCCACGGCCGGCCGAGGGCCGAACGCTCGACGTCGAGAAAATAACCGGAGGTTGTCACCAATTAGCCCTCGCCCCAACCCTCTCCCGCAAGCGGGACAGGCGGCGCGCAGCGCCGGATGAGGATCAACGCCCTACCCGCCAAATCGCCGCGCGGCCACGCCGACGAAGAACACCATGCCAGACAGCGCCGTAATCCAGAAGCTCGTCGGCCAGTCGGTGTAATAGGCGAGCGTCAGTCCTCCCCAGGCTTCGGCGAGCGCGAGCGCGGCGGCGAGCGCGACCGCGACCGGCAGCCGCCGGGTCAGATTGATCGCCGCCGCCGCGGGTCCGACCATCAGCGTGAAAACCAGCAGAATGCCGACGATCTGGGCGCATTCGGACACCGCGACCGCGACGATCGCCAGGAAAGCCGTCGCAACGAAGCGCAGGGGCACGCCGCGCGCCTCGGCAAGTTCGGCCTGGAGGGAGGCGAAGATAAGCGGCCGCGCGATCAGCGCCAGCGCCGCGAGGCTCAGAATCGCGAGGACGGCAAGCGTGAAGAGGGCGGAAGCGTCGACGCCGAGCACATTGCCGAACAACAGCGCCGTGGCCTGGGTCGCAGCCGCGGTGTAGAAATGCAGGAATAGGAGCCCAAGGCCCAGCGCCATCGACAGAATCATGCCGATCGCCACGTCGCGCTCGGCGAGCTTCTCGCCGAACAGCCCCATGCCGACGCCGGCGACGAAGGTGAAGCCGACGAGTCCGGCGAGCGGCGACACGCCGAACAGAACCGCTCCGGTCGCGCCGGTGAAGCCGACATGCGACAGCGCATGGCCGGCGAAAGTCTGGCCCCGCAGCACCAGAAAGAACCCGACCGTCCCTGCCAGTATCGCCGCTACGCCCGAGGCGGCGAACGCGGTGCGCATGAAATCATATTCAAGCATGGGCGTCGTCGTGATCGTGCGCATGGCCATGGGCGTCATCGTGGCGATGCGCGTCGCGCTCGACGTCGACGTCGCCCGCCATCACGAAATAGCGGTCCTCGACACGGATGACCTCGATCTCGGCCCCGTAGAGCCGCGACAGCACCGGCCCGTTGACGACCTCGTCGACCGCGCCGATCACCGCGCCTCCCCCGCCGAGATAGAGCACGCGATCGATCGCGTTGACGAGCGGATTGAGCTCGTGGGCGCTGAACAGAATGGCGAGTTTCAGGTCGTCGCAAATGCGCCTGGATATTTCGACAACGCTCTTCTGATGCGCCGGATCGAGCGAGATCAGCGGCTCGTCGAGCAGCAGCAGGCGCGGCCTGCCGATCAGCGCCTGGCTCAGCAGCAGGCGCTGGCGCTCGCCGCCCGACAATTCGCCGATCGAGCGGCGGGCGAGGTCGCGCGCGCCGACCTCGTCCAAAGCCCAGTCGATCTCGCGTCGCGTCTCTTTGTCGAGTCTCACGAGGCCGAAGCGGCCGCCGATCGCCGCGCTGGCGACGACGTCCCAGCCGGTCAGCCTCAAGGTAGCGATCGGGCCGCGGTTCTGCGGCATGTAGCCGATGGCGGAATTGCCGCGCGTGACTGGCCGTCCGAGCACGCTGATCGCGCCTGAGGCGACGGGAACGAGGCCGAGGGCGGCGCGCATCAAGGTGGTCTTGCCGGCGCCGTTCGCGCCCAGCATACCGACGAATTCTCCGTCCCGAATCGAGAAGCTGGCCGCCGAGAGAATGTCCCGGCGGCCCAGCCTTATGGTTACGTT
Organism: uncultured Alphaproteobacteria bacterium; assembly: GCA_963784805.1. Lineage (GTDB taxonomy): Bacteria > Pseudomonadota > Alphaproteobacteria > Rhizobiales > Beijerinckiaceae > Roseiarcus. Next base: position 148,740 of record CAWASR010000019.1, read on the forward strand.
GTCGAAGCTGAGCGCGCTCACTGCGTGGGGCCGGCGAGCGCCTTATCGAGCGCGTCCAGTTGCCCCATCATCCAGGCCTGATAGGTCGAGTTCGGCGGCTCGGTCTCGGAGACGCCGACAACCGGGATGCCGTTAGCTTTGGCTAAATCCACGAGTTTCGCCACCGCCGGTTCGCTCGCCTGCGCGTTGTAGAGCATGACTTTGACCTTGCGGCCCTTGAGGTCGTTTTCAAATCCAGCCACTTCCGAGGGGGTCGGTTCGGCATTGTTCATGACGGCGAGGGCGTATTTCTCGTTATGGACCTTGAGCCCGATCAGCCCCGCCTGATAGCCGAACACCGGCTCGGAGGCGGTGATGGGCTGGTCGGCGAACTTCTTGCGCATGGCGGCGATCTTGGCGTCCAGAGGCTTCATCGAAGCGAGGAACTTGGCTTCGCCCTGTTCGTAATCCGCCTTGTGCGCCGGGTCGACCGCTGCGAGGTCGGCTGTGAGCGCTTTCGCGGCGGCCTTCACATAATCCGGGTCGTACCAAAGGTGCGGGTTGTCGCCAGCCTTGCGGCCGACCAGCGCGCCAACCACGATCTCTTTGCGCCCCGGCGCTTTGTGCGCTTTGAGCAGCTTTTCCATCCAGGGGTCGTAGTCGACGCCGTTGGCGATCACGACCTTGGCGTCGGTCAGCGCTTTCGCAGTCGCCGGGCTCACCTCGAACAGATGCGGGTCCTGGTCTGGGCTGTTGAGGATGCTCGTCACGGCGACGTTCGCGCCGCCGATCTGGGAAGCGAGATCGCCGTAAAAATTTTCCGCGGCGACGATTTTCACCGGATCGGCGAAAGCCGGCGCGCTGAAAGCGAAGACGGTCGCGACGGCGAGAGCGTAAAGTTTTGCGTTCATCGGATCGGTCGCTACTTGGATTGAGGCGCGCCATTCTCTATTTGTTATGTTATAACAATGCAAGATGGAAACTGGATGCGGGCGATCAGGCGCGACGGGCCGCGCCGGTCGTGGTAGATTTTTCTTGATGAGGGCGAAGATGACGAGCGCGTGCGGCTGCGAATACGAACCGGCCGTCTGGGCGGCGCAGGTCGAGACCGCGTGCCGGCGGGAAGGGGCGCAGCTGACGCCATTGCGCCGGCGGGTGCTGGATATCCTCAGCGACCGCGCCGCCCCCCTTGGCGCGTACGCGATCCTGGAAGAAATGTCGCGGCGCGAGGGCAAGCAGGTCGCCCCGCCGACCGTCTACCGGACGCTCGATTTCTTTCTCGAGCACGGCTTCGTGCACAAGATCGAAAGTCTCAACGCCTATGCGCCCTGCGAGCATCTAGGCCACGCCCACCACGGCATGCTGCTGATTTGCGAGGCGTGCGGCCGCAGCGAGGAGGTCGAGGACGCCGACGTGATGGCCGCGATCGCCGCCAACGCCGCGGGCGCCGGCTTTACGCTGCGCCGGGTGATGGCGGAGGCGCAGGGCCTGTGCCGGCGCTGCGCGAAGGCGCGCGCAGAGGGGTGACGTTTTGATGCTTGGCGCGGCGCGCACGGCGAGCCTGAAAGCCTCGAGAACCTGCAGGCGAACATTGGAGCGGAACCGGTCAGCGCTCGATCTTCACCACCAAAGCCCGGGCGTCGCCAGTTCGAGCAACGCCCCGTCGGGATCGCGGAAGTAGAGGCTGGTTCCTCCGCGCGGCCAACGATATTCGCCGACGATCGCTATCTTGCGTTCGGCGAGCCGGGCGCGCCACGAATCGAGATCGGCGGCGGCGATCGAGAGCGCGAGATGCAGACGTCCCGACCCCTCGTGCCCCGGGATCGTGCCCCGCGCGTCGACGCTGTCTTCTTGGGTCATGCCGGATTGAAACACCAGCAACACGCTGCGCGCGGCGATTTCAAACGCGACCAGGCGCGGCGAATCGACCAGCGTCTTGAACTCAAACAGCCCGCGATAGAACGCCGCGGTGTCTTTGAGATCGCGGGCGTAGAGCGAGGTCTCGAGCAGTCCGTCGATCAATGGGGCCTTGTCTTGGTCGGCCATGCCCTCCCCGGCCCCTCGCCTTCAATGGCTTAGTCGAAAAGATCGATGCGCGTCTTGTCAATCGCCTTCGTTCGACGCGGCAGCGACAGGCCAGCGTCCCGCCCTCTCGCGAAGCGCAAGATAAGCGCCGCAGGCGACGACCAGCGCGGCGCCGACCAGGGTCGCCGCCGGCGGCCAATCGCCGAAGATAAGCGCTCCCGAGACGATCATCCAGACGAGCTGGGTGTAGGTGAACGGGGTAAGGACTGGCGCCGGGGCGAATTTATGGGCGACGATCAGAAGGCCGTGACCGGCGGCTGCGAACACGCCAAGCCCCGCCATCGCCAGCCATACGTTCGCCGACGTCGGCCATCGCCAGACCAACGGCAATATGGGGGTGAGAAAGAGGACGCCGGCCGCCTGGGTCCAAAGGAGGGTCGTGCGCGCGGGATCGACGCCGGCGAGCCTTCGGGTCGCGATCACATAGCCCGAGTTGCAGGCGACGCCCGCGATCGCGATCAGCACAACCGGCTGGAACGCGCTCGTGCCCGGCCGGGTCGCGATCAGCACGCCGAGGAATCCCACGGCGATCGCGATCATCCGTTCACGGCCGACGCGCTCGCCGAGCAGCGGTCCGGCCAGGAGCGCGACAAAAATCGGCGTGAGGAACGAGATCGTCGCGGTCTCCGCGAGCTGCAACCGGCGCAGCGCGACGACAACCGAGACGGTCGACCCGAGAAGCAGCAGCGAGCGCAGCGCCTGCAATCGCGGGCGCTTCGAGCGGATGGCCGCGAAACGCGATCCGGGCCGCGCCGCGATGAGCGCGATGAGCGTCGCGCCGACGTAGCGCGACCAAACGATTTGGGCGACCGGGAGCCTGAGACCGAGCCATTTGGACGAGGTGTCGAGCCCGGTGAAGCAAACCATCGCCGCGCACATCAGCGCGATCGCGAGGATGCGCATTCGGCGGCCCTCGGTCCCTGCGTCGATGGCGGTGGACGATATCGAGGCCCAAGTCCGCATTGCGCGGCGCTTCACACCGCTTCTCGTTCGATCCGGATGACCTGCGGCTTCTCGCGCACCACGCCGTCCTCGACTGTGCGCGCCAGCGCGTCGCGAATGGAGGATTCGGTTGTGCCGTGCGTCATCAGCACGACCGGCACGACGCCTGCCGCGGCCGCTTCCCTGGTCGCGCGCTTCTGCATGATCGCCTCGAGCGAGATCAGCCGCTCTCCCATCCGCGCAGCGATGGCTCCCATCGCGCCCGGTCGGTCGGCGACGGCGAGTCGGACGTAATAGCCGCCCTCATGATGTTGCATCGGCACGCGGTCCGCTTCAACCAGCAAGGCCGCCGGGCGCCCGAAAGCGGGCAGTCGCGCGCCGCGCGCGATATCGACTATGTCGGCGGCGACCGCCGAGGCGGTCGCGTCTCCGCCGGCGCCCGGCCCGACCAGCGTCAGCTCGCCCACGGCGTCGCCGTCGATCGAAACCGCGTTGAGCACGCCCATGGTCTGGGCGAGCGGCGCGCTTTTGGCGACCATGGTCGGATGGACGCGCTGCTCCACGCCATGGGGGGTGCGCTCGGCGACGCCCAGGAGCTTGATGCGAAAGCCGAGTTCGTCGGCCGCCGCCAGATCGGCGAGCGTGATCGAACTCGATCCCCTCAACCGACACCGCCCCGGCGTCGATCCTGGACCCGAACGCCAGCGAGGCGAGAATGGCGAGCTTGTGCGCCGTGTCGAGACCGCCGATGTCGAAAGCCGGATCGGCTTCCGCGTAGCCGAGCCGCTGCGCCTCGCCGAGGCAGGCGTCGAACGGCAAGTTGTCGGCTTCCATGCGCGACAGGATGTAATTGCAGGTCCCGTTGAGGATGCCGGAAACGCGCTGGATGGCGTTTCCGGCGAGGCTCTCGCGCAAGGTCTTGACGACTGGGATGCCGCCGGCGACCGCCGCCTCGAAAAACAGCGGCGCATTGTGGGAATCCGAGAGGCTCGCGAGCGTCAGCCCATGCGCGGCGAGCATCGCCTTGTTTGCGGTGACGACGGGCAGACCGCGCGCCAGCGCGGACTTGACCGCCTCGAGGGCGATCCCGTCCGCCCCGCCGATCAATTCGATGAAAACATCGATGTCGGCCGACGCCGCCAGAGCCGCCGCGTTTTCGTAATAGGTCGCGCCGCCGAGATCGACGCCGCGATCGCGCGCCTCACGCGCGCTGTAGGCGGCAAGCACGCAGTCGCGGCCCGCCCTGGCGGCAAACCCGCCGCGCTGCCGCTGCAGAAGCCGGATCAAGGCCGTCCCGACGACGCCCAGACCCGCGACGCCCAGACGCAGCGGCTTTGCCATGCTCTCCTCGCTCCGCTCTCCGGATTTGAAGATCCGCGAAACCCTGCCCCCGAGCCGCGGTCCCGACCGACGAAGAGCAGATGGTTCAGCCGTATCGCTCGGAGGCCGACTTCTTCTTCCGCTTGCGTTCCTTGCGCGCCGCGTAGCGGGCGTCCCGTTCGAGCTTGCGCTCAAATTCGGCCTTTTCGGCTTCTTCGCGCTCGCGAAGAGCCTCGGCCGCGCGGGCGAGCGCCTCCAGCCGCAGCTGCTCCTGGCGGGCGGCCTCCTCGGCGGCCCGCCGCGCGGCTTCCGCGACCGCCTCTTCCGCCTTGCGTTTGGCCCGCTCGGCGTCACGCACCAGACGCGCCTCGAGAATCGCTTTGCGTTTGGCCTCGCGCTCCACCACTGCGGGATCGTTCGGGTCGTATTTGGAATTGGCGAGAAATTTCTCCGCCATGGTCTTGCGGGCCTTGGCGGCCGCGGCCTGACGATCGGAGAAGCTGTTGCCGTTCAAAAAAGACATCGCGTTCCTAGGCTATTGCTTGTTGGGGATGTGTGCTGATGCCACAGCGCGGACAAGTCGGCAATGATTTTCACCGCAATGCAGCGATGCGAAACCGGCGCCTCTCGATTGCCGAATGAAAGGCGTGCGAAAGACGGCGAATTTATGGTGTTCGAGAAGTGTTGCGCCTTCGGCGGGCTTGGGCGAAAAGCGCAGCGCCAGAACATCAAAGATGCGACCCGAGAAATCAATGACCGCGATCGACACCCTCGCCGCGGACGCCCGGCCGGCGCCTATCGAGGCGCGATCCGGCGTCCGGCTCTGGCTCATTTTGATGGCGGGGCTGGTCTTCGCCATGGTGCTGATCGGAGGGGCGACGCGGCTGACCGAATCCGGCCTGTCGATCACGCAGTGGAAGCCGGTCACGGGGGTCGTCCCGCCGCTCGACGCCGCGCAATGGCGGGCGGAATTCGACCTCTACAAGCAGATCCCTCAGTTTTCCGAGCTCAACCCGGACATGACGCTCGACGGCTTCAAGATCATTTACGCCTGGGAATGGAGCCATCGGCTGCTGGCGCGCATCGTCGGCGCAGCGTTCATTCTGCCCGGCCTGTGGTTCTGGGCGCGCGGCCGGCTCAGGGGCGCGCTCGGCCGGCAGGTCGCGGTCGCGACCGGCCTGCTGGCGCTGGAGCCGATCGTCGGCTGGTGGATGGTGAGTTCGGGCCTGAGCCAGCGCGCCGAGGTGGCCCAGCAGCGCCTGGCCCTTCACCTCCTGATCGCCGCCGCGACCTTCGGCGCGCTGATCTACGCCGCGGTCGGCATGGGCGAGCGACAGCGCTCCAGCGTCCTCGCGCGCGGCTACGCCGTCTCGGCCGGCGTGTTCGCCGCCCTCGTCTATGGCCAGCTCGGGCTCGGCGCCCTGGTCGCGGGCCTGCGCGCCGGGCGAATCTACAACACCTGGCCGATGATGGGTGCGCGCTGGATTCCGGCCGAGGCGTTCCAGGCGCCCTGGTCGAGGGCCATGCTCAACGATCCGGCGACGGCGCAATTCGATCATCGGATGGTCGCCTATGGCGTCGTTGCGTTCGCGCTCGCCCTGGCTCTCGCCGCCTGGCGGGGGGCGCCCGGTTCGCCGCTGGCGCGACGCGCGACCGTCCTCGCCGCCGCGGCGACGCTTCAGGCCGTGCTGGGGATCGCAACCCTGCTCTATGTCGCGCCGCTCGGACTGGCCCTGGTTCATCAGGCGTTCGCGCTCGTCGTCTTCGGCCTCGCGGTCGCGCATTGGCGGGCGACCCAGATGGAGCAAAGGGCGTGAGCGCGCGATCGGACTCGGATTCGGCGCAAGCCGAAACCATTGCTCGGCCGTCAGCTGGTCAAGCGCCATAAGCGGGCCCGGCGCCCTTGACTGAATGCCGGCTGCGGCCCTGACGCCGGAAACCGGTCGGTTTGCGCAACAACAGCTGCGCTGCTGACGTCAACCTCCTGTCTTGGCGGAGGCGGTTCGGCCACGACGGCCGCCGGCGTGGGCGCGGCGCGCGGCGCCGTCGCCGGGGTGGAGCGCCATGCAGATCGTTTGCTACCGCAGCACATCGTCGTTTCCCTCCATCGTTTGCAAATTCGCGCGCGCGTCGGCGGATGCGCCGCCAAGCCGTTCCAACAGGCACGCTGCTCCCGAGAGCGCCAGCCAGCTCACGGCCCAGGTTAGAGGATTCGTCGAGACAAACAGCGCCAATGGCGCCGCGACCCAGACGCTCATGCAGTTGAAGCAGTCCATCAGACCGCCAATGAACCCGTCGCCCAACCGGCGGCGCAGCCGGAAGATGACGTCCGCCGGGCCATCCTCGTTCGCCAGCAGGTGGGTGACCCGCCAGGTCGCGAGGACGGCCAGGACGAAGCGCATCAGGGACAGGTCGGTCGAGGCCGTGTGCGCTGCAGCGTTCATTTGACTATGTTTTCAACCAACGCGGTTTCCCCTCCGCACCTTGCGAGGAAGGGAGAGGAAACCGGCCAGCACGTTCCCGCTCATGCCGAGCTGGAAGCATCCCCGACTATACCTGCTCCCGGATGCTTGGCGATCTACCTCTTGCAGAAGGCGATCTGATCGTACCGCGGATCGGGGTCGTGGTCTCCGTCGGTCAGCAACACATTTACGGTGAGGGTCACGAGGTATGCACACGGTTTGAGAGCCTTCACGACGAACCCATTCGGCGTCGCTGTTCCAAAGTAGTCGACGGAACTCGATGCGACGTCCGGCGTGAGCGTGAACGAATATGGACCGCCTGGCCCATCCATCTGCAGCGACACCGAGCCCAGGTTCGGATGGGCGGCCGTGAACAGTACGGTCAGCTTGTCTGTGATCAGCCCACACCCATTGGGTCCAAGAAGTTCCTTGATGTCCACGAGGTAGACCGCGAGGTCGCCGGGCGGATCTGTCAGGTTCCTCCACGCCGGCTGGTGCGTAACGTTGTCGTAAAGGGTGTTGTCGATAGCAATGTGGTGGCACGTGCCGGCGTCGAATTCCGAGCCGGGATCACCGACATTGCGGACCCGCATGCGGATCCCAAAGTAGACGTCCTGCGCCAGCGGGTGAGAAGAATGGGCGCCGGCCACGACTCCGGTCTCATCGAGATGGGGCGCCCCGCTGAGCTTGGTCGAATCCAGACGGAGCAGATCCCCGGTCGGCGCGTAGGACGGACTTGCCAGCGGAACCTGGATCCACCCCTGGGCATCAAGCGAGGCGAACACCGGCGTGAATGTGAGTGTGGGAATGAAGCTGATATTGTATCCGATGATGGTCGCGGCAGCGCCGCCGGCAAGAACAGGCTGCCAGGTGGCCCCCATCGTGGGATTCCCCGTCGCATCCGTCGTGATCGTTTCAAAGCGATACTCTATCTGCGGCGCGCCGGTCTGGAGACTGTAGCCGCCATTGAGCCGCAGGGTTTGGAAGAAGGCTCGGCTATCATCGGTTAACCCGCTGCCGCCGATCTGGCTCTCGATTTTCGGCGTGGTCCCGCCGATCGGATAGACCTCGCTGTATTCGTACGCACCGATTTTGATGAAGTAAGCAGCCGAGGTCGGCGGGCAGACGCAAACGCAGAATTCGTAGCAGACCTGCGAGCACACCCAGGCGCACACCTGCCAGCAATAGGGTCCGAGGCCGAAACGGTCGATGATCGCGCCATAGGCTTCAGCGTTATTGCTGATGACGGCGGCGACCAGATCGGAGAGCGCGCGGGGGTGGCTGGCCAACGCCGTGGCCGCCAGCGCGAAGCTCCGGGCTTCCTCGACGGCGTAGGTTCCGGTGAGAATTTTCGGCGGGATGACGCACAGCGCCCGGCACACCCAGACGCACCGCCAGACGCAGATCAGCCGGCAGATGACTTCGCAATGGGACAGGAACCCCGCCCGGTCGAGCGTCGTCCGCAACAGCTCGCAATCCAGCGCGATCGCCGCCTTGCCGATCACGGCGGAAAGGTCCTTGTTGGCGACAGCGCGCGCGAGGACCTCGGCGTCCGCTCGAATATCGAGCGCGACGTCCCCTGCCGGGATCGTCTGCCCCGTGCAGACGACCTCGCAAATGCGCCGGTAGTACACCGAGCAGATGTAGCGGCACAGCAGATGGCAGAAGGGTTGAAGCTTCGCCTCGGCGACCGCGGCCTGATAGGCGTCCGCGTCGCCGCAGGAAACGGCGTCGACGAGGCGGCGCAACAGCTTTTCATTCGAGGCAAGCTTGACGAGAGCGCGCGCGAACTGGAGAAGATCGGGGACGTCGACCTTCGGATCGAGCGGCCCGCACACTTCGACGCACCGCAGCACGCATCGCTTGATCCGGATCCACTGACAGATCAGCTCGCACCGCGGAAGCAATTCGAGGCGCTGGAGAACCCAGCCGAGCGCGTTCGGATCATTGGACTCGAAGGCCGCGAACACGGCGGCGAAGGCGCCCGTGTCCTTTGCGAGGCCCCCGACGGCGTCGGCTTGCGCGGCGAGCTGGGCGACAGCGTTCTGTTGCAGAGTTACAATGGTCATGGCGGATGCCTCCCTTGATGTTCAACGGCGTCTTCTAGAAACGTGGTTGTCTTCCGGAACGTCCCGGATTTCCTAAGATTCTGAGCCCGAACTGTGCGGGACTCTTAGCGACGTCGCATATCAGGCAATCAATTTTACTTTGGTCAGGACGTAAATCCCGCCCCCAAAAGGTGCCATCTTTTTCAATTCTCGGCAACCGAATTTGAATTTGCACGCACATTTTGTTTGCAATTCTTTTAATGTTATGAAAGTAAAGGTTGCATTTGATAGTTTAGCACAAAACTTATTTGAATCGTGTGCTTGATCCGATTGACTTTTCTGTTCACGATTTCGTGACAATACCCCAATCCGGTTGCAATGGCGTGGCCGGGTACGGCGAATCATGGGCGTGCGCCCGAGGTCAGGCGGTCGCGTAGCTTCTTTGGTCCGTCGCCGGCTTCGGCTTCATCGGCTTGATAAGACAGAACTCGCTGGCAAGCGCCGTGATCAGCCCGATGATGAAGATGGTTCCAATCACCACCGCCCGCAGTTTGTCCACTGGCCATGCCGAAACCGAAGACGCCGACAGTGAAAGCGACGGCATCAACGAAAAGGCCGTAACCAGCAATCCAAACAGGACGCAGCTCATCAGTCGCTGAGGCAGCCGCCAATGCGCGCCATAGGAGCCTATGTCAGGCAACATTGGATCGATTTGCCGATCGACGTGATAGGCGACATAAACGGAGACCACGGCGGGAGAGAAACACCACTTTACCTCTGTGAAGACTAGCTCGAGAAAGGGCTTTGTCGCGGCTTGGCTCGTGCCCGCAAACTGGATTGCAAGGGAAAGGCAGATGACCGAGACGCCCAAAGCGACCAGGAAGACCGTCGCATACGATATGAGATACGAAGTGGGCTGGTCCGGGTCGTTTGTCCAACCCAGATAGCGCAGCAGAAGCACCACCAGGATCGGCATCCCGTAACTGGCCAGAGAATAGCCAGTCCACCGTGTGACGAGGTCAGGGTCCTGGATGAACGCCGAATCGGGGCTGCTGCGCAAGAGGTCCCAGGTTATTGCTGAAAGCCAAACCCCAAGATAGATCGCAATCGCGATAGCCACCACAAATATAACAATGTAACGCAGTGGGTTCGCCCGCGACGTGTTTTCAGATATTCGCGCCCCAAACTGCTTCGCATCGCGAACGGCGTCTTTTCTAGTGTCATTCTTATAAACAATGAAACATGCTGCGAGTCGACAATACTGACAACGCAACGTTTCTATTGTCGCCGCCACGTCCGCGAAAATGTTTTGTTCGGCTCCATTACTGCCATTGAGGGCTTTCTTGAGCGGCGCAACAAGGTTGCGCGCACGCTCATAGTCCGCCTCAAGTTTGTTCCACGAGAAGCTAGGCTCGTTGAAAAAGGTGTAGTGTGAGCCATCGGCGCGGTTTTGATCAAGCCAGAGGCGAATGTAGCAGAGTTCGGCCCAATTTCGATCCAGACTGTGCCTCTCCTTGTCAAAATCGCCTATGTCGACGTTTGGCGTGTCCAAATTTCCCGCGACATTTGCTCGCGCTTCATTCGGGACGACGAGGTCATCGCGTGCCGCTCCCATAATAGCATTGGCAAAATGCGGTATTGACGCCCATCCCCATACAAGGCGGCGAAGCATGAACAGCGGATTCCAGTCCGCTTCGTTCTTCAGCAACACGAACAAAACGCCGGCGGCAAAAATGATCACGAGCGGGAAGGAAAGCGAGCCCTCTTTCGTGGAATTCTCAATTAATTTCTGCAACAATTCCGGGGCAATGCCGCCGACGATCGGGAGCAATTGCTTATAGAAGTAAATTGCCAGGGCATAAATGAGTAGACAAATGGCGACGTAGACGATCACCCCCAGGCGATACTGGCGCGGTTGGGTCATATATCGCGGCGGGGCGGGACCGTCTCCCAGCGCGACCGGGGGGGAATCGAACGCCCCGTAAGTCCGATAGCCGACAAAGACCATCCCGAGGAAAAAAAGAACAGTCTGCGCGGCATTGAGCAAGGAATGAGGCGGGTCGAAGCCGGTTTCCTGTGCGCAGACGGGCGAGCTCAACACACCGCTCATCAACAGCAATAAGAACGTTCGCTGCAGCATAACGCCCTCCCCCATCAATCAGCCGGCGGTCGCATCCTCCCAATCTTTGAAAGGCGCGCGGGCCGGACCCGTTCAATGCAGAAGTCTTAGCAGTCTTTGACCGGGCGTGATGTGAGCCACGTCACATGTCCATCCGCGTCAAGTCCGCTTCCGGACGACTCCAGTACTGGAGCGCGACGTAGCCAGGCGCCAGAGTCTCGCCGTCAGCAGCGTCGCTGAGTGATCACGACGGCCGATATCTGTTCGATGCGGCAATTCTTGCGGGGGACGTAACGCGCCGGACCGAGGCGGCGGATTGTTGAGGAGGTCGGCAGTCGGGCGAGAGGGAGGCGGTGTGCGGAAAGCGCCTGCCGGTTTAACCGGCGCGCTCCTTGCGCATGTTGCCACATTCTCATGGTTCTCGCGTTTCGGCAAGAAATTGTCGTGCCTTCTTCAATCTGACACGCCGGCAGTCGGCCCCGATCGAGGGGCGCTCAGCCTAATACTCTATCATTCTATCAAATAGTTACATTATTTTGCCGGCATAGCAGGCGACTCCCATGCTCCCCCGCGCTCGGATGACGAGACTGGCCGATCCAACCGTGTCGCCCCCCGCGAACGCCGCGGGGGCCCAGAGTGCAGGGGCCGGACCATCCCGACGGAGCGTTTGCTCACGCCGCGCTTCGTAGAAGGATCGTTGGATGACCGAGCGCCGCGGCGCGGGCGGCTTGGATTACCATGACACTTACTCAATTCCCTTTATCCGCGTTGACGGCTTAGGGGGCTGATTTTTTCCTGCATTTCATAGCGAACTTAAGCATCACATCAACAAACGTACGCAAAAATCTGACAACAAATGAATACAGCACCAAGGCGAAGATTTTGGCGACAATTCCTTTCTGATTCTCAAAAGCCATGCTATCCTGACGTTTGCCTCGATCCAGCGGCGCGGGCCACGGCGGCCAGGAGGGTCGGCATGGCGCAGGAGACGGCGTCCGCTTCGAAGCGGCGGCTCAACGGGCTTGGCCGGGAAAACGCGGCGGTTGAGGATTGTCGCGCGGCTTATGCGAGGGCTGAGTTTATGCGGAGGTCGCGGGCAGGCGCCGCGGGGCCGGAGGGAGGGCGGCGGCGAGGCATAGGGGGCGGGAGGCGGCGCGAATTTTTTGTTTGGATTCGCGCGTAAGCCCTTGAAAAGACCAAATTCGTGGAAAGAAAAGACTTTCCTTTCCTTCCCTTTTATTTTCCTTTGCTTCCCTGCGGACTTTCCCAAGCTTCCCTTGGGCTTTCCTTAAGTTCAATTCGTAAGTATCGTAATTTATCCCGGCGAAGACCTGTTTTAAGGCCTCGCTCGAGACCGGCGGCCCCGCGCGTCGAATGCCGTCTCGGCGCCTGGATCGCTTGGGATTGGCGCCAGCGAACGTCTCAATCCAGGCGAGGCGATTGGGCCGCGAACTGGTTGAGACGGTCGATCATTTCGGCGCTGTCCCAGTCGGCCGCGCCCTCGCGGAAGCCGACCGGCGCGCCGTCGCGGCCGAGAATGACGGTCGACGGCATCCCGTGAGCGGCGATTTCGCTCTCCAGAACGCCTTTGGGGTCGAGATACAGTTTAAGACGCCGCAGTCCCATCGCGTCGAATGCGCGTTTGGACCGGGTGTCGCCGAGCGCGTCTTTGGTCACGGCCACAATGGCGAAATCCTTGGGCGACAGCCGACCGGCGAGACGGTCGAGAGACGGCAATTCGGTAAGGCAGGGGACGCACCACGGCGCCCAGAGGTTCAGGATCAAAACTTTGCCGCGAAACGAATCGACCGCGACCTTCGCGCCCGTCTCATCGAGGAAAGAGCTGAGCTTTGCGGACTCCTCGGTCCCCAGCCCGTCAATCTCGGTCCTCGGGAGGGGATTGAATTCGCGCCAGACCGTCAGTGCGAGCAGTCCGGCGACGACAGCAGCCAGAACAGCCGCCCCCCTGCGCGCCGCCCCGGCCTTCAGCGCCCGCATCGCACTCAGCCGTTCGCGCGCGCGACCGCGGGGCGCCATAGCGCTCGAACGGCGACCACGATGAAGGCCGCCCCGCCGAGAATGGTGAAGATCGAGGCGATGCCGTGCACGGCCATGCCGGCCGCGGCGACGGCGTCGAGGGACCCGACTCCGTCCGGCGTCTTGCGCGCCGCGCCGTAGCCGCCGGCGACGAACATGGCGATCGAGGCGATGAACTGTCCCCCGCCATAAAGTCCGATCAGGATTCGGGTCGCCCGCGCGGACGCCTGTCCGCGCCCGAGCTCATCCAGGCCGAACGTCAGCAGCATGCCGACGCTGGAGACGCTGACCGCCGTGATCACGGCGTGATAATGCGCGGGCGTGCGGGTGTCCGAGCCGGTAATCAGGAAGCCCATGACGCCCCCGAGCGCGAACAGCGCCACCGACATCGCCAGAGCGAAGAAGGCCGGATCGCGCCATGGCCACCCCGACGGCGGCCGAAGCGCCCGGGCGTTGGCGATGAGCGAGGCGGCGAATAAGACCGAAGGTAGGGCTATGCCGAACTGCAGCAGGCGGAACGCCTCGTGCTGATTGTCGGAAAACGGCGGGAAAGCGGCGTAGAAGATCGGCGCCAGTATCGACAGCGCTACGATGAGCAGGACCGCCAGCCGAAATACGCCGCCATGAACCGCACTTCCCCCCAGGCTGCGGCGGGCGAGGATCGACCAGTTGGTCAGCATCAGCGTCGCATAGACGAACTGCAGCACGTGGCCGCCGCCCCAGAACAACCGATCGCGCGAAGACGCCAGCTCGCCTTGTCGCGCGAGCAACCCCGCCGCGATCGCGAAGCAAAGGAGCGACATGCAATAGATGAACCCGCCGGCGGACATTGCAAACGCCATCGGGGGCAACCTCGCCAGCCGACCCGGCAGATTGACCATGAGCCGGGTCACGGGCGCCAGAACGCCCAGCGCCAGAGCCAGGAGGCCGAGATCGTAGGCCGGATGACGGATGAGTGGGATATAATTGGTCAGCTCCGGCCGGGTCGCATCGAGGAACGCCGGCGCGAACAGACACGGAAAGGCGATCAGCACCGCGCCTTGCCCGATCCGCCCGAGGATCGCGGCGCGCGTGTCCTCGCCAGCCATCCGTAAGGTGGCGTACGAAGTCAGGAAGGCGAATATCCCCATTAGCCAGACTGCCAGCGAGAACACCACGTGGATCACGAGGCCCTTGTAGAAGAACCCGATTGGCCAAAACGGCGCCTTGTCCATTCCCGGGACGCGCGAGAGCGCGAGCAGAAAGGCGAACACGCCGGCGACCGCGAGCGCGCCGACGGCTAGCCACGCCCATCCGACAAGTTCGCGCCTCAACGCGCCCGCGAGACCGGCGGCCGACGCGAATTCAAGGCCGGAACGAGAATGCGACTGCGCCAGTTCGCTCATATTTCCGCTAGCTAACGTTCAGCGGGTAGAGATGGACCGCCATCACATACACCGCCAGCCCCGAAGCGGCGACGAAGAGCCACATCGGCAGAGTCACGCGGGCGATGCGCCGGTGCGCGTCGAAACGACGCGTCAGCGCGTTGTACAGCGTCAACGGCACGAGTACCGCGACCGCGAAGGCCATCACCACGTGGACCGCGAGAAGCGTGAAATAGATCGGTCGAATCGCGCCATAGCCGCCGAATTTCGCCAGGCCGGCGGAGGCGTGATAGACGAGATAGACCGCCAGAAAGGCGACGCCAAGGCCGATCGCCACCATCATCGTGCGGCGGTGTCCTTCGCGATCTTTCGCCCGAATGCGGCTATACGCCCGAAGGAGAACAACGATCGTCGCCGCGTTGATCGCGGCCATCACGTGGGTCAGATCGTGGATGGCGATCACGACGGCGGCAATCCGTACTTGATGGCCTTGACGATGATGCCGACGTACATGAGAGCCGCAAGCGCGGCGAGCGCCGCGAAGAGGATCCATTTGCCTCGCTTCGCCGAACGCCCGGACTTCGGTGCGGCCGTCCCCTTCATCGGCGCTGTCCATTCCAGCAATTGGCCATTCCGCGCGCCGCTACCTCAGAGTGACCTCGGCAAGCATCGCCGCAAATAGAATGAACAGGTAGAGGATCGAGAAGCCGAAAAGCGACATTGCCGCCTTGCGCCGAGGCAACTCGTCGCCGTCGCGCAGACGATAGAGCGCGACAGCCCGCCAAAGGAACACGGCGCCGCACGCAGCCGCAATCACACCGTAGAACAGTCCGACGCCGGCAATAAGAAGCGGACCGAAGGACGAAGCCACCACCAGCAGCGAATAGATCAGAATTTGACGGCACGTCGCGGTTGGGCCAGCGACATTGGGAAGCATCGGCACATTGACCCGCTCATAGTCGGCGCCGCGGCACAACGCCAACGCCCAAAAATGCGGCGGCGTCCATAGGAAGATGACGACGAACATCGCGATCGGACCCGCCGACAGGCTGTTCGCAGCCGCTGCCCAGCCGATTACGGGTGGCAGCGCTCCCGCCGCGCCGCCGATCACGATATTGAGCGGAGTGCTGCGTTTCAGGACCATCGTATAGAGCGGAATGTAAATGGCGATTGTAAGCGCGAGCAAACCGCCAGCGAGCCAGTTCACCTGCGCCCCGAGCGCGGCCACCGACACCACAGCCAGCAAAACGCCAATCGCCAGCGCCTCCCGCGCGAGGACGGCGCCCCGCGGTATGGGCCGCATCGCAGTGCGTGACATCATGGCGTCGATGTCGGCGTCCCACCACATATTGAGCGCGCCGCAGGCCCCTGCCCCCGCAGCCATCGCCGAAAGTGTGGTGAAGAGCTTCATCCAGTCGACATGTCCCGGCGCCAGCGCGTAGCCGACGGCGCCGGTGAACACGACGAGCGACATGACGCGCGGCTTCAGCAGAACGAGATGATCAAACACGCGCCCGCGCGACGGCGAGATTGGTCGCGTACTTGTGTTCCGTACAACCGTTTCCATTCTCGACGCCAAATCCCGGCTTCCGTATTGGTCCGCATCCTCGCGTCGGCGCCTCGAAACGCTCAGCGAAGTCTCGGCGCGCCCTCCCGGCGCCGCTTCGCGTCGGAAGAACCGACGATGCAGCCCGATTGCACGCCACGCCGGCCGCTCGTAAGTTCGGCCTGCGTCAAATCCAACGACGATCGGAACGGAAGGTCAAGCGTCGTCGGATTGAATGGATCCGATAGACGCCCTTCAGCCGCGCCAAATTGTCGCACCCGCGTCCGTCAATGCTGCGGCTCCGACATGAAATTGCAGCCGCGCCAGGCGCGCGTATACACCGCCGCGCGCGACCAGCGAAGCGTGGTCGCCCTCCTCGACAATTCGCCCGGACTCCATCACCAGAATCCGGTCGGCCTTAAGCACGGTCGCAAGTCGGTGGGCGATAACCAGTGTCGTTCGTCCATTCATCACATCGTCGAGCGCGGCCTGTACTTGCGCCTCGTTCTCCGCGTCGAGGGCCGAGGTCGCCTCGTCGAGCAGCAGCACAGCGGCATCTTTCAGGATTGCCCGCGCGATCGCCAACCGCTGCTTCTCCCCACCTGACAGAGTCACGCCGCGCTCGCCGAGCTCCGTCGCATAGCCTTTGTCGAGTTCGCGGATGAAGTCGTCCGCCGCCGCCCGGCGCGCCGCCGTCTGGACCGCGCGATCGCTCGCGCCGGCGCGACCATAGGCGATGTTCTCCGCAACCGTAACGCCGAAAATCGAAGGGTCCTGAGGTACGGGCGCAATGCGGGTGCGAAGGTCCTTGGGATCGACGGCCTTCACATCGACGCCGTCGACGAGGACCCGGCCCTCGTCACAATCGTAAAAGCGCATGATGAGCTGGAACAGCGTCGACTTGCCTGCCCCCGAAACGCCAACAATCGCCACCCGTTCGCCGGGCGCGATAACGAAACTGAGATCGTCGAACACTCGCGCGTCCGGCGCGCTCTTGTAGGCAAAGCTGACATGCTCGAAAGCGATCGCGCCGCGCGGCGGCGTCGGCATTGCAAGCGGTCTAGGCGGCGCAACGATGAGCGGCCGCACCGCCAGAATTTCGGCGATGCGCCCTGCGGATCCGGCGGTGGCGGCCGCTTCGCTCCACACCTGCGACAATTCGCCGAGCGACGTCGCGGCGAGAACGGCGAACAGCACGAATTGCGACAAAAGGCCTGCTGTCATCCGACCCGCCAGCACGTCGCGCGCGCCTAGCCACAACACGAAGACGACGCTGCAAAAGGCGAGCGAAACCGCGATCGCGATCAGGAGAGAACGCGTAACCGTGGCGGCGCGGGCGGCGCGATAAGTGCTCTCAATCGCCTCGGCGAAATGCGCCTTGCTGCCCGATTCGGCGCCGAACGCCTGCATCGTGCGCACGGCGCCGAGACTCTCGGCCGCGAAGGCGGTCGCTTCGGCCAGTCTGTCCTGAGCGTGCCGGGAGCGCCGCCGCACGATGCTGCCTGAAGCGATCAGCGGCGCGGCGATCACTGGAATGGCCACGAGTTCCAGCGCCGACAGCTTCGGACTGGTGTAGACCATCAACGCAGTCGAACCGACGAACATGAACAGATTGCGCAGCGCTGTCGAAGCTGAGGAACCGAAGGCCGCCTTGATCTGGGTCGTGTCGGCGGTCAGTCGCGAGACCAGTTCGCCGATACGCGCGCGGTCATAAAACGAGGCGTCGAGCCCCGTGAGATGGGCGAATACATCCCGGCGCAGATCCGCGACCACGCGCTCGCCAAGCGTGGTGACGAGATAGTAGCGCGTCGCCGCCGCCAGAGCGATGACCAGCACAACGCCCGCCACGACCAGGAAATATACGTCGATCGTGCCGCCACTGTCCTTCGAGAAGCCAAAATCAATCATCCGCCGCAGGGCGAACGGAACCGTCAGTGTCGCAACGGACGATACTATGAGCGCCGCCAAAGCGGCGATCGCCCGTCCTAGATGGCGCCGAGCGTAGCGGATCAGCGGCGCCAGCGCACGGAGAGAGGCCGATTTCGCTGCGGGCTCGGTGGTCATGGGCCCTTCCATAGCCGCTTTGGCGGCGAAAGACATGCCCCGGCGGCTACCTTCCGGCGGCGCCGCGAAGGCGCGCGACGGAGCTGCGCCCGAGGGCCTGACGCTTATAGTTGCGGGGTCCATTCGACGAGCGATACTTCCTCGTCGAGACGCTGAGTTTCGCCCGCCTTCAGCCCCGCCTCGGTCAGGACGTCCTCGGGAGAGCAGCCGAGCCGGCACTCCGCGAACAGAGGCACGCCCCCCGGCAGCTTCACCTTGGTGGCGCGGCTGAGATAGAAAACGTCGTAGCCAATTTTCAGAAAATAACTGTATATGTGCGGACCGCCGAGAACCGCGACAGTGCCCGAAGGACATCCGACCGACGCACAGGCATCCTCGAGCGACGCGCCGGCAGGATTCCAAAGCCTGGCGTTTGCGTTGCCCGGGTCAGGAGCCAGGGCGGCGACTTGGCGCGTCAGGATCAACCGGCGCCGCTTCGGTGAGTTTGGCTGATCTTCCTGCGACAGCCGACTGTGCGCCACGACGGCGGCGCAATTCAGTCCTGCCTCAAAAAAGCGCTGGTCCGCTTCGAGCTCGAGCGATTTCGGCATCGACCGGGTTTCATCCGCGATCATGCCGTCCACGGACGCGATGGCATAGGCTACAATGCGGAAGGGCCCACGCATGCTCGATCTCCCTCGGTTCCAGTCGCCGACAGGCGATCGCGCTATGAAACGAACGCATCAATGCTTTGGATTACGTTCGCCGACGGAATGCGAAACATCTCCAAATTGGGCTGGCTCAACTCGACGATCTAGAGGATTGCGCCAGCGACCGCAATCGGCCATATCGCGAGCGCGGCGATGACCATTCCATTGACCGGCGACACCATGCCATTTCGGCGAAACAGCGACAGCGACCGGCAAACGACGATGGCCACCGTCGGTCGGGAAACGCGGCTCGCCAGCAGATGCCGACAGGCGCGGGACGCCCGAATGCGGAGGCTAGTCTCATAAGCACGCTGAGCCGCGACAAGGCAAAGAACCGCCCGACCGAAATCGCTGGCTATGCCATCGTCTCGGACGACAACAGGATCGCCGGCCCGGACGGTCTCGTTCCTATTTCCCTGCGCAATGAAAGAGATTGGGACTATTACCAGCAGGCGTTGGCGCGCTCTGACCTTATCGTGTTCGGCCGTCGCAGTCACGACGCCGAACCTAATGTGAGAGGCGACCGACGTTTGGTGATTTCGAGGACGGTGTCCGGGCTCGAGGAACGCGCCGACGCTTGGTGGTGGAGCCCGGCGCGCATAACTTGGATGGAAGTCGCGAAAATGCTGCTGCCTCTTGGCGGCGACGTGGCGGTGCCAGGCGGCCGGGACGTGTTCGATCTGTTCTTGGGGATCGGCTTCGACGCATTTCATTTGTCGCGCGCGCATGGCGTCAAGCTTTCCGGCGGGCGGGCGGTTTTTTCCGCCTGCGATAGGGGCATGTCAGCGGAGGCCGTGCTTGCGGGCGCGGGCTTGCACGTCAGCGAAATGATCGCCCTCGATCCGCAGCGCGGAGTCGACATGAACGTCTGGCGCGCCGTCCGCGAAACCGCCGAACGATCCGAGGGCGGACATCGTTGAATGGGTCGATTGGCAAACCTCCTGCGGCTGGGAACTATTGGGAGCCGCGACCCAACCTCAATTCTTCAATTAGAGCTGGCGCAGCGCCCAGGTCGGAAAAACGAACCCAATCCGGCTCGAACCGCAGGAAGAGCGTATGGGGATCACTGTCAAACTGACGAGCGTTGGGATGGGCGGCATAGTGGGCCGCCTTTGCAGCCTCAGTCTCCGCGGCCAAGGTCAGGGCTCGCAACGCACCGCGCATCTGCACCGTCACCCAATCGACTTCGCTCCACCCTATCGCCACCGAGGCTCGTGGATTCTCGCGACAATCCCTGGCTTTTGCAGTTCGGTCGTCGGTGCTAAAGTATAGAGCAGGCAGTTCGACTGCACAGGAGTAATGCATCACGCTTGAATGCGGCTCTCCGCTGGACGCGCAGGTTGAAAGTACGGAGACCCTGCCTTCGCGCAAATACCTAAAAAGTCTCTCTCGGGTTTCCGGGGACATTGATTTCCTCCAACCTTCATCGCCGCATCAGCTAGTGGAAGACTTATCGAACGTTCGAAAAGCACTCCGCCCGCGTTCCGGCGCTCTACCAAGCGCTGAATATTCGCGTCACACGCCTGAGATACTGCGCCCGTCGCTGCGGCGTCGCGGCGTCCAGGCCGTAGAAGGCGAAGTATTCGCATTGTGCGCATGGGAGGGCCTCAGCCAGACTACGCATGACGAAGCGGCGCACCGGATCGCCGACGCGGGACGTTCGCTTGCGGTCGGCGCCGTAGCAGCAAACCGCAGCGAGCCGCTTGATGTTCAGGAGAGTTGGCCAAAAGACCCCGTCTTGATCAATCTTGAAGCTGACCCCCGGCAGGAAGACCCGGTCGAAGTAACCTTTCAGGATCGCTGGAAACCCATCATGCCAGATCGGGGACACCACGATCAGGGCTTCGGCGGCAAGCAGCCGATCGACATAGGGACCCACTCGCGCCCGATTGGCTGCCGTATCCAGATAGTCGACGAGGGTCTGGCGCGTCAGCACGGGATCGAATCCATCGGCGTAGAGGTCGAGGTCATCGACCTCATGTCCAAGCGTACGCAAGGTCCCGACGATTCGCGCGTGCACCGCGGCTACGAAACTCGTCTCTAGCGGGTGAGCGAACAGAACGAGGATGCGCATGCCACAACCGACATCCCCAGACGGCCACCAAAGGGAGAGGCAGATTGCGCCATTCGGACCAGCCGCGCAACGCAGAAGCTACATTGCGGAAGTTCAGGCCGAATTGAGGCGCCGAACGCGCTCTGGTAGGGTGACCGAGCGGTTCGAAGGCATTGAGCCTGACGACGGGGCGCAATCTCGAAACTGCGGCGATCGGGCTGGAGGCGATCGCCTCCGCTCTCTCCGCGCAGCGGCATGGGTATCGAAACGAATGAACGGCCGTAAACTTCTTCCCGGCAG
The DNA here is from genome assembly GCA_963784805.1 of uncultured Alphaproteobacteria bacterium. Classification (GTDB taxonomy): domain Bacteria; phylum Pseudomonadota; class Alphaproteobacteria; order Rhizobiales; family Beijerinckiaceae; genus Roseiarcus. Next base: position 169,748 of record CAWASR010000019.1, read on the forward strand.
GCCTGTGCCGGAGTCGGAAATTCCCGACTATACGATCCGTCGCGACACCCTCGACGAAATGTTCTCGGAAGCGTTTCGCCGACGGCTGAGGCGCCTCAACGAGATTGTCAGGCGCTCCGCCGAACGGCTTGAGGGAAACATCTTTTACGGCGACGGCGAGGAGGGCTACGCCGACCGTCCCCCAGCCGAAGGCCTCGCTCCGGCCCGCCGCAATGTCTGGCGCGCCGTCCGATTCAAGCAGCGCCTGCTGGAAGTCGGCGTCAACGCCGGCCACAGCGCGCTGCTTGCCCTTTCGTCCAGCCCGACGCTCGAATATTACGGCGTCGACATCATGACCCACCCCTATGTGGTCGGATGCGTCGATTTCCTCAAAGCCGAGTTCCCGGGACGCGTTCACCTCATCCCCGGCGATTCGCGCGTGGTGCTTCCCCGGCTTGCGGATCGGCGCGAGGAAATCGAGTTCGACATCCTGCACGTCGACGGGGGCCATACCAGCGAAATCTGCCGGTCCGATATGTCGAACTGCATCCAAATCGCCAAGGGGGGGCGGGGCCGGCATTTGCTGCTGGACGATGTCCATGCGAGCTGGATCTTCGACATCTATTGCGACTTCGTCTCCCAGGGCGATTTGACGACCGAGACGTTTTTCGGCGACTGGGAGGACGCCGGCCGGAATGTTCTGGCCCGGATCGACTAAGGCGGCGAAGGCGCGGACGCGACAGCGCCGCAGCGCACGGAGACTCCATTTCGCATGAGCGACGACATCGCCTTCGCCGCGCCCATGACGGCTGCGAATACGAGCGAATTCGCCTCCTTCTGGCATGGGCCGCTCAATCCCTTCGCTTACGCCTGTCTCGCCTCGTTCGCCCAGGCCGGCGCGGCGTTGCGGGTCTACAGTTATGATTCGCGCCTCGATCTTCCGCCCGGCGCGCGGCTCGTCGACGCGAGGGCGATCTGCCCCGACGAATCCATGGTCAACCGCTTCATCGCCAACGGCAAGCCGTCGGTCGCGACCTTCGCCGACATGTTCCGCTACAGGATGATCCAGGCGACCGGCTGCTGCTGGGTCGACACCGACATCGTCTGCCTGGCGAGGCCCGCATTCGCGAATGACGAATTCGTCTTTTGCCGGCAGGCCGACGCCGTCGGGACCAGCCTCATCAACAACGCCGTGCTGAGGCTGCCGGCGTCGCACGCAGCGCTGGCGGAACTCATCGCAATCGCGGAAGGCGCGGTCGACGTCGACCAGCCCTGGGGCGCGATCGGCCCCTTCCTGCTGACGCCGGTTCTGACCAAATATGGCCTCGACGCCAAGGCGCTCGATTCTCATGTCTGCTATCCGATCGAGCCGGAGCAATTCTGGAAGCCGTTCCTGCCCGCCTGTCGCATCGAGGTCGCCGAGGCGGTCAGCGGCGCAAGCCTCCTGCATTTGTGGAGCGAGGCGATCGCCTGGAGCGGCTATGATTTCGCGGCCTGCCCGCCGGTCGGCTCCTATCTGCACGACGCCTTTCGGCGCGCCGGCGCGCTTGACCGCTTCCGCCGCGTCGCGGACGCGGACGAGGTCGGCGCCCTGATGGCGCAGCGGATCGCCCAGGCCGCGCAACCGGCGCGGGCGTGAGCAAAGGCTCGGATGGCGTTCGCAAAATTGCGCGAAAGCGGCGCCGGCGCGCCGCCTGACCGAAAAGGGGCGGAGGGGTAAGCGCGAAGGCCGACGGCGGCTTGGCCGGCCGGTCTCACGCCGGGCCGCGGACAAGCCTTCGCTGGCTAATTAACTCTATTTTTTAGTGGAAATTAACGAAAGCCGGAAGGAAGCTTTTGAAAGCCCGCAGGGAAGCCAAAGAAAGGAAAGGGGAAGGAAAGGAAAGCTCTTTCTTTCCGCGCATCGGGCTTTTTCAAGGGCTTATGCGCGAATCCAAATAAATATATCTTCTCGCGCCGCTTCGCGCCCCTCATGCCTCGCCGCTGTCCTCCCGCTGGCTCTGCGGCGCCCGGGCGCGATCTCCCCATAGGCCAAGCCCTCGCGGGAGCCGGCGAAACTCCGCGCCCGCCAAGATTCCCAGGCAAGCCCGTTGGGCCGCCGTTTCGAGGCCAGCGTCGTGTGCCGATCCATGCCGAACTCTCTTTTTGGTCACCGGTTGCGCTGCTCGATCAAGCGAAAGAGCAGGATAGCACGGCTATTGAAAATCAGAAAGAAAATGCTGCGAAATTTTTGCCTTGACCGCGTACCCCAGCGTTTTCAAAGGGTTGCGCCACGAGTATCGCCGTGAAGGTTTACTCAAACCTGAAATGCCTGCGCTGTCTGCGTGGAGAAAGGGAATTGAGTAAGTGTCATCGCAAAACGTTGTGCTCATTCCTGCGCAGATAAGATGTGGACGAACATCTGCGCTCTTGAGATGGATCAATGAGCGGTGGGCGGCGCCCGATAGGCTGACCACGCCTGACGACACAATTTGGAGTGGCGACGATGACCAGCCACGTATTTGGCTCCGATGTGAAGCGACAGGGAGCGATCGGCGTCCACAGCGCCGGCCTCGCGCTCGGATGCTTGCTTGGCGGGATGCACTTGCTGTGGGCGTTGTTCGTCGCGAGCGGCTTCGCGCAGCCCGTCATGGATTTTATCTTCTGGCTGCATTTCATCCGGCCGGTCTACGTGATCGATGGGTTCGATGTCGCGCGGGCGGCCGGATTGGTCGCGCTGACCGGCGCGATCGGCTACGCGATGGGCATCGCCTTCGCACTCATATGGAACCGACTACGCCGTGCGTCGCCCTGAGCGCACGGTGGGACGACAAGAGGCCGGCCGGGAACCTACGCCCGACCAGACCGTCCGGCTTTCCGACCGGCTGGGCGTGTTCGCGCAAAGCCTCAGCACCGAGCGAGTAAGCCTGTCAACCATCGTGAACTTTATCGGCCGCCGTTCGATCGGCGGCCTGCTCCTCGTGTTCGCCGCGCCGCTGATGCTGCCTGTTCCCCTGCCAGGCGTCGCCGTCGTGTTCGGGGCGCCGCTCATCGTGATATCCGCGCAGCTTCTCTTTGGGCGAAGGCGCATCTGGCTGCCGGCGTGGCTCGCGCGGAGATCCGTCGCGCGCGCGAAATTCTTAGCGCTCGTCGAGCGGGCGCGGCCTAGTCTGCGTCGCCTTGAGTTGATTGCACGTCCTCGCTTGAGCTGGCTCGCGGCCGATTGGACGATTGTGCCGATTGGCGCAATCTCCCTTCTGCTCGCGGTCATCATCACATTGCCGGTGCCGCTCGGGCACATGCTGCCGGGCGCCGCGATTTCCATCCTTGCGCTCGGCCTATTGGAGCGCGACGGGCTCGTGGTGGGCCTTGGCTTTATCGTCGCACTTCTTGCGATTGGTCTGCTGCTCGTTGCCGCGAACGGAGTCGCCGGCTGGCTGCACGCACATATTGGCTGACCAGAAAGATCTCCACTCGGCTTGCGGGACCATTCGCTCGCCGAGAAGCGATCCTTCGCGCTTCGCTCGCCTCTTGCACCACGTGCGCGACGCGATCCGTTCCGGATCGCTATGCCGCCTCGCAAATCGCCGCCGCGGCGGCCGCTTCGTTCTTGTTGCGCCTCACATAGGGCTTCACGTGCGCCGGCGGATCAGCTTGACCTCGTGCCCGAGCGCCATCACCTGACGCGCACAATGATGTGCCGAAAAGCACGCCTCCATCGCCACCACGCACGGCGCCAGCTCGGCAAAGAAGAGGGCGAGCCGGCCCCGCGTGAGTTTGCGCACGACGACGATCTCGCCCTTCACGACGACGCCGTGAACTTGAAAGACCTTCTTCGCCAGATCGAGCCGGACCCGCGTGACAGAGGTCAAATTCCTGATAGACTTGCGCAATCGACGGCTTCCCTTTCAGATGAGTTGGTGACCGCCATAATACGGTTCAATCGGAATTGTCTCTTGATAAGGGATAGTCATTATATCGCGTGATGCTTAATGAGCGGCAATCCGTCAAGTTTCGCATAATCTCCCATCCATGCGGCGCTGCTGTACCCCACGGAATCAAGGCTTTTCGCCGCCGCCGGTCTTTGGGAGATGCTTTTGACAGAAAATTCTCGCAACTATGTTGGCGCGCCGCCGTCTAGGCCGCGCCTACCATGACGCTAGCGGTGATGGCATTTCCACCAGTCGCCGTCCTCCTGGTAAAGGCAGCCCCTGCGCTTCAGCCTCGCGCTGATCTGGTCGCGCTTCTTGCACGCCTGCAACGTCTTGCGGTCATCGCCGCGGCCGCCCTTACACTGAGCATTCGCAGCGAGCCACGCCGTAATCAGTGGCGGCTGAGCGTGGGCCGGGGCGGCAAGTCGGACGACGAAGCCGAGCGCGGCCAACGTGAGCGCGATGGCGACCGCCATCCACCCCCGCCGGCGCCCCGCTTGAGGGCGCGCGGCGCCCAAAGGATTGTTGGTCGCTCGCATCCTTCAGTGATATCGGCGGCAAGGCCGCGGCGCAAGCGCTTCATCCTCCTTCGATCCCAACAAACAGCGGCCCCTGGGGAGCGGGGAAAAATACACGTGTCGCACATCAGGATCGGACGGCAACCTGCTAGCCTCGCCCGACGTCGGCCGCGGCCGAGAGCGGCGGGTTTCGCCCCTGATCCTCGACGACCTTCGCGCCCTCATCGGCGTGTCGCGCGCCGCGTTCCACATGGCTGTCGGCTGCGACGCGACCTGACCTGGATTTGCGGATTTACGGATTGCATTAGGGAAGTTCATTGCTGAGCGCCCCGAGCGCAATCTTCGATGCCGAACTCAAGCTGTCGCACGAAGCGCTCGCGAGGCTCAAGCAAGCGAGCAAAGAATGTTCAACGACCGCCGCTGCCGAGGCGTCATGGCGTCGAGGAACGATGTCGCGGCGGCTTTCCTCGCCTACTCGACGAAATAGGCCTCGTCGATCCGCTTGACCTCGTAGACGTCCTTAATGCGGACGCCGACGCGGTGGCGCATCATCAGGGTCGCGAGCTCCTGTCCGTCGATCAGCACCACGCGCTTGGAGACGCGGGTGATGAAGTCATGGGCGGTCGAGGGAAAGAAGGACGTGGTGACGAACACCCCCTTGCTCGCCCGGTGGCCCTCCAGGCCGCCGACGAAGTCGCGGACCTCGCGCAAAGGCACGCCCTTGTCGGGATCGAGGCGCTTGGCCTGCACGTAGACGACGTCGAGGCCGAGTTCGTCTTCCTTGATCACGCCGTCGATGCCGCCGTCGCCGGTTCGACCGAGCGCGCGGCCCATCTCCTGGCGCCCGCCGCCATAGCCCATGCGCACCAGGAGATCGACGATCAGGCGCTCGAAGAAGGCCGGGGTGAAGGAATGCACCTTTTCGATAATCTCGCGCGCCAGCTCGGAATTGAGGAACTCGAAACTCGAGGCGATCAACTCGACCGGGCTCTCGCGCGCCGGATTCGGCTCGACTTGCGCGTCCGACTTCTGCTGGCTGTGCCAGGCGCTGAATTCCGGATAGCGCTCCAGCACCCCGAGATCGATTTCGTTGACGCCCATGGCCAAAAGCTCGCGCCCGCGATCGGTGACGCGGCAATAGCCGCGCCGCGGCGCCTCGATCAGCCCGGCCTTGGAGAGATAGGAACGGGCCCAATTCAGCCGATTGGCGAAGATGGTCTGCTTGCCGCTCGGCAGCATGCGCTCGCGGTCCTCGGAGGAGATCTGCAACGACCGCACGATCTCGTCCTCCAGCCCCGCGATGCCGAGTTCATCGTAGCGCTGCCCAAGGACTTGCAGGGCTGGCAACATGAGCTGTTGAAAGCTGGGCAGAACCATGTCTTTTTAGGACTCCCCGTCCGGGCCTACATGCGGAAAACGCCGAACCGCGTCGGTTCGACTGGTGCGTTGAGGGTGGCGGAAAACGCTAGCGACAGCACCCGCCGGGTTTCCCGCGGCGCGATGACGCCGTCGTCCCACAGCCTGGCGGTCGCATAATAGGGGGAGCCTTCAGTCTCGTATTTGGCGCGGATCGGCGACTTGAAGGCCTCTTCGTCGTCCTTCGTCCATTGGCGGCCCTCCGCCTCCAGCGCGTCGCGGCGCAAGGTCGCCAGAACGCTCGCCGCCTGCTCACCGCCCATCACGCTGATGCGCGCGTTCGGCCACGCGAACAGAAAGCGGGGACCGTAAGCGCGCCCGCACATGCCGTAATTGCCGGCGCCGAACGATCCGCCGACGATCAAGGTGATTTTGGGCACGTTGGCGCAGGCGACGGCGGTGACGAGCTTCGCCCCGTCCTTGGCGATTCCGCCGGCCTCGTAGCGCTGCCCGACCATGAATCCCGAAATGTTCTGAAGAAACAGCATCGGCAGCCCGCGCTGCGCGCAGAGTTCGACGAAGTGGGCGCCTTTGAGGGCGCTATCCGAAAACAACACGCCGTTGCTGGCGAGAATGCCGATCAGCATTCCGGAAAGCCTGGCGAATCCGGTGACCAACGTCGTTCCGTAACGCGGCTTGAATTCGTCGAACTCGGAGCCGTCGACCAGGCGCGCGATGATCTCGCGCGCATCGACCTGTTGGCGCAGATCGAGCGGGACGATGCGCTCGAGTTCCTCGGCCGGGTAACGCGGCTCGACCGGCGTCGTCCATTCGGTCGCGCGCTTGGGCGCCCGATTGAGATTGCCGACCGCGCGCCGCGCCAGGGCGAGCGCGTGGACGTCGTCGCGCGCGAGCGTGTCCGCCACCCCGGAAACGCGGGTGTGGAGATCGCCGCCGCCCAGCTCCTCCGCGCTCACGATCTCGCCGGTGGCGGCCTTCACCAGCGGCGGCCCGGCGAGAAAGATCGTTCCCTGCTTCTCGACGATGATCGTCTCGTCCGACATCGCCGGCACGTAGGCGCCGCCGGCGGTGCAAGACCCCATCACGACCGCGATCTGGGCGATTCCGGCCGAGGACATGCGCGCCTGATTGTAGAAGATGCGGCCGAAATGCTCGCGGTCGGGAAACACCTCCGCCTGATAGGGCAGATTGGCCCCGCCGGAATCGACGAGGTAAACGCACGGCAGGCGGTTTTCGGTCGCGATTTCCTGCGCCCGCAGATGCTTCTTGACCGTCATCGGGTAGTAAGCGCCGCCCTTGATCGTCGGATCGTTGGCGACGATCATCGCTTCACGGCCGTGAACGAGGCCGATGCCGGCGACCAGGCCGGCGCCGTGCACATCGCCTTCATACATGCCGAAAGCGGCGAGGCCGCCGATTTCGAGAAACGGCGAACCGGGATCGACGAGGCATGCGATCCGCTCGCGGACCAGGAGCTTGCCGCGCGCGACATGGCGTTGACGCGCCTTGGCCGAACCTCCGTCCACGGCCGCGCGGCGGCGCGCGTCGAGTTCGTCGAGGAGCGCGCGCCACCCGGCGGCGTTCGTCTCTCCCTCGTTCGATCGAGCGCCCAGCGCGCTGCTGATCTGTGCCATTTCGATCGCTTTCCGAGGGTCGGTTCCCGATATGACGCATTTGCGGCCGTTGACGTTGCGTCATAATGGAATGGAATCCGTTGCCAATTCCATAATTTTGCCCAAATGAAGCCTATTTTTTGACAGATGGCGATAAGCGTCTGGTCGAATTGAGTTTTGCGTAATCGATGTGGCGTATCCCTTGGTCGTCGATCCAGATGATGTCGACATATTCGTGACCGACCTGGACGTCCTGCGCGGCAAAGGTGGCGCGCGCATACACCGTCTGGCTCGAGGTCTCGTCGAAGCCGACCAGGCTGACGACGAAATTGATCTCGCTGGCGTGAAGCGTCTTTTCGTCCATCCCGAACAGCGGACTGTCCGCGTCGACCGGGTGGAACAGGGTCCAGCTCAAGGCGAGCGTTGGGTTCTCGGATTTGATCAGCCGCAGCGGGTGGAATCCGACCAGCCGCCTGCCCTCCTCCGACACCGTCGCGCCGATCAGCCAAAGCTTCGCAGTCGCCTCGCTGATGAAGTTGCTGCGCGCGTTGGCGAGCCGGAACATGAGGGTCAGCGCGCCATCGTGCTGGGCCATAACCGGGTATTTGGCGAACAGAATGCGGGCCCGCGGACGCGAGATGCGCGCGAACACCAGCCCGGTCATCATCGCCAGCAGCATCATGCCGACAAAGTTCTCCACCGTCGCGACCGCATGGCCGTACGCCGTCTGCGGATGCATGTCGCCGTAGCCGACGGTCGAGGTCGTCTCGACGCTGAAGAAGAACAGATCGGCGAGCCCGCCGCGGGCGTTGGCGATCGGAGCCGAACCAAGCCTATAGACCAGCGCAAAAAAGAAATTGAGCGCCACGAACGCGGCCGCCAGGGCGGCGATGAAAGCCGGCCATGAGGCGGTCATCGCGTTGAAATAGATGTCCTTCCACAGATTGCCTTCGAGCCCTTCGGCGATGATCCGGCGGTTGCCGATCCGGCGCACACGTGGGCGCAAGCGCCGCCGGGAGTGCGCCGGCGCTCTGTTCTTGGCGGCTCTTTCCTCGGTCTCGCTCAAGGACGGGCGCCCCGCCCGACCGCCTCGTATTTCTCGATCCGCCAGGGCTCGGCCGCGGCTCCCGCGATCCAGGCCTTCCATTCAGGGAGGTCCATCATCGCCTCCATATAGGCGCGCGCCGGCTTGGCGACCGGAACGTCATAGACATGGAAGCGGTTGACGACCGGCGCAAACATCGCGTCGGCGGCCGAAAAGCGCCCGAACAGGAACGGACCGGACCTGCCGAACGCCTCGCGCGCATGGCGCCAGGCGGCCTCGATCCGCGCGACGTCGGCCCTGACCGGCTCGCTCAGGGGGATCGCGCTCGGCGGACGGCGAAAATTGCACGGACACGCTTCCCTGAGCGCCACGAACCCGGCGTGCATTTCGCTCGCCAGCGAGCGCGCGTGAGCGCGCGCCGCCTTTCCTTTCGGCCAGATCGCCTTTTCGGGGCGCGTCTCGGCGACATATTCCATGATCGCCAGCAACTCCCAGACCGCGATCGCGCCCTCCTGAAGCGAGGGGCACCTTCCGCTCGGCGCGTATTTGAGGATGCTCGCGCGCGTCTCGGGCGTATCCAGCGGGATCACGACCTCCTCGAACGGAATCTTGAAACGCCTCAGCAATATCCAGGGTCTTAGCGACCACGACGAATACGCCTTGTTGGCGATGATGAGCTTCAGCGGCATGGCGCGCTTTCCGGTGATTTAGGAGGCGGCGATAGATCGGCGCGCGGGCGGGCCAAGTCAAGCCGGCGCTCCGGGCGTCGTGCGCATTGACGCGACCGCCTCGATGCTTAGAAAAGCCGCGCCGACTTAAAGTGGAGTCTTTGGAGGCCCGTGTCGTCGAACAGCGCAGCGCTCCTCGTCGTCGCCGCCGGCCGCGGAGCGCGGCTTGGCGGGAAGCGGCCGAAGCAATATCTGCCTTGCGCCGGGCGGCCTCTCCTCGCCCATACGATCGAGGCGCTGACCGCCGCCTGGCCGTTTTCGGCCGCCGTGGTCGCGATCCACGCCGATGACCGCGCCCTCTACGACCAGACGCTGGCGCATCTGACGCCGGGCGCGGCGGCGGCGCTCGCCGATCCCGCGATCGGCGGGGCGACGCGCCAGCAGAGCGTGTTGGCCGGGCTCGAAGCGCTCGCGCCGGCCGCGCCGGAGATCGTGCTGATCCACGACGCGGCGCGGCCCTTCCCCTCGCGCGAGCTTATCGCCCGCGCGGTTCAAGCGGGCGAAAGCTGCGGCGCCGCGGCGCCTGGAACGCCGTTGAGCGACACGGTCAAACAGATCGACGCCGACGGCCGCGTGCTCGCGACCCCGCCGCGCTCGCGATTGCGCGCCGTGCAGACGCCGCAGGCGTTCCGTTTCCCGCTCATTCTGGAGGCGCACCGGCGCGCGGCGGCCGAAGGGGTCGCCGATCTCACCGACGACGTCGCCGTCGCCGAATGGTCCGGCGCGTTCGCTTATGTGTTCGAAGGCGACCCAGCCAACATCAAGGTGACGACGATGCAGGATTTGCGCGCCGCCGAGGCGCGGCTGATGGGCGCGGCGAACGAGACCCGGGTCGGCCAGGGCTTCGACGTTCACGCCTTCGCGCCCGGAGACCATGTCTTTTTGTGCGGGGTCCGCATTCCCCATCCGCGGGGCCTGAGCGGCCATTCGGACGCGGACGTGGGCTTGCACGCGCTCGCCGACGCGATCTACGGCGCGCTGGCCGAGGGCGACATCGGCGCCCATTTTCCGCCCTCCGACCCGCAATGGAAAGGCGCGGCGTCCAAGGTCTTTCTCGCCCACGCGGCGGAGCGGGCCCGCGCGCGCGGCGGCTTCATTGCCGGCCTCGACGCGACGCTGATCTGCGAAGCGCCGACCATCGGCCCCTGGCGCGAGGCGATGCGCGAACGGATCGCCGAAATCGCTTGCGTCGACGTCGCCCGCGTGGCCGTCAAGGCGACGACCACCGAACATCTCGGCTTTACCGGCCGCGGCGAGGGAATCGCCTGCCTCGCCCTGGCGACCCTGCGTCTGCCGTAGGCGGGGCGCGGCGACGCGCTGGACGCCGTCCATTTCCGGCGACCTCGCGTTCCATCGTCTGTGGCGCCAGTCCTGGTTTACCGCCGCTTCGTCCCAGGCAACTCAATCTTTTCAGTCGCTTGGCGCCCCGTTTACCGCCGCTCCGCTGAAGCCGTCTCCAAACGCCGCGCGAACCGGCGCTTTGGGCCTCCTGCCGGCGTACGGAAATCTTCCGATCGCTGAGCAATACACATATTCCACATGTTGTAACGCCCGCCGCCGCCTCGCGTCCGCCGCGCTGCGCACGATCACGCTTGACGATTTCATGGTGAGCGACGACGAATAGGCGCAGGTTCGCGCGCGGCGCGGCCACTGGAGGATGAGATGGCGAAGGGCCAGGTCAAAAAAAGCAAGGAAGCCAAAAAACAAAAGGCGGACAAGCCAAAGGGTCCGGGTTCGCCCTACAAACAGGCCCAGGGCAAAGCCGCCCAGGGCTTCAGCATACAGCCGGCGAAGAAGCCCTGAGCGGGCGGCGTCGAGGCTCGGACGCGAAAAACCCTCCCCCCGACCGCGGCGCCGTCAGGGAGGTGACTGTCCAACGCGCCGGTTTCAGCGGCGGCTCGCTATTCCGGCGCACGCGCGGGAATAGCGCATGTTGCGTTCGGGTGGAATCCTCATCGCGAGGAGCGAAGCGACGCGGCGATGCAGCGCGACCGGCGCCGCCCGTCGTCTCTGGATCGCTTCGCTTCGCTCGCGATGACGACATTGGTTCGATCAAATCGCGTCATGCTCCATCCCGGCTCACTCCGGTCGCACCGCCTGCGCGTCGGGGCGCGGCTCCTTCTGTCTTCGCCGGATCTCGCCCAGATCCCGCTCGAGGAAATAGTTGAGGAAGGTGCGGATGACCGCGATCGCGGCGATGCGGCCGACCGCGTCCCAGCTCTCGGTGACGGCGGTCGCGAGAATGTCGGCGGCGAGCTGAAAGGTCAGACCGGCGACCAGCCAGCGCGCGTAGCGGAGCCAGACGTCGCGCCGCTCGTGGCCGGCCGTCGACGTCAGCATCGTCCGCAGGCCGCCGAAGAAGGTTTCGACTGTACCGACGACGATGACGATCAGCGCCATCCCCTCGATGATGGTGACGGAAGTAATTGGTCGCGACGTACAGCCATTCTTTCACGCTCTGCCCCTTGTAACGCGCGGTCCCGAAGCCGCGCAGTATCGAGCGTTGCGGGCGGCGGCCTAAGCCTGCCGCCCGGTGTCCGGCTTCGGCGCCCTACTGATGCGCGGCGCCCGCCGAGGACAGCATCTTCAAGGCTTCGTCGATGGTGAAGCTGTTTGGATGCTGGACCGGCGGGAAGTCCTTAAAGGTCGCCGTGGCGCCTCCTCTTCAGTTGAACGTTCCAACCTGAATGATCATGCTAACAATTGCGGCGACGCCGATGGTGAGTTGACCCGTCGCCGCTTTACCCTGGTCAGCGAAACTGGCGCGTTGCGCCGCGTCCCTGGCTTTCGAGACGCGGCGCACGCCTTCGCTTTCGCCAACGCGCGCGGCGTCAGTGCCCGGCGCTGCTATGCGCCTCTTGCAATGTTCTCAGCACCGCGTCGAGGTTGAAGGAAGCCGGCTTCTGGCGCGGCGGGAACTTCTCGAAGTCGGCAATCTGCTTTGCGACCAGGGCCTGCATCGCATAGACGATGTAGACGTGCGCAAGCACCCAATCCCAGTAGGTGTTCGAGTTCTCGTCCGCCCGCTCGAAAGGATCTCGCCGCAGGTTGAATACCTTGGGCGCCCTCAGCTTCACGAACGGTTCAAACCAGCAGGCGAGAGTCTTCGCCCGCTGCTCCATCAGGACAACCTTCCAGTCCTTCATTCGGATCGCGAGGATGTCTCCATCGTCGCTGATGTAGAAGAAGAAATTCCTCGGGCTCTCTTTCACCTCGCCGGTCAGGTACGGCAGCATGTTCAATCCGTCGATGTGGACCTTGTAGGTCTTCTTGCCGACCTTGTGGCCTTCGTGGAGTTTGGCCGCGATGTCCGTCTCGCCGGCCGCCGCGAGCAATGTCGGCAGCCAGTCCTGATGGCTGACGATTCCATTGATCACCGTGCCCGCCTTGAACTTGCCGGGCCAGCGGATGAAGGCCGGAACGCGCCAGCCGCCCTCCCAGTTGGTGTTCTTCTCGGAGCGGTACGGCGTGATGCCGGCGTCCGGCCAGGAGTTGTAGTGGGGACCGTTGTCGGTCGAGTACATGACGATCGTGTCCTCGGCGATGCCGAGTTCATCGAGCTTGTTGAGCATCTGGCCGATATGCTCGTCATGCGCGACCATCACGTCGTTGTATTCGCCCTGGCCGTTGCTCTTGCCCTTGTGCTTGGCGGCGCTATGCGTCCGAAAATGCATGCCGGTGGTGTTGTACCAGAGGAAGAACGGCTTGTCGGCCTTGTGCGCCTCGTCGATGAACCGGAGCGCCCGCTCTGTCACCTCGTCGTCGATCGTTTCCATCCGCTTCTTGTTCAGCGGCCCGGTGTCCTCGACCGTCTGTCCGCCTTTGCCGTCGGCCTTGCAGTGCAGCACGCCGCGCGGCCCGAAATGCTTCAGGAACTCCGGGTCTTTGGGATAGTCTGGGTCCTCGGGCTCCTCTTCCGCGTTGAGATGATAGAGGTTGCCGAAGAACTCGTCGAAACCGTGCATCGTCGGCAGGAATTTGTCCTTGTCGCCCAGATGGTTCTTGCCGAACTGGCCGGTCGTGTAGCCAAGCGGCTTCAAGAGTTCGGCGATGGTAGGATCTTCCGCTTGCAGGCCGACGTCGGCGCCCGGCATGCCGACCTTGGTCAGTCCGGTGCGGATCGGGTTCTGGCCGGTGATGAACGCCGCCCGGCCAGCGGTGCAGCTTTGCTGGCCGTAGTAGTCGGTGAAGGCGACGCCTTCGTTGCCGACGCGGTCGATGTTGGGCGTGCGGTATCCCATCTGTCCGCGGCTGTTGTAGCTGATGTTCCACCAGCCGATATCGTCGCCCCAGAGGATGAGGATATTCGGCTTTCTTGACTTGGGCATTTCCTTCTCCTGTCGCTTAAAGAATTGAGTGTTGACGATGATTCCCGCGATAAGACGAGCGCACCAGGTCGCGAAACGACCATCCTGAGTATCTTAATGCTCCTCTTCAATTGAACGCTGCATCCACTTCAATTGTACGGTCCAACCTGAAAGATCATGCTGACGATCGATGCGACGCCGATGGCGAGCAGAACTGTCGCGGTTGTCGGCGTTAGCGACACTGGAACGACACTTTCGCTGTTAATGAGGCTCTCCTCTGGCGTCAATCGCCCCGCTGCGGCGCGCGAAGCGTCAAAGACGACCTGGTCGTATCGCCAAAGGCGTTCGAAGAACCGCAGCGCCCGACTCTCGCCGTCGCCGTCCGGCGAAGCAAATCGCAGAATTTCGCTCAGGGTTCGGCTCCCGTCGATCGCGCGGAGCAGCCGGTCTTCGAATAAATCGACGGTGAGAATGAGGTCGGTGAATGTGTGCGCCTGGTTGATCAGCACCGCGACGCTGCCGGGCGGCAGGCGGTCCCGAACGCACAATGTCCATGGCGGCGCAATGGGGACGTAGTCGCGCCAGCGGTCGTCGGCGAATGTGATCGGCTGGCCTTCGTCAGGGCTGTCATCGCGATAGGGCGATGAAACTGTGCGACACCATCGTTCCGCGGAAAAGCTCGACCGCGGCGTGCTGCGCCCGGGACGGCAACGAAGCGAGGCGCAAGGCGTGCGGGCTGGCCGCCACTCTTCCGCATTCGGCCAGATAAGGCGCTTGTTCGATCCATCGGCCGAAGGACATGCCGCACCGGTCAAGCCAGGCATAGATCTCCGGAACAGCTGTAGGCGCGATCCTGGGGATGAAGGAGCGCGTCCGCCATCGCCTCCGGCCGCCAGAAATCCTTCGACCGGCGCAGCAGGCCCGAGATCGGATGGTCCGCCGGCAACGCTTCGAGCGTGGCGCCGAGCGTTTCGAGATCTGTCTCCGACGCATCGATTTCGAGCAGGCGGCAGTATTCCTGCATCATGTAGATTCCAGCCCGGCCATAGCGCGCGTAGACCATCAGGCGCATCGCGCCGCTTGGCCGCAGGACGTCCCGAAGAGCGCGAAGGCCCTCGTCCGGATCGGGCAAGTGGTGCAGCACGCCAGTACAGACCACCAGGTCGAAAGTGCGCCCGATCTGGCGGACGCGCTCGATCGGGAGCTGATGCAGTTCGAGATTCTCGAGGTTGTACTTGCGCTGCAGATCGCGGGTGTGGCGAAGGCTCGTGTCGCTGACGTCGATCGCCGTGATGTGAGCATCCGGCTCGCGAAGCGCGTATCTCGCGGCCTGCGACGTGCCGCAGCCCGCGATCAGGATTTCCAGGTTTTTCCGCGGTTGCCTTGTCGGCCAGATCAGATTGAACTCGGCGCGGCTACGGTTCCGGTTCTTGTAGAGGTCGCGATGCGCGTCCAGATTCGTGAGCGGGGCCGGATAGGGCATCCTTTCGTAGAAGTCGCGGACGTCCTCGCTGCGGCTCACTCCGACCCTCCTGGGATGTCCGCGTTTTTCGTCGAGTCCGAACGCGTCATTGCGAGCGAAGCGAAGCAATCCAGAGACTGCCGCCGGTAGGGCGTTCGGAAGAACGCCCTTCTTTCGACGGGCTACGCCCTTCGATCCCTGGATTGCTTCGTCGCTTCGCTCCTCGCAATGACGGCTCGATTCAATCGAAAATTGCTGCAAGCAGGGCAGCGCCCACCGCCCGGCGAATCCGCCGGGCGTCGTTCGTGGCTATGCACGCGGGAGACCGCCGAAATCAGGCATTCCCGCCATGGGTGGACGCGATCGCCAACACCGCGTCCAGGTTGAACGATGCCGGCTTCTGGCGAGGCGGGAACTTGATGAAGTTGTCGATCTGGGCCGCCACCACAGCCTGCATCAGATACATCTGCGGGATGTGATCAACCATCCAATCAAAGTAAGTGTTGGAGTTGACGTCCGCGCGCTCGAACGGGTCGCGGCGCAGATTGTAGATCAGCGGGACTCTCAGCTTCACCAGCGGCTCCGCCCAGGCCTGCATCCTGTTGGCGCGCTGCACCGCCAGGTTGAACTTATAGTCGCCGACCCGGACCGCCATCACATCGCCGTCGTCGCTGAAGTACATGATGTGATTTCTCGGGCTCTCCTTCGCCGCTCCGGTCACGTATGGAATGATGTTGTAACCATCGAGGTGGACCTTGAAGGTCTTGCCGCCGACGGTGCAGCCATCGAGGAGCTTCTTGGTCACGTCAGGATCGCCGGCGGCGGCGAGCAGCGTCGGAAACATGTCGATGTGCGAGCCGATGCCGTTGAAGACCGAACCAGCCTTGATCTTGCCCGGCCAGCGCATGAACGTCGGCACGCGCCACGCGCCTTCCCAGTTCGTATTCTTCTGGGAGCGGAACGGTGTGTTGGCGCCGTCCGGCCAGGTGTCGTTCTCGGGGCCGTTGTCGGTCGAGTACATGACGATGGTGTTGTCGGCGATGCCGAGGTCGTCAAGTTTCTTCAAGAGCTCTCCGACCTGCTCGTCGTGGGTGACCATCCGGTCGCTGTAGTCGTCCTGCCCGCTCTTGCCGCGGTTCTTCTCGGCGAGGTGGGTCCTGAAATGCATCGCGGTCGAATTGTACCAGAGGAAGAACGGCTGCTCCGCCTTGGCCTGCTTCTCCATCCAGACCAGAGCGCGCGCCGTGATCTCCTCGTCGACGGTTTCCATGCGCTTCTTGGTCAACGGGCCGGTGTCCTCGACCTTCTGGCCGCCCTTGCCGTCGGCCAGGCAGTGGAGCACGCCGCGCGGTCCAAACTTCTTCTTGAATTCCGGGTCCTTGGGATAGTCCGGCAGTTCCGGTTCTTCCTCGGCGTTCAGGTGATAGAGATTGCCAAAGAATTCGTCGAACCCGTGCACGGTCGGCAGGATACTCGTCCCGATCGCCCAGATGGTTCTTGCCAAACTGACCGGTGGCGTAGCCGAGCGGCTTCAACATTTCCGCGATCGTCGGGTCTTCGGCGTGCAATCCGACCGTGGCGCCCGGCATGCCGACTTTGGTCAGGCCGGTGCGGATCGGGTTCTGACCGGTGATGAAGCACGCGCGGCCGGCGGTGCAGCTCTGCTGGCCGTACCAATCGGTGAAGGTCGCCCCTTCTTGTGCGATCCGGTCGATGTTGGGGGTTTGGTAGCCCATCATGCCCTTTGCTGTAATGGCTGATGTTCCAATAGCCGATGTCGTCGCCCCAGATGATGAGGATGTTCGGCTTGTCAGTCTTCGGCATTTCCTACTCCTGTCGCTTTAAAAATTTCCGCCTTGATGATTAGGCCCGCGACGATGTGCGCGCGGGTTGCAATGCAATCATTCTTGTGTTTAGCCGCGCCTCCTCAGTTGAATGGTCCGACTTGGAAAACCATGCTGACGATCGCAACGACTCCGATGATCAGCAACAATACGGCCGCTATCAGGGTTAGCGACGCGGGAAAGACGCTCTCGCCGTGGATGAGCCCCTCCTCCGCCATCGAATGCCGCAAGCGCCGCAGACCCAGCATGTATTGAAGGTGATAGATGATGCCGAGGATCAGCATGCCGACGCCGAGAAAAACCAGCGCGAGCCCGAAGTGACGCGGCGCCCCTGCCCTGGATATGACGTCCTGTTCACGCAGCCTTTGAAAAAACTGGAAGATCGTGAAGCCGAAGCCGATCAGCGAAAGCGAGGTGCGGATGACCGACATCAGCGTGCGATCGGCGCTCATGCGCGTGCGCTGAAACGACATGCCGGTGCGCCGGGCCGCAAGTTCGGTGTTGACGTCGCGCTTGGGATCGGGGGTCGTCATCGTCCACGCTCGGCTCGAATTGATCAACTGGACGCCGGCCGAGCGGTCCAGCGACGCGCGACGCGTTCGATCGGCCCGCGCAGCAGAAGATAAGGAAGAAACGCCAGCAACACCGAGATCACCGCCGCCTGGCCTGGGAACAACGTGCCCAGTACGCTGAACTGGTAGATGACGTCCATAACCACGCCAAGGATCAATATTCTCGCGGTCGAAATGATCCCCTCCCACAGGCGCCCACCGCGTGCCTCGCCGCGTACGATCGCCGAGAGATAGGGCGTGCGCCCGAGTTCGCGCGTCGTTGACTCCGTCGCGCGACGCCGCAATGAGAGCCATCGCCGGCTGCAGAATGAAACGGAAGGTCATTGGGCCGCCGGGTCGCGCCAGAATGTCTGTCCACAGACGATCCAGATTCTCGACGGAAAAGCCGTACCAGACGGCGCCGAGTCCAATCAGGCCGATGAGGAGCGCGACCGCCAGACGCGCCTGAAGGATCGCGGTTCTCGAAGGCGCGTCGGTCAAGGCGCAGTTTCTCGGCGCACCACGCAGCGGAAGCCGACATGGCTGGTCGAGGTGTCGATCGGCTCGGCGTGGCGGGCGGCCGGGCGATAACGGCGGCAGTAGTTGGGCGCGCACAAATGCGAGCCGCCCTTCAGCACCTTGCGCGGAATGCGGATCGCGGGCTGGCGCGGATCGTAGCTGTCGGCCTCCGGTCCGCCGCGCGGATTGACCGGCGCGCAGCAGGGGCTGGCCGCATTGGCGGGATGACGCGAGGACCAGAAGTCCGAGGTCCACTCCCAGACATTGCCGATCATGTCGTAGAGGCCGTAGCCGTTGGCCGGGAATGAGCCGACGGGCGACGTCCGCGCCCAGCCGTCGGCCTTGGCGTTCTGGTGCGGAAACTCGCCCTGCCAGGTGTTGGCCATGTGCTTGCCGCCGGGCGTCAACTCGGACCCCCATGCGTATTCCGCCTCCGCCATGCCGCCGCGCGCGGCGAACTCCCATTCCGCCTCCGTCGGCAGCGCCTTTCCCGCCCAGGCCGCATAGGCCTCGGCGTCGCGATAGGCGACATGGACGACCGGGTGGTCGTCGAGCCCCTTGATCGACGAACCCTGGCCATAGGGCTTCTTCCAGTTGGCGCCGAACTGGAACTTCCACCACTGCGACCAGTCGCTCAGATCGACCGCGTGCGATGGCGGGTCGAACATCAGCGAGCCGGCGCGCAGCATGTGCGGCAGCGCCCCTGGATAGTCCTTCGCGTCGGGCGCGATTTCGGCGAAGGTGACGTATCCGGTCGCGTTGACGAACCTGGCGAACGCGCGATTGGTGACCGGGGTCTCATCGACCCAGAATTCCTCGACCTTGACGAGATGGGACGGGCCCTCTTCCGGATAGTGCGCGTCCGATCCCATGCGAAAGACCCCGCCCGGGATATGCGCCATGCCGCGCGGCGCTTGCCGGGACTGAACTTCTCTCTGCAACGTATCGGACACGATCATCTCGCCTGGGGGCTGTCGTGGAGACGGGGACGAAGCGCGGCGCCGGAAACGCGCATTCGTCCGTTCGGCCGGCGCGGTAGCATGGCATTGGCGCCCTTTCAAGGGCGGCGCGCCGCCGGACAGCCTCCAATCGCCGCCCGATCGGCAAGATTGAATTCGAGACTGTAAGACGGGAAAAGCGGCAGGCGCCCGCCCACGGCCTCCATTGCGGCGCGTTCCCTCACGTGGTTGGATGAAAGCCAGAGTGGCGCAGCAGGCTTGAAAGACGCCTATACGTCGCCGCCAATTCGCCCGGCTACAGACTGAACGCCCGGGCGCCCGCGCTTGGTTGTGGGAAATTCGGCAGGAGGGACTTATGAAGCGCTTGACGACACTGCTCATCGCATTGGCTTTCGGCGCAAGCGCCGTATGGGCCGCCACCGACGATATCGCGCAACGGCGCGCCCTCATGCACAATGACGGCCTCGCCGCAAAGCAGCTGTTCGAGATGGTGAAGGGCAAAATTCCCTTCGATCTCGCCGCCGCGCAAGCGGCGTTGAAGACCCTCTCCGTCGGCGCTTCGAAATCGCCAACGCTGTTTCCCGACGACAGCAAGACCGGCGATCACACCGCGGCGCTCCCGGCGATCTGGGAAAACAAGGCTGACTTCAACGCCCGCTTCGCCAAATTCGGCAAGGATGTCGCCGCCGCCCAGGCCGAGACCGTCGACGAGGCGAGTTTCAAGAAAGCCGTTCCCCCGATCTTCAAGAATTGCGGCGGCTGTCACGAACTCTACAAGGCCAAGAGCAGTTGAGGACGGCGCGACGGCGTGAAGATGAGGCGGATAGGCTTCCTCATCGCCGTCTTGGCTCTCGGCAGCGCCGGACTGGCGTGGATACTTTCCGCGCCAAATCCGCGATTCACGCCCGCGCAATGGCGCGCCGCCGCCCCGGCCGGCGACGCTGCGGCGGGGCGAATTGTCTTCTTCGCCGGCGGCTGCGATTCCTGCCACAAGTCGCCCGGCCAGACTGACCCCTTGCGGCTCGGCGGCGGGCTCGAACTCAAGACCCCGTTCGGCAGGTTCTATCCGCCCAATATTTCGAGCGATCCGGTCGACGGGATCGGCGGCTGGCGTTCGGTCGATATCGCCAACGCTTTGCTCTCGGGCGTCGCTCCGCACGGCCGGCAGCTTTATCCGACTTTCCCTTATACGTCCTATCAGCGGATGACGCCGAAGGACGTCGCCGATCTGATCGAGTTCTTACGCACGTTGCCCGCGGTTCGCGGCCGGGCGCCGGCCAATGTCCTGCCGTTTCCCTTTTCGATCCGCCGGGCCGTCGGCCTGTGGAAGCTTCTCTATTTCGACAACGCCGGCCTTCGTCCCGATCCCGACCGGAGCGCGCAATGGAATCGCGGCCGCTATCTGGTCGAAGGCCCCGGCCATTGCGGCCAATGTCATACCCCGCGCGGTCTGTTGGGGCAGATGGATGAGAGCCGGCGCCTCGCCGGCGCCCCGTTGCCTGCGAGCAAGGGCAGGTCCGCGAACCTCAGGGGGAGCGAAATCGCCAAGTGGACGAAGGACGACATCGTCGAGGCACTCACCAGCGGATTCACCCCCTCTGGCGACGTCCTTGGCGACGGGATGACGGCCGTGGTGCGCAACATGGCGCGATTGCCTCAATCCGATCGCGAGGCGATCGCCGTCTATCTCAAGAGCCTGCCGCCGCTCGCCGGCCATTGAGCGCCGGGCCGGGGACAAGAGCCGCCGCCGGGTGGCGCTTCCGCTCCAGGCGTCGGATGTCTCGACCCGGCGCGCGCCAACTACCAGTCGCGGATTGCGCGCAGCATCCCTCTCACCAGCCGCGGCTGTTCGAACCGCAGCGTCACCGGAAGCGTCACGATGGCTCGGGCGAGCGGGGCCGCAAGTCGGACCTGGTCTTTTTCGGTCGTCGCCAAAACCGCGCCGCGCCGCCCCGCCTCCTCGATCAGTTCCTCGATCTCAGACGGCGCAAAGGCATGGTGGTCGGGAAAGTCATGGGTGGCGACGATCTGCGCGCCGACCCGGCGCAGGGTCGAGTAAAACTTCTCCGGCCGGGCGATGCCGGCGAAGGCGACGACCTCGCGCCCGATCAGCGGCGCTGAAGCCAGCGCGTCCGGCTCGAGCGTCGCCAGCAACAGCGGTTTGCCCGGCGCTTCGGCCGCGATCGAGGCGATCGCCTCCTCGTCGCCGCCGATGACGATGAGCGCCCGCACGTGGCGCGCCTGCGCCGCCACCGGCGCGCGCAGCGGGCCCGCGGGAACGCAGAGCCCGTTGCCGAAGCGCGCCTCGCCGTCGATCACGGCGAAGGCGAGGTCCTTGGCGAGCGCCGGATTTTGCAGGCCGTCGTCGAGCACGAGCGCGTTCGCGCCCGCCTCGACCGCCGCCTCGGCGCTCTTGACCCGATCGGGCCCGACCCAGCACGGCGCGACCCTGGCGAGCAGCAGCGGCTCATCGCCGACGGCGGCCGCATCGTGGATGTTCGCGTCGACGCGCACGGGCTCGACGCGCCTTGCGCCGCCGTAGCCGCGCGACAGGAAGGCGACGCGTTCGCCGTCGGAGATCAGCATCCGCGCCAGCGCAATCGCCGTCGGCGTCTTTCCCGCGCCGCCGGCGACGAAATTGCCGACGCAGATCACCGGCGCGCCAGCGCGCTCGCCCTGAACCGCCATCCTCCGCGCGACCGCCCTGCCATAGAGCGATCCGATCGGCTGAAGCGCGCGCGCCAGCGGGGTCGGTTTCCGGGCGGCCCAGAAGCCAGGCGCCCTCACGCAGCCGCCCCGGCGGCCGCCAGAAGCGGCGCCAGCGCGGCCATCGAACGGTTGACTGCGCCCGCCCGGCGCTCAACCGTCTCGCCGGCGGAACGCGCGATCGCGCGCAGGCGAGCCGCGTCGGCGAACAGGGCGACCAGCGCATCCCCCAGATCTTCCGGATACGCGATTTCGAGCGCGCCGCCGGCCTCGTCGAGAGCCGCATAGGCGTCGGCGAAATTCCCGACCATGGGTCCGTGCAGGATCGCGCAGGCGAGCCTCGCGGGCTCGATCGGATTTTGCCCGCCCGCGCCGACGAAGGACTTGCCGAGAAACACGACGCCCGCGAGCCGATAGAACAATCCGAGTTCGCCGATGGTGTCGATGAGATAGACCGCGGTTTCCCGCCCTGGCCGCTCGCCGCGCGAGCGCAAGGCGCAAGTCAGACCCAGGCCTTCGAGCTCGCGCAGAACCGCCTCGCCGCGCTCGGGATGACGGGGAGCGATGAGAGCCAGCGCGTCGGGAAACACCTGGCGCAGCCGCTTCTGCGCCTCGGCCGCGATCAGTTCCTCGCCCTCGTGCGTGGAGGCTGCGACCCAGATCTGCCGACCCGAGGTCAGACCCGACAATTCGGCCAGCTCCCGGCGGTCGGCCGGCAGCGCCGGCGCATCGAACTTGACGTCGCCGGCGACCAGAACGCGTGGCGCGCCGAGCGCGAGGAACCGCTCGCGGTCTTCCTCCCCGCGCGCCAGACAAAGGTCGAAATTCGACAGCAGCGCGCCGATGAGGCGCGGCGCCTTGCGCCAGCGGTTGAACGACCGTTCGCTGATCCGGCCGTTGATCATCGCCAGCGGCAGGCCGGCGCGATTCAGCTCCACGATCGTGTTCGGCCACAGTTCGGATTCGGCGAAGAGCGCCGCGCCGGGCCGCCAATGGGCAAGAAAGCGGCGCAGATAGAATGGATTGTCGATCGGCGCATATTGATGCAGCGCCCCGGCCGGCAGGCGCTGGGCCAGCAGCGCGGCGGACGTCACCGTTCCCGTCGTCACAAGCGCGTTCATGCCCGACCGGGTGATGCGCTCAACGAAGGGCAGCAGCGAAATGGCTTCGCCGACGCTCGCGCCATGCAGCCAGACAAGCCGTCCCGCCGGGCGCGGGAGGCCAGCGCGGCCCCGCCGCTCGCCGAGGCGCGTCGGGTCTTCCTTGCCGCGCCTGACCCGAAACGACAGATAAGCGCCAACCAACGGCATCGCGAGCGTGGTCGCCAGCCGATAGGCGTAGAGCGATAGGGGCGCCGTCATTCCTGTCTCAGATGGGCGCCCGGATCGGACGCGCCGACCATGGCGTAGGCTTTCCGGTGCGCTTCGTCGAGCCCGTCCTGGACCGCGAGCCTCGCGGCTTCGGTCGCCTCATCGTCAGCGTCCGGGGGAACCCGGACAAAATCGCCGATGACCACCGCCGCGCGGCCGAACGGCAAACCGAGCGTTGCGCGATCCCACGTATTGAACTGAATGCGCCGGCTCGTCGCCACCGCCGTCGGGACGATTGGACGCCCCGAGAGCCGCGCCAGGGTGACGATCCCAGGTCCGGCGACGCGAGCGCGCTTGGGCACGTCGGCAGTCAGCGCCACCGAGGTCCCCGAATCGAGTTGGCGGATGAGTTCGCGCATGGCCGGCGCGCCGCCCTTGTAATAGGCGCGGTCGGCCGGGCCGCCTGATCCGCGCACCGCCGTCACGCCGAGGCGCTCCAGGGCGGCGGCCTGCGCGCCGGCGTCTTCGTGGCGCGAGACCAGCGCGGCCATGCGGTCGATCGCGTCCGGCCAGGCGAAGGACATCATCAGATGCTGGCCATGCCACATGGCGACGATCACCGGCGTCTCGTCCTTGACCGCGGCGTCAATGTCGACAGGATCGGTCGTGAATCGATTGGTGCGCTGAACCAGGCGCAAGTAAGTCGCCAGAAGGAAGCCAACCGCCTCCTGCGAGAGTCGCGACCTGCCCGGACGTCTCGGCATAAGAGCAGCTCAGGCGAACCGGGGCGTCGGAGCGAGATCCGGCTCCAGAAATCGATGCAGATGGACGATGTAGTAGCGCGTCTGAGCGCTGTCGACCGTCGCCTGCGCCTTCGCGCGCCACGCCCGCTCGGCGCTGGCGTAATCGGGAAAGAGGCCGACGATGTCGATCTTCCAGGGATCGCGGAATTCGTGGCTTTCGAGCGATTTCAGCTCGCCGCCGAACACGAGATGCAGACGCTGCGGCTTCTCCTGATCGCGAGCCTTCGGATCGGTGGACGTCATGGTCGTGTTCCTTCAGGAATCGGGCGCGCCGGCCAGCGCCGCGCTTTGCCCCCGCCGGGGCAAAAACGCAAGTCGCCCGTCATCGCGCATTGTCCGCTCATTGTCCGATCATTGCGGCCGCGCGGCGGTCGCGGCGCGAAAGGCCTCAAGCAAGCGCGGCGCCAGCGCTTCGGGCGTCGCCAGCAGGGCGCCCCGGCGCACGATTCTGTTGTTGTAGACCAACCGCTCCCCCGTTGCGTCGACCAGGCGCGCGCCCGCCGCCTCGAGGATGCAATCGGCCGCCGCGATGTCCCAATCGTGCGAATTCTCTCCGGCGACCGCGAAATCGACCGCTCCCCGCGCCGCAAGGCAAAGGCGATAAGCGAGCGAGGGCACGCGCGGCGAGATTTCCGTCGACACGCCGAGCCTCGCCGCCATCGCCTGGACGATCGGCTTCGGGCCGACCGCGCCGAGCCGCGGCCAACCGCCGCCGGCGGAGGCGCCGATCGCCGCGCCGTTGAGCCCGGCCCCCGCGCCGCGCACGGCCATATAGGTCTCGTCGAGCGCCGGCGCGTGGATGACGCCGGCAAGCGGACGTCCGTCGACGATCAGCGCCGCCGACACCGCCCAGCGCGGATCGCCGGCGACGAAGGCGCGGGTGCCGTCGATCGGATCGACGACGATGAGGCTGCGCCGCGACAGGCGCCCGAGATCGTCGGCCGTCTCCTCGGAAAGCCAGCCGGCGTCGGGGAAGGCCTCGCCGAGGCGGCGCCTCAGCAGCGCATTCGCAGCGAGATCGGCCTCCGTCACCGGCGAGCCGCCGAGCTTCGTTTCGACGCGCGCCGAAGTCGTCGCGCCGAGCCGGAAAAACCCAAGCGCCAGCGCCCCGGCCTCGCGCGCGGCGGCGGCCAGCAAATCGCGCGCGGCCACCGCGCTCCGATCCGCATCGACGATCAAAAACTTTGTCCAGGGCGTGAGAATGAGTTCGCGGGTTGCTTTAGCCCGTGCGAGGGAGAGCGCGCAATCGCCAATGCCCGTCCCACGATTTCGGCGGATCGCGGTTCGAATTTGGGCCGCGCCCGGACCGGCAGGGCGGAGCCGCAAGCCCGCCATCCGTCAGGCGCGCCCTCACGGGGACAGGACTTTCGCCCGAGATTGCTGCATAAGCGTCGCCTGGCGATCGGAGCGCTACGATATGGACTGGGAAACCGGGCAGAAATTCGGCGTCGCGCCGCGCGAGGACATCGCGCATTTGACCGGCCGGGAGTTTTTGCAAGCGATCATCGACGGGCGCCTCCCCGCGCCGCCGATCGCCAAGGCCCTGTCGTTCCGGCTGGTCGAAGTCAGCGATGGCTTCGCCGTGTTCGAGGGCGTGACCGGTCTTCATCTGCTCAATCCGCTCGGCGGCGTGCACGGCGGCTGGGCGCTGACGCTGATCGACAGCGCCACCGGTTGCGCCGGTCACTCGACGTTGCCCGCCGGCGTCGGCTTCGCAACGGTCGAAACCAAGGCTAATCTCTCGCGCGCCATCGCCCCCGGCGCCGGCCGCGTGCGCGCGGAGGGCCGCGTCGTCGGCCGGGGACGAACCATCATCTCCGCCGAGGGCAGGATCGTCGACGCGAATGGGCGCCTGCTGGCGCACGGGACCTCGACGCTGCTGGTGATGCGCCCCGGAAAAGATTGAAGCGCCGCGCCCCCGTGCTCGAGAGCAACGATCAGCTGTTCGATCCCCGTCGCGGCGACGCCGAGGACGACGCCTCGAGCGCCAAGGAGAGGTCGCTGCTCGCAATCGCCGGCAGCCTGCTGACGGAAATCAGCCTGCCGAAACTGCTTTTCGCCTGGGCGGTTTCGATTCTGCTGCCCGCGGCCCTGCTCGGCCTGGCGCCGCTGGCGGCGACGGCCTGGTTCGCCAAGGTCTCCGCCAGAATCCTGGAGCTGACGGGGATCGGCGCCGGAATCGTCTTTCTCGCCGTCCTCGCCATAGGCTGGATCGGCTGGCGCCCCCTCTTTCGTATCGCCGAGGCCAATTTCTGGGCGCTGAACGCGCTGGCGGTTCAGCCGGGCTACGCCCTGTGCCGCGAGGCGATCCGGCATCTGAGCGAACGGGCGTTCAAGCCGCGCGACGCAGCCGGATTCGCACGCCTGCGCGCGATCAGTTGCGCCGGCGCCGGGCTGCTTCTTTGCGCGGTCGCGGCGTTGGTCGCAATCGTCGTGTGGCCCGCGACGCATTGGATCGGAACGGCGTCGGATCTCGCCGCTCCGCAGCATCTGATCGTGCCCACGATCGCCAATGCAATTGTCATCATGTCGGCCTATCTGGCGGCGGCCTCGCTTGTCTGGGGCTTTGCCGACGCGACTATGGACCAGCCGCTCGACCTCGAAGCCTTCGACGCCGCGGCTCCAGGCGGTCGGGTCTGGCGGGTCGCGCATCTGTCCGACGTGCATGTCGTCGGCGAGCGATACGGCTTCCGGATCGAGAGCGGGCGCGGGGGCGCGCGCGGCAATCGGCGGTTCGAGCAGGTCATGGCGCGGATCGAGGCGTCGCATGCCGTCCGCCCGGTGGATCTCATTCTCGTCACCGGCGACATGACCGACGCCGGACGTTCGACCGAATGGGCGGAATTCCTCGACATTCTGGCGGCGCATCCCGATCTTGCCGCCCGGGCGCTCATCCTGCCCGGAAATCACGACCTCAATATCGTCGACCGCGCCAACCCGGCTCGCCTCGTTCTGCCGTTCAGCCCGGCAAAAGGCCTGCGCAAGATGCGCGCGCTGTCGGCGATCGCGTCCATCCAGGGCGATGTCATGCGCGTGATGAGCTCCGGCGCCGAAACGCTCGGCCCCACGCTCGCCGAAGCGCTCGCTCCGCATCGCCAGGCGATCGGGGCGTTCGCGGATTTGGGCGGCTTGCGCCGATCCGCCGGTCTTGCGCGCCTTTGGGACGAGCTGTTTCCATTGATTCTGCCGCCGCGCGAGGAGGACGGCCTCGGAGTCGCCATTCTCAATTCGAACGCCGACACGAATTTCTCGTTCACCAACGCGCTGGGGATGATCTCCGCCGGGCAGGCGCGCCGACTCGCCGCCGCGCTCGATCTTTATCCCAAGGGCCGATGGATCGTCGCGCTGCATCATCACCTGATCGAGTATCCGATGCCGGTGACGGCGTTCTCGGAGCGGATTGGGACCGCGCTCGTCAACGGCAGCTGGTTTCTGCGTGTGCTGCAGCCTTACGCCGACCGCGTCATCGTGTTGCACGGCCATCGTCATATCGACTGGACCGGCGCCTGCGGCAAACTCAAGATCGTGTCCGCCCCATCGCCGGTGATGGCGCCCGAGGCCGAAGCGACGCACTTCTACATCCACGCGCTCGGGCTCGCGCCGGACGGATACATGAGGCTGCTGGCCCCGGAGCGGGTGGATATCGACGCTCCGGAGCCGGAGGACGAAGGCCAATAGGCGCTCTCAGACCCGCGTGCCGAAGACGGCTCCGATCCCCGCGGTCACAGCCATCGCAAGCGCGCCCCAGAAGGCGACCCGGACCGCGGCCTTGAGCATACCCGCGCCGCCGATCCTGGCGCCGACGACGCCGAGAAGGGCGAGAAACAGCAGCGAGGCGACGGCGACCGCCTCGACCACCAGACCGTTCGGCGAAACCAGCGCCATCGCCACCGGGAGCGCCGCCCCGACCGAAAACGCCGCCCCCGAAGTGAGAGCCGCCTGAATCGGCCGGGCCGCGGTGGCGTCGGATATCCCCAACTCGTCGCGGGCATGCGCGGCGAGCGCGTCGCCCGCCATCAGTTTCTCGGCGACCTGCCGGGCGAGCGTCTGGTTGAGACCGCGCTTGACGTAGATTCCGGCCAACTCCCTCAATTCGCCCTCGGGATTGTCGCTCAGTTCCTGACGTTCGCGCCTGATGTCCGCGCTTTCGGAATCGGATTGGGAGCTGACCGAAACATATTCGCCAGCCGCCATCGACATCGCGCCAGCGACAAGACCCGAGACCCCGGCGACCAGAACGCTATGACGGCCGCCCTGCGCGCTCGCGACGCCGATGATCAGACTCGAAGTCGAGAGGATGCCGTCATTGGCGCCCAGAACCCCCGCCCTGAGCCACCCCAGGCGTCCGACCGCGTGGCGTTCCAAATGACCTGGACGACGAGCCATTGCCTTCTCCCTGTTCGCGACGCCGGCAACTCGTTTTGACCGACAGCGTCGCCGAGGTCCGCGACCACAAGAAATCGCGGCCCGGACACCGGCGCCTTTAGCTCCCGCGTCCGTCGCCAGCGCGCTCCGCGATCGTCTTCAGGACCGCGCGCGCCGCATGCGCGCTCGGCGCGCCGCCGTCCGGCAGGCGCATCAGCTGATCGAGTCGCGCGAGCGCCTCGAGTTGATTGCTGCGCCTCGGCCCGTCGCGGACGAGTTCGCCAAGCTCCGCGGCGAGAGCGGCCGGCGCGCATTCCCTCTGCAGCTTTTCCGGGATCGCGCGCTCGCCCAGGATCAGATTCGGCAGCAGGATCGAGGGGACCTTGATCAGATATTTGAGCTGTTCTTCGACCAGCGAGACCTTATAGGCGCCGACCGTCGGCACGCCGGCGAGCGCCAGCTCCAGCGTCACCGTGCCGGACGCCGCGAGCGCGGCGCGCGCGGCGCGAAAAGCCTCATATCTGGCGGCCTCGCCGATGACGATCCGAGGGGTTTGCGACCACCGCGCGGCGAGGGCGCGCACTTCGGGCTCGATATGCGGCAGGGTCGGCAGAATCGGCTCGAAGGGACCGATCGATTCGCGCAAATGCTGCAGCGCGCCGCCGAAATCGTTCATCAGGCGGCGGATTTCGGAGCGGCGCGAACCGGGCAGCACGACAATGATCGGCGGTTCGGCGGCGCGGCGGCGCGCCTCGTCCTCGTTCGGACGCAATTCTACCAGCCGTTCGATCAGAGGATGGCCGACATAAACGCATCGTGGGCCTCCCAGCCGAATGTAGGCGTCGGGCTCGAAGGGCAGAAGCGCCAGCACGCAGTCGACGTAGGCGCGCATCGCCTTCGCCCGGCCCGGCCGCCAGGCCCAGACGCTGGGGCTGACGTAGTCGACGATCGGCAATTCAGGCGTCTTCGCGCGCGCGCGCCGCGCGACGCGATGCGTGAAGTCGGGGCTGTCGATGATGACGAGCGCATCCGGCCGCGCGGCGACGACCGCGTCGGCGGTCTGACGGATGCGCGCGATCAGCTTCGGCAGGCGCGCGATGACCGGCAGAACGCCCATGACCGCGATGTCTCCGATCGGGAACAGGCTCGTGAGGCCTTCGGCCGCCATCGCCTCGCCGCCGACGCCGGTAAATTCGACCCCTTCCGGCTGCGCCTCGCGCAGCGCGCGCATGAGTTTGGAGCCCAGCAAATCGCCCGAATGCTCGCCGGCGACGAGCGCCACTCGCAACGGCCTCATCCGGCCGCGCTCATGACGGAAAGCCGCAGACGAACAGGTCCGCGGCGTCGGCCTCGCGCGCGCAGCGTGCGCGCTCGGCCACGAGGACGCGGCCGGCGGCGAGCGCCACTCCGCGCAACCGCGCCTTGGCCGCCCCTTCGATCGTCCTCGGCCCGACCGCCGGCATGTCCAGCCGCAAATCCTGGCCGCGTTTGGGCGCTTTCACCATCACGCCCGCCGGCCCCTTGAAACTCAACCGCCCGCTCGCGCGCATGTCCGCGACCCGGGCGAGCATCGCGTCGGTGCCCTCGGCCGCCTCGACCGCGAGCACCCTGCCGGCGGCGACCACGACGCCCTGCCCCGCGTCGAAGCCCGACAAAGCGTCGAGAAGAGCCGCGCCGGAGGCTATGTCCGTTTCATCGTCCGCCGAGGCCGCACGCGCGCCGATGGGGCCGGCGGGCGCGACCAGCCTCGGCGCCGCCTCATGCGCGCCGACGACCCGGATATGCTCGCGCTCGAAGATCGCGGCGAGCCCGACGAGGAGACCGTTGTCCCCCCGGCGAAACAATTGGGCGAGGCCGGCGGCGCGTTTCACCGCGCCCCAGTCGAGCCTGAGGTCGGAGAAGTCTGGCCTGGTCATCGCGCCGACAATCACGATTTCGGCGATCCCACGCCCTTTCAGCGCGGCGAACAGCTTGCCGACCTCGCCCATGCGGACCCAGACGTGCGGATAGGCCTCGATCGAGACGTCGGACGCGCCGACGACCCCGATGAGGAACGGCTCCCGTCCGCCGGCGCGCGCGTCCGCGGCGACCTCGAGCGGAAAAGCTCCAGAGCCGCACAGGATCGCCAGCGGCCGGGCGCCGCCGTCCCCGAAACCAGCGGCGGCCGTGTTCACGCCTCGTCTTCCTTGCCGGGACGCGGGACGCAGATCGCCCGGTCGCCGCCCTGGCGAAGAAAGGCGACGATCTGCCGCACGGCCTCCTGGTCGGGGAAAGCTTCCGCGACGTCGCCGATGCGCTCCTTCAATGTGCCCTTGCCGTTGAACAGCATCTTGTAGGCTCGCCGCAGCTCGTGGATCGTCTCGCGCGAGTAGCCGCGTCGCTTGAGGCCGACGAAATTGAGCCCGGCGAGGGCCGCGCGATTGCCCAGCGCCATGCCAAAGGGAATGAGATCGTGCTCCACGCCGGCGAGGCCGCCGACGAAGGCATGCGCGCCGACGCGAACGAATTGATGCGCCGCCGCGCCGCCGCTCAGAATCGCGAAATCGCCGATCTGGCAGTGGCCCGCGAGCATCACATTATTGGACAGAATGACGCCCTCGCCGATGCGGCAGTCGTGCGCGACATGCGCATTGGCGAGAAAAGCGCCGCGCGGGCCGATGATGGTTTCCGACCCGCCGCCCGCGGTGCCCGGATTCATCGTCACGCCCTCGCGAATGAGGCAGTCCTCGCCAACGATCAGGCGGGACGGCTCGCCGCGATATTTGAGATCCTGCGGCTCGTGTCCGATCGCCGCGAAGGGAAAGATGCGCGTGCGCGCGCCAATTGTCGTGTCGCCCGCCAGACAGACATGCGAGACCAATTGCACGCCGTCGGCGAGGGTGGCGCGCGGTCCGACGTGGCAGAAAGGTCCGATCGCGACGTCCGCCCCGAGCCGCGCGCCGTCCTCGACGACAGCGGTCGGATGGATGCGTCCGCTCATTCGCGCACCAGCATCGCCGAGACTTCCGCCTCGCAGACAAGCGCGCCGTCGACCTTCGCCTCGCCCCGGAACCACCACATGTTGCGGCGCTTGGCGGTCCGCGTCATGTAGAACCTCACCTGATCGCCGGGAACGACCGGCCGGCGGAATTTCGCCTTGTCGATCGTCATCAGATAGACGACGCTCGGCGACGCGGTCTCAGGTTGAGAGGCGACGCAGAGCGCGCCCGCGGTCTGGGCCATCGCCTCGATCAGCAGCACCCCGGGCATGACCGGGCGGCCGGGAAAATGCCCCTGGAAATGCGGCTCGCTCGCGGTCACGTTCTTGATTCCGACGCCGTATTCGTCGCCTCGCGCGTCAACGATGCGGTCGACGAGCAGGAACGGATAGCGGTGCGGCAGCAGCGTCAGGAGCTTCTGAATGTCGTAGCTCTCGAACGCCCGACCCGTCGTATCGTTCATTCCGGCCCCCGTTCCGGCGTAGCGGCTGGCGTCAAGTCCGTCGCCTTCAGTTTCGATTTGGCCTCGCCGTTCGGTTCTCTGGCGGCGAGCCTCCTGAGCGCGGCGACCTCGCGAAAGAATTCGCGGACCGGCTTGGCCGGCGCGCCGGCCCAACGCTCGCCGGCGGGAATGTCGTGCATCACGCCCGCGGCCGCCGCCACCTGCGCGCCCTCTCCGATCTTCAGATGACCCGCGACGCCCGCCTGGCCGCCGAGCGCGGCGAAATCGCCGATCGCGCTCGACCCCGAAACGCCGGACTGCGACACCAGGACCGCGTGCCGACCGATGACGACGTTGTGGCCGATCTGCACGAGGTTGTCGATCTTCGCGCCCTCGCCGATGACGGTGTCGCGGTTCGCGCCCCGATCGATGGTTACGCCGGCGCCGATTTCGACGTCGTCCTGGATGATGACCCGTCCGATCTGCGGCACCTTGAGGTGGCCGCTCGCGCCGAGCGCGAAGCCGAAACCGTCCTGGCCGATATGGGCGCCAGGATGAACGATCACCCGGTCGCCGATCAGCGCCGCGGCGATGGTCGTCGAAGCGCCGATCGCGCCGTCGCGGCCGATCCGGACGTCGGGGCCGATGACCGCATTGGGGCCGACGACCGTGCCGGCGCCAATCTCGGCGTCTCGCCCGATCACGGCGCCGGGGTCGACGATCACGCCGGCCTCGAGTTCGTGCGGAAGGATGGACGAAAGCCGCCGGCGAAACGCCGCTCTCGCCGAAGACCGACCCCGGTTTGACCGCCGTCGGATAGAGTTTCGCCATCACCGTCGCCATCGCGCGATAAGGCTCGCGCGCCAGCAAGACGGCGCAGCCCGCGGGCGCCGCGTCGGCGTATCGCGGAGAGACCAGCGCCGCCGCGGCCCGGGTCGACCGGAGAGCGTCAATGTAGCTCGGATTGTCGAGGAAGGTCAGATCGCCTGGACCCGCCTGATCGAGAGCGGCGACGTCGTCGACCATGCGCTGCGCGTCGGCTTCCGACGCCAGCGCGGCGCCGCACCAGGTTGCGATCTCGGCGAGCGATGGCCTGCAACTCGGCGGAAAGAAGCGAATCTTGGCCAAGGGAGAATTCCCGACAGATGCGACAACGGGCGCGCCCGTCGCCTGGCGCGCCCGCTCTGATGAAAGCCAGCCGGTCGAGCTTAGAAGGTCGTGCCGCCGGAGAACGAGAAGAACTGTGTCTGGTCGTATTTGCCCTTTGTGATCGGAAGCGCGAAATCGAACCGGATCGGCCCCATCGGCGAGGCCCAGAGCAAGCTGGCGCCGACCGAAGTGCGGATCAGATTCGGATCCCAGACATTGGCGCAGCTCGGCTGGGTGATGAGCGCGGTCCCTGTGGGCGGACAATAGGTGTAGCCGAGGAAATTCGAGAAATTCGTTTGCCCTGAGTAGCCGATCATGTTGCCGGCGTCCGCGAACACAGCGCCCCGCAGCCCAATTTCTTTCGGCAGGCCGAAGATCGGAAAGTCCACCTCGGCCGACGCGCCATAATAGGTTGTTCCGCCAAGAGCATTGGCCTGAATGTTCTCATAGTTCGAGACGTCGCGCGGACCGATGCCGCCTGGAGCAAAACCTCGCACCAGGGTCGGGCCCATTACGAAATTATTGATGATTTCCAGCTGGTTGCCGCCGAAGCTATTGATCTGGCCCGCCTGCAGATGGAGGATGCCGGTGAAATCCTCCGTCAGCGGATGGAAATAGCGCGCATCGACCGTCTCGCGGAAGAAGCGAGACACCCCGCCGAGACCCGCGACGTCCTGCTTGAAGTTGAAGTAATAGCCGGACGTGGGGTCCTTGGGATTGTCGAGGGTATTGTAGAGGATCGAGAACCCGACCATCGAGGTGACCTGCGTGCCCTGCGCGGCCGCCTGCTTGATTTCGACCGGCGCTTCGCCGTTGGTCAAGCAGTTCGACAATATGGTCGGAACGACCGGAACGATGAGCCCGCCGGGATACCACGTCTGATTGGGTCCCGCGCAGTCGTCGTACGGCTGCGACGACGTGTTCGGAATGGCGATTTTCAACTCGTACAGCGAATAGAAGGGCTGCAGCGTCAGGTCGTCGGTCACCGGCACGCCCAGGCGCAGCGTTCCGCCAGTCGTCCAGTTCTCGTACAGCGCGTATTGGTTGTTGTTGTTGACCTGATGGTAGAGGTCGAAGCCCGCCGCCAGGCGCTGACCGAGAAAATACGGCTCCGTAAACGAGGCCTTCCACCCTTGGGTGTATTGCCCGTCCGAGACGCTCAGGCGCACATATTGGCCGCGGCCGAGGAAGTTCGTTTCCGTATAGGCGAGTTCGGCCAAAAAGCCCTGCGTGGTGGAATAGCCGCCGCTGATGCTGATCGAGCCGGTCGGCTTATCCTCCACGTTGACAACCACGATCACGCGATCGGG
Organism: uncultured Alphaproteobacteria bacterium; assembly: GCA_963784805.1. GTDB lineage: Bacteria > Pseudomonadota > Alphaproteobacteria > Rhizobiales > Beijerinckiaceae > Roseiarcus. The sequence continues at coordinate 203,624 of CAWASR010000019.1, forward strand.
AGCGGAACCCGGCCGGGTCGAGATGTGGACCTTCTTGAAGTAGCCCAGCGCATTGAGACGCCGCTCGGCCCGCTCTATCATGACATGATTGTAGGGGTCGCCTTCGCCGATATCGAACTCGCGACGGATGACAAAGTCGCGGGTGCGCGTATTGCCCACAACATCGATCCGCTCGATGTAGACTTTCGGCCCGTTGTCCACCGTAAACGACAGGGCTATCGTGTGATTGGCCTCATCGCGCTGACCATGAGGGCGCGCTTCCGAGAACGCGTAACCTTGTCGCGCGACCTCCCGCGTGATCGCGTCCACGGACTTGTCGACCGCGGACGCGTCATAGACGTCTCCGGGTCTCAAATGGACAAATCGAGTGAGCGCGGGCCCGTCCACCCTGGCGATATGGGACTCCACCGACACGCCGGACACACGGTACTGAGGGCCTTCCTCCATCGTAATCGTGATCACGTAACCCGGAGGATTGTCCTGATAGGCGACGTCGGTATTGGTGATGCGAAAATCAGCGTAGCCATTCTTCATGTAGAATTGGCGAATCGCCTCCTCGTCAGACGCGAGACGATCGGGATCGTAGACGTCGGTATTCTTGAACCAGGAAAGCAGATTCATCGTGCTCGACTGCATCAGATTGTGCAGGCGATAATTTGAATAGTCGTGGTTGCCGACGAAACGGATCTCCCGGACGCCAGTTTTTTCGCCTTCTTTGATCGTGAAGACGAGATCGACGCGTCCGTTTGGCAATGGGACGAGGCGCTTGGTCACAATCGCGGCGTTGCGGCCATATTTCTTATAGGCGTCCTTGATGCGGGTGATGTCGCCCTCGGCGGTCGCCTCATTATAGGCCGTGTGCGGTTTGGACTGCACTTCGACTTGGAGCTGATCGGTCTGGATTTTGTTGTTGCCCTCGAACGCGACCCGATTGATGACCTGGTTTCCGCCGCCGAGCGTGACCACGATCTTGCCGTCGACCAGCCTGGCGGAGACGGACGAGTAGTATCCCGTAGCTTTCAGGTCGTCGACGCCGCGCTTCAGAGAGGCCGGATCTGTTCCGCTAAAATATGGCTTTATGGTCGAGGGATCGACGTGGGCGCCCTCCACGACCACCTGTTGCGCGAACGCCGGCGCTGTCGACAGGAACGCGCCGAAACCCAACACAAACGCCAGAACCAGAGCGCCGAAGAAGCCGATAATCCTTTGCTGCATTTGGCCCATCGTCCCTCTTGGCGCCGACGCCGTTTACTCTGACGCCGGCGGCGCTCCAGCCTGATCCTGCCCCGCCACGCCCGCGCCCAAGTGCCCCCGGCGCCGATCGCTTGCAGCGCCGCTGGCGCGACGCCCTACTCCGCCCCCGCAACCGCAAAGGTCGGAACCGTTAACGGGTTTTTACAATTTTTGGTCGCTCCCGCAAGCCGTTATTGGCCAAGCCTACACCATTTCCGGCAAGCGTTGCCCTGAGGACACGCAAACATGGTCGACGGTTGGTTAATTGCCGCTGGCGACAAGGCGCAGAATGTCGTGCGACGTCGTGAAAACCAACAGCATCGCGACCAGCGCAATGCCGATCCGCAGGCCGATTTCCTGCGTGCGCTGGCTCAATGGACGTCCGCGCAACGCCTCGAAGGCGTAGTAGACGAGATGCCCGCCATCCAGAAGCGGGATCGGGAGCAGGTTCATGAAGCCGACGGAGACCGAGAACCACGCGGCGAGGCTGAACAATTCCCACAGGCTGATCCTCGCCATTTCGCCCGCCATTTGCGCCGCTCCGATCAAGCCCGACACCTGATCGGTCGATTCGCGGCCGGCGAATACGCCCACGATGTAAGTTCCCGTCGCCCTGACGATGAACCACTCCTGGGCGCCGCCCCAAACCGCGCAAGTCGGCAGCGCGCACCGTTCGATCTTCACGTCTTTCCGATCGGCCGCCGAGGCGAGACCGAGATGGCCCATGCGGCGTTTGCCAAATACGCCCTGATCGACGACGGTGATTTTCGGCGTGGCGGTCAGGTCGACCTTGCCTCCCTGGCGCTCAACGACGAAATGCATCGGCAGACCCGTGCTCATCAGCGTCGCTTCCTGCAGCGCCTCGAAACTGTTGATCGGCTCGCCATTGATCGACTTCACCATATCCCCGGCCTGAAAGCCGGCCGCGGCCGCAGGGCTGTTCAGTTCAACCCGTCCGATGCGAGCTGCGTGTTCGACCCGGCCGAAGGCCATAAACATGCCGGTGAAGATCACGAACGCCAGAATGAAGTTGGCGACCGGACCGGCCAGCACGATCGCGGCGCGGTTGCGCAACGGTTGCCCGGCCAGCGTCAGCGACGGATCGACGGACGGGTTGGCCGAAGGCGCGCCTTCGACGCTGGCGACATTGGCGTCGCCGTGGAATTTGACGTATCCGCCAAGCGGAAGCGCCCCCACCCGCCAGCGGGTGCCGCGCGAATCCACCCGGGCGAAGAGCTCTGGCCCGAAGCCAAGGGAGAAAGCGTCGATCTTGACCCCGCTCCAACGCCCCACCAGATAGTGGCCGAGTTCGTGAACGAACACGATCACGCTCAGGATCACGATAAAGGGAACGACGTACCACCCCAGCCAGGCCGCGAGGTCCGCAACTGGATTCATGAGCGCCATCACACCTCCGGCACCGGCCAGTCGACCCGGATTCGCCCCGGCTGCGGCTGGATAATGGTTAGCAAAGCGTTACAGGACCCGCACGCTCACGCCAAGAGCCGCTGGGTCCTTTCTCCTGCGATATGGTGAATTGTTAACGCTTGCGCAACGTTGGCCGGGCTGCCGAGTTCGCCGGCCTCCTCCATCGTCGACAGCGTCGCCGCGACCAGGCGCGCGATATCGCCAAAGCCGATCCGCCCCGAAAGAAACGCCGCCACGGCGACTTCGTTGGCGGCGTTGAGCGCGGTCGGAGCGCCGGCGCCGGCGCGCAGGGCGTCGATGGCGAGGCCGAGCGCGGGAAAGCGCGCGAGGTCCGCGCGCTCGAACGTCAGGCGCCCAAGCGAGGCGAGGTCGGGCGCGCGGACCCCGCAATCAATTCGCTCGGGATAGGCGAGGCAATGCGCGATCGGCGTGCGCATGTCCGGCGACGCCATGCCGGCCAGCAACGATCCGTCGGCGAAGGCGATGAGCCCGTGCACGATCGATTGCGGATGAACGACAACGTCGAGGCGGCCGGCCGGCACGCCGAACAGATGATGCGCCTCAATCAGTTCGAGCCCCTTGTTCATGAGCCCCGCCGAATCGACCGTCACTTTCGGTCCCATCACCCAGTTGGGATGCGCGAGCGCCTCCTCGCGCGTCGCGCGAGCGATGCGCTCGGCGCTCCATTGGCGAAACGGGCCGCCCGAGGCGGTGATCGTCATGGTCTCGATTGTTTGCGGATCGCGCGTCCCGATCGCCTGAAATAGCGCGTTATGCTCAGAATCCATCGGCAGCAGCAGCGCGCCGGCCCGCCGCGCGGCCTCCATCACCGCCCCGCCAGCGCAAACCAGCGTCTCCTTGTTGGCGAGGGCGACGGTGCGGCCTGCCGTGATCGCGGCGAAAGTCGGCTCGAGCCCAGCGGCGCCGACGATCGCGGACACAACCAGATCGGCCTCGCGCAGCGCGGCCTCCTTGATCGCCGCCGGACCAGACGCGACCTCGACTTTGACGCCGGCAAGTCCCGATTTGAGCTCGGCGTAGCCCCGTGGATCCGCGACGGCGGCAAATTCGGCCCCGAGCTCGATCGCGCATCTGGCGAGCGCCGCGCCGTCGCGTCCGCTCGCCACCGCCGCGACCGAGAATCTCCCCGGCGCCGCGGCGATCACTTGTGCGCAGGAGCGTCCGATCGACCCGGTCGCCCCCAGAATCGCCAACCGCCTGGGTCGCGAATCGTCCGCCCTGGCGGGGGCTGGCTCGCGGGAACGATAGGGCTCGGGATGAGCCAGACGGGCGGCGATCACCATTGAAACAGTCCGCTCGCGATGAACGAGCCGTTTGTATTCGCGCCCGCGACCAGCGCAGCGAAGAGCGAGGCGGCGATAAAGGCGTCGAGCCGGTCCATCAACCCGCCGTGGCCGGGGATGAGGGCGCTCGAATCCTTGACCTTGAAGCGCCGCTTGATCGCCGATTCGAACAGATCGCCGAGTTCGGACACAAGCGCCGCGCCGAGGCCGACCACGAACAACGTTCCGACCCGATTCGTCCACGCCGCCAGGGTGAGGCCAAGGGCGGCCCCGGAAAGCGCTCCGGCGATCGCGCCCGACCAGGTCTTGCCCGGGGAAACGGCCGGCCACAGCCTCGGGCCGCCAATGAGGCGGCCGGCGAAAAAGGCGGCGACGTCGGCGCCCCAGACGACCGCGAACAGCCACAAGATCGCGGCCAGGCCGTAGTTCGGGCTGGCCCGAAGCAGCCCGAGGCTGACGACGAGCGCGCCGGCGTAAATTATCCCCGCCGCCGCCCAACCTCTCGACCCCGGCCGCGCGATCCAGGCGACCGCCGAAGCGCCGAGAGCGAGCGCGATCAGGGCCCCGAGCACGGCCTCGCTCAGAGAAAACACTTTCTGCATCGCGTAGACGGAGGCGACGATCAGACCGAGCGCGCCCGCGGCCACACGCTCGATGAGCCGATCCGCGCCCACAAGCCGCTGCCATTCCCACAGCATGATAATTGAGGCGACGCACCAGAACGCCATGAAAACAAAGCCGCCGGCCCACGCCGCCACGAGCGCGACCGTCCCCAATGCAACCGCCGCGGCGACGCGCGGCCACAAGTCCGGGCCGATCCGCGAGCCGGACGAGCGAGCCGCCTGGCCGCCATTCGGGCCCGCGCCGTTCAGGGCCATGCGCCTGTCCTCACGAGGCCGACAGAACGGCGGCGGGCTCAACGAGCGCCCCGAACCGCCGCTCGCGCGCCGCGTATTGATGGAGCGCGGCGACGAAAGCCGTGTCGTCGAAATCCGGCCACAGGATCGGCAGGAACACAAGTTCGGCATAAGCGGACTGCCAGAGCAGGAAATTCGATAGGCGCATTTCGCCCGACGTGCGGATGATGAGGTCGGGGTCGGGCAGCTCGGCCGTTCCGAGGCCGGCTGCGAATTCGTCCGGGCCGATCGAATTGGCGTCCAGACGGCCTTCGCGGACCTCGATCGCCAATCGTCGCGCCGCCTCGACAATCTCCTGACGGGCCCCATAGTTGAACGCGACGATCAGCGTCAGCCCGCGATTGTCGCGGGTCAGGGACTCAGCCTCGTTGAGCAACGACGCGATGTCCGGCGCGAGCGTTTCGCGCTCGCCGATGATCCGCACGCGCACGCCGTTCCGGTTGAGCTCGGCGAGATCGTCGCGGATGAACCTCTTCAGCAGGCCCATCAGCATCGCCACCTCATCGGGCGGCCGCTTCCAGTTTTCCGCTGAAAAGCTGTAAAGCGTCAAGTAGCGCACCTCGTGCTCGATCGCGGAGCGAACCGCCCGGCGCACCGCCTCGACGCCCCGCCGGTGGCCCTCGATCCGCGGCAGACCGTGCGCTTGCGCCCAGCGGCCATTGCCATCCATGATGATGGCGACATGCGCCGGCGTCTCAGTGTGGCGAGCGAGCGATTTGGAGCGGAAATAGGGCATTCGACGGCCTCGGACAAAGGATGCGATCGACTAGACCTGCATGATTTCCTTTTCCTTGGCGGCGAGCGACGCGTCGATTTCGCGAATGGCCTCATCGGTCGCCTTTTGCACCTCGGTCTCGTGATGCTTTTCGTCGTCCTCGCTGATCGCATGCTCCTTCAGCAGCCTTTTCAGAACGTCGAGACCCTCGCGGCGCACATGCCGCACCGCCACCCGTGCGTCTTCGGTATATTTGTGAGCGATCTTCACCATTTCCTTGCGCCGCTGCTCGTTGAGCTCGGGAATGCGGATGCGCAGGGTGGTCCCTTCGACGGTCGGACTGAGGCCAAGGTTGGAATCGCGGATCGCCTTGTCGACCGCATGCACCATGCTTTTATCCCAGACGGAAACTGAAAGAGCGCGCGGCTCCGGAACGCTGATCGTCGCCACCTGGTTGATCGGCATGCGCTGGCCGTAGGCCTCCACATGCACCGGCTCCAGAAGGCTGATGCTCGCCCGGCCGGTGCGCAATCCGCCCAGTTCGTGTTTGACGCTGGCGTGCGCGGCCTGCATGCGCCGTTTGAGTTCCAAAAGATCGAATTGAGGCAATTGCGCCATGAGAGTTCCACAAGTTCAAGGCCGGGCGGGGCTCGCGTGCGCGGGAGAGGAGGCCAAATACGAGTCGGCCGCGATCAGATCCGCGCCCTGTCGCCTCATTAGCATAGGTTTTGGCCTCTGACAGCCTTCGAGAGAGACTGCCGGCGGACCGTGGCGTCTGACGTCGCGGCCCTGGACCTCCTCCTACGGCCTCCAGTCTACAATCCTCCGCCTATTGCCTGCTTTCCGCCGCCCGCGCGTCGACCCGTGGCTCGTCGAGTTTCGCCGACGCCGCCAGCGCGGACAAGGCCGGGTGCGATTCCGGCTGGATGAGACCGGCCGACATGATCAGCTTGGCCGCTTCGTCCGGCGAAATCGGCAATTCGATCACCTCGTCCGCTGGAACGTAGAAAAAGAAGCCAGTGGTCGGGTTCGGCGTGCATGGAAGGAAGACCGAGATCATCGGCCTCTCCGTCGGCAGGACGCTGGAAACGATCTCGGCCGGGGCCGAGGAGACGAACACGATCGACCAGCTTCCCTTGATCGGAAATTCAACCAGCCCGACCTTGCGGAACTGGCTGCCGGACTGACTGAAGACGGTCTCGAATATCTGCTTCAGGCCCTTATACACGCCCCGGATCAGGGGCATGCGGTCGAGCATCGCCTCGCTGACTCCGACCAGCGAGCGGCCGACGATGTTGGCGGTTAGAAATCCGAGCAGCGTGAGCCCGACAAGCGCGATAACGACGCCGAAGCCGGGAACGTGGAAGGGCAGATAATCGTCCGGCGAAACGCTCTGCGGCACCCACGGCTTCACCCAGTTGTCGATGGTGTTGATGACCCAGAGCGCGATATAGGCGGTCGCCGCCACCGGCCCGAAAACGACGAGCCCAGTGAAGAACCATGCGCGCAGGCGGGCGGCCAGCGAGCGATGGAACGGGGCGGGCTTGTGATCGATGGACATAACGGTCTCGCTGCGGCGGCGCCGGGCAAAAATGGCGGCTCGCAGGCGCGATTGCAAGGCGAGGCCCGGCACGCGGGCCAGCGCACGGCCTCCCGACGCCACCACAAGCCGAACAGGAATCTGGCGCTACCCTTCCTCCCCCGATCCGGATTCGAACGCCTCGCAGGAGCGCCCGAAGCTCGATAGCGCGTCTTCGAGATAGTCCGGCAGCAAGGATATGCCGATGAGATACTTCCAGGTCGGCCCAAGGGCCCGCTCCCTCGCCTGGGCGACGGCGCTCTTCCAGTCTTCCGGCTCGAAATCGCCGCGGCCGATCCACGCGAGGGCGACGAGCGCGGCGGACTCGTCGACGTCCAGATCCTTCAGAAATTCGACGAGTTCGTAGCGGATCGAACCGCCGGCCTCGTCGGTCAGCATGACGCGCTTGCCGTCGTCCGCCGCGTCGGACGCATCGGGCTCGGCTCCGACATCCTCGCTCAGCAGCTCGCGCGACTTCTCAATGACGAAACAGACCTTGGCCGGATTGATCTCCGGCATCGGGCGTTCGCCCTCATCAATCTTGCGCATGGCCGGCCCCTCCTCGTTTCGGATATTGCCGCCGCGGCCGCGCGCGGATGTTGCGGCAGATCAACCACGCTGGCGAAACAGGGCCCGCGCCGCCGGTGGATCAACGAGGATATAGGGCATTGCAGCGAGACTTTCAGGTCCTCGCGCCTCACTCCACCGTCACCGATTTGGCCAAATTGCGCGGCTGGTCGGCATCCTTTCCCATGATTACGGCTGTGTGGTAGGCGAGCATCTGGACCGGGGCGGCATAGACGATCGGGGCGAAATTGACGCCCATGTCGGGCATCGGCAGGAAATGCTCGATCGGAACCGCCGCCTCCTCGGCCGCGCGTTTCTCGCCGATCAGCACGATCCGCCCGCCTCTCGCCGCGACCTCCTGCATGTTGGAGACGATTTTCTCGAACACGGCGTCGCGCGGCGCGATGACGACGACCGGCATCGCCTCGTCGATCAGCGCGATCGGCCCGTGCTTCAACTCGCCGGCGGCGTAGCCTTCGGCGTGAATGTAGCTCAGTTCCTTGAGCTTCAGCGCGCCCTCGAGCGCCAGCGGGTACCCCGTCCCGCGCCCGAGATAGAGCACGTCGCGCGCCCGGGCGATCGAATGCGCCAGCTTCTCGGCCGCCGGCTCGAGCTTCAGGGCCTCGGCAAGGAGGCCAGGCGTCGCCACGAGCTCGCCGACGAGCGCCATCTCGGTCGCCTCGTCGATCGCGCCGCGCGCCCTGCCCAGTCCGATCGCCAGCGCAGCGAGAGCGGCGAGTTGACAGGTGAAGGCCTTGGTCGAGGCGACGCCGATTTCCGGCCCGGCCAGGGTCGGCGCCGAGGCGTCGGTCAGGCGCGCGATGCTCGACGTCGCCACATTGACGACGCCCAAGGTCTTCGAGCCATTGTCCTTGACGTAGCGTAGGCACGCCAGCGTGTCCGCCGTCTCGCCCGATTGCGAGACGACGATCGTCAGACCGCCCCTGTCGACCGGGGCGTCGCGATAACGATATTCCGAGGCCACGTCGATCTCGACCGGAAGCCGCGCGAAACGCTCGATCCAATATTTGCCGATGAGCCCCGCCATATAGGCGGTGCCGCAGCCGACGATCGAAATTCGCGTGAGCTTGGCCGGATCGACCGGCCAGGCGAAGGGCTTCAGCCGCATCGTCGCCATGTCGAGATAATGCGCCAGCGTATGGCCGACGACTTCCGGCTGCTCGTGGATCTCCTTGGCCATGAAGTGTCGGTAATTGCCCTTTTCGGCGAGCAGGCTTCCGGCCGGGCTGCGCTGGATGCGCCGCTTGACCGGCTTGCCGGAGGCGTCGCGGATGTCCGCGCCCTGGCGCGTCAGCACGACCCAGTCGCCCTCCTCGAGATAGGCGACCCGGTCGGTGAAGGGCGCGAGCGCGAGCGCGTCGGAGCCCAGATACATCTCGCCCTCGCCATAGCCGACCGCCAGCGGCGCGCCCTCTCTCGCCCCGATCAGCAAATTCTCCTCGCCCTCGAACAGATAGACGAGGGCGAAGGCGCCGCGCAGGCGCCCGAGGGCCGCATGGACCGCTTGCTCAGGGGTCTTGCCGCACGCGAGTTCGTCCTCGACCACGAAGGCGGCGATCTCGGAATCGGTCTCGGTCGCGAACGCGTAGCCCTTGGCCGCAAGCTCCTCGCGCAGCGCCTTGAAGTTCTCGATGATGCCGTTGTGAACGACGGCGAGCCCGCGCGCGGCGTGCGGATGGGCGTTGGTCTCGGTCGGCTTGCCGTGCGTCGCCCACCGGGTATGACCGATGCCGATCGAACCCAGGAGCGGCTCGGCGGCGAGTTTGGCCTCGAGGTTCCTCAGCTTGCCCTCGGCGCGCCGCCGCGCGAGCTTGCCGTTCTCGAGGGTCGCGATTCCCGCCAAATCATAGCCCCGGTATTCGAGGCGCTTCAGCGCGTCGATGATCGAGCCCGCGACCGCCCCCGACCCCAAAACGCCCACAATGCCGCACATCGGCTTTTAACCTCGTATGACCCTAACCCGGACGATGCAAGCGTTAGGCCAATGACCGGCGCGCTCACAAATCACAATGGATGAAGGATTGTGAAGGCCGGGCGTTTTGCCGCAGGGCTTCGGATTGCGCCGGCCGAGGCGTTCGGTTACCAATCCTTTCGGAACCGGACGGAAGTGGGGCCGGATCGTCAGGGCGTTCAGGTGAACAGCCGGGGCCGGAGGCAAGGACGTCGAGCGCGGCGGGCGCGTCCCGGCGGCGCGTCGTTCCGTTCGCCGTTGGCGGCGCTCATCGTCGCGCTGTCGCTCATCGTACAACTCGTCGCCATTCCCTATCACCAGGCGCGGGCCGCGCCCGAGTACGCGGACGCGGACATCGCGGCGGTCGCCGCGGGTCTCAAGGCGACCTTCGGCGACGTCGCGTTCCTGTGCGTGCAAGCCGACGACAACGGCGCGCCGGCGGGCCACAACCGAAGCGGCCACTGCAACGATCGATGCCCGCTGTGCCGGTTCCTGGCGCAGGCGGCGACGCTCGTCCCGCCGGATGTCCCTGCTCTTCCGGCGCTGCTCCACGTCGATCGCCGACCGATCAGCGCCGCGCCGCAATTCGGCGCCTTGGACGCCTTCCCGGCCCCAGCCAACCGCGCCCGGGCGCCGCCTCTCTCCGTCTGACGACGACACCGTATTCGCCGCGCTTTCTCAGGGCGCGCGCGAGCGCATCCACTCAGACTGAAGGCGACCCTCAATGTCACAACCACTCTTTCGTGCGCGACCGCCGCGCCAAACCATGGTCGCGGTCGCCGCTTCGCTCGCCCTTGCCTGCATGGCTTCGTCGGCCTATGCGCATGCCCACCTCGTCAAGGCGACGCCCGCCGTCGGCGCCACAGTCGCCTCGGCGAGCGAAATCCGGCTCAAGTTCAGCGAGGGCGTCGAACCGCGCTTTTCGGGCATAACGCTGACTGCGGCCAACGGCTCCAAAGCGCCGCTGGGTCGACCGAAAGTTGAGCGCGGAGACAAAAGCGTCCTGATCGCGCCGATCGCCAAACCATTGGCGCCTGGAGCCTATACCGTCCACTGGCATGCGGTCTCGGTCGACACCCATCATACCCAAGGCGAGTTCCGCTTCACCGTGAAGCGCTGATCGCCCGCATGGGCCTTTACTCGGCCCTCGACACTCGAAGACAATGCTTCAAACCGGAAAGGTCAGGCCATGACGCGCTTTCAAGCTTTCGCCCTTGCGCTCGCGCTCATCGTGGGCGCGTCCCCAATTTTCGCCCAGGAATTCAAGGCCGGCGACATCGTGATCGAGAAGCCATGGGCGCGCGCGACGCCGAAGGGCGCCGAAGTCGGCGCCGGTTATCTGACCATCCTCAACAACGGCGCGACGCCCGACCGCCTGACCGGCGCCGCGGCCGATTTCGCCACGGTTGAAGTCCATGAAATGAAATCTGTGGGCGGCGTCATGCAGATGCGCGAACTGAAGAGCGGCCTCAACATTCCCGCCCACGGCTCGATTGGGCTCGCGCCCGGCGGCTATCACCTGATGTTCACTCATCTGACGCATCCGCTGAAGAAGGGCGACACCGTCAAGGCGACGCTCACCTTCGAGCACGCCGGTTCGGTCGAGGTCCAGTTTCCGGTGCTTGGAGTCGGCGCCTCGGACGCCGGCGCCATGAAGGGCGGGAAGATGGGCGACATGAAGAAGAAGTGACGGACGGCATGCGAAGGCGGGCGCCGTCGCGGCGCGCGGGCGACCGCGCATGACCGCGCTCGCCATCTGCCGTTTCGCGCATTTCATGGCCGCGATGCTCGCATTCGGCGCAAGCGCCTTTCTTTGGCTCTACGCTCCAGAAGGCCTTCGACGCCGGCTTTCGCCGACGATCTGGCGTATCGTGGCGACGTCGAGCGTCGTCGCCCTCGTCACCGCGATTGTGTGGCTGGCGCTCGAGGCGGCCTCGATGGCCGGCGACTGGAGCGCGGGGATCGATCCCGTCATTGTCGGCGAAGTCATCACCGACACCGTCTTTGGAAACGCCTGGGCGCTGCGGCTCGTCCTGGCGACCGCGCTCGTCGCTGTCGTCGCCGTCAGTCCGCGCGACCGCTGGGCGCCGGTCATGTTTCTCTCCGCGGCGCTGCTCGCCAGCCTTGGCCTCGTCGGCCACGCCGCGATGCAAACCGGCCTCGTGGGCATTGCGCATCGCGCCAATCACGCCGTCCATCTGCTGGCGGCCGGCGCCTGGCTTGGCGGGCTCGTTCCCTTCGCCATGTGCTTGAACGCGTATCGCGATGACGATCTCCGGCCGAGCGCGGTCCACGCGATGGCTGGCTTTTCCTTCTGGGGGCAATTCGTCGTCGCGGGCGTCCTGCTGACCGGCGGCGTCAATATCGCGCTGATTTCCGGCCGTCTCCCGATCCCGCCTACGACGCCCTACCGCGCGCTGCTCGATGCGAAGATCCTGATCGTCGGCGTCATGGTCGCGCTCGCGCTCTTCAATCGCTATTATCTCGCGCCCAGGCTCAGGCCCGGCGCGACCGCCCTCGCCGCGCTGCGCGCCACCTGCGTCAGCGAAGTCGCGCTTGGAACCGTGGTCGTCGCCCTCGTCAGCTTCTTCGCCCTGCTCGATCCGGCGTGAGGCTCGGACGCGAACGGCGCCCAGCGGCGCCAGCCCCCGCCTCACCTCTACCCCGCCAGTCCCCGCCAATAGTCGATCATCCCCACTCCCGCCGACCGCCGCTTCGTCCGGGCGAGCGCCTCATGCGGTCGAGTCGGCCTGGTCGTCGTGGCGGCCTTGCCTCCCTTTCCCCTCGGGGGGAAGGTGTCGCGCCCGAGGCGCGACGGATGAGGGTGGTCGCATGAAGACCGACGAAGGGGTTCCTCCGAGCCAGCGCGCTCGCGCCCGCGCAATGCGGGGCGCGCCGACCGATGCGGAGCTTCGCCTCTGGCGGCTGTTGCGCGACCGACGATTGTGCAGCTTGAAGTTTCGCCGGCAGGTTCCGGTCGGACCCTATATTGTCGATTTCCTTTGCGTCGGCGCGAAGCTCATCGTCGAGGCCGACGGCGCTCACCACGCGGAGAACCCTCGCGACAAAACCCGAGACGCCTATCTCTCGCGCCAGGGCTGGACAGTGCTGCGCTTCTGGAACCACGAAGAGTTGCAGAATCGCGAGGGGGTGCTGGCGACCATTCTGGCGCGAGCCGGTTTGCCGTGGCGAGGCCCGCTCCTTGCCCTCATCCGGCGCTTCGCGCCACCTTCTCCCCGAGGGAGAAGAGAAGCGCCCCCTACCAACGCCGAAAAAACTGGCGCCAGTCCGCCAGGGTCATTCCCTGGCGCTTCGCCCTCATCCAGGCCAGCGCCTCATGCCGTCGCGGCGACTGCGGCCTTGCGGATGTGGAAAGCTTCTTGCCGCGCCCGACGAATACGGGCATCGTGCGGGATGCGCTCATCGTTAGCGCGTTTGGGGGGCGCATCGAACATGGCACGCAACGCGATCGTCGCCATGGTCCTCGCCCTCTCTCTTCCTCTCGGAGGCTGCGGCGGGGGGATGGGCCTGGCCGTGGGCGTGGCGACGCGGGTCGCGGGCACTGGCGACGCCTACGCCGCCTGGAAAGCCTCGGCGCCGCCAATTCCGCCTCAGGCCGGCCGCCTCATCGTCTACGCGCCGAACCGGCAGATGTCGGTATGGACCTCCGACTGGGCGACCGGCGGAGAATATGTTTTCGACGTCAACCGAGACGTATGCGACGTCATCGGAGACAGTTTCGCGTATCTCGATCTTCCCGCCGGGGCCTATTCGGTGTCCGCGAGCGATATCAAGAAGTTCCCCGGCGGATTCCAGAAAGGCAAATACGCCGTAACGGTAAAAGTTGTCCGAGGACAATCGACGTTCGTGCGCATCGATCCGGTCGCGGGAAAGGCGACGCTGGTCACCGTCGGGGGGCCGGCGGTGCGTCCGGTCGTGGTCGGCAGGGCGACAGCGGAGGCTGAAATGGCGAAACTGCCTCTCGACACCCATGTCGCCTCGTTCGCCTGCAAGCCAAGAGCGGCCGAGGATCGGGGCTCCTAGGGTTTTGCTTCGCCGCGACTTCGCGCAATCCCGGCGGCTGCCGCGGGCGGCGGTAAACGCGGGTCTAACTGATTGAAATGACGTGACCCGTGCGGAAAAACGGCGGTAAACCATTCCTGCGCGCTTCCCGCGCTGCCTGGCCAACCTGCCGTCACGACTTCTTGTTCCTCGCCCGGAACGCCTTCGCCCAGCCGGCCCGCGCCTCCTGACGGCCGCGCGCCACCGCCAGCGCGTCGGGGTCGACGTCCTTGGTGATGACCGAGCCCGAGCCGACATAGGCCCTGTCCCCGATCGTGACCGGGGCGACGAGGGCGGAATTGGAGCCGATGAAGGCGCCGGCGCCGATGTCGGTCTTGAATTTCGAATAGCCGTCGTAGTTGCAGGTGATCGTGCCGGCGCCGATGTTGGCGTTGGCGCCGACGCGCGCGTCGCCGATGTAGCTCAGGTGATTGACCTTGGCGCCCTCTTCGATCCTGGCGTTCTTGATCTCGACAAAGTTGCCGACCTTCGCCTTGGCGGCGACGTCCGCCCCCGGCCTCAGCCGCGCATAGGGTCCGATCGAGGCGCCGCTCGCGATCCGCGCCCGTTCGAGGTGCGAGAACGCGTGGATGACGGCGCCGTCGTCGATGACGACGCCGGGGCCGATCACGACATGCGGCTCGATCAGAACGTCGCGGCCGATGACCGTGTCCCAGGACAGGAACACGGTCTCGGGGGCGACGAGGGTCGCGCCATCGACCATTACGCGACGGCGCAGCCGCGCCTGCATAAACGCTTCCGCCTCGGCGAGCTGCGGCCGGTCGTTGACGCCAGTGACCTCCCGCGCGTCGGCGGTAAGGGCGCGCGCGCTGAGCCCGCGCCTGTTTGCGATCTCGACCACGTCGGTGAGGTAAAATTCCTTTTGCGCATTTTCGGGCGTCACCGCCTCCAGAAGGCTGAGGGCCTCGGCGCCGGCGAAGGCCAACGGTCCGGCGTTGCAGAGCGGGGCCGACTTCTCCTCGGCGCTCGCGTCCTTGTCCTCGCGGATCGCGACCAGGCGGCCGTCGCGCTCGATGAGACGGCCGTACCCGGCCGGGTCGGCGGGCGCGAAACCGAGCGCGACGAGGCCGGCGCCATCCGCCAGGCTTTGGCGCATCGCCGCGAATGTGGCGCCGGTGATCAGCGGAATGTCGGCGTAACTGACGAGAATGTCGTCGTAGCCGCGCTCTATCATCTCCCGCGCCGCCAGAACGGCGTGGGCGGTGCCGCGACGCTCGGCTTGAACAAATATTCGCGCTTCCGGCGCGGCCCTTCCGACTTCGGCCGCGACGTCGTCGCGATGGGGCCCAACGACGACGGCGACATCGCCCGGCCCCGCCTCCCGAACGGCCGAGAGCGCGTGAGCGAGCAGCGATCGGCCCGCGATCTCATGCAGGACCTTGGGCCGGCTCGAGCGCATGCGGACCCCCTCGCCGGCCGCGAGAACGATGGTCAGACCACGGCGGACGTCGGAAGTCATGCGTTGCTCCACTTCGAAACGGCTCTCCAGCGACAAAAGCCACGCTTCGGGCCGCTCGAGATCTTTGCGCCACGCAATCCAATCAAAGCCGGATCGGGAATTCGTTCGACCGCCCGGGACGCGGAATTGACCGTTTTCCCAGCGGCCCAAATTGCGTCTCGCTGCGTCGCAATAAATTATATACAACCTATCCGCTAGGGAAGGAACGTGGCAGGCTTCCTTCACTAAGGCGCTGTTCTTTCACCGTGTCTTAAAGAGACGCCGTTTAGGGCCGTCTGCGGCGGCCAGCCTTGGCGGAGAGCGAACGAAGACCACGATGGCTTATACCCAACGTCGTGAATTTTTGACTCTGGCCGCGGGCGGAGCGCTCGCGGGTCTGAGCGCGCGATCGGGCCTCGCGCCCGCTTCAGCCGAGCCGCTGGGGAAGCCCGTCCCGTTTTCGTCGGCGACCGTGCTCAACATGGCGGTCTCACTCGCCCAGAAGCCCTTCAAGCCGCCCGAAGCGCCTCTTCCGAGCGTTTTTTCCGGATTGAACTTCGAACAATACGCTTCGATCCGCCGCATTCCGTCGACCGCGATCTGGAGCAACGAGAAGCTCGGATTTTCGCTGGAGCCGCTGCATCGCGGATTTGTCTATACAACGCCGGTCGAGATCAACATTGTCGAGAACGAGCTGGCGCAAAAAGTCATCTACGACCCGGCCGATTTCGACTTCGGCAAGTTGAAGACGCCCGCTGCCGTCGGCGATCTCGGATTCTCCGGACTGCGCGTCCTCGCCGCGTCGGCCCACGGCTTCCAGGACGTGGCGATTTTTCAGGGCGCGAGTTTCTATCGTTCCCGCGCCCGAGGCCAGAATTTCGGCGTGACCGCGCGCGGCCTTGCGATCCGGACCGGCGACGAGCCGGGCGAGGAGTTCCCGCTGTTTCGAGCCTTCTGGGTCGAGAGGCCCACCCCGGCGTCGGACACGCTGACCATCCACGCGCTGCTGGATTCGGCGAGCGTGACCGGCGCGTTCAGGTTCACGCTTCATCCGCTGGAGACGACGATCATCGATACCGAAATGACGCTGATCTCACGCGCGGCGGTCGACAAGCTGGGTTTCGGAGCGATGGCGGGCGCCTACCTGTTCAGCCCTCTCGATCACCGCCGCCCCGATGACGCGCGCTCGGCCGTCTATGAAACGACCGGCCTGCAGATCCTCTCCGGCAGCGGCGAGTGGCTCTGGCGCCCCGTGTCCAATCGCGAGACCCTGCAGATTTCAGCGTTCGCGGACCTCAACCCGCGCGGGTTTGGCATGCTGCAGCGGTCCCGGACCTTCGACGCCTTCCTTGACGACGAGACCCATTGGGAGCTGAAGCCGACGCTGTGGATCGAGCCGATCGGCGACTGGGGCCAGGGCGATTTGCGACTGCTGGAGATTCCGGCGGCGTCGGAAAACAATTCCAACATCGTCGTCCAGTGGCGCCCCAAGGCCGGGATGGCGATCGCGAAGAGCCTGTCGATCGCCTATCGCCAGTTCTGGTGCTGGGAGCCGCCCTCACGGCCCCCGCTGGCGATTTGCGTGTCGAGCCGCAGCGGCAAGGTCGGCGATCGGCGGCGCTTCGCGGTCGAAATGGCGGGGGACCTCTTCGCCGATCCGGCGAAGGCGGCGGCGGCGACCGCCGACATTCACTGTTCGCCGGGCAAAATAGCGTCGGTTCGGCTGTTCCCCTACAAGAACAGGCGGTCGGTTCGCGTCGTTTTCGATCTTGACCCCGGGTCGGAATCCTATTCCGAGTTGCGATTGACCCTCAACCTGGACAAAAAGGCGGTCAGCGAGACATGGCTCTATCGATGGACAGCTTGACGCTCGCTCAGGCGCAGCCGCCGCGCGACGCGGGCTCGTCGTGGGGCTCGTCGATGCCCGGTTTCGCGCCGCTCGCGATGCCGGCGCAGTCCTTCAGTCGGTTTTCGCGCGGCGACAGGCGGGCCTGGATCGACCCGCGTTCCGCCAGACCGCCAATCCTGACCCGCTTCGTCGTTTTCGGCGGCGCAGTCGCGCTCAGCGCATACGGCGCCTACCAGATGTACAGGGTCGTGGGAGTCGGCACGATCACCGCGCTGGAATGGGTTCTGGTTGTCCTGTTCGTCGTCACCTTCTCGTGGATCGCGGTTTCTTTCTCCGCCAGCGTCGTCGGCTTTTTCTGGCTCCTCGCTCACCGGCGCTGGGCCGCGCCGGCGCCGGCCTCGCTCGCGCAAAAGACTGCGGTCGTCATGCCGATTTACAACGAGGCGCCGTCGCGCGTCTTCGGCGCGATGCAGGCGATCATCGAGGACGTCGAGCGCACCGGCCTGGGAGGCGCGTTCGACTTTGTCTTTCTCTCCGACACCACCGACGCCAATGTGTGGATCGCCGAGGAGCGAGCGTTCGTGGCCATGCGGGATCGGCTGCCTGAAGCGCGAATCTACTTCCGCCGCAGACGCAGGAACACCGGCCGCAAAGCCGGCAACATCGTCGACTTCATCACCCAATGGGGCGGCCGCTATCCGCACATGGTGGTTCTCGACGCCGACAGTCTGATGACGGGCGACGCGATCGTCCGTCTCGCGGCGGCGATGGAGAGGGACCCGGACGCCGGCATCATCCAGAGCCTGCCGCTCATCGTCAACCGCAACACGATGTTCGCGCGGGTGCAACAGTTTGCGGCCCGCATCGCCGGTCCGGTCATCGCCGCCGGCCTTTGCGCCTGGGTGGGACGCGACGGCAACTATTGGGGCCACAACGCGATCATCCGCACCCGCGCCTTCGCCGACCATTGCGGCCTGCCGGACCTGCCCGGCAAGCCCCCGTTCGGCGGCCACATTCTCAGCCACGATTTTGTCGAAGCGGCCCTCATGCGGCGCGCCGGATATTCCGTCTACATGCTGCCGATGCTCGGCGGTTCGTATGAGGAGAGCCCGCCGTCGCTGATCGATCTCGCCGCTCGCGACCGGCGGTGGTGCCAGGGCAATCTCCAGCACCTGCGGGTCATCGGCGCCAACGGCTTCGTCATGGCGTCCCGCCAGCACTTCGCCACCGGGATCATGGGATATCTCGCGTCGCCCCTTTGGATGGCGCAACTGCTGGTCGGCATCGCGCTGGTGCTGCAGTCGCACTACATACGACCCGAGTATTTCACCGCCGAATTTTCGCTGTTTCCGACGTGGCCGCGGTTCGACTACGAACGTGCGCTGCAATTGTTTGTCCTCACGATCGGCATCCTGCTGGCGCCGAAATTTCTTGGCCTTGCCGTCGCTCTCATCGATGGGAAGACCCGAAGGGGTTCCGGCGGCGCGCTGGCTCTGATCGCCTCGACCCTGGTCGAGATCGTGATCTCGGCCGCTCTGGCGCCGATTATGATGCTGATCCAGTCCGGGTCGGTTGCGCAGATCGTGTCGGGACGGGACACTGGCTGGAATCCGCAGAGGCGAGACGACGGTTCGATCCCATTCCGAAGCATCGCCCGCCGCCACCGCGCGCACGCGGTTCTCGGGTTCGTCACGCTCTTCGCCGCGGCTCTCATTTCGCCTTCGCTGGTCGTGTGGATGTCGCCGACGATCGCCGGCCTCATCCTTTCCATTCCTCTGTCCTGGGCGAGCGGCCAATTGTGGCTCGGCCTTGCCCTGCGCCGCGCCGGCCTGCTGCGCACGCCGGAGGAGACGTCGCCGCCGCAGGTGGTCGAGCGCGCCAACGCGCTCGCGGCAGAACTCGCCAGCGCCGGCCGCGACGACGACGACGCGTTGATGGCTATCCGCGCCGATCCCGCCCTGCGCGCCATTCACGAAGCGTTCCTCCCCGAAGCGGCCCGTCGCCGACCGGGCGACGTCGACGTCGACGCCGCCGTGGCGACGGCCAAGCTCAACGACGCCGAAACGATCGAGGACGCGTGTGCGTGGCTCAGGCCGCGGGAACGGGTCGCGGTCCTCAACGACCGTGCGCTGATCGCGATGCTGGCCCGTTTGCACGGCGCAGCGGATTGCGTCGAGAAGGGCGGCGCCTAGCCCTGCTCATTCGGGGCCGGGCGCGGCCGCGGCGGGGGATCGAACAGGTCGAACAGCAGAAGACCGGTAAGAAATCCGCCGAGATGGGCGACCCATGCGACCGGGGCCTCGGACAGACCCAGCGTTTTTGCAAATGCGCCGAAGACGAAATTCGTCCCCAGCCATATGCAGAGGAAAATCAGTGCGCGACGGTCGACAAAGAGCCCTCGCAGAGTCGCGGCCGGAATCGGTTCGATCTCGGCCTGGCGCCTGGCGCCCGGCAGACCTAGCGGCGCCCCAGGTTCGAACATAAACCGCGTCGCCGCGCCCATCAGTCCCGAATCCGAGCCCGACGCCCCGATCAGGGGGACAAAATCCATCGGCGCGCTGGCCCAATGCGCCAGCGCGCTCGCGATCGCGGTCACGGCCATGAAGATCAGAAACCGCGCCGACCCGAATCGGCGCGCGACCGGCGGCCCGAATGCGAAGAGCCAGATCGTGTTGAGAAGCACATGGGTCCACGAGCCGTGCAGGAAGGCGTAGGTCAGAAGCGTCCACAGCATCGGCCCTGCGCCCAGGGCATGGAGATCACGCATGTCGCGCGCCTGTTCGAGGGCGACCGGATCCGTGTTCGCGCGCACCAGCAGGTCGATCGCCCGCGCCGGCCACAATCCGATCGTCAATCGCCCCGGCACAAAGGCGAAGTTGCGCAGGACCGCGTCCTGGATCGTCACGGGCGCCCAGTCGTAGGCGGCGAAGATCGCGAGAAGAATAAGGGCGAGAGCGACGACGACGGCCGGCACGTCGAAAATCGGCTCGCGACGTTGCGCCAGGCGGGGCGGCTCGACAGCGTTCATGACTCGTTCAGGCCTTTCGATCGGACCGTGGAGCGGCCGGCGCGGATCCGCGCACCGCGCCAGGCGCGAAACCGCGTCTCCGCGTCGAGCGGGAGGCGACGCCGGTCGGCGGCGAAGCAGCGTTATCCCTTCGAGGGGGCCGCCGGCAAGGGAGGGAAAAAGAAAGGGAGAGCCCGGAGCACAGGCCCTCCCTCGCTTCCTTTAGGCGCCGCGTCCCAACCGTGACAGGAGCATGGCCACGATCGTCACGCCGCAAATCGAATTCCGCGTCTCGGGGACGGTTCCCATCCGCGGCGCCCGTCGCCACGCTCTCGATTTGCCGGAGCACGCAAACCTTGAACGTCGCGGTTTCGATCTCGAAACTATGACAAAGACCGGCCGGCTCCGCAATCTCGGATCAATATTATTGTTAACACAACTTCCCTTGCGGAAAGCGTCGCCGGTTCGTCGTCGCGCCGCGTCACGGCATGGTCCCTGCTTCGCCGCTTCCGATCCGGCGCCGGCCGCCGAAAAGCGTCCCTTTGTGAGACGGTTGTTCCGACAAAGGGGTCGCAGAGGGAGAGACAATGAAGCTCGCGGTCACCTTGGAGCTTTACGCCTATTGGAGCGCCTTGAGGGGCGCGCGCAGCGCCCCTGAGCGAAACGACATCGACCCGGGCGCCATTCGCAGCGTTCTGGCCGACACCTTCGTGCTCGACTTCGACCCTCAAAGCGGGTTTCCCCTCCGCATCGCCGGATCGAGGGCCAATGCTCTCTTCATGAAGGAGCTCAGGGGTTTTTCCTTTTTGCGGCTTTGGCGCGAAGCCGACCGCAAGGAGATCAAATCAATTCTCGAAAGCGTCGCCGACGAAGCGCAGCCGTTTCTCGTCGGCGCCGAGGCGCTGCCGTCAGGGCTGGGATCGATCGACATCGAGATTTCGCTGCTGCCGCTGCGTCATCATGGACTGACCCATTCGCGCATTCTCGGCTCCATCGCCGTCAACGCGGCGCCGGATTGGCTCGGACTTGTCGGCGCGGGTCAAATCAGGCTGACATCGTTGCGCTCGCTTGATCCGAAAATGCCGCCGCCGCCCGCGCGGCAACCGACGGCGAGCGATTTTTCCGTCCGCAATACGCCGACCCGCCACGGACATCTGTTCGTCTACTCCCGCGATTGAGGCGCAATCTGACGCGACGTAATCGCTTTGGCGTAACAAGGCCTTAATTCATCCGGGATAGATAGTCGATGATTACCCTCGCGGGTACGATTCATCGCCCTTTTCACTGATCGGCGTCGGCGCGCCGAAGCACGGGAGCGCGGTCTTGGGCGCTGTGGCATGGAGCATAGTCGAGCCCTCGACCGTCGAAAGGCGGCGCCATCAGCGGGTGAAAGTTCGTCTCACCGGACGGTTCATGCGGTCCGACCGCAAGGAATTCGACTGCGTCGCGATCGACATGTCCCCCGGTGGAATCGCGCTGTCGTCCGACGCCGGCGTCAATCCCGGCGAGCGGATCGTCGTTTATCTGAACCAGATCGGCCGAGTCGAGGGAAGGGTCGCGCGCAGGTTCGCCGGGGGCTTCGCAGTCCAGATGCAATTGACGCCTGTCAAGCGCGACAAGCTGGCCGATCAGTTGACCTGGCTCGCCAACCGCAATTCGCTCGGTCTGCCCGAGGATCGACGGCATGAGCGCTTCGCGCCGCGTGATCGCTACACCACCCTGAAGCTCGCGAATGGCCGCGAATTCGCCGCCAGGCTGATCGACATTTCAATGTCGGGCGCGGCGATGAACGTCGACTACCAGCCCCCGATCGGCTCGCCGGTCGTCGTCGGGTCGACGGCGGCTCAAGTGGTGCGCATTCTCGATAGCGGAATCGCGGTTGAATTCCTGCGGATGATTCCCCTCGAGCAATTCAGCCCGGACGTCACGATCTGATCGACAAGCGCGTCGCTCGCGATCAGGCCGCGCCGCCGCCGCCGATCGGCTTCAGTCCCTTGGCATAGCGGCGCCAGTTCTCCACATAGTGCCGGGCGGAGCGTCGAAGGTCCTCGATCGTCTCCGCATCGAGCGTGCGGACCGCCCGGGCGGGCGAACCGACGATGAGGGAATTGTCGGCGAAATCCTTGCCCTCGGTCACCAGCGTCCGTGCGCCGACCAGGCATCCCCGGCCGATTTTCGCTCCGTTGAGCACAACCGCGCCCATGCCGACCAGCGAACCCTCGCCGATCGCGCAGCCGTGCAGGATCGCGCTGTGACCGATAGTGCAGTCGTCGCCGATCGTGAGCGGGTAGCCCATGTCCGTGTGCAGCGTGCACGAGTCCTGAATGTTCGTGCGCGCGCCCACGACGATCGGCTCGTTGTCGCCCCGCAGCACCGCCCCAAACCAGACGCCGACGTCAATTCCAACTGAAACATCACCGATCAGGCAGGCGCTGGGGGCGATCCAGTAGCGGCCCTCCGCCGGCAGCGCCGGGGCTCGGCCTTCGAGCGAGTACAACGGCATAGGCGAATCCTCCAGACATGGCGGGGCGAAGAAGACAGAAGCCGGCGAACACGGTCACGATGTCTGTCCGGACGGGCGACCGCCCTTATAGCAACGCTCGGGGCGCGGCGTCTGTTCTCCCGCCGCGCGAGCGAGCACAATGGGGACGGCCGGGCGGCGATTCGCGACCCCGGGTCGCACGGTCCGGGGCTCGCGATCGGAGGGCAAGCGGAATTGGGCGGACGAGGCATTTTCGCGTCGGTCGCGGCGGCCGTGGCTCTGATCGGCGCCGGCTACGGCGCCTTCGCCATGTTTTATCGGCCGCCTGACCGGGCCCATATCGTCGAGGCCTCGGTCGGGGCGGCGAAATTCGCAATTCTGAGCTCGTTCCTGCGTCCCGCCTCGCGTCAGGACGGACCGGCGACGGCGATCGAGGCGGCTCTTTTCTTTCCCGATTTCACCCCCGCCGGAGATTTCAGCGACATCACAGGGACCACCGATCTCGACCAGCGCCTCGCGGAGACCGTATTTCTGGTCATCAGCAAACCGGACCCTCGCCTCGACCCCGCGGAGCGCACCGCGCGGCTCTACGAACGCTTTCTGGACGAGACGTCATGGAGCCAGCCGGGCGGCCTCATCGCCCGCGCTTTCGTCGACAACAGCCCGTTTCGCGGCGACGAGCTCTATTTCACCGCGCCGGAGGGCCGCGAATTCGCCGCGCGATGCCGAAAGCCCGATCCTTCGGCCGTGACCCCCAACACCTGTCAGGCGGACATGCGCATGGGCGACGTCGACGTCGAGATCCGGTTCTCGGCCGCACTGCTGAGCGAGTGGCGACGTCTTCGCGACGGCGCGCGCGCGTTCGTCGCGGCGGCGCGGCGCTGACCCGGCCCGCCCGCGCTCCCTACTCCTCCTCAAGGTCGATATCCAGGATCGCCATCTGAAGGGTGAAGCTGGAGCCTTGGGAATCGTCGGCGGAAATGACCCCTAGGAAGTCGGGGCCGTTGTTGAGTTCGACCGAATCCGCTTTTTTGAGCCGGGCGGCGATCGTCAGCTTGTCGTTCTCGAACAGCCGGCGAAGGTAATCTTGCAGCACCGGCCGGCCAACGGGCAGCGGCATCGCAAAGGCGAACGAGCGGTCGCCATCCTCGTCGTCAACCGTGATCGCGCCGATCTTGCGCTCGCCGAGCCAAACGTCGGCGGCCTCGGCGGACTTTGAGTTCGGAACGACTTGAAGCGCCGGCGCGCCAAAGGAGCGACGCAGAAATTCGCGCAGCTTCGCGATCTCGGTCTTGTCCATGCGCGTCGTTCCTCGCTCGAGTCGATAGGCGCGAGGCTTTGCCACGAAGCCGCTTGCCCTTGCAAGACGCCGGTCAAACCGATGAAGCGCGGCGATCCCGCGCCCCTCGCCCCCTACGGCCGTTCTCAGGCGTCGATCGCCTTGTCGGCGAGGATCTGATTCATGTCGCGCGCCGGTTCGGCGCAGCCGGCTTCGCCGACGATGCGGGCCGGCACGCCGGCGACCGTCTTGTTGTGCGGCACCGGCGCGATCACCACCGACCCCGCGGCCACGCGGGCGCAATAGCCGATCTCGATATTGCCGAGGATCTTCGCGCCCGCGCCGATCAGGACGCCATGGCGAATCTTGGGATGGCGGTCGCCCGTCTCCTTGCCGGTGCCGCCCAGGGTCACGCCCTGCAGGATCGAGACGTTGTCCTCGATCACCGTCGTTTCGCCGACGACCAGAGAGGTCGCGTGATCGAGAAATACGCCCTTGCCGATCCGCGCGGCGGGATTGATGTCGACCCCGAACGCCGCCGAGGCGAGGCTTTGCAGGCTGAGCGCGAAATCGCGCCGGCCTGCCTTCAACAGCCAATGCGACAGCCGATAGGCCTGCAAGGCCTGGAAGCCTTTGAAATAGAGCAAAGGCTCCATCATCCTCAGGCAGGCCGGATCGCGATCGGCGACGGCGATGATGTCGTCGCGGAACGCTTCGCCGATCGAGGAGTCGCGCGCGATCGCCTCGCCGAAAGTCTGGCGAATCAGCGCCGCGGAGACGTCCGCATTGTCGAGCCGCGCCGCCACCCGGTAGGCGACCGAGCTCTCCAGCGTCTCGTGGTTGAGGATCGTCGTCATCAGGAACGTCGCCAGCTCCGGCTCGCGCCGCACCGCCTCTTCCGCTTCGTGGCGAATGCGCGCGAACAGCGGATCGCCGCCGGCAATTCCAACGACCCGGGCAGTCAAACCGTGCGCCATTGCCAACTCCAACACTCGGCTCTCCGCTCAGCCGCCGAGGCCATGTCTAACACGATTAGCCGTCCGTCGCTAACGCGATTCGCGACCCGGCGATTGACGGAACGCGCAGCGCGGCGTGGTCGGATTCGTGTCCGGCCCCGACCGCCGATCACGCTTCGACGATCGCGACCGCCCGGGTCCAGCCGGCCGAGGCGCGCTCGATCTTCACCGGAAAACAGGCGACCGTGAAGCCGGTCGAAGGCAGCGTATGGAGATTGCCGAGCTTTTCGAGATGGCAATAGCCGATGTGACGTCCCGCCTTATGACCCTCCCAGACGATCGACGCGTCATGCGTCTGAGCGTAGCGCGCGGCGGTATGGACGAATGGCGCGTCCCAGCTCCAGGCGTCGGTTCCGGTCAGGCGTACGCCGCGCTCGAGCAGATAAAGCGTCGCCTCCGCTCCCATGCCGCAACCGGAAGCGAGATAGTCTGGGCGCCCGTAATTCGCGCCGGCGCTGGTGTTGACGATGACGATGTCCAGCGGCCTCAACGCATGGCCGATCCGCTTCAGTTCCGCCTCGACGTCGGCGGCGGTCGCGACAGCGCCGTCGGCGAGATGGCGGAAATCGAGCTTGACGCCGGGCTGGAAGCACCATTCGAGCGGAACCTGATCAATCGTCCAGGCGCGCTCGCCCTCGTTCATCGTCGAATGATAGTGCCATGGCGCATCGAGATGGGTGCCGTTGTGGGTCGTCAGCTCCACGGTTTCGATCGCCCAGCCCTGCCCGTCCGGCAAATCCTCGGCCGTGAGCCCTGGGAAGAACGGCAAGATTTGCGGCAGGCTCTGCTTGTGGTCGACGTAGCTGATCTTGGGGCGCATCATCGGAGGATCGACCTCCAGGTCGTTCTGGAGCGGCGTTGAAATATCGATGATGCGGCGGCTCATGGTTTGCTCCTGTTGAACCGTTTGCGCGCTCAAGGCGCGCTCTCGCGCTGCGCTTGATCGCACAGAACAAACATCATGGCCGCGGTCTCAGGGACCAAGGCGGCGCACAGGCTCGAACCGGGCGGTGAAATGGCGCAGGGCCGGCGGCTCCCAGACGATGCGGTAGCCCGCAAGCCGCTCCTTGGCGGCGGCGATTTCGGCGAACGTCTCGACGATATAGTCGGCGTGCGACTGGGTATAGACGCGGCGCGGCATCGCCAGTCGCACAAGGTCCATGGCGGCCGGCCGCTCGGCGCCGTCCGTCTGGCGCCCGAACATCACCGTGCCGATCTCGCTTGCGCGAACGCCTCCGACTTCGTAGAGCGCGCAGGCGAGCGCCTGTCCTGGATATTCGAGCGGCGGAATATGCTTGAGCCAGGCGCGGGCGTCGACGAACACGGCGTGTCCTCCGGTCGGCTGCACGATCGGCACGCCGAGGCCGATCAGCCTCTCGCCGATATAGGCGTTGGTGCGGGCGCGATAGGCGAGATAATCCTCGTCGACGATTTCGCTCAAGCCCTGCGCGATCGCCTCCAGATCGCGCCCGGCAAGTCCGCCATAGGTTGGAAAGCCCTCCGTAAGAATGAGGCGGGTGCGCGCGCGCTCGGCGAGCTTATCGTCGTTGAGCGCCAGCCAGCCGCCGATATTGGCGAAAGCGTCCTTTTTCGCGCTCATCGTCATGCCGTCGGCGACGGCGAACATGTCGCGCACGATGTCGACCACCCGCCGCCCGCCCTGCCCCGGCTCGCGGCTCTTGATGAACCAGGCGTTCTCGGCGAAGCGGCATCCGTCGATGATGAACGGCTTGTCGAACCTGTGCGCCAGCGCCGCCGCGGCGCGGATGTTCTCGAGGCTCGCCGGCTGGCCGCCGCCGGCGTTGTTGGTGACGGTGATCATGACGCAGGGAACCGAAGGCCCATGCTCGTTCAGGAACGCCTCCAGGCGCGCGCAATCGATATTGCCCTTGAACGGATGCGGCGTCGCCGTCTCGCGCGACTCCGGCGCCGGAAGGTCGATCGCCTCGGCGCCGGTCGCCTCGATATTGCCGCGCGTGGTGTCGAAATGGGTGTTCGAGGGGATCTTGCGGCCCCGCCCGCCGATGAGGTGGAACAGAATCGCCTCGGCGGCGCGGCCCTGATGGGTCGGAATGATGTGGCGAAACGGCATCAGGTTCCTGACCGCCGCCTCGAAGCGCCGGAACGAGGGCGATCCGGCGTAGCTTTCGTCGCCGACCATGATCGCCGCCCACTGACGCGCGCTCATCGCCGACGTGCCGGAATCGGTCAAGAGATCGATCAGAACGGTCTCGGAATCGAGCGCGAACAGATTGAAATGCGCCGCGGCCAGATAGGCTTTGCGCTCGTCGCGGGTGGTCCGGCGCAAAGGCTCGACGGATTTGATCCGGAAGGGTTCGATGATCGTCTTCACCTCGGGCATCCTTTCCGCCCCGCTTGCGACGTCGACAGGCTTTCGCGCCGCGGCAGCTCGTTACTATAGCTTGCCGCGCTCAGCGCCCTGATTGCGGACCCTCGCTCTCTTCCACGCGAGCACGCGCCCCTTCACGGCGCCCTCATGAACAGCCCGATCGTCAGCGCGATCCCAATCGCGACGACGGCGAGCCGCAGCAGCTTCTCGTTGACGGTTTTGAGCATCACCGCTCCGGCCCAGCCGCCGAACGAGGCGCCGATCGCGGTGACGACGGCCTGAAGCCAGTGCACGTCGTGGGAGAAGGCGAAGATCGCGACCGCGGAGGCGTTCATCACGCCGGCGAGGATGTTCTTGGCCGCGCCCGCGTTGCGCACGGCAAGCCCCGCCATGGTCAGCGAGGCCATCATCAAAAGGCCGATCCCGCCGCCGAAATAGCCGCCGTAGACGGAAATGAAGAATTGCACGCTCGCCGCGCCCCAGGGCGGCAGATGCGCCTCGCCCGGCGCCGGGGCCTTGCGAAAGAAGCTGCCCCAGGCGAAGAGAACGGTCGCAAACAGCACCAGCCAGGGGACGAGGCGGGCGAAGATCGTCGGCGGCGTCCACAAGAGAATCAGGGCGCCGAGCGCGCCGCCGATGAGGCTGATGGCGAACAGCGCCCGCATCGACAGGCCGGGCGGGCTCCTGGAGTCCGAACGGCCGGTGAAGCCGGTGACGACCTGCGCCGGAAACAGCGCCACCGTCGAGGTGATGTTGGCGGCGCGCGCATCCATGCCGGTCAACATCAGCGAGGGAAGGGTGATGAAGGAGCCGCCGCCGGCGAGCGCGTTTTGCGCCCCCGCCCAGATCGAGGCGATGAACAGGACCACCAAGGCTGTCATGGTCGAGCGCCTTCTCCGATCCCTTCAGGCCTTGCCGCGCCCGGCGAGGCGTTGCGCCGCAGCCGTCTCACGCGAAGTCCCGCGCCGCGCGCTTATGCTCGGCGATCAGCGCCTCGAGGTCGAGCCCGACCGGCTTTCCGTCGACGACCCGCCAATCGCCTGCGACCATCACCCGGTCGGCCCGGTGCGCCCCGCACAGCACCAGCGCCGCGAGCGGATCATGCGCGCCCGAAAAGCGCGGCTCGTCGAGCGCAAAAAGCGCCAGATCGGCCTCCAGGCCCGCCGCGATCCGCCCGATGTCGGGTCGGCCGAGGCAGCGCGCCGAGCCTTCCGTCGCCCAGCGCAGGACGTCGAGATGCGTGACCTTGTCGGCGCCGTAGCGCAGGCGTCCGATCATCAGCGCGTGGCGCAACGCCTCCATCATGTTCGAGGAATCGTTGGAGGCCGAGCCGTCGACGCCGAGGCCGAGCGGCGCGCCCGCCGCCTCCAGTTCGCAGGTTCGGCAGATGCCGGAGGCGAGCACCATGTTCGAGGCCGCGCAATGGCAGACCCCGACGCCCGCGCGCCCCAGGCGGGCGATTTCCTCGGCGTTGAAATGAATGCCGTGCGCGAGCCAGACGCGGCTTGACATCCAGCCCGTCACCTCCAGAAGGTCGACCGGCCTGAGGCCATAGGTCCGAAGGCAGAATTGCTCCTCGTCGTCGGTCTCGCACAGATGGGTGTGCAGCTGGCAATCGTAGGCTTCCGCCAGGCGCGCGCTCTCGCTCATTAGATCCCTGGAGATCGAAAACGGCGAACAGGGCGCGAGCGCGACCCGGATTTGCGCGCCGGCGCTTCGATCGTGGAACAGCTTGAGCACCCGCTCGCTGTCGGCGAGAATCGTCTCCTCGTCCTGAACCACGCTGTCGGGCGGCAGGCCGCCGTCCTTGACCGAGAGATTCATCGATCCGCGGCTGACCGTCATGCGGATGCCGAGGCGTCTCGCCTCCTCAACCTCGATGTCGACCGCGTCCTCGAGCCCCTTTGGATAGAGATAATGATGGTCGGCCGCGGTCGTGCAGCCCGACATCAAAAGCTCGGTCAGCGCCAGCCGGGCGGCGAGCCTCAGGTGGTTCGGCTTCAGCCGCGCCCAGACCGTATAGAGCGCCATCAGCCAGGGAAAGAGCGGCTTGTTGATCGCGTCGGGGTGGGCGCGGGTCAGCGTCTGGTAGAAATGATGGTGGGCGTTGACGAGCCCCGGCAGCACCACATGGGACGAGGCGTCGAAAACCGCGTCGACGCGCTCGGGCGTCTCGCCCCGCCCGACCAGGCCCGCGATCCGCGTCCCCTCGACGATGACGCCCCTCTCCGCGCCATCGGCGAATATCGCCAGAGGGTCCCTGATCCACGTCCGCATGCCCGCCCCGCCCCGATCGCCGCCGGTCTTCTATAGCGAGGCGTTTAAGCGGCGTGTCAACAGCGGTTGCCTTAGAAGATTAGAGTCACCTGCGTGCGCAACTGCCAGTCGGCGCCATATTGCGGCTTCACCAGATTATAATAGGCGCCGACCATCAGGTTGACCGGCAGCTTGCCGACCTTGAACACCCTGCCCGCCCCGGCGCCGACCGGAACGGTCCATTTGGTTCCGGGCGTCTCCCAGTTGGCGGTGACGATCGGCGACGAAGTCACGTACCAGCCGCCGCCGAAATTGTAGTTGACGAAGGGCTGGGTCAGGAAGTTGTTGTAAGCGTTCCCGCCCGGGCCTCTGGTCCCGCCGAACGACCAGACGTTGTTGGCGAGCACGCCCGCGACCCAGGGTCCCTTCATATAGACGAGAACGCCGGTCGGGCCGCCGCCCCAGACGTTAGAGCCGAGGCTGGCGTCGCTGATGGTCGGGATCTGCACCACCGGCCCCAGACCCCACAGCCAGCCGTTGGTCGGCCTCGCCGGCGACAGGAAAGCGGAGAAGGTCGTCGGACCGGCAGCCGACCGGCACGCTCGGCAGCGGCGACAGGTCCGGGTTCCAGACCACCGGCAGGATGGTGCGGGTGATGACGTTCCAGTCCGGCGAGATATGGAGCGGGATCACCGGCTGGATGTTGAGGATTTCCTGCGTGCCGCCGTGCGGGCCGACGCCGAAATTGGTGTTGCCCTGGAATGGGAAGCTGTAGAGGTCGCCGATCGGGTTCTGCAGCTTCTTGGCGAGGTCTGAGTCGCTTGCGCCGCCGCTGTCGTCGGCGGGCTTGGCGGCGCCGGCGTCAGGCGTCGCCTGCTGGGCGCGCGCGGGCGCTGCGGCCATCAGACAGGCTGCAGCCGAAGCCGCCAGCAGCCCCGCAACTCTGAGTTCCGTCATCGCCTTCCTGCCTCCAGACTGCCGACGGAGAGGCCGCCAGCCTCGGGATTGCGCATGCCCGCCGCTTCCCTATTGGGAGACGCCGAGAGGGCGTGTCAACCGCGGTTGCGGCGGGCTTCCTTTCCTTACGGAAAGCACGCCGTCGCTTTGAGCGGCAGACTGACGTTTGTCAGGACCGCCTCGAGCCGAATCGTGACAGTGGCCGCGACCTGATGCCCGCACGCGGGCGTCGAGGCGGTGAAGGTCGGGCTGTTGATTCCGTGGTATTGACTTTGCGCATAGACCTGCGCCGCCGAGGGGCTGCCGCACTGGCCGGCGTTCACCGAATAGCAGCGCGCGCCTTTTTGGACCGCATTCTGCAGGCTGACGTTCGAATACAGCAATATGCTCCCGCTTACGCAGCCGATGACGAGGGCCAGAAACACCGGCATGATAAAGGCGAACTCGACAGCTGCGGCGCCTTTGGCGCTTGAGACGAATTTGCGCATGGGTCGACCGATCACCCGCTATTGCAGCCGCATCCAGCTGACCGCGCTGAGCGAAGACACCCCCCACCGCCCGACCACGGTGAGGCCGGGGAACATGGGCTCGTAGGGAAGCGTCACGCCGATCTGGACGTAGTCGCCGGGCGATGTGGCCGCGTTGCCCGCGGCCGAGCAATCGGCAGGCTTGCTGGACGAGACTGCCGACCGACTGCAGGACGCCGCTCGTGTTGACGCAGTAATAGCCTTCCGCCGGATAGCCCTGCGCCAGGGTGACGCGCGAGCCCAAAGCCGTGCTCTGAATGGCGGTCGTCACCGCGGCGTCTGAGACCCGTACAATTATGCGTGGCCGGAAGCATGGAGGGCGAGTAGCAGGTCTGCCAGGCCGTCTGCGCGCCGATCTGGGCCGCGTCCGCGACCTGCATCCCCCGGTACTCGTAGACGCTGAAATCGACGGCGTTGGCGAGGCAGGCGACGAGGAGCATCGCCGCGGCCGCGAATTCGATCGCGGCCGTGCCGCGCGTGTCCCGACGCAGGAAGGCGCGCATGAATTGAGTGTTCATCGCGATCAATTGACCAGCATGCCGCGGCCGCTGCCCTGCGGCATGTCGAGCCCCGAGGACTGGCATTGGTCATCGTTGGCGAAGATCGAGCCGGTGCCGTTGATCGTGATGTTGTCCACGACCATCGCGAAGCATCTCTGGCCCTGGCTCGACTTGTTGACCGCGCCGCTCAAGGTGACGGTCGAATGCGGCAGATAGACCAGGCCGGAGAGATCCCAGGTCGGGCTGTTGCCGGCGGCGGAAACATTGACGTTGGTGGTCAGACTGGGGTCCTGGTAGAGCGCGACGCCGCTCCAGGCTCCCGACGTCGGCGCGGCGATGTCCAAAGTTCCACCGCCGGTCGGGACATGCTGATAGCTTGCGCTGTTGGTTCCGCTGAAAACAACCGTCAGGTCGGAGCCCGACAGCGTAAAGCCGTTGGTGTCGAGCTGGCCGTTTTCGATCACCAGCACCGTATTGTCGAGCGTCGTGTCGCCGGTCAACTGCTGGTCGCCGCAGACCACCTTGACGCCGCTGACAGTCGAATTGGCGCCGGACCACTGATTTGACGAAGGAAGCGCCGGGTCTTTCTTCTTTGCCGGCTCTTGTGGGTACGATCCGCCGCAAGTATCGGCCGGAATGTTGGAGGCCAGCGACGCATACGG
This sequence comes from uncultured Alphaproteobacteria bacterium, assembly GCA_963784805.1. GTDB lineage: Bacteria > Pseudomonadota > Alphaproteobacteria > Rhizobiales > Beijerinckiaceae > Roseiarcus. Next base: position 235,745 of record CAWASR010000019.1, read on the forward strand.
ATCGGCCACCACCGGCACGCCCGACATCTGGGTGTTGCCGCAGCCGTTGTTGGCGCCATGGGCCGCTCCGATGGTCGCGTTCAGATTGTGGCCGTTGCAGGTGGCGGTGGTGTCGGACATCACGTTGCAACCCTGCAGGTTCGCGTTCGGCGCGCCGTTGCTGGTGACGCCTTGGGCGCCGCTGCTCGCCAGAGCCAGAATGCAGTAGCTCGCTCCGCCGGACTTGGTCGCGACCGAACTCGTGTCGACGCTGGTCATCGGCCGGGTCTTGACTGTCGACGTGCCCTTGTAGCCAACGATGGGCGAGAGAAATAACGGCACCTGGTCGGTAATCGCCACGGTGTAGCAGTTCGACGTACATCCGGGGGCCGACGACGTTCGGCTTACCGCGACGACGATGTTCCCGCTTCCATTGACGAAACCGTATTGGGCCGCAACGGCGTTCCCGACCGCGGCGTAGTTGGAGCCGCCCTCCATCGCCGCCGCGATGGCGGCGGAATCCGAGGCGTTCTGCATGGCGCGCTGATGCATTTGCCAATAGGACGCCTCGATCGCGAGACCGACTGTTCCGATCAGGACCGGACTGAGGAGCGCAAGCGCGACCGAAACCGAGCCGTCCGATTGTTTGAAATATGCACAAATTCGGCCGAACGGATTATAATTCGCAACTGCGCCAAATCGTTTTCGACAGAGGGCGCGAAGACCCGACATTGTGACCGCTCCGAATTTCGTCATTTCGGCTTAGGAACTCGAGGTTCTAATCGAACTCCTGAAGCCTTCATGGCTCGCATGTAACGTTAGGTCATGACGTCAGTACGAAATCTGCATTGCAATACTGGCGCAGGCTCTGAATAGAATGGTTACAATCGCCGAATTAAGAGAATTAAAACAAGAACATCTCTTATCTCATTAAGACGTGTTATGGTTAACGAAAACCAGCACCGGTCGCATTAACGCATGTTGCTGCTCGTTCATCGCCGCTGTTGAATAAACTCTTCCGTTGCTGATTGGCGCCAACGGTCGACGGCGCGAGACGTCGCTTGCGCCCGCTCAATTCCCGCGCAGCATCCGGTTGGTCGGTCCGACGGCGGTGACGACCCTGGCTTCGTTGCCGCGAAAGACCGCCAACTTGGCCCGGCCGGTCACGCCAGAGCCGGCGTCGAGGTTGAGGCGGAAGCGGGCGATCTGATCCTCGTGCGAGGCGTTGACCTTGCCGTCGTTGGGGGTGTGGCCGTGGACGACGAACAGGCCGGAAAAGCCCTCTCGGCCGGGCGAATGCTCGAGGAACGGCCAGCGCACCCAGGCCCAGTGCCGGTCCTCGTCCAGCGTCGAGAGCGGCGTATCCCACGGGGTCGCCAGAAAGGCCTCGAGGTCGACATGCGGATTGACGCCGGCATGGACGAACAGGACGTCTCCGGAGCGCCAGTGCGAACGCGAGGAGGCGAGCCAGTCGCGCACGCGCTCCGGCAACGCCAACCTGAGGACGGTGAGCAGTTCCTCGGGGTCGCTGGGGGGAAGCTCGAAGGCCGCGAATTCCCGCACGGTCGCGACCCCGCCGTTGCGCAGCCACGCCTCGAACGCGTCGATCGCGACCTCCCACGGCGCCTTTGGATCGAGCGCCAGCCGCATCATCGCCTCGTGATTGCCGAGGAGCGCGATCGTCTCGCTCGCCTCGATCCGCTCGCCGGCGCCGATCGCCAGATCGATCACGCCCAGACTTTCGGGGCCGCGGTCGACGAGGTCGCCGAGAAAGACGATCGCGCGCTTCTCGCGCCGGCGCGGCTCCTTGGCCGCTTCGTCGAGCAGCGCGTGAAAGAGATCGGTGCGGCCGTGAATGTCGCCGACGGCGAAAATCTCGACGTCGGGCGCGACCGATCGCGGCAACAGAAACGACTGACGATCGACGACGGCGGCCATGGTCCCCTCAGGCTGCGTCCGGCCCCCAGCATTGCACGTCCGCGAGGGCGCGCGCTAGGATGGATCGCATGTTTCTGACCTTCTTCGCCAATCTGCGGCGGGCGCGCGTGCCGGTGACGCCGCGCGAATATCTCGACCTGATGCGGGCGCTGGAAGGCGATCTGGCGGAGAGCTCAGTCGACGAGTTCTACCGCCTCGCTCGCGCGCTGCTGGTCAAGGACGAGCGCAATCTCGACAGGTTCGACGTCGTCTTCTCCGAGACCTTCAAGGGCGTCCTGTCGCTCGCCATGGCGGTCGAAGCCAAGGAACTGCCGGAGGAGTGGCTGCGCCGTCTGGCCGAGCGCTATCTCAGTCCCGAGGAGCGCGCCGAGATCGAGAAGCTCGGCTTCGACAAGCTGATGGAGACGCTGCGCCAGCGCCTCGCCGAACAGAAGGGCCCTCATCAGGGCGGCTCGAAATGGATCGGCGCTGCGGGGACGTCGCCGTTCGGCGCCTACGGCGATCATCCTGAAGCGGTGCGGATCGGCCAGGACATGAGCCGCCGCGGCAGCGCGATCAAGGTCTGGGATCGGCGCGACTTCAAGGATATGGACGGCGACGCCGAACTCGGGCCCCGCAACATCAAGCTGGCGCTGCGCCGTCTGCGCCGATTCGCGCGAGAGGGGGCGGCCGACGAGCTCGATCTCGACGGCACGATCCGCTCGACCGCCGACAGGGGCTTCATCGACGTGCAGTTCCGCCCCGAGCGGCGCAACGCCGTCAAGGTTTTGCTGTTTCTCGACGTCGGCGGGTCGATGGACTGGCACGTGGAGGCGGCCGAGCATTTGTTTTCGGCCGCCAGGAGCCAGTTCAAGCGGCTCGAGCATTTCTACTTCCACAACTGTCTTTACGAGAGCGTGTGGAAGAACAATCGGCGCCGACACGAGGAGCGGGCGCCGACCCGCGATCTGCTCAACTCCTATGGGCGCGACTATCGTGTGGTGTTTGTCGGCGACGCCGCGATGAGTCCCTATGAAATCATTTCCCCCGGCGGCTCGGTCGAGCACCTCAATCCCGAACCGGGAAGGGTCTGGCTCGAGCGCGCCGTTCTAACCTGGCCGCGCACGGTCTGGATCAACCCGACGCCGCCGAGTCACTGGGGCCATTCGCAGTCGACGATGCTGATCGCCGCCATCTTCCAGCATCGCATGTTCGCGCTGACGCCCGACGGCGTCGAGGCCGCCATGCGCGCGCTGGCGGCCTGACCATTCGGCGCGGCCGTTCACTCTCTGACCACCAGCACCGAACATTGCGCGTGGCGGACGATCGTCTTGGCGTTCGAGCCGAGCAGGTAGTCGGACATCACCGGTCGGTGCGAGCCGACGACGATGAGGTCGGCGCCCCAGTCCGTCGCCTCCTGCAGCAGCTCATGATAGATCCCGCCTGCCCGCGCCGCGACGCTCTTCCTCTCGGCAGGCAGATCGATTTCGGCGAGAATGGCGTCGAGCGTCTCCTTCGCCCGCTTTTCCTGCTCGGCGTCAAAATCCGCGGGCACGTATTCCATGAATGTCGCGGGGATGACGGGTTGAACATTGACCAGTCTCAGTTCGCCGCCGCCAGCCTTCGCCAATTCCAGCGCCTGCCGGAGCCCTTTGGGCTCGGAGGCCGGCTCCGCGAGATCGACAGCGAGGATAATGCGCTTGTACACTGGAGAACCCTCCCCTTGGAGACGACGCTACCCGGGCGGTCTCCGCTCCCGCCCGACGCTGCAAATTGATCCGCGCTTTACCCGATGGCAAGCGGTTTACGGCAAATGGCGAAAGCAGGCGCCGAAGTCGGTGAATACGTCGCCAGCCGCGACGCGAGCCGGACGATAGTCATTGTTCCTTTATCGAGGGATCGCTATAAGGCGCCAAATTCCATGAGGGACAGGGATCACACATGAACGATGTCGCGGTTGAGAGCTACAAACCGTCGGACGGCGAACCGTTCATGAACGACCGCCAGCGCGAGTATTTTCGCCGCAAATTGATCGGGTGGCGCGATGCGATTCTCGCCGAAAGCCGCGACACGCTCGCCGCCCTGCAGTCGGAAAGCGAGAATCATCCCGACATCGCCGACCGGGCGTCATCGGAGACCGACCGGGCGATCGAATTGCGCGCTCGCGACCGCCAACGCAAGCTGATCGCGAAGATCGAAGCCGCGCTGGCGCGGATCGATGACGGGTCATACGGGTACTGCGTCGAGACTGGAGATCCGATCTCGCTGCGCCGGCTCGACGCCCGTCCCATCGCTACGCTTTCGGTCGAGGCGCAGGAGCGCCACGAGCGGCGCGAGAAGATTTACCGCGACGAATAAACCTTCCCTAAGGTCCGCCGCCGGTCTTACCTTGCGGCCGGACCGAGCAAACCGGCGCTCGCCGCGTCGTCGGGGCCGCAAGCGTCTCGACGAACGCGCACGAATCTGCAAGCGCCGTCAATCGGGCTTGTCGCGCCCAAGCAGGCGGGCCATTTCAGCCTCGAGGGAGTCGAGGCCGGCGAATGGATCCTCGGCCTTCGGCGGCGCCTTCTCGTTCGCTGTCGGACCGGGATTTCTCGTCGGCGCGAAAATTTCGAACTTTCGCGGCCGCCCGTCGGCGGACGGGGATAGAGGCGGCGGCATTTCTTGTCCTGGGATCGCCTCTTGTCTTGGGATCGCCGGCGCCTGGTCGGACGCCGCGCCCGAGGCCGCCGGCGCGCTGGCTGTGGGGCGCGTCTTCGGCGGCGAAGGCGAGGCCGGAGACTCACCCTTGGCCGGGTGGGGAGCGATGTCGGCTGCGTCGGAGGGCGCCGCCACGGGAGCGCCCGAATTGGTCGGCGCGACAGGATGGGCGCCCCGCCGGCCGGCCGTGTCCGCCGCGCGCGCCACGTTCCCACGGCCCGCCGGCGCGCCGGCGGGCGGGATTGGCGGCGGCATCGATGGCCGCGAGGGAATCGAACGGGTTTCAGGCGGGCTCGCAGGACTCGGCCGGGCGGGCTCGGGGACCTTCGGGGCGATCGGCGCGGATATGGCCGGTGCGGCGGGCTCGGCCGCGTGCGGCGCCTGAGCCGGGCGCGGCGCATGAGGAGCCATCGCAGGCGGAGTTTGGGCCGCAGGCGGAGTTTGAGCCGCAGGGGGAGTTTGAGCCGCTGCCGACAGCGTCCGCGCCCCCGAAGAAGACGCGGCGGCCGGCGGTCGGTGCGAACGAACGTCGCCGGCCGAACTGCCAGACGACGGCGGCGTGAGTTTATTCGCTAGCGCCGGAGCGACCGAGGCGGCCGTCGATACGACCTTTTGCGCCGCCGACGCCGCCGGAGCTGTTGGCGGGACCGCGACAGGTTCGAACTCGCCGCGCCAGCCCAACCGCCGCTTGAGGCTGCGACGCCGGACTGTTCTCGCGCGCTGGCGCGAGCGCGCGGTTGATCTGGGACTCGACCAGGACGTCGTTCGGGCCGCCGATCATGACGAGGTGCTCGACGTTGTCGCGTCGGACCAGTACGAGCTGGCGCTGTCCGTCAAGACTGAATGCGTCAACGAGGCCCAGCCTTGGCTGGCGCGTGCGACCCCCCGGGACACGCAGCCGATGCGCGAAAACCAGCCGGTAGATGATCGCCAGGACCACCAGCGCGGCGATTCCGCAAGCCGCCAGGAATCCAATCTGAACGACGCGGCTGTCGCCGAACGGAAGCTCATTTAGCCACTGCATGCCACGTCCAACGATTGCGCCGCCGACCGCGCAAACCAGATTTACCGCCCCGGCCCTCGATCGACAGTCCACCTGACCGTCGTCATCCGCCCAGAACGCATCCGGTGAAAATGGGCCATTGCGAAGCCTCCCAACCTCGCATGTGCGGCGCTGCGCCCAATGCGGCTCAAGGCGAGCCGATGGGGCACACATAACAAAATGCGATCCCGTTGAAAACTGGGGCTTTAGCCGCATTTGCGCCCCGATCGGACCCTTCCTCGCCAAGACATCGGTCCGGTGGCGTGCTAGCACTTGACGCGCGGGAATCGACTGCGCCCGCTCGCGAAGGCGATGAGCTTGGGGTTTGATCTTCTTATGAAATCGACGCCGCCGCCTCCCCCAGTGGACCGAATCGAACGAACTGCGAATCCGGTCGTCCTGGCCTTTCTTGCCCTTTGCCTGGTCGGCGCGATTCCCACGCTTTGGCTGGCCCCGAAGCCGGTCAGTTCGTTGATCATTTTCTGGATGCTCGTCGTGCTGGCGTTTTTCGGCGCCTTCGGACTGCTGCTTATCGCCTTCGGTCTGTTGCAATTCCCGGCGCGGGCGGCGCGCTTCGACACCACCAAGGCGATCGCCGACTCCAGCCCGGACGGTCTGTTGGTCACCGACTCCGAGTCGCGCATTCGTTACGCCAACGAGTCGTACCGGGCGCTCTCCGGCGCGCGCACGACAAGCGAGCTCCGTCCGATCGAGCGCCTCTTCACCGGTTCCCCGGACGTGTCGGAATCCGTCTATCGGCTCTCTCAGGCCGCGAAATCAGGCTCACGCGCAAGCGAGGAGCTGCGACTCGCCCCTCCGCCCAGCGGGGAGGGGGCGGTAGCCTGGTACCGCATTCGCGTTCGCCCGCTCGAAGGCGTCGCCAGGAGCGGCATGACATTGTGGACGATTTCGGACGAGACGCGCGAACACGACCGGCACGAGACCTTCTTCCAGGACCTTCAGCACGCGATTGACTATCTCGACCACGCGCCGGCCGGTTTCTTCTCGGCCGAACCGGACGGCGCGATCGCCCACATGAATGCGACCCTGGCGGGTTGGCTCGATTATGATCTGGCCCAGTTCGGAGTCGGCCGGCTCAAGATCGACGACATCGTCGCCGGGGACGGCGGCGCCATGTTGACCATGATGGCGGGGCAGCCGGGCGGGGTGACGACGCAAACATTCGACGTCGACCTGAAGTCGCGCCAGGGCAGGCTGCTGCCCGTGCGCATCATCCATAGGGTCGCCTTTTCCGGCGACGGCGCGCCGGGTCCCTCGCGCTCCGTGGTCATTAATCGCGCCGCGACTGAGATCAAAGGCGAGGATCTGCGGGCGGCGGAAGTCCGCTTCGCCCGGATATTCAATTCAACTCCGGTCGCGATCGCCGCCCTCAACTCCTCCGGCGCGCTGCTGCGTCCCAACGCCGCCTTCGCCCGGCTCGCTCCGGAGGCGTTCAAATCTCGCGCCGGCGCGGAACGCTCGACGATCTTTGGCCTGGTCGCAGAACGCGACCACGCCGCGTTGCGAGCTGCGATCGAGGAGGCCGCGGAGGGCAAAGGGGAGATCGCTCCGCTCGACGTGACTCTCGAGGGCGCGGGCGCGGCCCGTTCGGCCCGCCTCTTCGTCTCCGCCGCCGACCCGCAGGGCGACGAAGGCGCAAGCGCGACCGTCTTCGCGCTCGACACCACCGAACAGCGCACTCTCCAGGAGAACCTCGCCCAAGGCCAGAAGATGCAGGCGATCGGCCAACTCGCCGGCGGCGTCGCGCATGACTTCAACAACGTCCTGACCGCGATTATCGGCTATTCCGATCTCCTGCTCGCCAATCACCGGCCGACCGATCCGTCCTTTCAGGACATCATGCAGATCAAGCAGAACGCGAACCGGGCGGCGGGTCTGGTGCGGCAACTTCTCGCCTTTTCGCGCCGCCAAACGCTTCGTCCGCAAATGCTGAGGCTCAACGACGTCCTGTCGGAGCTGCAGATGCTGCTGCGCCGGCTCGTCGGAGAGACGATCCAGCTCGATGTCGTCCATAGCCGCGACCTTTGGCTGGTGAAGGCCGACCTCAACCAATTCGAGCAGGTGATCGTCAATCTCGTCGTCAACGCGCGCGACGCCATGACCGACGGCGGCAAAATCACCTTGCGCACGCGCAACTTTCCCGCCTCCGAATGCGCCGGTCTCAAGGACATGGCGGTCGCTTCCGCGGACTATGTGCTGGTCGAGGTCCAGGACACCGGCCACGGAATTCCCGCTGAAGTCCTCGCCAAGATTTTCGAACCCTTCTTCACCACCAAGGAAGTCGGGAAAGGCACCGGCCTCGGCCTGTCGATGGTCTATGGCATTGTCAAGCAGACCGGCGGCTATGTTTTCTGCGACAGCGAGCCGGGCGCAGGCGCCACCTTTCGCATTCTCCTTCCTCGTCTTGTCGAGGGCGAGGCCGAAGCCGAGGAGCCGGTCAAAAAAGAGAGCGCCAAATCGGCCGCGGATCTCACCGGCAGGGGAGCGGTCTTGCTGGTCGAAGATGAGGAAGCCGTGCGCGCCTTCGCCTCCCGGGCGCTCACGTCGCGCGGATACACTGTTCTGGAGGCCGAGACCGGGGTGGAGGCGCTGCGCGTCGTCGAGAAGGCGGACGGGAAGATCGATCTCATTGTTTCGGACGTCATCATGCCGGAAATGGATGGACCGACGATGCTGACCGAGCTGCGACGGCGGGGATTCGCCGCCAAGGTCGTTTTTGTCTCCGGCTATGCGGACAACGCCTTCGCGCGCAATCTTCCGGAGGGACAGGAGTTCGTGTTCCTGCCCAAGCCATTCACGCTCAAGCAGCTGATCGAGACCGTCAAGGGAGCGATGGATTGAACCGCCGCGCAATATCCCGTTCGCTCGAGAGGTTGGCCGTCGATGCGCTTTGAAGGCACGGCGACCTATGTCGCAGGCGACGAACTGAAGACCGCCGTCAACGCGGCGATCGCGCTCGAGCGTCCGCTGCTCGTCAAAGGGGAGCCCGGCACCGGCAAGACGCTGCTGGCGCAGGAGATCGCGGGCGCGCTCGGCGCGCCGTTCATCGCCTGGCACATCAAGTCGACGACCCGCGCGCAGCAGGGGCTTTACGAATATGACGCCGTCTCGCGGCTGCGCGATTCGCAGCTCGGCGATCCACGCGTGTCCGACATCGCCAATTACATCCGCCGCGGCAAACTATGGGAGGCCTTTGCCTCCCTTGAACGGCCGGTGCTGCTGATCGACGAAATCGACAAGGCGGATATCGAATTCCCCAACGATCTTCTGCTCGAACTCGATCAGATGGAGTTTCACGTCTACGAGACCGGAGAGACGGTGCGGGCGCGGGTGCGGCCGATCGTCATCATAACTTCCAACAACGAGAAGGAGCTGCCCGACGCGTTCCTCCGCCGTTGCTTTTTCCACTACATCCGCTTTCCCGACGCAGAGACGATGCGCGCGATCGTCGAGTCGCATTTTCCCTCGGTCAAGCCAAGGCTGGTCGAGGAGGCCATGCGTTCCTTCTTCACCCTGAGGGAGACGCCTGGGCTGAAGAAAAAGCCGACGACCTCGGAGTTGCTCGACTGGCTGAAGCTTCTGCTCAACGAAGATATCCCTGTCGAGGCGCTGCGCGAGCGGGACGCCAAGAAACTGATCCCTCCGCTGCATGGAGCGCTGCTCAAGAACGAGCAGGACGTGCATCTGTTCGAGAAGCTGGCGTTCCTGACCCGGAGGGAGCGCTGATGAATGGCGGTTGGCGGGTTTCGGCGCCGGCGCGCTTGCGCAATCGCGATGGCTCAAGCAATCTTCGAACATGCGCAGACTGCTTCTCGTTCGTCACGCCAAGGCCCAACCGGCCACCGGCCAGGACGACTACCTCCGCGCGCTGACCGATCGCGGCAGAGCCGACGCGCGGCGGATGGCTCGCGCGCTCGCCGCTCGCGGCGTGCTGCCTGAGGTCCTGATCCACTCGGGCGCCGCGCGCGCGAGGCAGACAGCCGGGATTTTCGCCGCCGAATGGGCGGGGGGCGTCGAGCTGTTGGAGGAAGCCCGGCTTTACGACGCGGCGGCGCCGGCGCTGTTCGCCTGCGCCCGCGCGCTGCCGGATTCCCGCGCACGCGTCGCCTTCGTCGGGCATAACCCCGGACTGGGCGAACTGGCGGCGTCGCTGGCGGGTTCCGGCGCCCATGCCGATCTGCGCCGGATGGCGGCCAAATTTCCCACCTGCGCCGTCGCGGCGCTCGATTTCTCCGTTCGCCGTTGGGCGGACATCGAGCGCAACACGGCGTCGCTGGTCCTCTTTTTGACGCCTTCGCAACTGGAGAACGAGGCGGGGTGAATCCTCTGTCCAAACCGGCGCGCGACCCCTAAATAGGCGCGGCGGATTTCACGCTCGGACCATGCCTTGTCGTTTTTCACCGATCTTGTTTTCGAGGCCGGGCTGGTCGCCCGCTCGCTTGGCGACTACTTTTCCGGCGGCGGCTTGCGGCTCGGCGTCACCGGCCTGTCGCGCTCCGGCAAGACCGTGTTCCTCACCGCGCTGGTCAACAATCTGATCGCGGACGCGCGGCTGCCTGTGCTTGCCGCGTCGGCCGAGGGGCGCATCACCCGCGCGAAACTCGAACCGCAACCGGACGACGCCGTGCCGCGCTTCGCCTACGAGGACCGTCTCGCCAGTCTCACCGGGCCGGACCGTCATTGGCCGCAATCGACGCGGCGCATTTCGCAGTTGCGCCTGACGATCGAGTTCGAAAGCGCCGCCGGCTGGGGCCGGCGGAGCTCCAGTCTGGCGCTCGATCTCGTCGACTATCCCGGCGAATGGCTGTTGGACCTGCCGTTGCTCGACAAGACCTATGCCGAATGGGCGCGCGAGACGCTGAGCGCGAGCGAGGCGCCGGCGCGCGCGCCGCTTTCGGCCGACTGGCGGGCGGCTCTGAAGGGCCTCGACGCTCACGCCGCGGCGAGCGAAGAAACTGCGCGGGACGTCGCGGAACGCTTCACCGCCTATCTGCGCCGGGCGCGCGAGGACGTCTATGCGCTTTCGACCCTGCCGCCGGGCCGGTTCCTGATGCCCGGCGATCTCGAGGGCTCGCCAGCGCTGACATTCGCGCCGATCCCGCTCGGCGAAGGCGCCGCGATCGGCGCCGGATCGATGGCGGCGATGATGGAGCGGCGCTACGAGGCGTACAAGGCGCACGTGGTCAAGCCGTTCTTCCGCGATCATTTCGCCCGGCTCGACCGGCAGATCGTGCTGGTCGACGCTCTATCCGCGCTCAATTCCGGTCCGGCCGCGCTGCGCGATCTCGAGGCCGCGCTCGCCGACGTGATGCGCGCGTTCCGGGCCGGACGCGCCTCGCGGCTCGCCTCGATCTTCCGCCCGCGCGTCGACCGCATCCTGTTCGCCGCCACCAAGGCGGATCATCTGCATCACACCAGCCACGATCGGCTGGAGGCGATCTTGCGCGCGCTGACCGCCAGGGCGATCGCGCGCGCCGAGGGCGTGGGAGCCGAGATCGACGTCATCGCCCTCGCCGCGATCCGCGCCACCCGCGAAGCCCAGATCAGGGAGGGAGGCGAAACGTTGGACGCGATCATCGGCGTGCCCGAAGCGGGAGAGACCATCGGAGGACAGGTCTTCGACGGCGTCGCAGAAGCCGCGGTGTTTCCAGGCGAATTGCCGGCCGATCCGAATGCGATTTTCGCCGGCGACGCGATCGCCCTGCCCGAGGCCGACAACGACTGGCGCTTCGTGCGCTTCCGACCGCCTCTGGTGGCGCGCGGCGTCCCCGCGCCGCAGATCAGGCTCGATCGCGCGCTGCAGTTTCTGATCGGGGATCGTCTGGCATGAGCCACCGCCCGCCTCGCCCGCGCGCCTTCAGGCTCGACGATTCGCGCGTCGCGGTCGACGACGCCCCTGCCCCGTTCGCGCCGGCCGCGATCATTCGATCGCAGCATGAGCCGATTCCCGCCGCGACCGGGCCGGCGCCGATCGACGAGGAGGAGCGGCAGGTCGAGGCGGCGCAGAAATCCGGCCTTATTTCCCGCTGGCGCTTCAGTCTCGCGAGCCTCGCCTGGACCGGCCTTGCCGGTCTCGCCTCGCTCGCCTTCGGCCTGTGGACCACGAACCTGATCGAGGGATTGTTCGCCAGGGCGGAGTCGCTCGGCATGATCGGCCTCGCCTTCGGCGCGCTGTTCCTCGCCGGCCTCGCCGGTCTCGCCGCGCGCGAGGTCGTCGCGGTCACGCGCCAGACGCGGATCGCCGAGATGCATGTCGCCTTCGCCAAGGCCCGCGCCGCCGACGACGGCGAAGCGGGAAAGCGCCTCGTCGGCCGGCTCGTCGCGCTTTATCGCGACCGGCCGGAGACGGCGCGCGCGCGCGCGCAAGTCGAGGACGCGGCGCGCGCGATCATCGACGGGCGCGACCTGATCGACGTCGCCGAGAGGGCGCTCTTAAGGCCGCTCGACGACAAGGCGAAGGGCGAGATCGCCGCCGCGGCCAAGCGCGTCTCGTTCGTCACCGCGATCAGTCCGCGCGCGGTTCTCGACGTCATCTTCGTCGTCGCACAGATCGTCCGCCTGGTTCGGCGGATCGCCGAAATCTATGGCGGCCGGCCGGGATTCCTCGGCCTGATCAAGCTCGCCCGCTCGATCGGCGCCCATCTGGCCATCACCGGCGGCATGGCGGTCGGCGACAGTCTGTTGCAGCAGATCGTCGGCCATGGCGTCGCCTCGAAAATCTCCGCCCGCCTGGGCGAGGGCGTGCTGAACGGCATGCTGACCGCGCGGGTCGGCCTGTCGGCGCTCGCCGTCTGCCGCCCCGCCCCGTTCGCGGTCGACCAGCCGCCCCGCGTTTCCGACGTCGCGCCGTTCCTGTTCAGCGGCGGGAAGGAGGAGTGAGGATGGACGAGGAGGAGGAGATCATCACCACCGGTGATCCTCGTAGGGATTGCTGAAAGCTCGCTTCTAGGTCACTCTCTGCTCTGGTCCTGTAAGATCCGTAAGACTTTGGCCTGGCGACGCAGGCGCTGAGTGATTTCCTAAGCGCTCCCGGGCCTTCTGTGTTATTCTGCACACGCGCGATCGCGACGCTGATATCTACGTTCCTGGTTGGGCGGCTGCAATGCGAGCGAAATTCTGTCACGTCCTACGGGTCATTGCGCTTGTCATCTTGATTCCTTCAATCGCCCGTGCTCAGGGCGTCTGCGTCACCAGATTTGACCGTTGCAATCTAAAGGGACCATTGCCCGTAGGCAGCGCTTGCTCATGCGTCGATCGGCTCGGCCATGTTGTTCAAGGCATCGTTAAACGCAATTCGCCGCCGCCCGCTCCGCTCCCGGCGCCCCCCAAGCCAACGCAGGTCTACAAGCATTCCCACAAGCATCATCGCAAGCATTACCGCCCGTCGCCGACCGCTCCGCTCCCGGCGCCCTCCATGCCAGCGCAAGCGTATCCGAATTCCCGCCCGTCGCCGCCAGCTCCACTCCCGGCGCCCTCCATGCCAGCGCAAGCGTACCCGACTTCCCGCCCCTCGCCGCACGCTCCGCTCCCGGCGCCCTCCATGCCGGCGCAGGCGTACCCGCATTACCGCCCGTCGTCGACCGTTCCGCTCCCTGCGCCCTCCGTGCCAGTGCAAGCGTCCCCGACTTCCCGCCCCTCGCCGCACGCTCCGCTCCCGGCGCCCTCCATGCCAGCGCAAGCGCACCCGCAGGGAGGTGGTGGGGGCGGCGGCGGCGCTGGCGAACCTGGAGTTCCTATCGTAGATACAGCCTATGCTCCCCTTTACAATTCTGGTTCAGAAGCTTCGGGATATGGACTCTACTCGTACGTCATTCTGTTGGGTTTCGGCGATCGCGACCGCGCCCTTGTCAAGACGATCGTAGAGTCCACGCCTGGGGCGGAGGGACTTCCTTGGCCGCATGCGCAGATCAATTTACTTCTCTTTCCAACCAAACAAAGCGCCGCAACTCAATGCCTCCGGGCCTCAGTCGACGCCCGTTTAAACTGCGTTCAGAAGCAAATACTTGATATGTCAAACTATGATTATGACTCAGCGCGGACATTTCTCTATAAAACATGTATTAATCCAATAGAAGATATGAAGAGCTTTTGCGCCTCTGCATTCGGAAGAGGGCCGTTTTTATTCACCTACTCCCATCCTGCATCTAACTTAAGCAATATACCGCCTCCATTTTTGTTTGTCGATTTATCAACGGTTGAGGAAGGTGCATTTTCCGAATACCTTGATGCATATAAAAGTCAAGTCAAGCGCGAAGACATATCGGACGGAAGCAAAATAAATACTGTGCGATTGAAGATATTATCCTTGATATTATCAGGCGCTGGAGTTCTGAATCCAGTCGAAAAGGCGCTTGCGGACATCTTGCATGTCTCCGGTCAGGGTGTTGGCAAATGACAAATACGGCTATTGCATTTGCTATCACGCTAGCGATAGCGGTTGTTTATGGAGTAATTTTCAAGGCAATCTATCCATTGGTAAAAATTGATACCGGCTTGGCTCTTGGATTTGCTCTGGCGGGTATTCTGACCTACCTCTTACTGAGAGCGGTACTACAGCGATTGAAGGGCAGCCGGAGCACTTAAGTGTGATCCCCTGCCAAGACTTATCGTCCTCTGTCACGGAGTGAGGTCCGTCGGGCCATCCGTGCGCTACAGATCCCCTGTGGATGAGCGGTGAATAAACTGTGGAAAGACTGTCGAAAGAAAATCTTCAACTACGGAAAAGAGTTTACCGATGGCGCCGAAGAAGGCCTCCGAAAGTCCTTTAGAAAGACCGGCAAAGGTGTCGGCCCAGCTGTCGTCAAGACGCTAGAGAGATTGTTGTACTTGGTTGCGGGAGCCTGGTGCTTGCGTATTTCCTGAAAGCTCACTACCAACGGATGTCCTTTTGGCTCGAACAGCGACCGGCTTTCTGGAAATGAACCCGGCTTCGTCGCGCGCCAATCGCAGGAGATCCTCATGTGCCGCAACATCCGTCCGCTGTTCAACTTCGAGCCGCCGGCCAGCGATGCGGAAATCCGCGCTTCGGCGCTTCAGTTCGTGCGCAAGGTGAGCGGCTTCTCCCGGCCATCGAAGGCCAATGAGGAAGCGTTCGAACGCGCGGTCGACGAGGTCTCCGAGGCGGCGCGCAAGTTGATCTCCTCGCTCCGAAGCGCCGCCCCGCCGCGCGACCGGGAGACGGAAGCGCAAAAGGCGCGCGGGCGGTCGCGGCTGCGATTTGCCTGACGTTACGACCCCGCCCTTCGGGTGAGATGCGTCAATTGAGGGACGGGGCGCGGCGCGAGCGACCCGCCGGATTCCCGGGCGGCCGGGGGCAGGAGGCGGGGAGCGGCGTTTTTCTAAAATCACTTTTCCGCGACAATCTCTTTGAGAAAATCAGAAGCCATGTTATGGTCCTCCTGGTCGCTGGATCGAGGCGCGCCTGGTGAAAAATGGCGCCAGCCCTCGCGGAGCTTAAAGAACGGTTTCGGGAGCCTTGGGAGGACGAAGGAACGAGCGAGGGACATTAATGGGCGACAAGCGGCGGAGAAAAATTTTCATTTGGATTCGCGCGTAAGCCCTTGAAAAGTCCAGATTCGTGGAAAGAAAAGGCTTTCGTTTCCTTCCCTTTTCCTTTCGCTGGCTTCCCTTTCGTTTTCTTTTGCTTCCGCTTTTGTTTTCGCTGGCTTCCCCCTGATTTTCGAAGCCTTCCCTCGCGGCGGGCGGCGGGCCTTCCTGCTTTCCGTGCCGAGCGCAGCTCCGGGCGACGGCGGGCGTGGGCAACGCGCTCGAACCGGCCGTTCGATTCAGCCGACGCCGAGCGCGGAATTGATCGCGGCGAATTCCGCCTTCGCCGCCTCCAGGTCGAAGTCCTTCGGCGGCGCGATCGCGGCCAGGGCGGCCTCGGCCCGCAGCAACGCCGGTCCCGAAAGCGCGGGCGTCGCCGAGGCCACGGCGCGCGCCTGGTCGAGATCGCCATTGCAGTGGAGAACGATGTCGAGGCCGGCCGCGATGATCGCCTCCGCACGCTCCTCATAGCGACCGCCCAAAGCCTTCATCGATACGTCGTCGCTCATGATCAGGCCGCTAAAGCCGATTTCGCCGCGCATGACGTCCTCGACCACGATCGGCGAGGTGGTCGCCGGGCGCGCGGGATCGATCGCGCTATAGACGACATGCGCGCTCATCGCCATCGGCAGATCCTTGAGCTTGGCGAAGGGGGCGAAATCGCGCCTGAGCTCCTCGCGCGACGCGCGAACCACCGGCAGCTCATGATGGCTGTCCGCCCGCGCCCGGCCATGGCCGGGCATATGCTTGATGACGGGAGCGACGCCGCCGGCGAGAAGTCCATCGGCGAAAGCCCTGCCCATCGCAACCACGCGCTCCGGCCGGCGCGAGAAGACCCGGGCGGCGATGAAATCGTGGGTCTCGGGCTCGGCGACGTCGAGCACCGGCGCGCAATCGACAGTGATCCCCGCTTCCCTGAGATCATGGGCGATCAGGCGAGCGATGATGCGCGCCGCGGCCTCGGCGCGCGAAGCTTCAAAGTTTTTTTCCAGCAGGCCAACGGCCGGATAGGCCGGCCAGCGAGGCGGCGCCAGGCGCTGAACCCGGCCGCCTTCCTGATCGACGAGCACCGGCGCGTCCGCCCGGCCGACGCATTCGCGGAACTTTTCGGTCAGATCGCGCAGCTGATCGCGATCGCCGACATTGCGCCTGAACAAGATCAGACCCCACGGGTCGCTTTCGCGCAGAAAATCCTGTTCCTCGGCGCTGAGCGCAAGGCTCGCGCAGCCGCAGATGAACGCCCTCGGCATTGGATTCTCCGGAAAAAGGCTCCCGCCCAGGGCGGCGACGACGCTCCCCTACTTGGCGATAAAACAGTCGCCGCCGTCGCCCTTCACCCGCGCGCACAACGCGGCCGCATCGGCCTTGGACAGGCCGACGACGCGCAAGCGATAAATGGTCTCGTGCTTGACGACGGCCTTGTGCACTCCGATCGTCACGCCGCTGAGCGCGGATGCGTATTTGGCGTTGATGCGCGCGAGTTCCCTCTTGGCTTCCGCCTCAGATCTTGGCGCGCCGAGCTGAACCGCCCAGCCGCCCGATGTGGTGGCGGAGGTCGGGTCGACCGGTTGCCGGGCGGACGCGGCCGGCGGTTCGGCTTCGGCTCGCTCGCTCTTCGTCGTCTTCGCCGACGCCCCGAGTTGAAGGGGCTGGTTCGTCTCCCCCGCGGCGCCGGGCGCTGTCGTGTCGGTCTTGGCGACTACGACCCGGGCGGAGGACTTGCTTGAAAGCTTGGTCGGCAAATCGAGTTTCGGCGTCGACGACTGCGCGGCGCCGACTGGGGCGTCCGGCGCCCGCTCGGCTGACGGCTTCGGCGCATCGCCCTCATGCGACGATTCGCCTGAAGCCGCCGCATCAGTGGGGACCGGAGTCGCGATCGGCGTCCCGTCGGGTCGCAGCGAAACGGTCCGGACCGGCTTGGGATCCGGAAACTGCAACGCCATCGGCGGAGGCGGAGTGACTGGCGGCGCCACGAACGGCGTGTTCACAGTCGCCGCGACCGGCGTTGCGCTTGCCATAGCGGAGGGCGCCGCCTGGGTCGCGCCAGCATCCGCGGGCGCGTTCGCCTTCGACGCGGGAGCGTTCGCGAGCGACGCTTGCGCATTCAAGTCGACCGGCTGCTCTTCGGTATTCACAACCTTGACACCCGCCACCTGGGTGCTGTCTCTCAACAACGAGGCGTACGCGTCGTTCGACGGCGCAACGGTCTGGTCGCTCGGCGGCTGCACCTTGGTCGGGCCTTTTGCGGCGGCGATGAATGGCGGCGCCTTCGGCAGGCCGGGCACGCCGCCCCTGAAAGCAAAAACCCCGCCGATCATGGCGACTCCGGCCAGGGCGAGCGCCGAAGTCTTGAGCTTCCAGCCTGCCCGAGCGCCCACCGGCTTCGCGGCGGCCGGGTTTGGTTCTTGCCCGTGATCGCTGAAGGCGTCGTCGTCCCGCAGGGCCTCGGCGCTGGCGGCCGCGGTGTCGATTTGTTCGACGTGCGCTTCATCGATCGACGAGCGCAACGGCGCCATTTCGAGCGGTTCCGCAGATTCCCCAGCGGCCCGTACGGACCCTGAAACGACCCGGGCGGACGGCGAACTCATGGACGCCGGTCTCGATGATTCGACAAGCCGCTCCAATTCGGACAACGGGTCCTCGACGCCTGTCTGCTGCGTGCCGGCGGCGCGCAATCGACGCTCGAATTCCTCAAGATTGATTTCTGCGGTCGCTCGTGATCCGGAAGCGTTCATTACTATCCTCGTCGATCGCGAATTTCGCCTAAGGCGCGCCTCATGCGCGCCACTTTAAAGACCTCGCGCTAACGCATCTCCTCGGGGGCGCTAACCCCTAAAATTGACAATGCGGAGGCCAAAACAAGGCTGACCGCGGTGACCAAACACAATCTCGCATACGTCAGACTTCGATTGATTTCGTTAATGAAGCGCAAATCACGCGAATCTTTTCCGCGATTCCAGTGCGCGTGGAATCGCGTGGCGAGATCGTGAGCGAAGAACGCTATTCGATGCGGCTCGTGAGCGTCTGCCGCGTGCAGGACTGATCGCGGGTATTGCGCGAGCGCGCGCATCAATTGGCGTTCGCCGTCGTCAGTCAACAATGAGACGTCGGCCTCGGCGAGCGCCGCCGGAGCGAGATCGAAATCGGGAAAGGCGGCCTTCCCCAGCCGAAGAACGCTATGCGCCCGGGCATGGGCGTATTGGACATAGAAGACCGGATTGTCCTGGCTCTGCTCGATCACCTTCGCCAGGTCGAAGTCGAGCGGAGCGTCATTCTTGCGCGTCAGCATGATGAACCGAACGGCATCCGCCCCGACTTCATCCACGACTTCCCGAAGCGTCACGAAGTCACCGGAACGTTTGGACATTTTGACCGGCGCTCCGTCGCGCATCAGGCGAACGAGTTGGCATAGGCGCACGTCGAGCGCGGCCTTGCCCTCCGAGAGCGCCCTGACCGCGGCCTGCATGCGCTTGACATAGCCGCCGTGGTCGGCGCCCCACACGTCGACGAGCGCCATAAAGCCACGATCGATCTTGGTCTTGTGGTAGGCGATGTCGCTTGCGAAATAAGTGTAGCTTCCGTCCGACTTGATCAATGGACGGTCGACGTCGTCGCCGAACAGGCTCGAGCGAAACAGCGTCTGCTCCCGGTCCTCCCAGTCATCGGAAGGCGCGCCCTTGGGCGGGGAAAGACGCCCCTGATACACGAGGCCCTTCGCCTTGAGCCACTCGATCGCCTCGCGGACCTTGTCCACACCGCCGTCGGCGCCGGTCAGCGCCCGTTCCGAGACGAACGCCTGATGGGTGACGTTGAGGGCTGCAAGATCGTCGCGGATCATCGCCATCATCGCATCGGTCGCGCGTTTGCGCACGAGCGGCAGCCACTCGGCCTCGGATTTGGCCGTCAGCGCCGGTCCGAACTCGCCCGCAAGCGCCTCGCCCACGGCCCTGAGATAGTCGCCCGGGTAAAGGCCCTCGGGGATCGGACCGATCACTTCGCCCAGCGCCTCGCAGTAGCGCAGGTAAGCCGAGCGTGCCAGCACGTCGATCTGTGCGCCGGCGTCATTGACATAATACTCGCGCGTCGCCTCGCGGCCCGCAAATATCAACAGGCTCGCCAGAGCGTCGCCGAAGACGGCGCCGCGCGCGTGACCGACATGCATTGGTCCGGTCGGGTTGGCGCTGACATATTCGACGTTCACGGGTCCGCTCGCGCCGGCTTCGCCAGCGCCGAATTTGGCGCCCTGAGTTATAATGATCTTTAGAACACGCTCGTAAACATTTGGCTGCAAGACGATATTTATAAATCCTGGTCCTGCGACTTCGGCTTTGAGAACGTCGGGCTCCCGCTCCAGGTCGGCGGCGAGGCTCCAAGCAAGCGCACGGGGGCTGGAGCCCGCCTCTTTGGCCTCGCCCGCATACACCATGGCCGCATTGGTCGACAGATCCCCATGCGCCGCCTCGCGCGGCGGCTCGACCACGAAGCGGCTGAGGTCGAGATCGCGAGGAAGCTCGCCCGCCGCGATGCGCTTTTCGATCGACGCAGCAATGCGTGACTGGAAATCCGCAAAAACGTTCATTATTTCCGCCAACTCGAAGAGTTGCGCGTCTAACGCAAGTCCGGAGGCCCGTCAAAAAGGCGGGCGTGCTCGTGGATCGCGAAACGGTCGGTCATTCCGGCGATATAGTCGGCGACCGCCCGGGCGCGTTCGCCGTGCCCGGCCTTCGCCGCCCAGTCGCGCGGCATGGCCGCCGGATCGGACATGAAGGCCTCGAACAGGCGCCGCACGATCGCGTCCGCCTTGTCGCGCACTTCTCGCACCTGCCGGTGGCGGTACATATGGGCGAACAGGAACGCCTTGATATCGCGGTCGGCCGCTTCGATTCTATCCGAGTGGCCGACCAGGGTTCGACCGGCCGCGACGACCCCCTCGGGGCTGCCGACCCTCGAGTTGGCGATCCGGCGCCGGCTCTCGCTGACCGCGTCTTCGATGAACTGGGTGATGACGCGTCGCGTCAGCTCGTGGATGACCCGCGGCTCCTCGAGCCCGGGGTGGAGGTCCGCGATTTCGCTGAGCAACCCTTCGACGAAAGGAACGGCCGCGCGGATCTCAGCGATCGAGAACAGGCCCGCGCGGAGGCCGTCGTCGATGTCATGCGCGTCATAGGCGATGTCGTCGGCGATTGCAGCAGCCTGCGCCTCGAGGCTCGCATGGCGGCTCAGATCGAGCGACTGCCGCCGGTCGAACTGGACAATGGATTCCGGAACGCCCCTCAGCCGATACCGCTCAACCGGCGCGCCGGAGGCGTCGAGGAGCGGTCCGTTGTGCTTGACGAGCCCGGCCAAGGTCGGTTGGGTCAGGTTCAGCCCGTCGAAGGCGGCGTAGCGGCGCTCCAGCTCGGTGACGATGCGCAAGCCGTGGCTGTTGTGTTCGAACCCGCCGTGATCGGCCATGCAAGCGTCGAGGGCTTCCTCGCCGGTATGGCCGAAGGGCGTATGGCCGAGGTCATGTCCGAGCGCGACCGCTTCGGCCAGGTCATCGTCAAGCCCGAGCGCCCGCGCGAGCGCCCGGGCGATCTGCGCCACCTCGATGGTGTGGGTCAGGCGGGTGCGGAAATGATCGCCCTCGTCATGAACGAAGACCTGGGTCTTGTGCGCGAGCCGGCGGAAGGCGGTCGAATGGACAATCCGGTCGCGATCGCGCTGAAATTCGCTTCGCGTCGGCGGCGGCGGCTCGGCGACGAGCCGGCCCGGCGAGCGAGCCGCGTCGGCGGCATAGGGCGCTCGGATCCCTGCGGCGTCAATCCTTGGCATCCGTCCCTCGACATTGCGCTTTTGCGTGGCGTCCATATCTTAAGCGCTTAAATACATGAAGGCGCGTCCGCTTGGGCGCGAGCGACAGGGGTGACACCATGGCCGAGGCCCACTCTCCGGCGTTGGACGGCGTCTCGATCAGCGCCAGCGCCGCGCGGCGGCTGAACGCTATCCTTAGGGGCGAGGAGGGCGCGGCGTTGCGCATTTCCGTCAAAGGCGGCGGCTGCTCCGGCTTCCAGTATTCCTTCGACGTCGAGAAGTCCCGCGCCGACGACGACATCGCGGTCACTCGCGACGGCGCAACCGTCCTGGTCGACCCGGTCTCGCTCGAAATGCTCAATGGCGCGGAACTCGACTTTGTCGACGACGTGATGGGCCAGTCGTTTCGGGTCAAGAACCCGAACGCAGTGTCGTCGTGCGGCTGCGGCGTGAGTTTCGCGGTGTAGCCGGACCCGCGCATTGGCGGAATCGGGACGAGGGCGACGCCACTTTTCAGCCGGAGATTCCCTCGTTTCAAGAGGCTGCGGCGCCATTTTCCGCGGCTGGCGGGATTGTAGCCATGGCTCCTCTGGTTGACTGAGCGCGCGCTCCTATCGGGAGGCTGCATAGTCGTAGATGTCTTCTTCCTGCGCATTGTGAATGCGCGCAATTGTTTCTATCGACTCGATAATTCTCTGCCCGTCGCGCAGCAGCAACGAATCGACGTCCTGGTCAGATAGGCCTCGGGACAAGCGCGAAAGGAGATGAGCGAGGTGGAGGAGTTCGCGATGAACGCGGCTCATGGCCGCAAGGCCGTAGCCACTCGCGAGCGACCTGCGCAGGCGCGGATAGACTTGCGCTTCGTCCGCCTTCTCGTGAACGACAATGCTGTTTGCGACAATTGCGTTCGCCTCCTGGATCATTGCGACGCCATCGCGCCCCGAAGCGTCTTCGAGCCCACTGGCGATGTCCCGCAAGCGGTCGAGGCTCTTCTCGACGTTCCTGTGTTCGTCTCGGAGGGCTTCGGCCTCGCTCGCCTTCATGGATGAACGCCGCCAGCCGCGCCCGGACCCGAGCGCGCGCATGGCGTTGAGAATGACGGCGACGTCGATTGCTTCCTGCGTCAAGGCGCCGTCCACCGGCGTCAGCCAGCCTGCCGCGGCGGCGATCATCGCAACGCCCGACATCGCCATTCCGGCAAACATGCTCTGAAATGCGATTCCGTTGGTCCGGCGAGCAATTTTCACGGCGTCCGACACGCGATCGAGCTGATCGACGAGAATGACGACGTCCGCCGCTTCGGAGGAGGCGCTTGCGCCGCGCGCGCCCATGGCGACGCCGACATGGGCCGCCGCGAGCGCCGGCGCGTCGTTGACGCCGTCGCCCACCATGAGGGTTGGGTTGAGCGCCTGCTCGACTGAAACCGCCTCGACCTTGTCCGCCGGATCTCGTTCGGAAAGCACGGAATCGAGGTCGAGGGCGGCGCCGATCGCCTCCGCCGTCTCCGCCCTGTCGCCAGTGAGCATGATGATCCGCGACACCCCCAACGCGCGCAATGACTGGATCGCGCGCGGGGCTTCGCGCCGCAATTGGTCGGACAGCAAAACCGCCCCGACCGGGGCGCTATCCGAGGTTACGAATACCGTCAGGGCCGAACGAAGAGAGGCGCGGCGAAGAATTCGTCTCGACCAAGGGTTGACCGCGGACGAGCCGAATACGAATGAGTGCGAACCGGCGCGGATTCGGTGTCCTCCGACGTCGCCCTCAACGCCTGAGCCCATAGCTTCGCGAACGTCCCTCGGAGATTCGATCGGCAATTGGCGCTCCTTCGCCGCCGCGACGATCGCGGCCGCGACCACGTGCTGGGAGGCCTGCTCGAGCGACGCGGCAAGTCGAAGCGTTTCGTCCGCGCTCCAGCCGGGCGCCGCTTCGATCCCGAGGAGACGCGCGCCGCCGACGGTCAAGGTGCCCGTCTTGTCGAATATGACGGTGCGGGTTTGCGCAAGCGCCTCCAGCGCGGCGCTTCCCTTCATGAGGATCCCGCGCCGCGCGGCTCTGGCGACGCCGGCGATGTACGCAACCGGGGCCGCCAGAATCAGCGGGCATGGCGTCGCCGTGACAAGGACCGCTAACGCGCGGATAGGATCGCCCGCGAGGACCCAGACGCCGCCCGCGAGTCCAACGGTGACCGGCAAAAGCAGCAACGCGAACCGATCCGCCAGACGAATGGTCGGAGATTTCGCGGTCTGCGCGGCTGTCGCCATTCGAACTATGCCGGCGTAAGTGCTCTCGCCTTCGGTCGCTGTCGCCGCAATAAAGAATGTTCGACCGGCGTTGACCGCGCCGCTGCGGACTGCTTCGCCCTGACGTCGGTTGACAGGAATCGGCTCACCCGAAAGCGCGGCCTCATCCAAGCATCGCTTCGGAGTCCGATAAGACGCCGTCGACTGGAACGACTTCCCCGGCGCGGACGAGGATCCTGTCGCCGATCGCGACCTCGGCGACGGGAATGTCCTCCACCTCGTCGATGTTCGCCCGATGGGCGATGCGAGGCGCGCGATCGACCAGCGCCTTGAGATCGCGCTCGGCGCGTGAGACTGCGAAGTCCTCGAGCAACGTGCCGCCGGCGTACATGATCGCGACTACGATGGCGGCCAGATTTTCGCCGAGAAGCAAGGCGCCAATCATTGAGAGAAGGGCAATAGCGTCTACCCCGACGCGACCCGCAACGACATCGCGGATTATCGAGAAGACCAGTCCGATAACGACGGGAATCGATCCGGCCGCCCAAACCCGCTGGGCGATGACGCGGTGGCCGTCAGCCCATAAGGCCCCGCCCGCCGCCAACGCAATCAGGGCGATCAGGATCAAGGCTAGATGGAGAATTCGATTGAGGAGAGTGGTCATCGACGATCTCTAAAAATGTGCGCTATCCCGCGGCTTTCTCATTAGAACAGCCGCCAAGGCGTTGCCCGAAAGGGCGGGATCCGATTTTCAACTCCATGTTCGTGGAATGCGTCGTCGCCAGTCTAACTGCGCCATCATTCTGCCAAACGCTTGATGCGTAAAGCGCCGCCGCCCCGGGCCTGGCGCTGGACGCTCTCGAAAGTCTGAACTTCGCCGCGCATTTTAGAAAGGGGACGCTCGTAGATGAGAGACGATGCAGGGGCGCCGGAGCGCTACGACGCTGCGGCGGTTGTTTTTCATTGGACCGTCGCCGCGTTGATCGTATTCCTGGGCGTTCTCGGGCTTCTATTCGATGACCTGCCAAAGCAGGCGCGGCCGTTCTGGATCAACGTGCACGGATCCGTTGGCCTCGTCTATCTTGCATTGGTCGTCGCGAGGCTAGCTTGGCGAATTGGCCATCGGCCTCCCCGCCTGCCGCCGAATGTCGGCGCATTCTCGCGGCGCGCGGCGTCTGCCGTTCACCATCTGCTTTACGCCCTGATGTTGATCACTCCTGTGCTTGGATTGATCGCCTACGTCTGGCATGGCCGCACATTCGACTACGGACTGTTCCAAGTGAATTTTGGCGTCGCCTTGAACCGCCCGGTATTTCACCCTGCCGAGGAAATTCACCAATTGCTGGCGTACATGTTGTTCGCCTTGGCGGCTCTGCACGTCCTGGGCGCGCTGTGGCATCAATATGTCAGACGCGACGGTTTGCTCCTGCGCATTCTGCCGGGCGGCGCCGCCTAAGCAGAAATTCGGAATAGCGGAGACCGGTTTTCCGATCAAAATCCCGCTTCTTCAAGGGACTCCAGGCAGGGTTTCGTTGGCTTGCCAATAAAACCCTGCCTGCACCATCGCCGCAGCGCGCATGGGCGCTGACAAGCCTTTGGACTTGCTCGATCGGGCGAGCGCCGCAGCCGTTTGAACAGCGGCGTTTGCATGGGCGCGCCGGGCCGTCTCGGAGACTTTCTTCTCCCCGCGCGTCCCGTGTTCGCCCCTATCCCGCCGCCTCGCTCGACAGCGCCCAGCCGTCGCCGCGAAGCCAATCGGAACGTGCGGGCTCTGTGCCGAAACGCAGCGAGCGCACGCGCCCCGAGCCGCCGCGCCGGAACGCTTCATCGAGCCGACGCCCGATCTCGGCGTCCTGCGCGCCCTCGCAGGCGATGAACACGACGGCGGAGAGGAAGCGCGCGGGCCAGGCTTTTCCCCGTTCCGGCCGCGTGATCAGCAACATGGCGCCGGTCGAATGCTCGGCCTGGAGCGGAAACAGCAACCGGCCGCCGACTTTCAGCGCGTCGAGCCAGGCGCGAACCGGATGCGACGCGGCGGCGTTGACATAAATGCAGTCGGCCGCCGGCAGCGCGTCCCCGACCCCCGAAGTCGCGCGAACCTCGACCTGCGGCGCGCCGCCCAGGTTCCTGCGGGCGCGCTCGGCGATGTCCGGTTCGATTTCGTAAGCGACCACCCTGCCCGTCGGGCCGACGAGCTGGGCGAGGATCGCGGTATAATAGCCCGCGCCCGCGCCGATATGAAGCACCGTCTCGCCCGCGCTCACGCCCAGCTCGTCGATGCAGCGCGCGTGCAGCGAGGGTTGGCCGTTGTTGATTCCCCGTCCCTTGTCGATCGCGACCAAGACGTCGTCGTAGAGGCGGGCGAGATCGTCGCCGCGCGTCCAGCCAAAGCTGCCGCCGCCGCCGACGAACCACGGCGCGGGGCCGGCGAAATTCTCGCGCGGGACAACAGCGAACGCCTGCTCGACTCTCGGATCGCGCACTCCGCCGCGGCGCGCGATCTCGGCGGCGTAGGCGCGACGAAATTCAGCGGATCGGTTGGGCATTTTCGGCGCACGCGATTATTGGCCCCGGACCTTTCCACACGAGCGCGCGCCGCGCAATTCGCCGTCGCCGCGCTCCCCGCGTTGCGCCCGCGCGAGCAACGGTTTGCGCAGGCGCGCAAGCGTCAACGCCAGCGTCGCCGGAGCCAGGCGCGCCAGCCCCCCGACAATAGAGCGCCGGCAAATAGTTCGAGAGCTCCGTGCGAGAGGCGCCCGCGCCAAAGGCGGCGGTCGCCGCGCCGACTCGGTGGGCGGCGAAGATCCAGCCGAAGGCGAGATTCGCCCGTTCGGCGCCGAACCGCTCGGCGGTCGAGCGCACGGTCGGCGGAACCGTCGCGACCCAGTCGAGGCCGTTGAAGACAGCGAACGCGGAAAGGAGCCCTGAGCGGAAGCCGTTTGTGTTTGCGGGGTCGAAGGCGGAATATGGCGCCGACGAAACGACGAGGCAGCCGATGAACTCAACCCTGGACGGCGGTTGCGCCTGCGGAGGATTGCGCTATCGGCTCGCCACAAAACCAATGTTCGTTCACTGCTGCCATTGCAGGGACTGTCAAAGACAGACTGGCAGCGCCTTCGTGCTCAACGCGCTGATCGAGACGGCGCGCGTAGAGACGCTTGCCGGCGAGACAGTCGGGATCGAGGTTCCGACCGACAGCGGCCGGCCGCATGTCATCCATCGCTGCGACGCCTGCAAAACCGCGGTCTGGAGCCATTACGGCGGCGTGAGAGCGCTCTCCTTCGTTCGCGTCGGCACGCTCGACGAGCCGTCCGAGTTTCCGCCCGACGTCCATATCTACACGCGCTCCAAGCTGCCATGGATCGCGCTGCCGGCCGACGTTCCCGCTTTCCCCGCCTATTACGATTCGAAAAGGCTCTGGCCGGCGGAAAGCCTCGAACGCCGCAGTGCGATTTTCCGGTGAGACTTTGAGCGGGAAGGCTGGCGCCCTTTATCGAAGCGCGACGGTTTTCGCGTCGTTGGCCGTTGCGGCGGCCGCCGTCGCGCAGGAGGCGCCGCCGGCCAACACGCTCATGGACATGCGCCGCCAGTTCGCCAGCTGCATGTCCGGAATGCCAATCGGTCCAGCGGGTTCGCGCGTGACCATCGCTTTCATGATGAAGCGCGACGGCTCGATATTCGGCAAGCCGCGAATCACCTACTCGCGCCTCGAGGGCGACGAGGGGGCGCGGCGGCGCTTTCTCGACGACGCCGAGCGCGCGGTCAACGCCTGCCTGCCGCTCAAGGTCACGCCTGCGCTCGGCGGCGCGATCGCAGGGCGCATTTTCTCGATCACGCTGGGGCGAGAAAAGCCGGAGCGGGGCGCTTGTGGGGAGCGAGCGGCGACCCAGCGCTTTACGAATGCCGGACCGGCTGTCGCCAGGACTTCAGCGAGAACATGAGCAGCGACGCCGAGATGAGCGCAAGACCAAGAAAGAACATGGGGTCGAAAGCAAAATGCAAAGCGGCGATCCACCGCGACATGACGAACGATATGACCGCCGTCAGCGCCGGGACCGAGAACCAGAACATCGTGACGAAGCCGTTATCGCCGCCAGTGACCGTCAAAGCGACTTGATAGAAGACGCGGCCCACGGACGCCGCGATGATCGTGCCGATGATCATCAGAATCACCGCGGCGGCCTGATTGCCGAATTGCAGCTCGGAGCGCTGGTACAGGATCAAGACAGTCGCGGGTATCAAGACGACGTTGGCGAAGAAAAAATTCGCGGCGACCGCGGCCGACTCCTCGTATTTCGTGAACCATTTGCCGATCAGGGTTCCGCCCAAGGCCGAACATAGCGGGACCGGAAGGGCGTAGACCCAGCCCCCGTGCGCCAGGTCGCCGGCCAATTGGCTGACCGAAGGCCGCTCTGCGTCTCCGAGCTGGCTCCAGGCGACCGCCATCGCCCCGATGAACGCGACCGCGAAGCAGCCGAAAAAGACTGTTGGCGAGACAGGGATCGGGACCCTGGAGATGAGCAGCGCCGCCACAGCCGCCCAGAAGGGCAGCAGGTTCAGGATCGCCGAGACGATGATGGGATGGGCGTTGCTGAGGCCGAGGTCGTACAGCAACAGGCCGGCCATTCCGATCGCGAAGATGACCGCCAGTTTTCCATAGTTCGAGGGGTCCCGGAGCAAAGCGACGAAGTCGCGGCGGCTGGTCGCCTGCGCGGTCACCAGGGGAATGGAGATCAGCAGGGCGATCTGGGTCAAGCACACGAATTGCATCGTGCTGAGGCGCCGGGCGGCGAGAAAGGAAAAAGGCTCCTGGATCGCCAGCAGGAAGCCGGTGAACACGGAAAGCAGAATTCCGAGCCTGTAATTGATCGGGGACGCGGAAGACGGCATGTGCGGGACGCCCGTGGACCTGAGATTTTGGCCGTTCTAACGCAGAGAATCCTGCTAAACCCAAGCTCGGGTCATCCGGCGGCTGTCCGCCTACATCGGGCGGAACAATTGGCGCCAGCGGTCGAGGCGCTGACCGAAAATTCGAACTGACCCCTTACCGACGCGCCTGTTCAAATCGCCCACCACGGCCCAAAGCTATCGGCGCCGTCTTCGTTCCTGTGGCGCTAGGCACGGCCGCGGCGCTGAAATTGGAGTCGGATCGCGGAATAGTCATTGGCGTGGTCGGGTCCGGAGGGAATGCGGAGGAGGCGGGACTTGGCCTGAGGCTTGGCGGTAAGGCGCCGGATTTTGTTTTTTCTCGAAAAGTTCTTTGAGAAAATCAGAAGCCATGCTATGGTTGTCCTCGTCGCTGGATCAACGCGCGCCTGTCGCGCCGAGGGCAGCGACCGCTTTCAGCCTTCACGCGGCTGACCAGTTGACACGCTCGAAATGGCGTGGGGCAAGGATTTGTAAGAAGTCGGCATGGATTTGGGGCTGGCGCCACGCCCGATCGGACCGAAACCGGAATCGGTTCGAGCGGGCGCCCATGCCGGGCTGTCTCGAAATCGCCCTGTCCGACCCTCGGTCCCCGGTCCAACCCGGGGATGATCCGGGGGCGAGCGCAGCTCACGAAGGTCCTCGCGCGGCCTGCGGTCGACGAATCGGCGCCAAATGGCGCCGCGAGCGATTGAAAAGACGCATTCCGCGACCCAAAATGGCGCCAGCCCCTCGCGGACCCAAACAAGGTTCTTAAGAGCCTCGGGAGGACGAAGGGACGAAGAGAGACTAAAAAAATACGCCGAAAGAACCGATAAGGATTTCGTCGCTTAACCGATAAGTCGGCTTGGCTCGCGCCGCCCTTCCGGACGAGGGCGGCGGCTGGCGGGTCGCGAAGCGACGGCGTTGGTTCGCCAAACCGAACGACCGGCAAGGCGCTGCGGCAGATACCGGAAATATAGAATAAATTCAAACGATTATATTTAAATATGCAAGTATCGCCGTAATTACCGTAATTCCGCGCCAAATCTCCTTGCGGCGCTCCCGGACGATTTTGATGCTTTCCCCTGCGACAGGCGGTTCATGTCAAAAGCCGACATTCTGTCCCGCCCCGAATGACTGACAGCCTGCGGAATCTGATGGAGGTTTTTCGCGCCGGGCGTGGTCTGCTTTCCAGCGGCGGTAAACGGGGTTGTAAGCTATTGAAAAGATTGAACCGGCCGGGAAAAACGGCGGTAAAGCCTGATCTCGAATGGCGCCGGTCAGCGAAGACGCCATTCGCAGAATCCCCGCCTACCCTACCCCTCGAACCGATTGTTCTTCGGAAAGCCCTTCGGCGGCAGGCGGCCGGCTTCGGCGCGGTCGCCGATCCATTCGCCGAGCTCGCGCCTGGCGACGGTGAAGGTGCGCCCCGCGGAATCGCGCCAGGTGAGGCCGTCGGCGAGCGCGAAGACTTTCGCGTCCGACAGGCCGCCGTCCTTGTAGCGCTGCAGGCGCGTGCCCTTGCCGCGCGCCATTTCGTTGAGCTGGGAAAGCGGAAAGACGAGGAGCTTGCGGTTCTGCCCGATCGCCGCGACATGGTCGCCTGACGCGGGAACGACGAGCGCCGCGGCCGCCGGCGCGGCGACGTTGAGGACCGCCCTGCCCTTGCGGGTCGAGGACAAAAGTTCGTCCTCGCCGACGATGAAGCCATTGCCGTCGCTTGCCGCGATCAGCCGCTTTTCGCCCGCCGCATAGGGCCAGACTGCGACGATGGATGCGCTCTCGTCGATGTCGGCCATCAGGCGGATCGGCTCGCCCTGCCCGCGCCCGCCCGGCAGCTTCGAGGCCTCGAGGGTGAAGACCTTGCCGTCGCTCGCCAGCACCAGGAGCTTCGAGGTCGTCTCGGCGAAGAACGAGGTTTGCAATCCGTCGTCGCCCTTGAAGGCGGCGGCGGAGAGATCGGCGACCTGGCCCTTCATCGCCCGGATCCAGCCTTTCCGCGACACCAGGATCGTCAGCGGTTCGCGCTCGATCATCGCCTCGGCGAGGTCGGCGACGACGACGTCCGGCGCGGCTTCAAAGCGGGTGCGCCTTCTGCCCAGAGCGGTTTCCGGCCCGAACTTCTTTTTGACGTCGCGGATCTCGACCGCGATCATCTGCCATTGCTTCTTGTCGCTGGCGATCAGCGCCTCGATCGACGCCTTCTCCGTGGTCAGATCGTCCTGCTCCTTGCGCAGCGCCATTTCCTCGAGACGGCGCAGGCTCCGCAGGCGCGTGTCCAGGACGTAGACCGCCTGCGGCTCGCTCAAGCTGAAGCGGACCTTCAGCGCCTCCTTCGGGTCGTCCTCCTCGCGCACGATGCGGATGACCTCGTCGAGATTGAGAAAGACGACGATCATGCCGGCGAGCAATTCGAGCCGCTTGTCGATCGCCGCCAGCCGATGGCGTGAGCGGCGCACCAACACCGCGCGGCGATGGTCGAGCCATTGCTGCAAGGCTTCGCCGAGGGAGACCACCCTGGGCGTGACGCCGTCCACCAGCACGTTCATGTTGACCGAGACGCGCGTCTCCAGCTCGCTGAGCCTGAACAGAGACTCCATCAGCGTCGCCGGCTCGACGGCGCGGGTGCGCGGTTCGAGCACGATGCGGACATCCTCGGTCGACTCGTCGCGGATGTCGGCGAGCAGGGGCAGCTTGCGCTCGTTGAGAAGGTTGGCGATCGTCTCGATCAGGCGCGATTTCTGCACCCCGTATGGAATCTCGGTGACGACGACGACCCAACCGCCGCGGCCAGTGTCCTCCCTGGTCCAGCGCGCGCGCAGGCGGAAAGCGCCGCGGCCCGCGCGGTAAGTGTCGACGATCGAGGCCTTGCCGTCGATGACGACGCCGCCGGTCGGGAAATCCGGACCGGGCACGAAGGCCGCGAGCGCCTCGGTCTCAGCGCCGGGATGGGCGATGAGATAGAGCGCCGCGTCGCAGAGTTCGGCGATGTTGTGCGGAGGGATCGACGTCGCCATGCCGACCGCAATGCCCTGCGCGCCATTGGCGAGCAGGTTCGGCACCGCGGAGGGCATGACGATCGGCTCTTGCGCGTCGCCGGAATAATTGTCGCGCCAGTCGACGGAGTCTTCCTCCACGCCTTCCATGAGGAGGCGGGCGACGTCGGTCAGTCGCGCTTCGGTGTAGCGGTAGGCGGCCGCGTTGTCGCCGTCGATGTTGCCGAAATTGCCCTGCCCCTCGATCAGCGGATAGCGCGAGGCGAAATCCTGCGCGAGGCGCACCAGGGCCTCGTAGATCGCCTGGTCGCCGTGCGGGTGAAACGAGCCCATCACGTCGCCGACGATCTTGGCGCATTTCTTGAACGCCGACCCGGGGTCGAGTTTGAGGATGTGCATGCCATAGAGAATGCGGCGATGCACGGGTTTCAGGCCGTCGCGCGCGTCGGGCAGCGCCCGCCCCATGATGGTGGAAAGCGCGTAGGC
This sequence comes from uncultured Alphaproteobacteria bacterium, assembly GCA_963784805.1. GTDB lineage: Bacteria > Pseudomonadota > Alphaproteobacteria > Rhizobiales > Beijerinckiaceae > Roseiarcus. Next base: position 267,376 of record CAWASR010000019.1, read on the forward strand.
GAGATAGCGCTCCTCCAGCGCGTCGCGAAGGTTGACGTCGATCGGCGCCCGAGGCGGCGGAAGCGGCGGAACGGCTTTGGCCATGGCGCGGGGTTAGCCCGAGCGTCGAGTCGCGGCAAGGGCGATCAGCGAGGGGACAGGGCGGCGCCCTCGCCATTCCTTTTCCGCGCTGCGCGGGCATGAGGCCGACGCGAGCCCGCCGCCGCTCACTGGCCCGCCTGCCTGTGGCCCGCTTCATGCGCGCGAACCCGCGAGAGACCTTTGGCCCCAGTCCCGGCGGCTGATCCGAGCCTGTTTTGAACCGATTGACGACACGGCGCGCGGGGCGGCGCGCGGCAATGGCCGCGGCACTCGGACAGTGAGATGTGCAAAACCGCAACGGGAATCTGGGTTTCGGCTTGAACAGATTCTAGAGTGGTCATATGTTTAGGTGCGGGAGATTCGCAGTCGAGGAGTGCATCGCCATGAAGATCATGAGCGGAGGACACCGAGATGACTGCCAAGCTTGCAGTTGTTGCGTTCATATTGTCTTGCGTTCCGGGCGAAGCACACGACGTTTGGTCAAATGGAAAGGCCGTCCCGCCCTGGGTGAAGGAATCCTGTTGCGGCGTGGCGGATGCTCATCACCTCAATCCGGAGCAGGTCCATAGAGTCTCCGACGATTACTACAGGGTGGACGGCTATGACGGTCAGATACCTGTCAAGGTAGCGCTTCCAAGCCAGGATGGAGACTATTGGATTTTCTACCGCGACAATGTCGGCGGCGGCCAGTCCTCTGTGTATTGCTTCTTCGTTCCGATGAACTTCTGATCGGCCGAACGCGCTGCGGTCGATGGCCGACGGCTTTGCCCTGCCGTCGCCGCGAAGAAATGTGCTTCGATCGACAAGGCGGCCCAGGAGGCCGGGCGACAGCTTCCGCCCTCCTCGTCCGAGACGCTCAAACTCGGTCGTCGGAAAAACGAGACGACAGCGCTTTCGACCAAATGCGACGGAATCAGCGCGAAAAAATCGCGGTTCCCCCCAAACCGGGCCACGCGCGCGCCATGTTTGGCGATAGGCGCCACAAGGCGGCTCAGATCCATCGGCAACAAGTCGATGGCGGTCCCGAAGGACGCCGGCGCCCACGCGCCCGATGGCCCAAGCCTCAAGTCGCCGGCCCCCACGGCCTGCTGGCCGCGCAAGCCCACTGAGCGAGGAGCCGGGCAAGCGCTGACGACTTCTCCTCGCCCGCCACTGTACATCCCGTCGCCTCGGCGATTGTCCGCGCGCCAGGATGACGGGCGGCGTCCTTGCCCTTACATGTCAGCTTCCGCGTCCGTTTCGTAACCTCGATTCGGGCTGGTCGCGCGTCGAACGCGAGACCTCGCCGCCGGGAGAACCGCCGAATGCCGTCCATGATCTCGGCAGCCGCCGTCACCAAGCGCTACAATTCAGGCCTCCTCGCTCTCGACGCGGTCGATCTCGACATCGCCAAGGGCGAGATTTTCGCTTTGCTCGGCCCCAATGGCGCCGGCAAGACGACCCTGATCGGCGTCATCTGCGGCACGGTGTCGATGACCTCGGGCGAGGCGGTGGTCGACGGTCACGACGTCGTGCGCGAGTATCGCGCCGCCCGCTCGAAGATCGGCCTGGTGCCGCAGGAGATCGCGCTCGACATTTTTTCGACCCCCTGGAAAACGGTGTCTTTCAGCCGACGCCTGTTTGGCAGGGCGCCCGATCCGGCCTTCGTCGAACGTCTGCTGCGCGACCTGTCGCTGTGGGAGAAGCGCGACAGCCGCATCGTTGAGTTGTCGGGCGGCATGAAGCGGCGGGTGATGATCGCCAAGGCGCTGAGCCATGAGCCCGACGTGCTGTTTCTCGACGAGCCGACCGCCGGCGTCGACGTCAATCTGCGTCGCGACATGTGGGCGTTGACCCGCCGCCTGCGCGATCGCGGCGTCACCATCATTCTGACCACGCACTATATCGAGGAGGCCGAGGAGATGGCCGACCGGGTCGGCGTCATTAATGACGGCCGCATCGTGCTGGTCGAGGACAAGCGCGCGCTGATGCGCAAGCTCGGCAAGCGGCGCCTGACGCTCGTCCTCAACGTGCCGCTGCCGGCGCTGCCGGCCGAACTCGCGGGCTGGCCGCTCGAGCTCGAGGACAAGGGCCGGCGGCTCATTTACCGTTTCGACGCCGCCGCGGACGACACCGGCGTGCCCACGCTTCTGCGACGCCTCGGCGAACTCGGTGTCGATTTCAACGACCTCGACACGTCGACCAGCAGCCTCGAGGATATTTTCGTCGACCTGATCGGGCGCGCGGCATGAGATTGCGGAAGGCGATCAATCTCGGCGGCGTGTGGGCGATCTACCGCTACGAGCTTTCGCGCACTTTGCGCACGATCTGGCAGAGCGTGGCGACCCCGGTCATCACCACCGCGCTCTATTTCGTGGTGTTCGGAGCGGCGATCGGCCCGCGGATGCGCGAGGTCGGCGGAGTCAGCTACGGCGCGTTCATCGTGCCGGGCCTGATCATGCTGTCGCTCCTGACGCAGAGCATCTCCAACGCCTCGATCGGCATCTACTTCCCCAAATTTACCGGCACGATTTTCGAGATCCTGTCCGCGCCGCTGTCCTCGATCGAGACCATCCTGGCCTATGTCGGCGCGGCCGCCACTAAGTCGATCGGCATCGGCCTGGTGATTTTGCTGACCGCGACGCTGTTCGTTCCCGTGCGCATCGATCATCCGCTATGGATGATCGCCTTCCTAGGTCTGACGTCGATCGCTTTCAGCCTGTTCGGCTTCATCATCGGCATCTGGGCCAAGACCTTCGAGCAGCTCGCGATCATTCCCGCGCTGATTGTCACCCCGCTCACCTTTCTCGGCGGCGCCTTCTATTCGATCGACATGCTGCCGCCGTTCTGGCGCGCCGTCAGTCTGTTCAACCCGGTGGTCTACCTCGTCAGCGGCTTTCGCTGGAGCTTCTTGAGCCAGGGCGACGTCAGCGTCGCCGCGAGCCTCGGCTTCACCGCGCTGTTCATCGCGGCGTGCCTGGCGGTGCTGACCTGGATCTTCCGCACCGGGTGGCGGCTGAAGCCGTGAGATTGAGAGCGGCGACAACGATCCGCCGCGAGTTCATATCGCGGGTTCGCCGAGGCTGGCGCGAACAAATTCCGCCAGCAATTCTTTGCGGAAAATCCAAAGTCGTGTTAGTGTGGATTCGTGATGGACAAAGCAATCGCCGGCGCGGGCCGAGGGACGAGGGCGGAAGCGGCTCGCGCCGCCTTCGCGGGCGTATATCACATTCTATACGTGGTTCCTATTAGCCCTGATGATTTTTTTCGTCCGGCTTCGCCGTAACCCATTGAAAATTCCCGATTCGGACGAAGGAATCCAAACAAATCCAACGAAATCCAAGCTTATTTTCCTTGGTTTTTCTTGGATTTGTTTGGTTCTGTTTGGTTTGGCTTGGAAAAATTTGGACGCACTCGGCTAACACAGCGCTGACGCGTGTTGTGGTCGCGAAGCCGCGCCGCCGCAAAGTGGCGCGCAGCCTCCTGTTACTCCCCGCGCCGCGACGCCGCCGCCCAGTCGAGCGCCATCCTCAAGTCCGCCGCCGCGAAATACCGGACCGGAACCGCCAACTGGTCGAAGCCGTTGAGGCGAGCTTCTTCCCTGGCTTCGCCTTCCGTGACCACTGCGAGCCGAACCAGCGACCGGTGAGCCAGCGACGCCTTCGCCAGACCGCGCGCGAGTTCGCCGTAAGAGCCGTCGCAATCGCGGTCGACGACGATGACGAGACCCGCTGGGACCGAACCGCCTCCGCCGGCCAGCGGCCCGATCGCCTCCTCGACTTCCTGCGCCACGACGGCGCCGCTCGCGCGCAGCCCGACGATCAGATCGGGCGCCTGCTGGAGTCGCTCCAACATAGATCACCTCCCGTTGCGTCGGAGCGGCGCTCAGCCGCCCCGAATTGCCAAAACTCCAGATAAAGCAACTCGCGACTAAAAACTCAGCCGTCGCCGTAACGCTTGGCGAAGGCATCGAGGTCGATCGCGCCGCGACGGTGCGTGCCTTCGCCGATTTTGTGCTGGCCGTCGTGGGCCTCGACTGCGAACAGGATGCTGCGGCCGGCGACCTCGATCACGCGCGCGGTCGCGACGACCGTTCGGCCGATCGGGGTTGGGGCGAGGTGGCGGACGTTGACCTCGCTGCCGACCGTCGCCCAGCCAGGCGGCAGACGGCCGGAGACGGCGGCGCCGGAGGCCATCTCCATCGCCATGATCATCATCGGAGTCCCGAAGACCAACGGCATGCCCTCGACATGGGCGCCGACCGTCAGTTCGCGGGTGACGACGACCTCCCTGCGGCCGGTCATGCCGGAGCTGACGCGTTGAAGCGGTTCCGTCATCGCTTGTGCCTTTCCCAAGACCGGAGCGGGCCGGCCAGTTCCAAACTCAGACGCAAACGCCCTTTCATTCGCCGCCGCGCGCTCGGGCCTCGAACAAGTCCCAAGGCTCCCGGCGGCGTCCCGGCTTGACGGGACGCTCTCCCCTGCCCAGCCTCCTTCAGCTCACGGCGCCCTCGATCGGCGCGCCCCAAGAGCCCCAGATATAGATGCAGGTGAACAGGAATATCCAGACGACGTCGACGAAATGCCAGTACCAGGCGGCGAACTGGAACCCCAAATGGTGCCGCGGCGTGAACTGGCCGGCAAAGGCGCGGGAGAGGCAGACAGTCAGGAAAATCACCCCGATGATCACGTGCGCGCCATGAAAGCCGGTCGCCATGAAGAAGGTCGCGCCATAGATCGAATTCTTGAAGGGGAAAGGCGCGTGAACATACTCATAAGCCTGGGTCGCGACGAACAGCGCGCCGAGCCCGATCCCCACCGCGAGAAAGATCTTGAACGCCTGTCGCTGGCCCTCCCGGAGCGCCTCGTGGGCGACGTTGACGGCGAAGCTCGACGTCACCAGCACGAAGGTGTTCATCAGAGGCAGTCTGAGCGGATCGAGCACTTCGGTGCCCTTTGGCGGCCACATGCCATGGGTGAAGGCGAGCCGGCCAAAGATCTGCGGATCGTTCGAACCCAGCGAGGAGGCGAAAAAGGCCCAGAACCACGCGACGAAGAACATCACCTCGGAAGCGATGAACAGAAGCATGCCCAGCGTCAGGCCATGGCGCACCAGCGGGTTGTGATAACCGCCCTGCGCTTCAGCGATGACGTCGCGCCACCAACCCGCCATCGTGAACAGGACGCCGGCCCCGCCGAACGCCAGCACCGCCGCGCCGGGCCTCACCCCTCCGATTTTGAGGTCATGCATCGCCATGATGAGGCCGGCGGCGGTCAAAAACGCGAACGCCGCCGCGACGATCGGCCACGGGCTTGGTTCGACGAGATGAAAGCCCTGCCGCTCGGCGATCGGGGCGTCGGTCATCGACTTCTCCTCATGCGTTTTCCCGCTTCATCCCGCCGGGCCCCGCGCGATCGCTCGCGCCCTTGGTCGTAGACCGCAACGCTGGCATGGCGGACTTCGTGCTCAGGTCGCGCGGGCGAAAAAACGCCGCGCCCTCGCCCACGCCGGAACCGCGAACTTCGCTCATCCGTGACCTACGATCGTGGCCGTGTCGACCTCGTCGTAGCCGGGCAGCATCGGCGGCGTTTCGAACTGATGGAACGGCGGAGGCGAGGTCAGCGTCCATTCCAGCGTGGTCGCGCCCGGCCCCCACGGATTGTCGCCTGCGGCGCGCTTGGCCTTGAACGCCTCGTAGATGACATAGACGAACACGACCGCGCCGGCCCCTGAAACATAGGCCCCGAGCGACGACACCAGGTTCCAGAAGGTGTAGGCGTCGGCATAGTCGATGATGCGTCGGGGCATCCCCGCAAAGCCCAGGAAATGCTGGGGAAAGAAGGTGACATTGACGCCAACGAACGTCAGCCAGAAATGCATCTTCGCCAGCGCCTCGTTATAAAGATAGCCGGTCATCTTCGGGAACCAGTAGTAGAACCCGGCAAAGATCGAGAACACCGCGCCGAGCGACATCGTGTAGTGGAAATGCGCGACCACGTAATAGGTGTCGTGCACGTAGCGATCGATGGCGGCGTTGGCGAGCACGATGCCGGTGACGCCGCCGACTGTGAACACGAATACGAAGCCGACCGCCCACAGCATCGGAGGTCTGAGCGAAATCGAGCCGCCCCACATCGTCGCGATCCAGGAAAATATCTTCACGCCCGTCGGAACCGCGATCACCATCGTGGTCAGGACGAAGAAGCGCTGCGCATTCAGCGACATGCCGGTCGTGAACATGTGGTGCGCCCAAACGATGAAACCCAAGATGGCGATCGCCAACATCGCATAGACCATGCCGACATAGCCGAAGATCGGCTTCTTCGAGAACGTCGACACGACCTGGCTGATGATGCCAAAGCCCGGAATGATGAGGATGTAGACCTCTGGATGGCCGAAAAACCAGAACAGATGCTGATACAGGATCGGATCGCCGCCGCCGGCGGGATTGAAGAACGAGGTGTGGAAGTTGCGGTCCGTCAGCAACATTGTCAGCGCCCCGGCCAACACCGGCAGCGCCAGCAGCAGCAGGAACGCGGTCACCAGCACCGACCACACGAACAGGGGCATCCGCATCATCGTCATGCCCGGCGCCCGCATGTTGAAGATCGTCGCGATGAAATTGATGGCGCCGACGATCGAGGACATGCCGGCCAAGTGCATCGACAGGATGACGCAATCAACCGCGGGGCCCGGCGCCCCGACGTCGGACGAGAACGGCGGATACAAAACCCAGCCGCCCCCGAATCCCTTCATGCCCGGCGATCCCTCGACGAAAAGAGAGGTGACGAGCAGCGAAAACGACGCCACCAGAAGCCAGAACGACATGTTGTTGAGCCGCGGGAAGGCCATGTCCGGCGCGCCGATCAGAATCGGCACGAACCAATTGCCGAATCCACCCATCATCGCGGGCATCACCATGAAGAAAATCATGACGAGGGCGTGAGTGGTGAAGAACACGTTGTACATGTTCTTGGCAGCGTCGATGGAGCCGTCTCCGGTAAGAATGGCCGAGATCGTGGGGAAAATTTGGATTCCCGGCGTCATCAGTTCCGCCCGGACCGCGACCGAAAGCAACGTGCCGAGCAGACCCGCTATCACCGCGAAAGCCAGGTAGAGCGTGCCGATGTCCTTATGGTTGGTCGAAAACAGATATCGGCGCCATCCCGTAGGGTGGCCGTGCCCGTGGTCGTGGTGAGCCTCGACTTCAGAAGAAGTGAATCCGCTGACGGAAGCCATGGTGATCGGTTCCTGTGCTTCGTGAACTTACGGCGCCGCGCGCCGTGGTTCAGGGATGAGCGGCCGGGCGGCCGCAACGTCGACGACGCCGGAGGCCGCGAAATCCTTTTTGGCCTGGAGCAGCCAAGCATCGTAAGCCTTCTGGCTGACGACCCGGACCTCGATCGGCATGAACGCATGATCGATGCCGCAGATGTTCGAGCATTGCCCGTAATAGACGCCTTCCCGATCAGCCTTGAACCAGGCCTTGTTGAGTCGGCCGGGAATGGCGTCGATCTTGACCCCGAATGAGGGGACGGAGAACGAGTGAATGACATCCTGCGAACTCACGTCAACCTCGATCGACTTGTTGACCGGCAACACCAACGGATTGTCGACAGTGAGAAGCCGGATGTCGCCGGGCTTGAGATCCTTGTCATCGACGATCAGCGAATCAAACGCAAACCCGCCCTCGGCTTTTGGGTAGCCGTAGTTCCAGTGCCATTGCGAAGCCGTCACCTTCACCGTGAGGTCTGGCGGAGGGAGGACAAGTTGCAGCGTCAGCAGGCGGAACGACGGAACTGCGATGATCACGAGCAGCAGCGCCGGCACGACCGTCCACACGATTTCGAGCAGGCTATTGTGCGTCCTCCGGGATGGGACCGGATGGGCCTTTTCGTTGAAGCGATAGACGACATATGTCAGCAGCGCGAGCACGAGGAGCGAAATGCCGGTTATCACTGGCAGCAGGACCCAGTTGTGCAGCCACTCGATGTCCTCTGCGTTTTGAGTGACCGCAGGGAGAAATCCCATTTGGCCCGGTAACGGGCCACCGAAAACAGCCGCTCGAACTGGCGATGAAGCCACGCTCGCGATGCCCGCGGCGTAAGCCAACGCGCCCGTCCGAATCAGCTTCGAGGCTCCAATCACCGTCGCCGGCCTCCGATTTCACATGCGCGCGCGCTTCGCGCGCCGCAATACTCGCCCGCCCAAGGCTTCTTCTTAGGCGCCGACGATACACCGCGACCGCAAAAATTGACAAACGAAAAGATTCTCCGCTGCCAGTCGCTCGTCGGGACGAAACCGCGTTTTTGAACGTGCGCCCGGCCGTTTCAGTGAGGACAGCGTCGTCACGCCGGTTCCGCGTCACAATGCCGCACCCGCCGCGCGACTTCCAGGTTATGGTGGACGGCGACCGCCGCAGCTCTGAGCTCGCCGCCTCTCAATAGTCCTCGACGGACATTTCCGACCCTTAGCCGGAAATAACTATATGATTCGCCTTTGGCGCAATCGGGCCCTTGGCGACGTTTTCCACTTGGCGGACAGTGTTAGGGCCCGCAATATGAAAGCGACATTTGGCCTTTGGCTGGCGCGTAGGGGCGCCATCGACAGGGAAGACGCCATGGCTTTCGATTCGGCCGACAGATTTAGCCGGCCGGTCCCGTTCGCACTGGCGGCTGTGGCCGTCGTCGGCTGGCTGCTTGCCGCCTTTTTTTGGTCGCAAGTCTCGCAGACGCGAACCGAGACGACGCAGTCGCTGCGCTCGGCCGAACGGGCGCGCGAAGCGCTGGCCACAGACCTGCAAAATCTGCAGAAGGCGGCAGGCACGGCCGCCGACCTTAAAAAGCAGGCGGCTGACGCCGAAAAGGCGTTGTCGGACGCATCGGCCGCTCGAGCGTCGGCGCAAAACGAGCTCGCCGACCTGACCAAGCAAATCGGCGACGCCAAGCTCGCAATTTCGGGCGCGCAGGAGGAGGCCAGCGCCCGGACCCGCGATCTACAGGCGGTCGACGCTCGGCTCAAGGAAGCGAGCGACCGCTTCGCTGCGGAGGAAAGCCAGTCCCAGGCCCTGCTGACCGAACAAACGAGAGTGCAGGGCGAGGTCGCGGCTGCTCAAGCCGCGCTCGCGCAGGCTCGGGATCAGACCGCTGCGGCGCAGAAGCAGTTCGAGGGCCTACAGAACCAGATTAACGCCGCGACCAGCGAACTCAACGCGCTGCAAGACCAAATCCGCGCCGCGAGGGCCAGAGTGAATTCGGCGCCATGATGCACAACTCGGCCACGTGGCGCGATCGCCCCGTAGCGGGATTGTGCGTCGCGGCAACCGTGTTACAAACTATGTGCGGACGCGAGCCACGGGCGGCTCAGCCTCAGCGGACCGCTGTCATCGAGGCGACATGGATACTCTCAGCGCGAACGGCGAGGCGACGGCCCAGGGGAGCATGTCTCCGCCCCATACGGCGGCGCAACTCAAGGAGGCTGTGCTCGCCAAGTTGACCTATGCCGTCGGCAAGATTCCCAAGGCCGCCAGCCAGCGCGACTGGTTTTTGGCCGTCGCGTTCGCCACCCGCGACATCGTCGTCGACCACTGGTTGACGTCGACCACCCGCGCCTACGCCGACGGGCGCAAGCGAGTCTATTATCTCTCTCTGGAATTCCTGATCGGACGCCTGCTGTTCGACGCGATGACCAATCTCGGCATCGTGGAGCCGATGACGGAGGCGCTCGATGAACTCGGGGTCAATCTGAGCGCGTTGCGCCGGGTTGAGCCGGACGCCGCGCTGGGCAATGGCGGTCTGGGGCGCCTCGCCGCCTGCTTCATGGACAGCATGGCGACGCTCTCCATCGCCGCTCACGGCTACGGCATTCGATACGACAACGGATTGTTCCGCCAGATTATCCACAGCGGCTGGCAGCAGGAGACTCCGGAAGACTGGCTCGCCAACGGCAATCCATGGGAATTCGAGCGCCCCGAAGTCAGTTATGCGATCGGTTTCGGCGGCTGGGTCGAAATGGTGCAGGGCGAGGACGATCGGACGCGCCATATTTGGCATCCGGCCGAGACGGTCGAGGCGGTCGGCTACGACACCCCGATCGTCGGCTGGCGCGGCGCGCACGTGAACACGCTGCGCTTATGGTCGGCGCGCGCGCCCGACCCTTTCAAGCTCGAGGCGTTCAACGCCGGCGACTTCGTAGGCGCGCTCTCCGACACCGTGCGCGCCGAGGCGATTTCCAAGGTGCTTTACCCCAGCGACGCGACCCCGGCGGGCCAGGAGTTGCGTCTACGGCAGGAATATTTCTTCGCCTCCGCCTCCCTGCTCGACCTCATTCGCCGCCATATCAAACAGCACCAGGACGTGCGCGCGCTCCCCGAGCGCGCCGCAGTCCAGCTCAACGACACCCATCCCGCCATCGCCATTCCCGAGCTGATGCGCATTCTCGTCGACCTCAACGGCCTCGAATGGGACGAGGCCTGGGCAATCACGCAAGCGACCTTCTCCTATACGAATCACACGCTGCTGCCGGAGGCCCTCGAAAGCTGGCCGGTGCCGCTGATGGAGAGGCTGCTGCCCCGCCACATGCAGATCATCTATCTCCTCAATGCGGCCCATCTTGACAGCGCGCGACGACGCGGCTTCATCGATCCGGCCATTCTCACCTCGCTCTCGCTGATCGACGAACATGCGGGTCGTCGCGTCAGGATGGGCAATCTCGCCTTCATCGGCTCGCACAAGATCAACGGCGTCTCGGCCCTGCACACGGACCTGATGCGCAAGACCGTTTTCCACAGTTTCAACACCGTCTATCCCGGCCGAATCGTCAACAAGACTAACGGCATCACTTTTCGCCGGTGGCTCATCGAATGCAACCCGGCCCTGACCGAGCTCATTCGCTCGACGGTCGGCGACCGCGCGCTCTACGACGCCGAGGCGCTCAAGGGCTTCGCCGCCTACGCGGACGATCCTTCGATGCAGGAGCGCGTGGAGGCGGCGCGGCGCGCCGCCAAGATCGCGTTGGCGCGCCACGTCGCCGATCTTCTTACCCAGCGCATCAACCCCGATGCGATGTTCGACGTGCAGGTCAAGCGCATTCACGAATACAAGCGCCAGCTGCTCAACATTCTCGAGACGGTGGCGCGCTATAACGCGATCCGCGCCAATCCGACCATCGAATTCGCCCCGCGCGTCAAAATCTTCTCCGGCAAGGCGGCGGCGAGCTATACTCAGGCCAAACTCATCATCAAGCTCGCCATCGACGTCGCGAAGGTCGTCAATTCGGATCCGACCGTGCGCGGCCTTTTGAAGGTCGTGTTCCTGCCCAACTACAATGTCTCCCTCGCCGAGAGGATCATGCCCGCCGCCGATCTCTCCGAGCAGATCTCGACCGCGGGGATGGAGGCTTCAGGCACCGGCAACATGAAGATGGCCCTCAATGGCGCATTGACGATCGGCACCCTCGACGGCGCCAATGTGGAGTTGCGCGACCACGTCGGCGGCGACAACATTTTCATTTTCGGCCTGACCGCGTCCGAAGTCGAGGAGGCGCGCGCTCAAGGGATCGACGCCACGGAGCGCATAGAAGCCTCGCCGGTGCTGCGCGAAGCGTTGGAGGAAATCGCCTCGGGCGTGTTCTCGAACGACGACGCGACGCGCTATCATGGCCTCGTCGACGCCCTTACCCACCACGACTATTTCATGGTTTGCGCAGATTTCGACGCCTACTGGACGACGCAGATGAAGATCGATCAGGCCTGGCGCGACCGCAAGCGCTGGATGCGATCGAGCATTCTCAATACCGCCAATGCCGGCTGGTTCTCATCCGACCGCACGATCACCGAATACGCAAGCGAGATATGGAATGCGCCGTTCGTTCCGATAGACTGAACTTACGGTCAGGAGGCCGAAATGCGGGAGGACGACTGGAGAGCGCGAGAGGAGGACATCGACGCAATCGCGTCGGCCCGCCAGCCTGATCCTTTCGCGGTGCTCGGCCCACACTTGACCCCCAACGGATGGGTCATTCGAGCCTTTGCGCCCGACGCAATCCGCGTCCGCGCGCTTACGCGCGAGGGCAAGCCTCTGGCCGAACTGCCGCGTCGCAAGGACGATTTCTTCGAGGCGCTGATCCCTTTGGTCAAGGAGCGCCCGGCCTATCGGATCGAAGTCGAGACCGCGCTCGGAACGTCTTCGTACATCGATAGCTACGCTTTCGGGCCGGCGCTGGGCCCGCTGGACGACTACCTGCTGCGCGAGGGTTCGCATCGACAGCTCTTTCGCCGACTCGGCGCCCAGATCACGCGCCACGAAGGCGTCGACGGCGTCCTGTTCGCGCTTTGGGCGCCTAACGCGACGCGCGCCTCGATCGTCGGCGACTTCAATCGGTGGGACGGCCGGCGGTGCCAGATGCGCAAGCGTTTCGACAGTGGCCTTTGGGAGATTTTCGTCCCCCACCTGACCGTTGGAGCGGTCTACAAATACGAACTCGCCGGGCCCGACGGCGCGCTTTTGCCGCTGAAGGCCGACCCATTCGGCTTCGAGGCGGAGCTGCGCCCCTCGACAGCCTCCGTCGTCGCCGACAGCGCCGATTTTCCCTGGACCGACGCCGACTACATGGCCCGGCGGGGCGAGGGCGAACCGCGGCGTAAGCCGATGTCGATCTACGAGGTCCATCTTGGCTCGTGGCGGCGCGGCGAGGACGGGCGCTTTCTCACCTATGACGAACTCGCCGACCAGCTGATTCCCTACGCCGCGGGCATGGGCTACACCCATATCGAACTTATGCCGATCAGCGAACACCCGCTCGACGAATCCTGGGGTTACCAGCCGATCGGCCTGTTCGCGCCGACGCGACGCTTCGGCGAGCCGGCCGGCTTCGCGCGCTTCGTCGACCGGGCGCACGCAACTGGACTTGGCGTAATTCTCGACTGGGCGCCGGCGCATTTCCCCACCGACGAACATGGTCTGGCGCGGTTCGACGGCACGGCGCTCTACGAGCACGCCGATCCGCGCAAGGGCTTTCATCCCGACTGGAACACGGCGATCTACAATTTCGGTCGGCACGAAGTCGCGAATTTCCTCTACGCCAACGCGCTCTATTGGGTCGACCGCTTTCATATCGACGGGCTGCGCGTCGACGCCGTCGCCTCGATGCTGTACCTCGACTATTCGCGCCGCGAGGGCGAATGGCTGCCCAACGCGGACGGCAGCAAGGAGAACCGCGAGGCGATCGCCTTCCTGCGCCGCGCCAACGAACTCGTTTATGGCGGCTTTCCGGGCGCGGTGACGATCGCGGAGGAATCAACCGCGTTTCCCGGGGTCTCGCGCCCGACTGACCAAGGCGGACTCGGTTTTGGCTTCAAGTGGAACATGGGCTGGATGCACGACACGCTCGACTACATGTCGCGCGATCCAATCTATCGCCGCTGGAACCACGACAAAATGACGTTCGGGCTTCTTTACGCCTTCAGCGAGAATTTCGTGCTGCCGATCTCGCACGACGAAGTGGTGCACGGCAAAGGCTCGCTGGTCGCCAAGATGCCCGGCGACGAGTGGCGCCGTTTCGCCAACGTCCGCGCCTTCTATGGCTTCATGTGGGGCCATCCTGGCAAGAAGCTCCTGTTCATGGGCCAGGAGTTTGGGCAGACGAGCGAGTGGAACGCGACGGAGTCCCTGCCCTGGTGGCTGCTCAAACATTCGCCGCATCAGGGCGTGCAGGCGCTGATCCGCGACCTCAACCGGCTTTATCGCGAGACGCCTGCGCTCCATGTGCGCGACTGCGAGCCGGAAGGCTTCCATTGGATCGTAGCCAACGACGACACGCAGTCCGTGATGGCCTTTCTGCGCCGCGGCGCGCCGAGCGATCCGCCGGTCGCGGTCGTTTGCAATTTCACGCCCGAGCCGCGGCAGAATTATCTGCTCGGACTGCCCTACGAAGGCCATTGGCGCGAGGCGCTCAATAGCGACGCCAGTCCTTATGGAGGTTCGAATATGGGCAATTTCGGCGGGGTTGCGGCGCAAGCGCGGCCTTCGCACGGCTTCCCGGCTTCAGCGGCTTTGGTCCTGCCGCCGCTTTCGACCTTGTTCCTAGTATTCACCCCACCCGGCGCCGACGGTGCGGCGCCCTGACAGGAGTTCAGGATGGCCAGGACGAAGACAGCCAAGGAGCTCGGCGTTTCGGCGCCCTATGCTCGCCACGCGATGGCCTACGTTCTAGCCGGCGGCCGCGGCAGCAGACTCCTCGAACTCACTGACCGCCGGGCCAAGCCCGCGGTCTACTTCGCCGGCAAGTCGCGCATCATCGACTTCGCTCTTTCAAATGCGCTCAACTCAGGCATTCGCCGCATAGCAGTCGCCACGCAATACAAGGCCCATAGCCTCATACGCCACCTGCAGCGCGGATGGAACTTCTTCCGCCCCGAGCGGAACGAGAGTTTCGACATCCTGCCCGCCTCGCAGCGCGTGTCCGAGACCATGTGGTACCTGGGCACGGCTGACGCGGTCTTTCAGAACATCGACATCATCGAGAGCTATCGTCCGCTCTTCATCGTCCTGCTCGCCGGCGACCACATATACAAGATGGACTACGAGAAGATGCTGCAGCAACACGTCGACTCGGGCGCGGACGTGACGGTCGGCTGTCTCGAGGCCTCGCTCGAGGAGGCCACGGCCTTTGGCGTCATGCACGTCGACGTGAACGACGTGATCTTCGCCTTCCTGGAAAAGCCTAAGAACCCGCCGCATATGCCGGGCAAACCCGACGTCGCGCTCTGCAGCATGGGCATCTACGTATTCGAGACCACGTTCCTGATCGACATGCTGAAGCGCGACGCGGCCGATCCGAATTCGAGCCATGATTTCGGCAAAGACATCATCCCCTACATCGTCAAGAACGGCAAAGCGGTCGCGCACCACTTTTCTGATTCGTGCGTGATCTCGACCGGGGAGGCCAGGCACTACTGGCGCGATGTCGGGACCGTCGACGCCTATTGGGCCGCCAATATCGACCTGACCGACGTCGTCCCCGATCTCGACCTCTACGATCGCGGCTGGCCGATCTGGACTTACGGCGAGATCACGCCGCCGGCGAAATTCGTGCATGACGTCGAGGGTCGGCGCGGACAGGCGACCGCGTCGCTCCTTTCGGGCGGCTGCATCATTTCGGGCGCATCGATCAGCCGCTCGCTGGTGTTCACCGGCGTGCACGTCCATTCCTACTCCACGATCCATGAGGCGGTCGTGCTGCCCTATGTGCAAATCGGCCAAAACGTGCGACTGAGCAAGGTGATCATCGACAGCGACGTGACCATTCCCGACGGTCTGGTGGTCGGCGAGGACCCGGAACTTGACGCCAAGAGATTCCGGCGCACGGATCAAGGCGTGACGTTGATCACCAAGCCGATGATCGACAAGCTCCCTCAGTGAGCGACTTGAAAGTACTGTCCGTCGCCTCCGAGATCTTTCCGCTGGTGAAGACCGGCGGGCTTGCCGACGTCACGGGAGCCTTGCCCGGCGCGCTGGCGCGTGAGGGCGTCGAACTGCGAACGCTCGTTCCCGCCTATCCGGCGGTGAAAGACAAACTCGCCCATGCCAAGACCGCGCGCAAGTATGACGACTTGTTCGGCGGATCGGCGCGCGTGCTCGCCGGGAGGGCCGCGGACCTCGATCTGTTCGCCCTTGACGCTCCCCACCTCTATCAGCGGCCGGGCAACCCCTATCTCGGCGCGGACGGACTGGATTGGCCCGACAATGCGCGACGCTTCGCCGCGCTCGCGCGTGTCGGCGCCGACATTGGGCTCGGCGCGATCCCCGGATTTCGGCCGAGCGTCGTTCATGCACACGACTGGCAGGCGGCGCTGGCGGCCGCCTATCTTCATTTCCAGGACGGACCTCGCCCCGGCACGGCGATCACCATCCACAACCTCGCGTTTCAGGGCCATTTTCCCGTGTCCGTCTTCGCCCAACTGGGTTTGCCCGACCGCGCGCTTTCAATCGAGGGGGTCGAATATTTCGGCGGCGTCGGCTTCCTGAAGGCGGGTCTCCAGGTTTCCGACCGCATCACCACCGTCTCGCCAACCTACGCACGCGAGATCATGACGCCTGAATTCGGAATGGCGCTCGACGGCCTCCTGCGCGCGCGCGCCTCCGTAGTGCAGGGCATCCGCAACGGCATCGACGACAGCGTCTGGAATCCGGAGACCGACCCCGAAGTGGCGCAGAACTATACTCCGATGCGCATCGACGCGCGCGCGCGCAACAAGACCGCTCTCCAGGCTCGGATGGGACTGGCCCCGGGCGTCGATCGGCCGCTATTCGGCGTCGTTTCGCGCCTCTCGCACCAGAAGGGCCTCGACCTGCTGCTGCAGGCTCTTCCGGGTCTCATCGCCAAGGGCGGACAACTCGCGCTGGTTGGTTCCGGCGAACGGGCGCTGGAATCCGGCTTCGCTGCCGCCGCAGGCGCGGGAAGGAGCTCGGTCGGTTGCGTCTTCGGCTATGACGAGAAGCTCGCTCATCTGATCCAGGCTGGCGCCGATTTCATCCTGGTCCCGTCGCGGTTCGAGCCGTGCGGCCTGACCCAGCTGTGCGCCTTGCGCTACGGCGCCCTGCCGATCGTGTCGCGCGTGGGCGGCCTCGCCGACACGGTGATCGACGCCAACGAGGCGGCGGCCGCCGCCGGCGTGGCGACCGGGTTCCAGTTCTCTCCGCCCTCGGTCGAGGCCCTCGCTCACGCGCTCGACCGCGCGCTGGAGATGATTCGCGACCCGCTGGCGACGCGGCGTCTGAGGCTCAACGGCATGCGGGCGGACGTCTCGTGGGGGGCCCCGGCGAAGCGCTACGCCGCGCTATATCGCTCCATCGCCGGCCCGCCTCCATGAACGAACCGGAGGGCGAACTCGGAGTCGCCGTTTCGGCGCGCGGCCTCGAGGCGGCGCTGGTTCTTCCTAACGCGGAGCGCGCTTCGCTTTGCCTCTATGACGGCGATCGCGAGGCTTTCCGCGCCTCGATGACCCGCGACACGCGCGGCGTCCTTCGCGGCTTTGCTTCGGGCTTCGGCGCCGGAACCCGATACGGCTTTCGTGTCGAGGGACCCTACGATCCAGCGAAAGGGGCCCGTTTCGACCCGTCTAAACTGCTCGCCGATCCTTACGCTTGGCGATTTGACAGGCCGTTCCGCCTCCATCCTTCGATGTTCAAATTCGGAGACGACAGTGGCCCTTTTGCGCCCAAAGCCATCGCCGGAGCGCCGCCGGCCGGCGAGCCCGGCCGCAAGCGCGCGGCGCCGGAAGCGCTCGTCGTTTACGAGCTCAACCTGCGGGGCTTTTCCCGCCTCAACCCGGCGATCCCCGAAAGCGAGCGCGGGACCTTCCTGGGGCTCGCCCATGCCGCCTCGATCGCCCATCTGGCCGCGCTCGGCGTCACGGCGGCCGAGGTCATGCCGGCCGACGCCTTCGTCGATGAACGTCACTTGCCGCCGCTCGGTCTCTCGAACGCGTGGGGTTACAACGCGGTGGTGTTCGGCGCGCCCGATCCGCGCCTTGCGCCAGGAGGCTGGGCGGACGTGCGCGCGGCGACCGGCGCGCTGCACGCGGCGGGGATGGAGGCGATCCTCGACGTCGTCTTGAACCACAATGGCGAGAGCGACCAGTTCGGTCCGACCCTGTCGTTTCGCGGTCTCGATAACGCGACCTGGTTTCGTCTCGATCCGAAAAACCCGGCGGCCTACGTCAACGATGCGGGCACCGGCAATTGTCTGGCGCTTGACCGTCCGATCGTCGTTGACATGGCGATCGGCGCTCTCAGGCGCTGGATGATTTTCGGTGGAATCGACGGCTTCCGTTTCGATCTCGCGACCGCGCTCGGGCGCACCGACGAAGGCTTCGACCCGCACGCGCCATTCTTTCAGGCGTTGGCGGACGATCCCGTGCTCGCCCAGGCGCGGCTCATCGCCGAACCTTGGGACGTGGGTCCCAGCGGCTACCGGCTTGGGCAATTCGGCCCCGGCTTCGCCGAATGGAACGACCGCTTTCGCGATGCGGCGCGCCGCTTCTGGCGCGGCGACGCTGGGCTACGCGGCGAGATCGCGACGCGGATCGCGGGCTCCCGAGACATTTTCGCGCATGCCGCGGCGCCCTCGAAGAGCGTCAACTACGTCGTCGCGCACGACGGCTTCACCCTTGGCGATCTGGTCGCTTATGATCATAAGCACAACGAGGCGAACGGCGAGCACAACCGCGACGGCACGGACGACGACAGCTCCTGGAACCATGGATTTGAGGGGCCGAGCGCGGATCCGGAGATCGTCGCCGCGCGGGCGCGCGATCAGCGCAATCTCATGACGCTGCTTTTCGTCTCTCGCGGAACCCCGATGCTGGGGATGGGGGCCGAGCTCGGATTCAGCCAGGGCGGCAACAACAATGCCTATGCCCAGGACAATGCGACGACCGCGATCGACTGGAGCGCCGCCGACGCCTCGCTCGTCGCCTTCACCGGCCGGCTGGCGGCGGTTCGCCGCTTTCATCCGGCGCTGTCGCGCGACGCCTTCCTGACCGGCGCCCCCTTCGACTCGAGCCGTCTGCCCGATGTCGAGTGGCGCGATGCGGACGGCCCAATGACCGCCTCGACATGGAGCGATCCGGTCGGCGCGGTTCTAGTCGCCGTCTTCGCCGCGCCGCACGCCGACGGCGTGGATCGCGTCGCCCTGGCGATGAACCGCTCCAACGAAGACACGGAGCTCAGACTGCCGCTTCCGCGCGCCGGCATGGCGTGGCGCGCGCTCATTGACACCTATGACGCGGAATCGACCGAGCGTCCGTTCGCGATCGCCAACCGAACGCGGCTTCGGGCCCGATCGTCAATCGTGCTGGCGGAAATTCCCGGGCCGCCAGGCGCGCCGCGCTCGGGGTCGCCAAGCGCAGATGTGATCGATGCGCTCGCCGGCCTTGCCGGAATCGCCTCCGAGTGGTGGGACCTCGCGGGAAAACACACAATCGTCTCGCCGGAAACCAAGATCGCCCTGTTGGCGGCCCTCGGCCTTGGCGTCGCCAGCCAGGCCGAGGCGCGTGAGAGCATGGCGCGCGTCATCGACGAAACGCGCCTGCGCCGGCTGCCATTCTCACTTGTGCTCCGCCTCGATGAGCCGCCGGCCGCGCCGTTGCGCGGTGGGCCGCAAGCGGCGGCGGCCCGGATCGAGTGCGAGGACGGGAAAATCTTCGAATGGCGCGTCGAAGCGGGCGGCGGTCGCCGCTGCGAGCTCCCCGATGGGCGCACCGTATCGCAGCAATCGATTCCGCTGCCGGAGCTGCCGATTGGCCGGCATCTCCTGTTCGTTGACGGCGTCGAATGCGCGCTGACGATCGCGCCGCCCGAGGCCTACGCGCCGGAGGCTGCGCTACGCAAACGGTTCGGCGTCGCCGCGCAGCTTTACGCGCTGCGCCGCGGAGCGCCGGGGCTTGGGGATCAAGGAATCGGCGACTTCTCCACGCTGGCGATCGCGGGCGAGCAGGCGGGCGGCGCCGGCGCCGCCTATCTCGGGGTGAGCCCGATGCACATGCTGTTCCCGCGCGACCGGGAGCGGTGCAGCCCCTATCACCCGTCCGACCGGCGCTTCCTCGATCCGATGCTCATCGACATTCTCGACAATTCCGCCATGCCGCGCGACGATGCGCTCAAGTCCGCCCTCGCCGCCCTCGGACCCGCGATCATGGCCGCCGCGGCGACGAAAATCGTCGACTATCAGGCGGTTTGGCGCATCAAGCGCGCCGCGCTGGAAGCACTTCACGCAGCTTTTGTCCGCGCGCGCGCGGCACGGCCGGGCGATGCGCTGATGAGCGACTTCTCGGCCTTCGTCCGGGCGGGCGGCCAGGCGCTGCGGCGCTTCGCCGCCTTCCAGGCGATCGCCGGGGGAGAAGCCGGCCAGAATTGGCGAGCGTGGCCAAGAGCCTTGCGGGAGGGCGAAGCGAAGGCGATCGAAGATGCGATCGCCAAAGATCCCGACGCCTTCGACTTCGCCATTTTCTGCCAATGGCTCGCCGACCGCCAGCTCGGCCACGCCGCCCAACGCGCGCGCGGCGCGGGCCTGGAGATCGGCTTCTACCGCGATCTCGCGGTCGGGGCCGCGCCGGACGGGGCGGAATCCTGGGCGCACGCCGGCGAACTCGCTCGAGGCGCGGCCATCGGCGCGCCGCCGGACCCATTCGCGGCGCAGGGGCAGAACTGGAACCTGCCGGCGCCCAATCCGCTCGCAGGGGCGCGACAGGGCTGGACCGGCTTGAGCGCGCTCTACCGGGCCAACATGCGCCATGCCGGCATGTTGCGCATCGACCATGCAATGGGCTTGCAGCGGCTGTTTCTCATCCCCGACGGCGCGAGCGCGGCGGAAGGCGCATATCTCGCCTACCCGCTCGACGATCTCATCGGCCATATCGCGCTGGAGAGCCAGCGCGCCCGATGCATGGTGGTCGCCGAGGACCTCGGCACCGTCCCCGAAGGTTTTCGCGCCCGATTGGCGCGCGCCAATATTCAAGGCATGCGGGTGCTGTGGTTTGAGCGCAATGGAGCGGAGGTTCTGCCTCCGGCCGCTTACCCGCCGATGTCGGTCGCTTGCGTGGCGACCCACGATCTGGCGACGCTCGCCGGCTGGTGGCGGGGCTCCGACATCGCCGAGCGGCAGTCGCTCGGCCTTCTGACTCTGGAAAAGGCGGGCGAGGCGATCGCGGCCCGGCTCGAGGAAAAACGCGGCCTGCTCGCCGCCCTCCTCGCCGCTGGGCTCCTCGCCTCCACCCAGAGCGAGGACGCCCCGCTCGACGATGCGACCGCTGCTGCGGTGCATGCGCTGATCGGCGGCTCTGGCTCAATCCTCGCCCATGCCCAGTTCGACGACCTCGTCGGCGAGGCGATCGCGACCAATCTGCCCGGAACTGACCGCGAACGCCCGAACTGGCGCCTCAAGGTCGGCCCGGACGTCGCCGCCGCCTTCGCAGAGCGCCGGGCGCGCGCCATTCTCAGCGCATTGGCGAACGGGCGGCGCTGAAACGGCCACGGCCAAGATGGCTTGAGGCGCGCATCGGCGCGTATCAACCGGCGCTGCGCTGCGCCGTCATGGCCGCACAAGTCGGGCCGGGACGCTCGCCCCTGGCGGTGAATCTGACCGGTCGCTCGACGGCGCCGGGCGAGATTTGGGAGAGCCGGGCGCCGATTTATTGACGCCGCCCTGTTTCTTTACAGAAATCGACGCCGGGATTGCGCGTCGACGCCCGCACAAAAAGCAATCGCCGCCGGCCTACCTGAGGTAGCGGCGGCGATTGCCCCGGCGGCGCAAGCGGCGGCCCCCGTGTCACGTTGGCCCGCTGAGCGTCCGCCCGCGCTTCAGGCGCGGGCGGACGTCAGTCGCTCCCCTCGCTCGGCGCCGGATAGGCGAGAGCGGGTTCTTATTTCAGCGCCGTGCCGACTTCGCCGAACACCGTGCTGACCTGGGTGCCGACAAAGGACACCGCCGTGATGATGACGATGGCGATGAGGCTGGCGATCAAGGCGTATTCAATCGCGGTCGCGCCCGTCTCGTCGCGAACAAACATTCGAAGGGATTTCATGACGTACTCCTATCCTTTCACTGTGGTGCATCCATGTGTCAGGGCGTTGTGCTCAGCGCGCCTGACGGAGCTTTTTTTGCAGTAACTAATCGCTCCTTTTCACAAGAAGCATGATCACGGCAACATGTTAACGTACTCTTGAACGACGGTTCCACTTTGTAGCGTCATCACCGTGCGGTTGACGAGTTGATCTTTTGCAACATTAATAGTGTCTTTAAATGCCGTGATTGTCTCAGCGGTTCCACGAGGACGGTTGCGAACGAATCTCTTCCTCTGTCGTCTGACAGTTGCGACGCCGGTCCTTGGGCGCGTCAAATCGTTTGGGGACCAATATTTTCCGGCGCGGCATGACGGTGAGAGACGAATGATTCGGTCTGCCGGCGAACCCGGGCTGTTCGCGAACCCGCTGCAAGCGCAGGCCAGTCGCAGCCGGCTCGGCCCAGTATGATTCCGTCCAATCGGGCCGCGTTTCCGGCGCCAGTCCAGAAAGATCAAAGTTAGGAGTCCATAAACCGGGACGCTGTCTGATCTTGCAGACCTTATTACTGCTTGCGGGCGCTGAGCCGACTGACGCCATGCCGACATTGCAAAATCAACTCGATGCGGTCCAGAACCGACCGACCGGATTCGATTATCTCAGACTGTCCCTCGCGATATCGATTGTCGTGTGGCACAGCGTCTTAGTGAGTTATGGTCCTTCGGCTGAATATTATTTCTGGACTGGGCCGCCGCGGCCAGTAATTTGTTTCCTTCTGCCGGCGTTCTTCGCCCTGAGCGGCTTCCTGGTCGCTGGCAGCCTGGAGCGGAACCCGATTCCGGAGTTTCTTGCGCTTCGGATCATACGCATTTTTCCAGCGCTGGCGGTCGAGGTGCTGATTTCGGCTTTGATCATCGGTCCGCTTCTGACCGCGGCCCAATGGCGAGAGTATTTTTCTAGCCCCGTACTTTACAGTTACTTCCTCAACGTGACCGGAGACATTCATTTCTACTTGCCCGGGGTGTTCTCCGACAATCCCACGGCAAATTACGTCAACGCTCAATTGTGGACGATTCCGCTCGAGTTATATAGCTACATCGTCCTCACAGTCATCGCATTGCTTGGCATTGCAAAAAGAACGTCTTGGCTGTTCACAGTGACGTTTGGCCTAGCACTGCTGATGACGGCCCTTCCGCAACTCGGATTGATGGATTTGCCACCTTATGGTCCTCTGAAATCTTCCTTGATTCTCTCGTTTCTATTTGGCGTATCCCTATATATTATGCGTCGACGCGTTAGCTTTAGCCGACCGTTATTTCTCATATCGGCGTCGGCGTACTGGATTTTCAGCATGAACCAAAATCTCGTGCATTTATCCCCGTTGCCGCTTGCCTACATGACCGTTTTCCTTGGTTTGCAAAATCCGCCAAAAACCTTGTTCGTCCGAGGGGCGGATTATTCCTACGGCGTCTATCTGTATGGCTTTCCATTGCAGCAGGCCATCTGCCATTTGTTTCCGTCGTTCAGGTTTTGGTACGTCAACGCCCTGGGCGGCGTCGCGCTGGCCCTGGTGGCGGCCTATCTGTCCTGGACGTTCGTCGAGTCCAGGATCCTCAGTCAAAGGAAGCGGGTCATCTCGTTCGTCTCCTCGCAGGACGAAAGGCTGAGGCGCGCCTGGGCGGAATATTTCCGCTCGGGACTTCCCGCGAAACGTCCACTGGTTTCCGATTCCGGCCCGGCGCCCGCGCCAACTGAATCGCAGCGGCGGCTATCGCTCATTTCCGGCAGCGCCGGCGAGCGCGAACGCGCGAAAATTTCGGATTTGACCGCGCCTGGGCCGGAAGCGGAGCTTTTTCGCC
Organism: uncultured Alphaproteobacteria bacterium; assembly: GCA_963784805.1. Classification (GTDB taxonomy): domain Bacteria; phylum Pseudomonadota; class Alphaproteobacteria; order Rhizobiales; family Beijerinckiaceae; genus Roseiarcus. Next base: position 290,855 of record CAWASR010000019.1, read on the forward strand.
CCGATTCGTCTTTTCCCGACCTCTAATTCGCCGCCGGTTCCCACGGCCGGTCCATGCGCCGCCGCCGGTAGCAATTCGATTACACTTTTTCATATTCGCGATTAGAGCGAGCGTAACTACAGGCACAACCATAACTTGTAACTCGAAGATTTGTAGCGTATTTTACGAAAATAAGGTCCTGATTTAATGGTAGTTACGGCCCATATCCAAATGGAAACAAGGCGATGTAACTTATCGGGACGGGTGATGTGTCATGATGACACATTATAAACGGGGGTATATCATGAGTAAGACTTTCGTAACACTGTTCGCCGCCCTGGCGATCATGGCCATCTTGCCGGCGGCCGACGCCAACGCGACCGTCTATGCCTTCGCCTTCGCCTCCTTCGACGGCCAACTGACCGCGACCGGCCAAATGACCGTCGACGCGTCTAACGACGTCACTGCGATCTCCGGAACGATTTCGGGCCTCGTCGATCAGACGATCAGCGGGGTGGTCGCCAATCCGAGTTTCCCGAACGCCGCCACCAGCCCCGACGGCTCGTTCATCTACAATGACTTGTTCTACAACGCCGCAAAGCATTTCGACATCGACGGCCTGGTGTTCTCGACGCTGGAGAACGCGACCGGCGTCTGGAACCTCTGGGGCAATGCCCCGGGCGACTATTCTTTCTGGGAATCGGTTGGATATGGGAATTACCCGATCCAGGAGACCGGCAATCTGACCATCTTCGCCGCGCCGGAACTGTCGACCTGGGCGATGATGCTCGCCGGTTTCGCCGGCCTCGGTCTCGCCGGCCGGCGCCCGCAGCCGCGCCTGGCGGCGAGCGCGCTCGGCTGATCGCCCAGTCGGCGATGAAACATGCGCGCGACGGGCCTTAAGGCGGCCTCGCGGCGGCCTCTCGCCCGAAAGCCCTCAGCGCGCCAAAGTTCGGTTACGCGATCGCATTCTCGAGCCGCGGCTTCGCGCTGCGGCGAAACGCCGCAAAGCCGAGGCCCGCGAAGCCGAGCAGCATCATTCCCCAGGTCGCGGGCTCGGGGACGGCAGAACCAACAACCGAAAAGTCGATCTGCTTCATCTGGTTCCAGGCGCCTTGCCCGCTGTCCAGATAAACGAACACGTCCTTGATCAGGTAGCCCTGCTGGGCGCCCCACTCGTCGAAGCCGAGCACGCCGAAGTCCTTCGTGTCAGGAACACCAGTGAACGTGTAAGACTCGCTTTCGCCGTTCGTGTAATCGATGAGTACGTGGACGTCGCCGTTGAAGGTGTACGAGGTTGTACACTTTTTCTTAACGCAAGTGACGACCGCGTTCGTTGCATCGATCTGGCCACGAAAGAGCATGCCGTCGAAGCCGGCATAGGAAGGATTGCCTTTCGTCGGAAGGGTATTGCTGAGCCCCGGGTTCGTGAACTCGAATTGCAGCAGAGCATTTGTTGGGCTGCCGGCGCCGTCCGATTTCAGCGTCGCATAGCCGCTTCCGACATTGCTGAAATTCTGGGCCGTCCCGGCGCTCCCTTGTCCGTCCGACGCCTGCGCGAGGATGTTCTTGAAGGTGTCGTCATTCTTGCCGAGCGAACCGTAGGTCGAGCTAACGCCTGCAGTCTTCTTGTCGATGAACATAGAGAGGTCGTCGGCGTCGTCGCCCTGATTGTCCGACTGGCAGTTGAAAAAGGTGACATGCAGTCCGACTTGATCCGTGGTGCATTGCGCCGCATGCGCCGGCATCGCCAGCGCCATTGCGCCCCCGATTATTGCCAAGCCCGTCAGAACTTTCGCTTTCATGATTGAGTCCCCGATCCCCGGCCAAGCCAAGCTCGCGCACCCGCTCAAAGCCTAGCTCGTTATCCACCCCCTCGCGGGAAAAATTTCCTGCAAAGGCCTCAAGTGCAGATAATCCGATTCCATTGAGGAGAACGCTCTGTTACCGAGCGTCGCCTGCTCCCGCATCCAACCTGCGACTGGACGGCCATCGCCGTCCCGAAGCACGCCGGCCACCGCCAGCGCCTTAAGCGCGAATTTATTTAAGTATATTCCCCGTAGTCCCGCATGAGGCGACGCCCCGCGCCACCCGGCGGCATCCGCCCCCGGATCGCCACCATGCCGCTACGTTAGCCGCAGCCAGCAAGTTGTCAAGCGTAAATGTGCGGCGTCATCGGGTCGCGGGTTTCCTCACGTGACATTTCGCGACGCGGCGTTTCCACAGTTCAGGCTTGGCCCGGCCGCTCGGCTGATCGCGCACTCGGCGATCAAACATGCAAAGGACCGCCGGATCGGCGGCCTTTGCCTTCTGCGCAGCAGTTTTAACGGACCATTCTTTAACCCGGCGGGGGTGCGCCGAGGCGGCGCCTTGCGCCGCGACGGTAAGCCCGCGCAGCCGCCGGGAGCGCCAACATGCTTTTCGTTAAATCTGGCTCCGGCGGAAAGCGGGCGGCGTCCGGGTCGGCGATTGCGCGCCGGGCCCGCCAACGAAAAAGGCCGCCTCGCGGCGGCCTCTCCCGAAATCAGCGCGCGAAAGTTCGGTTACGCGATCGCATTCTCGAGCCGCGGCTTCGCGCTGCGGCGGAACGCCGCAAAGCCAAGGCCAGCGAAGCCGATCAGCATCATTCCCCAGGTCGAGGGTTCGGGAACGCCAGTTATTACGGTATTAGCCCCGACCTCGCCCGTTCCTTTCGACCCGAGAACGTCCGCCACAGCGAAAAAGCCCTTAGCGTTCGCGACGAAGTTCGACGTCTGCACCCCAGCAATGGTGAAATCGATCGGTCCGGCCGTCGCGGGCGAACTCGTTCCGTTCCAGACGCCTTGCAAACCGGCCGACATATTGCCGAATCCACCGCTGGGACCCGGAATGTTGTTTATCGGCGACTGAAAGGTAAACGCAGGGGAAGGGAAAGGACTCGTTACGGTGACATCGCTACTGGTTATTGCGGTGTTCAAGTTCCAGCCGATGGTGATGTGGCTGCCTCCGGTGGAGGCGAAGAGGGTCGCCCCATCTTCCAAAGTGACGACCACATTGACGTTTGAGCCGGAGTCGGTCACGGTCATCGTCGCCTGAGTCACGCCCGGCGTCGCATCGACTGCGCTTGTATCATAAACGTTCATGTCGAACGTTAATACCGCCGCCTGTGCCGGCCCGGACGCCGCTAGGGCCAGCGCACACAATGCGCCGCCGGCGATCGCCTTCAGCGCAAAATTACTTTTGCTCATGTGTATTCCCCATTGTCCCGCATGTCGCGACGCCGCGCGCCGCGTGGCGGCGTCGCCCACTGATCGCCACCATTACGTTAGGTAAGTTACAACCGCCCTGGTTGTCAACTGGAATCGCGCTGCGTCACCCCGTCGCAGGTTTCTTCACGTGACATTTCCCGACCCGGCGCTTCCGGTTGAGCCTGGCCCGGCCGCTCGGCTTGCGCCCCTCGGACGTCGCCACCATATGGCGGGCATGTTCGATTCCTCCCAATCCCCTACCGCCGCATTGGCGCTCGACGTCGAGAGCCCATCGCAGGGTCCCGGCGTTTCAGGGCCGCCAAGCGACGTCGCGCTTCTCGACGACTATTCGCGCGCGGTCGCCGATGTCGTCGAGCGCGTCGGCCCCAGCGTCGTGCGCATCGACGTGCGCAAGCAGGGACGCGGCGCCGGTTCTGGCTCCGGCGTCATCATTGCCTCCGACGGCCTCGCGCTGACCAACAGCCATGTCGTCCAGGGCGCCCGCCGGGTCGCGCTGACGACGCTCGAGGGCCGCGAACTCCAGGCGCGGGTGCTCGGCGACGATCCCGACACCGACCTTGCGCTCCTGCGGGTGGACGCCGACATAACGTTGCCTGCGGCCAAACTCGGCGACAGCTCCAAACTGCGGCGCGGGCAGATCGCCATCGCCATCGGCAATCCGCTCGGCTTCGACGCCACGGTGACCGCCGGCGTCGTCTCGGCGCTCGGACGCTCGCTGCAGTCGCGCACCGGGCGGATGATCGAAGACGTGGTGCAGACCGACGCCGCGCTCAATCCCGGCAATTCCGGCGGCCCGCTGGTCTCCTCGGCCGGCGAGGTGATCGGCGTCAACACCGCGGTCATCATGGGCGCGCAGGGCATCTGCTTCGCCGTCGCCTCCAACACCGCCAATTTCGTCGCCGGCGAGATCGCCCGGCACGGGCGGGTGCGTCGCGCCTATATCGGAATTGGCGCGGCGACGACCGCGATCCCGCGCCGCATCGCGCTCAGACTGGGCCTCGCGCAGGCGACCGGCGCCCGCATTCTCAGCGTCGATCAGGCCGGGCCGGCGGCCCACGCCGGGCTGTTGTCGGGCGACCTCGTCATCGGACTCGACGGCAAGCCCGTGACGAGCGTCGGCGAATTGCTGCGCGCGCTCGACGCCGAAAAGATCGACCGAACCATCAGCGTCGATTTTCTGCGCCGTTCGGAGCAGTCGCGAGTGTGGATCGGACCGGTCGAGCGCCCGCAAGGCGCCTGAGCGGCATCGCTTAATCCCTCGGCTGCACCAGCGGCCCGGGAAAGGCCTTCAGCGCCTCTTCCTCGAGCGCTCTTTCGTGATGCCGGATGAAGCGGGCGGCGATATAGGCGCCGATAATTGCGCAGATGAGGACAGCCACCCCGATCGGGCGGGCGTAGGTTTCGAACGCCTTGCCCAGCATGTAGCCGCCCACGCCGAAAATCGAGGCCCAGATAACGCCGCCGGCGGCGTTAAAGAAAAAGAATCGCTCCCAGTTGAACCGGTTGACGCCGGCGAGGAAAGCCGCGAATGTGCGCAACACCGCGACGAACCGACCGAAGAAGACAATCTTGCCGCCGTGCCTGAGAAAGAGGTACTGGCCGAGCTTCAACCGTTTCTCGTCCAGATTGACATAGCGTCCGTACCGATAGGCGAGCGGAAAGCCGAACTCCCGCCCGACCCAGTAGCCGCAATTGTCGCCGATGATGGCGCCGGCTGCGGCGGCGCCGATGACGCCGTAAAGGTGCAGCGTCCCTTTGGCCGCCAGAATCGCCGCGGTCACGAGCGCGGTCTCGCCCGGCATCGGAACTCCGGCGCTCTCCAGGCCGACGACGATGAAGACCGCAAGATAGCCATATGTCGAGAGGAACGCGTGCAGATGAGGCACGAGGACCATGTCAGGGGAGCGCCTTGGTCCCGGTCAGGCGGCGCGCGTTGGCTCGGACTTTTCTTCTCGCCGGCGCCCCGGCCGCCTGGGCGATGCCGGCGAGACCGAGCGAAAGGTCCTGCGGCGTTCGCACGCCGCCGAACGCGACCTTGATCACGAACGCCCCCCAGGCGGCTTGCGCGGCGAAAGTCCCCTCGACCATCGCGTCGACCTTCTCTTGAACCATGAGACGGGCCTCGCGCGCCTTCTCGGTTGGCCCGCCGCCGGGGGACATCAGGGTCTGCGTTCGGGCGGCGATGGTCAAGGCCGCGTCGACCCCCGCCTGGGCGTTGGCCTTGGCGATGGCGAGCGACTTGCTCGCGAGACGTGTTGAAACCATCGGCGCGGCCCTCAGCCTCATGAAGCCCCGGCCAGACGCCGGGGAACAGAGTCAGCTTCCTTATGACGCACAATGCGTTAACTTCCGCCGCCCGGCAAGTCCGCGGCGCCGTCGCGGCTTGACAAGCGCTCCCTCGATCGACTGCCCTCCGATGGCCGAACACGCCTCTGACGGAGCCGCCGATGACCCGCTCGCCTCTCATTCTCGCCGCCTTGGCCGCCTTGCTGGGCGCGGCCGGCGTCGCCCTCGCGGCGGCGGCGGCCCATGCGGGCGGCGGCGACCTTGCCCGCACTGCGGCGCTTTTTCTCATTCTGCACGCCACGGCGGGGCTCGGCGTCGCCGCCCACGCCCGCGTGGCGACCCGATGGTCGCGGGGGCTGATCGCCATCGGCCTCATCATGGAGGCCGGCGCGGCGCTGTTCGCGGCGGAACTTGGCGCCCACGCCTTCACCGGCCACCGACTGTTTCCATTCGCCGCGCCGATCGGCGGTACGACGATGATTTTGTCGTGGCTCGCTTTGGCGGTTCTGTTTCTGGCGGCGGCGAGGGCGCGCTGACGTTGCCAGTCCAGCCCTTGGCTCGGCGCGTCACGCCGCGTCGTTCTTTCGGCCGTCCCGACGGCCGGCGACTGACCAGAAGGTTGGTTCGGCGTTCGCAACCCGTGTCTCCCAGCGCTTCATTGGTTGCGCCGCGACACGAGGGACGTGTCGGCGCAACTCCCGGATCGCGTCGGCGCCATGCCGGCTCGGGATCGGGGCTGCTTTGCGCCTGGGGTTTGGCGCCCGGCGCGGCGGCGTCGGGGCTGTGGGCGAACCGCTGCCGCCGGCCTCCTCCCGCTCGCTTTTATTGACGATCGCCAACCGCGCCGCCGCGACGGTCTGATCGTGGCGTGGTCGAGGAGCGTTTAATCTTGTAAGCTGGCCTAAAGTTCCTCTTTCAACGGCATTGACGGCCACAATGAAAAAATCAAACGCGTTCTACATACTTCTGACGGTCGCTGGCCTCTCCGCCCCGGCCCGAAGCCAGGACGCTCTGGAGCGTCCCGCCGCCGACCCCTATTCTTTCAGTCCGCCGGCCAACAGCTGGCAAGCGAGCGGCCCCAACTCTACATTTGGTTCCACGGACTCCGATGGATATGGAGGCGAGAGCGATACTTATCCTGGTCGATCGGATGCAACCCCCGCCCCTTACGGCAACTATGGCGACGGCTCGGCTTCAAATTCCGACGACCCGGGCGGCGTCCTAAATCCATATGGCCGTTATGGCGAGCCTTACCCCGCCAATAACACGAAAAATTCCTATGGAGGCAACAGCAACCCCTACGGCGATCGATCCAATTCCGATCCCTATGCGACCGATGCGCCAGGCGGATACAATCAGTATGGCGACCATTTTCGCGGCGCGACTTCAAATCCTTATGGCGCCTACTCTGCGTCAAATCCTGACGGGGACTATGGGAGCCCATATAGCCGTCCGCCGTCGGCGCGCTCGCCCGCCGCCGCCTCTTCGAAGGTCCAGGACCAAAACAGCGGGTTTGGCGCGGAACTGAACTCGGACCCCTTTCCTGGCGCCGCCGACCCCTTCGCAAATCGATCTGCAACAAGCCCAGGCCTCAAGAGCACGCCGAAAATCGACAATCTCGACGGCTTGCTGGGCGGCGGCATGACCTCGAACCTCTCCGACGCCGGCCCGAAACCGGTCGACCTGGGCATTTATCCAGGCCTGCCCGGGGCAAGCTCCAATTCTCTCTCGACTTCCCCGAATCCTTAATTCCGCGATCAACTGGCGTCCGGGGCAGGCTCGGCGATATCGAGTGCATCGGCAAGGAGAGGCGTCATCAGTCCCTTACGAACTCGAACTTGTCCACGTCGACGAGGCCTTTGTCGGTGATCTTGAGATGCGGGATCACTGGCAGCGGCAGGAACGCGACCTGCAGAAACGGCTCGGCCAGCGTCACTCCCAGCCCCCTGGCCGCCGAGCGCAAGGGAATCAATGACTCCCGCACCTCCTCGAAGCTCATCAGGCTCATCAGACCCGCGACTGGAAGCGGCATTTCCGCCACCACTTTTCCGTCCTGGGCGACCGCGAAGCCGCCCTCGATCTCGCGCAAGCGGTTGATGGCGACAGCCATGTCTGTCTCATTGACGCCGACCACGCACAGATTGTGGCAGTCGTGGCCGACCGATGACGCGATCGCGCCGCGCTTCATGCCGAACCCCTGGACGAATGCGGTCGCCATGTTGTCGTTGACGCCATGCCGGGCGACGACGGAGACCTTGACGATGTCCTGGTCGAGATCGACGCCGCGCTGGCCGTCCGCATAGGGAAGCGTCACCGGAACGCGGTTGGTGATGATCTTGCCGGGAATGACGCCGATCGCCTGGGTCGAGGGCCCCTGCCCCCGGGCCGCGAAGTCGCCGGGCTCGACGTGGCGGGCCTTGACGCTTCCGCGCCCGACCGGGGCGAGCGCGCCGCGCGTCGCGAACAGCGCGTCGTCCACAATGCGTCCGCCCGCCAGCACCATGCCGACGGCGCAATGCTCCAGATCGTCGATGATTGCGAGGTCAGCCCGCCAGCCGGGCGCGACGAGGCCGCGGTCGCGCAGGCCAAAGATGCGGGCGGCCGAAATCGTCGCGGCGCGGTAGGCGGCGAGCGGGGGCGCGCCGAGCCGGATCGCGGTGCGGATGATGAAGTCGAGATGGCCCTCCTCCGCGATGTCGAGCGGATTGCGGTCGTCGGTGCAAAGGGCGATGAAGGGCGAATTGCGTTCGGTGATGATGGCGCTGAGCGCGTGCAGGTCCTTGCAGACCGAACCCTCGCGGATCAGCACCTGCATTCCCTTTGACAGCTTTTCTCTGGCCTCCGGCAGGTTGGTCACCTCGTGATCGGTGCGCACGCCCGCGCTCAGATAGCCGTTGAGGGCATAGCCGCTGAGCAGAGGGCTGTGCCCGTCAATCGGCCGGGTCTGAAACGCCGCGAGCTTGGCGAGGCACATCGGGTCGCGCGCCAGCAGGCCAGGGAAATTCATGAATTCCGCCAGCCCAAGCACCTTGGGGTGATCGGCCAGGGGCAGAAGATCCTCCGCCTCCAGCCGCGCGCCCGAAGTCTCGAGATTTGTCGCGGGAACGCAGCTCGAGAGCTGGACCCGCAGATCCATCGCGGTCGCCATCGCCGCGTCTAGAAAATAGCGCAGACCCGCCAGGCCCAGCACATTGGCGATCTCGTGCGGATCGCAGATCGCCGTCGTCACGCCGTGGCCCAGCACGCAGCGGTCGAATTCAAGTGGGGTGATCAGCGAGGATTCGACATGGCAGTGGGTGTCGATGAAGCCCGGGACGACAACCTTGCCGCTGACGTCGATCTCGCGTCGCCCGGTATATTCGCCCAGCGTTCCGACGATGCGGTCGTTGCAGATCGCGACGTCGCTGCGGATCAGCTCGCCGCTGACGAGATCGAATATCCGCCCGCCCTTGAGGACGAGATCCGCCCTGGCGAGCCCCTGGCCCTGCTCGATCGCTCGCGACAGATAGGCGATGGCGTCGCTCATGGATCGCTCCTCGACAGGCGCAGCGTGAAGGGTCCCGCGCATTGTTTCAGGCTTGGAGAGCGGGCTCAAGGGTCTCGAGCGCGCTTCCAGACCGACGATCCGGGCGACGGAACCCGCTTTGACGACTCGATGCGAATCGTCGTTCGTTGCGCCATGCTCGGGCCGATCCTCTCGATCCAGTCGCATGTCGTTTACGGCCATGTCGGCAATTCGGCCGCGGTCTTCGCCTTGCAGCGGCTGGGACGCGAGGTCTGGCCGCTGATGAGCGTGCAGTATTCGAGCCATACAGGCTATGCCGGCTGGCGCGGACGGGCTTTTGACGCCGGGATGATCGACGAGTGCGTGGCAGGACTGCAGGCGATCGGCGCGCTCTCTCGATGCGCCGGCGCGCTGACGGGCTATCTCGGCACGGCGGAGATCGGGGAAGCGGCGCTGCGCGCGTTCGCCAGCGTCCGCGCCGCCAATCCGGCCGCGGCCTACGCCTGCGATCCGGTGATCGGCGACGTCGGCCGCGGGGCCTATGTCGCGGCCGGCGTGGCCGAGTTCTTCCGCGACCGCGCCCTGCCCTCGGCGACGATTGCGACTCCGAACGCCTTCGAACTGGAGTGGCTGACCGGCGCTGAGGCGCGGACGCTGCCGCAGGCCCGCGCGGCGATCGCGGCGCTGCGCGCGCGCGGGCCGAGCGTCGTGGTCGCCAAGTCGCTGGCGCTCGACGACACGCCGGCCGACGCGCTCGACATGCTGGCGGGCGACGAGGCCGGGTTCTGGCGGCTGCGCGCGCCCAAACTGCCGATCGCGGTCAACGGCGCCGGCGACCTGTTCGCGGCGCTGTTCTTTCACCATTGGCTCGAGAGCCGCGCGACCGCGCAGGCGCTGTCACTGGCGGCCTCGGCCGTCCATGGCGTCATCGCCGCGACGCTCGCCTCGGGCTCGCGGGAGCTGGCGCTGATCGCCGCCCAGGACGCCCTGGTCCGGCCGCCGACGCTCCTGCGGGCGGAGGCGGTCTGAAACTCGGTTTGATAGTGTGTTATTTAGCGCCCGGAACCAAAGGAAAGCCCAGGAGGAAGCAAAGGAAAGCCAAAGGGAAGCCAACGAAAATAAAAGGGAAGCAAAGGAAAGGATTTTATTTCCGCAAATCGTGTTTTCTCAATAAGTTATCGCCGAATCAAAATAAAAAAATTACCGACGCCCCTTTGCGCAAACTCCTGCGTCCTGGCGTTGACCGCGCCGGAAGCTTCGCCACGGGCGCCAATGCTCTTTGGGGTTGGATTGCTCATGACGGCTGGGAGCATAGCACGGCTTCTGATAAACAGTAAAGATATTGTCGAAATATTTTCGGCGGCGAGTGGAGCGAGGGCCGGATGCGCGCCAAGTCCGCTCCTTCCTGTGCGCGAACGCACAGCCCGCCTCGACGCCGCGTTTTAGGTTGAGGCGGGATGTCTTCCGCCGCGGCAGGAATGGCTGTAGACCTTTCCCGCGCAGCAGGACGAACGGGTCGGGCAAGGCCATGGAACTGTCGTCGCTTGCCGAGTTGGGGAAAGTCGCCGGCGTCGCCGGGGTCGCGATCGGGATGGTCGCGCTGATCGCGCGGGCGGTGATCGACCGCTCTTCGTCGCTGCCTCGCGCCCGGCGGGAGCCGATGCTTCGCCTCGTCATGCTCGGCGCTTTCGCCATCGGCGCCCTCGGCGTCGTCGCCTGGCTCCTCGCCGGAATGCAGTTCGGGACCAGCGTCAAGAGCGGCGACTGCGGCATCGCGACCAGCGGAACCGCGAGCGGCAACACCGTCAATTGCGCGCTTCCGCCGGCCGCCCCGGCCAAGCAGCCATGACACGGCGCGCGTTATGGCCCGAGCATGGCTCGCTCAGACGGGGGCCTCTTCGTCATCGCGAGCGAAGCGAAGCGATCCAGGCGATGCAGGAAACCGGGCGCGGCTCTGGATTGCTTCGTCGCTTCGCTCCTCGCAATGACGGCGCGGCCGGGCCAGAATGCGTTCCGATCCGACTGGAATGCGCTCGTCATCGCGAGCGAAGCGAAGCGATCCAGGCGATGCAGGGGACCGATCGCGGCTCTGGATTGCTTCGTCGCTTCGCTCCTCGCAATGACGGCGCCGGCCGGCACAGAGTTGCGAAGGCGGTCGCGCTCGCCGCTGTTCTCGCGCTCTTTGTTCCGCGACCCGCGGTCGCGCTCGGAGACACAAAGGTCGAGGCGGGGCCTTGCAGCATCGCGACCAGCGGCAACGCGAGCAACAATACGACAACCTGCAACTTCGGGCTGACGCCCGAGCAGCTCAAGCAGGCGACCAAAGCGGCGGTCAAGGGCGCGACCGAAGCGCTGCAAGAACATATCGACAAAATCAGCGAGACGCTCGGCGTCACCAAGAGCGCCGCCAAGACGCTGTTGAAGATCGTCGGCGAGGACGCCAACATTCCCGACGACAAGCTGGCCGAGGCGCTGACCAAGGTCGCGGGCGACTACAAGAGGCTTCAGGCGCAAGCCGCACAGGCCGCCGCCCTCAACGCGGACAACCCGACGGCGCGCGGGCTGGTCGATGAGGCGAAGCCCGAGATCGACGCCGGACATTTCGATCGCGCCCGTGCGCTGTTGCATCAGGCGACCCAGGCGCAGATCGCCGCCGCGCAGCAGGCGTACAAGATCCAGGAACAGGCGCGAATCGCCGGCGACGCGCAAATGCTCGGCGCGTCCAGTTCGACCGCGACCGAGGGCGAAGTCGCGCTGACCCAGCGCCACTATCTCGAGGCCGCCGAGCTGTTCGGTCAGGCGGCGGGCTATGTTCCCAACGGACATGCCGACGAGCGCGGCAAATATCTGCTGCGCCAGGCCGACGCCCTCTATCGGCAGGGCGACGAGCGCGGCGACAATGCGGCCCTGCGTAGCGCGATCGACGTCTGTGGACAAGCTCTGGCGGAATTTCCGCGCGAGCGGGATCCAGTCCAATGGACGACGACCGAGAACGAACTCGGAATGGCGCTCTTAAAGCTCGGAGAGCGGGAGGGCGGGAGCGCACGGCTTGAGGAGGCGGTCGCGGCCTTTCATGCGGCGCTCGAAGAGCGCACGCGCGAGCGGGTTCCTGTGGGCGGGGCGAAGGTGGAGAACAATCTCGCGCTTGCGCTCACTCGAATCGGCGAGCGGGAGAGCGGGACGGCGCGGCTCGAGGAGGCGGTCGCGGCCTATCGCGCCGCGTTGACGGAGCTGACGCGCGAGCGGATTCCCCTCGACTGGGCGACGACCGAGAACAATCTCGGTCTTGTGCTCGAAAGGCTCGGAGAACGAGAGGACGGGAACGGGCGGCTAGAGGAAGCGGTCGCCGCGTTTCATGCGGCGCTCGAAGAGCGCACGCGCGAGCGGGATCCCCTGGACTGGGCGAGGACGGAGAACAATCTCGCGTTTGCGCTCACTCGAATCGGCGAGCGGGAGAGCGGGACGGCGCGGCTGGAGGAGGCGGTCGCGGCCTATCGCGCGGCGTTGACGGAGCTGACGCGCGAGCGGATTCCCCTCGACTGGGCGACGACCGAGAACAATTTCGGCCTTGCGCTCGAAATTCTCGGGGAACGAGAGGACGGGAACGCGCGGCTTGAGGAGGCGGTTGCAGCTTTTCATGCGGCGCTCGAAGAGCGCACGCGCGAGCGGGTTCCCCTGGACTGGGCGGCCACGCGATTGAATTTGGGCAACGCGCTCGCAAGGCTCGGAGAGCGGGAGAGCGCAAGCGCACAGCTCGAGGCGGCGGTCGCGGCCTATCGGGCGGCGCTGGAGGAATTGACGCGCGAGCGGGTTCCGCTCGAGTGGGCATTAGCCCAGAACAATCTCGGCCATGCGCTGACGGATCTCGGACTGCTGGACGGCGGGAACGCACGTCTGGAGGAAGCGGTCGCGGTCTTTCACGCAGCGTTGGAAGAGCGCACGCGCGAGCTGGTTCCGCTGGACTGGGCGATGACCGAGAATAATCTCGGCCTTGCGCTTATGGGCCTCGGGCAGCGGGAGAGCGGGACAGAGCGGCTCAAGCAGGCTGTCGCAGCCTTTGCGGCGTCTCTCGAAGTGCAGACGCGTGAGAGGCTCCCTCTCGGCTGGGCGGCGAGCTACGGGAGTCAGGGAATCGCTTTGATGCTGATAGCAGGCCGCACCAAGGACGGCGCCGTCGCGGAAACCGCCGTCCAACATTTGCAAGCAGCCTACGAGGCGGCGCGCTCGGGCGGTCAAGAACAATTGTCCGGGTACCTTCGGCTGCGTCTGATTCAGGCGCAAGGGATGCGCGACCTGGTCCTCGGTCAATGATTGCGGTCCCTGCAACAACGCGATCCCATGCGATCCAGCCCTTCCGGCGCCGCCAACAGCGGCGGGATCGAACGCCGGGTCATTTGACCTCCGCGCCAATCCTGAAATGACAGCGGACGTTGAACCACGGAATCGCGTCGCTCGCGCTCGCAATGACGAAGAGCGGCGCCCTCATCCGGCGCTTCGCGCCACCTTCTCCCGCAAGCGGGAGAAGGAAATTCACTCCGGCGGCAAGACGCCCTTCTTGAAGAGGAAGCAGCCGTAGTGGCGGCGCTCGCCGGTCGCCAGAATGGCGAAGGCCTGGCTCGCGCGCTCGTAGAAGGCGAAGCGTTCGACGCCCTGAAGCGGCAGGCGCTTGCCCGCGGCGCGGTCGAGGACCTGCTGCACTTCCTGCTGCACCGGCGGCACCGCGTTCGGGTCGCCGGAGACTTCCATGCGCAGCGCCGGGTCGGGCACGAAGGCGTCGAGCGGCATCACCGACAATACGGCCTCGATCGCACGCGCCGCCGAGACGCCGGCGATCAGGATCGGCACGCCGGTGACCGTCGACGTCGCGGTCGAGTGGGCCGGAAAATTAGCGTCGACAACGGCGATCTCGTCGCCGTGGCCCATCCGTCGCAAAGCGTAAAGCAGGTCCGCGTCCAACAGCGGATCGATCCCCCAGAGCATTGGCTTGCCTCCCTTTCATCATTTCGGCCGAAGATAGCCCGCGCGCGCTCATTTGGCGAATGGCGAATTGCGAATGGCGTCCGCTGACGCCCTACTCCCTACTCCCTGCTTCCCTTCCTCGCCGGCTCCGGCGCGAATTTCAAGCCGCCCTTGGCGGTCAGCCTCACGACCGTTCCCCCGAGATTGGCGCCGAACGCGCGGCGCTCCCTGAGCGCGTCGCGCAAGGCGTTGGCCAGCGCCTCGATCTTTTCGAGCCCGAGCCGGCTCGGGTCGCGGCCGGCGGTCGCGGCGATGCGCGATCCGAGAACGCGCTGGACGATCGCGATCGGCTCCTGAAAGAGGGCCCGCGCGTCGATCGGACCGTCCGCGCCGAGCTTTGCCTCGACCAGCGCCGTCAGCCGCGCCAGCGCCTCCTCGGTCTCGCCCGCGCGGCGGGCCAGCCGATCCAGCGCATCGGCGTCCAGCCCTTCCTCGGCGAGGCGCGCGATCAACGCGCGCAGCCGCGTGCGCGCGTAGCGCGGATCGAGGTTCGACGGGTCGTCGACAAACGGCTCGCCGCGCGCCTCGGCGAAGGCGACGAGGTCGCTCTTCTTCACCCCGATGAGGGGCCTGGCGAGCGTGACGCCGTCGCGCGCGCTCATCGCTTCCATGCCGCGCAGGCCCGCGACGCCCGAGCCGCGCAACAGGCGAAACAGCACGGTTTCCGCCTGATCGTCGGCATGATGGGCGGTCACCACCGCCTCGGCCCGGATCGCTCGCGCGTGATCGACCAGCAGGCGGTAGCGCGCCTCGCGCGCGCGCTCCTGCACGCGAGTCGCGGGCTTCGCGCCCTTCCAGACCAGGGTGCGATGAGCGAGGCCCAGCCGCCGGCAGAGCGCGGCGACGCTCTTTGCTTCCGCGGCGCTCTCTGGCCTCAGGCCATGATCGACGGTCGCGGCTTCGACGCGAATCCTGCCGCGCCGCGCCGCCCATTCCGCCGCCATCAGCAGCAGCGCGGTGGAATCCGGGCCGCCGGAGACGGCGATCAGCAGCGACTTCGCCCGCCCGAGCGGCGCCAGCAGCGCGTCGACGTCAGCCGCCGAAAGGGCGCGTCCGCGCGCCGGCTTCAGCAATGATCCCTGGCCATTTCGCGCTCGGCCAGTTTCTTCACCGAGGCCGGAGCCGCCGGGTAGCGCTTGCCGAATTCGCCAAAGGTCGCGCAGGCCTGTTCCCGATTGCCGAGCGCCGCCAGCGTCTGGCCGAGCCGCACCATGCTCTCCGGCGCGCGCGCGGACCTGGAATAGTTGGTCGTGACCTTGAGATATTGCTCGGCCGCCTGGCGCGGCAGCGAACGCTGAAAATAGCTTTCACCGACGTAGAACAGCGCGTCGGGCGTCAGCCGGTGCTCGGGATTGGCGGCCATGAACGCCTTGAACCCCTGTTCGGCCTGCACGTATTGGCCGGCCTCGAACGCATGCAGCGCGGCGCTGAACTGCTCGCGCGGGGCGTCGAGCATCGCCACCCCGGAGCCCACGATCGTCGGCCCGGTCGACGCCGGGGGGGCGCAGGCGGCCGCGCCCGCCCGAGCTCGAGCGGCGCGCCGGGCGCGGGCGAAGGGCTCGTGAGCGGCGCGGACGGCGGAGTGGTCCCGAGTTGGCGCGGCGCGCCCGGCGCGTTCGGATCCGCGTTGGGATCGAACGCGTCCGATCGTTTGGCTCGCATGGGCGCGGGCGCCTCGGTCACCGTCGCCGGTGGACTGGCGGCGCCGACGGGCGCCGGCGACGCTCCGCCGGAACGCTCGCCGAACCGGAATTCGACGTCCTGACGGAACTTCTGCAACTGATCCTCCAACCGACGCTGCGCATTCTCGAGCTCCTCGATGCGGCCGTTGGCCTGCCTGAGTTCATCCTCGAGCCGGTTGAGGCGCACGACGTCCGTCGCCGCGTCGTTCGCGTCGTTCCCGGCGGCGCCAGGAATATTGGCTGGCGGGGCCATCTGGGCCGATTGCGGAGATTGGCGATGGAAAAAATCGAACCCCTGCGCATCCGCAACAGGCGCAGCCAGAAGGAGCGCAAGGCTCGCCGTCATCAGGCGCGGGGATCGGGCGAATTTCACTGGAGGCGACCTCGTCAAGTTTTCGTCGCCGGCCCCATACACACCGCGATGGTCGGATTCAAGGCGCCGGCCGGCGAAACCGCCGCCCGGTCGGGACGCGTTCTCGCGGACCAAGGCCCGCGAGCGAGTCGCCCCGGCCGATGGCGATCAACTCAGCTGCTGCCCTGGGCGCCGTTGAGCACGGTGACGGCGCGCCGGTTCTGCGACCAGCAGGAAATGTCGTCGCAGGTCGCGACCGGCCGCTCCTTGCCGTAGCTGATCGTCTTCATGCGCGAGGCGGCGACGCCTTTGGCGACGAGGTAATCGTGAACCGTCTGGGCCCGGCGCGCGCCGAGAGCGAAATTATATTCGCGCGTGCCGCGCTCGTCGGCATGGCCTTCGATGGTGAAGTTGTACCGATTGTACTGATTGAGCCATGCCGCCTGCTTGTCGAGCGTCGCGGTGGCGGTCGGGGACAGATTGGTGGAATCGGTGTCGAAGAATACGCGGTCGCCGACCTTCTGGTTGAATTCCTGCAGGCTGCCGGGGCCCGCCGCGCCATAGCCCGCGGCCATCTGGTCGGCGTTGTTGTGCGCGCATGCGCCGAGCGCCAAACTCAGCACGAGCGCCAGCGCGGGCGCGAGCGAACCCTTGGCTTTGTGCGCGAACATGAACCCACTCCTGCCAATGCCTCGCCCGGCTGAGAGCTAGGCCCATCAGAGTTAACGTAAGGTTCCGGCAACCCTACCGAACCCTTGGCGCGCGATCCCGAATGCGGTGAAAGCGGCCGGCAGCGTTAACAGCGGATTAATGGCGACAATGCGGCGCGGAAAGTCTTGCGCGCGCCTCGATTGCTGGGCATTCTGCCCCGCGAGCGTCGCCCTTTTGGAATCCCGCCGAAGTGAATCAGCGAAAGATCATACGAATGGCGCTGCTGGCGCTGGCGCTGCTGTTTCTGGCCGTCGCCTGGGTCTGGGACGGCTTTATCGCGATCGGACGGCTCATCGTCGGGCTGATCCCGTGGACCCGCTTCAAGCTGGCCTTCGTCGCGCTGGTCGACCGCCTGCCGATGCCGATCGTTCTGTTGATCTTTCTCGTGCCGCTTGCGATCGTCGAGCCGCTGCTGACGCTTTCCGTCGTGGCGATGGCGATGGGCTATTTCATCGTCGGCCTGATAGGCTACATCACGGTGAAAGTGCTCGGCTTCGGCCTGATCGCGGTCGTCTTCGACCTGAC
Organism: uncultured Alphaproteobacteria bacterium; assembly: GCA_963784805.1. Lineage (GTDB taxonomy): Bacteria > Pseudomonadota > Alphaproteobacteria > Rhizobiales > Beijerinckiaceae > Roseiarcus. Next base: position 308,162 of record CAWASR010000019.1, read on the forward strand.
GAAACACAGGCTGCTGACGGTCCCCTGGTTCGCCCGGGCATACGCCAAGGTGATGGTGTTCCACAACTACGCCCACAGAATCGTCGCGCCCTACCAACACGCGGCGGCGCAGCTCGTGCGCCAGTGGCGCGGGCGCGCGTCCCACGCGGCGACGAGCTGGCTCCCTGGCGCCGCCCAACTCGCGGCCCGCTTCGCCGCGCGCAAGCGCGCCGCCAACGGTCGTCCCCCGCAGCCGCTCGTCGGCGGCTAGGCGAAGACGGTCCGGCGCTCGTCGGCCACGACAATGGCGCAAAAGCGCGAGCTCGCGCCCGCTCCCTGAAACTCCGCCGCGCGCCGCCGTCTATCGCGGCTGACGACCGCCGCCGTTGCGCAAGAACGCCTCGAAGGCGCGCAGGGTGGCGTCGGAGACATAATGCTCGATGCCTTCGGCGTCGGCTTCCGCCGCATCGCGCGGCGCTCCGACCGCGACAAGCAGTTCGACGACGAGCCGGTGGCGCTGGCGCACGCTCTTGGCCATCGCAACGCCCGCCTCGGTCAGGAAAATCCCGCGATAGGGGCGCGAAGTCACAAGCCCCTCGCGTTTGAGCCTCGCGATCGTCTTGCTGACCGTCGGATGGGAGACCCCAACTCGGCGCGCGATGTCGATGGTGCGGGCCTCGCCGTTGAGCGAGATCAGATCGGCGATCATTTCGGCGTAGTCTTCGAGCGTCGCGGTCGAGCGCGCCTTGCGCGCCATGCTGAAGCGACTGGCCTGAACCGGTTCGGCCACGAGTTCCGCACTCTCGGACCCCAGACCTTTACCGAGCTTCTTGGTGGTCAAAACATCCTCGCCCGGCCTGTCCCAATTCCGCGGCGCCCCCGCCATACTCTTTCGATCCCGCCTTCAATATGCAGCCTCGGCTGCAAAATGCAACTCACGTTTTATGAAATTCGGGCGCGTCAAGCCTCGGCGACATTCCGCAGCCCATTGACTATAGAGTAGCATAAGCTATATTTCAGAGCGTAGGCGTTAGGCGGCGCCGAAATCGCGAGGGTCGATGACCGGCGTCGTTATGCGAAAGGGAATGACGGAACGGACCGTCGAGGGGATACGCGACGTTTTGGCCGGCAAAGCGCGCTGGTTCAGTCCGATGCTCTTCGCCGGTCCGGCCGTGATCGCCTCGATCGCCTATATGGACCCCGGCAATTTCGCGACCAACATTCAGGCCGGCGCGAAATACGGCTATGCGCTGCTTTGGGTCGTGGTCGTGGCCAACGGCATCGCCATGCTGTTCCAGGCGTTGTCGGCCAAACTCGGCATCGTCACCGGGCGAAACTTGGCGGAAATGTGCCGCGAGCATTTTCCCCGGCCGGTCGTCTACGTGTTGTGGATCGTCAGCGAAGTGGCGGCGATGGCGACCGATCTTGCCGAATTCCTCGGCGGCGCCATCGGCCTGTCCCTGCTGCTGCACATCCCGCTCGTCGCCGGGATGGGCGTCACGGCCGTCCTCACATATGGCATTCTGACGTTCGAGGCGCGAGGGTTTCGACCGGTCGAGGTCATCATCGGCGCCTTGGTCGCCGCCATCGCGCTTTGTTATCTCGTCGAAATGTTCATCGCGCCGATCGACTGGGGCGCGGCGGCCGTCGGCAGCGTCGTTCCGCGATTGCCCGACGCCGGGGCCCTGACAATCGCGGTCGGCATCGTCGGCGCGACGATCATGCCGCATGCAATCTTCCTGCATTCGGGCCTGACCCAGGATCGGGCGCCCGCGCGCAATGACGGCGAAAGAGGTCGGTTGCTGCGTTTCTCGAACATCGAGGTGATGATCGCTCTGGGGGTCGCGGGTCTCGTCAACATGGCGATGGTGATGATGGCCGCGAGCGCGTTCCACGAGGGCCATAGCGACGTCGCGGAAATCGAAACCGCCTATTCGACGCTGACGCCGCTGCTCGGCGCCGGCGCGGGAGGCGCGTTCCTCACGGCGCTGCTGGCGTCCGGGCTGTCGAGCTCGGCGGTCGGCACGATGGCCGGGCAGATGATCATGCAGGGGTTTGTCGGCTTCCGCATCCCGGTCGTAGTCCGCCGTCTGGTCACGATGGTTCCCGCATTCATCGTCGTCTGGCTGGGCGTCAACTCGACCAGCGCGCTGGTCGTCAGCCAGGTCGTCCTGAGCTTCGCCCTGCCGGCGCCGGTCATTGCGCTCATCATGTTCACGCGACGCAAAGACATCATGGGCGCGTTCGTCAACGGCCGGCTGACCAATGTCGTCGCGATCGCGGGAACCGTTCTGATCCTTGCGCTGAACGTCGTCCTGCTGATCCAAACTTTCGGCATCGACGTTCCAGGGCTGTCGCGGCGGCTGAGGCCGGCGCGGGCGATCGCCGGCGCTTGTCTATTCGGTGGGGCCGCAAGGGCTGCCGGCTACCGCTCGCACGCTTCCCGAAATCGGGCCCCTCGCATCTGCGGTCGCCTAAACTGAATTCATCGCCCCGACGCCGGACGCTTGCTCGCTGACCATCGCCTCCGGGCCGAAAATTTCGTCATACAAATCCTTGCCGTAGCCTGTTTGCAGGGGCTCGGCTTCAATCAGTTTGAAGGTCCGGCTTCCGTCCGCTTGCCGCTCGGCCCGCAGGAAGATCGAGGTCTCCTTACTTTTATCGTAAACGCCGTGCGCAAAATCATAAAGGTGGGTGACGAAGAAAATCTTGACCCGCCTTTCGAGCAAAGCCGAAGTGATTTGTCTCGCTATCTCCGATCCTTCCCGTTCGTTTGTCGCGGAGAACGACTCATTGAACAGCACGATGGCGTCAGGGCCGATCTGATCCAGAACGCCGCTGAACCTGCTCAGCTCTTCGTCCAATTTTCCGCTTTTCATCGTCGCGTCTTCCTCGCGCACATAATGGGTGAAAATCTGCGTGCACATATTCGCGCTGAACGATTCGGCGGCGGCGAACATGCCGCATTGCATCATCAATTGGGCCAAGCCGACGCTGCGCAGGAATGTGGTCTTTCCTCCGGTGTTGGCTCCGGTGATGATGACGAAGTCTTTGCCGTCGGCGTCCACATCGTTGCCAATGACCCGGTGGGCGGCTTTGAAGGTCAGAGTCACGTCGTACAGTCCGCGGAAGGCCAGTCTGCGTTCGCCGACAGCCGCGGGCGTCGGAAAGGAGATCGGCTGGCCCCTGTTCGCCAGTTGCTCATGCAGATTGAGACAGCCGACGTAGAAAGCCAGCTCGGTGCGGAGCATGGCGAAAAAACTGAGAATGTGATCGTCGGATTGGGCGAGCGCGTTGGCGACCAAGTTGAGGCCCCTGTCTCTCAATTCCGCAAGGGCGTTCGCGCCGGCCTCGTCGCGCGGCGGGAGGCGCCACGTGTAGGCGGGCGGTCTTGGCGTCATCAAGCGATCGATCCAGCTTCCCCGTCGCTCGTTGGCCTTGCGCAGCGTGTAACCTGAGCCTTTGTTCCCCGGTCCCAGTCTCGCGCTGATCAGCACCCCGTCCCGGAACTTCAAGCGATTTATATGATCTTGCAAGTTGACAAAGTAGTCGTCATTAAGCTCCTTATCCAGCATCGCGAAGAAAGCCTTGAACCCTTCGGACGAAAACCGCTGGGCATTATAGGTTCCTACTCCTTTTAATTGCTTGAGCAGCGCAACAAAAATCTGCAGGATGTCCACCGACCTTCCCAAGATCGAGCTTGGAGATTTCGTGTACATCCATGCATGAGTTTTTTTTTCCCTTTCATGCGCCTCGATCGTCAAAGCATAGAGTTGCCTGATTAATATTGGATTCGCCAGAACGTCACGAAGGACGTCCTGACGGTATTTTATCTCGTCTTCGTCCCGCAGAAGCTGCAACACGGCCCTGCTCACCACTTCACGCACACGATTGTCGCCCAGCGCCATGGCGTCGAACAGAACGTTCAACTCCAGATCCTGAATCAGCGCTTCACTGTTTGGCGGCGGCGGCGCTCCGAGATCGAAATCACGGTCCCGGTACATCAGAAAGGCCTTCATGACTTTAGCCTCTCCAGGATTTGTCGACGGGTGAGGCGATACTTTTCGGCGACCGACATCGCGTATGCGAGCCCGTCGGCCGGCTTGCGCACGATCTTGTAGGTCCGAACCGCAGGATTTTGCGGAACGATCGTGCTTGCGACGCTGACGATGCGATCGCTCAGCAAGGTCAGTTCATCGATAAAGGTCACGCAAACGCATAGCGCGCCGATTTGCACGATTCGATCGATGATTTTTGTCCCCAGAAAAATCGCGTCTTTTAGAGTTCCGGAGCCGAATATCTCGTTCATAATTATTAGGCTTTTAGACGTCGCTTGGTTCAGCGTATCGTGAATTCTAATCAGATCGTCCTGCAGCTTTCCGCGCTGATTGCTGATATCTTCCTCTCGCTCAAAATGGGTCAATATCCGATCGAACAAAAACAATTGAGCGCTGCTGCCCGGAACCAGGCACCCGAGGCTAGCCAGATAATGCAACTGGCCAAACATACGGGCGAAGGTGGTCTTTCCGCCGTTGTTTGGGCCGGACACTATGAATATGCGCTCTCCGTCTTTCAGGTAAAAATCATTGCAAACGACAGTCATCTGTTTGCCTAAAAGGATATACGCCAAAGCCAAATCGAATGCATCGCGAACGGAAAGCTCTTTGCGTTGCGCGGAGAGTCTCGGATAGCAGAAGCTCAGGCCGCTGCGTCGAAGAGGTCCAAGGTAATCTAAATACGCGACATAAAACTGTATTTCCTGATCGAAGCGACCGATCGTCTCATCGAGGTAGGTTGAATTCCGCTCGCAGTATGCATTCATGCTTGCGAATATTTCCGAATATAATTTGGCGACGCGATCCATCACCGCCGCCTCGACAGTGTTCATTTGCGCGAATTCGGTGAATTTCGCCCCGTAACTATTCACGGCTCCCTGCTGAAATTTTTGGAACGTCTCCTCGACCTCAGCGGCGTAATCGGCCTCGGAGTCATATTTGCGAACCGTGATGCTGCCGCCTTTTACCTGGAGGGTGTATTTCACGGTCGACAAGTCCGCTTTGAGATTTTTGGTTTCCGCGACAAGCGACGTGAATTGATCCGACTCTGCGTAGCCGGTCAGATAGTCCCGGAAGGACGCGAGTCCGCGCGAGCGCGGGCTCGCGGCGCGCAAATCGGCCGCCAGGGACGTGACGGCGCCGCAATAGGCTACGACGGCGTCGAGAAACAACGCCTCCTTTTGATGTTTGTAGTAAAGCTTTGAGGCCTGTTTAAGGATCTCGCGCATCGAGCGCATTGCGTTGGCGAAAGACTTTATGTTGCCCAGTAGATCTTGATGATCGAGATCGCGCAGGACGTCATGGCGATAGAGGACCGACTCGACATCCGGCAACGACCGATAGAAAAACGGAGTCAGATTGTATTCCTCTTTGCCGGCGGTGATGGCCGCGACGATCTGGTCGAGATTCAAGTCCACAAAGAACGGCGGAGCGACCGGTTCGATTGTCGGCCAGTCCTTCCGGTTCCTAAATAGGATGCTGTGGAACGTCATCGGAAAATCTTCGGTCGTTCAGCAAGGTTGCGGGGATGAATGGAGCGAACGAAACTGAACCGCGATTTCCGCAGCTGGCAAAATGGCGGCGAACGAAGGCCGGGGGTGAAAATGTCGGCCGCGCGCTCGATCAAATGGTCTGAGACCCGCGTGATGGCGAATTCGAGGGTCGGCGACATCAGTGGCGCGGAGGAAAACGACGTCGCAAACGCTCGCGCGAGCGAAAGAACTTCCCCGCGCGCGCCGACGCAGGCCTCGTGAGGATCGGACGCGCCCAGGCGCGCCTTAAGCCGCAGGAAGACCATGGAAGACCCCTCTCTTCGTCCGCGGACGCGAAAAGGAGTCATCAGCCCAAAGGGCGGTTAAAGGCGAACTCCATCACCTCAACGTTGTCAAAATGCGTTCGGGCAGGCCCATTGTCAATAGCCGGGTCGGAAGGCCAGATCGGCTCAAAACCCATAGTTCTCGCCGGTGTGGCTACGGCGCTCGACCGAGCATTGGCGATCGATTCTTCGGCGTTGCCGATCGTCCCGGTCAATGCTCGGATCGCGTCGATTGTCTCGGAAATGACGGGCGACGAGCGGCGTCGTCGTTGAAGTGACGAAGAGCGGGCGCGGATATTGGCGGCGATAGAGGAGCCTGGGGCCGTGCTCGCCGAGGCGGCGCGACGCGCGGATGTTTGCACCACCCTTGTCAGCTACGCATGTCGCCCGTGATAGCTTCATAGCCTGAAATGATGTCAAGAAGTTCCGAAGTGATCACGTCCTGCCGCCTCAGTCGATGAGCCACATGCAGATCGTCGATTTTTTCGGCAATGCTTCGATCAGCCGCCTGCATGGCGGCGAGACGCTCGGCGTGCTCGGCTGTCCGGGACTGGATGACCGCAGTGAAGACGCGGGCAAAGAGAAGCTGGCGGATCAGTCGACTGAATAGCGCCTCCGGTGGTCCGATGGGAACCGGCAGGCGGCGCGACGACCAGGCGCGCGCACGCAATGCGGCGAGCCAGGCAGGATCGATCGGCAGGAGGCGTACCCGAACGGGCGTCGGGCCGCCCCGCTCGCCCGGACGATGGTGAAACATTACGAGCCGGACCACACCTTCACTCTCTCGCCAGTGGTCGAGGCGGGTCAGCACAGTGCTGACCGTGTGCGCGAGCGTTTCCACCGTCGCAGGCGCCTCTTCGTGGGCGGCCGGCGGTTCTGCCTCGGCGCGCCAGCTGGCGTCGGCGCGGGCCCCGATCGTGAGGACGAGCCGCTTGCCAGCGTCATCGTCGGTCGCTGCGAGACTTTCCAGGGCGAAGGCCACGAGCCGATCGTTGAAGGCGCCGCAGAGGCCGATCTCTGAGCCGACCAGCACCACGGCTGTGCGCCCGTCCGTCGGAAGATGCGCCTCGGCGCTGGCGCCATCGAAGGCGCGCAGCGTGACCTGAAGGCCCAGTTCCACCGTATCCAGATACCGTGACATCGCCTCTTCGGCCAGCTGATGACGGCGGATGGCGACCGCCGAGATCGTCTTCATGGTGCGGACGACCGATTGCAAATCCTCAGCGACCTCAATGTGGCGCGAAAGATCCTCGAGGGTCGCCATCATTCCGCCTCGCGGAGCGCTGCGCGGGCAGCGCGCAACATCGCCTCGCGCCGCTCACCCTCGAGAGACGCACCTTGTTCGATGTCTCGTGCTTCCGGCGTTGAGTCCACCGCCTCGACAACCGCAGCGGCCGCGCTGGCCATCCTCTCAAGGGGGATGGCGTCGAACAGGCCCTCCGCCACCGCGAGCAAGAGCGCAATCTGACGTGCGACAGAGATCGGCGTCGCCTCATTCTGCTTGAGCGCCTCGCGAACGCGTCGGCCTCGTTCCAGCTGGGCGCGCGTATCTTCGTCAAGTTTGGCGCCGAAGCGGGCGAAGGCTTCGAGTTCCTCAAACTGGGCATAGGCGAGCTTCAACGGCCCCGCCACCGCGCGGAAGGCTGGAAGCTGCGCCTTGCCTCCGACGCGGGAAACCGAACGACCGACATCGACCGCTGGCAGCTGCCGAAGCCGGAAAAGGGTCGGTGAGAGATAGATCTGCCCGTCGGTGATGGAAATGAGGTTGGTTGGGATATAGGCCGACAGGTTCTGCGCCTGTGTCTCGACGATAGGCAGGGCAGTCAGCGAACCGCCGCGCTCACTTTCGCGCAACTGCGTCGCCCGCTCCAGCAGGCGGGCGTGGATATAGAATATGTCGCCTGGGTAAGCCTCGCGCCCCGGAGGGCGGCGCAGGAGGAGCGATAGCTCCCGATAGGCCCTGGCGTGACGGGTGAGATCGTCATAGACGATCAACGCGTCGCGGCCGGCGCGCATGAAGCGCTCGGCGATTGTCGTCGCCGCGTAGGGGGCGATGTACTGCAGACCCGGCGGCTCCTCGGCGCCCGCCACCACCACGACGCAATTTTCCATGACGCCGCTTGCGCGCAGGCGGGCAATCACGCGCGCCACCGCGTCGCCGCGCTGCCCGATGGCGCAATAGACTGAGATCACGCCAGTCCCCGCCTGGTTCAGGATCGTATCGAGGGCCACCGCGGTCTTCCCCGTCTGCCGGTCGCCGACGATCAGTTCACGCTGGCCCCGTCCGATAGGGACCAGCGCATCCACGGCCTTGATTCCGGTCTGTAGTGGACGCGCAACCGGTGCGCGCTCCATGATGGCGGGGGCTGGCTGATCCACAGGTTCCGATCGGTCGGCGGCCACGGGACCAGAGTTGTCGAGTGGCAGACCGAGCGGATTAATCACTCGGCCAAGCAGCGCTTCTCCTGTCGGCACCGACGCCACGCGCCGCGTCCGCCGCGCGTGGTCACCCGGGCGCAGCCCTGTCGGGTCATGAAGCAGGACTATCCCGGCTCGCCCCGGCTCCAGGTCGAGCGCCAAGCCCGTCGCTCCACCCTCGAAGGCAATAACCTCGTCCGATGTCGCTTCGGTGAAGCCCTCCACCCCCACCACCCCGCGCAGCACGCGGCTCACCGTACCCCTTTCCTCGGAGGACAGGCGCGGCGCACGAGTGACCTCTTTCTCGATCTCGTCGAAGAGCGTCTCAGCAAGCTCCTTCAGCATCACGCATTGCCCACCGGGTCGGCGCGGACATCGAGCAGGCGAGCCACGTCGGCCTCAAGAGCATCGAGATGTTCGCCGAGCGTCCAGCCGACGTGGCGGGAGCCGACCGCGAGCACAACTCCGCATTCCAGGTCCGGCTCCTCGCGAAAATCGATGCTCGCCTCACGTTCCAATACGCCTCCGACTGCTTCGGCGACCAACGCCCGCGCTGCGGGTGAGAGCGGGAAGGAGGACCGGATCGACAGCGCCTCTCCGCGCCCGGCAGCGGACCTCAGATGTTTCTTCTCATCGCGGTCGAGGGCGGCGATGCGGCGGGCGAACACGTGGGCAATCCGATCCACCAAGTCTTCATCGGCCATCTCCGCCAGCGCCCGGCGGGCGAGCGTAAGGAATGCCTCGCCAGCGCGGCGGCGCAGCCTGTCGAGAAAGGCGGCCTTCTCGTCCTCCAGTTGCGCCTGCCAAACAGCCCGGCGCTCGGCAACTTTGCCACGGACTTTCTCGGTCATTTCGGCGCGCAGGGCCTCGGCTTCCTCCTCCGCAGCCGCGAGGCGGGCGTGTCGCTCATTCTCCAACACCTTGAGCGCATGACGGTGCGCCTCAGCTTCGGCTTCAGCGGTCTCTCTCGCGGATTCGGCCTCGCGGAGGCTGCGGTTTACCTCCTCCGCCCGCTCCTTCAGCGCGCGCGTCAGAGGGCGGTACAGCACCCGTTGGAGCAGCCAGACCAGAACCAGAAAGTTCACGATCTGGGCGGCGACTGTCACCCAGTCGATCTGCACCGGTCAGCTCCCCGTGGTCCGCGACGCGGCCTCGATCGCCCAGTCCCAGAACGGGTTGGCAAAGAGCAGGATCATGGCGACGACGAAGCAGTAGATCGCGGTCGACTCGATCATTGCCAGGCTGACAAACAGCGTCCGCGTAATGGTGTTCGCCTCATCTGGCTGCTGGGCGATGGCCTGCAGCGCTTGTGCGGCCGTGCGAGCCTCGCCCAGTGCCGGGCCGATTGAACCGAGCGCGATCGTCAGGCCGGCGGTCACGATCGAAACTGCGGCGATAACGGTTAGAGCGTCCATTCAGGTATTCCTTTCCTTGGAGGCGTCGTGAGCGCCGGCGCCCTTATCCGGGGTCCGGCTCTCAGCGGCGCCGGCTTCCTGCCCGCTCGCGGAGACGATGTAGACCATGGCGAGAACGGCAAAGATGTAGGCTTGGATCACGCCCGTCAGAAGACCGAGCAGCTGAAGCAAAATCGGAAAGAAGAACGGCGCTACCGAGAGCAGAATCGCGGCCACCACCATGCCGCTCATCACGTTGCCATAGAGACGGACAGCGAGGGCGATGGTGCGCGAGATTTCACCGATCACGTTGAACGGCGCCATCAGCGGCGTTGGCCGAATGTAGCGGCGCAGATAGTTGAACAGCCCGTTTTCGGCAATCCCATACACAGGAACTGCGACCAGGACGCAGAGAGCGAGCGCAACGGCGGTGGAGAGCGAGCCCGTCGGCGACATGAAGCCGGGAACAACGCCCAGAACGTTCGATAAGAGCGTGAACAGGAAAAGCGTGCCTACGAAGGGCAGATAACGCGCCGGATCACCGCCACCGATAGCGCGGATCTGGTTGCGGATCATTTCAATCAACAGTTCCACCGCCAGCCTCCAGCGCGAGGTCGGCGTGGCGGGGCCAATCCCGAGCGTCGCGATGCGTCCAGCGATGACCAGGATCGCCATCACGATCCATGTGTTGACGATCGTCGCCGAGACAGACAGATCGCCGAGCGGGCCGCCAGGCAGCACGAACAGGATCCTGCTGTCCGGGGTTATCTCCATGTTCTCACCTCGCTCTGCTCCGAATGCGCCGCAGCCCCAGTGTTCTAGCCAGCGCAAAGCCGCAAAGCGCAGCGATCAGGGCCAGACCCGGCTGCATCGTCACCCACGCAACGGCTGCAAAGCCCGCCAGCACGACAGCCAATCGCAGTGCAGCCCCAGCGAGCAGAGCGCCTGTGTCGGCCGTTGCGCCGAGCCGCGCCGAAGCGCGCCGGAGCCACAGCAAATGCAGCGCGCCAAGCGCCAGCCCGGCGAGAAGCCCCAACAAGAGATCGCCGGTCGTTCCTGCGGTCACCGGGCGTCTCCGCCGCCATTGCCTCGGCCCCCGGCCCGCTGCACCCACCACCAGGCATTCAGGCAGCCAAGCGCCACGCCAGCCACGAGCCCCGTTATCGTCCACGAGGGGCCGCCGGGGTAGCGCACATCCAGCCAGTGCCCCAGCGCCACTCCCCCCAGGGTCGGGACCGCCACCGCCCATCCCACCAGCCCGAACATGCCGAACCCGAACCAGACGGTATGCCGGCCCTGCTGGCGCGCCCGGTCTCGCCGCTCGGCCTTGCGGCCGATGGCCTCTTCCAGTTCGTCGTCTGGACCGCTCATCGCTCGATCTCCAGGACGCGCCGGATTGCCCCGGCCTCGAGCCGGGCGAGCGCGGTGCGCGCCGCGCGTTCATGTTCGTCCAGGCCAAGGAAACGCTGCGCGACCTGCGCCCGCAGCGAAGAGAGATCAGCGCTCTCGAAGGCGTCGAGGACCGAGACGCGGACCTCCGCGCCGCGTTTGATCAGCACGCCCTCGTCGATGCCTAAAAACCGCTCCTCCCCGGCAGTCGTGACATATACGAACAAGCCGGGGGGCAGCGCCGCAGCGAGGTCGATGTGACGAGGCAGAAGGGCGAAGAAGCCCTCCGCCCCCTCGGCCACCACCTTTGCCGCCGCGACGTCTACGAGCAACGCGGTCGGCGTGAAAACCTCCAGGCGCATGTGCTCCAACGGCCCGCTCATTCCTCGGACCTCTCGGCTTCGCTGATCGCGCCGATCATGTAGAGATCCCGCTCCGGCCGATCGTTGAACTCGCCCGACAGGATCAGCGCGCAGCCCTTGATCGTCTCCTCCAGGCTGACTCTACGGCCCGGCGCGTTGGTGAACTGCTCGGTGGCATGGAAAGGCTGGGTCAGGAACCGCTCCAGCCGCCGCGCCACCGCCACCGTTCGGCGATCCTCGATCGAAAGCTGCTCGAGGCCCAGCATGGCGATCACGTCCTTGAGGCTCTCGTACTCCGCCAGCGTGCGGCGCACGTCACCGGCGACGCGTTCATGCCGGGCGCTCGCAACGCCGGGGGTGAGCATCTTCGATGCGGATTCCAGCGGGTCGAGGGCCGGGTAGAGTCCCTGCGCAGCCCGCTTGCGCGACAGCACGATCGACGCGGAAAGATGGCCGAAGACATGCGTCGCAGCAGGGTCGGTGAAGTCGTCCGCCGGCACGTAGACCGCCTGAATCGAGGTCATGGCCCCCGAAGGGGTCGAGCAGATCCGCTCCTCCAGTTCTGCAATCTCGGTGGCGAGCGAGGGCTGGTAGCCAACCCGCGACGGGATCTGACCCAGGAGGCCCGAGACCTCCGCCCCCGCCTGAACGAAGCGATAGATATTGTCGATCAGCACCAGTACGTCGGTATTGAGCTCGTCGCGAAAATGTTCGGCAATCGTCATGGCGGCGTGACCGACGCGAAAACGCACGGCGGGGCGTTCGTTCATCTGACCGAAAACCATGATGGTGTTCGCCAGAACCCCGGCCTCGTCCATTTCGCGGTAGAACTCCTCCGCTTCGCGCGAGCGTTCACCTATGCCGCAGAACAGGCTCACGCCCTGGTAGACCCCCGACATGTTGTAGATCATCTCGGCGATGAGCACGGTCTTGCCGACGCCTGCGCCGCCAAAGAGCCCGGCCTTGCCGCCTCGCTCGATCGGACAGAGCAGGTCGATCGCCTTGATGCCTGTCTCGAAGATCTCCGACTTCGTCCGTCGCTCACTCAGGGGCGGCGGGGAATTTTGGATCGAGCGGCGCGGCGCGTCCGTCAGTGGCGGGCCGCCATCGATGGGCTCGCCGAAGAGGTTCAGCATCCGGCCGAGCGTCGGCGGTCCCACGGGCATCTCAATGCCGCCGCCAGTGGGGCGCAGCCGGGCGCCGAGCGCCACCGGCCGCCCGGCAGACAGAACGAGTTCCCGCGCCAGTCCCCGGCCGGGCAGAGTTGCGATCTCGATCCGCAACTTGGGGTCGTCGATTCCGACATAGAGATCCCGGGCCTTGGGCGCCTGGCCTGCGACGCGCAGCTCAACCACCTGACCTGAAACGCGGACGATGCGTGCTGAGGGAGCCTCAGTCTCGCCAGCGACGGCCGAGAGTTCCGCCGTGTCCGCCATGCTCGTCATTGCCTTTCCTTCAGCATTCTTCGTTCAACCAGTTCCGGTGAAGGGGAATTGGCAATGGTCAGAGGCGCGAGACAGCTTCCGACCATGCACGTTTCCGTTTGAGCGCCATGGCGCGACAGCCGTTGGGCCGGGAAGATCTGCGCCAGTCCGCAGGGAAAACGCATCCTGCTTGATCCTGCCTCGGAAACCAAGGACGCCGATTTCGAAACAAGCGTCGCTATGGCCGCTCGGGATGCCGAGGGCGCTCGGCTATGCGCATATGCCTCACGCGATCACGCCCTATCGGAGTGTGCGCTGGCGGCGCGCAAGGCCATCGGGCGCGCGGGTGTGAGGCCATTGAGAACGGTCTCGCTGAAATGGACGATTCCAACCTCAAGGGACGGATTGTCGAGTTGAAGCGAATCCGTGACGCGGCGAGGGCGATGGCAATCGCACGACGCCGGAGCTGCTGCGTCGGTTTGGGGTCGAGGCCCGCAAAAAGATCAGGGATCGGGAGGGCGGTCTCCGGCGCCATCGCCTCCAGGCGCTGGTGCAGCGGGTGGAGGTCGGAGCCGACGAAATTCGGATCAGGGGATCGAAGCCAAGGCTCCTCCAGACGCTCCTTGCGTCTGGAGGAAACTATGGAGTGGAAACGGCGACGCACCGCGTTCGCAGTTTCGTTCCCAATTGGCTCCCCGAGCAGGACTTCGAACCTGCGACCATTCGATTAACAGTCGAATGCTCTACCAGCTGAGCTATCGGGGATCGGCTCGGGCGCGGATATAGCAGAATTTCGGGCTATGAAAAGGGGCGCTTTTCGCGCTTGCGCCGGGTCCTGCAGTGGGCCACCCTTCTCGGATGCTGAATCCATCGATGTTTCCGCACCTGCTGACGCCCGCCGAGATGGGCGAGGCCGACCGGATGACGATATCGGGCGGAACGCCTGGCGTCGATCTGATGGAGCGGGCGGGGCTCGCGGTCGCGGACGAGGCCGCGCGGCTCGCCCGAGCGAGGGGCCGGATCGCGGTCATCTGCGGCCCTGGCAACAACGGCGGCGACGGCTTCGTCGCCGCCCGTCTGCTCGCCCGGCGCGGCTATGCGGTCGAGCTCGGTCTCCTGGGCAGTCCCGACGCATTGCGGGGCGAGGCCGCTGCGGCCGCCTCTCGATACGGGAGCCCGGTCCTGGCCGCCGCGGACATTGATCTCGAAGGCGCGGATCTCGCAGTCGACGCGCTGTTCGGAGCCGGACTCGCGCGCGAGATCGAGGGCGAGGCGCGAACGATCGTCGAGCGGGTCAACGCTTTCGCCCGGGGCGGCGGGCGCGTGCTGGCCGTCGACGTCCCGTCGGGAGTCGACGGCGCCAGCGGCAAGATGCGCGGCGTCGCGGTCCAGGCGACCGCCAGCGTCACATTCTTCCGGTTGAAGCCCGGTCACCTGCTTCTGCCCGGGCGAGCGCTCTGCGGGGCGATCCGGCTTTTCGATATCGGCATTCCGGCGAGCGTGCTGACGCGCATCGCGCCGCAGGCCTTCGTCAATTCGCCCGCTGTCTGGCGCCACGCGCTCGCGCGCCCGGACGCCGAGAGCCAGAAATATACGCGCGGCGCTGTCCTGGTCCTTTCCGGGCCGGCGCATCAGACTGGCGCGGCGCGGCTCGCCGCGCGGGCGGCGCTGCGCTCAGGCGCCGGAACTCGTCACGCTTGCGAGCCAGCTCGCGGCCGTCGCCGTCAACGCCGCGCATTTGACCGCGATCATGGTCGCCCCGTTTTCGGGCGTTCGCGGTTTCGAGGCTCTTATCGCTGACGAGCGGCGGCGCGCGATCGTCATCGGGCCGGGCGCTGGCGTCGGGCCCGAATTGCGCCGGCTCGCCGCCGCCGCGCTGACGCGACCGGCCGAGCGGCGGACGATCGTGATCGACGCCGACGCGCTGACGAGCTTTGCCGGCGAAGCGAGGCGGCTGGCGGCGCTGATCGCGCGCGGCGGTCATGCCGCAGTTCTGACCCCGCATGAGGGCGAGTTCGCGCGCCTGTTCGCCGACGAGGCGAGCGTGCGCGCCGAGGACGACAAGCTCACCCGCGCGAGGGCGGCGGCGCGGCTCATGGGCGCGGTCGTCTTGCTCAAGGGCGCCGACACGGTCGCAGCCGCTCCCGACGGCCGGGCGACAATTGGTTGGGACTTGCCGCCGACGCTCGCCACCGCCGGCTCCGGCGACGTGCTGGCGGGCCTCGTCGCCGGCCTCGCCGCCCAGGGCATGCCGACCTTCGAGGCGGCCTCAGCCGCGGTCTGGCTGCACGGCGCGGCGGCGCGCCGGTTCGGCCCCGGCCTCATCGCCGAAGACCTGCCGGAGGCCCTGCCCGGCGTGCTGAGGACGCTTGGCTAAAAGGCGTTCGAGACAATCCTCGGGCGTCGGGACCTGCTGGCGGCGGCGCTTCAGATATGTTTCGCCCTGACCCCCGGCGCGGGCCGCGCTCAATAGCGCGCGCGCACCGGCGCAGAGTAGCCGGGGCCGACGCAACGCACGCCGAGCGACCAGAGCCGGGCGTTGCTGCTCGCCGAAGGATAGGGCCCGCCGGTCAGGTTGGTTCTCAGCGCCGTCATGTTCCCGCAGTCGGCGTAAGGCAGGGCGACTGTCCGATAGGGCGGCGCGGGCGAAACGGATTCCGCGCAGCCAGAGAGGCCCGCCAGCAGAATCGTCAGAGCGATCACGCGCAAGGTCCACCCCTCCTCCAAATCCGCGCGGCGGCGGCCAAGAGCGGCGCCGTCGCGATCGGCCGGGAAACGCTGAGCCTCATTGCAAGTATCCAGACAATCAATTCCGGCCCCATCTGTGGTCGCAACCTAGTCGAGCCCGCTGGACTGAGGCTGACTCTCCACCACGAGCGCCTAATTCAGCGCATAGCCGACTTTTCAAAACACGCCGCTCACCCTGACTCCGGTAAGCGCAACTCCCTTGATGATAACGAGAGCGATCATGCCTGTAAGCACCGCGTATTCCGCCGCGGTGGCGCCCAACTCATTGCAAAAAAAATATCCTATGCGCTTCATGATCCCATCCGATACTTCACAATTGTACCGATCATTGTGAAAAGCATGGCCTCATGAGGTAAACGGCCTATTAAGGATTGCGCGGTTGATCTTGGAGGCGAACGTTTTCGGAATCGGCTCTCGCCCGAAACCCTTCCAGCGACGCGAGCGCCCGCGACGTCGAGCAAGCGGCCCAGGGCCGGCGGGTCGATTCCGCCTCCACCAATGTGTTAGTTGCCGTAAGAGCGCCGAGAGCGCATTTTACTTTCGCCGCTCCGAATGCTTGTCCCCATTGGCATTTTTGGCGCGCTGAAAATGCCCCGCGCCGGAGCCCCCCGGACGCGGGGCAATTTCTTTGCGGCTGGCGGCGAAATTCAGAATAGCCAGCGTATGTGAAGCCGTTGGGCCGAGTCGGCGTCGGCGCGCTTCCGCTTGGCGTCGCCCGGTTCGCAGCGGCGAATCGCGACCCTGCAGCATGATGCGATTTCGTGGAAACGCGGGATTTTTGCGAAAAACCGGCATCCCCTTATTCGCATCCCGCTTCAGCTCACGACCGCGACTTCGTGGTTGCGGCCGAGCCATGCCCCGGAAGCCTGGTCGCGCCAGGTGAACACGACGCTTTGGCCGGCCGCCATGCCCGCGGTGGGGATTTCCGCCACATGCAGGCCGATGCCGGTGTCGCGGGTGGGCGTCTCGGCTTGCGTGCGCCATCCGTCGCCGGTGTGCAGCACGATCGCCGCCTGAGGAAGATCGAGGCGCAGCGCTTGCCCCGCCGGAATTCGCGCGACCGGGCAGTCGGGGCGCCAGGGGCGGCAGCGGGCGCGCCGCTTCCCCGTGGCGTAGCGCCGGACCGTATGCGGCGGCATGTCGAACACGGCGCCGTCGTCCAGCGAGCGCAACAGTTTGACGTATTCGGCATGGGCCCAGACCAGCGGCATCGCCGAGCCGGACGGCTCGCCGGGCGCAAGCTCCCGGTCCGGAATCGGCGGGCCGTCCCACACCTGTTCGGGAAACAGCCCGCCCGGGCTCGTCTGGGCCTCGATCGTGGCCAGCAGCGCCTCGGCCTCCGGCCGCCGTCCCGCCGCCAGCGCATAGTGGGCGCGCTCGCCGGCCAGCAAGGGCCACGCGCGGCCGATGCCGACGCCGTCGAACGGCCGTCCGTCGGCCTTTTCGCCGTAGCCGTCGAGGTTGTAGCGGCGCCAGCCGGGTCCCTGCGGCAGGTCCACCTTCAACAGACGGTCGATCACCTTGATTGTATCGAGGATGCGCGGGTCGTCCGGCGCCCGCAGGCCAAACCGCACCAGCGCCAGCGCGTCCGTGCTGACGAGGGCGTCGGCGGAGACCGAGCCGGTTCCGGCCTCATGATTGCGCACCTGGACTTGCGCGTGAACGTCAGGGCCTTCGGTCTTCGGCGATTCCGGCGCGATCCGGATGTAGTAGCCCGACACGCCGGCTTCGCGGGCGAGCGGCGTATCCACGACATAAAGCCAGTCCTCGATCTGCTCGTTCCAGGCGTCGGCGGTGTCGCGAAGAAGGTCAGGCAGTTCCTCGACTTCGCAGACCTCGGCCATTTCGGCGGCGCCGAGCAGCGCCGCCACAGCGACCGCCAGCGTGAACGGCGTGTAGCCGGCGTTCTCTTCCCATCGATCCTGCTTCGTGCGCGGCCCGTTGCGCAGCACGAACCCCGCCGCCTGGCGAGCCATCGGCCAGAAGGCTGGAATGTCCGGGCGCCGCAGGACGCCCGCGCGCCACGCCATGTCCAACAGCAACATTGGAAAGGCGCATTCGTCCAGCTGCACGCCTCTCCAGAACGGCGTTCCATCGAGCCAACAGTTTTGCGGCCAGGATCCGTCGGCTTCCTGGGTCGTGCGCAGGTAGCGCAGGATGCGCCGAACCGCGGTATCCGCGCCGCAGGCCAGAAGAGCGCCCGCCGTCTCGCACAGATCGCGCGGCCAGACGAGGTGGTAGCCGCCCAGATCGTCGTCGCCCTTGCTCGATCCCCAGGGGATCGAAAGACTGGCGATGAGGCCGCCGGGAAACGTCGGGGTCTCGTGGCTGTGCAGGATGGCGGTGCTGACCCGATAGAGGTTGTGACCCCGCGCGCGCCGCTCCAGCGAGCGCAGGCCGGCCTGCCAGGAACGCCAGCCGGAGGCGTAATCGTTGAGGATCGCCTCAAAAGGCGTCTGCACCGACCCCAGCGCGTGGAAGGCGGCCTCGGCCGACGTGCGGCCGAAGCCGAGCGCCAGCACCGAGGCGCCGTCGGCGCCTGCCGCCAGTTCGGCCGTCAAGGCCACATTGCCGTCGGAGGCTCGGTCGAATTGCTCGGCGAGCCGGAAGTCGCGCGAAAGCTGCCGCCATCCGTCCGACGCGCCGACGAAGCCGACCGAACTGGCGAGAAACGGCCGGTCGGCGGCCATGGCCAGATGGGCGCCGTCGCCCTCGGCGAACAGCATGTCGCGGCCTTTGTAGCGGTCGCGCCAGCCATTGTTGTGGGCGCCGCCATTGACCAGATGCGGCGCCAGCAGCGCGAACAGACGCAGACCCGAGCCGGCCAGATCCTCGAGCCTGATATGCTGGAGCACCGTGTCGCTGCGCGGATCGGCGATGACCCGCTTGACAATGCGGAACCGGCCGCCCCGATGGGTGCTGGTCAGCAGGAACGCCGGGACGCCGTCTTCCAGCGACTCCACGACGAACGCGCATTCGCGCTTCTCCTCGGCGAAAAAGCCGTGACCGTCGGTGACGATCAGCCCGAGGTCGCGGATGCAGGCCTGGTCAACGCGCGGGTAGTAGACTTCGTTGAGGATTCCGTGGCTGATGGTGAACCACACCCGGCTGGTGTCCGACAGCGCGGCGCCGACCCCGCTCTTGGCGCTCGAGGTCCAGCGCGCCGCCCCCCCTGGCCAGCCAGGCGCATCCGCCATTGTCGCATTCCTCGATCGGTCCACCGGCCTTGCGGCCGCCGGCGCAGCTAAACGCGGGCGACAGCCGGCGGCAAGCCCCGGCGCCCATCGAGCGTGAGCGCGGCGGCCGGCGCCGAATTCAGGCGCGGGCCCGGCGCTGGCGCCGATACCGTCGGATCAGCGCGTTGGTCGAGCCGTCATGCGCCAGCGCCGGTTCGCCGCCCGGCGCCAGTTCCGGAATGATGCGCTGGGCGAGAGCCTTGCCGAGTTCGACCCCCCACTGATCGAACGAATCGATGCCCCAGATCGCCCCTTGCGTGAACACGTTGTGCTCGTAGAGCGCCACCAGGGCGCCGAGCGCATGCGGCGTCAGCTGTTCGGCCAGAATGACGTTGGTCGGCCGGTTGCCCTCGCAGACCCGGAACGGGGTCTGTTCCGGGCGCGACCCTTCCGCCGCGAGTTCCTCGGCGGTCTTGCCGAACGCCAGCGCCTCGGCCTGGGCGAACAGATTGGCCATCAGCAGGTCGTGCTGGTCGGCAAGCGGACTGAGCGGCCGGCAGAAGCCGATCAGGTCGCAGGGTACCAGCTTCGTGCCCTGATGGATCAACTGATAGAACGAGTGCTGCCCGTCGGTTCCAGGCTCGCCCCAGATCACCGGCCCGGTCTGGACCTCAACGTGCTCACCCTCGATGTCCACGTGCTTGCCGTTGCTCTCCATCTGCAATTGCTGCAGGTAGGCGGGAAAGCGGGCGAGGTTGGCGGCGTAGGGCATGACGCCGATCGTCCGGGCGCCGAAGAAATTATTGTACCAGACCGTCAGCAGCCCCATCAGCATCGGCATGTTGCGCTCGGGCGGCGCGGCGCGGAAGTGCTCGTCCATGGCGTGGAAGCCGGCGAGCATGGCGCGAAAGTTCTCCGGTCCGATCGCGATCATCGTGGAGAGCCCGATCGCGGAATCCATCGAGTAGCGCCCGCCGACCCAGTCCCAGAATCCGAACATGTTCGCAGTGTCGATGCCGAACTTGGCGACCGCTTCCCCATTGGTCGACAGGGCGACGAAATGGCGAGCGACGCCCTCTTCCGCACGAATCGCGTCCAACGCCCAGCGGCGCGCCGCCGCCGCGTTGGCCATCGTTTCCAGGGTGGTGAAGGTCTTGGAGGCGATGATGAACAAAGTCTCGTGCGGATCGAGGTCCTGGGTCGCCTCGACGAAGGCCGCGCCGTCGACATTGGCGACGAAGCGAAGCGTCAGGCCCGGATCGCTGAACTGTCGAAGCGCGCGATAGGCCATTTCCGGCCCGAGATAGGAGCCGCCGATGCCGATGTTGACGATGTTGCGAATGCGCTTGCCGCTGTGTCCGGTCCAGGCGCCGGATCGAATTTTTTCAGCGAAGGCCGCCATCCGGTCGAGGACGGCGTGAACTTCCGGCACGACGTCCTTGCCGTCGACCACGATTTTCTGATCGCGCGGCGCGCGCAGCGCCACATGAAGGACGGCGCGCTTTTCGCTGACGTTGATCTTCTCGCCCGAAAACATCGCCTCGCGCAGCGCCGCGACGCCGCGGGCGCGCGCGAGCTCGAGCAGCAGGCGAATCGTTTCGTCGGTGATCCGGTTCTTCGAATAGTCCAGAAAGAGCCCGGCGGCCTCGACGGCAAGGCGCTCGCCGCGTCCGGGGTCGTCCGCGAACAGGGCGCGCAGCCGCAGGTCCTTCACGCCTTCGTAATGCGCCTCGAGCGCCTTCCACTCCGGCATTTTCGTCAGCGGCGCCAAGTTGCTCATTGTCGTGCCTCCGGCTCTTCAGGCCAGCGCCTGGGAAATTGGCGCCGGTTGCTTTACCCAGGGGGGAACGGGATTACAGGCCAGCATAGCGCGAGCGAAGCGAGAGCGCCAAGCCATAGGGATTGTCGGCCGCGTCCGATTACGGTGATGGGTGGACGGCGCCCCGAACGGCATCGACTGTGCCAAGATGGTCGTTGTCACCAACCCATCTGAAGGGAAGCCGTCCATGGGCAAGTCTATCCAGAATTTGACTTCTGTCACGCGCGTTGGGCTCGATCTGGCGAAGAACGGAATTGGCGCAGGGATCAAATTTCAATATTTTGCATCTATGCGGCCGGGATCGAAAATAGGTTGATTGATCCTGCATGCCGCACAAACATAACGCCGCCCGCCGCCATCACATCGGTAAGATGAAGTTTAAAGTGACAAACTGGGCGGAGTATGAGGCGCGCCTTCGCCGCCGTGGCAGTTTAACCCTTTGGGTGACGCCGGAAGCGCTGGCGGGTTGGGCAGCCCAACGCCCAAGCGTCCTGCCAGAGAGACGACCACATCGCATCCATGCAGATAGACGGCCGGCTCAAATGGCAGGCATCTACCGGCTATGGCAAACGAGCTTTGGTTGAAACCGCGATGGGTCGATACAAGGGCGTCATTGGGCCGCGGTTGCGTGCCCGTTCATTCCACGCGCAGCAGACAGAGGCTGCGATCGGCGTAACCATTTTGAACCGAATGCTTGCCTGCGGACGCCCGAAATCCGTTCGTTGCCAAGCCTCGACGGGAGCAACCAAATAAGCGGGCCCATCAAAGACCAAATTCCGCACATTTCCTGATCCCCGCGCCAACGCCCTACTGAAGGCGACGCGAACGAGCGCTTCCTGACGCGATGTCGCTCAACGGGAGTTCTTTGCAATCGACGGAGCGCCGCAATCGGTCCGACACGGCGCCGACGACCGATCCGGCCCATCAAGCGTCCAAGAACGCGACGGCGCGGATGAAGCCGGCCGAGCCCTTCTCGATCTTGTATGGGAAGCATGAGATCCAGAAGCCGTCGGCGGGAAGTTGGTCGAGGTTGGATAGTTTCTCCATCTGTCCGTAGCCGATGTCGCGGCCTGCTTTATGGCCTTCCCAGATGATCCGAGCGTCGCCACTGTCTGCAAAACGCTGCCGGGTGAATGAGAACGGCGCATCCCAGCTCCAAGCGTCGGTGCCGACAACCCGGACGCCCTGCTCAAGCAGGTAAAGTGTCGCCTCCCGTCCCATGCCGCAGCCGGCGTCGACGTAGCCCAGCTGCCCGTACTTGGCGCCCGCCGCGGTATTGACGACGACGATGTCGAGGGGCTTGAGCGCGTGACCGATGCGGTCAAGTTCGTCCGCCACGTCTTTGGCGGTCGCGACATAGCCATCCGGCCGACTACGGAAGTCGAGCTTCACCCCCGGCTGGAAGCACCATTCGAGCGGCAACTGCTCGATCGTCATGGCAGGCTTGCCGCGGTCCTGCGTCGAGGCGTAGTGCCACGGCGCGTCAATGTGGGTGCCATTGTGGGCGGTTACGCGCAGGCGTTCAACGCCCCAGGCTTCGCCGTCAGGCAGATCGTCCGCCTTGAGCCCAGGAAACATACGCAGCATTTCGCTGAGGCCTTGCTTGTGGTCCGCATATTCGATTTGCGGCCCCAGGCCGGGCGGGTCGGTGTGAGGATTGTTGGAGAGAACGACGGAGAGGTCGAGCAGGCGGAATTTCGGGAATGCGAGGGTCATGGCGCCAAGGCCTCCTTGACAAGCTTTGTCGGCGTACCGTCGTGGGCAAAGCCGAGGGCCTCTTCCTTTGCGGTCGCCAGTTCCGGAAAGCGGCCAAACAGCGCTTCGATGCGCCGGTCTGGATTGAACGAAATGAGCGCCCGGCGATCGGGCCCGAAAAGATCGGAAAGTGCATCGACGATCTCGGCGACAGACAATCGAAGAGCGGGAAGCTGAAGCTCGCCGCAGACGTCGATCGAGGCTGCTCTGGCTAAATTGCCGGCAGCGCAGCTTACCGACATCCACCATGCGGTGGCCTGCTCGGAGACCGGGCAGACGTATGGCTCAGCCGCCGCATAGGCCCGCGGTAGTTCGCTCATGAAGGCCGAGCCGAAGCCGGTCGCTTTTCCGTGTCGCGCGATGAGGCCTGGAAGACGCAGCGCTATTCCTGAAAGGCCACCCCTCCGTGAATGGTCTGCGAGGGCCAGCTCCGCCATCCGCTTGTGGGCGCCGTACGTGCTCGTTGGCCGGGTCGGACTGTGGCCGCCGATCGACTGTCCGTCCATGTCGCCGTAGACTGCGACGCTGCTCGCGTAAACAACCCGCGGCCTGCAGTCAGACGCAGCCAGACGCTCGAACAGATTAAGCGTCGCGTCGAGATTGACGCGCCGGCCCAGGGCGGGCTCGCGTTCAGCGAGAGCGCCGGGGACACTCGCAAGATGATAGACGATGTCAAAATCCTGAAGCCCGGCCTTTTCTATCACTTCGCGATCGTCGATAGCGCCTGACAACCAGGAGATCTGACCGGATGCGGCGACTTCGGACGAGGGGACGATCATGTCCAGCGCCGTGATCCGGACGTCCGGCGAGCGCGAGGCAAGAGTGCGAAGGAGCGCCCGACCGAGGAAGCCCGCACCGCCAGTAACAAGAACGCGCATTCAGTCTCCGATCAGTGTTCCGCCATCCACGACAAGTGTCTGGCCGGTGATGAACGCCCCCGGCGGGGGAGGCGAGAAAGACGACGGCGACCGGCACCTCCTTTGGGTCGCCAAGGCCTCCAAGAGGAGTTCGCGCGAGTCTATGCCTCAGCGCGTCGGGGCTCTTCTTCAAGGGTTCGGCGAAGGCGGTGTCGATGACGCCCCGCGCGATCGCGTTGGCCCGAACATTTGCAAGCGGGTTCAACTGGCGCTCCATGCAGGTTTCGCAGCGCGTCTTATCGCGCGGTGACGCCAAGATCGGTAATATCTACGCCCATTTTTCGCAGACACATGAGAACCGACGTATTGAGCAGAATCGCTCCGCCGACCGGCTCGATTGTCGCGTTTCGCTCTAGCACACGGACGTCATAGCCTTTGTTGCGCAGCGCCAGCCCCGCCGCCAATCCGCCGGGATCCGCGCCGATGACGGCAACCCTTTTTTCAAATCCTCCCATTGTCAAACACGATTCTCTCCAATCTTTGAGGTTTGAGGGCCAACCACTCTCTGGTCGATGCGTCCGAACGGTCCTGGGCGCCCATCGGCGAAGCGCGCCTCCATCTCGACCCGATCGCCGAACATGAGGAACGGCGTGCGCGCCTCTCCAAGGTCCAGCTTCTCGATCACGCGCTTCTCAGCGAGGCAACTCGACCCCGCCGCCCTGTCCTTGTTCGAGACCGTTCCGGAGCCAATGATAGTTCCCGCCCGCAGGCGGCGGGTGCGCGCGGCGTGAGCAATCAGGTCTTGAAAGGAGAACGCCATCTCGGCCCCGGACGCGCCGCCGATGCGTTCGCCGTTTCGCGCGACGTGCAGGTTGAGGCCGACGCGGCCGTCGCGCCAGGCCGAGCCAAGCTCGTCCGGCGTCACGGCGATCGGCGCGAAGCTCGTCGTGGGCTTGGCCTGCAGAAACCCGAAGCCGCGCGGCATTTCGTAGGCGCCGATCGCGCGCAGGCTCCAGTCATTGATCTGAACGACGAGGCGGATGCAATTCGCCGCGGCTTGCGCGGATGTCCCCATCGGAACCTCGTCGACGATCACTCCGAACTCGCCCTCGAAGTCGATCCCGTCCACCTCGCTAACGAACGGGGTGTCAGCACAAGGTCCCAGAAAGTCGTCGCTTGCGCCCTGGTACATGACCGGGATCGTGTCGAAGTCTGGGATTGGCGGGGTGTTGAACGCCCGTTCCATCAGGCGCCCGTGATTCAGGAAGGCCGATCCGTCGCACCACTGCGGCGCGCGAGGGAGCGGCGCCAGGCACAGCCGCGGTTCGAAGACGACGGCGACCGGCGAATGGTTGGCGTCGAGGTCCTCGGATAGACGCTTCAGTGGCGCTTCCACCTCGCGCCAGTTCTGAAGCGCGCTAAGCAGGCTCGGGGTGATCGCCGAGGCGTCGACGGCGCGGGCATGGTCGCTGGAGACAACGTACAATCGCCCGTCGGTCGAACCGTCGTCGTAGGTGGCAAACTTCATCAGTCCACCCTGGCGCCTGGAATTCCTGGCTCAAAACGGCCATCGACGAGGATGAATAGCATCCGGCAGGGCGTGCTGCCGGACCGGTTTGCCCAGGCATGGTTGGTGCCCCGCTGGATGACGACATCTCCCTCCCGCAGGAGGGCCTCGCCCTTGTCCAGAATCAGCGTCATTTCGCCCGAGATAACGATGCCGTAGTCGATCGACTCGGTGCGATGCATCAGGGGATGCGGGGAGTCGGCCTTGACGGTCGAGGCGTGTGAGTCGCCGATCTCGGTGAAAGCTGCGTTCATCCGCTCGGCGCCCCGATTGACGAAGTCCTCGGTGTCCGGCGGAATGTCGACGAAACGGATCCGCGTCCCGTGCATCGGCGGCGGCAATTTGATCGGGCCGGTCGATGGATCGGGTCCGTTTCCAATCGGCGCTGGACCACCCTCGGTGCTCCACACTTCATGGAAGACTGTTCCCGGCAAGGCGGAGAGTTCGACCACGGTCGGCAGCGGGCCGTCCGAAGCGACGATCGCCCGGCCGTCAGCGCTATGCCCTGTTACGATCCGACGGATCGGTGGAAATGATGCGTCCTTGCTCATCGATCAGGCCCCCTTTGGTTCGTGTGGCGCGTTGAGGATAGGGACGTGCGGGGCGTGCACCTTCGAGAATAGAAAAACCGCAATCGCCGCGGCAATGACGGCCGCAACCCCGAGACTGCCGTAGCCGAAACCCTGTACGAGCGTGCCTCCTAGGATTGGACCCACCGCCGCTCCGATCATGAGCATCGCAGGCGTGCCGGCTAGAGCCCGGGCCGTCGGGTCGAGCTTCGAGAGGACGCCGAACGCGAAGGTGTGGGTAAAAATCATCACCGCGGCAAAGAAGACCGAGGGCGCGGCATAAGCTGGAAAGCCGCCGCCAAAGGAAATGGCGAGCGCGATCAGGGCCTGTACGATCGGCCCGACGAGCAGGACCGCGTGCGGCGAAACGCGATTTTCGAGAAACGCTGCAAGCGGCGCAGGAAAAAGGTTGACGAAGCCGAGCGCGATCAAGACACCCGTGACAGCCTCTCGCCCAAACCCGCGATCGATGCCGATCCGCTCGAGGAAGCTGAACATCATCGCCTGCGTGAGCGCCATGCAACTGATCCCCGCGACGCCGAACCACACCGCGGGGCGCAGATGGGAGACTTCTTCGATGATGTCCTCGTCGCTGCGCGCCGTCGCCGTCGGGAACGCGACCATCGCTGCGATCGCTGCGATAGCCATGATCACGGTGAAGGTCCTGAATAGGACGGGGCCGCCGAAGGCGGCGATGAGGTTCGGAGTCGCGCCGAGGAAGACGATGGCGAAGACGCCGAGCGCAAAGCCGACGATCGCGAACAACCGATGCGGATGCCCGCTATGCGCGATCGTGCCGTGGGTGAAGCTCAGCGCGCAGCCGACGGCCGCTCCGGCGGTCGCGTGACATAGCGCCATCGTCGCGAAGCCCGATAGCAGCGAGGCCACGAAGAACGCGACGGCCGCCAGCGCGAAACCAACCGCAGCCATGAGCCGCGCATCGATTCTGTTGAAGCGCGGAGCGCAGACGAGGCTGCTCACCACGGCGCCGATGAGGAACAGCGTCACGAGGCCACCCGCCTGCTGCGGCGAGAACCCGTATTGCGCGATCAGCGCCCCGACCCAGACCGGCAGCGCCACAAGGTCGATCATGCCCGCGCAGTGGGCGACCATCAGCGCGATTCGGCCGCGCCAGCTCTCCGTGTTTGCCTGCATGAGCGTCCTCTCCTTCCAGCGCGGTCAGATGGGGGCGGCGAGCGCCATCATCGACTTGCGCATGATGTCGGCGTGCTCGGACTTGTCGCCGTCGGTGATTTCGAGCTCGCCGAGCCGCACGGAGTTTTCGACCACCATGCGGCAGCGTTCCCAGCGCCGGTCCTCGAAGACTTTCAGCGCTCTTTCGACGCTGTCCGCGGCGCTGATCTCCTCCGCTAGCACGATGGCGTCTTCGATGCCTATGCAGGCGCCCGAGGCGAGATGCGGCGTCGTGGCGTGGACGGCGTCTCCGATCAGGACGACGCGTCCTTTCGACCACGGGCGCGGCATAAGCAGCGCCTCCAGCGGCCGGTAGACGATGCGGGACCGATCGTTCAGCGAGTTCTTGAATGGCCCTGACGATGGGCGCGGCGAAGGGCGCGATCATCGCCTTCAGCAAGGTCAGGAAGCTGCCCGGATCGATGAAGTCGTTCGTCGGACGATCTTCGGTGACGAACATGTACATCTCGTCGCGCGAGACCGGGTTGACGCCGACCTTGACCTTGTCCCCCAGCCACATGATCGGCGCGTTGACCTCAGCCATGCGAGGCACAACGGCGCGCCACACGCACTGTCCGGTGTAGTGGGGCGTGGGGGCGTCGGGGAAGATCGCCTTCCGTGTCTTCGAATAGAGCCCGTCCGCGCCGATCACGAGATCGTAGCTCGCCCGCGAGTTGTCGTTGAATGTCACGCGCACTTTGTCGGGGCCGTCGACGATCTCTGTGAAGGTGCTTCCGAGCCGGACCTTCGCTCCCGCAGCCTTGGTGGCCTCCGCGAGAATGGCGGCGAGGACCGGCCGCATGACGGCGCCTGCGCCGGGAACGTCCCGGCCGGCAAGGCGCGGCGTCGGAATGTTTGCGATCTTGTGTCCGCCCGCAGTGAAGAGATCGAGGCCGTCGGCTGCGTCTCCGCGTTTCAGGAATTCGTCGAGAACGCCGATCTCGCGAAGGGCTCTGAGAGTCGCGCCGCCGAGCGTGATGCCCGCCCCGTACGATCGCCAGCCGGGATCGATCTCGACGATCTCCACGTCCGCGCCCGCCTTGCGCAGCTGGATGGCGGCGGTCATGCCTGAGAAACCGCCGCCAACGACGAGGACCTGCAGTCCCTTCGCCAACATGATGTTTCCTCCCGCTTTCTTATGGATTGAAGACGATTGCGCCATCCGCAGTCGCCGCGATGGGCGCCGGGTTGAGCGTCAGTCCGAGCGCGGCCCCGTGGACGCATAGCCCGGTTTCGATCTCGAATTCGGCCCCGTGGGACGCGCAGACGATCCGATCTCCGGCGGCGTTGAGATATGCGTTGCTGCGCCACGCCATCGGCGTGCCGCCGTAGTGCGGACAGGCGTCCCAATAGGCATAGAGACAGCCGTTACTGCGCACGGCGAAGGCTTTGACGCGCGAGCCGTCGAACGGCCCGAAAGCGCGCGCTTCTCCCTCGCGAAGATCGTCGATCTGTCCGATCAGTCGGGTCATCAGTGGCCCGGCCCCTTCGCGCCGGGAGGCGGACCGCCCGGCGCCCACCGCTCGCGGTACTCGAACAGAAACGCCTGCGCGCCCTCGGGTCCCAGCGGGGCCTCGCGCGGAGACCATTCGTCGTCGTGCTGATCCATGTCGGCGTCGTATTCGACGTGGCAGCCGAGCGGGCTATTGAAGTACCAGAACCAATTCGAGCCGAACTTGTGCCGCCCGGGACCCCAGAAGGACTGGTAGCCCGCGCGCATGAAACGGGAGCCGGCCAGCATCAGCTCGGTGGGACCACCCATGTGGAAGGCGAAATGCTCACAGCCTTTCATGTAGATCGGCGTCTGAATGAAGAAGAGCGTGTGATGGTCGGTCGTGCCGGCCGGCCGCAGGAACGGGCCGACGCCGTTGAAGCGGTCCGTCACCTTGAAGCCGAGGCGCTTCACATAGAAGGCCTCTGCGCTGGGAATGTCCGGCACGAAGCAGACGACATGCGAAAGGGTGCGCGGCGCCGACGGCATCTCTTCCCAGACGCCGATCTTGTTAGGGCCGCGCTGGGGAGGAGAACCCGGCGCATTGACGATCTCGGGCGGCATGTCGAGCTCGCGCCTCATCGTCACCTGAAACTTCAGGGCGAAGCCGTGGTCGTCGCTTGCTTCGACGGCGCCGTCGTCGAGCCGCTTGACCTGCCGGTCCCTCGCGAGCTCGTCGCCGATCGCGTCGACCGTGGCTTGGTCGGCGACGCCATAGACGGTCTGGCGCAGCATGGTCGCGGTCTCGTGCGGCGCCGGCAGCCGCGGATCGGTCCGGCTGCGGATCAGGACGCCAGTGCCGTCGAGGGCCTCGAAGAAGCCGCCGGTCTCGTCGACGCCAACCGGCTTCAGCCCGAAGGCGATCAGATAATCCTTGCAGGCGGCGACGTCGTCTACACCGAAAGCAAGCGCGTCGGGTCCGATGATGTTCATAAGGCGTCCTTTCTCAATTCGCTTTGGCGACGGCGGTGCGGCCACCGAGCGTTTCGGCGACCCAGTCGGCGATATAGGCGCCGGCATTGGCCGAATTGTCGAAGCTCGAATGCTGCACCCCGCCCTCCCGGTCGGTGAAGATCCTCAGTTCGCGTTTCGGGCTGTTCACAAGCTGGTCGAATGTGCGCTGCGCCCATTTAAGCGGGATCTGGGAGTCTTTCTCGCCATGCGTGATGAGGAAGGGGACCCGGATGCGGCCGAGCACGCCGTCGAGATGAACGTTCTCTGCGATCCGCATGAAGTCGTCCTGGTCCCTCGCGCCCCAGACCCAGCACACGTGCTCCCAATAGTGCGGCACCGGAAAATTGCCCTCGCGCTCGAGGCGCTTCTTTTGGACGTCGCGCCAGTCATGATTGGCGCCCCAGACGACCCCGCACGCGAAGCGCGGCTCGAAGGCGACGGCGCGCGGGCAGTAATAGCCGCCCAGCGAAACCCCCTCGAGGCCGATCCGCTTCGGGTCGACGTCGTCGCGCGTCTCGAGCCAGTCGACGATCTTGCTCGCCCAAATCTCCGAATTGTAGACGGCGTGAAGGCCCTGAAGGCGGAGCGCCTCGCCGGTTCCCGGCTGATCGACGACGAGGGACGAGACGCCCCGCTGGGCGAGCCAGCGCGGCAGGCCAACGCGGTATTTCATCTCCTTCGTCGAATCGAGGCCGTTGAGTTGGACAAGGATCGGCGCGCGCCCGTCGACGCCTTCGGCGCGGGTATAAAGCGCCGACAGATGCGCTTCGCCGTAAGGGATCTCGACACGCTCGCAGTTCTCGTGCGCGAGTCGCACGCCGCGATCGAAGACAGACCGCATGCGTTTGTAAAGGTCGAGGCGACCCGGCGCGTCGTGCGCCTGCAGGCGCTCGGCTGTTAGATAGTAGGTCGCTGCGCGTCCGTACTTGTCGCCGGCTGAAATCAGCCGGCCGCGTCCTTCGTCCTCCTCGGCGAGCTCACAGAGCTTGTTGCCCATTTTCGACCAGGTCTCGCGGAAGGCGGCTGTTCCGGAGGCGTCGGGCTGCTTAGCGGCCTCCAGCAGAGGCGCGCACATCTCCTCGATCTCGCCAATCTTGGCGCCCATCTCGATCGCGAGATCGACGGAGAGGTTCCAGACGTAGTTGGTCGGGAAGTACTTGAACATCCGTGCTACCCCCCAATTCCGCTTCGGGACTGCGCGCCGGTGCGGCGCGTGCCTGCGCTCGTCTTGCCAAGAGCCATCGACGTCCTCCTCTCCACGTCCACTAGCAGCGACTCTTGCACAAGAAAAATTGATTGTTAAAATACCGACTATGGATTCCGTGAATGAATGAGCATCGACTCATATTTCGACCTCGGCGTGACCCATGCGGTTCAACAAGCTCGATCTGAATCTCCTTGTGGCCCTCGACCACCTGCTCAACCTGCGCAGTGTGAGCGGCGCAGCGGCGCGGATGAACATGACGCAGTCCGCAATGAGCAACGCGCTCCTTCGCCTGCGCGAGTATTTCGGCGACGATCTCCTCGTGAAGATCGGGCGTCGGTTGGAGCTGACGCCGCGCGGCGAGGCGTTGAAAGACGCAGTTCGAGACGTTCTCGTTCGGGTCGAATGGACGATCGCGACGACGGCCGACTTCGATCCCGCGCAGTCTGACCGGCAGTTCAACCTGCTGGTCTCCGACTACACCCTCGCGACGCTTGCGCCGAAGGTCTTGTCGCTTTGTCGAAAATCGGACTCGTCAGTGAGGTTCAACTTCCTCCACCAGGTCGATGGGCCTGAACAACTCCTGGAGCGCGGTGACGTCGATCTACTGATCATCCCGAAGGAATTCTGCTCACGGCAGCATCCTTTCGAGATCATTCTCGAAGAGGAATTCTGCGCAATCGTTTGGACTGAGGGAAGGCTCGCAAGGGAGAAACTCACTCGTCGCTCCTTTGCCGAGGCATCGCATGTTGCGATGCAGGCCCCAAGCGGCGCGCCATCGCTCGAATCGGTTTTCTTCAAGCAGCACGATCTGCTCCGGCGAACGGACGTCATGACCTACAGCTTCAACACGATGCCGCTCCTCGTCGTTGGAACTGACCGCGTTGCAACGATCCACAGACGGTTGGCCAATCAAGCGGCGCGGACCCTCCCGATCAAGATCATAGAGTTACCCTACCGCCTCCCGAAGATGCAGCAGTCGGTCCAATGGCATAAGTACCGCTCGCAGGACGCCGGTCTAATATGGCTGCGCGGGGTTATCTGCGAGGCCGCCGCGCAGGAGTAGCGAAGCTTTCTCACGAGATGTCCGCGCCGGGCGGAGAACGCGCATTGCGTGATCGCCGCCTCGCAGGCACGTCGCAACACACGCCGCGAGGCCGCGCCGTCGTTCAGAACTCGACTTGCTCAGACAGCGTCAGGGCATCCTCAGACGGCGTCAGGGCATCGTCGACTTCGATCCCGAGGTAACGGACGGTGCTCTCAATCTTCGAATATCCGAGAAGCAACTGGACCGCTCGCAGGTTGCCGGTCTTGCGGTAGATCTGCGCCGCCTTGGTGCGACGCAGCGAGTGCGTGCCATAGGCGCTGCTTTCCATCCCCGCGCCCTCGATCCAGCTACGCACGATGCGCGCGTATTGGCGCGCCGTGAGGTGAGGCTGGTCGTAGACGCGACTCGGGAAGACGTAGGGGCCTCGATCCGCCGGTCGCGCGTTCAACCACTCCTGCAACGAGGCGCGGGTCCGCTCCATGATCTCGAACTGAACCGGCCGTGGGCATATGCCGCGCTCCGGCTTCGCCTCGTCACGGGAATGGCCGGTGCAGAGCGAGATTCGGTCATCGGCGCGACCAGTGGTCCCGCCGGGATCAACTCGATGGCATACCGTGGGGTAAAGGACCGGCTGGTGATCCGGGCATCAGGCATGCTCCGAAGCAGATAGGACCTCGGCTCCTGATAGTCCGCCCGGAGTGCTTGAAGCCGAATCTCCCTTTGTTGGTTTCGGCGCAGCGAATAGGGCTCAATGATACGCGTACCGCGCCGGCCTTGTTTATCGGCGTAGTCCAGTTCGACGCAGAGGCGATTGGCCCCCACGAAACGGATCACTTCGATGAAAGGTACACTTCGACCATTGAAACGGATTGCGCCGGCAGGGGCGTGAATAACCGCCTCGCCGGCATCGAGCGGATAGGCCGCGATCACGGGCACAGGCCTCGTCCCCGCAAGCCAGCTGAAGAACTCCGGCAATGCATCCCAGAAGGCATCGACAGGCGGCAGCGATGGCAGCTGGTGGGCCAGAATTGAGCATGTCGGCCTTTTCGAGGTGTTTATGCACCTCCTCCGTGTTTTTTTTGCATTTCCTCCCGCGCGTGCTTGTACGCCCGGCGCGCGTTCTCAAGATCGGTGGCATTTGGCATCTTGGCCTCCTCCGACCGTCCCAGACTGTCCATCGAACTTTCTGACCCGATCGGCCCGGCAGCCGTGTGGGCGATTTGCGCTGAGTAGGGGCGGGCTGTGGGTTCCGTTTGCTTCCCATGCGCTTCCCAACGCCGATTTCTGGGAAGCAACCTTTCTCCTAAGTCTTTGGTTTTCCTGGTGAGCGCGGTGGGACTCGAACCCACGACCCCCTGATTAAAAGTCAGATGCTCTACCGATTGAGCTACGCGCTCGCCTTCGCCAAGGCGCCTCGTGCCTACAGCGTCGGACGCACAGGGTCAACAATCGACGCCGAGGCGAGACTTGGCTCCCCTCGCCGCCCTGAGGCGGGCGAAGTCGTCGCCGGCGTGGTGCGAGGAGCGCGTCAGCGGCGAGGACGAGACCAGCAGAAATCCTTTCGTCTGGCCGATCGCCGCATATTCGGCGAATTCCCCGGGCGGGACGAAGCGGATGACCGGATGGTGCTTGGGCGTCGGCTGCAGATACTGGCCGATGGTGAGGAAGTCGACGCCGGCCGAGCGCATGTCGTCCATCATCTGCAGGACTTCGTTGCGCTCCTCGCCCAGGCCGACCATCATTCCCGACTTGGTGAAGATCGCCGGATCGAGCTCTTTCGCCCGCTGCAACAGCCTCAACGAGGTGAAGTAGCGCGCGCCCGGCCGGACGCTCAGATATTTCGACGGCACGGTTTCGAGGTTGTGGTTGAACACGTCCGGCTTCGCCGCGACCATGATCTCGGCCGCCCCGTCCTTGCGCAGGAAGTCGGGCGTCAGCACCTCGACGGTCGTCCCCGGCGCGGCGGCGCGGATCGCCTCGATCGTGCGGGCGAAATGCGTTGCCCCGCCGTCGGAAAGATCGTCCCGGTCGACCGAGGTCACGACCACATGCGCGAGGCCGAGCCGGGCGACCGCGTCGCCGACCCGCGCGGGTTCCCCAGCGTCGAGCGGCCCCGGCAGGCCGGTGCGCACATTGCAGAAGGCGCAGGCCCGCGTGCATGTGTCGCCCATGATCATGAAGGTCGCGTGGCGCTTGTCCCAGCACTCGCCGATATTGGGGCAGCGCGCCTCCTCGCACACGGTCGCGAGCTTCAATTCGCGCACCAGCCTCAGCGTCTCGCCATAGACCGGCGACCCCGGCGCCTTGACGCGAATCCAGTCGGGCTTGCGCGCGACCGGCTGATCGGGCCGGTGCGCCTTCTCGGGATGGCGCGGACGAACGGGCCGCAAATCTTCCGCGATGGTGTCGATGATCCGGGTCATGAGGGTTGAGCAGCATGTAGGGCCGCCCGGCGCGGCAGTCAAACACGGGCGGGTGTAGTTCGTCGCCGCGCTCGTCGACCCGCGGCGGACGAACCGCGCGGCGGCTCAGACGCGCGCCAGCGTCGCGATATAAAATCCGTCGGTGCCGGTCGTCCCCGGGCTCAGGCGAAAGCCGGGGCCGAACGTAGAGCGATGCTCGGCCAGCGCCGGCAGCCCGGCGGCGCTGGCCTGGGCGCTGGCGTCGACCGGCAGCATGTCGTCGCAGCGGGCGAGAAACGCGGCGACGCGATCCTCGTTTTCGGCCCGGAACAGCGAGCAGGTCGCATAGACGATCCGCCCGCCCCGCTTGACGAAACGCAGCGCCTTTTCAAGCGTTTCGTCCTGTTCCTTGATTCGTTGCTCCAGCGCGCCAGGGCGGATGCGCCATTTGGCGTCGGGGTTGCGCCGCCAGGCGCCGGAGCCGGTGCAGGGCGCGTCGATCAGCACGAGATCGCAACGCCCCTCGAGGTCGGCGAGCACGTCCTTCCCGCCGCGAGGGCTGCGGACCTGGACGTTGCGCGCGCCCGAGCGCTTAAGGCGCTCGAAGATCGGCGCGAGCCGCCGTCCGTCGGCGTCGCTGGCGTAAATCTGGCCCTGGTTCTCCATGCCGGCGGCGAGCGCCAGCGTCTTGCCGCCGGCGCCGGCGCAAAGATCGAGGACCTGCATGCCGGGCTTGGCCTCCCCCAGCAGGGCGACGAGCTGCGAGCCTTCATCCTGCACCTCGATCAGACCCGTGACATAGGCCGGCTCGGCGTTGAGCGCCGGCCCGCGCCCGTCGGGGCGAATGGCGATGCGCAACCCCACGGGCGAGAACGGCGTTGGTTGAGGCGAAAGATGAGCAAGAGCGGCCAACGCTTTGTCGCGCGTCGTTTTGAGCAGATTGGCGCGCAGATCGACCGGCGCCCGCTCGGCGAGCGCCCTGCCCTCGTCGGCGGCGCGAGCGCCGAAGCTCGCCTCGAAATGCGGCGTCAGCCACTCCGGAAAATCGCCGAGCACATGCGGCGGCGCGCCGGCGAGGTCCGCCGCCGCGAGACGCTGGCGTTCGGCCTCGCTGAGTTTTGCCGGCGCGTGGCCCTCGCCCGAGAACAGCGCCGCGACCGCCTCGCCGCTCAGGCCCCGCGTCCGCGGCAGCGCGCCGAGGATTTCGGCCCGAGGCGAAGATTCGCCCATGATATAGGCCGACGATGCCTTGTGCCGCAGCGCGTCGTAGACCAGGCTCGCGATCGCCGCCCGGTCGCCCGATCCGGCGAAGCGATGCGCAAGACCCCAGTCCTTCATCGCGTCGGCGGCGGGGCGGCGCCGGGTCTCGATCTCGGTCAGGACTTCAATCGCGGCGGCGACGCGGGCGGCGGGGATCATGGATTCGAGGCGCCCAATGCGAGGGATTTGTCGCCCGGGTTCGGCGACCAGGTCTGCGGGTCGGACATGCGCCCCGCGCCACGGCCGATAACAGGAGAAGCCGCCGGTGTCCAAGGCGGGCGGTCCGAACCGGCGCTCGAGCCGCCGCCCCCGCAAAAATTGCGCAAGGCCCAATCAAGACTGCGCTTGATCTATCAGGGCCGACGCGAAACGTTGCGGTCGGGCTTCCACAGACAAATCGCCGGGGACGATCCATGAAAACGAGAGCCGCCGTGTGCCGCGCCTTCGGCGCTCCATTGACGATCGAAACGATCGATCTCGCCGATCCAGGTCCCGGCGAGGTCCGCGTCAAGGTCGCGGCCTGCGCGATCTGCCATAGCGACATCTTCTACATGGACGGGGCCTGGGGCGGCGAACTGCCGGCGGTCTATGGTCATGAGGCGGCGGGCGTCGTCGAGGCGGTCGGGCCCGGCGTCGCGCGCCTGAAGCCGGGCGACCATGTGGTGGCGACGCTCATTCGCTATTGCGGCTTCTGCCCGTCATGCGCGGAGGGCGCACCGGTCTTCTGCGAGGAAGTGTTCCCGCTCGACCGCCAGACGCCGCTCAGCGACGGCGACGGCAAGCCGCTCTCCCACGGCCTTCGCACCGGCGCCTTCGCCGAGCATATCGTGATCGATTCCTCGCAGGCGGTCGCGATCCCGAACAACCTGGCCCTCGACAGCGCCGCGCTCATCGCCTGCGGCGTGCTGACCGGGTTCGGGGCGGTCGTCAACACGGCGAACGTCAAGGCGGGGTCGAACGTCGTCGTCCTCGGCTGCGGCGGCGTCGGCCTCAACGCCATCCAGGGCGCGCGGATTTCCGGATGCTCGCTGATCATCGCCGTCGACGTCGAGCCGGCCAAGCTTGCCGCCGCGCGCGAGTTCGGGGCCACCCACGCGGTCAACGCGAAGAGCGAGGACGTCAAGGCGCGCGTGGCCGAACTGACCGCCGGGCGGAAGGCGGATACGGTGTTCGTGGCCTTCGGCGCGAAGGGCGCGACCGAACAGGGCGTATCCCTGATGAAGCGAAACGGCGCGACCGTGCTGGTCGGCATGCCTCCCAGCGGAGTGGCGGCGGCCATCGACCCCGGCTGGCTCGCCGCCGACGGACAGAAGATCCTCGGGTGCAAGATGGGTTCGGCCCGCCCACTCGTCGACGTGCCGAAAATCGTCGCGCTCCACGCCGAGGGGCGTCTGAAGCTCGACCAGCTGATCAGCGGGCGATACAAACTCGATGCGATCAACGAGGCGGTCGCCTCCACCCGCGCCGGCGCGGCGCTGAGGAACGTGATCGTGTTTTGAGGAAAGTGGGAGATATGCTCCGCAACCTTTGCCGCGGCCCATGAAAATCGCCGAGCTGAAGACCTTCGTCGTCGGCAATCCCCCGCCCGCCTTCGGCGGCCGGTATTTCATTTTTCTCAAGCTCAAGACCGCCTGCGGGATCGAGGGCGCAGGCGAAGTCTATGCGGCGAGCTTCGCGCCGGCGGCGATCGTGCCGATGATCGAGGACGTGTTCGAGCGCCATGTGCTCGGCGCCGATCCGTTCCGGATCGAAGCCTTGTGGCGCAACGTCTACGGACGCGGCTACACCCTGCGGCCCGACGTCTCGCTGATGGGCGTGCTCTCGGGCGTCGAGATGGCGCTGTGGGACATCATCGGCAAGGCGGTCGGCAAGCCGGTCTACGAACTCCTCGGCGGCAAGGTGCACGAGCGGCTGCGCAGCTACACCTATCTCTATCCGGACGAGCCGGGCTCGCACGCTTATTCCGACAGCCCGGTCTATTCGGATCCGGACGCCGCGGCCGAGCGCGCGCTCAAATATGCGGCGCAGGGCTTCACTGCGGTGAAGTTCGATCCCGCGGGCCCCTATTCGACCTTCGATCCGCGCCAGCCGAGCCTCGAGCGGCTCGCGCTCAGCGAAGCCTTTTGCAAGGCGCTGCGCGACGCCTTGGGCGCCAAATGCGATCTCCTGTTCGGCTCCCACGGCCAGTTCACCGCTTCAGGCGCGCTGCGGCTCGCGCGGCGGCTCGAGCCCTACGAACCGTTGTGGTTCGAGGAGCCGACGCCGCCCGAGGCGCCGGAGGAAATGGCGAAGGTCGCCGCGCAGTGCCGGGTGCCGATCGCGACCGGCGAACGGCTGACGACGAAATACGAATTCGCGCGCGTGCTGGCGACCGGCGCCGCCTCGATCCTGCAGATGAACCTCGGCCGCGTCGGCGGCCTCCTGGAGGCCAAGAAGATCGCCGCGATGGCCGAAGCCCATTACGCGCAGATCGCGCCCCATCTCTATTGCGGCCCGATCGTCGGCGCGGCCAATATCCAGCTCGCCGCCTGCAGCCCCAACTTCCTCATTCTGGAGAGCATCGAGCGCTGGGACGGGTTCCAGGCCAAAATCCTCAAACGCCCGATCCGCTGGGAGGATGGCTACGTCATCCCGCCCGCCGAGCCGGGGCTCGGGGTCGAACTCGACGAGGAGGTCGCGATGGCGCATCCCTGGAACGGGACGGAGCTGCATCTCATGCCGAAGTTCGAACCGGTCTGGCCGCCCGGTTGAGGCCCGGCCCGCTTTACGCCAGCTTCAGGAAGCCCTCGCCAGGCTTGGGGCGCCGCATCCGCCGGCCGGCGGCCTTCACCCGATTCCGGCCCGGCTCGAGACTGAGACGGAGCATTCGCCGCCGGGCGTTGGCTTCCGCCGGACACCATTCATGGACCCGCTCTCCGGATTCCTTGATCTTCGCCCGCAAGCATTTCAGATCGAGCGCCGCTTCGCGGACTTCAGGGCTCAGATAGAAAATCGTCGCGCTCATGGAGGTCAGTCGCCAGTCGAATAAAGCACAAGTAAGACATGAAGTGATAATCGTCATATATCGGTTAAGAAATTATAACGCTGGAGTGTGGGCGCCCACAGCATCGCCCGCGGGCGATATATTCGGCCCCGCCCGCCGAGAGATGCGTTGAAATTGGTCGAAGACGCGGCGCGCGAATGCGTTCGCAAGCGGCGGACCGCGCAACGGATTCGACCTCCGATCGAGCTCGGCCGCCGCCCTATCCGAACCTGAAGCCCGAAATCACCTTGCCGCCGATCGTGTCGCGGAAGCTGTGGCGGCCCTCGCTGTCGCCCGCGGCGCCCGCGACCACCATCAGCGGCAGCAGGTGCTCCTCGCGCGGATGGCACTCGCGCGCCGACGGCGCCTTGTCCCAATGGGTGAGCCGCGCCTCGCGCTCTTCACGCGGCGCCTTGGCGGTTTCGTCGAGCCAGGCGTCGAAGGCGGCGGAAGCCGATGTGTCGCCGTCCCGGAAATGGCTGAGGTCGTGATAGCTCATGCCGCTGCCGACGATCGCGACTCCCTGGTCGCGCAAAGGCGCCAGCGCCTTGCCGAGCTTGATGTGGAACGCCGGATCGAGATCGTCGCGCAGCGACAACATCACGACCGGGATTTCGGCCTTCGGATCGACGATCAGGAACGGCACGAAGACGCCATGGTCGAAGCCGCGCTCGGCGTCGGTGGCGACCGGCAGACCGGCCGCCTCGATCAGCCGCTTGACCTCTGCGGCGACGTCAGGCGCGCCCGGCGCGGGGTAACTCAGCTTATAGGTGTGCTCGGGAAAGCCGTAATAGTCGTACAGCATGCCCGGACGCGGATTGACGCTGACGGTCGGCTGCGGCGCTTCCCAATGGGCGGTGACGACCAGAAACGCCTTCGGCCGCTCGGGCAGCGAGGCGGCGAGGCCCGAAAGATAGTCGCGCAAGCCATCCCAGGCGTGCGGGCCGAATGGCGGCGGATACTCGATCCAGAAGCAGGGCCCCCCGCCGTGAGGGACGAAGATCGCGGGCTGACGGGAAGCGGACATGGAGACCTCGGACGGATGGCGTTGTTCACAACCTAGTTAAGCCGCGCGCCGCCGGTCGGCAATGTCCGCGGCTTCTCGAATCGAGACGCCCATCACGCCGCGTCGTGGAAGATGACGCCGAGCGTGGTGCGCGAACCGCTCCGCACCCGGCTCACGCCATGGCGGAGGTTGACCCGATAGGCGCCGCCGATCGCCCTGCACCGGCCGCTCGCGGACAGCGAAAATGACGCCGTCGCCCTGGGCTCAAGCTGCACGACCTCGGCCCGCGATTGCATGCGCGGCCGCTGCTCGGTCAGCACGAACTCGCCGCCAGCGAAGTCGCGTCCCGGCTTGGAGAGCAGGATCGCGACCTGAAGCGGGAACAGATGTTCGCCGTAGACGTCCTGATGCAGGCAATTGTAGTCGCCTTCACAATAGCGCAGCAGAAGCGGCGTCGGTTTTGTCTGACCGGCGGAACGGCAGCGGGCGCGAAAGGCCTCGTGCTCGGCCGGGTAGCGCACGTCGACGCCCATCATGGCGTTCCAGCGATCGCCGATCGGCGCAAGCCGCCGGTAGAGATTGCGGCGCAATTCGACAATGAGTTCGGGCAGCGGGTCGGCGAAATATTTGTACTCGCCGCGCCCGAATCCGTGGCGCGCCATCACGATCGTCGACCGGAAACGCCCGCCGTCCGCGTACATCGCCGCAACGTCGCCGCACACGCTTGGCGAGAGAAGTCTTGGCGCGATCGCGCAGCCGAACGCGTCGAGCTCGCCCTCGAGAGCGCCCCAGTCCAGCCGGTCGATCGCGGCGCTTGCCCCGACCGACGCAGCGCCCTTTTCCGCCGCCGCGATCGGCCTCACGCGGCCTCCCGGCCGAGCAGAATCCGCTTGCGCTCGACGCCCCAGCGGTAGCCCGAAATGTCGCCGTCGGTCCGAACCACCCGATGGCAGGGGATCGCGACGGCGAGCGGATTGGCGGCGCAGGCCTGAGCGACCGCGCGAACGGCCTTCGGCCGGCCGACCGCCTTGGCGATCTCCGCGTAGGTCGCCGTCTTGCCCGGCGGGATGGCCCGGAGCGCCCGCCAGACCTGCTGCTGGAACGCCGTGCCTCGAAT
This sequence comes from uncultured Alphaproteobacteria bacterium, assembly GCA_963784805.1. Taxonomy (GTDB): domain Bacteria; phylum Pseudomonadota; class Alphaproteobacteria; order Rhizobiales; family Beijerinckiaceae; genus Roseiarcus. The sequence continues at coordinate 348,189 of CAWASR010000019.1, forward strand.
ATCGAACGGAAGATCGACGCTCCGGCCGGGCGCCTCGACGAGGCCGACGACGGCGGCGACGGTCCGTTCGAATTCCGTGTCCCCGCCGATGAATTCCGCGCGCGGGAAGCGGTCCTGCAGCGCGCGCGCGAGCGCTTGCGGGTCGTCGCCGAGCATGATGGCCGACACGCCCTTTTCGGTCGCCGCGACCAGGACGGCGCCGAGCGAGCTCTGTCCGACCGCGAAGCGAATGGTTTCGCCCTCGCCGCCGCGCCGGACCGCGCTCGGGGTCATGCCGAGGCGCGACGCCGCGGTCTCGTAGAAACGGCTCGAAGAGTTGAACCCGGCGTCATAGATCGCCTCGGTGACGGTCGTGGCCGTGGCGAGCCCCTCGGCCGCGCGGCGCGCCCGCGTCTCGGCGGCGAAGGCCTTCGGCGTCACGCCGGAGACTTTCTTGAAGATGCGGTGGAAGTGGAACGGGCTCAGGCCCGCGCTCGCGGCGAGGTCCGCCAGCGAGGGGGCCTCCTCGGCCGACGCGATCCTTTCGCAGGCGCGCTTGACCGCCTCGACCTGGGGGTCGGGCGCGCCGAGACGGTCGGGGCGGCAGCGCTTGCAGGCGCGAAAGCCGGCGCCTTCGGCCGCCTCGGCGGTCGGATAAAAAGACACGTTCTCGCGCTTCGCCGGCCGCGACGCGCAGCTCGGCCGGCAATAGACGCCGGTGGTCCTGACCGCGACGAAGAACGCGCCGTCGTAAGCCGGGTCGCGGCGGCGGACGGCGTCCCACATCGTATCGGGATCGAGGGGAAGGGCGGCTTTCGCTGGGGCGGCTTGGGGCATGACGGTCAACATAGGGGCGGCTCCGAGATTTTGCTTGCAGATCATCCTCTACGCCAAAAGCGCGGCCGCCGAACTCCGCTCCTTGCGATGCAATTTCGGATGGAGCGCCCATAGGCACGCGCGTTGAGCGCGCCTTAGCCGAGGAAGGCGAGACGCAATTCTCATGCGACCGGTTCAAGGGTTCACAATCTGGCTAGATTCTCATGTGCCTTGACCACGACGACCGGATCAAACTGGTCCGGGAAATCCAAAATGATCTGCTCGTAGGCGCAGTCCAATCGGTCATACTTGGCGAGTAGCTCAAGACCGGTTGACATGGTCATGTTCATGACTGTTCTTCGAACCGCTTCCTTCTCGCCCCAGCGCTTGATCATCGCTCTGGTTCGGGACGCGGCAACTCGCTTGCCGCCGTGCTTGTGGGCCAGGAATTGCTCATATACGCGAACAGCCTCGTGAACTCGCTCAACCAGTGTCAAATCACCCAATGGCTTTTAAATCGCCGAGCGAAGGCTGATATCTCCAAGTTGGCTGAGACGCCTGTCGATCGCCGCCACAATCTCCGGCACTCCGGCATCCAGAATTCGCGCACGGAACCCGGTAAGCCATTCCTTGTCGTTCGATCTCATAATCGACGGTATTGCGACGGCCGGATCAGGCTTCATAAGAGCTCACTTTCAAGGAGGGTCTGACTTCACTCTACACCGCTCCTTTAACTGCGTGGCTCGCGACGAGCCGCGCCCGCACGGGCTCGGACAGGACATTCGTCTCGACGAGGGTCACTCGAACCGCACCGGAAGCGGGGGGAGTCCGATCGCGCCCGATTTTAAATTCGAGTCCGCGAAAACGCCTCCCCAGCGCCTCGAGCGCCGACCCAATTCCGGCATTCTCGTGCGCGGGCATGGCTGCCTCCACGCCGCCGGCAGGCCGGCGGCGAAGATCAGCGTCGCGTCAGCAAGCAGGATGGCTCGCAAAGGCGGTTCGGCGGATCATTGTTCACGTGGTCTCGTACTCGATCTTGCGGGCGTCGGTGACACGGCGCGAGGCGTCGAGAATCTCGAGGGCGAGGAGGTCGCCATGCTCGTCGTAGTCGAGAATCACGCCGGGCTTATCCTCGTCGCTCTCCGCCACCGCGACGCCCTCTTTCAGAATGACGCTCAGGGAATCCGTCTTCCGATCGTAGGCGATCTTCATGATTGCCGTCTCCAGTATTTGTCGATTTTGCTCGTGCGGTAGGCGGTGACGACCTCGGCCGGGCTTCGATCCACATCGACAAACACCCGAACCAGATAGCGCCTCTCCCCAAGCTCGAACACTGATTGTGCCACTTCGCGGCCGGGCCGCACGGGAATGCGCTGTTCGGGGTCGGCGAGAACCTGCCGGATCATCGTTTCATCGAGTCCACGCTGCTGAAGCTCGAAGCTTGCATGCGGCGTCAACACGAATTCCAGAATGGGGACAGCCTTGGCTTTCATCGCAGCGATTTCGGCATCGCTAGCACGGATGCTCCATCATGGACAGGTCAGCGGCTACGTCTACGACACGCATCACGCCGTCCGGCGCATCGCCCCGCCCGCCGCGTCGGCGATCGAGCGGGCGCCGAACAGGATGAAAATGACGCCGACGACCCGGGTCACCGCGACGCCATGGGTCAGGAAGAACTGGCGCACCGCCGGGAGACCCGCAGCGAAGATCAGGACCGCGTCCGCCAGCAGAAAGCCCGCAAAAGCGGCGACAAACATCTGCGGCGCGTCCCTCGCATGGAGCGCGCCGATATAGGGCGCGACGATCGCGGAAAACATCGCGAGCGCGACCGGATAGGATTTCGGATTGGTGAGTCCGAAGGCCATGCCGGTCGCAAGCGGCCTCTGCGCGCCGATCGTCTTCGGGGGCGCGCCCTTCCGGGTCAAGACCGCCCGAACGCCGAGATAGACGAGATAGAGGCCGCACACGAAGCCGAGCATTTCGAACAACGTCGGGCCGATCCGGTTGGCCCCGACGATGGCCGCGACCGCGAGCGCGCCCCAAACCACGTCGCCGATCAGATGGCCGCAAATGAAATACGCGCCAGATGCGCGCCCGCGCGAGGCCGCCAAGGTGAAGAGCGCGAGGAACGCCGGCCCGGGCGTGACGACATAGAGAAAGGCGGCGATCAGGGTGGCGGCGAGGATCTGCGGATTGGTCATGCCATGTCCATGTTCAAGCAATTCAGGATGTGGAGCTCCCCGCGATTCGCATCAACTCATACAGCGCCGCATGGGCCTCGCGCGGGCTCATCGCGTCGGGATCGAGCGCCGCGACCGCCTCGCGCAAGGCGTCGCGGCCGGGCGCAGGCAATTGCGGCGGCTCGCACGGCTCGTAAGAGAACAGCGGCAGCGAGTCGAGCGTGCCGCTCGGGCGTGAGGCTTCGAGATCGGCGAGCACCTTGCGCGCACGCCTGACGACCGAGGGCGGGAGCCCGGCGAGCTTGGCGACCTGAATGCCGTAAGAGCGGTCGGCGGCGCCGGGGACGACCTCGTGCAGGAACACCAGCGTCCCCTTGAATTCGCTGACCCGCATCGTGAGGTTGACGAGCCGCGGCAGGGTCTCGGCGAGCTGGGTCAACTCGTGAAAATGGGTGGCGAACAAAGCGCGCGAACGGTTTGCCGCGTTGAGATGCTCGACGCAGGCGTAGGCGATCGACAGGCCGTCGAAGGTCGCGGTGCCGCGCCCGATCTCGTCGAGAATCACCAGCGAGCGTGGGCTCGCCTGATTGAGAATGGCCGCCGTCTCGACCATCTCGACCATGAAGGTCGAGCGGCCGCGCGCCAGATCGTCCGCGGCGCCGACGCGGGAGAACAGCCGGTCGACGACGCCGATATGCGCCTTCGCCGCCGGCACGTAAGATCCCATCTGGGCGATCAGCGCGATCAGCGCGTTCTGGCGCAGATAGGTCGACTTGCCGGCCATGTTGGGCCCGGTGACGACCGCGATCCGGCCGCCCTCGCCGGTCAGCCCCGAGAGGTCGCAATCATTGGCGACGAACGGCTCGCCCTGAGCCTTCAGCGCCGCCTCGACCACCGGATGGCGCCCGCCCTCGATCGCAAACGCGAGCGAAGCGTCGACCAGCGGTCGGCTCCAGTCGCGCCTCGCCGCGAGTTCGGCGAGCGCGGCGGCGACGTCGACTTCGGCCAGCGCCGCGCCGAAATCGCGCAAAAGCGCGCCTTCGGTCGAGACAGGCCCGCCGCAGGCGCTCGAAGGCCTCGAGCTCGAGCGTCAGCGCGGAGTCGGCGGAGGATGCGATCCGCGACTGGAGGTCGATGAGCGCGTTGGTGGTGAAGCGCATCGCGCCAGCCATCGTCTGGCGATGGATGAAGGTCGCGTTCAGCGGGGCCTTTAGCAGCGTCTCGCCCTGCGCTTGCGGGGTCTCGATGTAATACCCGAGAAAATTGTTGTGCTTGATCCTGAGCGCCTTGGCGCCGGCCTGTTCCGCATAAGACGCCTGCAGCTCGGCGATGACGCGGCGGCTTTCGTCGCGCAAGCGCCGCGCTTCGTCGAGCGCCTGCGACGCGCCCGGGCGCACGAACCCGCCGTCGCGCTTGAGAAGCGGCAATTCCTTGGCGAGCGTCGACTGAAGATCGCTCTCGAGCGCGCCGCACTCGGCGCCAAGCCGCGCGCAGGCGTCGAGGAGTTCCGGCGGAAGATCCCCGGCCGCGCTCAGGATCCGCGCCAGCGTCTTCGCCGCGACCACGCCGTCGCGGATCGCGGCGAGATCGCGCGGGCCGGCGCGGTCGAGCCCGAGCCGCGCCAGCGCCCGCACGAAGTCGGGCGCGCCCGCCAGCGCGCGGCGCAGCGCTTCGCGCAACGACGCAGCCTCGAGAAGACAATCGAGCGAGAGAAGCCGCGCGTTGATGGCCTCGGGATCGGTCAGCGGGCTCGCGAGCCGTTCAGCGAGGAGCCGCGCGCCGGCGGGGGTCGCGGTCAGATCGATCGTCGCCAGCAGCGAGCCTTCGCGGGCGCCGCCCGAGGTTCGCGTGAGCTCCAGATTGGCGCGGGTCGCGGGATCGATCTCCAGGCTCGTCCCGCGCGCGCGGCGCGTCGGCGGCGACAGCGCCGGCCGCGCCTCCAACTGGGTGCGCTTGACGTAGGCGAGCGCAAGCGCGGCCGCGGCGATTTCGGCGCGGGTGAAGGCGCCGAAACCATCGAGCGTATCGACGCCATAGAATTCGCGCACGAGGCGCCCGGCGGCGGCGGCGTCGCCGACTTCTCGCGCAAGCGGCGTCAAGGGCGCGCGGATCTCCGAGATCAGGCGCGAAAACAGCGGCTCGTCGGCGACGGCCTGCGAGGCGACGACCTCGCTCGGCTCCAGGCGCGCGATTTCCGCGGCCAGGCCCGCCTCGTCGGCCTCCGTCAGCGCAAAAGCGCCCGTCGACAGGTCGAGCGCGGCGAGGCCGTAGGTCCAACGCCCCTCGTTGGCGCGGATTCTCTGCACCGCGACCAGCAGCCGCGCCCGCCCCGGCTCCAGCAGCCGCTCCTCGGTGATCGTTCCGGGCGTCACCAGCCGCACGACGTCGCGTTTGACGACCGATTTCGCGCCGCGTTTCTTCGCTTCCGCCGGGTCTTCGAGCTGCTCGCAGACCGCGACCCGATGACCGAGCGCGATCAACCGATTGAGATAGTCGTCGGCGCGCTCGACCGGCACGCCGCACATGCGGATGTCCTCGCCCTCGTGCTTGCCGCGCTTGGTCAGGACGATGCCGAGCGCCCGGCTGGCGATTTCCGCGTCGCCGAAGAACAACTCATAGAAATCGCCCATCCGGTAGAACAGCAGACAATCGGGATTGGCCGCCTTGATGTCGAGATACTGGGCCATCATCGGCGTGAGTTGGGGCGCGGCGCTTTCGGGCGTCCGGTTGTCGCTGGAGGCGTCCATATCCCCGAGGTTAGCAAATCGCGGCCGGGCGCGCAGGAGCGGGCGCGCGAAGAGCGTGGAGAACGGATACATATCCCCCTGCGTTAGGTGGCGCCGCCCCTCGGCGTCGGCCTGCGCCGAACGGACGGCGTCCGGGAAGCCGACGCCCAGTCGCGATCCTTTGGCGCGATGGGCAGGGGCGCCAAGGGCCCCGCTCCCGCGCCGAACTGCAACTCGCGCCCCGCCTCGATCGCCTGGCCCACGAACGCCTTCGCCGCCGGGACGGCCTCGATCAGGGGCAGGCCGAGCGCCACATGCGCGGCGATCGCGCTCGACAGCACGCATCCGGTCCCATGCAGATTGCGAGAGCCGATTTTCGCGGCGGCGAATTCGAAGCGTCCGGTCGCGCGCAATGAGCAGATCGACCGCCTCCTCGCCCGCCAGATGTCCGCCTTTCATCAACACCGCGCGCGGCCCCAGCGCCAGCAGCGCAACGCCCTGGCGCGCCATCTCCGCCTCGCTGCCGGCCACCGGCGCGCCGATGAGCGCCGCCGCCTCGGCGAGGTTGGGGGTCAGGCAATCGACCAGCGGCAACAGCTTCGTTTTGATCGCGGCGGCGAAGCCGGCCCCGCTCAGCGGATCGCCGGACGAGGCGATCATGACCGGATCGTAGACGATGAAGGGTCTGACCCCTTCTCCCCTCGCGCAAGAGAGGAGTTTCTCCGCCACCGCGCCAACGATTTCCGCCGTTCCCAGCATCCCGATCTTGATCGCCGCGACGGCAAAATCGCTCAATACGGCTTCGATCTGCGCCGCGACAATTCCCGGCGGCGCGTAATGGATCGCGCGCACCCCCTCGGTGTTCTGGGCGGTCAAGGCGGTGATGGCGCTCGCGCCGTGGACGCCGAGCGCGGCGAATGTCCTCAGATCCGCCTGCACGCCGGCGCCGCCGCCCGAGTCCGAGCCGGCGACGGTCAGCGCGATCGCAGTCCGGGCCGTCACGCCGGACGCGTCGCCGCGATCCATTCTCGCGCGCGCGCCTCCGGGGCGGGATTAAGCGTGATGTCGGTGACGACCGAGACGACGTCCGCGCCGGCGGCGAGGCACAGTTTCGCGCGTTCAACATTCAATCCGCCGATCGCGACCAGCGGAATTGCGCCGACGCGGCGCCTCCACTCGCCGATGCGGTCGAGCCCCTGCGGCGCGAACGCCATCGCTTTCAGGATGGTCGGATAGATCGGCCCGAGTGCGACATAGTCGGGATCGAGCTTGAGCGCCCGGGCGAGCTCAGCCTCGTCATGCGTGCTGACGCCGAGCCTTAGGCCCGCCCTGCGAATGGCGGCGATGTCCGCGCCGTCGAGATCGCCCTGGCCGAGATGGACAAAGGGAGCGCCCTCGTCGATCGCGACGCGCCAATCGTCGTTGACGACCAGGGTCGCGCCGGTTCTGGCGCAGACCGCCAGCGCCTCGCGGGTCTCCGCCGCGACTATCGTCTGGTCCTTGTCCTTCACCCGCAATTGCACGAGTTTCGCGCCGACGCCGACAAGCCGGGCAACCCACTCGGCGCTGTCGACGATCGGGTAGAAGGGGTCCAGCCCGCTCACGTCAGAACGGCCTTGCCGACCACCGGCGTCGAGGGCGCGGCCATGTCGCGCGGCTGCATCGGTCCGGCGAGAAAGGCCGCCCGGCCGGCATCGATCGCCTGGGCGAAGGCGCGCGCCATGGCGACCGGATCCCCCGCCTTGGCGACCGCGGTGTTGAGCAGCACGCCGTCGTAACCGAGCTCCATCGCCGCCGCCGCCTGCGACGGCAGGCCGAGCCCAGCGTCGACGATCAACGGAACGTCGGGGAAATGCGCGCGCAGCGCCCGCAAGCCGAACGGATTGTTGAGCCCCTTGCCGGAGCCGATCGGCGCGCCCCAGGGCATCAGCACCCTGCAGCCGGCCTCGATCAGCCGCTCGGCGACGACGAGGTCCTCGGTCGTATAGGGCAACACCTGAAAGCCGTTGTCCGAGAGAATCCGCGCCGCCTCGACCAGGCCGAACACGTCCGGCTGCAAAGTGTCGGCCTCGCCGATCACTTCGAGCTTGACCCAGGGCGTGCCGAACACTTCGCGCGCCATCTGGGCCGTCGTCACCGCTTCTTTCACACTGTGGCAGCCCGCGGTGTTGGGCAGAACGCGCGCGCCGATGTCGCGGACGAGCTTCCAAAAATCCTGCCCTTCCTTCAGCCGCGCCGATTCGCGGCGCAGCGACACGGTGAGAATTTCAGCGCCCGACGCGCGCGCCGCCTCGGCGAGAATGGCGGGCGAGGGATATTGCGACGTGCCGAGCATCAGCCGCGAGCGGAAGCTCGCGCCGTAGAGGGTGAGGTCGGGGGATGGGGTCATGTATTATTGCCTAGACTATGCGTCATCGCGAGCGGAGCGAAGCGACCCCGCCGTTGTGCTGGATCGCGCAACGAGATGAATTCGTTGAGCGATCCGCTCACTGTTTGTTCGCCACTTCACAGGCGATCGCGTCCAGCGGGTTCGGCTTCGACTTGGGGGCCATTGGATTCTCCGCTATTCCCATGGGTTCGCCACCGGAAAGCCCAACCCTTGGAAGTGTTTGATATTCCGCGTGACCAGCGTCCCGTCCTTGGCGATCGCCGTCGCAGCGATGAACGAGTCGAGGATCGGCACGGTGCGCCCGCGTTTCGATTCGGCTCCGCGCAACCGTCCCGCGACCTCGGCCAGGTGCACGTCGATCGCAACAATGCGACCGTGAAAGCGCCTCTTCATTTGCTCGATGTAGTTGTTGAGGACCTCGACCCGCGCGCCCTGGGCCAGCCGCGCGACGCCATAGGCCAATTCGTGAAAGACGATCGCGCTGAGCCAGAGATCCGAGCGTTCATTGAGAAAGGCGGCGACGCGCGGCTCAGGGCGCGGACGCAGGATCTCCGAAACAACATTGCTGTCGATGACGAAGCGGTTCATGCGCGCCCCTTCCGACCGGCTCGGGCCTTACCGCCGCCGGCCCGCGAAACGGAACTCCCCTCGCCCTGCCTTGCGACGTCCTCGAACCACGCGAACGGATCAGGTCGATCATCGTCCCGCGAGGGCAGCTCAAGTTCGAAACCGCGCGGCGCGGTGTCGACCAGCCATTTGCCGAGATGCGGCTCTTCATCGTGCGCTGACAGCCGCTTGTATTGGTCCATCGAAACGACGACGCAGGGATCTAGCGCGCCGATGACTTGCGGCTCGCCCTGCTTCGCTCGTTTGAGCACTTCGGAAAGCTTTGCCTTCGCTTCCTGGACTGTCCACATCGCGCCTCTCCCACGGCCTTGCGTTATGGACCACTCTAGACTAGATCGAGCGCGGCATCAATCGTCTCGCGCTTCACCCCCCCTGCCGCGGGGCGACGATCTCGATCCGGTCGCCGTCCTTGACTGGCGTCGCCTCGCGCGCGCGGGCCGGCACGAACTCGCCGTTGACCGCGGTCGCGACTTTGGCATCCTGGTACTCGAGCGCCGACAGCGCGCCGGCGAGCGTCGTCGCCTCGATCTCGCGATGTTCGCCGTTGACCACAAGCCTCACGCCGGGACTCCCGCCGGCTCGGTCGCGGCCGCGCTCGAGCGCGCGAACGCGAGCTCCGCCGCGCGCTGGGCCAGGGCCGGCGCGAGCAGGAACCCATGCCGATAGAGGCCATTGACGAAGAGCCGGCCGGCCCGCTCGACCACGCCCGGCATGTTGTCAGGAAAGGCGGGGCGAACGTCGGCGCGCATCTCGACGATCTCGGCTTCGCCGAAGGCCGGATGCAGCGCATAAGCCGCGTTCATGAGTTCGATCGCCGAGCGAACGCTGACGCCGCCCCTGTCGCCGCTTTCGATCATGGTCGCGCCGATCATGTAGAGCCCCTCGCCGCGCGGCACGACATAAAGGGGAATGCGCGGATGCAGAAAGCGCACGCATCGGCTGATGCTGACGTCGCTTGCGCGCGCCAACAGCATTTCGCCGCGTACGGGGCGCAATTCCGGCAGCGTGTCGCGCGCCGCAAAGCCGCGGCAATCGACGACCGTCTCGAAACCGCGCGCCTCATGCGGCTCAGTCCCGAGACGCGCTGTCCCGCCGAGCGCCTCGAAGCGGGCGAGGAGCGCCTTCAGCGCCTGGCGCGGATCGAGATGACCCTCGCCGGCGAAGAAAAGTCCGCGGCGGAATCGTCCGGCAAGCTCCGGCTCCAGCGCGGCGATCCCCGCTTCGTCAAGCCGCTGATGATTGAACGTCCGGGCGGCGAAACGCTCGACCTCGCCGGCGTCGCGCGGGCCGGCGACGACGAGCGTGCCCGTACGAGAAACTTCGGCGCCGTGCGCTTCCCACCAGTCGAGGGCGCCCGCGCCGAGCCGCACGACCTCCTCCGGCGCGCTTTCACCCTCGCAATTGGGCGCCAGCATGCCGCCTGCGATCCACGAGGCGGAAGCCTCGCCAAGCTTCGCCGCGCGCTCGGCCAGCGTCGTCGCCGCGCCGCGTTCCTGCAGCGTGAGCGCCGTGCAAAGCCCGGCGACGCCGGCGCCGATGACGAGCGCGCGCGTCATAGATGTCGCGTCTCCCTCGGCGTCGACGCCCAATCATTGTGAAGGCCGCCGCTGTAGCTCAACGGCGCCGCCATCAATTCTTCGATGTCGACGTCCCCGAGGCAGGCGACGCTCACGTTGACATGGTCGCGCCCCGCCATGTTCGGCGCGTCGACCCGATCCCAGACGTGGACGTCGCAGCGCGGGCAAAAGAAATGATGCGCGACCGGGTTGAGGCCGCGATCGTCGGCCGCCTCGCCCAAGGCGCGTAAGTCATCCTGCTCCACCCGCACGAGCCGGAACCGCGACTTGGCGCAGCAGGCGCAATTGCGCTTGAGCGTGCCGGCCGCGAAGTCGAGGTCGACCTCGGAGCGCAGCCCTCCGCAATGGCGGCCGCCCCGACAGGCGCGCTTCACTGCCCGCCTCCCGCGTTGAACCGACGGGCGGCAAAGAAGGATCTATTCCGCCGCATCGACGTACAGCGCCCCGCCCTTCTCCAGAAATTCGCGCGACTTCTCCGCCATGCCGGCCATCGCCTCGGCTTCCTTGCGCAGATCCCGCGTAATTTGCATCGAACAGAATTTCGGCCCGCACATCGAGCAGAAATGCGCGACCTTGTGGCTGTCCTTGGGCAGGGTCTCGTCATGGAATTTGCGCGCGGTGTCGGGGTCGAGCGAAAGGTTGAACTGATCCTCCCACCGGAAGTCGAAGCGCGCGCGCGAAAGCGCGTCGTCGCGGATGCGCGCGGCCGGATGGCCTTTGGCGAGATCGGCGGCATGGGCGGCGATGCGGTAGGTGATGACGCCGGTCTTCACGTCCTCGCGGTCGGGCAGGCCCAGATGCTCCTTCGGCGTGACGTAGCAGAGCATCGCGGTGCCGAACCAGCCGATCATCGCCGCGCCGATCCCCGAGGTGATGTGGTCGTAGCCGGGCGCGATGTCGGTGGTCAGCGGTCCGAGCGTATAGAACGGCGCCTCGCCGCACTCCTTCAGCTGCTTTTCCATGTTGATCTTGACCTTGTGCATCGGCACGTGGCCGGGCCCCTCGATCATCACCTGGCAGCCCTTGTCCCAGGCGATCTTGGTCAGTTCGCCCAGCGTCTCGAGTTCGGCGAATTGCGCCGCGTCGTTGGCGTCGGCGATCGAACCGGGCCTCAGTCCGTCGCCGAGCGAGAAGGAGACGTCGTACTTGCGCATGATGTCGCAGATGTCGCCGAAGCGCTCGTACAGGAAACTCTCGCGATGGCCGGCCAGGCACCAGCGCGCCATGATCGAGCCGCCGCGCGAGACGATGCCGGTGACCCGCCTGGCGGTCAGCGGCACATAGGCCAGCCGCACGCCGGCGTGGATGGTGAAATAGTCGACGCCCTGCTCGGCCTGCTCGATCAGCGTGTCCTTGAACACCTCCCAGTCGAGCTTGAGCGGATCGCCGTCGACCTTCTCCAGCGCCTGATAGATCGGCACCGTGCCGATCGGCACCGGCGCGTTGCGCAGGATCCAGGAGCGGATGTTGTGGATATTGCGGCCGGTCGAGAGGTCCATCACGGTGTCGGCGCCCCAGCGGATCGCCCAGACCATCTTTTCCACTTCCTCGGCGACGCCGGAGCTCACCGCCGAATTGCCGATGTTGGCGTTGATCTTGACCAGGAAATTGCGGCCGATCGCCATCGGCTCGAGCTCGAGGTGATTGATGTTGGCGGGAATGATCGCGCGGCCGCGCGCGACTTCGCTGCGCACGAATTCCGGCGTGACGAATTCGGGGATGTCCGCGCCGAAACTCTCGCCGTCGGCGAGCCGCTCGCCCGCGTTCTCGACCGCCGCCTCGCGCGCCAGATTCTCGCGATGGGCGACATAGATCATCTCTTCGGTGACAATGCCGGCGCGGGCGAATTCGAGCTGGGTGACGAGTTCGCCCCGCCCGCCGGCGCGCAACGCGCGCCTCGCCGGGCACAAAGGCGCGAGGCGATCGGCCGAAACCGCGCCGTTGTCCTCGGGCCTGATCGCACGCCCTTGCGTTTCGGAGTAGCCGCGCGCGGCGATCCAGGCCTCGCGCACCGATGGGAGCCCGGCGGCGAGATCGATTCGCGCCGCGCTTTCGGTGTAGGGGCCGGACGGGTCGTAGACCCTGACCGGCGGCTCCAGCGGATCGCTCAGGGCGATCTCGCGGAACGGCACGCGAATATCGTCGCGGCCCTTCGGCGCGGCGTAGACCTTGCGCGAGCCCGCGACGGGACCGGTCGTGACGCTCCGAGGCGCGGAGAATTTCGTTGGGCTGGCGATTTCGTTCATGGACCTTGTCCTCGCGCGACGGGTCCCGACGGCGGGAGCGAGCGACCAAGAACGACCATGGCGGCCGCTACGTCCCTTCGCCGGCATGACCCGGATCAGGTTCAAAGGGTTCGGCTCGACGCCGTCTCAGCCCCGTTCGGGGCGCCCCTCGAGCAAGGAGCGAATCTCGACCTCCCGAGGCTGTCTGTCAACTCTCGCAAAGACCGGGCGGCCGCCCGGTTGGTCTCTCCGGAAGGCGGGAGGCCGATCTCGGCCGTTCGCCCTTCCCCGGCGCGAGCGAGAACGCGCTCGAGCGGCGATTCGGCGGGAGCGGGCCCCTCAGGGGAACAATCCTCGCGCCTGCTTGGCCTTGCGCACCCGCTCGACCCCGATCGCCATCGCCGCCGTGCGGCTGGAGACGCCGTCGCGCCTGGCTCTCGCGGCGACCATCGCCCACGACCGGTCGAGCGCTCTCTCCAGCCGGTCCATGACTTCGTCCTTCGACCAGAAATACTGCTGCAGATCCTGGACCCACTCGAAATAACTGACGGTGACGCCGCCGGCGTTGCAGAGAATGTCGGGGATGACCATGATGCCGTCGTTGCGCTCGGCGAGCACGCGATCGGCCTCGGGCGTCGTCGGGCCGTTCGCGCCCTCGGCGATCACGCGGCAGCGCAGGCGCCGCGCGATGTCGGCGTCGATCACCCGCTCGAGCGCGCACGGCGCCAGAACGTCGCAGGGCTGTTCGAGAAGCTCGCGCGGGTCGATCACCGCCTGGCTCGAAAAACCCGCGAGCACGCCTGCTTTCTCGGCGTGATCGGCCAGCGCGCCGACGTCCAGGCCGCCGGGATCGTAGTAGGCGACGGTATGGTCGCTGACTCCGACGACCCGAAGGCCGCGCGCGGCGAGGCCGAGCGCCGCGTGGGAGCCGACGTTGCCGAAACCCTGGACGATCGCGGTCGCGCCTATCGCCGGGATCTCCAGCGCCTCCAGAGCGCGGAATGCGAGGAAGGCGACGCCGTGTCCGGTCGCCTCGCGCCGCCCCAGCGTTCCGCCGGTGCCGACCGGCTTGCCGGTCACGATCTCGGGCACAGTGATTCCCTGGTACATGGAATAGGTGTCCATGAACCACGCCATCACCTGTTCGTTGGTGCCCATGTCCGGCGCCATGACGTCGACCCGCGGCCCGACGAAGGGGATCATTTCCTGCATATAACGGCGCGACAGGTTCTCGAGCTCGTTCAGCGACAGCGCGCGCGGGTCGACTGCGACGCCGCCCTTGCCGCCGCCGTAGGGAAGATCGGCCAGCGCGCATTTCCAGCTCATCCAGATCGCGAGAGCCGCGATTTCGCCGATGTCGACGTTGGGGGCGAAGCGCGTGCCGCCCTTGGCGGGGCCGAGCGTCAGATGGTGCTGCACCCGATAGCCGGCGAAAACCTCGGTGCGGCCGTCGTCCATGTGAATCGGACAGGAGACGACGATGGCGCGCTTTGGGTAAAGCAGGCGGTCGCGTTCGTCCTCCGCGATGCCCAGATGATCCGCGATGACGCGGAACTGATTGCGGGCCATCTCGAACACCGGACCCGAATAGAGGCTCTCCATGAGGTTCTCCCAAGCGCCGGCCGGCGATGTTAGCGGCGATCGGCGACGAAGGCGAACGGCGGCCGGGCACCGACGCGCGCACCCTATCGGCGCCGAGAGGCCTGCTGCGTTCGACGCCGCGGCGCCTCAGGAAAAACCGGAATCTTCTTTCTGATTTTCGAAATTCATGCTATTCTCGCGTCTTTCGAACCAACGCCGCCGGGCGCGCGGGGAAACGAGGCGAGAATGGATCATCAGACGGCGTCCGCTCCGAAGCGGCGGCGCGACGCCTATGGCAGGCTGTTGCGGCGCGGGCGCGTCTTCGCCCGGCTCAGCGAGGGTTGGGCCTATGACGAGATCGCGCGCCAGGAGGGCCTGACGGCCGAGCGCGTCCGACAGATCGTGCGCGAGGTCATGAAGAAACGGCCGGTCGACAACGGCGCCGATCACGCGCTGCTGCAAATGGCGCGCCTCGCGCCGGCGATCCAGATGGCCGGGGACGCGGTCCTCAAGGGCGACGTCAAGGCCATCGCGCCTTTGTTGAAGGTGCTCGACCGGCTCGACCGCTGCCAGAGGGTCGCCAGCGAGAACCGGGACGAGGACGGCGGAGACCGCCAGAAGCTCCTGGACAAGATCAACCAGATCGCCGCGAGACTTAAGGACGACAAGCCGAAAATGGATGCGCAGGCGGCCGAGGCTTCGGATGGCGGCGAGGCGGCCGCGGGCGAGGCGGGCGAGGCGAGTTTCGCCTGGCGATTATGACTGGGGCCAATTCGCCGGCAAGCGGATTGCCGGCATGTTTGGGCCAAAATCCAGAATGTTCCGTCTTTTTCAAAGAGTTACCGTGGGGAGCGGCTACGGGGCTTCCAGAATCCGCTCCTGATTTGACTTGTTTCCCTTCGTCCTGCCTGGATCGTTCTGATTTGCCTTATGCTTGCGGGGGTGACGACGCGGTTGAGGCGGTTCATAGGACAACATCGCACGGCGCACAGAAATGGGTAAAGAAGGGCGTGTCGCCACAATCAGACATGACGCCGCCGCCTTGACGACCACAACCGGTTGCCAAAGATCATTCAAGGTGTGAAGTTCAGCGACGGGTGCGACGTCATCGCCAAGCCAGATTGCGTTCAAACCCAAACTGCCGCCGCCCGATCCGTCAGGCCATCACCAAAAATCGTCGATAGCTGCAAAAGGGCTACGCCGACTATCCACCGCTGCCGGGACTTGAGCTGCCGATACCGCAACCGGGAGACAGCGCAATGACCATAATTCACCACCGAGAATATTTGGTCGACCGCGTCGCCATGGGGCCCATACGATTAACGCTCGGGTCCGCGAAAGGAAGCATCAACGGGCCAAGCGCCCGTAAGACGTTCGACGAGATCATGGAAGATGTTCCGGCCGCTTCGGGAGTAACCTACGAGGCAGCGATCGTCGGCGGCGTGTCGGGATGGTGGTGCCGACCAGAGGAGGCGCTGCAAGGCGCCGTCATCCTTTATTTCCACGGAGGCGGTTATGTGGTTGGCGCGTCCCAAGCCTACCAACACTTCGTCGGGCAGGTCGCCGCAAGCGCGAAAGTCGCGGCATTCGTACCAGACTACAGGCTTGCCCCGGAATACCCATTCCCAGCCGCGGTAGAGGACGCACAGGCTATCTACTTAGGCCAGGTTGCTGAAGGAGTTACAAACATAGCGCTTGCGGGCGACTTAGCCGGCGGCGGTCTCGCCCTGATCCTTCTTTCGTGGGCGGTCGCCAAGGCGCGCACCGGCTCCGGTCCCATTCCCAAGGGCGCGGCGGTGATATCGGCTTGGACCGACCTGGCGATGGCCGGCAAGAGCATGGTGACCCGTGCGAACGCCGACCCGCTCTCGACACCGGCGCAGCTTGCCGCCATGGCGCGGCTCTATCTGGCAGGTCGGGACCCGCACGATCCGCTGGCGTCCCCGCTTTACGGCGATCTTGCCGGTTTGCCCCCGGTCAGAATGCATGTGGGTGAAGACGACGTTCTCCTTGACGACTTCGTCCGGTACGGCGAGCGGTTCGAACGAGAGGGTGGGACGATCCAAGTGCATACTTGGCAAGGCATGATCCACGCTTTCCGTCCAACGTCGCGCTCCTGAAGGCCGCCAAGGAGGCGCTGGATGACGTCGGCGATTTCCAGAACCGGCAGCTGCTCGAAGATCCGTAGCGGTCGCGGCATGTGACGCACGACAGAACAAGGGCCCAATTAGCCTCCCCGTCGCAAGATCATGGACCAGTGTTTTTCCGACGAGATATCGTGCGAGCCCCGACGGTATCCACAGAGCAATTAAGCACGGGGGAGACGCTCTATATTCCGTATGGCTAGCGTCAGGAGGCCGTCCCGGCGTCGGCCAGCACCTCTCGCAAACGGCCGGTGTCGACATCGAAAATGAAGCCCCGCACAGGAACTTCTTTCGAAATCCAGGGATGCGACCTGACCATCGCGATCTGGTCCTTAGTTTGCTGCTCCGCATCCTTGAAGGCAAAGAAGCGCATCGGGGCGGGTGTCTCGTCTCCAGTCAGCTTGGAGAATTTGGCGTTTAACTCTGCGTCGGTAAAGGTCGTAAACCCGCAACCAGTGTGATTTAGAAGCATGATTTCTTTGCTGCCAAGCACCCGCGTCGATACCACCAGTTCCGCCAGAACTTCTTCGGAAACGTTCGGGCCCCCGGTTCGGATCGCGTCGATGTCGGCGTGCTTCAGTCCAAGAATTCCCGGAAGGTCCGAAAGACGAGGTATCCATGCAAGTCACGACCGCAATTTGCGGCCGCGGCGGCCCTTCCCCCCACTTCGGATTATAGGTCTTTGCGTAGGCTTCATTGGCTTTCAGCGCTTGATCGATAATGCTCATGGCTGTCTCCACTTGATTGCCCACCTACCGATCAAACCGGCAGCGTGCGCTCGTGCGCATTCGGAAAGGGACAACTCAGGGTAACACCGGAGACCAGCTACGCGGAGCGCCGGGAGCGCCCTCCTATTGATGGTGCAAGCCCTAAACCCTGAACCGGTTGATCGGTTCCTAACTAACACAGGAGTGGGCTATTTGCCACATCGTCGATGGCTTCGCCTTCGAAGCTGTCGGCCATCGATCATCAGTCGGTCAGTGCTTGCTCGATATCGGCCGCGACGTCTGCTTGGGGCGCCCTCCTGAATTACGGTGACACGCCCGAATTACGGTGACACGCCCGTCTTTACCATTTTGGGATTACGGTGACGCGCCCGGGATTACGGGATTACGGTGATGGTGTGGACGGCGCCCGCGCGGCATCTGGTTCTGGATTTGAACCGTGCCAAAATGGTTGTCGTTAGAGCGACCATTTGAAGGAGCGCCGTCCATGGGAAAATCTATCACCGAATTCTCGTCTGTCACGCGGGTTGGGCTTGATCTGGCCAAGCACGTCTTTCAGGTCCACGGCGTCGATGTCGCGGGCAGGGTCGTCTTCAACAAGTCGGTCAGGCGCGACAAGTTGCTGGCGTTCTTCTCGGGCCTGCCCAAATGCCTGGTCGGTCTGGAGGCGTGCGGGTCGGCCCATCATTGGGCGCGCGCGTTGATCAAACTGGGCCATGACGCGCGGATGATGCCGCCGGCTTACGTGAAGCCCTATGTGCGCCGGCAGAAGAACGACGCGGCGGACGCGGCGGCGATCTGCGAGGCGGTTTCGCGGCCCTCGATGCGTTTCGTCGTGGTGCGCTCGGTCGTCAACCAGGCCGATTTGATGCGCCACAAGGCGCGCGAGATGCTGGTGGCGCAGCGCACGCAATTGCTCAATGGGCTTCGAGGGCATCTTGGCGAGGTGGGGCTGATCGCGGCGCAAGGGCCGCGCCATGCGCGCCAACTCGCCGATATGATCGAAGCTTGCGACCAGACAATCCCGATCGAGGTTTGCGCGGCGCTGACGGAGCTGGTTCATCAATTGCATCGGCTCGACGAGGCGATCGATCGGCTCGACAAGACGTTTCTCGCGGCCGCTCGGACGGATGCGACAGCGCGCCGGCTGATGACCATTCCCGGCATCGGGCCGATCACCGCCACGGCGATCGCGGCCAGCGTCCCCGATGTCTCGGGGTTCGAGGGGCCGCGCGAGTTCGCCGCCTTCCTCGGCCTGACGCCGCGCCAGCATTCGAGCGGCGGCAAGGAGCGGCTGGGGCGCATCTCGAAGATGGGCAACCGGTACTTGCGCAAATTGCTGGTCGTGGGCGCGCACGCCGTGCTGTTCCATCGCAAACCCCATGGCGACCCGCTGCGGATGTGGGCCAAGAGGCTGATCGAGAAGAAGCCCTTCAAGCTGGTCGCCGTGGCGCTGGCCAACAAATTGGCGCGCATCGTCTTCGCGTTGCTGAAGTCGCAGACGAACTACCGAGGGTTTTCGGCCTAACTCAACGGTTTCGGACCGCCGCGCCGCCTCAAAGGGCGCCACGCGGCAAGCAACTCGAGGGTGACCAAGAGGTGATGCGCAGGAAAGCGGATTGATCCTGAAGCCCGGCGTACTGTCTGCGCCCAATCAGCGCGTTACGGTGATGGCGGCAACGGATCAGCGGACAACATCAGGGCCAGCGGACGCTTATGGTTCCGCGCAAAAAGGCCGAAGACATGACCGCACCCCCGATCCCGCCCAAAACCTCAAAGACCCCCTTGACAGCGGGCGCCGTCCAGACATGACGGATTACGGGATTACGGTGACGCGCCCGTCTTTACCATTTTGCCTCGACGTCTGCGACATGGCCCCTAGGCTTGCGTCCCTACTTGCTAGGGGTGACGAACGGAGTTGAGGCGGGCCATAAGACAACATCGCATGGCGCACGAAAAAGGGTAAAGGAGGGCGTGGCACTGTAATTCACAATCCGCAACCATTTATATTTCAGTGTGTTATAATCACTTACAAATAAATTAGATTAACACGTTACAGCCGCGTTAATAAACCCGGGCATGTCGCATTCAAACGAAAGCGTCATTGCGAGGAGCGTGAGCGACGAAGCAATCCAGAGATCACAGGGCAGCAGCGGCGGCTCTGGATTGCTTCGCTTCGCTCGCAATGACGGCGACAGCGCCGTCGAAACGCGACATGCCTGGCGGCCGGTCACGCGAGGGCGCCCAATGATCGGTCATGCGCGCGCCTGGCCTTTCGAAGCATCCGCCAATCGCCAACTTGAGGCAAATTCAACAATATTATACGTTTCAATGCGTTGAGATCATTTACCAATAAATTAGATTATCACGTCACAGACACGTTGATAAATCAGGGCATGTCGCGTTCAAACGAAATCGTCATTGCGAGGAGCGTGAGCGACGAAGCAATCCAGAGATCACAGGGCGGCGGCGGCGGCTCTGGATTGCTTCGCTTCGCTCGCAATGACGGCGACGGCGCCGTCCAAACGCGACACGCCTGGCGGCGCGGTCCCGCGAGGGCGACCAACTTTTTTGACAGCATTTTCTTTCTGATTTCCAAAAACCATGTTATTCTGCTCCTTTCGGTCAGTCGTCGTCAGACGCGGCGAAAACAAGGAGTTAGGCATGGTTGAAGAGAGGGTTGCGGTTGCGAAGCGGACGATGAGCCGGAGGGAGCGGATCTTGCGGCGGGAACGCATTTTCGCCCGGCTGCGCGAGGGCTGGGCCTATGGCGACATCGCAAGCGCCGAAGGGCTGACCGCCAGGCGCATTCGCCAGATCGTCAGCGAGACCCTGCAAAGGCGGGCGGTCGACAAACGGCCGGAACACGCGATGCTGCAGCTCGCGCGCCTCCAGCCGGCGCTCAGACTCGCGGCGGGCGCGCTCGCGAAAGGAAAAATCGGGGCGATCGCGCCCTACCTCAAGCTCCTCGACCGGCTCGACCTTTACCAGAAGAGCGCCGCCGCCGCTCCGGCCTACGATGAGGCCGCCCGCGAGAGGCTGCTCGCCAAGATCAACCGCATCGCCGCCCGGGTCACAAGGACGGCCAGGCCATCGGCGGCGCGGGGGGCGGCGGCCCTGGCGGAGGACGGCGGCGAAGGCCGGGCGGCGGACGCCGGCGGCGAAAGCGCGGCGACTCGAAAAAAACAATTTGGATTTGGGCGCAAGGGCTTGAAAAGTCTCGATTCGCGGAAGACAATTGCTTGGATTCCGCTTCCCCTGGCTTTGCTCCGGCTTCCGCGGGCTTTGGAGCCGTTTCCGCGGGCTTGGATTCCGGGTTCGATCCGTCGCCGCCGATCCGGTCCGCGGACCGAAAAGGACGGGCCGGCATTGACGGCGTCGCGCCCGGTCTTCTAATTTTGCGACTCTAACGCTTCGCTCGCTGTATCGATCCGGGTCGCTTCTTGCGATGTTTGTCGTGCCGCGACAGTAGATCGTCGGCGGAACGGGCGCGGCATCCATGACCGCTGAAGAACTTGTGGCGCTATTCGATCTCACGCCCTCGGGCGCGGACCGGTTTGTCGGCCATTCGCCCCACAACGCCTGGAAGCGCGTCTACGGCGGGCAGGTGCTGGCGCAGGCGCTCACCGCCGCGTCGCGCACCGTCAGCGCCCGCGATCCGCACTCGCTGCACGCCTATTTTCTGCTGGGCGGCGACCCGCGCGAGCCGATCCTGTTCGAAGTCGAGCGTCTGAGGGACGGGCGCAGTTTCACCACCCGCCGGGTCGTCGCCCGTCAGCGCAACGAGGCGATCTTCGTGCTGACGGCTTCGTTCCACGCTGAGGAGTTGGGATTCGAGCACTCCGCCCCGATGCCCGCGGCGCCGGCGCCCGACGCCTGCCCCGATCCGCGCCTGGCCATCGAGCGGCTCGACGGCCCGGCGCGCTATCGGATGAAGGGCATGCTGGACACGATCTGGCCGATCGATTTTCGCCCCACCGACCTCGACCGCTACTCCCGGGACGCGCCGCGCGCGCCGGGTCAAACGCTGTGGACGCGGATCGGCGAGCGCCTGCCGGACGACCCCGCCACCCAGCGCGCCGCGCTGCTCTACCTTTCGGACATGTCGTTGCTCGAAACGTCGTTGAGAGCGCAGGGGCGGACGATCCACGATCCTCGCCTCCAGGTCGCCAGCCTCGATCATGCGCTGTGGTTTCATCGTCCGGCCCGCGCCGACGACTGGCTGCTCTACGTTCTCGACAGCCCGAACGCGAGCAGCGCCACCGGCCTGGTCCGAGGCCTGATCTATTCCCAGGCCGGCGCGCTGATCGCCAGCGTCGCACAGGAAGGTCTGATTCGAGAGCGCCGCGAAGCCTAGGCAATCAGGCTAAATATTAGGCGCCTAATCCTTGGTCGATCGTCGCCCGAAAATGGCCGCATTCGCGCCCGCTTCGAACTCAAGAAAATAAAACTGACCTCTTTCCAGAATGTTAGCTCGCATCGAGCGCCATGGCACGGGCCTTGTAAGACGTCCGCCGACGGGGTGCGCCTGCGCTCCGACTTCACCACAGAGAACGGTCCAGTCGTGAGACGGCCGCGGATCGTCAAAATCGGGCGAGGCCAATGAAAATTGTGATGGCGATCATAAAGCCTTTCAAGCTGGAGGAGGTGCGCGACGCGCTGACCGCCATCGGCGTGCACGGACTGACAGTCACCGAGGTCAAGGGATACGGCCGGCAGAAGGGCCATACGGAGATTTACCGCGGCGCGGAATACGCGGTGAGCTTCCTGCCCAAGTTGAAAATCGAAGTCGCGGTCGACACCGAGGTCGCGGACAAGGTGGTCGACGCGATCGTCGCGGCCGCGCGCACCGGCCAAATCGGCGACGGCAAGATCTTCGTCTACAGCCTCGACGGAGCGGTTCGGATCCGCACGGGCGAGAAGGACAAAGACGCGCTCTGAGCCGACGAAGCGCCCTTCCCTTTCCAGATCGGAGTTCCTCGACAATGAAACTGACCCGCATTTTTTCCGGCCTCGCGCCAGCCTTGGCGATAGCCGCCTTCGTTGGCCTGGCGGCGCCCGTGGCGACCTACGCGCAGAACAACGCACCAGCCGCCGCGCCAGCGACACAGACCGCTCCCGCGGCTGCCGCGCCGGCCGCTCCAGCGGCTCCCGCCGCGGCGGCGCCCGCCGCTTCGGCGAGCCCGCCCGCCTGTTCGGCCACCGTCCTCGAAAAATGCACCAGCAACTCCGGCGACACGGCCTGGATGATGACCTCGGTCGCGCTCGTGCTGATGATGACGATCCCGGGTCTCGGGCTGTTCTACGGCGGCATGGTGCGGAAGAAGAACGTCGGCGACACCGTCATGACGAGCTTCGCGGTCACGGCGCTGGTGACCGTCGTGTACGCGGTCCTGACCTATAGCCTGTCGTTCACCGGCGGAACCTGGTTCATCGGCGGCCTTTCGCGGTTTTTTCTGCAGGGCATTCACTATGACCTGGCGAGCGGCGCGAACACGCCCAACCCGCTCGCGCCGACGATACCAGAGACCGTCTACATGTGCTTCCAGATGACGTTCGCGATCATCACTCCGGCGCTGATCGCGGGCTCCATCGCCGAGCGGATGAAGTTTTCGGCGATGCTGTGGTTCATGGGCCTTTGGGCGATCTGCGTTTACGCTCCGGTCGCGCACTGGGTGTGGGGTCCGGACGGATTCATGAGCGCCGTCAATGTCGATGACAAAGGCAATTTCCAGGGCCTGTTCCAGATGCTGGATTTCGCCGGAGGCACAGTCGTTCATATCGACGCTGGCGTCGCCGGCCTGATGTGCGCGCTGATGCTCGGCAAGCGCAAGGACACAGGCCCCGGTCACAACATGGTCCTGACCTTCATTGGCGCTTCGCTGCTGTGGGTCGGCTGGTTCGGCTTCAACGCCGGTTCGGCGGTGACTGCCGGATTGCAGGCCGGCATGGCGATGACGGTGACTCAAATCGCGACCGCGGTCGCAGCGTTGACCTGGATGTTCGTCGAGTGGGCGCATCGCGGCAAGCCGACGGTTATCGGCATCGCCTCGGGCGCGGTCGCAGGTCTGGTGGCCATCACCCCCGCATCGGGCTTCGTCGGTCCGATCGGGTCGATGGTGATCGGCGTCGCCTGCGGCGTCGGTTGTTACCTCGGCGCGACCTCGCTCAAGGAGGCCTTCGGCTACGACGACGCGCTCGACGCCTTCGGCGTTCATGCGGTCGGCGGCATCATCGGAGCGCTTCTGACCGGCGTCTTCGCCGTCCAGGAACTCAGCGGTCACTCGGGCCTGCTGGAAGGCAACGTCCAGCAGTTCATCAATCAGTTCTATGGAGTCGGCGTGGTCGTCATCTATGACGCGATCGTCACGCTGATCATTCTCAAGGTTATAGATCTGGCGATCGGCCTGCGCGTCTCGGAGGAAATCGAACGCGACGGGCTCGATCTCGCCCTTCACGGTGAAATCGTGCACTGAACAGCGTCGCCGGCAGCCCCGGCTGCCGGGAATTGCGTTTCTCCCGCTAAACTTGGACGCCCTGCGGGGCGTCCTTTTTTGCCGGGAAGCAGGGGCGGAAAAGCGTTCAACGCCACTACGGCGCGTTAAGGTTAGGCCGCCATTAACTCGCTCCACATAGGCTGCGTCGCGGACATGGCGGGGGATCGGGCGCCCCGAGCCGGCGAGTGGGCGATGCGTACGACGACATTCTCGGTTATCGACTATCTGCCCGCCTCGATTCGCGAGTTTCCCCGGCGGCGGGCGGCCGAATTGGCCGGCCTCAGCGCGCTGGCGGGCGTCGGCGCCCTGAGCATGGCGCTGCTTACCTGGTCGGTCAGCGATCCGAGCATCAATCACGCCACCAACGCGCCGGTCCGCAATGTGATGGGCGCCCCTGGCGCGATCGCCGCCGACATCGTCATGCAGATGTTCGGCCTTGCGTGTGTCGCCGTGCTGGCCCCGCCTGCGTTCTGGGGCTGTCGGCTCCTCATCCATCGCCGGCTCGAGCGCCCGCGGATGAAAGCCGGCCTCTATGTCGTCGGCGTCGCGGCCGCGGCGGCTCTGGCGTCGCTGCTTCCGGCGCCCGGAAGCTGGCCGCTTCCGACCGGCCTCGGCGGAGTCGTCGGCGACGCCGTTCTGGCGATTTCGCGCCATTTGCTGCCCAGCTCTTCGTGGGCCTCGGCCGCAAGCGGCGTCGCGTTCGCCGCGCTCGCGATCCTCGCTCTGACCGCAGCTGCAGGAGTTGGCTTCGCGGCCCCCCCGGACGCCGAAGACGAGCCGCCCAGGTCGATCGCGAGCGGCCGCGGCGGCGCTCAGGCGCGCTTCGACGACGAAGTCGCGGAAGACGAGCCCGGCTTCGGCATGGTGTCGATCGGCGCCGTCATCCACGCCTTGCTGACCGCGAAGGGCGCGCTGCGCCGAATGGCGCGCCGCAATCCGGGATCGGCGCGGAGCCTCGAGCGGCGGTTCGGCCTCGAGCCGGGTTTCGAGCCGGCCCCGCTCGCTCCCCTGCCGCCATGGTTCGGCCTGCGCGCCGATCACGACGATTTGCTTGATCCCAGGGATTACGCTCCGCCGGCTCAAGGGCCGGCGCCCTCCGCCGACCCGAACGCGCGGCAGGCCGCAAGCCAAGCGAGCGCGCCAAAGCCGGCGAGCCGCTCCGCATCGGAAGTCAGATTTGCGCGCCCGCCGCGCGGCGAATGGCGGATGCCCTCGATCACGATGCTGACCGAACCGAAAAAATCGGCGGGCGCGAAGATTTCGCAGGACGCGCTCGAGCAGAACGCGCGTCTGCTGGAGGGCGTGCTCGACGATTTCGGCGTCAAGGGCGAGATCGTCAATGTGCGCCCCGGCCCCGTCGTCACGCTCTACGAGCTCGAGCCGGCGCCCGGCATCAAGTCGTCGCGCGTGATCGGCCTGGCCGACGACATCGCCCGCTCGATGTCCGCGGTTTCCGCCCGCGTGGCGGTGGTGCAGGGCCGCAACGCGATTGGCGTCGAGCTGCCCAACCAGCGCCGCGAGACCGTCTATCTGCGTGAGCTTCTTGCGAGCGAAGACTTCGACAAGTCGAAGCATCGGCTCGCCATCGCTCTCGGCAAGACGATCGGCGGCGAGCCGGTGATCGTCGACCTCGCGCGCATGCCGCACCTTCTGGTCGCCGGCACTACCGGCTCGGGCAAGTCGGTGGCGATCAACACCATGATCTTGTCCCTGCTCTACCGGATGAGGCCCGAGCGATGCCGGCTCATCATGGTCGATCCGAAAATGCTGGAGCTCTCGGCCTACGACGGCATTCCGCACCTGCTGACCCCCGTCGTCACCGACCCGAAGAAGGCCGTCGTCGCGCTTAAATGGGCGGTGCGCGAGATGGAGGACCGCTACCGGAAGATGTCGAAGGCCGGCGTGCGCAATATCGACGGCTTCAACGCGCGGGTGGCGGACGCCATCGCCAAGGGCGAGACGCTGACCCGCACCGTCCAGACCGGCTTCGACCGCGAGACCGGCGAGGCGATCTACGAGCACGAGGAGATGGCGCTCGAAGAGCTGCCCTACATCGTCGTCGTGGTCGACGAGATGGCCGATCTGATGATGGTGGCCGGCAAGGACATCGAAGGCGCGATCCAGCGCCTCGCCCAGATGGCGCGCGCGGCCGGCATCCATCTTATCATGGCGACCCAGCGTCCTTCGGTCGACGTCATCACCGGCACGATCAAGGCCAACTTCCCGACCCGCATCTCGTTCCAGGTGACGAGCAAGATCGACAGCCGCACCATCCTGGGCGAGCAGGGAGCCGAACAACTGCTCGGCCAGGGCGACATGCTCTACATGGCGGGCGGCGGACGCATCTCGCGCGTGCATGGGCCCTTCGTTTCGGAGAACGAGGTCGAGGCCGTCGTCGCCCATCTCAAGAAGCAGGGCGCGCCGGAATATCTCGACGCCATCACAGAGGAAGACGAGACGGGCGAAGAGGGCGAAGGCCCCCTGCCCTCTCCCGGCTCGATGGATGCGGAGGAATCGGCCGACTATTACGATCGCGCGGTCAACATTGTGCTGCGCGACCGCAAGGTCTCCACCAGCTACATCCAGCGCCGCCTGTCGGTCGGCTACAACAAGGCCGCCTCGCTGGTCGAGCGAATGGAGAAGGAAGGCGTCGTCAGCGCCCCCAACCACGCAGGCAAGCGCGAGATCCTGGTCGGCGAGGGCGTGGACCGGCGGGCGTTCCAGGACCTGGACGAGGATTGAGCGGCGGCGGCGGTCGACCGGCCCTGGTGAGGCGGGGCTCCACCGAGCCTGGCGTCACTTTCGTCAACGACTCAATCTTTCCAACCGCTTGGGCGCCAAAATCTGCAACATCGGCAATTCCCAGGAAGAATTCCGGTGACAGTGCACTTTACTTGCGACAGTGCTTGGCCGACGTAGTTTAACGCACCGTCACCGGAACCGCGTCGTTCTTGTTGCGCCTCACATAGGGCTTCACATGCGCCGGCGGGATCAGCTTCACCTCGTGCCCGAGTTCGACCAGCGCCCGGCCCCAATGATGCGCCGAAGAGCAGGCCTCCATCGCCACCACACAAGGTCGAAGCTCGGCGAAAAAGGCGACGAGCCGGCCGCGCGTCAGTTTGCGCGCAACGACTATCTCGCCCTTCGCGTCGACGGCGTGAACCTGAAATGCGTTCTTCGCCAGATCGAGCCCGACACGCGTGACAGAAGTCAAATTCCGGATAGACTTGCCCATGGACGGCTTCCCTTTCAGATGGGTTGGTGACAACGACCATCTTGGCACAGTCGATGCCGTTCGGGGCGCCGTCCACCCCATCACCGTAATTCCCAAGGCGTTACAGCAAGAGGGACATCAACCTCTCGATCGCCCCCTTGACTGCGTGAAGCAGCGCGACACCCTCTGGAATGCCGTAAATCGACGCCGTTGTGCCGATCAAATTATATATCGTCACAAGAAATCCGATTGTCCCTAAAACATACCGTCGCTTCACGGTAACGCGCGTCGATTTTGGATCGGCGGGAGTTTGGGGCGGAGGCAGGGAGGCCAAGTCGTTCGCGAAGGCGGCGGAATTGTTGACCGCTTTCACGATCTGCGGAGTGGCCTTGTCGACCGCTGCGACCTCTTGCATCTTGGCTGCGACACTAGCGATCGGCGCCCTTAACGCGTCGCCGGTCGCTTCGTCCTCGTCTATCGGCAGTTCGGCAAATACCTCCTCGTCCTTCAGAGGGAAATGTGTTCGCAGCAGCGCGTGATTGGCGAAGAATCGTCGAAGCAGTTCTCCGAGACCCTTTCCCCAATCAACTGCCTCGGGCGCGTCATGCTCTGCTCGCAAGGCGGCGGCAAGATCGTCGAGATACCGCACGATCGGCTGCGTTCCACGCTCCAAGAGGTGCTCGGCATAGGAGTCGAGAACGGCCCCGACAACAGGGGGCGTCTGGCGCGGCAACGACTTGCGAATTGTATTCGCCAAACCCCGTTGGGTGCTCGGCAGTTCGGGTAGATCGGCGTCAACGAAGGGTCGGTCGAAGGTGAGGTTCGGCCCTGCGTCCAATTGCTCTTTCGCGTTGATCGAAGCCTGAGGGCTGGCGACCTCCGCGAGGATTTGCTTGATTACCTCCCGATTTCCTACTTGCAGTCGGGGAGCAATCGCTTCGAGGATGGCCTCCTCGCGCCGCGTCGCGTTGAGCCCGACAAGCGATTTATAGACGACTTGCCGCGCCAATGAATCGAGGGCTGTGGGCGCCAGCAAGAACGGGACAAGTCTGCGTTTGGCGCCGGAAGGATCGGAATTGTATGCGGCCGCCCATTCCGCTCGACAGTGTTCGGATGACTGGTAGTAAGGCGAATACAGCGCTATGACGCGCCCCGCGCCGGCGAGCCCACAATTCATTTCGTGAACAAAGTTCGCGCCGACCGAGAAGTCTTTGAACTGCGCGACGGTGGAATAGCCCGCGCCTTCAATCACGCTGACGATTTCGCGAGCGACGGCCTCGTCTTGCACGGCGTAACTGACGAAAAAGTCCCAACCAATCGCAGTTTGTTCAGGTGCCTTTATCGCTTCGTCGATCAGTCTCCTGATCTCGGAAT
The DNA here is from genome assembly GCA_963784805.1 of uncultured Alphaproteobacteria bacterium. Taxonomy (GTDB): domain Bacteria; phylum Pseudomonadota; class Alphaproteobacteria; order Rhizobiales; family Beijerinckiaceae; genus Roseiarcus. The sequence continues at coordinate 376,246 of CAWASR010000019.1, forward strand.
TCGCCTCCCAAGCGCTCGCCGTCGACAAGACATTTTTCGTGTAGTTGACGTAAGCCAGTTCGACCTCTTGTGATCGAAGGCGCCCATCAAGGCGTGCTTCGTACCAGTCGATCCAAACGTCCCAACCCTCGTCGGCAAATCGAAGCGCTTCCTTCAGGTTGTTCCATTGCTCACGAAAAACCCCGGGTGGATCGCCGCCCGGCCATAGTGCGACCGCGCCAATTCCTTTGGGGGTAAGTCCCGGCGCAATATCGCTTGCATCGTGGGCATCCGCCTGCCTCACCACACTTTCGAAGGGAGTTGAATTGCTCAGCGCTCGAAGAGATTGTTGTATTTCAACCTCAACGATGCGCGCGCAACTCGCCGCAGCGCTAAGATTTCGGCTACCGGCAGAATAAGCGGCGTCCACGGTGGCTCGACCGATGAAGGCCGCAGTAGAAGCAGTTGGAGGTACAAGCGGGCTTACTTCGCGCGCCGCCGTTACACTTAGTTTGGACGAAACCAGATCTGCAAATCCGATCCGTGCCCACGCGACGGCCAAAGCGTGAAACACGGACAGGACGAATTTCGATTTGATCTGGTCTCCGATTCTCTCGTCCGTCACAAGGAGAGGCAGCACGCGCAGGACTTTGCGGGTTGCGAGGATCGGTTGGAAGTCTGGTTGATCCCAAGTCGGCCCCTCATTCGCGTCTGCCTCGGGCGTACCAGGCGCGGGCGGCGAATGCTCCTCGATCAACCGTTTGATCTCAGCGTTCACGGCCGCCGGGCCCTGATTCCAGATTTCGTCCGGAATCGTCGCACGGGCGATTTCGAGCGCTTCGTCCGGCGGATGGCCGGAGTCCCCGGCGAGCCGCGCCTCGTACCAATCCGTCCAGACTTCCCAGCCTTCGTTGGCGGCGAGGAGAGCGGCCTTCAGGGCTCGCCAATCGTCGGTCGCCCAGTCTGGGGAGCCAGTCTGCCACAGAGGCAAACCGGCGAGGTCAGAGCCTGAGCCGCCGGAATCGATGAAGGCGGCGTCGGCGGCGTCGGCGGCGGCGGCGGCGGCGGCGAAGGCGGCGGCGCGGGCGGAGGCGGCGGCGGCGGCGGCGAAGGCGGCGGCGTCGGAGGCGGCGTCGGAGGCGGCGAGGCGGCGGCGTCGGAGGCGGCGTCGGAGGCGGCGGCGGCGCGGGCGGCGGCGGCGGCGAAGGCGGCGGCGCGGGGGAGGCGGCGGCGTCGGAGGCGGCGTCGGAGGCGGCGGCGGCGCGGGCGGCGTCGGGGGCGAAGGCGGCGGCGTCGGAGGCGGCGTCGGGGGCGGAGGCGGCGGCGGGGCGGCGGCGTCGGAGGCGGCGGCGGGCGAAGGCGGCGGCGCGGGCGGCGGCGGCGCGGGCGAAGGCGGCGGCGGCGAAGGCGGCGGCGCGAAGCTCGTTGCCGTGGGCCGGATATTTGCCGGCGGCCCACGGCAACGCGGTAGCCCGCAAAGACGGTAAAATAATGTCCCGCAGAATTTCGGCGTGTCCGCCTCGCGTCAACTTGCTGAAAAGCAACGGCGTCACGCGCAGCGCCGCTCTCGCCGCCAGCGCGACCGCGACCTCGCGCCGCCGCCCCGCAGGCTCGATCGCATCGAGCCAGCGCTTGAACTCCATGCGGTCCGCAAAATCGACCATCGCCGCTCCGCGCAAAAGCGCTTCCTTCAATGCCCAACCTGACAGTGGCTATACGTTGGCGCAAGCGCGAACGACCGCCGCGACGCGGTATTACGGTGACAGGCACTCAATTCCCTTTTTGTCGAATCCACTGGACCGCGCCCCTCGGGATTCCGGACAGGGATT
>CAWASR010000020.1:0-60867 GCA_963784805.1 uncultured Alphaproteobacteria bacterium
GGACAGGGATAAAGGTGACAGTGCATTCAATTCGGCACAAGGCCGAAGAAGAGGATCTTCACGCGTGCATTCGTGAATTGGCGAGGGGCTGAAGGCTTGGCTGTTAACCAGGCAAGCCTCCTGCACACGGTTTTTGCGTACGGAGGGCCGAGAGCCGAGGCCTCCGAGACGCTGCCCCGTCGCGCTTGTGAACGGTGGCGAATTTTAATTCCGCGAGTTAGCCTGAAGGAATCGAGGGCTCTAGTCATGCGCGCCACGGGTCTGCTTCTGGCCGGCATCGTTATCTCGATGGTGCCATCCGCCAACAATGCGTTCGCGTTGCCTCCGCCACTCGAATGTAAAACCACTGGACAATCACACACAATTAGGAACGGCACGATAATTAAGCGCGAAAATCTTGGCGAAATAGACGTTAGGATCAATTTCATATCCGACAATGAGGCTCTTGTTTACGTGGTAGGGCATGAAGAGAACACGCACCAATATTCTTATGCGACAACATCGGAGTTTTACGTGTTGGATTGGTTGGACAAACCAGCTTTTGTAACTTTTGGTAGGGTAGCAATCAATCGGATAACTGGCGTATATCGAGAGAGCTTGACCATAAGAATTGATGAAAATAATGGAATAGACACCGATTCTACTGGTGTTTGTACTCTACTGAACGTTGTCCCAAAGTTCTGAACAAAGCCTATTTGGTATAAGGAGACACAGCGCCGAGCTTTGCAACATCGTCGCGGCGGACGCAAAGACATGGTCGACCCGCTGCGCTCGCTGCGGGGACCGGGCGAACTCATTCAGCGACGTGATCCTGCGGATCGCGGTCCAGAAATAGGAGGCGAGTATGACGGCGTACCAAAATTGCAAGGTGAGCGAGGTTATGCCGCTGAGGCTTCCCAGCGGCGTCGCGGGCGGGCTACGGCTTCAGCATCCGCAGCGAGAACAATCGACCTCTCGTCACGTTGTCGTTTGCGACGCGGGAAGACGCCGAACAGGGGCGAACCGAGGTCGCGAGTGCAGTCGAAAAGGCCGTGGAGGTCACGCCGCAGGGTTAGGTGCCCGGGAAATTTTTCCCGCTCGTCATCTTATCAAGGCCACCCGCAATGGTTTCGCTGTGCGATGGCGTTAGCGGGGTGTAACGCCACGGGGAGCGCCGGATCAGCAGATGCCCACACCCTATGACGAACAACGCGATCTCAATCTTGTCGCAGCCTATCTGGCGGCTGGCGGACTTTCAGCGGAACGATTTTCCCCGGCGGAAACGTCACCGGGAGAACACCAGATTTTCGACTCCTACGTGGCGGAGTGATCGTTGCATATTGCGAGGTCAAATCCCCGCAAGATGACCCTTGGTTGGATGACCTTTTGCGCGACACTCCATCAGACACGATTGTAGGCGGCGCTAGGCCAGACCCGATCTTCAAACGACTGGCCCGCCATCTGAAAAAAGCCGACTTGGCAATTGCCGCCGTCAATCCCTCTCGGACCGCACTGAATATCCTTGCCTACGTCAACCATGGATGCGAGCCGCTATTCCGATCTTCACGAGACGCTTACCGGGTATTTCCATGCCTTGGATGGCAAGAAGATTCCAACCGTGCGGCGAACCGCCGAGGGGATAGACGAAGCAAAAGGACGGATCGACGCCTTCCTGTGGTTTGAGGGCGCGACGGGGTTTATGGCAGGCGCGACGATCAATGACGCCGATCCGGCACGGATTAGGCGCGTTTGTGCCTTGTTGGAATTCGATCAAGACGCAATCCGATAACATCCGAGCCGAGATTCCGGTGGAGATTCCGGTGACAGTGCACATTACTAAGTCTTGGTGGTGGACTGCGCCCCTCGCGTGAGACACGTCAATTGAGTGACGGGGGCGGCGCGAGCGGCTTGCCGGGCTCCTGGATGTCGAGGGCAGGAGGCTTGAGGCTGGAGGCGCCGCTTTTCGAAAATCCATTTTATTGAAAAATAACTTTGAGAAAATCAGAAGCTATGTTATGGTCTTCCTCGTCGCTGTTCGAGGCGCGCCTGGCGCGCCGAGGGCGGCGGCTGCTTTCCGCCTTCACGCGGGCGGATTGACACGCTGAAAAATGGCGCCGGCGCACTTAGCGGAGCTTAAGGAACGGATCGGAGGCCTCGGGAGGACGAAAAGAAGGAGGAGGGACGTCAAGGGAGCGCCAGGCGGCGGAGAGAAAATTCTAATTTGGATTCGCGCATAAGCCCTTGAAAAGTCTCGATTCGCGGAAAGAAAGAGCTTTCTTTTCCTTCCCTTTTCCTTTCCCGGGCTTCCCTTCTGTTTTCCTTTGCTTCCGCTTTTGCTTTCCCTGGCTTCCCCCTGATTTGCAAAACCTTCCGGCGCGGCGCGCCGGGCGCCGGCCCCCCGTCGCCCGCTCAGGGCATGACGTAGGTCGCCCGCCCCTTCCCTAACAGCGCCAGGGGGATCGCGCCCGGCTCGTTGACCGAGAACACCACGATCGGGATGCCGTTGTCGCGAGCGAGCGCGAAGGCGGCGGTGTCCATCACCTGCAGGTTTCGGCCGATCGCCTCGTCGTGGGTGAGCTTCTCGAATCGCGTGGCCTTGGCGTCCTTCTTGGGGTCGGCGGTATAGATGCCGTCGACCTGGGTCGCCTTCATCACCGCGTCGCAGGAGAGTTCGCAGGCGCGCAACGCCGCCCCGGTGTCGGTGGTGAAAAACGGGTTGCCGGTGCCGCCGGCGAGAAGGATGACGCGGCGCTTGACCAGATGCGCGAGCGCCGCCTGGCGCGAATAGGGCTGGCACAGCGAGGGCATTGCGACCGCCGAGAGCACCCGCGCGGGCTGGCCCATCTGCTCCAGCGCGCCTTCCATCGCCAGCGCGTTCATCACCGTCGCCAGCATGCCGATCGAGTCGGCGCGGGCCCGCTCGATGCCCTTGTCGGCGCCCTGAAGGCCGCGAAAGAAATTGCCGCCCCCAACCACGACCGCGACCTGCACGCCGAGGTCCGCCGCGGCCTTGAGGTCCGCGGCCATCCGATCGACCGTCGGCGCGTGCAGCCCGTGCGTGTCCGGCCCCATCAGCGCTTCCCCGGAGAGCTTGACGACGACGCGCTTGAACAGAGGCTTCTGCAGCGTCGACGGCATGGGGGCCTCCTCAAAAGCCAATTCTAACGCGCGTCCGAACGTGCCGCGCCGGCCGGCCTCGCGCAATCGGCCGTCAGGCGTTGTTCAGACATAAAAAGGGCGGCCCTCAAGGCCGCCTCAAGGCTCCCCGGTCGGCTTTTCGACGCCCTCGCCGAGGGCGTAACGGACGAAGCCGACCACCGCGACCGGCGCCCCGACCGTCTTCTCGGCCTCTTTCAGCGCCTGGGCGACGCTCTTCGCCGGTTCGTGAACGTAGGCCTGATCGAGCAGGCAGACCTCCTTGTAATAGGTTTTCAGGCCCGACTCGACGATCTTCTCCAGCACATTCGCGGGCTTGCCGGCGTTCTTATCGGCCAGCACCGCCCGCTCGCGCGCGACCGTGGCCGGATCGACGCCCGCAGCGTCGATCGCCGCCGGGCTCGTAGCCGCGACATGCATTGCGACCTGACGGCCGAGCGCGACCAGCGCGTCGTGATCGCCCTTCGACTCCAGCGCCACGATGACGCCGATGCGCCCGAGCCCCTCCACGATCTGGCCATGCACATAATGGCCGATCGCGCCCTCGGCGACGTGCAGTCCCCGCGCCCGGCGCAACGTCATGTTCTCGCCGATCGTGGCGATGGCGTTGGCGATCGCGTCGGCGACGACGCCGCCGCCCGGATAATGGGCGCCGAGCACGGCCTCGACCTCGACATTCGGGGCCTTGTCGAGCGCGACCGCCAGAACTCCGCGCACCAGCGCCTGGAAGTCGTCGTTTCGGGCGACGAAGTCGGTCTCGGAATTGACCTCCGCAACGACGCCGAGATTGGCCTCGACCGCAACGCCGACAAGGCCGTCGGCGGCTATGCGACCGCTCTTCTTTGCCGCCTTGGCGAGACCCTTCTTGCGCAGCCAATCGATGGCCGCCTCGATATCGCCATTGGTCTCGTTGAGCGCGTTCTTGCAGTCCATCATGCCCGCGCCGGTCTTTTCGCGCAGATCCTTGACCAGTCCGGCGGAGATCGTCGCCATGGGTTCCCTCGCGTTGTCATCGAGGCGTCCCGCAAGCAAAGCGGCGACGCAAATTCAGCCTCACCCACGCGTCCGGCGACAGTCGTCACAGGCAGCGCGGATCCCGCCCTTCTTTCAAATGGCCAGACCCTTACTCGGCGGTCATCAGCGCGCGTGCCTGTTCGCTCCACTTGTCGCGGGCGATGCGGCCGTTGAATTTCAGGTCCGAATCGAGGTTGGCGGACTCGGCGGTGGTCATCGCGGCCAGCTGCCAGTAGTGGAACACGCCGTGCTCGTTGAGTTTCTTGACAATCTGCGGGCCGACCCCGGTCAGTTTGGCCAAATCGTCCGGGGCGCCGCGCGGCGCGGCGAGCAACTCGAAATGCTCTGCCTGGTCGGTCGCCGAAGCCTCCTCCGGCTCCACAGCGTCGGGCAGTTGCTCCACGACTGGCGTTTCGGCCGCGCCGATGTCGACGCCCTGCGCGCCTTGCCCCCGCGAGATGCCGTCGATCGCAGCGCGCGCGACAAGATCGCAATAGAACTGGATTGCGCGGCCCGCGTCATCGTTGGCCGGCACGGGATAAGCGATGCCATCGGGGTCGCAATTGGTGTCGAGGATCGCGATCACAGGGATCTTGAGCCGGCTCGCCTCCTTGATCGCGAGAGCCTCCTTGTTCGTGTCGATGACGAACACAAGATCAGGGACCCCGCCCATGTCTTTGATGCCCCCGAGCGCGGTCTCGAGCTTGTCGCGCTCACGCGACATCATCAGGCGTTCCTTCTTGGTCAGGCCCTTGGCGCCTTCGCTCAGCATCTCGTCGAGCTTGCGCAGACGCGAAATCGAGGCGGAAATGGTTTTCCAGTTCGTCAGCATGCCGCCAAGCCAGCGAGCGTTGACGAAATACTGAGCCGACCGCTTCGCCGCCGCCGCGATCTCGTCGGACGCCTGCCGCTTGGTTCCCACGAACAGGACGCGCCCGCCCTTGGAGACGGTGTCGGAAACGGTTTTCAGCGCCTGATGCAGCAACGGCACGGTCTGAGCGAGATCGATGATGTGAATTGAGTTGCGCGCCCCATAGATGTAGGGCGCCATCTTCGGATTCCAGCGATGCGACTGGTGGCCGAAATGCGCGCCCACTTCGAGCAATTGGCGCATGGTGAAGTCTGGGAGTGCCATGGAGCTTGTCCTTGTCCGGTTGAGCCTCGGCGGATCGATAATAGCGAAGCAAGCCTCGCCACCGGAGCGGAACCTTGAACAGGAACCGCATTAATCCGCCTGTGGAATGGCGCCGCATATAGGCGAGCGAAGGGGGAAACGCAAGCGGCGGTTCTGGATCGGGCCGAAGTGAGGTAGGGAATAATTCCCCAGTCGGTTGGGAACTGCGCATGTACGCTTTTGGAAACAATCGACTCCCGCTCCAGTCCTGATCTTGCTACGGTCTGTTCGCGGATGCGGCGTCGTCGCTTGAGATTCCCACGGGCGCTTTGCACGCCGACCGTAACAATAGGAGTTCTGCAAATGGCTTGGACTGCCCCGGTTGTTACCGAAGTCTGCGCGGGTCTGGAAGTCACCGCCTACCTGACCGCGGAGATGTGAAAAGTCGCGGATCGTCCTCTCGCGGTCGATCCGCGAATTGGCCCGCTCGTCGAGCGCGCCGATGTCCGTCGAGACCACCCTTGATCGGCGCCGGCCTGACATCGCTTCGCCGGCGTCGGAGCGCGAATCGGCGCCCGAAGTCCACGTCAGTCCCTGGTAATTAGCGCGTAAATCCGGCGCCTGCGCCCACGCGCCGAACCCGACAGATTCTGTCGGCGTCCTGTCATGCCCCGACGCCAAGCCTGCGCACGCGGTTCCAAAGGGCCGGCGGCAGACTTTTCGATTGCCTCGGCAACGCGAAATGTGTCCTATGTGTCGCGTCCGATTGGCCGCCCGCCGCCTTTGCTTCCGCCGCTTGCGTCTCTCGGAAATCGCCGATGCCTCGTCTGAACACCTTTGTTTCCGCGGGGCGACGGGTTCTGCCGAATCAATGGGATCTCATAGCGCTGGCGGCAATTCTTGCGGTCCTGACCGCAGTCGCGCGAGCCTACCACGGGATCGCCGCGCCCCTGCCCGCCCCGAGCGAGCAGCCAATTTCGCTCGACTATTGGCGGTTGCCTTATTACGCGCTGCGCACGACGTTGCGAATGTTCGCCGCACTTGCGGCGTCGCTTGTGTTCACTTTCACCTACGCGACGCTTGCGGCCAAGAGCCGACGGGCGGCGATGGTGATGATCCCCTTGCTCGACGTACTCCAGTCAGTGCCGGTCTTGGGCTTCCTGTCCTTCACGGTGACGTTCTTTCTCGGCCTCTTTCCCGGCAACACGCTGGGGGCCGAATTGGCGGCGATCTTTGCGATCTTCACCAGCCAGGCCTGGAACATGGCTTTTTCCTTTTACCAGTCGCTGCGCACCGTGCCCCGCGATCTCGACGAGGTGGCGCGGGGGTTCCGTCTCACTGGCTGGCAGAAATTCTGGCAGCTTGACGCGCCGTTCGCGATGCCGGGCCTGATCTGGAACACGATGATGTCGATGTCGGGCGGCTGGTTCTTCGTGGTGGCGTCGGAGGCGATCACAGTCGGCGACAAGACGATCGCTCTGCCCGGCGTCGGCTCTTACATCGCCAGGGCGAACGACGCCGGCGACTGGTCGGCGGTCGGGGCGGCCATCCTGACAATGGCCATCGTCATCCTACTCTATGATCAACTGTTGTTCCGCCCGATCGTCGCGTGGGCGGCGAAGTTCCGCGTCGAATTGTCAGTCAATCAGGATGTGGAGACATCCTGGGTGCTCGATCTGATCAAGCGCACGCACTGGATCCGCCTCGGCATTCTGCCGGTCTTCGCCGCGTTGCGCAGCGCTAGCTTGGCGCGGTTGCGCTTCCCGCGCCTGCCGCTGGGAAAAGGGGCGGCATCCTCGCGACAGCGTTCGCGAACAATCGACACAGTCTGGATTCTGATCATCTTGGCCGTGGCCATCTGGGCCGGGTGGCTTACGATTTCCTATATCGGCAAGGAGGTCGGCTGGGACGAGGTCCTGCGTGTGGTCGTGCTCACGACCTATACGCTCATTCGCGTCGTCGCGCTGATGGCGTTGGCGACAATCGTCTGGGTGCCGATCAGCGTCTGGATCGGCCTAAGGCCGCGCTGGGCGGAAGCGGTCCAGCCGATCGCCCAGTTCCTGGCGGCGTTCCCAGTCAACCTGCTGTTCGGGGCGGCGGTCAGTCTTGTGCTCGCCTTCCATCTCAATCCGAATATCTGGTTGAGCTTCCTTATCGTCTTTGGCACGCAATGGTACATCGTCTTCAACACGATCGGCGGCGCGGCGGCCTTTCCCAATGACCTTCGCGAAGCGGTAGCGAATTTCCGCATCCGCGGCTGGCGTTGGTGGAAGCAGGTCATGATTCCCGCAGTCGCGCCCTTTTACCTGACCGGCGCGATTACCGCCTCCGGCGGCTCGTGGAACGCCTCGATCGTTGCCGAATACGTCAAGTGGAAGGACCACACAGTTGTCGCCCAAGGCGTCGGCTCCTATATCGCCGAGGCGACCGACAAGGGCGATTTCCCAAAGATTGTTCTCGGCGTCGCTGTCATGTCGGTTTTTGTGACGCTGTTCAATCGCCTGTTTTGGCGCCAGCTTTACGCCTACGCTGAGAGGCGGCTGCGCCTCTGAGCTCGCCGTCAGTCGAGGATTTGGCCGATGTTGGACCCGACGATCACGACGCTCTTGAGCGTCGACAAAGTCAGCCAAGTCTATTCCACCGGGTCCGGCGAGATGCGCGCGCCGGTGCTGAGCGACGTTTCGCTGAGCCTCAAGACGGGTGAGATCGTCGCCCTCCTTGGCAGGTCGGGTTGCGGCAAATCGACCCTGTTGCGCATCATCGCGGGGCTGACGCGACCGAGCGCGGGGACAGTAACGATTTCGGGCGAGCCGGTGACGGGTCCGGCCGAGAACGTGGCGATGGTGTTTCAGAGTTTCGCGCTGTTCCCCTGGCTCTCGGTCCTCGACAACGTCGAGATCGGCCCGCGCGCCAATGGCGTTCCCTTCGATGAGACGCGCAAGCGCGCGCTGAAGGCGATCGACACCATTGGACTCGACGGCTTCGAATCGGCCTATCCGAAAGAGCTGTCGGGCGGCATGCGCCAGCGCGTCGGCTTCGCCCGCGCGCTCGTCATGCAGCCGACGATCCTGCTGATGGACGAGCCGTTCTCGGCGCTCGACGTTCTGACCGCCGAAACCCTGCGCACCGACCTTCTCGACCTGTGGCAGGAAGGGCGCATTCCGATCAAGGCCATCCTGATGGTCACACACAACATCGAGGAAGCGGTGCTGATGAGCGACCGGATTGTCGTGCTTGCGTCCAATCCCGGCCGCATCGCCTCCGAAATCCCCGTCTCGATCCCACACCCACGCGACCGCCTCGATCCGGAATTTCGGGCGCTCGTCGACAGAATTTACGCCCTGATGACCCAGCGGCCCGACACGTCGAAACCGGCGGCTCGCGAAGCCGCGGCGGCGGCCGGCCTTGGGCTCGCCCTCCCGCTCGTCTCGACCAACTCGCTGGCCGGCATGCTGGAAGAGATCGCCGCGCCCCCGTACAACGGCCAGGCAGACCTGCCGCATCTCGCCGACTCTCTGCAACTCGAAATCGACGATCTGTTCCCGCTCGGCGAGACCCTGCAGCTTCTGCGACTGGCCGATTTCGAGGAGGCCGACATCAAGCTCACGCCGCTCGGTCGGCGGTTCGTCGATATGGACGTCGACCAACGCAAGAAGGTGTTCGGCGACCAGCTGCTGACGCAAATTCCTCTCGCGTCCCATATCAAGCGCGTCCTTGACGAACGCCCGACGCACCGCGCGCCGGCGAGCCGCTTCCGCGAAGAGCTCGAGGACTCCATGTCCGAGGATTATGCCGAACGGACGCTGCGCGCGATCATCAATCTGGGCCGCTACGGCGAACTCTTCGCCTATAACGAGAACGCCCAGACATTCAGTTATGAGAATCCGGAGTAGTCCCTGGGCGGAGCCGGTTTTGGTTTGACTTGTCGTCGCTATTGCGCTGCAATAACTATATTGCGGGTGCGAACGCAGAGCGGGGCCTAGCGGAGACGATCGATGAGCAAGACCTCGGCGACCATCACGATCGGTCAGAACTCCGTCGAGTTGCCGATCAAGACCGGTACGATCGGCCCTGCGGTGGTGGACATCGGCAAGCTCTACGCCGAGACGGGCATGTTCACCTTCGACCCCGGCTTCACCTCGACGGCGAGCACGGAATCCAAAATCACCTTCATCGACGGCGATGCGGGCGTGCTTCTCTACCGCGGGTATCCGATCGACCAGCTCGCTGAGCACGGCGATTTCCTCGAAACCTGCCATTTGCTTCTTTACGGCGACCTGCCGACGGCCGCGCAGAAGGCGGCGTTCGACTACCGCGTCACGCGCCATACGATGGTGCATGATCAAATGAACCGCTTCTTCAACGGATTTCGGCGCGACGCCCACCCGATGTCGGTGATGGTGGCCAGCGTCGGCGCGCTTGCCGCCTTCTATCACGACTCGACCGACATCACCGATCCCTGGCAACGCGAGGTCGCCTCGATCCGCATGATCGCCAAGGCGCCGACGCTCGCCGCGATGGCTTACAAATATGCGATTGGTCAGCCGTTCGTCTATCCGAAGAACGACCTCGAGTATTCGTCGAATTTCTTGCATATGTGCTTCTCGGTCCCGTGCGAAGACTACAAGGTCAATGCCGTGCTGTCGCGCGCTCTCGACCGCATTTTCATCCTGCACGCCGACCACGAACAGAACGCTTCGACCTCGACTGTGCGCCTCGCGGGATCGTCGGGCGCCAACCCCTTCGCCTGCATTGCCGCCGGCATCGCGTGTCTTTGGGGGCCGGCGCACGGCGGCGCCAACGAGGCGGCTCTGAAGATGCTGGGCGAGATTGGCAGGGTCGAGAACATCCCCAAATTCATCGCCAGGGCCAAGGACAAGAACGATCCGTTCCGCCTGATGGGCTTCGGCCACCGCGTCTACAAGAATTACGATCCGCGCGCGAAAATCATGCAAAAGACGGCGCACGAGGTTCTCAACGAACTCGGCATCAAGGACGATCCGCTGCTCGACGTGGCGGTCGAGTTGGAGCGGATCGCGCTGCACGACGATTATTTCATCGAAAAGCAACTCTATCCGAACATCGACTTCTATTCCGGCATAACCCTGAAGGCGATGGGCTTCCCGGTGGCGATGTTCACTGTTCTGTTTGCAGTCGCGCGCACCGTTGGCTGGATCGCCCAATGGAAGGAAATGATCGACGACCCTGATCAGAAGATCGGGCGCCCCCGCCAGCTCTACACCGGCTCGCCCCAACGCGAATACATGCCGATCGGCAATCGTTGAACTCAAGCGGCCGCGACGGCGGCGAAATCCTTCTCACCGAGCCCTTTCGCTTCGGCGCGTGCGAACACGGCCTCCGCGGCGACCGTCATCTCGGAGGCAACGCCCACCGTCCTCGCCAACTCGACAGCATAGCGCGCGTCCTTCAGCATCAGACGCAGGGCGAAATCCGTTTGGTCGAAATGGCGGTCGAGCATGCTGGGCAGCTTGGCCTGCACGATCGGGCTCGCGCCGGCGCCGTTGAGTATCAAGGCCGAGATCTGTTCCGGATTGAATCCCGCCTTTCGCGCGAGATTGGTCGCCTGCGCGAGCGCGGCGGTCTGGGCGGCGATGAGTTGATTGTTGATGAGTTTCCAGGTCGCGCCGGCGCCCACGGGGCCGAGCGCGTTGATCTTGCCGCCGACCGCCGCCAGCGCCGGCCGTGCGGCCTCGAGCGTCGCTCCATCGCCGCCGATGAAGAATACGAGCGCGCCCGACGCCGCGGCCGCACGGCTGCCGCCGACTGGCGCGTCCAGAAATCCGCAACCTTTCTCACGCGCATGCGCGGCGAGTTCGCCCACCCAACCGGGCGTCAGCGTACTCGAACTCGACTGCGATCGCGCCGGTTTTGGCGCCGGCGAGGGCGCCGTCGGGGCCAAGCCAGATCCCGCGTGACGCGGCGTCGTCCGCGACCATAGCGAAGATGAAATCCGCGTCCGCAGCGGCCTCGCGGGGAGTCCTGGCGACCTTGGCGCCCCTCGCGGCAAGCGGCTCGGCCTTGGCCGCGGTGCGGTTCCAGACCGAAAGCGCGAAGCCCTTGGCCAACCAATTGGCCGCCATCCCCGTTCCCATCGTGCCGAGACCCAAAAGCGCGATGCGTTGCATTGGAAAGCTCCCTGACTGCAGCCGATCTGGCGGACCGGCCGCCGAGCTCGCTTAGCATCTTTAACACTTCGACCCGCTCGAAGTCCCGAATGTCGCGCAGCCCTGACTCCTGACGAGGCGCGCCTTGAGTTTGATTGGCGACGCGAGCGCACGGCGCGACGCCGAAAGCGGCGTTTCGCCCACGGCGCTCCGCCCGACCCGCCGGGCGCCGGACCCCACGCACAAGCGGCGCCGAAGCACGGCGAACGTGGCGCCGGAGCAACACAGAAGTGGCGCCAACACGTCATTCACGCCAACTTAGCGGAATAGCCGCCCATTGCCGTTTTGAGCCTTTGCAAGGACTTGGCCGCTCGCGGTCGTGATTCCCGCCCCTGGCCGTCCGGAGCGGCCCTGATTTATAACAACAACAAATCGAGTTCAATCTCGGCCGCGCCTGACGACTTCTCGAGCCCAGGACGCATTCGGTCGCGGCGCGGCGCGATAGAGCTTCGCGGACCCACCGACGAAGCGCCGGCGCCATGCACGGCGAGCGTCTCCAAAGCCTGCCGTGTTCTCGCGCGGTCCGATCCTCCTGCGCTGCGAGATGCGATGTTGGGCGTCGCTCATTTGGACGAGGAGGATCTGGGCGCCCCGCGGGCATAAACTCCGTCGCCCATCATTCCATGACCTGCCTGGATGATCCGGCGAGGGCTTACGTCTTGCTGTCCGAGGAACCGCGCGCCCTTAAGCCGATCGCAATCGCCAGCAAAAGCGCGGTCAGGATCAGTTGACGCTGCGGGTGGCCGGGCGTGCTGCGCGCCACCAGCGATACGATTTCGGGGAGCGTCGTCGGGTCCACGGGTTGGGGCGGAGACGGGCGACGCTTGAAAGCGAAGGGCAGCAGCGCCAAAAGCCCGAGGGCGAACGCGACGGCGGTGACGATCAAAGAGGCTGCGAGCGGCCCATACGCGGGGGCGAGCCAGAAAAACAGCGCGGCGAACAGTCCGGCGACCGCAAAAAGAAAGAAAATGGCGACCGCAAGCCCAAAGGCTGCGGGAACGGCGGCGCGCCGAACCGCCTTCGTCGCCTGGCGCCGGGCGAACGCGACGATCTCATCTCTCATCGCCACTACCTGCGGGTCAACAGCGCAAGAATGAGACCCGCCGTGAACGCGACTCCCACGGCGGCCAGCGGGTTCTTGCGGATCGCGTCGGTCAGCTGGGTCTTGGCCTGCGTTAATTCGTCGCTGTTGGCGATCAGGTCGCGGCCTTCGCGATAAAGCGACGTAGCCGTGTCCGAAGCCTTCGCGCCCAGTTCATCGAGATCGACGCCCGAGACCAGCCCCTTGGCGCCCTCCATCGCGCGCTGGGCCTGTCTTGCCGCGGCTGACAGAGCGCCTTGCGGCGACCCCGGCTCCGCGGGCGCTTCGCCGCCGCTGCCCATTTCGTGCTGAGTCGACATAGCGTCCTTCTCCCGTGCGTCGGTTGCGAATTCGCGCCGGATCGCCCGCTATCAGGCGGATCAGGCGAGCGCCGCAAGATCCTCGGCCGATCGAGCTTTTGCCCCACTTCCGGGCGACCAGCAAGCCCGGGCCGCCGATCGTCGGCGGGCGGGGGCCGCGGTGCAGATGAGAGACGGCCGACCCGGCTAGGGCGCGACCCGAACAGGCACGCCCAATGTCATTTCGCCGGCCCTGACATAAGCGTCACGGTCGTGACGCCGCCCGCGATGTTGAGACCGGTCTGGCCCTGGACCGAAACCGGCTGCAGCGAAAACGCCCGGCCTGTTCCCCCGACCAGCAAGTTGGCGCCGAGGCCCGCGCCGGCGGTCGCCTGGGCGCCGACCCCGGTATAGGTCCCCGCCAGGGCGCCATGGGGGACGCCCGACGAGGGCGCGATGACGCCCCAGATCATTTGACCCCGCTGAACGGCGCCGAGCGCGATCCCAAATTGATCGATCCGGCCGGAATAGGCTTCGGCCGGGGCTCCGTTGGCGGGTGTGAAGATACAATTCATGGTCTGCTTCTGGGTGATGATCATGCCAACCCCGGCGGAGACGTCGCAGGAGAGCGTGCCGACTTGCGGGGCCGATTGCGCCGGCGCGGTGGAGGCGGCCAGCGCGCCCAATGTGGCCGCCACAGTCATGGATGCGAAATAGCGGATGGTCATGTCATGTGCTCCGACAATGGGCGCTGTCGCGCCGGTAAAACCCAGGCCAAACAGGCAGACCCCGTAACGCCTATCAGTGATGCATGTCAAAAACGCGCCAAAACGGAGGAGGCCGGCGTCGTATCGCCAGGCCCCGATAGCGCCGGCCTATGCGCGCTGCGCTGACGATTGCTGCGGAAGGCCCATGTCGATCAGAGACATCGTCTTGTCCGTTCGTTGCGACGCCGGCGGAAGTTCCGCCGCTGTTCTGCGGGCGGCCTTGTGACATTCTCCGGCGGCGTTGGAGGCCGCGCGCTCGGCGATTTGGGCCGCCCTCCGCGCCGCCGGCCGACCGTCGCAAGACTCTCGCCATCCGGGCGCCGGTTCGGTAGACAGGGCCGTTCCGGAGCCCGCCATGTTCGCCAACGTCCTGATCGCCAATCGCGGCGAAATCGCCTGCCGGATCATCCGCACGGCGCGGCGGATGGGGATGCGGTCGATCGTCCTGCATACGCCCGCCGATCGCGGCGCGCTGTTCACCCGGCTCGCCGACGAAGTCCACGAGACCGGCGAAGCCGCAAGCGGCTATCTCGATCAGGACGCGATTGTCGCGCTCGCGCGCAAGGTCGGCGCTGAGTGCCTCCATCCGGGCTACGGGTTTCTGTCCGAGAACGCTGAGTTCGCGGAAAGCTGCGCCGGCGCCGGCGTCGTCTTCGTCGGCCCGCCGGCCGAAGCGATGCGGACGATGGGGCTGAAGAGCTCGGCCAAGGCGCTGATGCAAAGGGCCGGCGTCCCGATCGTGCCGGGGTATCATGGCGACAATCAGGACGCGAAGTTTCTGCGCCAGAAGGCCGACGAGATCGGCTATCCGGCGCTGATCAAGGCGATCGCGGGCGGCGGCGGGCGCGGCATGCGCCGGGTCGACGCGGATCGCGATTTCGACGCCGCGCTCGAGAGCGCGCGCCGCGAGGCTGAGGCCGCCTTCGGCGACCGGCGGGTGCTGATTGAAAAGCTTGTCGCCTCGCCCCGCCATATCGAAGTGCAGATATTCGCGGATGCGCACGGAAACTGCGTCCATCTCTACGAGCGCGACTGCTCGCTCCAGCGCCGGCATCAGAAGGTGGTCGAGGAATGCCCGGCGCCGGGATTGCCGGAAGAAACGCGCGCCGCGATGGTCAAGGCCGCGACCGGAGCCGCGCTGGCGGCAGGCTATGTCGGCGCCGGCACGGTCGAGTTCATCGCCGACGCCTCACGCGGCCTTGGCGCGGACGGCTTCTATTTTCTCGAGATGAACACCCGTCTCCAGGTCGAGCATCCGGTGACCGAGGCGGTGACCGGGCTCGATCTCGTCGAGTGGCAGTTCCGGGCGGCGGCGGGCGAAAGGCTGCCGCTCGCCCAATCGCAAATCGTCTGCGACGGGGCGGCGATCGAGGCGCGCGTCTACGCCGAGGACCCGGAGCATAATTTTCTCCCCTCGCCCGGCCGCATCCACGCGATGAGCCTCGGAGGCGAAAGCGGATCGCCTGGCGTCAGGGTCGACGCCGGCGTCGCCGCCGGCGACGCCGTGACGCCGTTCTACGACCCGATGATCGCCAAGCTGATCGTCCACGCCCCGACCCGCGCGCAAGCTTTGGCCGCGCTCAACGAGGCGCTCGACCAGGCGATCGTGATCGGGCCGAAAACCAACCTCGCCTTTCTGCGCGCGCTTTTGCGCAGCCCCGAGGCGCAGCGCGGCTCGTTCGACGTCGGCTTCATCGACGCCAATCTCAAGCGGCTTGGCGCGGCTCCGCGCGCCCCCGACGCGCGCGCCGTGCAGGCCGCCGCGCGTCAGCTGCTCGCCGGGCGCGACGCGACGCAGGCCCCGCCCCTCGACCCGGCCGATCCCTGGGCGGCGACGAATTCGTTCGAGCTCATGGGCGCGCGGCGGGTCGGCGTCGACGTCGCCGTCGACGGCAGGCCCGAACGGCTGCACATCGTCGGGACCGGTACTTCGCCCGACGCCGCCTCCGCGCCCGGCGTCGGGTCGGACGAGGGGCCGAAAGTCACGCTGCACGAGGCCGCCGGCGGGGTCTACGCCTTCTGCGGCGGCCGGCAGGCGTTCATCGCGCTCGTCGACCCGCTGGAGCGGGCGGCGCGGCGAACCGGACGAGGGCGACGGCGCGATCCGCGCCCCGATGAACGGCCGGGTGGCGGCGCTTCACGTCGGCGACGACGACCCGGTCGAAGCCGGCCAGCGGCTCGCGGTGGTCGAGGCGATGAAGATGGAGCACGCCCTGACCGCGCCCTTCGCCGGCCTGGTGCGCGATCTCGTCGTCAACGTCGGCGATCAGGTCGAGATGGGCGAGAGGATCATGCGGGTGGAGGGGGAGGCGGCGGTGGGCGCGGACGGCGCCCCGGGCGCCGCTCCTGTTCAGCAGGGAAATATGCAGGCATGACCGTAAATCCGGGTCAATTACGCTATTTGTAGGTTGAAGCTAAGGAAAGCCGGAAGGAAGCTTTGGAAAATCCGCAGGGAAGCCAAGGAAAATAAAAGGGAAGGAAAGGAAAGCTCTTTGTTTCCGCGAATCGGGACTTTTCAAGGGCTTATGCGCGAATCCAAATGAAAATATCTTCTCGCGGCCGCCTCACGCCCCTCAAGCCTCGCCGCCGCCCTCTCTCCGGCGCCGCGGCGCCCGCCCGCGATCTCCGCCTAGACCGAGCCCTTGCGTAAGCCCGTCGAAAATCCGCGCGCGCCGCGTTTTCCCGGGCAAGCCCGTTAAGTCGCCGCTTCGAGGCGAACGCCGTCTCCTGAACCATCGCCAACCCTCCTGGCGGCGGCCGCGGCCCACGCCGCTCGATCGAGGCAAACGTCAGGATAGCACGGCTTTTGAGAATCAGAAAGACATTGTCGCCAAAATCTTCGCCTCGGTCCTGTACCATCGTATTTTCAGAGGGTTGCGCACGTTTATTGTCGTGAAGCTTTACTCAACCCTGAAATGCAAGAAAGTAAAAAGTCAGCCGCCTGAGCCAACAATTCTTGCAATCACCGCATCGCGGCGAGATTTCTCCAGAGGCTTTCGAGGCTGGCGTCGCCTCCGAAGAGCGTAGTGAAATTGGTGGAATCAACCAGAACAATATCTCCTGCTCGCTGGTCGTTTGGCGGCATCCGGAGCAGGCAGTTGAACTCCCTGTTGCCTACCTCGGTGAAAGGATGCGGGCGTTCGAGATCGATCGGCTGGCGCGCCAGCACCTGCACTGCCTTCCCATCTGCAGCCGTGAGCTCATAGTGCGGCAGGTGCGGATGAAAATTGAGCGTCGACACGTTCCTGAGCAGGCCGAGCTCGTCGAGATCGTGGAAGGCCGTGAGCGGCGCAATGGCGTTTGAACCCTGGACTGTAGCTGGACGCAGCCCGAAGGTGTTGTGCACCGGGACGCCGAGCCCCTTCATCAGCGAGCGCGTGTACTGACCGAAGCGCTGCTGCCTCGGCACCAGCGGGTCGCGATGGTGGAGGTACTCCTGCTGGCGTTGCTTGAGGTCGCTGGTGAAGCCCACGTCATGATGCGGCGCCAAAAGCAGGCAGGCGCCCTCACGCTTCAGCCATTGGCGTATCGCCGCAATCTCTTCCGGGCTCGCTTCCTGCTCCGAGAGAATGTGGTCGAGCCCGAACACCATTAGGGTGTCGGCGTCGGCGAGGATGCGCTCGTCGATCGGCAACTTGTATCCGGCCTGATCGATCCGCTGGAAGACCGCGACTGGATGGCCTGTCGTTTCGCCGGCAAGTGTCTGGAAGCCGACCGTCGAGCGGTGGAACAGCTCGAGCGTTCCGGCGATCCCCTGGAGGAACCGCGCCGCGGTCCACTCCGGCGTCTCATAGGAGGGCCATGCGACGCGACGAACCTCCGTCATCGTCGAGAAACGGTTGTCCATTTCCGCGAGATCGCGCTGCGACTCCCATGGATAGCTCCAAGTCCAATAGATGGTCATGCGTCGTTTGCCCGGCGTATATTTGCGCGCGACGTGATTCTGGTTGTAGGTGCGGGCAAAACATTGCGGTGACATAACCTTTCCTCCCGATGCCGCGCGTCCCCCGAGTATTCAACCCCCTTCAGCGCAATGACGCGAGATAGCTCAGCGCCTTCAGGCCTGGAAGGAAGAAGTACGCCCCGCCTTTAACGTTAGTGAACGCCGGCAGTCCTTTGATCGTCTTGCGAATTGGGCGCTTGGGGATTTTGAATTCCAGTGTGCCGTCATGGTTGCCTATGATCGGGTCGCGTTCGTTGCCGAGCTCCTGAAAGTTCCGATCGTTCGCCCAAACGTTCTGAGCGAACTCAAATTGGCGGATAAGGCTGGCGCAGATCACGAAAGCCGCGATCCCGCGTTCGGCGCCGTCGTCGGGAGCGCCCTCGGGCAAATAGGCGCCATAAGTCGCGCCGCGGCGGATCATTCGGCGGCGATTTATGTTGTGCGCGGTGTCGCGAGGGTTCATCCGTCGCGCATGCGAGCCAAGCGGGACGGCGTAACCGTGAGGGTCCATCTCCTTGTAGTTGAAGTCGTTGTTGCGCTGCAGGTCGGCGCCGAGGGCCGGGTCGTCTTTGTCAGGCGAAAGCACAAGCGGCGCGCCGCTACGCCACCGTCCCATGAGCTTGGCCGCGATCAGCTCCTGCTCTTCAGGCGTCTCGCCGTGCTGGCGCAGGAACTCCCTGAACTTCCCGACATGCTCCTGTAGCCGCCGATAGGCCATGTAGGTGCCGTTCCGGGCGAGGGCTTCAGGCTTCGGGCGATCGGCGACGTTGCCATGTTCGTCCGGATAGCCGAGGAGGAACTCCCCCGCCTTCAGCGGCGCCCCGGAACCGGGCGTCGGCTCTTCGCCGCCGCCTTCGATCACCGGCTGCGACAGCCGGTCGCGGTACCCAAAATGGTCGTGCGCGTGGTCGAACGGCGGAACCGCCTCGAGATCAATCAGGGACAGGACATCGACGCCAGGGCACGCGGCGACGAGCCTCTCATGCTCGCTCACGCATCGGGCGTGCTCGCTCGCGTCCCGCGCAAACAGGATCGCGATCGCGTGCAAGTCCGGGCCCGCAAGTCCGCCGATCCAATGCTCGGGCGCGTTGTCGCCGATATCGCCGAGTGTTTCGGCCCGGGCTGGCATTCCCTGCTTAAATTCTTCCGGAAACGTAGCGAGGGAATCCTCGTCCAATCCCAGCGCCCGGAGTCCGTTCCAGGTGAAGGCCACCGTTACCCAGCGCTTCTCGCTCTCAACGTTCGCCCGCATCGTTGCGACGGAATCCACTTTCTCCTTGATCGCCGACAGCCAGGCGCGGCCCCCTGCCTGGTCACGAAAGGAAAGGAACTCGTACCGTCCGGTGAGCGCCGGCGCGCGCGTCAGTAAGATGTGTTGAATATCGTCGAACTCGAGCATCTCGACTTGCTCCGACTGACTGAGCGCGTTGTTTGAGACCGCAAGTCGAATCTCACTGCATCTGGTCCAGCATGGTCGAGAGCGACGCCTTGACCTTCAGGGCCTTCTTGATTTCCTCGGAGCTGACGAACGGGTATTCGCCGTATTCGAGGAAACTCGGACACTGGTGCTCTCGCACGAACTTGACGAAGGCTCCAGGGTTGGTTTTCCAGTCCTTCGGGAAGTCTTCCAAATTCTCGAAGACTGTGGTGATTCCAGTCGCACTGAATAGGGTGACGGCATCCTCTGTGTATTTGTCAAAATCAGTGTCGAAAATCCCCTGATACATGAAATAGGTCTCGCCGTTGATGGGAAGCAGCAGCCAACGAAGATAGTGTAGTTTCAATACGTCAAGGCAATGTGGTTGCTCGGCCACCGCCTTTTCAATGATTTTGGCATGCTCATAAAACTTCTCTTCTCTACCAGGAATCACCTTAGCGAGGATCGAAAAACCATAGCAAGCGGGCGTCTTCGGAAAGATCGGCCCATACCGCCCCTGCTCGACTTTGTCCGCAAAGTACCCGTCCTTGGGGATCGCCATCGCGGCCGGCTTCGACCAGTCTCGGGTCTTGGAGTTGTTCGACATCGGCTGGCTCCTCCTTTGATGTGTTTCCTCGGGTTGAAGTTATCTTTGCGCGCCGGTCCTTATCGGCCGCGGGCAGGTCGAGGGCAAGAACAAACGCGCCGGGCGATTGAGCGGACCCCGAAGCACAGCGTACGGGACGAGTGCAAGCAAGGTCGCCATAAAAGGGGAGCTCCAGCGGGTAGATGAACAGAGGGGCGACGGACTGATAGACGCAGTCGACCGCGATCGCGAAGAGGAAGGGGTCCTAGTGAAATGACGACGACACTGGCGAGACGAGCCATCGTCCCGCGACGGTCGCCTCCAAGTCGGCTCATTCAACAACGCGGCGGGCGCCCTTCTCTGCCACCGAGCGTTTCATCAAAAGGACCACGGGCGCGAGCGCGAGCATCACGACGGCCATCAGCCAGAAGCAATCGAAATAGGCGAGCGCGGAGGCTTGCTGCTGGCGCAGATTCTCCAGCACCTGCCAGGCCATCTCCTTCGAGAGAACCGGATCGCCGGTCTGGAACAGGCCTCGCGCCTGCGCGATGAAGGAATGCATGGCGGGATTGAGTTGATCAAGATACTCGCCGAGTCGCAGCATGTGGAATTGTTCGCGGCGCTCGTGCACCGTCTGCGCCACCGACGTCCCGACGCTGCCGCCTTCGTTGCGGAGCAGACTGAGCAAGCCGACGGCCGCTCCACGCAGCGCCAGGGGCGTGTAGAGGTAGGCCGCCACGTTCGCCGGCGCGAAGCATATCGAGAGTCCCACGACCAACACGACCCGCGGCCAGACGGCCTGGCCCGGGCTGATGTTCAGGTTCAGTTGCGACATCCAGTAGGTCCCGGCGGCCATCGTCAGCACGCCGGCGGCGATCAGCCACCGGGTGTCCGTCCTCCGGCCGATCAGACGGCCCACGACAGGCATTGCGACGAGGGCGAAGAGGCCGGCCGGCGACATGACCAGTCCTGCGCTGAGCGCGTCGTAGCCAAAGAGGGACTGAAGCAGGCCCGGCAGCGAGGTGCTGGCGGCGTAAAGCACGGCGTAGGCGCCGAAGATGATGATGCAGCACGCGGCGAAATTGCGCTCCCGCAAGGGGCGGAAATTGACCACGGGGTTCGGGTGGCGCAGCTCCCAGACGATCAGGCCTGTCAGGCCGGCGGCGAACAGGATCGCGAGCGTCTGCACCCGCCAGAACGGATCGCTGAGCCAGTCCCACTGCTGTCCCTTGCTGAGCATTATTTCCCAGCAGACTATTGTGACGACCAGCAGCGACAGGCCGATCGAGTCGAATTGGAAAGGCCGCTTCCTCAACTCCGTTCGCTGGCGGATAAGATAGTCCGGATCGCGAAGCAGGACATAACATCCGAAAAATGCGAAAAGACCAACGGGAACGTTGATCAAGAACACCCACCGCCACGAATAGCTGTCCGTTATCCAGCCGCCGAGAGTCGGGCCGACGACCGGCGCGATCAGGGCGGCCAGCGCGAACATCGTCATCGCGGCGCCTTGCCTCTCCGGCGGGAATTCATCCAGCAGCACCGCCTGGCTGGAAGGCTGAAGGCCGCCGCCCGCCAGGCCCTGGAGCACGCGAAACGCGATCAGCTGGCCAAGACTGGTGGCCATTCCGCACAGCGCCGAGCTCAGCGTGAACACGGCGATCGACAGCAGGAAGTAGTTGCGGCGGCCGAGGTGCGCCGACAACCAGCCGGTGATCGGCAGGATGATGGCGTTGGCGGCGAGGTAGCTGGTGATGACCCATTCGCCGTCGTCGACCGTCGCCGACAGGCCGCCCGCGATATAGCGCAGCGCGACGACCGCGATCGTGGTGTCGAGCACCTCCATGAAGGTCGGCACCACGACGATGGCGGCGACGACCCATGGGCTTGCTCCGGCGCGGGATGCCGGGGGCGCAAGGGCCGCGTCCGTCATTTTTCCGCGCCCGGCGGGCTCGGAGCCGAAGTCAAGATCGGCGACCCAGGCAAATAGGCCTGGAGAAAATTCCCGGCGTCGGGCCCGGTCGGCGGCCGGTTGATATAGACGTAAGGAACAACCGAGGAGCCGATGAAGAGCGGAAGCTTGTCCGGATGGTAGTTCTCGACCTCGATCCGAACCGGCAGCCGCTGCACGACTTTGACGAAGTTGCCCGTGGCGTTCTGCGCCGGCAGAAGCGCCAGCGTCGATCCGGTCCCCATCGTGAACCCCTGGACGCGTCCCTTGAACACATGGCGGTCGCCATACATGTCGAGATAGAGATCGACCGGCTGGCCGATCCGCAGATCGCGTAGTTGCGTCTCCTTGAAATTCGCGTCGACCCAGACGTCGGTCAGCGATCGGATCGCCATGAGACCCTGGCCGACCTGAACAAAATCGCCGGGATTGACGTTTCGGCGCGCGATAACGCCGTCGATCCGGGCGACGACGTCACAATACTTCAGGTCGAGTTCGGCTTGGGCGAGATCGCGGTTGGCGGCGTCCAGCTTCGCCTCGGCTTGTTTGACGTCTGGCGCTTCCGTCGCCATCCGAGCGAAGGTGCGATTGACGTCGCCTTCATTTTCGAACGCCTCAACCATCTGATTCGGCGTTTCCCCGAACGAATGGATGACGCCCAGCTGAGCCGCGCTCCGGATCAGGTCGGCCTGCGCCTGGAGTACGGAAGAAAAGGTCTGATCGAGGTCGGGCGGAACCTGGCCGAGGTCTCCCCCTTCGGGTTGCGGCGGCAATCCCAAAGAGACACGGATTTGATGGACATCGGCAAGCGCCGCGGTAACGTCCGCGCGGGCCGCCAACAAGGCGGCTTGCCTCCGGTCGTACAACTCTTGGGGGATCGTGCCCTGCGTCACCAACTTGGCGGCCCGATCGAATTCAATCTGAGCCAGCGCGAGGTCGGCCTTGCTCTTGTCGAGAGCGGCGACCCGGGCGCGCAGCTGGGCGACCTGGTTGTCGACGTCCTCGATGGCGTGCTGCAATTTCCAGCGCTGGCTCCTGGCCTCCGCTTCGATTCCGCGCACCCTGGCCGCCGCCGCCCGCAGGTCCGCCTTTGCGATCTCGACGGCCGCCTTCTTCACGGCGACCGCGGTCTCAAAAGGCTCCTTGTCGAGTTCGACGAGAAGCTCGCCCTTGCGCACGCGGTTGTCGTTGTCCACCAGAACCCGGGAGACCTGGCCGGCGACCCGGGGAGCGACGAACGTCACGTGACCATTGACGTACGCGTCATCCGTCGAAACCGTATTGAGCGTCATCCGGATCCAGGGAATGCCAAACCAGAGGGCGGCCGCCAGGACGAGAACGCCCACGGCTCCGATCAGCAGCCTTCGCCTCCCCTTCGACTGATGGCTCTTTGGCGGGGCTTGCGCGCCGCCGGGATGTGTCTCCGGATGTGTCTGATGAGTCTGCGCCCCTTCGGTCGCGGAAACAGCCGATCCGCTTCCCTCGCCCGCCTGAGGCGCGTCGGTCGGATTTGATTCGCTGCTACGGTCGGTCATGTCGGCAGGCGTCCTCCGATATCATCCGTGTCCGCTGCGCAATCAGAATCCGCCGATCGAGATTCGATTTATGGCGGAAACGCGGCTATTCCGCGAAGGAAACGACGAGCCGGCTCCGCCCGAGCATGCGTGCGACGACGATTTCGCCCTTCGCGGCAACAGCGTAAAACTGAGACGGATTCTTGGCAAGATTGAGCCCAACCCGCCTGACAGCGGCAAATTTCCGGCGGCGCCGTTATAATACATTGTTGACTTGTTTGTTCTCCGCGCTCGCGCGCCCCCGGCTTGCGCCGCTTAACCGCGCGGATGCGCTTTTTTGGCCTCGGCGCGCTGCGCGCGCTCCCGCACGATCGAGGCGTTGAGCTCCCCGCCGAAGACGAACAGCAGCGCTACCCAGTAAAGATAGACCAGCGCGATCATGACCGACGCAAGGCCCGCGTACATCGAAATATAGTTGCGCAAATACTCGCTGAGATAGACTCCGAACGCCTCGCCGAAGCCGATGCTGGCGATGAAGGTCATCGCCACCCCAGGCATGAGCTCGCGCAGCCGCAGCCGGTGAGCCGGCAGAATCAGATGGGCGAGGGTCAGGGAAGTCGCGAGCATGGTCGCCGCGATCCCGATCCGGGCGAAGGTCAGGAGCTCATGCGCCGCCGCCACCCAGGGCAGGTAGGCCGCAAGCGCGTCCACGATCAGCGGCCCCAGCACGACCAGAAAGGCGAGCGTCAGCAGCGCGACCGAGCCGATCAGCACCAGACCGAGCGACTGGAGCCGCAACAGCCACCACGGGCGCATCTCTGTGAGGCCGTAGGCGCGGTTGAGGCCGACCCGAAGCGCCTCGATCGCGCTGGAGGCGAAATAAAATGACAAGATCGCGCCCAGCGTCAGCAGTCCGCCGCCGCGCGGGGTCGTCAAAACCCGCTCCACTTCCTCGGCGATCGGCCGCGCCACGACGTCCGGCCATTCCGCGAACACCAGCCGCGCCGCCTCCTTCGCCAGTTCCGCCGAGCCCAGGAACGCAGCGAGCGCGGCGACGAAAATCAGGAACGGAAACAGCGACGTCAGCAGCGACAGGCCGATATAGCTGGCGATCGCCCAGCCGTCGTCGGCGGCGAATTTCTCCGCCGCGCTCCACACGATCGAAAACAGCCTTCCCAATCTCGCCTCGCCCGGCCGCGCTCGCCTTCACCCGGCCATTCTGGCCGGACGCCTCGCCAAACGCCACCCGCCCGGCCTCGAATTCGCAGCCGGCGCCGCCAAAAAAGATGCATTGCAACCCGCCCGGCGCCGACGCATTGTGCGGTGCAATAACGCCGACGTCGAGGAGAGAGCCCCGTGACGCTCGAAGACATGACGCTCGAAGACATGGCCCGCCAGGCCCATCAGGCCGCCGACGGTCTGCTGGACTTGGCGCTGAACGCGATGCGCGAACGGGTGAGCGAAAACGGCAGGCTCAGCGCCGCCAGGATCGAGGCCGAGCAGCACGCCGCGCACGGGCTCGCTTGGCTCGCGACTTACGTCGAGGCGATCAAGGAAATGGCCGGCTACGCGCGCCGGATGCGCGAGGAGGGCCGGTTCGGCCCGACCGAGGAGCTGATGACGCGCATCGGCCTGGGCGAATATCTCGCCCAGATCTTTGGCGGCATTCCAATGAATCAAGGCGAGATCGTGCGCCTGTCCGACTTCGGCCTGTCGGCTTCCGACGTCAGGCCTTTTCGAGGCGAATCCGTAGTCGAAACCCTGATCGCCGAGGGCAATACGTGCGAGAATCGCGCCGCCCTCGCCACCCTTGTCAATGACGCCCACGAGGGCGCGATCGGCGATCCAGGCCTCGACGAGACGTTCGAGGCCATTCGCGACGAGATGCGCCGCTTCGCCGAGGCGGAGATCGTTCCGCACGCCCAACACTGGCACCGGGCCAACGCCTATATTCCGATGGAAGTCATCGAGGGGCTCTCGCGGATGGGCGTCTTCGGCCTCACCATACCGGAGGCCTACGGCGGCATGGGGCTCGGCAAGGTTGCGATGTGCGTCGTGTCGGAGGAACTGTCGCGCGGCTATATCGGCGTCGGTTCGCTCGGCACCCGCTCGGAAATCGCCGCCGAACTGATCCTTGTCGGCGGCTCGGAGGCGCAGAAGCGGAAGTATCTGCCCAAGATCGCCAGCGGCGAAATTCTGCCGACCGCCGTCTTCACCGAACCCAACACCGGCTCCGATCTCGCATCGCTGCGCACGCGCGCGGCCCGCGAGGGCGACCACTATATTGTCAACGGCGCCAAGACCTGGATCACGCATCCGGTCCGCGCCGATCTGATGACGCTGCTCGTGCGCACCGATCCGCGCGAGCGCGGTTACAAGGGTCTGTCGATGTTCCTGGCCGAAAAGCCCCGCGGAACTGACGCCGACCCCTTCCCTGCAAACGGGATGTCGGGCAGCGAGATCGAAGTGCTGGGCTACCGCGGCATGAAGGAATATGAAATCGCCTTCGAAGGCTTTCGGGCGCCAGCGGACGCGCTCCTTGGCGGCGTCGAAGGCCAAGGCTTCAAGCAGTTGATGGAAACCTTCGAATCGGCCCGCATCCAGACAGCGGCGCGCGCGGTCGGCGTCGCTCAGTGCGCGTTCGAGCTCGGCCTGCGCTACGCCAAGGAGCGCGTTCAGTTCGGCAAGACGCTGATTCATTTCCCGAGAGTCGCCGACAAGCTGGCGGTTATGGCGGTGGAGATCCATATCGCGCGTCAGATCACCTATTTCGCCGGCCGGGCGAAGGATGAAGGCCGCCGGTGCGATCTCGAGGCGGGGATGGCGAAGCTTCTGGCCGCGCGGGTCGCCTGGGCGGCGGCGGACAACGCGCTGCAGATCCACGGGGGCAACGGCTTCGCTCTCGAATATCCGATCTCGCGCGTGCTGTGCGACGCCCGAATCCTCAATATATTCGAGGGCGCCGCCGAAATCCAGGCTCAGGTGATCGCGCGGCGCCTGCTCGAGGGCGGCGACTAGCCGCCCTCGAGATCAGCTTTGCTACATCCGCTCAATTCGTACGTGGGCGACGCCGGCCCGCAAGAAGCCCAGCGCCACGGCGGCGGCGGTCGAGACGTCGATTACGCGGCCGCGAATGAACGGACCGCGATCGACAATTCTAACGACCACCTTGCGGCCATTATCGAGATTGACAACGCGCACCTCCGTTCCAAGCGGCAGGCTACGATGGGCAGCAATCAGACCGCTGTGATGAGAATTGTGATAATATGAGGCTATTCCTTGCTGCGAAGCTGAGGCTCCGGTCGTACATCCGAGCAGAATCACAAACGCAATTTTGACATTTCGCATCCATTGGACCTTTTGTTGCCTGGCGAAGCCCGCTCTCCTGACTTGGACTTGCGTCAATAAAATGGCGCGCCAAACTCAATTACGCCCTGGCCTCAAATGACTTGAATCTCAGTTCGAGTT
This sequence comes from uncultured Alphaproteobacteria bacterium, assembly GCA_963784805.1. Taxonomy (GTDB): domain Bacteria; phylum Pseudomonadota; class Alphaproteobacteria; order Rhizobiales; family Beijerinckiaceae; genus Roseiarcus. The sequence goes on from CAWASR010000020.1 coordinate 26,475, forward strand.
TCGTTAGGTCGCAAAACGTCCGTAGAGTCCTGGCATAGCCGGCGGCGCGCTCGAGCGTCGGCCAGTTCAAGAAACCCTCGGCGGAGGCGTGCGATGAAGGCGCTGATCATAGGCGCGGCCGGCATGATCGGCCGGAAGTTCTCGGCGAGATTGGCTCGCGACGGGCGCTTGGCCGGGCGCTCGATCGCTGACGCATGCCTCGTGGATATCGTCGAGCCAAAGCCGCCGGAAAACGCGCCATTCCCGATCGCTGTCTTCGCCTACGATATCGCGGCGCCCTATGTCGCGCCGAAACTGATCGCGGGCCGGCCCGACATGATTTTCCTGCTCGCCTCGGTCGTATCCGGGGAGGCGGAAACCGATTTCGACAAGGGCTACGCGATCAATCTTGACGGAACAAGGGCGCTGTTCGAGGCCATTCGGCGGGAACAGGCGCTGTCGGGAGGCGCCTATCGTCCGCGGCTCGTCTTCACCTCCTCGATCGCCGTCTTCGGCGCGCCATTCCCCAAGGTTATCGGCGACGAGTTTCTCGCCGCGCCATTGACCAGCTATGGAACTCAGAAGGCGATCTCGGAGCTGCTGCTCGCCGACTATTCGAGACGCGGCTTCTTCGACGGGATAGGACTGCGTCTGCCGACGATTTGCGTTCGCCCCGGAGCGCCCAATCTGGCGGCCTCGGGATTCTTTTCCGGAATCATCCGCGAGCCGCTCGCCGGCAAGGAAGCATTCCTGCCCGTCGGGGACGAGGTTCGGCACTGGCACGCCTCGCCCCGCTCGGCGGTCGAGTTCCTGCTGCGGGCCGCCGAACTCGATACGTCCTTGCTCGGCGCGCGCCGTACGCTCAATCTTCCGGGCGTCTCTGTGTCCGTCGGCGAGCAGATTGGCGCGCTGCGCCAGATCGCCGGCGAAAAGGCGGTGACCCTCATCCGCCGCCGACCGGACGAGAGAATCGCGCGCATCGTCGCCGGCTGGCCGAGCGCTTTCGACCCCGCGCGCGCGCTGAGTCTCGGATTTCGCGCCGATGCGGACTTTTCCGCCATAATTCGCGCTCACATTGAGGACGAGCTGGAGGGCAAAGCTCAGTGAATTGGCCATGCTAGATCGGTCGGCGCGACAAGGGAGCGAGGCCGAGACCCCGACGTTCGTTCTCGCGCCGATCCTTCGCTCTATGGCCGTGGATGCGGCGCGCAAGACGCGCGGGGTGGGTCTGGCGGCGCGGGTGCTCGTCCTGACGATCGGATGCGTGCTGGTCGCGATCGGACTGGTATATGTCACTCGCCTCTCCGCCATTCGCGAAACCTGGCTGCACAATAAACTTCTCTCCGCCGAGACGGCGGCGGACGCCTTTGACATAGGCGGCCCGGACAAGTTGCCGGCGGATCTCTCACGAAAAATTCTCAGCAGCGTCGGCGCGCAATCGATTTCAATTGGCAACCCCGCGGAGCGACGCATCCGCGGACCGTCGCCGGCGACGCCGAAGCCGATCGAGACCGTCACCCTCGACGGCGGCACGTTCCCGGAAGGCGTCGTCGCGGCTTTCCGGACGCTTTTCGCCTCGCCAGGCACCATCATTCGCATTACCGACGCGAAGTCGCCTGCGACAAACGAGGACGACATTGCGGTCACGCTCGACGAAACCCCGCTGATCGACGCGATGTGGCGCATCTCGCGCACCTTCCTCATCATATCTCTCACCGTCGCCCTCGTGGTCGCCTGCGTGCTTTGGGCGGCGCTGTGGCGCATGGTGCTGCGGCCGGTGCGCATCCTCACCTCGAACATCATCGCTTTCGGCGAACGCCCGCAGGATTTGTCGCGCGCGATCGCGCCGAGCGGACGACGCGACGAGATCGGCCGCGCGGAAACGGCGCTGGCCGCGATGCAGGCTTCGCTCGCCGACGAACTGAGCCAACGCAAGCGCCTGTCCGAGCTGGGCATGGCGGTCGCGCGAATCAACCATGACCTGCGCAACATTCTGAGCGCCGCGCAGCTCATTTCGGATCGTCTGGCGACGATTCCCGACCCGCTCGCGCAGCGCCTCGCCCCGCGCCTGGTGGCGACGCTCGACCGGGCGATCCAGTTCTGTCAGGCGACGTTGACCTACGGCGCCGGACGAGACCTTCTCCCGGAACGTCGGCGGTTCGACTTGAGCGAGTTGGTGTCCCAGGTGGTGGAGGCCGCGCGCGCCGAGGCCGGCGGCGCAATCGATTTCGTGATCGACATTCCGCCTCGCTTCGACCTCTACGCCGATCCCGACCACATCCTTCGCATGTTCGAGAACCTGAGCCGCAACGCCGCTCAGGCGCTGGCGGCCAAAGGCGCGCAGGGAAGCCGACCGAAGGCCATACGCTATGCCGCGATTCGCACCGAGGGGGTCGCCCTGATCGAGGTCAGCGACACCGGACCCGGGTTCGAGCCGGATCAGAGCGACCGCATTTTCGAGCCTTTCCACAAATCGACGAGCGCTGCGGGCTCGGGCCTCGGGCTGGCGATCGCCGCGGACCTGGTGGCGCGCAACGGCGGCGCGATCACGCTTGCGCCCGCCAAGGCGGACGACTTCTATTGCGGCGCGCGTTTCCTGATCAGACTCCCGACTCCGGAGCCGCCCCTGCGCGGAACTTCGCGCGCCCTGCCCGAGACTTGAGAGCCAACCGCCCGTCCAACAGCGGGGCGGAAAAATCCGGCCTTCCTCCCGCCAGGCGAACTCCCGCGCGCGCGCCGGGCCGCGCCTTTTAATGGCTGGGGCGGTCGGATAAGACTCCCCGACGCGCGTGTCGCCCGACTGCCCCGCGGGCGGCGAAATGGAACGCTTGGGGCGCGATTCGGACGCGGCCTCGCGGGGGGAAAGAGCATCATGACGATTGCCGCGAAGCTCGCCGTTAGAACCGAGGCGATCGCCTTCCTGTCATCGGGCGCAAGGGAAGCCGACGAGGCCTTGGAGGCTCTGGTTGGGCTCTATGGCAACCGGCCGCCGGCGGAGGCCGACGTCATAGTCGCGCTCGGGGGCGACGGCCTGATGCTGCAGACCCTACACAGCGCGATGGAGGCGCCGAAGCCGATCTACGGCATGAATCGGGGTTCGGTCGGCTTTCTGATGAACGAATATTCGGAACATGGCCTGCGCGAACGTCTCGCGGCGGCGCGTCCCTCGGTCGTCCATCCGCTGATCATGCGGGCGCGCGACATTTCCGGCGCGGAGACGACGGCGCGCGCGATCAACGAAATATCGCTCTTGCGCCAGACCTATCAGGCGGCGAAGCTGCGCATCGACGTCGACGGGTCGACCAGGCTCCACGAGATGATCGCCGACGGCGTCCTGGTTGCGACGCCGGCCGGTTCGACCGCCTACAACCTTTCCGCCAGCGGACCGATCCTGCCACTCGGCGCGCCATTGATGGCGTTGACGCCGCTGTCGCCCTTCCGCCCCCGCCGCTGGCGCGGCGCGCTGCTGCCCGACGACGGGCGCGTGACGATCAGGGTGCTGGAGGCCGAGAAGCGCCCGGTCGCAGCGGCCGCCGATCACTTCGAAATCCGCCGCGTCGCCCGGGTCGACGTGACGATGGACCGGGCGACATCGCTGATCCTGCTGCATGATCCCGGCCACTCGCTCGAAGAGCGAATCCTGCGCGAGCAGTTCGGGTATTAGAGGCGTCCATGGCCAGGAGGGCGACCATCATCGGCGAAACCCTCCTCGCCAGAGGGCGGTTCGACCTGACCCGCGCCGATATCGAGGTGGTCGAGAACGATGGCGTGACGCGCCAGCTGTCGCATGAGGTCTACCGGCACGGCAAGGCCGCCGCGGTGCTGCTTTACGATCCTAAACGTTCGGTGGTGACGCTGGTCAGACAGTTCCGGGCCGGGGCGTATCTCAGCGACGGAGCGCTGGCGACGATCGAGGTCTGCGCCGGGATGCTCGACGGCGACGCGCCCGAGGCCTGCGCCATCCGCGAGGCGTTCGAGGAGACGGGGGTGGCGATCGTCGCTCCCCGCCACGCCTTCGACGCCTATATGAGTCCCGGCGGCATGACGGAAAAAATCGCCTGCTTCGTCGCCGCCTACGGCGAACAAGACCGCTCGGGCCCAGGCGGCGGCGTCGACGCGGACGAACATATCGAAGTGATCGAGATCCTGTTCGCGGACGCGCTGGCGATGATCGCGCGCGGCGAAATCGCCGACGCCAAGACGATCGCGCTGCTTTATTACGCCAGAGCGGCGGGGTTCGTTGACCCCTGACGCGGCGAGCGGCCGACGGCGTCGCGCGGCGAGCCCTCGGCAATGGCGGCGTTTCGGCGACACGCGCCCGCCCGGTGAGACACGCCAATTGGGCGACGGCGCTTCGTCCTTGTTTTGCTTTGCGCGACCGGCCGCTTGTGCATATTCCTCGCAGGAGCTTCGCCCGCGCGGGCGCCCGGGGCCGCAAGCCTGCCGCTCCTTCGCCCAGATCGCTCTTCGAATTTCGCTCGGCCGCACACAAATCCGCCACAAAGACTCTTTTCGCGCCGCCTATTGCGCGATAGACATCATACCGGACCCGCTCAGGTCTGGAATTGGGAATTCGAAAAGAGGACGATCCTCGCGGCGCACTGACGACAACGTGTGACCGCCGGGAGGTCATAACAAAATGGGAGGAAATCAGATGAGGAATGCTCTATGTTTGGGCGTGCTCGTTTCGGTGGGCTGCCTCTGGGCCTCGGGGGCGATGGCCCAATCCGGCGCCATCAACAAGGCGGTCGGCGGCTATTCGTTTGAAGATGCGGCCAAAGAAGCCCCCACGACGAGGAAGAACGGCAAGCCGCTCACCTTTGCGATCGTCACCCACACCGCCGGCAACGGTTTCTTCGATCCGGTCTATGTCGGCGCGCAAGTCGCCGCCAACGCATTCGGGATCAATCTGATCCGCCTGGGGTCGGAATCGGCGGTCGACGACATCCCGCGTGAAATCCAGATCCTCAACCAGGTCGTCAACGACCCCACCATCGACGGCGTGATCATGACCACGCCGCAAGTGGGCGCCTACAACGACATTGTGAAGAAGCTCGAAGCGAGGGGCGTGGTCGTCGCCACGACCAACTCGTACGATCCGACTCTCTACGATCGCAACAATATCAGCCATACCGGCCAGGACGCGAGCGCCGCGGCGATCGGCGGCGACGCGATCGTCAAATGCCTGATCAAGAATAACATCAAGAGCGGTTCGATCTTGTTCCCGAACACCGTGCCGGTCGGAAATATCGAGGTGAACAACCGCGTCACGGCGGCCTTTAAGGCCACATTGAAAGGCCTGAAGGCGGCCAACATGTTGCAAAACTTCAAGGTCGACGCAGGCCCGAACAATATCGGCGTCGACGTCGGAACCGACATCACCGCCGGCCCGATCGTCCAGCTGATCGAAAGTCGGAAGGACGTGGTCGGCTTGTTCGGGCCCAATGGCGGCGTGACCCCGGCGATCGGAGACGCCATTTCGCAGCTCAAGATGAACGGCAAGATCTGCGCCTACGGCTTCGATCTCGGGCCCAAGCAGCTCGAACAGATCAAGAGCGGCGCCCTGATGGGTTCGCTCGGCCAGCAGCCGTTCCTGCAGGGCTTCTATCCGGTCGTGCAGCTCTATCTGCAGATCGACCGCAACATTGCCGCCGCCAACCTCGATACGCGAGCCCAGCTCGTCACCAAGGAAAACGTCGACAAGGTCGGCAAGCGCTTCGAAAACTGAGAGCGCGGTCTCGAATGGGATGCGCGGGCGAAGGGAGCCTTCACCCGCGCATCCCTATTTCCCTGAATTGACTGGGCTGCCCATCCCATGAGCGCCTCCAACGCGGTCACGCGCCCAATCGAGAGCGGACGCGGCTTGACGCTGCTGTTCGGGGGGTGGGAAGTCGGGCTTCTCGTCATCATGGCCGCGCTCTATCTGGGCGGCCTCTATCTCAATCCCGCATTCTTCGGCTCGACCGGCGCGCTGTTTTCGGTGCTGCGCGACGCGTCGCGCTACGGCGTCATGGCGATCGGCATGACGTTTGTTCTGGTCAACAGGGAGCTTGACCTTTCCGTCGGCTCGACCTTCGGCCTGACCGCGACGGTCTTCGGCATGATGTTCGCGCCGGCCTATTTCAACCTCGGCATCGGCGCCGCCGTGTCCGCGTGCCTCGTACTGGGCCTCGTCATCGGATTGACCAACGGTTTTCTCGTCACGGTTCTCGAGGTGCCGGCCTTTATCGCGACCCTGACCATGCTGTTCATCGGTCGCGGCTTCATCCTCGGCCTGACCGGCGGCAAGAATATCGCTTTCGAACTCAAAGCGGACAAATTCCACCAGTTCTTCAGGATCGGCGAGGTCAACGCGCTCGGCTTCAACAATCAGATTATCGCGTTCCTGGTCATCGCGGCGATCGGCGCCGTCGCTCTGGCCTATACGTCCTACGGCTGGACGACCTACGCGACCGGCGGCAACGAGCAAGCCGCCCGCTACGCCGGCATCAACACGCGCTTTGTCCGCATGCGCTCCTACGTCTTGTCTTCGCTCTGCGCCGTCACTGCCGGACTGATGAATGTCGCGCAAAGCAAGGACGCCGACCCGCAATTTGGTCTCGGCGCTGAATTGATCGCCATCGCGGCCGTCATCGTCGGCGGCACGGCGATCTTCGGCGGCCGCGGACGCGTGATCGGATCATGCCTCGGCGCCATACTTGTCGGCCTGATCGACAAGGTGCTGCGCGAAGGCGTGCCAGTCACGCGCGTCATCCAGGTCGGCGACGAGAAACTGCAGGTCTCCGCCATCGCGCAATTGCCGCCCGGCGCCGTGCCTGCATTCCTCGGCGTCGTACTGATCCTTGCGGTTCTCATCGAACCATGGCTGGTGCGCCGACGCGTTTTCGCCCGGCTGTGGGCGCGCCTGCGCGGACAGCCGGCGCCAATCATTCCGGATCTTGGCGGGGTGGCGATCTCCGGGGCCCAGACGCGCGGCACAACGGCGCAGGCGCGCGGCCTCGGCAAGCGCGGAATCGCGGCGTTCTTTTATCGACGCGATGCGGCGGCGGTCATTCTGGTCGTCGCCTTGTGGCTGTTCGGCTTCTGGGCGAGGCCGGATTTCTGGCAGGGCCTCGACAATTCGTTCTCGATCCTGCTGGCCTTTTCCGAAATCGCGCTGCTTGCGGTCGGCCTCACCTTCGTCATGGCCAACGGCGACATCGATCTCTCCGTCGGGTCGGTGCTGGCGCTTTCGGGCGCCACCGCCGCCGTCGTCATGAAGGACACCAGTCTCGGTCCGCTGGCGGCCGCGATCATCGCGATCGGCGTCGGCGTGTTGGCCGGCGCCATCAACGGCTGGCTGACCGCCTATGTCGGCCTTCCCGCATTCATCGCTACTCTGGGGACCTTCTACTGGGCGCGCGGCGTCGGATCGTCGATCGTCGCGGGGACTCAGCTCAACGGGTTTCCCGAGTCCTTCAACCTCATCGGCCACAGCTTGTTCGAATTGCTCGACGCGCTTGGAATTGCCCCGACCCACGGAATGTGGCTGGAGATCGCGAAGGCGGTCAGCGTGCAGACGATCTTTGTGCTGCTCGTAGCGACGATTGCCGGAATTGTGCTTGGCTATACGAGATTTGGCGAGAAAGTGCTCGCGGTCGGCGGCAACGAGCGCGCCGCGACCTTCGCCGGCATCAATACGCGCCGCGTTCGGTTCGCCGCATTGCTTATTTCCGGGACCTGCGCGGCTTTTGCCGGCGTGATCTACGACGCGTTCTATCGCAGCTTCATCCCAACGGCCGGACAATTGCGCGAACTCGACGCCATTTCATCGGTCATCATCGGCGGCGGCTCGATCTTTGGCGGCTACGCCACCATGATCGGATCGCTGGCGGGCGCGGCCGTCATCACCCTCATCCGCCAACTGCTTTCGCTTCAGATCATTCTTCGGGACGGCAGTTCGTTCGTTTTGCCGCAGCACTGGCAGAATGTCTTCATCGGCTTGATATTGATCATCGCGGTGGTCGCCGACATCTGGCTGCGCCAGAAGAACATCCTCGGCGCATGGTTCGGCAGGTTCCAAACCTCCGAACAGGCGCCGACCGCCGTTTTGGAGCGCGGGGCATGACGACGCCGATCGTGGAGATGCGGGCAATCTCCAAGAGCTTCGGACCGGTCCAGGCGCTGATCGACGTCCATCTGCGCTTGGCGCCGGGCGAAGTGCTCGGGCTGGTCGGCGACAATTCGGCGGGCAAGTCGACGCTGATGAAAATCCTCACCGGGGCCTACCAGCGTGACGCGGGCGAAATCCTGATCGACGGGCAGCCGGTGCATTTCCGAAGCCCGCACGAAAGTCGCGAGCGCGGCATCGAAATGATCTATCAGGACTTCGCGCTGTGCGGAAATCTCGACGTCGGCCAGAACATCTTCCTCGGGCGGTGGCCGACGCGTTTCGGAATCTTCGTCGCGCGCGCGCGTATGCATCGCGACGCCAGGGAGATCCTGAACCGGCTCAAGGTCGACGTGAACTCGGTCTACCAAAAGGTGGAGAGCCTGTCGGGCGGACGCCAGCAATCGGTGGCGATCGCCCGCGCGATTTCATTTGCGCCGAAGGTCGTGATCTTCGACGAGCCGACCGCGAATTTGTCGGTGACGGCGACCCAGCGATTGCTCGAGACAATAGCGGAATTGAAGGTCCACGGGGTCGCGCAAGTGATCATCTCCCACCGGATGACCGACATATTCGAAGTGGGCGATCGTGTCATGGTGCTCAAACGCGGCCGCAATGTCGGCGATCGCGTCATCGCTGAGACGACCGAAAAGGAAGTGCTCGAGCTGATCGTATCGGGCGTCCCGGAAACGGTCGTTTCGGCTGAGGCGGCGCCGTAGACGCTCCTGCGCGCCGAAGTCACGTTTCGATAAGCCGTGCTTTGATCTAAACCTTCGCCGCCCTCTTGGCCGCGGCGAGCGTGTTGGCCATCAGCATCGCGACGGTCATCCGGCCGACGCCGCCCGGCACCGGCGTGATCGCGCCGGCGACGCCTAAGGCCTCCGCGTAGGCGACGTCGCCGACGAGGCGGGTCTTCGGCTTGCCCGACGCGTCGGTCCCCTGCCCGGCCAGGCGGTTGATGCCGACGTCGATCACGATCGCGCCCGGCTTCACCCAATCGCCACGCACCATTTCCGGCCGGCCGACGGCGGCGACGAGGACGTCGGCGCGCCGCGCGATCGAGGCGAGATCGCGGGTGCGCGAATGGGCGATCGTCACCGTGCAATGGCGCTGGAGCAGCAGCTGCGCCATCGGCTTGCCGACGATGTTGGAGCGCCCGATGACGACCGCCTCCTTGCCCGGCAGGGATGAGCCCAGAACCTCGCAGGCCGTGTCGATCAGGATCATCGCCCCGGCCGGCGTGCATGGAACCATGGCCCGCTCCATCTCGCCGATCGACAACAGCCCAACGTTGAAGGGATGAAAGCCGTCGACGTCCTTGGCCGGCGCGACCGCCTCAAGGACCCGCGCAGAATTGATCCCCTTGGGCAGCGGCAGTTGCACCAGAACGCCGTGCACCGCCGGATCGGCGTTGAGCGCGCCGATCAGCGCCAGCAATTCGGCCTCGCTGGTCGCCGCCGGCAGCGTGTGCTGGATCGAGTTGAAACCGCACGCCCGCGCGGCCTTGCCCTTGCTCGCGACATAGGACTGGCTCGCGGGATCTTCGCCGACCAGAACCGTGGCGAGGCCGGGCGTCACGCCCCGCGAGACAAGCGCCCGCGTCTCCTCGGCGACGCGATCGATAACGCCTCGCGCGATTCCCGCGCCGTCGATCACGAAGGGGGAGCAATGGGTCACGGGCGCGGGTTCTCTTCAGGCTGGGGGGCAAAGCTCAGGCGGGTCGATAGACGAAGCGCGCCTCGTGCCGGGCGCGGGCCCCAGCCTCGAGCGCGCGCATGCCGGGTTTCTCCATGAGATCGCCGTCGAAGCCCTCGGTGTCGCTGTATCCGGTCCAGGCTTCGAGGCAAAGGAAGGGCGCGCCGGGCCGCGTCCACAGCGCGGCGTGCTGGAACGTCGGGAACGCCATCGTCATCGACGCGCCCGAGGCGTCGATGAAGGCGAGCGAGCGGCTGGCGCAATTGAGGAAGCACAGGGCGTCGAGGGCGAAGAGGGCGTCGGAAAGCGGCAGATCGCGGTCCTTCAGCGGTATGCCCCGCGTCGTCGCGCGGACGAGCCCGCCCGGCGCCAGCGCCGGGACTTCCGGGCGCTCGTCGACTTCGAAGCGGACAAGCGCGCCCTCCCGCCCCGCCCCATCGAGCGGCCAGCGAAAGCCCGGATGCAGGCCGCAGGCGTAAGGCGCGGGAAGTTCGCCCGGATTGGCGACCTCGATGGCGACGTTGAGCGCGTCGTCATCGAGCCGGTACTCGACCGCGAGCGCGAAGGCGAAAGGATAGATCGCGCGGGTGCGCGCGCTGTCGCGGAGCGCAAGACGCGCGAAGTCCGGACCCGACCTCTCGACCGCGAAGGTCTCGAAGCGCGCGAAGCCGTGCAGGCCGAGATCGTAATGACGGCCGCCGACCCGCGCGCCGTCGCGCGTCCAGCCGACCACCGGATAGAGGATCGGGCTGATGTCGCTCCAGATCGCGGGATCGCCGGGCCAAAGCAGGTCGCGCTCCCCCACCCGCCAGCTTCGCGCCTCGGCGCCGAGAAGCGCGATTTCAGCGCGCGCCGCGCCATGGGTCAGAATGATGTCGTTCACAGGACAATCCCCTCGATCGCCGCCGCGGAAATCAGCGCCTCTTTCACCCCCGGCGCGCAGGCGATCAGCGGATTGCCCTTGTCAAGTCCATCGCCGCTGAGGAAGTCGCTGACATAGCCGCCCGCTTCGCCGACCAGCAAGATCCCGGCCAGGCAGTCCCAGGCGTTCATGTGGTATTCGACATAGCCCTCGCGCCGCCCAGCCGCGACATAAACGACGCCGAGCGCGCCCGAGCCGGTCAAAAGCGGCGCCGCGCCGGTGGAGGCGACGCGTCCGAGGAGAGCGAGGGACTTCGCGGGTCCGGCGCGGTTGTTCCAGCCGACCTCGACCGACGATTGCGCGAGCGCGGTCGCGGGCGAGGCCCGCATCGCCGCGCCGTTGAGCCGGGCGCCGCCGCCGCGCCGGCCTGAGAACAATTCTTCGCGCATCGGATCGTAGACGACGCCGACTTCGACCCGGCCCGCGCTGACGCAGGCGACGGAGACGCAGAAATGCGCGACCCCGCGGGCGAAATTCGAAGTGCCGTCGATCGGATCGACCACCCAGACCGGCTCGCCCTCTTGCGCCTTGCGCCCACGCGTCTCCTCGCCGATCAAGCCGTCGCGCGGAAAGACCCGATGGAGACGCGCGGCGATGAGCTCCTCGATCTCCCGGTCGACTTCGGTCAGATAATCCTGCGGCCCTTTGAAGCTGATGGTGAAGGAGGAATCGAGGAAGCGCCGGCGCGCCAGCACCCCCGCTTCGCGCGCGATCGCGGCGGCGGCCAGGAGGCGCGTCTCGATCGGATCGGCGTCGCTCATTCAGGACGTCCTCAAAAATGGCTGTAGGCGCCGCGCGCGAACGTGACGCGGCCCCCATCCGGACCGATGAAGCATGGCGGATCGAAGCCCTCGACCGCCTCGCCGATCAGCGTGATCGGCACGCCGGCGGCGGAGGCTTCGGCTTCGAAGGCGGGCGCGGAATCGGGAGCCGTGGAAACGATGAGTTCATAGTCGTCGCCGCCGGTCGCCGCAACCGTGAACAGGCCGGGATTGGCGGCGATCGCCGCACGCGCTGGCTGCGACAGCGGCAGACGATAGATCGGAACGCGGGCGCTGACTCCCGAAACGCCAAGCATCTTGGTCAGATCGCCGGCGAAGCCGTCCGAGACGTCCATCCCGGCATGAGCGTGCGCCCTGATTGCGGCCGCCAGCGCCACCCGCGGCTCGGGCGTCAGATAGCGGCCGAGCAGGAACGCCGTTTCCGCGTGAGCAATGTCGGGACCGCGCCCCTGGCGGACCCTGAGGCCGATCGCCGCGTCGCCGATCGTGCCGGTGACATAAAGCCGGTCGCCCGGCCTGACGCCCGCGCGCGCGACCATCCGCCCGGCCGGCACGGCGCCGAGGGCGGCGATCGAAAGCGTCAGCGGCCCCGGCGTCGCCACCGTGTCGCCGCCGATCAGCGGACAGGCGTAGCGGGAGGCGTCGTCGCCGAGACCGGCGGCGAAACCCGCGAGCCAATCCTCCCGCCAGTCCCGCGGCAAGGCGAGAGAGAGGAGAAAGCCGATGGGCCGCGCGCCCTTGGCGGCGAGATCGGAAAGGTTAACCCGCAAAGCCTTGCGCGCGATCGCGTCGGCCGGATCGTCGGCGAAGAAATGCACGCCCGCGACCAGTGCGTCGGTCGTCAGCACGAGATCGTCGCCTGGCGGGGGTTTGAGAAGCGCCGCGTCGTCGCGAAGCCCGAGCCCAGCGGGTCCGGCGAGCGGCGCGAAATAGCGCGCGATGAGATCGTCTTCGCCGAGGCGGGGCGACATGGGAATTGGACCTGAGACAAGCGCCGGAAATCGGCGCGGACGGCGGTCTGTTAGCGCATTCGAAACGCGGTGTCGCCGGGCCGGCGCTGCGAACTTTGACCGCTGGCCGCCTGAAGGGCGCAGGTTGCGCTTCCCGTCCCGCCCCCCTAAAGCTCCGGCCGCCATTCCCGCCGAGGAGCCGAGTGAAGCGTGACCAACGCGTTCCGACCCCGTTCCGACTTTCTGCGCGTGATGCAGGAGCGCGGCTATATCCACCAGTGTTCCGACCTCGCCGGTCTCGACGACAAGGCGCGCTCAGGGTCGCTCGCCGCCTACATCGGATTTGACTGCACGGCGCCCTCGCTGCACGTCGGCTCGCTGGTGCAAATCATGATGCTGCACTGGCTTCAGCAGACCGGCGGCAGGCCGGTCGCGCTGATGGGCGGCGGCACGACGATGGTCGGCGATCCGTCGGGCAAGGACGAGAGCCGCAAGCTGCTGACGGTCGAGGAGATCGTGGCCAACAAGGCCGGCATCCGCAAGGCGTTTTCGCATTTCATCCGTTTCGGCGAGGGCAGGCATGACGCCGTCATGCCCGACAATTCCGACTGGCTCGCGAGGCTCAATTACATCGACTTCTTGCGCCAGGTCGGGCGGCACTTTTCCGTCAACCGCATGCTGGCGATGGATTCGGTCAAGTTGCGCCTGAGCCGCGAGCAGGAGCTCACGTTCCTCGAATTCAACTACATGTGCCTGCAGGCCTACGACTTCACCGAGCTTTACCGGCGCTACGGCGTCACCTTGCAGATGGGCGGCTCGGACCAGTGGGGAAACATCATCACCGGCCTCGATCTCGGCCGGCGCATGGGCCTCGAGCAGTTCTATGCGCTGACCTCGCCGCTCATCACCACCGCCTCGGGGGCCAAGATGGGCAAGACCGCCGCCGGCGCCGTCTGGCTCGACGACAAGATGGTCCCGCCCTACGACTACTGGCAATATTGGCGCAACACCGAGGACGCCGACGTCGGGCGGTTCCTCAGGCTGTTCACGCTGCTGCCCCTGGACGAAATCCGTCGGCTCGAATTGTTGGCGGGCGCGGAAATCAACGAGGCCAAGAAGATTCTCGCCAAAGAGGCGACGGCGCTGCTGCACGGCCGCGAGGCCGCCGAAGCGTCGGCGGAGACAGCGCGGAAAACCTTCGAGGACGGAGCGCTCGCCGACGGTCTTCCGACCGTCGACGTTCCAGGCGCGGAGTTCGACAAAGGGCTCGGCGCGCTCAACGCTTTCGTGCGCGCCGGGCTGGTCGCCTCGACCGGTGAGGCGCGCCGTCAGATTCGCAGCGGCGGCCTACGCGTCAACGACACGGCGCTCGGCGACGAAAAGGCGCTCCTCACCCGGGAGGCCCTGATGTCCGGCGGCGTCGTCAAGCTGTCGCTCGGTCGCAAGAAGCACGTGCTTCTGCGGGCGGTGTGAGCGCCAACGCCCGACGCGTCCGACGGCGACTCGTGCGGGCGACACACTCGGTCCTGACCGACCCGGATTGGGTTTGGGCGCCGCCGATGGCGAAGACCCGGTCGCGCAACAATTCTTTACGGAAAATCCAAAGCCGCGTTAAAGTGCTTTCGTCATGGACAAAGCAATCGCCAATGTAAGGCCAAGGGACCAGGGCGGAGGCGGCCCGTTCGGCGCAGGCGCATATCACATGATATACATGGGCTTTATTGACCCTGATGATTTTTTTCGTTCAGATTCGCCGTAACCCATTGAAACGTCACGATTCCAACGAGAGAATCCAAGGAAATCCAAGCGCTTTTTTCCTTGGATTTCCTTGGTTTTCCTTGATCCGGCTTGGATTGGCTTGGAATAATTTGGACTCCACGCCGAGGCTCTCCGATCGGGACCCGCCTCGACGACGAACAGGGGCGCCTAGCGGCTCGTTCGCCGAGGGGGCGGCGCAACGTCCGCCTCGGCCGGGTCGACGACCCCATGCGACACTGTTCCGTCGACCGCGCCGAGAATCCTGCGCAGGATGCCGGGCGCCATCGCGGACAGGGGATTGATGGTCAGCAGCGGCCCGCTCATCGGCCCGTGCACGCGATAGCTGAGGCCAAAGACGCCATCGTTCTGTCCTCCGCTCAGCAGCAAGCCGACCAGCGGGATCTTGGTCAGCATCGTATTGACCTCATAGGCCGGCACGAAGCTGCCGCTTACGTCGATTTCGTTGTGCGCGAAGTCGATCACGCCCTGGGTCGTCAGTCCCATTGTTGGATTGTAAATGACCGCGTCTTGAATCTCGAGCTTGCCCGGCGAACGCGCGAAGGTCGCCTTCATCCGCTGAAAGCGCACAATCGACGGATCCACCGCGACTGGCGCGGCGCTCGCTCTGGCGCGCCCCACCGCGCCCGCTCGCCCCGCCGCGACCAGTTGACGAAACGCCGGCTCATCGCGCAACACGAAATTGGTCAGCACCGCCTCGCCCACGCTCGAGTCGCCCTTGGTGCGTAGGACAAGGTCGAGGTCGCCGCCCTCCATTCGGGCGTAGAGATCGGCAAAGCGGAGCAAGTCGCCCGCGTCATTGGTCATCACGCGCATGTCGCCGCCGTTCCCGCTCGTCGCGCCAATGACGCCTGTCCCGATGCGTCCGCGCAGCGAGATCAAGCGGTCGCTGCCGTCGCGGCGCGAGGCTGCGAGTTCGAGGCCCGCGATCGACTGATTGTGCGCTCCGGTCACGCTGCCGAACTTCAGATCGATATCGAAGTCCTTGCCGCCGCCTTGCGAGCGCGAACCCGCATTCAACAGCGATTTGATGAAAGGCCTCGCATCGAGGGTCGCGCCGCGCACCGTAACTTTGACGACGCTTGGGCCATTGACGATATCCGCCTTGAATTCGTCGCCCGGCGAAATGCGAGCCTGCGTGATCTTTGCGTCCGCGATTGAACCGTCGGGCCCGAGTTCGGCGGAGCCATGCATCGCGGCGGTCCCGAGATCGACAACGATGTTGTTGAGCGTGCCTCCGCCGGCCGCGGCCTTGAATTGAAACATCGCCTTGCCGGGTTTGCCGGCGGCCTTCGCGACGCCCGGAATGGGATTGTCGACGCCGGCCTGGGTCAGGTCGATTTCCGCTTCGGCGCTGGTGCGCGACAATGGCGCCTTGAGCTTGACCGGCACCGGACCCGTCAACCACGAACCGAAATTCCAGCCCCGCTTTGCGCGCGCCGCCGCGTCGAGCGTGAAGGTCAGCGTCGCCATGCCTTCCTCGCGAGGCGCCCGGCCGACGTCGATATGGATTGGTGTTCCGAGGAGTTGCCCGTCGCCAACCATCTTGAGCGAATTGCGGTCGGCCTCGAACGTGGCCGTCGCCCGATCGAGCTTTTCGTCGCCGAGGAACTTGTCGATCTGAAGGTCGGAGAGCGCGCCCTTGGCGTGGAAGCCGGTGTCTTCCGGACGCGCCGTCTTTCCGAGTTTGAGGTCGAGGGCGAGATCGCCCTCCGCCTGCCCCTTGACGGTCGCGGGATCGATTGACAGGCCGGCCTGGCGACGCAGCGGCTCCCGGTTCAGAAGATCCGCGAGCGCATCCGCCGTTCCAGTCACATGGGCATGGGCTCGAGCGTCGACGATCGGCGCCGGTGTGGTGTCGGGCACAGTGAAGACGAGATTGTCGGCGTGAATGCGTCGCGTAGGCGACAGCGTCATTGTCGCGTGATCGCCCGAAGCGGTAAATTCGCGGCCGGTGAACGAGCCCGAACCCCGGCTCGACATCATCCTCGGCAGGCCCGGAAGCAGGTCGACCGCAACGTCTCGGGTCGAAAACTCGCCGTGGACACTGTCGGGCGGGACGGCGCGCTTGTGGGCCATGGCGTCCAGATCCGAGGCCGACCAGTTGGCCGTCATCGAGCCCCGGAGTTGTCCGCCGTGCAAATTATGCGCGCACCAGTCGCGCACGTCGGGATTGATGAATTGCGGCCACAGACGCACGAGGTCGGGGGTTGCGCTCGAATTGATGCGAATATCGAGCTTGAGGGAAGCCCCATCGCCGTCAGGGGCGGTCTCCGCCTTGAGCGTGGCGTCGACGGTCGGCCCGCGGGCGACGAGGTTGTCGAGCACGAAACGCGACGCCTCCGGGAAGTAGCGGGCGTCGGCGAGCAGGGAATCGAGGACGACCGTCTTTTCGCCGCGCCGCTCCGGTCCGAACCGCGCCTCCTTCGATGCGAGATGTGCGACCCAGGCGCCGTTCGGATCCGCAGGCGGCGCCAGCCAGCCGCTGGCCCTCACCCGCGTATCGCCGGCCAGAACATTGAGTTGATCAATGCGGAGCCGCTGCGCCGCTCCCTCCCATTCGAGGCTGCCGGTGGCCTCGTCGATAAGGAACGGCAGCGCGTCCGGATTGTTCAGCCGCACGCGGCCGGCGCCGACGCTGAACCGGCCGCTCAAGCTTTGGATCGCGGCGTCGGGCGTCAGACTCGCATCGAGTTTGAACCCGATCGAGCCCTCCACGAACAGCGGCGGCGGTTTCTTGTCAAACGCCTGTAGGTCGGCCAGACTCAGATCCTGCGCCTTGACGGAGAGGGTCGGCGCGTCTCCAGCGGAGGCCCGCGCCTCGATTGTCCAGGGACCGGCGGGACCAATGGCGGAGATTTTGGCGCGCGCCTGGCCGCGGGAACGGTCGAAGACAACGGCGAAATTGTCATAGACCACTGAGTGTCCAGTCGCCTCGTTGTCGATCTCGAAGTGACCGTTGGCGAGCGTCAGCCGGTTGATCGCCTGGCTGGCGCCGGCCATGGCTTCGACGCTCGCCCGGACGAGAGCGGCGATTCGGGGCGCGCCGACGGCGTGGGTTGACGGCGCGCCGGGGAGCGCGATCGGCGTTGCGCCCGCATCGTCCGAAGCCGCAATCGATAGCGCGCCGTCCCTCGCCACGAGCAAGCGCGTGAAAAGTCCGTCCAACTCCAGTCGACGAATCGTCACCCGCGCCAGCAGCAGGCCGAACGGGTCGAGTCCAACCTTGCCGCCCGGCGCCGACAAAACCGTGCGGCCCTCGTCGTCGCGCACCGTCAGGCCCCCGAACCCCAGGCCGACGCCCCAAGAATCGTGCATCAGATAGGTTGGGCCGAGCGTGATCACGTAACGGTCGCCGACCCGCTCCTGCAGGCTGGAGGCGATCTGATCGTGCAGCCCGGCAAGCTTTATCGGTCCGCGCGCCAGGACGGAGGCCAGCACAATTCCGCCCGCGAGCGCGAGCACTGCGAAGAGCTCGGCGGTCCGGACGAGCAGGTGCAGTATCCGGCCGACGCGAACGCCGCGCCAGCGCGAAGGAAGCCGCCGGCCTTCGGCGTTGTTCGCCATGCGGTGCATGGCGGCCCGTGCGCGAGACCGGGTCGCGCGGTCAAACCGTCCGATCAAAAAAGAATGTCCTCCATTCATTCACTGCGGCGATAGACCCATTTTTCGGTAAATCGAAGGCCCCTCACGGCGCTGCCGTCCATTACGCGCCGCTTGAAACTACGCCGCTTGAAACGCTCCGCGCGCCGGGCCACTCTCGAAAAGCGGCCCCGCGGCCGTTTTCCGAGGCAGCGCATTGACCCGACATTAAGCCGGAACGAGGGCGATATGGTGAATGATTTGAGCGCAGGCGACCTTGCCCCCGACTTCGAACTGCCGACCGACGGCGGCGGTCGCGCGCGCCTTCAAGACTTCAAGGGCAAGGCGGTCGCTCTCTATTTCTACCCTAAGGACGACACCTCCGGATGCACCGCCGAGGCCATAGCCTTCAACGGCTTGCGGGCCAAATTCGCCTCCGCCGGGACCGAGGTCGTCGGCGTCTCGCCCGACAGCGCTGCGAGCCACGAAAGATTCAAGCGCAAGCACGACCTGCGATTCCCGCTTGCCGCGGACCCCGGACGATCGGTGATTGACGCCTATGGCGTGTGGAAGGAAAAAAGCATGTATGGCAGGAAGTATTTCGGAGTCGAACGCTCGACTTTCCTCATCGACCGCGCCGGCCGGATCGCAAAGGTCTGGCGCAAGGTCAAGGTGCCGGGGCACGCCGACGAGGTTCTCGCCGCCGCAAAGGCGCTGTAAGGCGCGCCTTATTCTGGCGGCTCGACGCAGCCGCGCTATCAACGCCATCGAAAAAAGGGCGCTCGAGGGTGGCCCGTGCCGAATTTGGGCTCAGACGCCTTTGGAAATCCGGCCCGATGGGAATCCGGCGCTTTTGCGATCCATTAACCCTAATCGTCTTCACTCGGCGCACTGTTTTTGCCCGCATCCTCGGACCGGAGCGTCGATTCATGTCATTGCGCGAGCGCGGTCCGCGACCGGGACTGCCGACGTCTCACTATTTCTTTTCGCTCTCCCGCGGTGATTCGATCCGGACTTTCGTGCTGAGGCCAGCCGCGTTATGGGCGCTTATGGCGCTCGCGCCGTTGTCGCTGGCATGGGGCGCCGTCACGACAGCGTATCTCGCGTTTCACGATGATCTAATCGGCGTCATTGTCGTGCGGCAGGCGCAAATGCAAGCAGCTTATGAGGATCGGCTTGCCGAGGCGCGCGCACAGCTTGATGCGGTCGCCAGCCGGCAATTGCTCGATCAGAGCTCGTTCGAGGGCAAGATGCACGAGCTTCTGTCGCGACAGGCCCGTCTCGAACAACGCGGTTCGATCATCGCGGCGCTGGCTAGGCAGGCCTCGGCGACCAGCCCTTCGCCATCCGCCGCGACGGCCAAATTCGCTCCCGACGCTCTGGGCGCGATCCAGGCCCTGAGCCCGCCGACGGCAGGCGTTAGCGACGGCGACGGCGACGGCTCCGCGCGCGCTTACGCTCCGGCCGCGGGCCTGACCGTTGAGCCTGAGGCCGCCCGGCCGCGTCCTATCGACCGGACGCGCGAGAATTGGAGCGCTTTGACCGGCGATCCGGAGACGCGCGCGTTGTCTGGCTTGACCGCCGCTGCGGAAAGCCCCGATCTAGACGCCGGCTCGCGCCTCGACCTCATCGGCCGCTCGCTCGACCGCATGAGCAACGGGCAGATGATCACGCTCTCCGCTATCGACCGCACGGCCACGCGGGTCTCGGCGCGCGACGAGGCGATCGTCGCTCGGACCGGACTCGATCCACTGAAGCTCACTCCTCCGAAGCGCTCGGGGGGTGTCGGGGGCCCGTATATTCCCGTCCACGTCGACCCGAAGTCGCCCGCTTTCGATCGCGCGGCCGCGCGGGTGGCGCGCGACGTTGCGGTCGCCGAACGGCTGAAAGCGTTGATGCCGTTCATACCCTTGCGGAAGCCGCTCGACGCGGACGCTACCCTTACATCGCCTTTCGGATACCGGATCGATCCTTTCCTCGGCAAGCCCGCCCTGCATCCAGGCGTCGATCTCGCCGAGGCTTATGGAGCCGAGATCCGTTGCACCGGCGCGGGCCGGGTCACCCACGCCGGACCGATGGGCGGATACGGAATCATGGTCGAGATTGATCACGGCAACGGCCTGATGACCCGGTATGCGCACATGTCCGAAGCTCTGGTTCGAGAGGGCCAGGCGGTGGCGCAGGGCGCGATCGTCGGCCGCATTGGCTCCACCGGCCGCTCGACCGGCCCGCATCTGCACTACGAGGTGCGCATCGACGGCGAACCGGTCGATCCGGAGCGCTTCCTTCGCGCGGGCGCGCAACTGGCGGCGGCGGAATAGGACGGCGCGAGGTTTCGTTTTTTCCGCCACGCAGCTAAACAGGCGCAATGCACGCCCTGTTGTTTCGCGCCCTCGGTCTGCTCGGTCTGGCCATTCTCGTCGCGCTCGCCGCGCGCCGGCTTCGCCTGCCCTACACAGTCGGTCTCGTGCTCGCGGGAGCGGCGCTTGCGGCGTTTCGCGTCGACACCGGTCTTGCGCTGACCCACGACCTCATTTTCGACGTCATCTTGCCGCCGCTGCTGTTCGAGGCGGCGCTCAACCTGCGCTGGCGGGAGCTGAGACGCGATCTTTTGCCGGTGCTCGCGCTGTCGACAGCCGGCGTGGCGCTGTGCGCGGCGGTCGTCGCAGCCGGGCTCGTCTACTGGCTCGGCTGGACGATCGAGTCCGCTATGGTCTTCGGCGCGCTGATTGCGGCGACCGATCCGATTTCGGTCATCGCGCTGTTGCGTGAATCGGGGGTGACGGGCCGGTTGCGCCTGCTGATCGAGGCCGAGAGCCTCATCAACGACGGCGCGGCGGCAGTCCTGTTCACGCTGATCCTGGCCTGGGCCGCGCACGACGCGGCGAGCTCCGGCGGCCCGTTCGGCGTAGCGAGCGCGTTTGGCGCCATCGTCGGCGGCAGCCTCGTGGTCGGGTTCCTTGTAGGCCTGGCGGCGATCTTCGTCGCTGGCGGCTCTCAAGATCGTCTGGTCGAGACCGCGCTGAGCGTGGTCGCCGCGTTCAGCTCGTTCCTGATCGCCGACAGCGCCGGCGCTTCGGGCGTGCTAGCGACCGTCACCGCCGGCATGACGATGGGCAATCTCGGGGTCATGGGCGAAAAAGGGAGACTCGGGAGGGCGCTGACAAGCCAGGGGCGAGCCTTCCTGGTCGAGTTCTGGGAATTCGCCGCCTTCCTCGCCAACTCGCTGGTGTTCCTACTAATCGGGTCGGCGCTGGCGAATGTCGAATTTTCACGCGAGGGGTTTTACGCGCTGGCGCTGGCGATCACGCTCGCGCTCCTCGGCCGCGCGGCCGCCGTCTATCCGGTCTGCCTCGCCTTATCGCGCTCACGCTGGGCGGTGCCGCTCAACGAGCAGCATCTCCTGTGGTGGGGAGGCCTGCGCGGCGCGCTGGCGCTGGCGCTGGCGCTTGCCCTGCCCGCTGCGCTGCCCCGACGCGACGACATCCTCATCGCCACCTTCGCCGTGGTCGCCTTTTCCGTCATTGTCCAAGGACTGACCGCACCGCTGGCCCTGAAGGCGCTCGGGATCACGCCGGGGGGGAAGAGGCATTCGGCCAAGGGCAGCAGTCAGTAGCCTTTGCTCGGAGCCGCTCCGGGATTCCTGCTGCCAAGGCCCAATCCTATCTCCCCGCCTTCTCGACCTTCGCCGCGCGCAGCCGCGCGACTTCGGGCATGTCGGCGCCGAGCAACGGACGCAGATAGTCGTGGAACGCCTTGGTCACGCCATTGCCGGCCGCGTTAATGAAGTGATCGTCCATCACCCGCGTCTTTCCGGCCACGGTCTCAAGCGGAATGAGCGGATAGTCTGCCGCGTAATCGGCGACGCGGCGTATCGCGACCGAGCCGTCGCCGTGGCCTCCCATCGCGTATTGCACCGCCTTTTCGCCGACCTCGCGCGCCTCGCGCTGGTCCACTTTCGACACGCAGCCGACGAAAGAGCGCTGCAGATAGCCGAAGGTGTCCCCGCGCACGCGCTTGATGCCGAGCTTCGCCTTGACCTCCTCGCACAGCAGGTCGGCCAACGCGCCGGTGCCGGAGAGTTGCACGTTGCCGTGCGCATCTTTCTCGACCGTGCCCGCGAGCCTTGTGATAATCGCTGCGCCCCTCTCGTCGTGCACGCCCTCCGAGACCGCGACGATGCATCGGCCGTGCCTTTCGTAAACTCCCTTCACGTCGGCGAGAAACTTGTCGACGATAAATTCGCGCTCGGGCAGGTAGATGAGGTGCGGGCCGTCGTCGGGATATTTGCGCGCGAGCGCCGAGGCCGCGGTCAGAAACCCGGCGTGACGGCCCATCACCACCGCGCAATAGACCCCCTTCAGCGCCTGATTGTCGAGATTGGCCCCCGCGAAGGCCTGGGCGACGAAGCGCGCGGCGGACGGGTACCCCGGCGTGTGGTCGGAGCCGACGAGGTCGTTGTCGATCGTCTTGGGAATGTGGATCGCGCGAAGCTCATGGCCGCCCTTCTTCGCTTCTTCGGCGACGATGCGCACGGTGTCGGAGGAATCGTTGCCGCCGATATAGAAAAAAGTGTCGATTGCATGCGCCTCGAGGACCTTAAAGACCTCCTGGCAATATTTGCGGTCCGGCTTGTCGCGCGTCGAACCGAGCGCCGCGGCCGGCGTCGCCGCGACACTTTCGAGATTGGAGACGGTCTCCTGCCCGAGATCGACGAGACTGTCGTCGACGATGCCCCGGACCCCATGCAGCGCGCCGTACACATGAGAGACCTCCGCGAAACGCCGCGCCTCGAGGGCCACGCCGACCAGCGACTGATTAATGACGGCGGTCGGTCCGCCGCCCTGCGCAACCAGAAATCTGTGCGACATCGTTCAAGCCTCCCCTTCGTCCTCGCGACCGCGGGCGGGACCGTCCTTCGTGCGACAAGCCTTTATCAAGCCTTTATGAGGCGCGGGCGCCGTACGCAAGTCGCAAGCGTGTCGTTCGTTCGCGAGGCGGCGCCGGAAAAGCGGCGCCTCGTTAGTGGACGAAAGCGCGCCAGAGGTCGGCCGGCTGCTCCGCGACTTCGCGGATATCGAGAGTATGTTCGATATGGCGCAAATGACGCTCCATCTCCTCGGCCGCGCGAGCGCCGTCGCGCGAGTCGAGTGCGTCGATGAGGTCCTTGTGCTGGACTTCCGAGCAGGAGCGGTCGCCGCGCGAGCCGTAGAGAGCGATGATCAGCGATGTGCGCGCGACCAGTTCCTCGAGAAACTTTGTCAACACCGAATTGCCGGCGACTTCCGCCATGCGAAGATGAAACCGCCCTGAGAGCCGGATCAATTCGCTGCGGTCGCCGCGCGCCTCGGCGGCCGCGCCCGCGACGACATTGGCGCGAAGCTCCTTCAGCGCCGCGCGGTCGATGCAAGTCGCGGCCGATAGCATAATCGACCGCTCGATGGCGCGCCGCGCCTCGAACACCTCGCGCGCCGCGGCGGCGTCGGGTGTGCTGACGAAGGCGCCGCGGTTGGCGTGAAGCGCGACGACGCCGCGCTCCGAGAGCACGACGAGAATGCGCCGGATTTGCGTGCGGCTGCACTCGAAAATGTCGCAAAGCACGGCCTCGGACAGTTTTGCGCCCGGCGGCAGCTTCTGCTCCATGACCGCGCCGACGATCCGCTCGACGATCGCGGCGTCCGAAGGCGGTTTTCGGACTTGGTCCGATATGAGCGCCATTGCCTTTCCTTGTCACCCTCGCCCGCAGCCGCGGCGATTCGTCTGCGGCACAACTCTTGGAACGATCGTTGCGCCGCTATAGTGGGCCCCGGTTGACGCGTCATTCGTCACCGTCCTGCCAGTCTTTTGTGCGGCTGCACAAATTGTGGCAGATTGTCGACAATATTCGTGCC
This sequence comes from uncultured Alphaproteobacteria bacterium, assembly GCA_963784805.1. GTDB lineage: Bacteria > Pseudomonadota > Alphaproteobacteria > Rhizobiales > Beijerinckiaceae > Roseiarcus. The sequence continues at coordinate 50,201 of CAWASR010000020.1, forward strand.
TATTGTTGACAAAAATTCCGGCCCGACGCAACGTCAGGGAAGGCGTTGATCGGTTCCGTTCCAGGCGCTCCGTCCAGGGCGCATGGTTCGGCGCAACTCGGAGGAAATCGTACATGGCTAACCGCGCAAACTCTTTCCGCTCCGCCCTCATCGGCCTTGCGTCGGCGACCGCTTTCGCCGCCGCCGTCATACCCGCGCAAGCGGCGAACAAGGTTCTCAAAATCGGATTCGTCGGCGTGACCAGCGGCCCGGCCGCCGCGTGGGGCACGTCGAACGTCCGCTCGATGGAAACGCTGGCCGACTGGTGGAATTCGAAGGGCGGGGTCAAGATCGGCGACACGACCTACGACATCGACATCGTGACTTTCGACGACCAGAAGGACCCGAAACGCGCCATCGCCGGCATGGAGAAGATGGCGCAGGAACGCATCCACTATGTCGTAGGGCCCAATGTCGACGACGGCGCCGCGGCGGTCCGCCCCGTCGCGGAAAAAGCAGGGATCATCTATTTCCCTTATGCCTTCCCAAAGTCGCTTTACACCAAGCCGGCCTCAAACGCGGTGCTCGGCATGGTCGCGAACTATCAGTCGGCCCCAGCGATCTATAAGTATCTCAAGGAACAGAAAGGGGTAAAAACGGTCGCGTTCGTAGCCGCCAACGAGTCTGATCCGCTCAGCCAGCGTGACGGCGGCGTCGCGGCCGCCAAGGCGCTGGGCCTCGACGTCGTGGCGGACAGGGACACCTACGAGAACGACACCCGCGACTTCACCCCGGTGCTGACGCCGATCGTCAAGCTCCACCCCGATCTTCTGGTGCTCTCGGGCGTCGCCCCCGCCAACGCGCCGCTGTTGATCCGTTCGGCGCGCGAACTCGGTTACAAAGGCATCATCTCGACCGAGACCGCGCAGGACGCCAAAGTGCTGGAGGAAGGCGCAGGCGATCTCGCCAATGGCTTCATCTCGGTCGGCGGCGCCTCGACGCCGGAAATCCGGTCGAAGACGATGGAAGAATTCATCGATCGATACAAAAAGAAGTTCGGCGAATACAACGACAAGTCGAACACCAAGGTTTATGCGCTTCAATATATCATCGACACCCTGAAAGCCGATCCGAAGGCGATCGACAACATCGACGAATTCAAGAAGACGATGGATAATTTTTCCGCCCCGAACCCCTACCTGAAGGATCCGAACGCGAAACTCCACTACGTCGGAATGACCTCGTTCGGGCAGAAGCGACAGCTCGCCGTGCCGCTGGTCGTCAACGAGTACGAGGACGGCAAGTTCAAGACTTTGTTCGTCGCCAACGTCGACTGACCAGCGCTTTCAGCGGCCGCTCCACGCCAAATTGGGGGAGACGCTAAGGCGCCTCCCCGTCGCCAAGGATGAATCCGGCATGGAACAGGTCATCGCCAACGGGCTCTATCTCGGCGCGCAATACGCCCTGATCGCGCTCGGCCTGACGTTGATCTTCGCGCTGATGAACGTGCTCAATTTCGCCCACGGACAGATGTATGTGATCGGCGGATTCGTCACCTACGAAATTTACGGACTGCTGCATTGGCCGTTCGCTGTCGCGCTTCTCGCCTCCGCAGTCACACTGGCAATTCTCGGCGGCCTGATCGAACGCTTCCTGTTTCGGACAGTCATCAGGCGCTCCGAGCGCGAGGAAAGCACGATGCTGCTCGCGGCCGGCGTCGCCTATTTTCTCGACGCAGCCATCTTGCTGCTGTTTGGTGAAAAGCAGCGCGGCGTCCCCAAAATCGTAATGGGCGTGTTCTTTTCGGACAATCTCATCATGCCCTGGGACCGCATTCTGGTGGCGTTCCTCGCCGCGCTATTCATAGTCGCCTTCATTTTGATGATGCAGTTCACCAAGCCGGGGCGAGCGATGCGGGCGCTAGCCCAGGACCGGGTCGCCGCCCAGTTGATGGGGGTGCCGGTCGAATTCTACTCGCTGCTCGGCTTTGCTCTCGGCGCGATGCTGGCAGGACTTGCTGGTGGCCTTCTGGTGACCATCACCGGCGTCAACTCGGGCATCGGCGGACCGATTTCGATCAAGGCTTTTATGATGGTGATGATTGGCGGCGCCGGCGTCGTCAGCGGCGCCATCGCCGGGGGATTCATTCTCGGCATGCTGGAGTCAGTCGGCCTAACCGTGCTGCATTCCTATGGCGACATCACCTATCTCGCCATCTTTGTCGCATTGATGGTCTTTCTCGCCATTCGTCCCAACGGGCTGATGGGCAAGCCGTGGGGTTGATGCCGATGACGCGCCTCGCTTCGATCGCCGCGGCCGCCGTCTTTCTGCTGCTTGTTCTCGTCGCCGCGCCATGGGCGATCGCCGCCGCCCACCGCTCGGACCTCTATTACACGCTGAGCTCCGTCGCACTGCTGGCGATCGCCAGCGGAGGCGTCTGGCTGACCTTCTACATCGGCCGCATCAACATCGGCCAGGGCGCTTACGCCCTGGTGGGCGGCTACGTGTCCGCCATTCTCGTCGCACACCACGGCGTCTCCTTCTGGCTCAGCCTGCCGATCGCCGGGCTCTTCTGCGCTCTCGCGAGCGTCTTCATCGGGTTGCCGATCCTGCGGCTGCGCGGTGTTTATTTCGCCATGGTCACGTTGGTGCTGACGGAAGTCGCGCGGCTGACCGCGCTCGCGCTCTCGGTGACTGACGGCGCAAAGGGCATCACCGACATCCCCCCGCCCGGCCCGATTCGCCTGTTCGGGCTGACGATCGTGCCCGCTTTCGTTACATTTGCGGACCGCAACCGCGCCTTCTATTTCCTGTCCGTGACGATGATGATCGTCTGCTTCGCCGCCCTGTGGCGGCTCGTCAATTCCCGCGTCGGCCAGTTGTTCGTGGCGTTGCGGCAGAACGAGGACCTCGCCTCCTCGATGGGGCTCAACGTGCCGGCGTTGCGCGTTCTCGCCTACGCGATCTCGTCTTTTTTCGGCGGCGTGGGCGGCGCGATCTTCGTCGCCATCGCGCAGTCGATCTATCCCTCGAGCTTCACCGTCAACGACAGCGTCAACTTCATGCTGAACTGCTTCCTCGGCGGCCTCGGCTACGTGTTTGGCCCGATGCTCGGCACGCTGGTGCTATATTTCGGCTGGGACCTTTTGTTCCAGACCGGGCAATATCAGCTTCTGATCTATTCGGGGGTGATGATCATCCTGATTCTGGCGCTGCCAAACGGGCTCTTGAGCCTGCGCCTGCCGTCGCGGAGCGGGGGCTGAGGCGATGGCGTCAATTATGCAGATCAGGGAATTGACCAAGCGCTACGGCGGCCTGATCGCCGTCAACGACGTTTCGTTCGACGTCGAGCCGAATGAAATTCTCTCCGTTATTGGACCCAACGGCGCGGGTAAGTCGACCATTTTCAAACTGATCTCCTCCTTCGTGAAGCCGACGCATGGCGCAGTGACGTTCAAGGGCGAGGTGATCTCGGGGCTCGCGCCGCATGTCGTGGCGCGCAAGGGCGTGGTCAGGACATTTCAGGAGACCACGATTTTCAAGGGGCTCACCGCCCGCGACAGCGTCATCGTCGCCCATCACCTGCGCTCGCGCGCAACGCTGCTGGGCTTCTATCTGGGAACCGCGGCGGCGCGGCGCGACGAGGCCGAGTTCGGCCGCTCCAGCGACGAAATCCTGGAATTTCTCGGCCTCGGCGAGGTCAAGAACGAAATCGCCAGCAACCTGCCGCAGGGCCACCTGCGCGCGCTCGGGATCGCGATCGGCCTCGCCGCCGATCCGCAGGTTCTCCTGCTCGACGAACCGTTCGCGGGCATGAACCACGACGAAACCAACCGCGCCGTCGAGATGGTGCGCGCGGTGCGCGATCGCGGCGTCACGCTGTTGCTGGTCGAGCACGACATGGCGGCGGTGATGAAGATTTCCGACCGGATCGTCGTGATCAATTTCGGGGTGAAGATCGCCGAGGGAACGCCGGCGGAGATCCAGAAGAACGACAAGGTGATCGAGGCCTATCTCGGCGTCGAAGACGAATCGATCGGGCTCTAGCCCATGTCCGCAATGTTGTCCCTTTCCGACGTCGAGCTCTACTACGACCACGTCTACGCGCTCAAAGGCGTGTCGATCGTTCTCAATCAGGGCGAGACGGTGGCGCTGATCGGCGCCAACGGCGCCGGCAAGTCGTCGATCCTTCGCGCCATCACCGGCATGCGCAAGATCCGCAAAGGGTCGATCACGTTCGAGGGCAGGCGCATCGACGGCCTCGGCCCGGAGGCGATCGTCAAGCTAGGCATCGCGATGGTTCCCGAGGGGCGGCGGGTGTTTCCTTATATGAGCGTGCGCGACAATCTGTTGATGGGCGCTTTCGCGCGCTCCGACGCGGCGGGCGTGCGCGCCTCGCTCGACGCCGTGCTCGGCCGCTTTCCGCGCCTCAAGGAACGCCTGGGACAGGCGGCGGGCACGATGAGCGGCGGCGAACAGCAGATGCTGGTGATCGCGCGCGCGCTGATGGCCAAGCCGAAGCTGCTGCTGCTGGATGAGCCTTCGCTCGGCGTCGCCCCCAAGATCGTGCAGGACATCGCCCGTTCGATCGTCGCCATCAACCGCGACGAGAAGGTCAGCGTGCTGCTGGTCGAGCAGAATTCGCGGATGGCGCTGCGGATCTCGAATCGCGCTTATGCGCTGACAACCGGCACGATCGCGCTCGCCGGCCTTTCCGCCGACCTGGTCGCCGACCAGCGGATCCAGCATCTCTACCTCGGCGGCGATCTCTAGCGGGCGGGCCGGATGCGCATCCACGTCGTCAACCCCAACACCACCGCCTCGATGACGGTCAAGATCGGCGCGGCCGCCAGGGCCGCCGCCTCCCCCGGGGTCGAGGTTTCCGCCGTCAATCCCGACTTCGGCCCGCCCAGCATCGAAGGCTATTTCGACGAGGCGTTCTCGGTCCCCGGGCTTCTCGCCGAGATCGGCAAGGCGCCCGGCGCCGACGCCTTCGTCATCGCCTGTTTCGACGACACCGGGCTCGAGGCGGCGCGATGCGCGACGAATGCGCCGGTGGTCGGCATCGGCGAGGCGGCGTTCCATCTGGCGAGCCTGATCGCCGACAGGTTCAGCGTCGTCACCACGCTTTCCCGCTCGATCGCGCCGATCGAGCGCAATCTCGGCAAATACGGGCTCGCGACGCGCTGCGCCCGGGTTCGCGCGGCCAATGTCGCGGTGCTCGACCTCGAGAAGCCCGGCTCCGGCGCGCGCCGGACGATCGAAAAGGAGATCGAGCGCGCGCTCAGCGACGACGCGGCCGAGGCGATCGTGCTCGGCTGCGCCGGGATGACGGATCTGGCGCGCGACCTCGAGCGAGCCGCCGGAGTTCCGGTGCTCGACGGCGTCGCCTGCGCGGTCGGCCTCGCCGAGAGCCTGGTCCGGCTCGGCCTGAAGACCTCGAAGCGCAACACTTACGCGGCCCCGCTCGCCAAGGCTTACGCCGGCGACTACGCGCGCTTCTCGCCGGGTTGAGCCGTCGTCAGCAGAAATACGCTGTCATTATGTCTTTATACGGCCGAGGGAAGCTTTCGAAAATCAAGTGGAAGCTTCCGAAAGCCCAGGGGGAAGGAAAAGAAAGGAAAAGTGAAGGAAAGGAAAGCTCTTTTCTTCCGCGGATTGGGCCTTTTCAATGGGTTGTCGCCGATTCCAAATAGAAAAATTCTTGCCTGCCTTTTTTCCCCGCCGTCCGCCCCGCCCGAGGACCCGCCTGGTTCAGACGACAAGGCAATCTAGCACGAATTCTGATTTTGGGAAAGAGATTGTCGGGGGAAATTATCGACGAAATATTTCCGTTCAAATATCGGCCTGGCGGGGCCCGCGCTTGAGGCGGCGCGCTAGCGCGCTCCAAGCCGCTCGCGCGCGCTTTCCGTTTCCGCCGTGACCGCGGCGCGGCGGCCCGCTTTCGCCAGCCCGAACAGCGGCATGCCGCTATAGAGAGTCTCGTACTCGCCGGCCCGCACGCGATAGGTCTCGTGCCAGATGCCGACGTCGCCGCGCGCGTTCTTCATCCGGCGGTTGAACTCGACCCAGGCCGGCCAGTGACGCCTGTCCCTGGCGCGCGCGTAAGCCTCCAGGTGATCGAAGCTTCGCCAATATTGGGTCGTCGAGCCCAGACCCAGGCCATTGTGTCCGAGAAACCCGACCTCGGGCGGCGCATTCTCCAATTCCTTCAGCATTCTCGGCATGGCCCTGATCATCGGCAGCCACTGATGGACCTTCCACGGCTTGTTGACCCGCATCCCGATCAGGAACACGACGAAATCGCCGTCGATCTGGGCGGTGGCCCGGCTCGCCATGATTTCGGCCATCGGGGATCTCCTCTTCAGGGCTCGAGGTCGACGCAGGCCTTGAGGCTGCCGTCCATTGCGAAGGGCACGGAACTATGCGCGTGGACGATCTTCCATGCGCCGTCGTCCTTGCGAAAACAATTGGTGCTGCGGACCCAGAGCGAGACTTCCTCGCCGTCGGCCTTCACGCCCGTCATGTGGGACAGCGCGGTGGAGAAGGCGACAGTGTCGCCGGCCGTCACCGCAAGTTCGCGGTCTTCCCAGCCGATCGGACCTTTCCAGGTCGCGAACCAGGCTTCGACATCCTGCCGCGCATTTGGCGAGGCGCCTTTGTTCTGCAGGGGCGGCGCGAGATCGAAGGCGAAGAAGTCCGCGCTGTTGTGCGCGAACAGAAGCTCAGCGCTCCTGGCGTGAAGCGCCTTGACGTAATCGGCCAGGATTGCGCGGATTTCCGCTTCGTCTTTCGTCATAGCGTTTCTCCAGTCTCTCCAGCAGATCATGCAGTCGGTCGAAGGCGCTGGTCCAGCCTTGGTTGTGATCGTAAGGGAAGAGAAGGCGCGCGCCCTCATCCCCTGCCCTTCTCCCGTGAACGGGAGCAGGGAACGCGCCGTCGCTCCGGCCAGAAATCCTCGTCGACCGGTTCCGACACAATCGCCCCTCCATCCACAGCCCCTCGCCTGCCCCGCTCGACGCCGGCCGCTCGCTTTGCGACAATCGCGGCCATGGAATCATCCATCCTCAAAGCGGTCGGCTTTGTGCATCTGCATGTCCACAGCGCCTATTCCTTGCGCGAGGGGGCGCTGACGATCGAGACCCTGGCCAAGCTCGCCAAGGCCGACGACATGCCGGCGCTGGGGATCGCCGACACCAACAATCTGTTCGGCGCGCTCGAGTTCTCCGAGAAGCTCGCCAAGGCCGGCGTGCAGCCGATCATCGGCGCGCAGGCGATGATCGACTTCGCCGACGCCCCGCCCCTCGCCTCGCGCCTCGGCGAGCACAGGCTCGCGCGCGCCCCGATCGTGCTGATCGCGCAGAACGAGGCCGGCTACCGCAATCTGATGCGCCTCGTCTCCAGCCTGTGGCTCGATCCGAGGGACGGCGACGAGCCGCATATCCCGTTCGGCGCGCTTCAGGCCAGCGAGGGCCTGATCGCGCTGACCGGCGGCCCGAGCGGGCCGGTCGACCGCGCGCTCAAGGCCGAAATGCCGGACCTCGCCCAGAGCCGGCTCAAACGCCTGATCGAGGTTTTCGATTCCAGGCTCTATGTCGAGCTTCAGCGTCACGATCTCGAGGCGGAGCGGGCGATCGAGCCTCAGCTCATCGATCTGGCCGACCGTCTCGGGGCGCCGCTGGCGGCGACCAACGAGCCCTATTTCGCCGCACGCTCCGACTATCAGGCGCACGACGCGCTGCTGTGCGTCGCCGAAGGCGCGCTGGTCTCCGCTTCCGAGCGCCGCCGGCTGTCGCCGGAGCACCGGTTCAAGACCCGGGCCGAGATGACGGCGCTGTTCGCGGACTTGCCGGAGGCGACCGAGGCCAGCGTCGAGATCGCGATGCGCTGCAGCTATCGGCCGCTGACCCGCAAGCCGATCCTGCCGCGCTTTTTCGCCGCCGGCGGCGGCTCGGTCGACGAGGTCGAGGAACTGCGCCGTCAGTCGAGCGAGGGCCTCAAGGCGCGGCTCGAGGCGCACGGCCTCGCGCCCGGGGCTACGCTCGAGGATTACCAGAGCCGGCTCGCCTTCGAGCTCGACGTCATCGTGAAGATGGAGTTTCCCGGCTATTTCCTCATCGTCGCCGATTTCATCAAATGGGCGAAGGCGCAGGGGATTCCGGTCGGACCGGGCCGCGGCTCGGGCGCGGGCTCGCTTGCCGCCTGGGCGCTCACCATCACCGATCTCGACCCGATGCGCTTCGGACTCCTGTTCGAGCGCTTTTTGAACCCCGAGCGGGTGTCGATGCCGGATTTCGACATCGACTTCTGTCAGGACCGGCGCGACGAGGTGATCGCCTATGTGCGGCAGCGCTATGGCGTCGACCGGGTGGCGCAGATCATCACCTTCGGCTCGTTCTTGGCCCGCGGCGTCATGCGCAATGTCGGGCGGGTGCTGGAAATGCCGCTGGGCCAGGTCGACAAGCTGGCCAAGCTGGTCCCGCAGAACCCGGCCCATCCGGTCAGTCTGAAACAGGCGGTGGCGGACGAGCCCCGGCTCCAGGAGGCGGCGACAGCCGATCCCAAGGTGGCCGAAATGCTGGCCATCGCCGGGCGGCTCGAAGGGCTTTATTCCAACGCCTCGACCCACGCGGCCGGCGTCGTCATCGGCGAGCGCCCCCTGACCGAACTCGCGCCCCTCTATCGCGATCCCAAGTCGGCGATGCCGGCGACGCAGTTCAACATGAAATGGGTCGAGCCGGCCGGCCTGGTGAAGTTCGATTTTCTGGGCTTGAAGACGCTGACGGTCCTGCAGCGCGCCGTCACCCTGATCGCGCGGCGGGGCGTGGCGGTCGACCTGAGCCAGATCCCGCTCGACGACGCCAAGACCTTCGCGATGCTGGGACGCGGCGAGACGGTCGGCGTGTTCCAGGTGGAAAGCGGCGGCATGCGCAAGGCGCTCACCGAGATGCGCGCCGACCGGTTCGAGGACCTGATCGCGCTGGTCGCGCTCTACCGTCCGGGCCCGATGGCCAACATCCCCACCTATTGCGCCTGCAAACTCGGCCACGAGAAGCCCGACTATATCCACCCGATGATCGAGCCGATCCTGCGCGAGACGTTCGGGGTCATCATCTATCAGGAACAGGTGATGCAGATCGCGCAGGCGCTCTCCGGCTATTCGCTCGGCGAGGCCGACATGCTGCGCCGCGCGATGGGCAAGAAGATCAAGAAGGAGATGGACGCCCAGCGCGCCCGTTTCGTCGAGGGCGCGGTGAGCCGCGGACTGACGCGGGCCAAGGCGGACGAGATTTTCGATCTCTTGGCCAAGTTCGCCGACTACGGCTTCAACAAGAGCCACGCCGCGGCCTATGCGCTGATCGCCTACTGGACCGGCTGGTTCAAGGCCAACCATCCGGCGGAATTCCTCGCCGCCTCGATGACGCTCGACAAGGGCAATACCGACAAGCTCGCCGAGTTCCGCGCCGAGGCGCAAAGGCTCGGCATCACGGTCGCCCCGCCCTCGGTCAACGAATCGCAGGTCGATTTCGACGTGCGCTTGGGCGCCGACGGCGCGCCGACGATTCATTACGCGCTCGGCGCGGTCAAGGGCGTCGGCGACGCCCAGGCCGAGGCGCTGGTCGAGGCGCGCGGCGGCCGCGCCTTCGCCTCCCTGAGCGATTGCGCGGCGCGCCTCGATCCGCGCCATGTCAACAAGAAGGCGCTCGAAAGTCTGGCCGCCGCCGGCGCGTTCGACACGCTGGAAAGCGACCGCGCGACCGCGTTCGCCTCGATCGAGCCGATGCTGGGAATCGCGAACCACAGCGCGTTCGAGAAGGCTTCGGGCCAGAACGCCCTGTTCGGGGATGCGGAGGCGGCGCCGCTGCGGACGCGCGCGCCGGCCTGGAGCGAGGCGGAGCGGCTGCGGCGCGAATTCGAGGCGGTCGGGTTCTTCCTGTCCGGCCATCCGCTGGAAGCCTATGACGCCGCGCTCAAGCGGCTGCGGGCGACCCGCTGGGCCGACTTCGCCCGCGCCGTTCGCGGCGGCGCCTCGACCGCGCGGCTCGGCGCCAGCGTCATCGACCGCACTGAGCGCCGGACCCGCAACGGCGGCAAGCTCGGCGTGGTCCAGCTCTCCGACCCTTCGGGCCAATACGAGGCGATCCTGTTCCAGGAGGCGCTCAACCAGTTCCGCGACCTGCTGGAGAAAGGCTCGGACGTGCTGGTGACGCTGCAGGCCAATGTCGAGGGCGAGGACGTGCGCGCGCGCATCGTCGCGGTCGAGCGCCTCAACGACGCCGCGGCCAAGGTTCATAAGGGCCTGCGCGTGTTCGTGCGCGACGAGGCGCCGCTGGAATCGATCGCGCTGCGCCTGAAGGCGCCCGGCGAGGGCGAGGTGTCGCTGGTCGTGATCCTGGGGCCGCGGGAAGGCGAGGTCGAGATCCGCCTGCCCGGCCGCTACGCCGTCAACGCCGCGATCGCCGGCGCGCTCAAAGCCGCGCCCGGCGTGGTGGCGGTGGAGCATGTGTAACGGCGGGCGGCGGCGGCGGCGCGGAATCGGTTGCGCCGACGCCTGAGCTTCGCTATTGACCCCGCCATCGCTCCCGCGCGCTTTAGGGCTCGGCGGGCGATCCGTTGGGGGATAGTTCAACGGTAGAACTGCGGACTCTGACTCCGTCAATCTTGGTTCGAATCCAGGTCCCCCAGCC
>CAWASR010000021.1:0-38162 GCA_963784805.1 uncultured Alphaproteobacteria bacterium
TCTGTCCGGTCGCAAGTCCACGCCGTTTGCCGGCCGTTGAGGTCCGCAAACGCCACGTGCTCGCCAAATTGCTCGTTCCACGGATTTCGCGCGAAGATCGCGCCTGTGTTAAAATCGATCTCGGTCACGATGAAAGGCGCGCTCACCGACCATTCTGTCGCCCAGAACCCATTCCACATAGGCCGTGATCGAAAGATGCCGCCTGCGTCCCGAAAGATTTGCGATCTTCAGCCGGGAAATCTTGATTAAAATCGTCAACCGGCACGTATTGGAGAAGCTCGAGTGAAATACCGTGCGGGTCATGGCCAGATCGACTGTAACCCTGCCCATGCCGCACGGAGTAGGATGTGGTCTTTTCGCGTATGGGCAGCGCGGTCGGCCCCCACACTTCGCCGGTATTCTCGTCGCGTATATAGATCGCCTCGCCGGGGGCATCGCAGACGGGATCGTTCGACCATGGGGTGAGCTGATTCTGCTGACTGTTCACCGACCAGGTGAAGCCGCTGCCGTCGGTCGAGACCTGGAAGCCGAATGACGGATTGGTGACGATGTTCAACCATGGCGCCGGCGTGCGGTCGTTGCCTTTGAGAAACGTGATGTATTCACGCCCGCCATTCGTGAAGCCGCCAAGCCCGTTGAAAAACTCCATTTTCGGGCGCGGCAATCGCATTTCGGGGGCCGCGGCCTGTGGCGTGCGCCCGGCCGGAGCAGGGCGGCGGGCTTGTAATAGTGAGCGCGCTTGATCTGGTCGGCCAGAGAACCGCGATCGCCATGAAGCGCCGCGCGGGCGCAGGCGTGAAGCAGACCGCGAACTTCGTTGGATATGAGGTCGGCGCGAAGGACGAACACTGCTCCGCGCGGATCGCCGCCCGGTATCGCCGGCATCGATTGGTTCATCCGCACCAGCGCGTCAAGCGAAGTCTGGAAGTCGTGAATATAGGACCCAGCGCGCTGGTTGAGAATCACTAGATCGACCGCCAGCCGTTTCAACCGCCAATACTCGTGAGCGCGCAAAAGCTGGCGGACGAGTTCGAGGTGGCGGTCGTCTTCGACCGAGACCAGCACGACCGGCAGATCGCCCGAAATTCCGCGCGCCCAGAGCGTCGAGGCTTTGCCCGCGCCGCGCTTGAGAGCGTCGGAAGGCGGCCGCAGCGTAGGATCGGAATAAAGAATATGATTGGCGAGGCGCTGGAAAAGATGCGCTTCGTCAAAGTCGACGCCGAGGTGGTGAAGCTGCATCTGCGCCTGCGTCCAGGCAAGCGTCTTGGCCCGCTCGAACGCCGTTGGCTCATGATGCTTGTCGGCGAGATCGAGCAATTCGTCGCGCGATGAGGCGGCCAACGTCCAGAACGCGATCCGCGCAGTCGCTCCGCGCGGAATACGCACGTGCCGGCGCAGGCTGAATATGGGATCGAGCACGGGACCCGCTGTATTGGAAAGTGGCCAGCCATCGACGATGGCGGCGGGAGAGCGAATGGTCCGCCCGCGCCCAAGAAAGCGCGCGCGATCAGTTTCGAATTGTCCGTCTCCGGAAGTCTCGCTCTCGACCACGGCCAAATGTGCGGCCCATACGAGCGGATCGCCCTCAGAGCGCCGCCGGCGCGTGGCGAGGAGCGCGCCGAGATGGGGCGCATACTCAGTCTCCACGAAAAGCGCCGCGAACGCCGGGTGCGCCACATCGTCGGGCTGTCGTGCAAGGGCGATTTCGGCATAGGAGGTGACTTCGATCTGCCGTGTTTGGGTTCCATCGTTTGTGATCGAAACACGGCGAACTTCAGCGTCGACTTCGGGCGAGACGATGACCTCGAGCGTCGTCGTGACACTGGCGTCGCGCCGGATAATCTCGGCGCGGTCTTCCGAAAACGTCACGTCATAACCGTCGGGCTCGACTGCGCTCGGCTGATAGCCCGCAGACCAGGTTTCGCCGCTCTGCAGGTCGCGCAGGAAGATATAGGCGCCCCAACCGTCGCAGGTGGCGTCCTCGCGCCAGCGTGTGATCGCGACATCGTGCCACCGGCTGTATCCCGATCCTGCCGTCGTGATCATCGTCGAAAAGCGGCCATTCGACAAAAGATGCGTGCGCGGCACGCGCGAATGCGCTGAGGCATAATGACGCTGTGCGTCAGGAACCAGGCCGGCGCTCTGCGCTGCCGCGCCCGCCTCTTCCGATGGGGCCCTCGCGACGGCGACATCTCGCGGCATACGCTCCTGCAGCAGAAGTTCCGCCGCTCGCACGATCGGTTCGGAGTGAAACCGCGCGCGCATCCGGCCCTCCTGAAGGGCGTTCGCGATGCCGACGATGGTCATTGCCTGATGGTGGGCCATGTAGGCGCGGATGACAGCGACCTTTGAACCTTCCGGCAGGCGGCTCTGAGTGTAGTCCAGCGCCTCATACCACCCGTAGACGCCGCGGGCCCCAATGCCGGCCATGCGCTCATAATTGCGGGCCGCCGCGGCGGGATCGACCATGCACGCCAACCCGCTTGCATAGGGCGCAATGACGACGCTTTTGCTGAGGCCGCGCTTGTAACCCAAATCGGGAACGCCGAAACTTGAATACTGGTACGTTTGCTCGATGTCGCGAACGTTGTATTCGGATTCCGACATCCCCCACGGGACGCCGAGTTCGGCGCCGTATTTCTCTTGCCGCGACACGACGAGCCGGTTGGTCTGCGCGAGCAGGCTGCCGGCTGGCGCTCGCATCACCAGCGAAGGCATCAGATACTCAAACATCGAACCGGACCATGAGATCAGACCCGATCCGCCTTCAATGGGCGTCAAGGTGCGTCCCAGCCTGAACCAGTGCTTGGCCGGCAAATCGCCCTTCGCGATGGCGATGAAACTCGCAAGCCGTGCTTCTGAAGCCAGAAGATCATAGAAATTGGAATCGAGAGCGCCGTCGCTGTCGCGGTAACCGATGGACAGGAGTTGGCGGTCAGGATCGAACAGAAAGCCAAATTCCATGACGTTGAACATTGTCTTGGCGAGATCGGCTATCGCCGCGAGTCGAATTCGTGACCGATTGAGCGGCGCCGGCCGAATTTTCCAGCGCCTTCATCAGGTGTTCACGGTCTATTTGCGTTCCACCGAACTGGCGGCTGGCGAGCTTGCGCGCCGCCGCTTCGCAGTATTTTGGGAGCGCGGCCAACGCGGGCGCTGTGTCCAGAAGTTTGGCGGCTTCGTCGTCGGCCAGGATTTCTGGCGTGAGCAGGCTCGCCCATGGCATCAGAAGATCGATGTCCTGCCGATGGCCGAGGACGGCCGTACGCACGGCCTCGGCCCACACGGTGATCTCCGTCTCGGCCGCGCTATCGGATTCGAGCGACCAGGCGCGCGCGCGGGTCACAAGCGTGTCAGCCATCTGCGTCATGTCTGACAGCCGCTGATGAATGCGCGCTGGCGTTAGTGGAGCAATTTGAAGGGTAGCGGCGAAGGCGTCGACGGCCTCGTTCAACTTTGTATGCGCAGCGCTCGGCGGCGGCCGCTCCTGGGACCGCGGACTTGCGGCGTCGCGGATCAGCGCGATGGCGTCTTGGAGTCCCGATATCCAATTTTGATTGCCGATCGGGCGGGTGGATATCTCATGGCAGGCATTGCCCAGTGCGATGAGATGACCGGCGAGATTGCCGCTATCCACCGAGGAGATATATTTCGGCTCCAACGCGCTCAGGTCGCTCGTATCGTACCAATTGTAAAAGTGACCTCGGAATCGCTCCAGCTTTTTCATCGAGGCGAACGTACCCTCGAGCCGTTCCAATGTTTCCAGTGTTCCAAGCCAGCCGAAGTCGTGCGCCGCGACGACGGATAGCAGGTAAAGTCCCATATTGGTCGGCGAGGTGCGGTGCGCGATGACTGGCTCCGGGTCCTCCTGAAAATTGTCGGGCGGAAGCATGTTGTCTTCCGCGGTGACGAATTTCTCGAAGAAGCGCCAAGTGCGGCGCGCGATGAGCCTCAGCGCCAAGGCGTCGGCCGGCGCGACCGACAAGTGACCGGCCGCGCGCGGCGGCAGGCTCGCCCAACGCGCGACGAAGGGCGACAGCACCCACAAAGCCATGAATGGCGCCGCGATGATCCAGCTTCGTTGCTCCAAGAAATAAAGCAGGACCGCGACAAGACCGGCGCACACCAGGCTCGCCGTCATCTGCGAGGCAAGTCCGCGGTGGTCGATCGTGAAATCGTCCCCGATCTGCGCCGCGGTTACCCATTCGAGCAAGTGGCGCCGGCGAACAAACAGACGGAACAACGTGCGCACGACCGCATCGACCATTAACCAGGCCTGATGCGCGAGAAAGGTGATGAGAAACGCGCTCTGCAGAAGACCCAGGGCAAAATCGCCGCGCAGCGTGCGTAGATGATTGCGCAGGGAAACGCCTGCACGGCGCGGAACAACGCCAGCGATCGCCGGCATCAAAGGGGGCAGCGCGATGGTCAAAAGTATATACGCCGTCCAAATCAAGGCGACCGGCATCGGCTGCAGCCACCCGATCAAAAAGGCGAGAAGGGCCGCGGGCGCGGAGAGCGATCGGCGCAGATTATCGAGCAGCTTCCAGCGCCCCATCAGCGGGATCGCGGTTTTCCTGGAGCCGTCGCTGGACTTGCTGCGAAAGTCGAAGATCCACGGCAACAGCTGCCAGTCGCCCCGGACCCAGCGATGCTGCCGCGCGGCCGCGACGGCGTAACGCGAGGGAAATTCCTCGACCACCTCAATGTCGGACGCGAGGCCCGAGCGCGCGAGAATGCCCTCCAGCAGATCGTGGCTAAGGACGGAGTTTTCCGGAATCTGCCGTTCGAGCGCGGCCTCGAAACTGTCGACTTCGTAGATCCCCTTGCCGCAATACGAACCCTCTTCGAACAGGTCCTGATAGACGTCGGAAACCGCGAGCGCGTAGGGATCGAGCCCATTGGGGCCGGAAAACGCGCGCTGAAACAGGGATCCTTGGCTACCCATGGGCAACGATGGCGTTACCCGGGGCTGAAGCATTCCGTGGCCCAACACCACCAAACCGGCGTGAGGATCGAAGTACGGCTGGTTGAGGGGATGCGCCATCTTTCCAACCAACCGCCTGGCGACCCCGATCGGCAGACGCGTGTCGGCGTCCAGCGTGATGACAAAACGAATGCCGGACGGAAGCGAGGGAACAAGGCCATCGATTGGCATGAATGTCGTATCAGTGGCGCCGCGAAGCAGGCGGTTGAGTTCGTTCAGCTTGCCGCGTTTGCGCTCCCACCCGATCCACGCTCCCTCTCCCTCGTTCCAGATCCGCCGGCGATGAAGAAGGAAGAAGCGCGCGCCGTTCCCGGTCGGACCATAGCGCGCGTTTAGCCGCGCGACGCCGGCAGCAGCTTCCGCCAGAAGACTATCGTCGTTGGCGTCGTGCTCGGTCGGGGAATCGCGCCAGTCGGTGATCAGCGCGAAGGTAAAATTATCGTCCGGATTGGAGAGGTGATGGACCTCGAGCCGCTCGATCTGATCCTGGATTTCCGCTACGCGGGCAAGCAATGTCGGCACCACGATGATTGTGCGCAGATCCGGCGTGACGCCGTTGCGCAATTCCAGTCCCGGCAGAATCTTCCCTCCGACCTGTTGGGTGATTGCCCAATTCACCAGCGCGACCGCGACGTCCGAGGCCGGAACGAGACCGACAATCGCAAGAACAAGCAGCGGCCAAACGCCAGTCCCGACGTAGGCGGCCGCGGATAGCGCGAGCCCAAGAACGATTGCCGTGACGATCGCGATTATGCCCACGTAACCCATCACGCCGAGACTGGCGCTGATTTGGAAGAGCCGCGTCTTGAGCGGCACGCGGCAGCCAAGTTTCTTCTCGAAACCGTTGCGGCCTCGGCCGATGAGGTAATATCCGGGATCGCCTTCGCGCCTCGCGGTGAGAGCCTTGTCGGCCATCTGGTCGGTCGCGCAGTTGCCGGCCGCGATTGCGCGCTCGGCGACGTCCACTTCGTCGCGGCCCGACTCCCGCGCAAGTTCCTCGATGGCGCGCCGGTAAAGATCGCGCGTCGGAAAATCCATCGCTCCGAAGTCGCTGGCGCCGCGCAACGCCGCGTCGATCGGGTTGACGCTTTCGAAGAACTCCGCCCAATTGATCATCGAGACGAGGCGCATGCTCGTGATCACGTTGCGAACCGTCACGTCGATTGCGCTCTGGCGCTGAAACTCCTCGTAAACGAGTTCGTCGGTGGTCGTCCGCTCTGCCTCCAATTTGGCGTTCAGCCAGCGCAGCGCCGGTGTGCTATTGGGATCATGGTCACGCAAACGCTGGGCGAGCTCGACGGCGAATGCGGTCGACCATGGCGAATGATCCAGGCTGCGCAGAATGTTGGAAGCCGTTTTGGGATCTCCCTTGGCCGCGCCCAGGATCTGGTCTGCGAGCGTATCGGCCAAAAGGCTTGCCGATTGCTGGGCCATGATCGCCTCGGCCAGACGGCGGAGATTCTCGACCAGCGTGATGCGCAGGGTGATCGCGAGCGCCCATAATTCCCCGATGGTCAGGGGTTGGACCCGCTGATAAGCCTCGACGAAGCGAGTCAGCCTTTCCGCGTCGAACGCGCTGTCGGTGTGGGCGATGACTGCCCAAGCGACGCCGAACACGCGCGGATAGCCCTGCAATGGCCCCTCCGCCAATTTCGGCAGTCTGCGGTAGAAGCCAGGCGGCAGGTCGTCCTTGATCTCCCGAATCTGCTCATCGACGATATGGAAATTGTCCAGCAGCCATTCTGCCGCCGGCGTGATTGGCTGACGCGCGGAACTTGCGCGGACGACGGTGCGATACGCTTCGGTCAGGATTTCGGTGTTGTCGTAGAGCCGCTTGGCGAGCGGACGGCTCCGTCTCGGGTTAAGTGTGATGCGCTGCGCCGCGGCCAGACTCTCCGCGTGCTGCTCAAGACGCTCGACGCTGAAAAGCTCGGCGCGGATAGGCGGCTCTGGCGGCTTCCGCCTCGTCCGGCGGAACACCCGAAAGGGGGAAATGGTCAAGCTAGCACTCCCGAGAGCCATGAGAGCCAATGGCCCTGAAGCCGCCACGACAACGAAGCGGTCCACCGTTGCCGCGACCTTTCTTGCAGGACCAGATGACACCAACGCCCTGGCGAAAGCGCGTCGTGCGCGGTCTCATCGCGGTCAAACCAGTGGCGGCCGATTTCTCGTCTCGAGTCGGCGACAGATCCTTTCTCGAGGGTAATCTCGGCCCCGCGTTTCCCTCCGGCCGGGCGGTTGTCATCGTCCATGAGCCGTCGCGCTATTGGGCTCAATGCGCGAGCTGCTTGCGGAACAACTGTAATTCCTGCTCGCGCGTTGAGCTCGTTTTGGGATAGGCGAGTTTGAGTCCTTCGAATGTATCGAGGATGATTTGGGAAACGATCAGCCGGGCGTTCTCCTTGTCGTCGGCGGGAACGACATACCAGGGCACGTCGTTTGTGCTGGTGGCGCTAAGGCATTCCTCGAAGGCCTTCGCGTAGTCGCCCCAGAATTCGCGCTCCTTCACATCTGCGTCGCTGAATTTCCAGTTTTTCTCGGGGTCGTCGATACGTTTGAGAAAGCGTTTGCGCTGCTCCTCCTTCGAGAGGTGGAGGAAGAACTTGACGATACGGGTTCCGTTGGCGTGGAGGTGCCGCTCTAAATCGACGATCGAGCGATAGCGGTCGCGCCACACCGCCTTCTCGACGAGCAGGGCGTCCGGGAGCCCCTCGCCGCGGAGAATCTCGGGATGCACGCGGGCGATCAGCACCTCCTCGTAATAGGACCGGTTGAAGATGCCGATTCGCCCGCGCTCCGGCAGGTCGCGGGTGGTGCGCCAGAGAAAATCGTGTTGCAACTCGGTGGCGCTGGGATGCTTGAAGCTGAACACTTGGCAGCCTTGCGGGTTGACCCCGGACATCACGTGCCTGATGGCGCCGTCCTTCCCTGCGGCGTCCATCGCCTGAAAGATCAGCAGGAGGGCATATCGGTCGGATGCATAGTGCATCCTCTGCATTTTGCTCAATTGCCCAACGTGATCATCCAGAAGTTTTTTATAATGATGCTTCGACTTGTATACAGGATCGACCTTCGTCGGCCACTTCTCGAGATGGACCTTATCGCCTTCCCGCACGCGAAAGTCCTTGCAGTCAATTTTCATGTCAGGCCTTCCGGCGGTTGTTGCGGTTCGTGTCGTCCGTCGGCTCACTTGGTGGCCGACGGAGTCGGATCAGGCGGCGCCTTCGCTTTGGCCCCCGGCGCGGCCTCGGCTTCGGTTTCAGCCTTAGGCTCGGCCCTGGTTTCACGCTTCTTCGGCGTCGCGCTGGGCGCCTCAGCCTGGGTGATGGCCGCCGCTATGATGCGTCCGGCATCCTCCGGGTCTTTGACGAGGCCGGCCAGAAGGAGGTCGCCGAGCGACGTGTCGAGCAGCGTCGCGACGCCGGCTTTGGCTTCAGATTTAGGCTCGGTTTCGGGTTTGGGTTCAACCTTGGCTTCAGGCTGGGGCGCTGCCTTGGCGTCCGGCTTGGACGCTGCCTTGGCTTCAGGCTGGGGCGCGGCTTTGGCTTCAAGCTTGGGTCCGGCCTTGGCGTCCGGCTTGGCGTCGTCGGCCTTGGCGTCCGGCTTGGAGGCCGGCGGACCTGCGTTGGCTTCGGCTTTGGGCGCGCTCTTGGCGTCGGGCCGGGGACCGGGCTTAGCGTTGTCGGCTCCGGGGTCAGGTTTGGCCTCAGCTTTAGTTGCGGGCTTTGCCTCCGCTTTGGGCTCAGGCTCGGTCTCGCCCTTGGCTGCGGGCTTTGTTTCCGCCTCGGCGTCAGGTTTGGGCGCGGAATCGGCTTTGACAGTATCGAGAACTTTGTAGGCGAGCAGCTTCACCGGATCGGTCACAAGGAACCAGGCGAGGGCATAGCCCCAAACGATACCCGCATACTTCCAGCCAAGCGGCGTCACGAGCCAGGCCCCATAAACCGAAATAAGCGTCGCCGCGGCCTGAGTGCCGAATACCGCCGCCAACAGTATCCACGCCGGGCGTGTGGACCACCACGGGCCGCGCGTACGGGTCTGGAAGATCGTCAAATGCCCGGCAACCGACAGCATGAGGTACATCATCGTTTGGAGTTCCGGATGGCCGAGATGAAAAATGCGGTCGCCAAGGTAAAACAGCCCAAACGCGGCGATCGGGCCGACGAGGCCCAGCACCGTGGCGATTCCAAGAACCAGGCGCATGTTCCATGCTTCGGGCTGGTTCCTGTAGGCGACATTGTCATAGGCGATGGACAGGATCGCGCCATCGTTGAGCAACGCCAGCATGACGATCATAATCGCCGTCAGCGGATAGAAGTTGAAGATGACGATCGCCAGCGTCATGAACAGAAGGACGCGCAGCGTCTCGGCGATGCGGTACATCGCATAGCTGTTCATCCGCTGGAAAATCTTCCGGCTTTCCTTGATCGCATCGATGATCACCGACAACCCGGGCGCCACCAGCACGATAGAGGCTGCCGCGCGCGCGGCGTCCGTCGCGCCGGAAACAGCGAAGCCGCAGTCGGCCTTCTTTAGCGCGGGGGCGTCATTCACCCCGTCGCCGGTCATGCCGACGATGTGGCCGTGCTTCTGCAGCACGTCGACGATGTGGAATTTGTGTTCTGGAAATACCTGGGCGAAACCGTCGGCATCCTCGATGGACTTGGTCATCGCCGCGGTTTCCTTTGTCTTGGAGTCGCCGAGCGCGCCGCCGTCGAGAATGTTCGCACCCATCCCCAACGTTTTGGCCATCTCCCGGGCGATCGCCAGGGCGTCGCCTGTCACCATCTTGATCTTCACGCCCATCTGGGCCGCGGTCGCGATAGTGGATTTGGCGTCTTCACGCGGCGGATCGAACAGCGGCAGTACGCCAAGAAGCCGCCATTTCCCGTCGCCATCCGCCCGGGCCACACCGAGAGCGCGAAAGCCGCGCGCGGCGAAGTCGTCGACCGCCTTGTCGACGGTGGCTTTCACGGCTGCGGCGTTGGCCGATAGCTCCTGAATGACCTGAGGCGCGCCTTTGGTCACTTTGAACGTCTTTCCGTCCGCGCCCTTGACCGTGGCCTCGGTCCGCTTGTGCACGGGATCGAACGGCGTGAAATGTGTGACCTGATAGGGCTTCAGCGCCTGCTTGTCCTTCAGGCCGCCCAGGACGGCCAGATCGATCGTGTCGTCGTTCTCGGCCCGCGAGGCCAGCGCGCCGGCGAGGATGACCTGGTCGGGTGTGATCTTGTCCAGGCAGAACGGATCGCCAAGCGTCAGCTTGTTCTGGGTCAGGGTTCCCGTCTTGTCGGCGCACAGCACGTCCACGCCGGCCAGTTCCTCGATGGCGACCAGCTTGCTCACGATCGCTTGCTTCTTGGCGAGCAGGCGGGCGCCAACCGCCATCGTCACCGACAGCACGGTTGGCATCGCCACTGGGATCGCCGCCACCGTCAGCACGAGGGCGAACTGCAACACGGTGAGGATCGGATTGCCGCGATAGACGCCAAGTCCGATGATCACCGCCACCATGGCCACCGCCAGCATGATCAGGTAGTTGCCGATCTTCAGCACGGCTATCTGGAAATGGCTGACGGTGACCGCGGTCTGCACCAATTCTGCGGTCTTGCCGAAATAGGTTTTTTCGCCCGTCGCATAGACCAGCGCGCCAATCTCGCCGCGGCGGATGATCGATCCGGAGAAGACAGCGTCGCCGGATTTGCGCGTGGCGGGCAGGGACTCCCCGGTCAGCGCCGACTGGTCCACGGATATCTCGTCGCCGTCCAGCAACCGCGCGTCGGCCGGGACGATGTCGCCCAGGCGTAAGCGAATGGCGTCGCCCGGCGCCAATTCCCGCGCCGGCGGCGTAACCCACTTGCCGTCGCGTTTCACCCGGGCCTTGATCGCCAACCTCGCCTTAAGCGCATCGATCGCGTTACCCGCCTGGCGTTCTTCCCAGAAACCGACCGTCGCGTTGGCTACCAACAACAGCAGAATGATGAAGAAATCGGGCCAATGCCCGACAATGCCTGACAGGACGACCGCCACTTCGATCATCCACGGGATGGGGCCCCAGAAATAGCCGAGCAACTTCAGAAGCGCATTGGTCTTCTTTTCCTCAATCTCGTTCGGCCCGTACTGCTTCAGGCGCTTCGACGCCTCCGCCTGCGTCAGGCCATCGGGCGACGAGCCCAATTTTTTCTCGACCTCCGGGAGAGGCAGGGTTTGCAGATTGTCCTTCGCATCAGACTCCGAATCAGCTTTGGCTCCGGGAGACTTAGGCTGATCCTCATGAGCTTTCATGAACGAAGTTCCTTCTACCTTTGCCACGAGTCGATTTACGTTCGCGGCGCGGGACGGTTGTCTTCGTGCGCATGGCCTTTGCCGCCGTGTCCAGCCGGATCGAGCTCTCCTCGAAGCGGACGCTGCCGTGGTCCTTCGCCTCGCGACCTTCGTGGCGCCCCTGTCCGCGAAAAATCGACGCGGCTTCGCTTGACGCTGGCGCCAGCCGGCCAGCGCAACAGTGGCCCAGGCAGCTTAGCGAAAACAGCCTCGGAAACTACCTAACCTGATCCCATGCGAGAGCGCTGCTTCGATATCGGGGGGCCGCCCGCTCCAAGGCGGTTAGAGAAAAGCCGAACAGCACGGATCGACACGAGCCCATCAGTACGCCGCACGCGCTCGGCAAACAGGGAGCGACGCGTCGCGCACATAGGGCGGGCCGCGCTCCTCTTGACCAAAATATCTTCAGAGCCAGGCGACCGCGCGGTTCCGTCAATTCGCATGAACGAGAGTTTCCGACGCTTTCGCCGTGTCCAGGCCTTCATGCACATCAAGACGAGACGGGTTGGTCGCGGCGAGTGTCGTCTTGGCCCGCGCCAATTCGTCCGCTGAGCCGCGCGCCATCACCAGAAAGTCATCAGCCGTAATGGCGGTCTCGTAGGCGAGCACGCTATCCTTGGGAATGCCAAGACTGTAGAGCGCGGCGCCAAGCGCGCTGAGGCCCCCAACCACGACAGCGTTCTCGATGCCGGCGAGCGCTACGGTAGCCAGATAACCTAGCACCACGACGTGACCTACTAAGGGGATGGTCATGAACAAGCCGCCAAGAAAGAGGCCCCAAAAGCCGCCCCAGAATGCGCCCCGCGTGCCCCAAAACTTCACCCTGTCTCCCATGTTGTAAAAGCCGACGACTTTTTCGTCCCGATGGTATCCCTTTCCGACAACGCTGAGATCTTTCATCTCGAAGCCCGACGAGATCAACTTTTTCACGGCCGCCTCGGCTGAATTGTGATCTCCATAGACGGCGACGACTGAGCCAACTTTTTCCATTTGATCCTCCTTAAAAACCATCCCGCTGCGCAACCTTTGGGAGGCGCGTCTTCGGGTTAGAGATGAAGCGGGGAAATCCCCAAACGCATTACTTTCAGGGTTGCCCGGCGCTTCCGGGACGTTAGCCAGTTTCGACTCCGAAGCGACAGACTCGGAATGTACTCAGCTGCGATTCCAAAACTTCGTTGGCCTGCGGGATCGGCGTTCCTGAGTCCGCGCGCTGCCGACGAATGCATAAGGTCCGGTGAACGCTTGCCCATCCGCTATTCGCGCTATCCTGCAACGCGCTCCGCCCGCCGGCCGCCGCTATCGCAAAATCGCGAGAAGTGAATATCTCCCGCTTCAAACTCGAAGCGGTGACCGTGACGGTCCGGAGATCGAAGACGAAGGAAGGTCCGACAGCCGTGGCGTGACAATGCTGACGGGGCGCCGTCCGCCCCGTCAGCATTGACGAATATCAACGATGAAGGTCGCGCGTGACGCAGGTGGAATCTCGGCGCCGCAATCGAACGGAGGGTCGGCTCAGAACCAACGTCCCCGCCCGTACCAACCGAACCCGCCGAACAAAAATATCACGACAAGGATGATCAAAAGTGTGTTCGTATCCATGGCAAAATTTTCCTTGAACTTCCCAGCGCGGCGCGCCTGATTTCGTTGCGCCACCAGGGGGCATAGAATCTATGTATCTGGTGAATCGCCAAGGTACTAGGCTCGGAAAATACCTACCCCCAGCCAACGAATATTGTTGCGGCGCCACTCTCGGCCGAACACGTCGAAAATATAGCTCTGTGGCATTTGTCGGGGACTTAGCCCATCATAAAATTCCTCTGGGGACCGCAGGCGCGGTGGCGAAATGGCGCCAGACCTTTGCCGCCCTCCCTTGGCCCGTCGCTCCGAAACGCCCAGTCGAAATGGACCCCATGATCAATCGTAAGATAAGGATAGAAGGTCAAGCGAAACTGACTGCTCGGGACGCGGCCGAACAAATGGACTGAGTAGATTCCGACCCTTACCACTCAGGTCAGATCGTGACTATTTACCGAAGAACCACGGCGAGTTGCGCCGAATTATAGGAGGTTTCTATGTCCCGAACGGTTATTGTTCTTTCAGCTGCGGCGCTACTCTTTGCCTCATCCCAAATTGCCTTCGCTGACGAAAACGGCTTGGTCACCGGAGGGGTCGGGGGCGCTGTCGCCGGGGCCCTTGTCGGAGGTCCAGTCGGCGCGGTCGTTGGCGGCGTCGGGGGCGCTGCGATCGGAAACTCGATGACCAATCACAGGCGCTATTATCATCGCGGCTACGCTCATCGTTCCTATCATTCCTATCATCCCTATCACCACCGTTACGGTCACTAGCCCGCATTTCTCACAATTCTGGGCGCGTCGGGGCCTAGAATCAGCTAAACTTGTTTTGCGATCAACGAGTTATGCCGATTCGCAGGAGCTCCCCGATGCTGACGCGGCGCAGCCCAACGGAGATGGATTTTTGGAAGGGCTGGCGGGCGGCGTGTGGCGGCTGATTTCGATGGCGGAATGGTTTCGTCGTACGCCGGGCGCTGTTGCTGGGCGAGACGGACAAGGCGATCGGGTTGACGGGTCGGTTCGCGGCTTGCTTCGGCGACCGCCGCAGCCCGCTTTTGACCGTCCACTCGCTGAAGGCTCTGGTCGCGCAGCGGGTCTTCGGCCTGGCGCTGGGCTACGAGGACCTCAAAGACCACGATGAGCTTCGCGGCGATCCGGTTCCGGGCGTGCTGCTCGGCAAGCTCGAGCGCGCCGCCGAGGCGCCGTCGCCGCTGGCGGGCAAGAGCACGCTGAACCGTCTGGAGCATGCGTCGCCATCTTGGGCAACTTTGTCCGATCGGCTCGGAACGATTTTAGCGCGTACTAAATACCTCAATCAAAATGAAATTTACTCAGGGTAGTTCCGTCTCCTGCCGCGCCTTTGGTCGAAGCGCACGCCCCGGCGGGTCATGGCGCTCGGCAGGCGTCAACGAGCCGCTTGAGGTCCGCCCGGCGCTTCGCATCAAGCGCGCCGAGCCGCGACGCCTCGCCCGAGCGCTCGATCACATCGGCGACGCACTGGCAGGCGCGCTCGCAATCCGCCTCCGCCCTCCCGCCCGCGACGCAGGCGTGGCGGCAGGAAGCGAGGAAGGCGCGATCGTCCGGCCTGGGCGCGAGGCCGCCCCAGACAGTCGCGGCATAGAGCGCTCCGATCAGGAGCGGCTGGTGAATGAGGTAGATCGCCAGGCTGTGGCGTCCGGCGAAGGCGAGGGCCCGCGTTGGAGGCGAAGTCGCACGCCATCGGTCGGGTGATGTGAGCCGCGCGACGACGCCAGGCAGGCGCGCAAGCCCGAGACCGATCAGGACCACGCCTCCCCACGGCAACAGCGGGCGCCAGTCGAGCGTGTCCGGCAAGGCCTCGCCGAGCCCGAGCCACATCAGCGTCGGCGGATCGAAGAGCTTCGAATGAACGAAGACCGGCGTCAGGATCGCGGCGGCGCCGGCGCCGAGGCTCGCCCAGGCGGGCGCTTCGACGAAAGGCGCGGCGACGAGGCTTGCGACCGCGATACAGTGGAGGATGCCGAAAAATATCGGCGCCCCGGGCGAGAAGATAAAGCTCGCGCCGGTCACCAGAGCCGCAGCGCCGGCGATCAAGCCGAGCCGCCGCCAGAAGCCGGGCCAGTTCAGCCCGCTGCGATGGGCGAGCGCTAGCGATAGTCCGACCAGCGCCAGAAAGACGCTCGCCACGCCGTGCGAGAAAAGCCGCATCGGCAGCGAGAACGGAAGCATGGGCGGCGCGAGGCGAAAGTCGGCGAGATCCCAGCTGAAATGGTAGATCGCCATGCCGACCAGCGCGGCGCCGCGGACGCAATCGACCGCATCGACGCGGCGTCCACGCTTCCGGGCGCTCTCGTCTTCGGTCGCCCCAGCGCTCATGGAGCGGCGGCTTCGAACATCGCGTCGTCGAGAATGACCTCGCCTTCGTATTCGACTGGGCCGGTCATCAGCACGTGATCGTCCGACCTTCGCCATTCGATCGCAATCTCCCCGCCGGGAAGTCTGACAATTCCCTTGCGCTCCATCAGGTCGAGACGCGAAGCCGCGACCAGTGTCGCGCAAGCGGCGGAACCGCAGGCCAGCGTCAACCCGACGCCGCGCTCAAAGACGCGCGCGCTCACGTCATCGCGCGCGTTGACCTCGGCAAAGGTGACATTGGTCTTGTCGGGGAACAGCGGATGGACTTCGATCTTCGCGCCCCACGCCGCCGCTTCGACTTGGCCGAGATCGGCCACGAAGAACACCGCGTGCGGATTGCCCATGTTGACGACGCTGGCCGGGCCGAGGCCGGCCAGCTCCTCGCCACCGGGCCAGGAAAGGTGGACGCGCCGCGTGTCGGCGACCGCGTGAGCGAGCGGAATTGCCTCCCAGCCCAGCCGCGGGAGGCCCATGTCGACCCGATAGGACCATGGCCCGAGACGCTCACAGGCGATGACCCCGGCCTGCGTCTCCAGATTGACAGCCTCGGCGCCGAACTCGCGGCACAGACGATCCGCCACGCACCGCGCGCCATTGCCGCAGGCTTCGGCGAGCGTCCCGTCATTATTGTAGATCCGGACGAAGGCGGCGGTTCCCGCGCGCCTGGGATCGCTCAACGCCATCATCTGATCATAGCCGAGTCCGGGCGCGCGATGGATCGCGCTGGCCTCCTCGGGCGTCGGCGCGATGGGGGAACCGCGCATGTCGAGCACGAGAATCTTGTTGCCCGCCCCGTTCATGCGCGTGACCGCGCGGCCTGCGAGCGGATGACTCAAAGCCATGTCACTCGTCTCCCTCGCGCATGCGCGCCGCCTTGTCGATCGCCCGTGCGCCCAAATGCGCCAGGGCCTCCCGCAGTTCCCCGTCTTCGATCGAGGCCGCGGCGCGGCTCGCGGCGGCCACAGCCTCGCCGCTCGGGGCCGGCGGCATGCGGCGCCTTTCCTTCGCCGGCGGCAGCGGACCCTGCCGAAAGGCGATCTTGTCGACGCAGCGCCAGCCCAGATGCGCGTTGACCCTGGCGACAATGATCCCGGCGCCGTGCTGCGCCTCGAGCGCGAAAGCGCCGTCGACCCTCAGCACCAGCGTCGCGGGCGCGAGCGCCGCCTCGGGATCGCGCCTGGGCGGGCGGGGCGGCCATTGCAACTGGATCGGCCGGGCGTACCGCGCGATGGTCTCGCCGACGATCGCCGGCCAATCGGCGATCAGGCTCGCCTCGCTCAGGCCCCGCGCGGCGAGCGTCGCCTCGATAACCTCGGGCATGAATTCAGCGAGCGGCTTGGCGCCGCGGCGCACAGGCTTCATCTTCGTCCCGACGGATGAGAATCAAATCGCATGAACGCCAATGTAAGCGCGCTCGAGTTCGAGACAAAGCGAAACGCGATTGCCGCGCGGACGCTTCGATGGTGGGATCGTCATCGCCGCGAACTTGTCTGGCGCCCGGCGCCGGGGGAGACGCCCGATCCCTACCGAGTTCTGGCTGTCGGAAGTGCTGTTGCAGCAGACGACAGCGCAGGCGGCGACCCCCTATTATCAGGTCTTTGTCACGAAATGGCCCCGGGTCGAGGATCTCGCCGCCGCCCCGGGCGAAGCGGTCGTTAGCGCCTTCGCCGGCCTCGGCTATTATTCTCGGGCGCGCAATCTGCATGCCTGCGCCAAGGAGATCGCCCGGCGAGGCGGGCGATTTCCCAGTGAAGAGGTCGAACTGCGTCGGCTTCCCGGCGTCGGCGACTATACTGCGGCGGCGATCGCCGCGATCGCCTTTGGCCGCCAGGCCGCCCCTGTCGACGGCAATGTCGCCCGCATTTTGGCCCGTCTCCTCGCCCTGGAGGCGCCGATCGTTCAGGCGAGAGGCGAAATCGCGGCTGCGGCGCGCGCGCTGGCGCCGGGCCGCCGGGCGGGCGATTTCTCCCAGGCGCTGATGGATATCGGCGCAACGATATGCCGCCCTCGCAACCCCGATTGCGCCGCCTGCCCGCTCAGTATGGATTGCGCCGCCTTGCGCTCTGGCGCGCCTGAGTCCTACCCGCGCCGATCCGCCGCCAAAGCCAAGCCTCGGCGCGAGGGCGCCGTTTTTTTCGCCCGGCGGCCTGACGGCGCCTTTCTCGCGCGACGCCGGCCGCCGCGCGGCCTGCTCGCTTCGACGGTCGAATTGCCGGGAACGGCATGGACTAACGAAGGTCCGGACGGGACCTGGGCCGGCGCCGCCCCGGTTGCGGCGCGCTGGCGCCGGCTGCCCGGCGCCGTCAATCAGGTCTTCACCCATTTCGCGCTGAGGTTGACGGTCTACGCCGCCGCTTTCGATGGCGCAGCTCCGAACGGGCATTTCTGGGTCGCGCGCGACGCTGTCGGCGAAGCGGGATTCTCGAACGTCATGCGAAAGGCCGTCGCCCACGCCTGTGAGCGCGAATGACCCGTCCCGCGACGCCGGCGCCGACGCCGGAATCCTGAATGG
The DNA here is from genome assembly GCA_963784805.1 of uncultured Alphaproteobacteria bacterium. GTDB lineage: Bacteria > Pseudomonadota > Alphaproteobacteria > Rhizobiales > Beijerinckiaceae > Roseiarcus. The sequence continues at coordinate 17,789 of CAWASR010000021.1, forward strand.
CGAGGATCGTCGCTTGCTTGCGGGCGCTTCGTAGGCGTCTCGGGCGACGAATTCTGTGGAACCTTTAACGTATGGCCGCTAGCCTTCCCCGATGATTGCCCCGCAAACAGAGGCCGGGTCGGTGGATCGACGTCGGTCAAGTCCATGGCGCCGATGATCCCGCCCGCGGCCTTCCGACCGGCGCCCGATCAGAGTTTGCGCGTCCGCTTTGGCCATGTCACGACCTGGGTCTTCGACCTCGACAATACGCTCTATCCGCCCGACAGCGGAATCTGGCCCATGATCAACGAGCGGATCACCCTGTTTCTGATCGATATGTTCGGCCTCGACGGCCTGTCGGCGCGCGCCCTGCATCAGCATTATTACAAGCGGTACGGGACGACCCTGCGCGGGCTGATCGAGGACAATATCGATGTCGCGGAACGCTTTTTGGAATTTGTCCACGACATAGATCGCTCCGCCCTGACGCCCGATCCCGTTCTTGCGAGAGAGGTTGCAAGATTGCCTGGCCGCAAGCTGATCTTCACCAACGGCTCACGCAACCATGCGATCCTGACCGCCCGTCACCTCGGTCTCGACGGGCTGTTCGAGGACGCCTTCGACATCGTCGCGGCTGGTTTTAGGCCCAAGCCGGCCGAGGCCGCCTACGACGCATTTTTCGCCAGATACGGCGTCGACCCGCGATGCGCGGCCATGTTCGAGGACGTCGCGAAAAACCTTGCCGTTCCCAAGACCAGAGGCATGACGACAACCCTGGTGACGACCAAGACCGGACAGGAAGACCAGCGTCCGCGCCACGGCCGGGCCGCCTCGAACGCGGATGCGGCGGCGGCGGATTTCGTCACCGACGACCTGAGCGGGTTTCTCCGCCGCTTGAATGCGCGTATGGGCGCGAAGTCCGCGGTGGGTCGGACGACCGAGGCTTCCGCACAGCTCCCGAGACATGGAGTCAAGAGAAAGCCGCCCGAAGGCGGCCCAGCTTAAAGTTGGGTCGGAACCGCTTCCCTAGGCAGTCAAACCCGGTCCGCATGCGCGAAAAAGGCGCACGGGGGAGAATGTACGGACGCAGGACGTGCGGTCGCGCCAATGTCCGCCGCGCCCTTCCGCCCTCGCCTCCGCCTTCCAATTCTGTATAGTGACGCGGGTCCGTGGGAGCAGCTTCGTGATCGTGCAAAACCCGTCACTTTCCGCCGGCCGTAGTCGCGCGCTGGCGCTGGCGGCGGCGGTTGCGCTCTTCCTCGCTGGCTGCGGGCGGATCGGCCCGCTGGAGCCTCCGCCCAACCCGAACGCGCCGCCTAAACCCGCGCCCACAGCCTCGGAAAGCGCGCTGAACCCGCAGGTCAAGCCGTCGATTCCGCCGATCGAAGCGCCCAAGCGGTCCTTCATCCTCGATCCCCTGCTCAAATAAGCGCGCCGACCGAATGCACCATTTTTCCTATCGCAACGGTGTTCTTTGCGCCGAGGACGTCGATTTGCCGACGATGGCGCGCGAGGTCAAAACCCCGTTCTATTGCTATTCGAGCGCGACCATTGAGCGGCATTTCAAGGGGTTTGAGGCCGCTTTCTCGGGCCAGAATGCGCTCGTCTGCTATGCGATGAAAGCCAATTCGAACCAGGCCGTGCTCAAAACGCTCGCCGAGTTGGGCGCCGGGATGGACGTCGTCAGCGGGGGAGAGTTGAGGCGCGCACGGGCCGCCGGCGTTCCCGGCGAAAAGATCATCTTTTCCGGCGTCGGCAAGACGATGGCGGAGATGCGGCTCGGGCTCGACGAGAACATTCTGAGTTTCAACGTCGAATCTGAGCCGGAGCTGCAGGCGCTCTCGGGCCTCGCCTCGTCCCTTGGCGCGGTCGCCCCTGTCGCCATTCGGGTCAATCCGGACGTCGACGCCCGCACCCACGCCAAGATCGCGACCGGCAAGTCCGAGAACAAGTTCGGCGTGCCGATCTCGCGCGCCCGCGACATCTACGCCCACGCCTGCGCGCTGCCGGGCTTGAGCGTGCGCGGGGTCGATATGCACATCGGTTCGCAGATCAGCGACCTCGAGCCATTCAACAACGCCTTCGCACTGCTGGCCGATTTCGTGCGAGCGTTGAGAGCTGACGGGCGCCGAATCGATCACGTCGATCTCGGCGGCGGGCTCGGCATCCCCTATCTCAGCGACAAAGATCCCCCGCCCGTTCCCGAGCGCTACGCTGAAATCGTTTCGCATCATACTCGCGGGCTCGACTGCAAGCTCTACCTGGAGCCGGGGCGCCTCATTGTCGGCAACGGGGGTGTGCTCGTCGCCTCGGTCATTTTCGTCAAAAGGGGCGAGAACAAGCGCTTCGTCATCGTCGACGCCGCGATGAACGATCTCGTGCGTCCGACGCTCTACGACGCCCATCACGATATCCTGCCTGTCGTCGCGCCCGCCCCGCACGCGGCGCTGATGTCCCGCGCCGACGTGGTCGGACCAGTCTGTGAGAGCGGCGACTATCTCGCGCTCGATCGCGACCTGCCCGAGCTCGCCGCCGGCGACCTTCTGGCGGTGATGAGCGCGGGCGCCTATGGCGCCGTGCAGGCGGGAACTTACAACTCTCGTCTGTTGATTCCGGAGGTGCTGGTCAAAGGCGCGTCATACGCTGTTGTGCGTCCGCGCCGGACCTATGAAGAATTAATCGCCCTCGACACACTTCCGCCTTGGTTGAGGTGAGGTTTGTGACGAGCTTCGAGCGAGCAGAGCGGCGTCTTGCTGGCCCGCCGTCGATAATGGCGGGGCATAATCCGCCGGCGCGAAGCATTCAATCCCGGGAAGCGTTGAAACGCCGACGCCTTTGGTTTCAGATGGAGGACATGCGCGAGGTCGAAAGGCGGAGCGGAGCCTCATGCTGAAGGACGAAGGGAAACAACCGGCTGGCCCCGCCGCCCAAGGCGGGAAGTTTGCCGCGCTCTCAACGCTGGCGGCGCGCGTCCTGCTGATCGAGCGCGCGTGGCCGCCGCTGGTCTGGGTGCTTGCGGTCGCGGTTCTTTTTCTCGGGGCCTCCTGGCTCGGCGTTTGGCTGTTCGCGCCGCCCGCCCTGCGAGTCGTCGGCGTGGCGCTGTTCGCCCTCGCGGCGCTCGCCGCGCTGGCTCCGCTGGCTCGGCTGCGCTGGCCGGCGGGACGCGACATCTCGGCCCGGCTCGACCGTGACGCTCGCGCGAGCCACCGTCCGGCGACTTCGCTTGCCGACACCCTCGCCAATGACCACGACGACCCCGGCACCCGCGCCCTCTGGGCCGCGCATCAGGCGCGGCTTGCCCGCTCGGTCGAGGCGATCCGGGTCGCCGCCCCCGCGCCGCGCATGGCCGAACGCGACCCCTATGCGCTCAGATTTGGCGTGGCGCTTCTCGCCTTCGCGGCGGCCGCGGCGGCCGGTCCAGAGCTTTACGGCCGCTTCGCCGCGGCCTTTGACTGGCGCGGCGGCGACGCCGCCGCGGCCGCCGCCGCGAGCCGGATCGACGCCTGGATCGATCCCCCGCCCTATGCCGGCCGTCCGCCGCTGGTGATCGATTTCAAGACCGCCGACAAGCAGAAGTTGACCGTGCCCGAGGATTCGATCCTGGTCGTGCATGGCCAGCCGGGCGTCGTCGAAACCCGCGTCGAGGGCGCGATCACGGCGGTCGAACAAAAGGATGGAGCGCCGCGTAAGGCGCCGTCCGAGCGGCGCTGGTCGATCCACGGCGACGGCAAGGCGACGATCCTGCGCGGCGGAGCGAAAGCGGCCGAAGTCGCCCTCGCCGTCATCCCCGCGCAAGCGCCAACGATCAAATTGACCGAGGCGCCGCGCGCCAATTTCAGCGGATCGCTGACGCTCGCCTACCGGATCGAGGATCACTACGGGCTGACGGGCGCGCGCGCGGAATTCGCGCGCCCGCATGAGGGGCCCGGCCCGGCCCCGCGCACGCTTGCGCCGCCGCCGCAAGCCGCGCTGCAATTGCCGGCGACCGCCGAAGGCGTCGGCGAGGCGCGCACCACGGCGGACCTCTCCGAACACCCCTGGGCCGGCGCGAAAGTGACGATGACGCTGAGCGCGACCAGCGTCTCCGGCAAGAGCGGAACGAGCGCGCCCATCGAAATGACGCTGCCGCAGAGGAGTTTCCATAATCCCTTGGCGCGAGCGCTGGTGGAGCAGCGCCGCAACCTGATCCTCGACCCGGACCATGCGCCAAAGCGGGTCGAGGCCGCGCTGACTGGGCTTAATGTCGCGCCGCAACTATTCGATACGCCCTCCAGCGTCTTTCTCGGCCTCAATCAGGCCAGCAGATCGCTCGAACACGCGCGAAGCGACGCCGATCTCCTCGAAGTCGCATCGTTGCTGTGGGCGATGGCCCTGCAGATCGAGGACGGCGACGCCTCGAAGGCTGAGCGCGATTTGCGCGCCGCCGAACAGGCGTTGCGCGAGGCTCTCAAGCGCGGCGCGAGCGACGAGGAGATTCGCAAGCTGATGCAGAACCTGCGCGAGGCCGCCAACCGCTTCATGAGCGAAATGGCGCGCAACGCCGAGCAGGCCCCGGACGCCCCGGACGTGCAGTCACAGGATCTCGACAAAATGATGGACCGCATGGAGGAGACCGCCCGCAGCGGCGCGCGCGAGGACGCCGAGGCCATGCTCGATCAGATGCAGGACATGTTCGAGAATATGCGCAGCGCGCGCGAGGCCGAGGAGAGCCCGGAGGAGCGGGCGATGCGCAAGCAGATCGGCGAGCTCGAGAAGCTTCTCCGCGATCAGCAGGCGCTCCGCGACGACACGTTCCGCAGCGACCAGCGCGACCACGCGCAAAGACGCGCGCGCAACCGCATGGCGCCGGGACAGGATGGAGAGCCCCTGCCCGACGAAGACGGGCCGCTCTCAGGCCTCGACCAGGGCGAGAATGAATCTGACCCGTCCGCGAATCCCGATCGGGAAGGCGTCGATCCGGGGGACCGGACGCTCGAGCGCCGCCAGCGCGAGCTCGGAGATCGCCTTGCGGAATTGCAGCGCCGGCTCAAGAGTTTGGGCATGAAGAGCGAGAAGGGCTTCGGCGATGCTCAGGGGGACATGAAAGAGGCCGAGGGAGATCTCAAGGGCGGCGGATCCGGCCGGCGCGGAAAATCTGGCAAGGGCGCCGCGGTCGATGCGCAGGGCCGCGCCATCGAAGCGTTGCGCAAGGGAGCGCAGGGTCTGCAGCAGCAGATGGGCGAGGGCCAAGGCCGAGGGAAGGGCAAAGGCCGCAACGGTGGATATTTCGCGCGCTGGGGGCGCTCCGGCGAAAGACCCGGCGACGATCCGCTCGGCCGCGGGCGATTGGGCGACAAGGGCCGCGATTACGGGCCGCTTCGGGAAATGGCCGGCGCGGCCGAACGCGCGCGCCGGGTGCTGGAGGAATTGCGCCGCCGCCTCGCCGATCCCGCCCGCCCGCGCGACGAGCGCGACTACCTCGAACGGCTGATGAAGCGCGACTGAGAGGCCGGCCGCCTTCCACCATGGCCGTCAAGTCGCGAAAACTAGCAAAGCGCGCAAGGCCGCTTCCCCTTCGAGCGAACGCCGTCAATTGCTGATTGGGTCACAGCGCGGACCGCGGCTTGGCGGCTTTTTTTTGACGTCGCCAGCGACCGGCAAGGCAAGCCGATCACGAACGCTCCTTCGCGCCAGCCCTATCACCAGCGATATAGGAGCCTGAGGTCTCCTTAGGCGCCCCGACGCCGGCCGCGGAGACGCCGCTGGACCGTCGTTGCGGATTGGCGCCATGATGGCGGGAATAACAGGATGGAGGCCTGTCATGCTGGTCGGCGTTCCCAAAGAGATCAAGGACAATGAATTTCGCGTCGGAATGACTCCTGTCGCGGTCGCCGAATTGGTCGATCACGGCCATCGGGTGATTGTCGAAAGAAGCGCGGGCGTCGGCTCCGGGTCGCCGGACGAGGAATATGCGAGCGCCGGCGCCGATCTCGTCGATTCCGCAGCCGACATCTTCGCCCGCGCCGAGATGATCGTCAAAGTGAAGGAGCCGCTCGCCGCAGAGCGCAAGTTGCTGCGGCGCGGGCAGATCCTGTTCACCTATCTGCATCTCGCGCCCGATCTTGCGCAGACGCGGGACCTCATCGCCAGCGGCGCGACGTGCATCGCCTACGAAACGGTGACGGGCCCGCACGGCGGGTTACCGCTGCTGACGCCGATGTCGGAGGTCGCCGGCCGCCTCGCGCCCCAGGTCGGCGCGCATGCGCTCGAAAAGGCGCAGGGCGGTCGCGGCGTCTTGCTCGGCGGCGTGCCCGGCGTGGCGGCCGCCAATGTGCTCATCCTCGGCGGCGGGGTCTCGGGAACCCATGCCGCCACGATCGCGGTCGGCATGGGCGCCTCTGTCACGGTCGTCGACCGTTCGCACGATGCGCTGCGCCGCCTCTCGGCCGAATTCGGCTCTTCCCTGCGCACGGTTTATTCGACCCGCGCCTCGATCGCCGATCTGGCGACGAAGGCTGATCTCGTCATCGGCGCCGTATTGCTCCCTGGCGCCGCGGCGCCGAAGCTGATCACGCGCGCAATGCTGTCGACGATGCGCCCGGGCGCGGTCATCGTCGACGTCGCGATCGACCAGGGCGGATGCTGCGAGACCTCCAGGCCCACGACCCACTCAGATCCGACCTACGTCGTCGACGGCATCGTTCACTATTGCGTCGCCAACATGCCGGGCGCGGTCGCGCGCACCTCGACCTTCGCCCTCAACCACTCGACGCTTCCGTTCGCGCTCGCGCTCGCCGACAAGGGCTGGCGAAAAGCGCTGGCGGACGACCCGTATCTACGCGCCGGCCTCAACGTGCATGACGGCAAGGTCACCTGCAAGCCGGTCGCATCCGCGCACGGGCTGCCGTATGTCCCGGCCGAAAGCATGATCGAGTGATCGCGACAGGGCGGGCGGCGTCACGATGCCCTCGTCCATACGCTGGGGGACTTATCAGTCGCCGACCGGGGGCAGATCGCCGCGGCCGTTGAGGGCGCCGGGCGCCCAGTTCGCGCCCGCGCGCATCGCATAGAAGATGTGGTTGCCTATTCGGTCGACCCTCCGGAGATAGCTGGTCCAGAACGGCGCGACGTAGGTGGCGTGGTAGTTGACGGCTTCGCCGACGCGCGGATTGTAATTCTTTCCGCTCACGACTTCTCCGGCGATGCGGGCCGCGACCGCCCAGGCGCCTGGCTCTTCGATGCGCAGCGATTTGCCTTCACAGGCGAAGGAGAATTGACAAGCGAAGGGCCGGTTGCGGTCCTGATAAACCACGCCGCATACGGTCGTGGGATAGATGCCGCTGCGCACGCGGTTGAGCACCACCTGCGCGACCGCCGCCTGGCCCTGCTGGGGCTCGCCGCGCGACTCGAAATAGATCGCTTCCGCCAGACAGCGCATCTGGCGCACATTGTCCTTGGGATCAATCAAGCTGGCGTAGTTCGGCTTGCCGTCGGCGTTCGACGTCTGTTCGACCGTCGTCTGCTGGGAGGCGTCCGTCTCGACGACAACGAGCACGCCGTCGCTCGAGGTAGGCGTCGAGGAGTTGAGCGCGAAATCGAGCGGCACACCCGGCGTCGCGCCGTCCCCGAAACTCACGCCGGCCGACCCCGGAGCGGAGGGGGCGCCGTCTCCCGGCCGCTCCGGGCTCATGCTGTGGCCGGGATCGAATTCGGCGTCGCGCGGGTCTGTCGCTCCGCGTGGCTGGAACCGCAGCCCATCCGGGTCGGCGTCGTTTGGCGCCCTGTTTCGTCTTCGCGCGTCGTAACCAGGGCGCAGGCCGATGAATGGGTCGCCCTTGGCGCTGCGATTGACCTTCGGGAATGGCTGCGCGATCGACTTGAGCGTCCCATTCGGTTCGATTTCATCGGGGACCTCGGCGAGATCGCCCGAATCGCCGATAATGGCGAGCGCCCTGACGATCGGCAGGGGGGCGCCGTCTCCGTCGGCCGCGACGTGGACAAGATCGCCGGTGTCGCGCGGCCGGTCACGGTCGAAGACGCTGACGTGCGGGGCAGGCTCCTGCTCGGCCCGGGCGGTGATCGACAGAAGCATGACGAGAGCCACGCACCAGGGCGCGGCGGCCGATCCAACCCAACCGAGACGCGATCGACCCATACGCTACCCACGCGCTCGTGTTCAAAAGGGTGCGTTCCTTCGGCGCGCTAAAAAGCGCGCAAAAGCGAACCATTCAAGTTATCGGCTCTTAAGGTTGCGGAGGCGTTACCGTAGGGGAGCAACCCGCGTCCCGGTTTGGGGCGCCGTGGACCAAGCAGGCCCTCGTTGGCGAGACAATGAGCGCCCGCTTAGCCCACGAACCGCACCGCATGGGCGGGTGGCAGGGCGTGGCTGACTTCTTGCCAACGGTCTCCCTGGTTCTCGCTGACATAAAGCCCGCCGGTAGTGGTGGCGAAGGCAAGCCGGTCGCCGCTGCCGTCGACCGCCAGCGCGTGGCGATAGACGACGTCGTAGGCGTGCTCTTGCGGGAGGCCGTCGCGCAGGACGTCGAACGTCTTGCCGCCGTCGCGGGTGCGGGTGACGACCAGCCTGCCGTCGACCGGAATCCGCCGCTCGTCCTTGATCGCTGGGACGAACCAGGCGGCGTCGGGCTCCCGCGGATGGACGGCGACCGCGAAGCCGAAGGACGAGGGCGGCACGTCCGTGATCTCCCGCCAGCTCGCCGAGCCGTCGTCGCTGCGAAAGATGCCGTTGTGGTGCTGGACCCATAGGCGGTCGGGCGCGCTCGGGCTCTGAACCAGGCAATGGGGGTCTTGCAGGTTCGGGTCGCGGCTCATCTCTGGCGGCAGGAATGCGGCGAACATGCCGTCGGCGCGGCAATCCCAGGTCTCGCCGCCGTCGCGGGTCTCCCACACGCCGCCACAGGAAATTCCGACGCGAACGACAGCGGGATCACGCGGGTCGACGCAGATCGAATGGATCGCCGGCCACTCCGTGCCGCCGCCCATCCATTGCTGGCGCTTGGGATTGTCCCAGAGCGTGCGGATCAACTCCCAACTCGCCCCGTGATCGCGCGAACGGAAAAGCGCGCCGGGAATGGTCCCGCACCACAGCAGGCCGTCCTCCTTGGCGCCGCCCGTCTCCAGCGAGAAGATATTGATAAGGCTGTAGGGGATGTCCTTGCCCCAGCCGTCGCGGTCGACGAGGCCCTCGGGCTTGGGCGGATAAGCGGGCGCCGCGATCTCCTCCCAGCCGCCGTTTTTCGATCGATGCAGCTTGACCCCGAAATGGCCGTGATTGAGCACGGCGTAGTCGTGACCGTCGCGGGGGTCGTGAAGTGCGAGGGTGACGTTGTCGCCCAGGAATTCCGCCTTGGCGATGCGCCAGCGGCCCCGCCGGCGCTCGACCGCGAACAGTCCCTTGCGGGTGGACACCAGCAGCCTGTCGCTCATCCCCTAGCCTCCGGACAGCGCCTGCAGGACATAAATCGCGCTGGCGGCGGTGACAGGGTCGCTCAGGCCGATACGGTCGCGCAGCGGCCTGCCGTCGATGACGATCGCCATGTGGCGGCGCAACGCCGCCTGATCGTCGAGCACATAGCCGCGCAGCCGGCCGTTGGAGCGAAAGACGCTGTCCAGCGCCTCGCGCACCGTCGCCCCCTCCGCCTCGGCCTGAGGGCAGTCGACGTGGCGCTGGAGATTGGCGGTGAAGACGATGCGCGCCATGCCGACGAGACTGGCGCCGATTCGGCGCGCGATCAACTCTCGCGCGCCGCCCGTGCCGTCCGCCTTGCGGCGGCGCTCGGGATTTCTATTTGACGAGCCGGGGACCAGAGGCGCGCGGATATTCATTTTCCTGCACGACGCCGAGCCGTCTGGCGACTTCGGTGTAGGCCTCGATCATGCCGCCGAGATCCTTGCGGAACCGGTCCTTGTCCATCTTGTCGTTGGTCTTGACGTCCCACAATCGGCAGGAATCCGGGCTGATCTCGTCGGCGAGCACAATGCGCATGTTCTCGCCCTCCCAAAGCCGGCCGCACTCGATCTTGAAATCGATGAGTTTGATGCCGACGCCCAGGAACAGCCCGGAGAGGAAGTCATTGACCCGAATCGCCAGCGCCATGACGTCGTCGATCTCCTGCGGCGCGGCCCAGCCGAAGGCGGTGATGTGCTCCTCCGAAACCATTGGATCGTTAAGCTGGTCGTTCTTGTAATAGAACTCGATGATCGACCTCGGCAGTTGTGCGCCTTCCTCAAGGCCGAGACGCGTGGCGAGCGAGCCCGCCGCCACATTCCGCACGACCACCTCGAGCGGGATGATTTCGACCTCGCGGATCAATTGCTCACGCATGTTGAGGCGGCGGATGAAATGGGTCGGCACGCCGATGTCGTTGAGGCGCTGGAACAGGTACTCCGAGATCCGGTTGTTGAGGACGCCTTTGCCTTCGATCACCTCGTGCTTCTTGGCGTTGAACGCGGTCGCGTCATCCTTGAAGTGCTGAATGAGCGTGCCGGGCTCGGGGCCTTCGTACAGCACCTTGCCTTTGCCTTCGTAGATGCGTCGGCGGCGGTTCATGCGGTGCGACCGTGGCTTGAGGAAATCCATTCTCGTGGCCTTTTCTGGTGGCTACCCCGGCGGACCCGCGAGTGCGAGATCGGGATATGGGGATTCGGACCGCGAAAGCCAACCATTGGACTCGCTCGGACCGGGGGCCGTCCCCCAAGGCAATCTAGCCGATTGGCCGCGCCGGCACAAACATTCCGCACCCGGCGGAGACGATATTATCGGCATGGACATAATGCATTGATATCGCTTCGAAACTTCGCGCAGTAAGGAAGTCCGATCAGGCTCGCTCGAACTCGCGCGAGGCCCACAAAGGACGTTCTTCGACCGGTATTATCCGCTCGGCCGACCGCTCTGCCGCTCGGCCGGCGGTTCAGGGAGAGGTGGCGACAAAACGGCTTCAAATGACGCGAACGGGTCCGTCGATCCAGGCGTTGAAACACCCGCCGAGCGGCGCGGCCGTGACGCCAACCGAGCCTCTCAACGCGTCTTGCGCCGAGAGAGTTCGGCGACGAGTTCCGGCACGACATAGGCCAGCCCGACTAGGACGAACAGCGCCAGCGCGGCGATCGGGCTGAAGGCCGCGACCGCCGTCGCCAGCGCGTAAGCGGCGAGCGAGGCGACGTTCTGGCGCCTCCACGGCCGGAAGGCGGCCATGAATTCACCCTCGTCCCGCCGTTGGGCGGCGATGGTCGAAACGATCAGGAAGAAGGCCAGGCCGCAGCCGAACTGCAAGGCGCCGTAGACCATAGTCGGGAACGGAGCCAGATCCGTCGCCCCGACATAGGCGGTCGCGAAGGGGATCAGGGACAAGCAGAACAGCAGCGTGGCGTTGGCCCAGATCAGGCTCGCGGTCACGCGCCGCACAGCCATCAGCAAATAATGGTGGTTGATCCAGTAGATCGCGACGAAGGCGAAGCTGACCAGATAGATGAGAAAGGACGGCCACAGCCTGAGGAGAGCGGCGGGCTCGGCGGTTTCCGGCGCCTTGAGATCGAGCACCATGATCGTGATGATCACGGCCATGACGCCGTCAGAGAACGCCTCCAGGCGGGCCTTGGAGAAGCGCCCTTCGTTCTCCGCCATATTCGCTCCGAGTCCTCGACCTGCGAAAAAGCTGCTGGCCCGCCAATGAGAAGGGCCGTCCCTGGCGGGACGGCCCTTCCATTGTCGCGCCCACGCTGGTTCGCCCGGGCCTTACGGTTGTTGCCTAGCGACCGCTATGCGCGAAATTCCTTCGCGGGGACAATAACCCAGGCCTTGTCGATCACGCGGGGCTGAAGACAATGAGACACTGGATCACCTCCTTTCGGCTGGTTGACGACAAGGCGCATGTTACGGTGATTTGCGGATTTTGAAAGCGGCATTTTCCCCCCGAAGTTAAGACTTTGTTGAAACCTTTGAACCCGCGCCCCGGTCCGAGGGTCGGAGTGCGACGCCGGAAAAAGGACTCCTCGTCCCCTTAAGCGTATGATCCGGAAGTAGTGGGATTGCGTATGAAGGTCAGACTGGGCCGAGCCGCGCTTCGAACGGGCGCGCGTCCTTATCGGAGTTCGCAACATGTTCATTTTTGGATTCGCCCATCGCGCCGCGCCCGCGGCCTTCGCCCTTATGGCGGCGTTGGCCGCGCAAACGGCGCTCGCCCAGTCCGGTCCCCGGATTAGCAATATACGGGTCGACGTGTCGCCTTTGCGCGCGAACGCCGGCGACCCGACCGCGACATGGGTCCAACAGGAGCTGCCTGGTCAACTCGCTCGGGCCCTGGCGGACCGGGGGGCGCCGAACGGCGTCGCGTTGATCCTGCGTATTGACTATCTCAGTCTGGGTTCGAGCAGCGGCGGAGTGGGCCCGCACGGCTCGACTCCGGACAACATCAGCGGCGTCGCGTTGATGGGCGGTCGGCAGACGCCGGTGCGAGCGGCGACATACCATTATCCCTCGCCGGTCGACCAGACGATGATCGAGCAATCCAATCACGATCGTGTATCGCAACTGGTGCAGGCGCTGGCGTACTGGATCGGACGGGGCGCATTCTTCTGAACGCGCGCTGAGGCGCGAGTTTTTAGGCCGCTCCGGCCACCGCGTCGCACACGTCGCCGACCAGACTGTCAACGAGCGCCTTGTCGTCCGCCTCGCCCATCACCCGAATCACCGGCTCGGTGCCCGAGGTGCGCACGACCAGCCGCCCATGATCCCCGAGCCGCGCGGTCGCGTCGGCGATGGCTTTGGCGACGGCCGGATTTTCGAGCGGTTTGCCGCCGTTGAAACGGACGCTGCGCAAGACTTGCGGCAACGGTTCGAAACGCCGGCAGACTTCGCTCGCCGGCCGGCCGAGCTTCCGCACCACGGCCAGCACCTGGAAGGCGGAGACGAGGCCGTCGCCGGTGGTCGAGTAGTCGGACAGGATGATGTGGCCGGATTGCTCGCCGCCGAGGTTATAGCCCTTTTCGCGCATCCGTTCGATCACATACCGATCGCCGACCGCCGTGCGCTCGAGCGCGAGGCCGAGGCTCGCCAGATGCCGCTCGAGGCCGAGGTTCGACATTACGGTCGCGACAATGCCGGGCTTCGAGAGACGGCCCTCATCGCGCCAGCTTTCGGCGATGACCGCCATCACCTGATCGCCGTCGATTACATGGCCTTTTTCGTCGACGATGATCATGCGGTCCGCGTCGCCGTCGAGCGCGATCCCAACGTCGGCGCGCATTTCCCGCACCTTGTGCGAGAGCGCGTCCGGCGCGGTTGAGCCGACCTCAAGGTTGATATTGAGGCCGTTCGGCTCGACCCCGATCTTGATCACCTCGGCGCCGAGCTCCCACAGCGCCTCGGGGGCGACCTTGTAGGCGGCGCCGTTCGCGCAGTCGATGACCACGCGCAGCCCCTCGAGCGAGACTTCGCGGCTGAGCGTCCGCTTGGCGTATTCGATGTAGCGGGCCTGGACGTCCTCGATGCGCTTTGCGCGGCCGAGATCGGGCGAGCGGGCGAGCAGCGGCGTCACCTCTCCGTCGATCAGCGCTTCGATCCGCGCCTCGACCTCGTCCGACAGCTTGTATCCGTCCGGCCCGAACAGCTTGATCCCGTTGTCTTCATAAGGGTTGTGGGAGGCCGAGATCATCACGCCGAGATCGCAGCGCATCGACCGCGTCAGCATTGCGACCGCGGGTGTGGGAACGGGCCCGAGCAGCAGCACGTCGGCGCCGACCGAGGTAAATCCGGCGACCAGCGCATATTCGATCATGTAGCTCGACAGGCGCGTGTCCTTGCCAATGACCACGCGATGCCGATGCTCGCCGCGGCGGAACGCGAGGCCGGCGGCCTGCCCCACCTTCAACGCCACTTCCGCCGTAATATTGCCGTTGGCCCGGCCCCGAATGCCGTCGGTGCCGAAATATTTGCGCGCCATCGCTGACTATCCCTGAGGGGGAACGTGTGAACTCACGTAAAGGAGCCTCAATATCGCATATTTGAGGAATAAAGTTTCACAATTCCTTTCGATCCGTTAACGCGGCGCCGGCCGCAATCGGCCGAGAGCCAAAAGGACCGGCAGCCCGACGTTGCCGGCCCGGGGCCGGGCGCCTAGACTGCCCGAAAGGGCGCCAAAGCCTAAGCGCCTGATCTGGAGAAAACGCCGATGATCCGAACCGTCCCCACCAAGCCGTTCGCCGATCAGAAGCCCGGCACGTCGGGGCTGCGCAAGCAGGTTTCGGTCTTCCAGCAGCCTGGCTATCTGGAGAATTTCGTCCAGTCGATTTTCGATTCGCTCGAAGGATTCACGGGCAAGACGCTGGTCGCGGGCGGCGACGGCCGATTCTTCAATCGCGAGGCGATCCAGGTCGTCGCCAAGATGGCCGCCGCCAACGGCTTTGGCCGGATCGTGATCGGCAAGGGCGCGATTCTGTCCACCCCGGCCGTTTCGGCGCTGATCCGCCATCTCGGCGCGTTCGGCGGAATCATCCTTTCGGCGAGCCACAACCCGGGCGGCCCGCACGGGGATTTTGGCGTCAAATACAACATCGGCGCAGGCGGACCGGCCCCGGAGAACGTCACCGACGCGATCTACGCCCGCACCAAGGCGATCGACGCCTACAAGATCGTCGACGCGCCGGACATCGACATCGACCGGCTGGGGACCGTCAAACTCGACGGGGCCACGATCGAGATCATCGATCCGGTGACGCAATATCTGTCGCTGATGAAGACGCTGTTCGATTTTGACGCCATCCGCGCCCTGTTCGCCTCCGGCTTTCGCATGCGCTTCGACGCCCTGCACGCCGTCACCGGACCCTACGCCCATGCGATCTTCGAAGGCGAACTCAAATCGGGCGCGGGCACGGTCGTCAACGGGACGCCGCTGCCCGACTTCGGCGGCCATCATCCCGATCCCAATCCGACTTACGCCAAGGACCTCTACGATCTGATGTTGTCGGCTGGCGCGCCCGATTTCGGCGCGGCGTCCGACGGCGACGGCGACCGCAACATGGTCGTCGGGCGGGGCGTGTACGTCACGCCTTCGGACTCGCTGGCGATCCTGGCCGCGAACGCGCGCCTCGCGCCCGGCTACGCCAAGGGCCTGGCGGGCGTCGCGCGCTCGATGCCGACCAGCGCCGCGGCGGACCGGGTCGCCGCCAAGCTCGGCGTGCGGTGTTACGAAACGCCGACCGGGTGGAAGTTTTTCGGCAACCTGCTCGACGCCGGCCTGGCGACGCTGTGCGGCGAGGAGAGCTTCGGCACCGGCTCGAACCATATCCGCGAGAAGGACGGCGTGTGGGCGGTCCTGTTCTGGCTCAATATCCTGGCCAAACGGAAGATTCCCGTGATCGATCTCGTTCGCGATCATTGGAGGACTTATGGCCGGAACTACTACACCCGGCACGACTACGACGAGGTCGACCTCGGCGCGGCCCAAGGCCTGATGGCCGCCCTGCGCGAGGCGACGACGACGCTTCCGGGCCAAAGCTTCGGCGCCTTGAAGGTCGAGGCGGCCGACGACTTCGCCTATCACGATCCGGTCGACGGTTCGGACTCGGACCATCAGGGCGTGCGCGTCATCTTCGAGGGCGGCTCGCGCATCGTCTACCGGCTCTCCGGAACCGGCACCGTCGGCGCGACGCTGCGAGTCTATATCGAACGCTACGAACCGCCGACGGGCGATCTCGGCCAGGAGACGCAGGGAGCGCTCGCCGATCTGATCGGCCTGTCGCGCCAACTCGGCGGGATCGAGGCCCGCACCGGCCGAAAGGCGCCGGACGTCGTGACCTGAGGCGGGATCGCGCGGCTAAGGCCAGCCCCGCCATATGTGGACGGCCCCTGTTGGCAAGCGGTTTTTTGACGTTTTGAACGGTTTGGTCGGCTGCGGTCATATGTCCGGCCTTTTGGCGCGGCCATCTTGGCCGCTGGCCCTGATGAAGTCCGACGGCCTCGGTCCCTAATCATTTTGGCGAGCTCGTATTGGCTCGTGGCGCCTCGCGGGGTGTCCTCGGCTTCGGTGGTGACCATGTCGTTCATCACGTCTCTTCGCGCTCGCCCAACTCCTGAAAAGAGAAATCTCCCGAGTGCCTGACGGTCTACGCTCTGGCGAAGATCTCCTGGCGGAAGAGCTCGCCGGTGGTCATGATCGCCCAGCAGATTCTCGCCAGCTTGTTGGCGAGCGCCACCGCGACGAGGCGCTCCGGCTTTCTGGCCCGCAACGCGGCGATCGAGTCGGCGAGGGGACCGCTGCGTTTGCCAGCGAAGCGCAGCACCGCCGTCGAGCCCACGACGAGCAACTTGCGGATATACCGATTGCCCTGTTTGGTGATAGCGCCGAGCTTGGCTTTGCCGCCGCTCGAGTTCTGCCTTGGCGTCAGCCCGAGCCAAGCCGCGAAGTCGCGTCCCGACTTGAACACGCTCGGATCGGGGACGCTCGCTGCGATCGCCGAGGCGGTCAGCGGGCCGACGCCGGGTACGCGGTCAAGCAGACGGCTGGTCTTGCTGCTGGCGCTGGCCTTGGCGATTTTACGCTCCATGACGTCGATTGATCGTGTGAGCGCTTCGATGTGGAGAGTGAGCAGCTTCGCCGCCTCTTTGGCCTCCTGCGGCAAAGACGCGTCGTTCTGCGCCAACTCGCTCAACTCGTCGATCCGGCCGATGCCCTTGGCGACGACGAGGCCGAACTCGGCCAGGTGGCCGCGAAGCGCATTGACGCTCATCGTGCGCTGCTTGACCAGCAATTCACGGGTCTTGTGCAGCATCAGCATAGCCTGCTGATCGGCGCTTTTGATCGGAACGAACCGCATGTCGGGGCGCGACATCGCCTCGCACACCGCCGCCGCGTCGACCGCGTCGTTCTTGCCCCGCTTGACATAAGGTTTGATGTAGCCCGGAGGCATCAGCAGCACATCGTGCCCCATCGCTCTCAGCTCGCGCGCCCAGTAATGCGCCGAACCGCAGGCCTCCATGCCGATCCGGCAAGGCGCGATCCCGGCGAAAAACGCCGGCATTTTCGACCGGCTTAATTTGCGGTTCAGCGCCGGTCCGCCCGCGCTCCGCAGACCGTGAATTTGGAAATAGCCCTTGCCCAGATCGACGCCGATTCTGATAAACTTCTCCATGGACGGTCTCCCCGTTTCGTGGCCCTCATCGACCACTTTGGCACTTTGATGCCGTTTGGGCGGGGCCGTCCACACCATCATTTCATTTGGGGTCGCGGATTGCGTCTTTTCAATCGCTTGCGGCGCCATTCAGGGCCGATTCGGCGACCGCTTGCCCTCGCGGAACTCGTGAGCTGCGCTTCGCCCCCGGATCATCCCCCAAAGACGGGGACTAAGGACCGGGAGCCGGACTGGCTTTGCTTAAGACGTCCCGGCATTGGCGCCCGCTCGGAACCGATTCCGGATTCGAATCCGAGCAGACGAGGCGCCAGCCCCAAACCATGCCGACTGCTTAAGACTTCGCGCCCCTCGCCGTTTTTGAGCGTGTCAACTCGCCCGCGTGAGGGCTTAAAGCGGTCGCTGCCCTCGGCGCGCCAGGCGCGCGTTGATCCAGCGACGAGGAAGACCATAACACGGCTTCTGATGTTCTCAAAACGATTGTCGAATAAAATTGATTTCCGGAATACGACCCCGCCGCGCCGGGCGCCGCACGCCCCATGCCGTCATTGCGAGCGCAGCGAAGCAATCCAGAGACGACGGCTGCAGCCCTTCGATCCCCTGGATTGCTCCCACCCCCTCGCCGCTCCGGCGTCCTCGCAATGTAGGCTGGCCGCTTGCAGTGACGAGGCCCGGCGCCCGGCATTACCGCGCCAACGGGCCGTACAGGTCGCTCCAGTTCGGATTGCGCGCCTCGATCAACGAGAGCTTGCTGCGCCGGCTTCCCGCCTTGATCTGATTTTCGCGAGCGATGGCTTCGTCCATTCGCTCATAGCCCTCGTACCAGACCGGCAACGTACAGCGATATTTTCTGGCGAAGCCCGATCCGGACCCTTCCCGATGCTCGAAAGCGCGTCGCTCGAGATTCGCGGTCACGCCGGTGTAGAGCGTCCCGTTCCGCTGATTGGCCATGATATGGACGCACGACGCTTTCATCGCCACGACTCGAGAAGGCGAGGGTTCGCCGGCAGGCTCAAATTGGCTCCACCGCGCGCGATTTGCAACGGCGGCGGGCTTGCCGACCGGCTGTAATTGTCGTTGCGCGGAGGGAAGCGACGAGGACCGCCAAGGGCCGCGCCCTGCGCGGCGGCTGGATTGCTTCGCTGCGCTCGCAATGACGGGGCGGGCGCGGGCGCCCCTGGGAGAACGGTGGGAGAACGTTGACACGCCCGTCTTTACCCTTATTGATCCGCAGCAGCTTGGTCGCGCGGCTTGCGGCCGCGCTTGCCCGGCGCCAGCGCGCGCCCGAGACGTTTCTCGATCTCCGCCACAAAGCCCGCCGAACCGAGCGGCCGGCCGATCAGCTCGCTCCGTCTCAAGCGGACGAAGGCGACGGCGTCCGCTTCGCCCTCGATGAGGTCGGCGAAATGCGGCGCGCGGTCGATCAGCGGCCGGACGCTGACCAGCCCATCGTCGCGCCCGGCAAGATGCGCGCTTAACGCTCGAATGCGGCCTGTCATCGGCCCACCGAACTAGCCGCGCCCGCACCGGATTGAGCGCCACGTAGCGCAGCCTACGTTGATCAGATGCTCCTCGTTGAGCGCTGCGGAGCCGAACCGGCCCTGAAACAGACGGCCGGTCTGTCGCCATGCGGGCGTTGACGAAGCCGGCGTAGAGCCGGCGCCTCCGCGACAGCGCCCCCGCCAGGCCCTCGCCGTCCTCCGGCGTCAGGATGAGGTGAACGTGGTTCGGCGTCTGGCAATAGGCTTAAGACCTCGACGCCGAAGCGGCGGCAGGATTCGCCGAGCCAGTCGCGATAGAGAGCATAGTCGCCCTCCTCGAAGAAGACGCGCTCCCGCCGGGCGCCGACGCTCACGTCACGTGATGCGGCAGGCCGGGAACGACGGCGCGGGCAATGCGGGTCCGATGCGGGTCATTGGCGACGATGAGCATGCGCGCGATATAGGGTAAAGGCGGGCGTGTCACCGGAAAACGTAAAGACGCCGTAAGGAGCCGTAAAGGAATAGCTCTCGACGTTCATCTCCAGGATCGTGGCGTGGTGGACGAGGCGATCGATCGCGGCGGGCATCCTTGCCGATCTGTTTGGGCTTACTGTGCCGATTGCCGCCGTCGCCGCATTGACGCTCCTGTCCGGCGTATAATCGTCCTTGCCGGCGGCAACGAGGGCGACATTACGTCAGGGGTGGGCGTGAGACCGAACCCTTGGTCAGAGTTCACGGTCCGGCGCCTGCGGTACCCCGGAACGCGCGCGCCGATGGATCGTTTTTGATGGTGTAGGCGACTCATCGATCGCCTATTCCAAGTGAACAGAACCGTCGAGCGAATAAAAAAGCCAAGACGAATGAGAATAATCACCGTGTCAAAACTCCTCTGGCTCCACGATCTCTCGATCGCCCTTTTTGGTGTTTGGCGCGTTGTGCGGCCTGATTATTGCCTACGACGTGTTTAAGCATCCGCAGCACATGTGGATCATGAACATCGTCTGGCCGGTGACCGCGCTGTTCGGGACGCTTTGGATTCTGTGGCAGTATTTCACTTACGGTCGGCTGGCCGAGCATGCCGGGCCCACGCCGCGATGAAGCGGCATGAGGAGATGCCGAGCAAGAAGCTCACGCCGTTTCCGATCAAGGTCGGCCAACGGTGCGCTCCATTGCGGCAGCGGCTGCACGCTGGGCGACATCGTGCGCGGAATGGCTGGTCTTCCTCGTTCCCGGCGATCGCTGTCTGGTTCGGTTGGCACAGCCTGTTTCGCGCGAGAAGATCTTCGCGGTCTGGATCGTCGACTATATCTTCGCCTTCGCGTTCGGCATCGTGTTTCAGTATTTCACCATCGCGCCGATGCGCGAGCTTGTCGTTCGGCCAGGGCATCTGGGCGGCGGTCAAGGCCGACACGCTGTCGCTGACGGCTTGGCAGGTCGGCATGTACGGCTTCATGGCGTTCGCCTACTTCTGTCATCTTCGGCCATCTGTTGGAATGCACGCTCGCCACCGACACGGTCGAGTTCTGGTTCATGATGCAGATCGCGATGCTCTGTGGGTTCGCAACGGCCTATCCGGTAAACTGGTGGCTCATCCGGATTGGCGTTGAGGAGATGTGAAAGGTCGCGAGCGATCTGCGCTAAGCAATGGGGGGATTACGGTGATGGGACGATGGCCGGCGAGTGGCTTGTAATTGGGGATTAAACCAAGCGGCACCGTAAATTCTGCGGCCCCTGCGCACGCTCGATATCGCCTTTGTGAGCCCGGCGTAGTCCCATAGGGCTGGGACAGG
>CAWASR010000022.1:0-92287 GCA_963784805.1 uncultured Alphaproteobacteria bacterium
CGGCCAACTGGCATCGATCGATCAAGCCGGAGATCCTGGTTCTGGTCGGCATCTGCACCCATCTCGGCTGCGTTCCGCTGTTCGATCCGAAGCCCGATCCGACCAACCCCGCCCCCAACTGGCCGGGCGGTTTCTTCTGCCCGTGCCACGGCTCGAAATACGACCTGGCGGGCCGCGTGTTCGACGGCGTTCCTGCGCCCTACAACCTTCCCGTTCCGCCTTATCATTTCCCCAACGACAAGACGGTGCGGGTCGGCGAAAATCCGCCGGGCGGGACCTTCGATTTCAACTCCATCCTGCAGGTCTAAGCCCTGCGGCGATTGGAAATGACAGCAGCCGGGCGAACGCGGTAAGCGTCGCCACGATGTTCGCCTGCACAATCCTCACCCTGTTTCCCGCGACCTTTCCAGGCCCGCTCGGTCAGTCGCTGGCGGGGGAGGCGCTGGCGCGCTCGCTCTGGTCGCTGGAGACGCTCGACATCCGCGAGCACGGCCTCGGGCGCCATCGCGCAGTCGACGACACCCCGGCCGGCGGCGGCCCTGGCATGGTGATGCGGGCCGACGTGCTGGCCGCGAGCCTCGACGCCGCGCTCGCGCCCGGCGACCCGCGCCCGCGCCTCATCATGAGCGCGCGCGGCCGGCCGTTCCGGCAGGCCCTGGCGCGCGAATGGGCGACGGGGCCCGGACTGGTCATCCTCTGCCCGCGCTTCGAGGGGGTGGACGAGCGGATCATCGAGGCGCGCGCGCTGACGGAGCTATCGATCGGCGACTATGTGCTCTCCGGCGGCGACGTCGCGGCGCTTGCCGTGCTGGACGCCTGCGTCCGGCTCATTCCCGGCGTCATGGGCAAGACGGAGTCGGGAGTCTCCGAGAGCTTCGAAAATGGCTTGCTCGAATATCCGCAATACACGCGCCCGCGCGAGTGGGAAGGCCGCGCCATTCCCGACGTGCTCCTGTCGGGCGACCACGCCAAAATCGCCGAGTGGCGACGCGAACAGGCCCGACGCATCACGCTCGCGCACAGGCCCGATCTCGCGTAATGGGAGGCGCGTGGGCGCGCGATTGACAAACGTCCGAATGTTCTCCTGTCGCACGGAGATGGCGCCGGCGCATCTGAGTCTTGGCCGTAGGCGCTGCGTTAGAGGGGCTTCCGGGCTTAACTTCGAGGTCTGGTCACTATAACCAACCCGGGGATGTGATGAAGCGTTGTCCAGTGCGGGGTAATATTTCAACATGCGGATGATGACTTTGGTTTGCGCCGGAGGGCTCTCCCTCTTTGCCGCCGGCGCCGCTGTAGCCTTCGACGCCGCCGCGCCGGACGCCCCGAACGGGGCAAGCGCCGCCGATACGAAGCCCAACACCGCCGCTCGCGCGCGCAATTCGGACCCTGGCGGGAGGTCGGCCAGGTCAATCGAATGCTCCCAGAAGGCCGACGCCCAGGACCTGCACGGCAAGCCGCGAAAACACTTCATGCATCGGTGCAAGGGGGGCCTTTGAGCGCGTCGCCGCTGGGGGCCCCGATCCCCCTTGGCCACGTCCGGCCGGATTCGCGTCCAGCCGCGGGAGGGGGCGCTGGCGCGTGCGACATGATCCGCGGGGAGCGGCGATTGCTTGGCTAAACCGGAATCCGAACAACGCCTCGATCTTTTCCAGACGCCGCGCGACTGGCTGCGCTATGCGGTCGCGCGCTTTCTCGCCGCCGGTCTGGCGTTCGGCCACGGCGCCGACAACGCCTTCGACGAAGCGGCCTATCTGATCCTGGAGGGGCTTAGCCTGCCGATCGACAGGCTCGATCCGTTTCTCGACGCGAAATTGCTGCGCCGCGAGCGCGAACGGCTCGACGAACTCATCGAGGCGCGGGTCGCGACCCGAAAACCCGCCGCCTACCTGCTCAAAAAGGCCTACATCCAGGGCGTGCCGTTCTATGTCGATGAACGCGCGATCGTGCCGCGCAGCTATATCGGCGAATTGCTGATGACGGTCTTCGCCGAGGACAACGCGCTGACCGGCGATCCGCGCGACGTCAGGAACGTGCTCGACCTGTGCGCAGGCGGCGCTTCGATCGCCATTCTCGCCGCGCGCGTCTTTTGCAACGCGCATGTCGACGCCAGCGAGCTTTCGCCCGAAGCGCTCGCAGTCGCCAGGCGCAACGTCGAGGACCACGGGCTTGGAGAACGCGTAACGCTAAAGCGTGGCGATCTGTTCGCAGCCTTGAAGGGCAAGCGCTACGACCTGATCCTGACCAATCCCCCCTATGTCGACGCGGAAGCCCTGGCCGAATTTCCGCCCGAATTCGCGGCCGAGCCGCGCATGGCCCACGCCGGGGGCGAGGACGGCCTCGATATCGTGCGCCGCATCCTGCGGGATGCGCCGGCGCATCTGACCCGCGAGGGGATGCTCGTGTGCGAGATTGGGCGGGGCCGCGAGCGGCTGACGCGCGAATTTCCGCATCTGCCCTTTGTCTGGCTCGACACCGAGGAGAGCGCCGGCGAGGTGTTCCTCCTGCGGGCGGGCGACTTCGCCTAATCGCGGTTTCATTGGCGAGCCAACGAAACCATGCTTAGATTCCCTCGAAGAAGCAGGATTTTTATCGGAAAACCGGCGCCTGCTTTTCCGAAATCCTGCTTAGCCCTAGCGCCGGGCCGTCAGCGCTATTCCGCCGCTTCGCGCATTGCAGTGCGCATGTTGGCGCGCAGATCGTCGATCGGCGTCAGCCGCCCGGCCCGCTCGATGTGCCAGAACGTCCAGCCGTTGCAGGCTGGCAGGCCCTGAACGAGAGCGCCGATCTTGTGGATCGAGCCGACCGCCGGCCCGGCGGCAAGCGTTCCGTCAACGCGCACCAGCGCGTTGTGGCGGCGCCGGGCGTCGACCAGTTGTTCGCCCGGCCGCACCAGCCCGGCCTCGACCACGGTGGCGAAAGCGACCCGCGGTTCGCTGCGCCGGGTCGGCGCCGTCGCGACCGCCTCCTCGACGAGCGGTTCGACCGCGGCGATGCGCCTGCGCGCCGCGGCGGCGTAGGCGGGATCGCGTTCGACGCCTATGAACGAACGGCGCAGCCGGCGCGCGACTGCGCCGGTAGTGCCGGAGCCGAAAAACGGATCGAGAACCAGATCGCCGGCGTTGGACGCCGCGACCAACAGGCGCGCCAGCAGCGCCTCGGGCTTCTGCGTCGGGTGGGTCTTGCGCCCGCCCTCGTCCTTCAGCCGCTCGGCGCCGGTGCAGATCGGCAGGAACCAGTCGGATCGGGCCTGACAATCCTCGTTGCCGGCCTTCAAAGCCTCGTAATTGAACGTATAGGCTCTGGCCCCGGCGTCACGACTGGCCCAGATCATCGTCTCGTGGGCGTTGGTGAAGCGCCGCCCGCGGAAATTCGGCATCGGATTGGCCTTGCGCCAGATGATGTCGTTGAGAATCCAGAAGCCGAGGTCCTGGAGAATCGCGCCGACGCGAAAGATGTTGTGGTACGAGCCGATGACCACGATCGTGGCGTTGGGCTTCATCACCCGCCGGACCGCGGTCAGCCAGCCCCGGGTGAAGGCGTCGTATTCGGCGAAGTCCGCGAACTTGTCCCAGTCGTCGTCGACCGCGTCGACCAAACTCTGGTCTGGACGCGAAAGGCCGCCTTCGAGCTGCAGATTATAGGGCGGGTCGGCGAAGACCAGGTCGACGCAGGCTTCGGGCAATCTGTTCATTTCAGCGACGCAGTCGCCGATCAGAATCACGTCGCGCGGCGCGGCGTCGCGATCGCGCCGAGGCGGAACGAATGCGGCCGGGCGTCTCGTCTCGCCGGCGCCAGTACGCAAGACCTGAATCTGGGCGGGGGGACTTAACGCTCCGGCACGCAAAATACGCATGAACGCAACCACTCGGCGCTACAGCCGGATCGTTCGAACCGGCGCGTCGTTTATGACTGATTCGAAGTAAAGGCTCGGTTATGCTTCCGCAGATGCCGTTGTGTCGTTTTTGTACGGCTCAAGACTTTGAGAGAACTGACTCGGAATCAACGCTTTTGAAACCTTTTGCGAGATCGGCCCGATTCTCGCGTCAAACGGTCTCGATGGTCAGGCGGAAAGTGCGCCGGTGGTAGGGGCAGGGGCCCGAGACCGCGATCGCCCGACGATGCGGGGCCGTGGCGTAGCCCGCGTGATCGGCAAAGCCGTATTGGGGATAGTCGCGCCCGAGGTTGCGCATCAGCGCGTCGCGCGAGGTCTTGGCGATGATGGACGCGGCCGCGATCGACATCGACAGGCCATCGCCGCCGACGATCGGTCGGGCCGGGCAAATGAGCCCGTCCGGGGCGTCGCGCCCGTCGATCAGCGCGAGGTCGGGATTGAGGCTCAACGCGGCTACCGCGCGCGCCATTGCGCGTAAAGTGGCGCCGCGGATGTTGTAGGCGTCGATTTCCGCGACGCTGGCGAACGCGACCGAGACGCTGAGGGCCTTGGCGAGAATCACCTTGCGCAAAGCCTCGCGTTGCGCCGCGCTCAGCGCTTTCGAATCGTCGACCCCGTCCGGCAGATCGTTGGGATCAAGAATGACGGCCGCGACTCCGACCGGGCCGGCGAGCGGGCCGCGCCCGACCTCATCGACGCCGGCCACCCTCTTGCGCCCGGCGGCCATCGCCGCCCGCTCGAAGTCGAAGTGCGGCCTGGTCATCGCGAAGACTCGATCGGGCCCGGCCCCAGGCGGGAGAGATCGAACGCATGCGCGTCGCGCAACAGCGCGAGGAATCGCTGGACGCCGTAATCCGCCGCCGCCTCGCCCTTGGCGGCGCTCGCCCTGTCGGCTTCGCCGACCGCCCCTTCCGGGTTGAGGTCGTTCGCCATCCAGGCGAAGCCGAGGGGCGGTTTGGCGCGCAGCAGCGCGAAATCGCGCTCCATGGCTTCGGCGGCGCTTAAGAAATCGCGGGCCTCGCCCATTCGCACCGTCTCCGGCCGGAATGCCAGCGTCAGCGAGGTCTCGGCGTCGCCGCCGTGAATTCCGTGCGCCGCCTCGCGGGCCGAGAACAGGCCGTCGGGATATCCGAGGCGCCGCCATGAGGCGTTGATCGCCAGCATCCGCCAGCGAACGCGCAGATCGAGAATCACGGCCTCGATCGCCGCGACATTGCCGCCATGCGAATTGATGACGATCAGCTTGCGGCAGCCGGCGCGCGCGACGCTGTCGCCGATTTCCCGCCAGGCGCGGATCGCGGTTTCGGTCGATAGCGTCAGCGCGCCCGGATAGCCAAGATGCTCGCCCGAGACGCCGATGGCCTGCAAGGGCAAAAACAGAACCGGCAGGTCGTCGGGAATTCGAGCCGCCGCCCGTCCCACGTAGCCCTCGTTGACGAAAGCGTCGACGCCGACCGGCAGATGGGGGCCGTGCTGTTCGATTGCGGCCACCGGCAGGACCGCGACGACCTGGCTCATGTCGGCGCGCTGGAATTCCCGCCAGCTCATGTCCGCCCAGAATTTCGTCGGCAACATCGCAATTGCCCTTGTCGTCGATCGCGCGCCGTCTCGCGCTCTAGCGCAACGCCGTCGCCGGCGCCAGCCGGCGGGGCGCGACTTCGCCGCGCTCATGGGATAGAGCGCGCGCGCTCGAGGCCGCCGACACCATGATCTCGACCGGAAAGGCGTCACAGGGGGCGGGAACGCTGGACCAGCTTCTATGCCGTGTGGCTTCCGCCCCCGCGGCGGCGCCGGGCGTAGCGGCCGTCGTGCTTGGCGGATCGCGAGCCAGAGGCGTGGCGACGCCCAGCTCCGACTACGAGATCGGCCTCTACTACAGTCGGGGAGCGCCATTAGACAGAGTCCGGCTGCTCGAAGCAGTGAGGGGCCTGGTCGACGATCCTGATGCCCGCTCTCATCGGCGTCGAGGTCACCCGCCCTCCGTGATCCAGACCTCCATTGAGCCGGTCTCGCGATTGGCCCACAGGAAATAGGGAATGGCGGTCAGCGCCGCGTCCCGGGTCGCCGGCGGCTTCGTCGAATAGAGGGCGTCCTCGGCGTCGTCGGAGACGAGACGCTTGGCCGGCGCTGCGAGCGTCACGACCCCATCGAAAAGATCGGGCCGCCAGTGAGCCGCAATGGCCGCGCCGCGAGGCAATTCCAGCGTCTGCACCGGCTGGCCGGGATTGTCGGCCTCCTCGGCGCAGTAGATGAGCGGACCTCTCCTCAGCGCCACGCGTCCGACATCCATGCGCACGCGCGGATGCGCGTAAAGCCGCTCCGCCGGCATCGGCAGGTTCAGCGCGATGACGTCGCCCTTCGACCAGGAGCGGCTGACTGTCGCATAGCCGCGTGTGACCGCCAGCGGGACCGGCTCGCCATTGACGGTCGCCGTAGCCTCTTTCGCCCACTCGGGAACGCGCAATTTCACGTCGAATTTCGTCTGCGCTTCGGGGTCGATTTCAATCCGGATCTCCCCTGACCACGGATAGACGCTGGTCTCCCGCAACGCCACCGTCGTCGCCGCGATCGCGACTTGTGCTTCAACGCCGCCATAGAGATGAAACGCGACGCCGTCTTCGCGGGTCGACAGGAAATATCCCCCGATCGAAGCGACGAGCCGCGACACGTTCATCGTGCAGCAGGGGCAGACATGCCAGGCCCAGCGGCTGTGCTGGCCTCGGCTCTCCAGCGGGTTGGAATAGAAGTAGTGCGTCCCTTCGCGCGAGAGGCCGCTCAGCGCGCCATTGAAGAGCGCGCGCTCCATCACGTCGGCGTAATGGCCGTCGAGGTCGAGATGCAGCATCCGGTGGGCCCAGAACGCGAGCGCGACCGACGCGCAGGTCTCGGCGTAAGCGGTCTCGTTCGGCAGATCGTAAGGTTCGGTGAACCCCTCGTTGGTCTCCTTCGGCCCGAGCCCCGCCGTCACATACATTTGCGCCGTCGTCACGTCCCGCCACAGCGTCTCGCAGGCGCGCTTGAGGCCCTCGTCGTCGAGCTCGGCGGCCAGATCGGCCATGGCGCAGCACATGTACATGGCGCGGACCGCGTGGCCGACCATTTTTGTCTGCTCGCGCGCCGGAATGTGCGACTGGTTGTATTCGTATGTGCCCGCCCAGTAGTTCGCCGGATCGTCGCCGCGCGCGATCGCTTCCTGGGAGAAGTAATGCGGCGGCTGGCGGCCGCGCTCATCGATGAAATAGGCTGCGAGATCGAGCCGGCGCCGGTCGCCGGTCAGGCGATAAAGCTTGACGAGCGCGAGCTCGATCTCCTGATGCCCCGGATATCCGCGCTTCTGCCCCGGTCCCTTGCCGAAGGTCGCGGCGATGTGGTCGACATAGCGCTCCATGACGTCGAGCAGCCGGCGGCGCCCGGTGACGCGGTAATAGGCGATCGCGCCTTCGAGCAAATGGCCGGCGTTGTAGAGTTCGTGGTTGTCGCGCAGATTGGTCCAACGAAGTTCGGGCTCGCGGCCGTTGTACCAACAATTGAGATATCCGTCCGGCGATTGCGCCCTGGCGAGGTCGTCGACGATCGCGTCGATCTTGGCCTCGATTTCGGCGTCGCGCCGGTGGGACAGCGCGTAGCTTGCCGCTTCGATCCATTTGCCGACATCGGAGTCCCAAAAGACCTGGACCGTGAAGCCGTGGTTGTTGCGCGGAATTTTGAGCGGCGGGACCGGCTTCGGCAGTTTCAGCGATTCGAGGATGCCGACTTCCCCCAGCTTGGCGTGCTGGCTGGGGATGGTGCGCGACAGCACGGTTTCCAGCCGCTCGCGCCAGAACCGACCGTCCAGCTTCACCTCTGCGAAGGGGACGGGAGAAAAGCCGCGTTCGCTCATGCTTCAAGTCTCCGCCGGTGGATTTGTTCGCGCCCCGCACGATTCGCGGCGCGATGGCCGGCCCCAGCGGTTCGATTTGGTCCCAGGTCTCGGTTCTTACTTAGCGGCACAGTCGTGTTATGCTCGAATTCGACAAGAACGGGCCCCCGGCGGGCGGCGTGGTGGCCGCCTCCGTTCGGAACGCGCCCTCGTGGGGGAGGTATCATGACGTGTCGGCTCAGAGGAATTGCGGTCGCTTGGCTATTGGGCCTGGGCGCAGCCTCGCTGATGGACGTCGCGGCCCACGCCGAGCCGGGGGTGTTCGACGACCGGATCGTGTTCGGAGAATCGGCGGCCTTTGGGGGTCCTGCAGCGGCGTTGGGTCTCGGCATGCGCGAGGGGATACTCGCCGCCTTCGCGGAGTCGGTGAGGACGCCCTCGCCTGCGTCGAAATGGCCATCGCCATGCAGAAGAGGATGCGCGAGCTGAAGGACGTTTGGCGGGCGTCGGGCATCGAGAAGCCCCTCCAGTGCCGGATCGGAATCAATACGGGGTACTGCACCGTCGGAAACTTCGGCAGTGAGGAACGGATGGACTACACCATCATCGGCGGCGGCGTGAACCTCGCATCGCGGCTTGAGGCTGCGACGACACCCGGCAATATACTCATCTCCTACGAGACTTACGCGCACGTTCGCCACCGGATCCATTGCGAGGAGCGTGGGCAAATCTCGGTCAAAGGCATCGCCCATCCTGTCTCCACCTACCAAGTTGTCGACACCTTTGAACATCTCGCCGCAGAGCGCGGATTGATTCACGAGGAACGCCCCAGCCTCAGGCTCGACCTCGATCTCGACGCCATGTCCGCCGATGATCGGAGTCTCGCGGCCGCGGTGTTGCGGGAGGCGCTGGATCGGCTGGCCGCGCTCGACCGAACCGCCACGCCGGCGCGATAGGACGCTAAAGCGGTCGTTCTTGTGATTCGGCGGCGCCGTTTTTGAAAATCCATTTTCTTCGACAATGTCTTTTAGATAATCAGAAGTCATGTTATGGTCCTCCTCGTCGCTGATCAATGCGCGCCTGTCGCGCCGAGGGCAGCGGCCGCCTTAAGCCTTCAGGCGGGCGGGTTGGCACGCTGAACAACGGCGGGGGCTAAGGAGGGCCGAGCGGCGGAGAAAAAATTCTAATTTGGATTCTGGCCTAAACCCTTGAAAAGCCTCAATTCGCGGAAGACATATATTTGGATTCCGCTTCCCCTGGCTTTGCTCCGGCTTCCGTGGGCTTGGATTCCATTGCCGCTGGCTTTGGCGCCGCAAGCCATTGAACCAACGAGATTGGCGGCTGAAAGCGGCGCCCGTCCTCGCCCGCGTCGGTTCGCGCGGAAGAACGTTCGTTTTTCCTGGATGCCCGGCCGCCCTAATTCAGCACCCGGCTGGCGTCCGGCGAATCGAGGGAGAAGGCGGGGATGGCGACCTCGAAGCTGTGGCCGTCTTCGCCGACCATGCGATATTCTCCGACCATCATCCCGCTCGACGTCGCCAGCGGGCAGCCCGAGGCGTAACGGAAGGCCTCGCCCGGCCGGATCGTGGGCTGTTCGCCGACGACCCCCGGGCCTCTCACCTCCTGCTGGAGCCCGTCCGCGTCGGTGATCCGCCAGTGGCGCTCCAGCAGCGTCACCGATTTGTCGCCGAGATTGGCGATTTCAATCGCATAGCGCCAGAAGAAGCGGCGCTCGTCCGGCTCGGAGCGCTCCGGATCGAATGTCGGCTCGACC
This sequence comes from uncultured Alphaproteobacteria bacterium, assembly GCA_963784805.1. GTDB lineage: Bacteria > Pseudomonadota > Alphaproteobacteria > Rhizobiales > Beijerinckiaceae > Roseiarcus. The sequence continues at coordinate 9,526 of CAWASR010000022.1, forward strand.
GTGACTTTGACCCGGTGCGTGACCGCCGTGTACATGGCGGCGACATTGTAGCGGCGGGCGACGTGCCGTCCACTGCTTTCGTCGCGGCCTCCCGGCGTCGCCACCGCGGTCACTGCAGCGTCGGCACGACCTTGGCGTAGCTGAGATCATAGGTCTTGTTGAGCAGCGGATCGAGCTTCGTGCCCTCGGAGGCGTCGTAGATTCGCGGACGGCCGGAAGCCGTGCCGTAATGCGGGACGACCGCCGCCGGCGCGACTGGGCCCGGCTCGCCTGCGCCGGTCGCGAGCTGCGGGGTTCCATATTTCGCCTCCCGGGCCTTCTGATCGGCCAGCATGGCGGGCGAGAGCGGCGCCTCGGCGACCAGCCCGGTCCCCGCGCCCGCCGGATCGCTGTCGGCGAAGGCGTCGCCTTCGGCCGGCCCGTCGTTGACGCCGGTGACGACGGCGCCGATATCCTCGATCGATCTTGCGCCCTTGGAGGGGGCGAGCGAGGCCAGCGCCGCGGCCAGCGCGTTCCGGCGGGCGCCGATCCTGGCGAGACGCGCGAGAACGGCGGCCGGGGCCGGCCGCGACGGCGCCAGCGGCGCAAGCGCGCCGAACTGCGCGGGATCGGCGGATTCGATCGAGCCGCGGATCGAGCGCGAGGCTGGCGGCGGCGTCACATCCGGCGCCAGCCGGTCCTTGGCGTCCTTTTCGATCTGGCGCCAATGCGCGACGTTTTTCAGGTGCTGTTCGAGCGTCTCGGCGAAGACGTGGCCGCCGGTTCCGTCGGCCACGAAAAAGAGGTCCTTGCCGCGCGCGGGATTGGCGACCGCTTCCAGGGCCGCCTTGCCGGGATTGGTGATCGGTCCGGGCGGCAGGCCGTCGATGATGTAGGTGTTGTAGGGAGTGGCCTCGGTCAGCTCCGCCCGCGTGATCGCGTGGCCGAGCGTGCCCTTGCCGTGGACCAAGCCATAGACGATCGTCGGGTCCGATTCGAGCTTCATGTGCTTCTTCAGGCGGTTGATGAAGACGCTGGCGACCTTGGGGCGCTCATCGGCCTTGCCGGTCTCCTTCTCGACGATCGAGGCCAGCGTCACCATCTCGCCCGGCGATTTGATCGGCAGGCCCGGGGCCCTGCTCTTCCAGAGTTCGTCGACCAGCTTGGTCTGCGCCTTGGCCATGCGCGCCAGAATGGACTGGCGGGAGTAGCCGCGCTCGAAATAGTAGGTGTCCGGCATCAGCGAGCCCTCGCGCGGGATTTCCCTGATGTCGCCGGCGAGAACGTCGTCGTCGCGCAGGCGCTCCACGATCTGTTCGCTCGTCAGTCCCTCGGGGAGGGTGAGCTTGTGCTGCACCACGCGGTGGGCCGCCAGCTCGCGCTCGATCTCATTCATGCTGGCGCCCGCCCTGAAGGCGTACTCGCCGCGTTTCAACACGCCCCGATTGCCGTCGAGCAGGGTCAGCGCGTTGAACCACATCGCGCTGTCGATGACGCCGGCCTTCTCGAGCTGGTCGGCGATGCTGCCGGAGTCGTCCTCGCGCGCGATCACGACCACCTTGTCGGCGGTCAGCGGCCCCGGCTTTCGCGAGCTGATCATCAGCCAGGCGAGCGCCCCGACCGTCAGCAAAGCGCCCAACAGCGCGAAGGTCAGAAATCCGCTCACCATCGACAGCGGCGATGGACGGGACGGCTTCTTGCGCGGCGTCTTTTCCGGCGGCGGGGGTTCGGTCATCGCCGGCCTAGGCCCGCCCATGCGCCCGAACAGGCTCACGCGCGGACGAGGGTCCCGTCCATCGCCCGAATTCGTGTCTCCGCTCATGCCGCCTGCCGGTTCATGCCGCCTGCCGGTCCTTCGCGCGGACGCCGCCACTGATACACAAGCGCCTGACCCGCGCGCGCGACCAAAGCCTCGCGCGCGTCGGCGACGTCAACACAAGTCTATATGACGGCGGACTTTGACGAAATAACGAATCGTCGATGGGGAGCAGCAATCACGCAGGCGCGCGAAAGACCAGCGAGGCGTTGGTGCCGCCGAATCCGAACGAATTGGAGAGCGCCGCCCGGATAGGCCGCTTGCGAGCCGCATGGGGCGCGAGGTCGATCGCCGTTTCGACGCTCGGGTTGTCGAGGTTGAGGGTCGGCGGCGCGATCTCATCGCGGATGGCGAGGATGGAGAAGATCGCCTCCACCGCCCCCGCCGCGCCTAGGAGATGGCCGATCGAGGACTTGGTGGAGGACATGGTCGTTCGGGCTGCCGAATTGCCGAGCAGGCGCTCGACCGCGCGCAATTCGATCTCATCGCCCAACGGCGTCGAGGTGCCGTGGGCGTTGACGTAGTCGATCTCCGAGGCGGAAATCCCCGCCCGCTTGAGCGCCATCTTCATCGAACGATAGGCGCCGTCGCCGTCCGGCGCAGGCGAAGTGATGTGGTAGGCGTCGCCAGAGAGGCCATAACCGACAAGTTCGGCGTAGACGCGCGCGCCGCGCGCTCTCGCATGCTCCAGATCCTCCAGCACGACGCAGCCCGCGCCTTCGCCCATGACGAAGCCGTCGCGATCGCGATCGTAGGGGCGCGAGGCCATCTTGGGCCGGTCGTTGAACCCCGTCGACAGCGCGCGGCAGGCGCAAAAGCCGGCCAGCGAAAGACGATTGACCGCCGATTCCGCGCCCCCGGCCACCATGACGTTGGCGTCGCCGAGCGCGATCAGCCGACCGGCGTCGCCAATCGCGTGCGCGCCGGTGGAGCACGCGGTGACGACCGCGTGGTTGGGGCCCTTGAGATTGTTGGCGATGGAGACTTGTCCGCTCACCAGGTTGATCAGCCTTCCGGGAATGAAGAAGGGCGAGATCCGCCGCGGCCCCTTCTCGTGCAGCGTCACCGAGGCGTCGTAGATGCCTCCCAGACCGCCGATCCCGGAGCCGAACAGCACGCCAGTTTCGATTTCCTCCTCGTAGGTCCTCGGGGCCCAGCGGGCGTCGCGCAACGCCTGCGTCGCTGCGCTCATTCCATAGACGATGAATTCGTCGACCCGGCGTTGTTCCTTCGCCTCCATCCAGTCGTCAGGATTGAAGGCGTCGGGAGCGCTTCCCCGCGGCACCTGCGCGGCGATCTGGCAGGGAAGGTCGGAGACGTCGAAATTCTCGACCCGCCCCGCCCCGGATTCACCGGCCAGAAGCCGCCGCCAGGTCGCCTCAACGCCGCAGGCCAGCGGCGTCACCATGCCGAGCCCTGTGATGACGACCCGCCTCATGCGCTCCGAGCCCTCGATGTCACCTAAGTCGCGCGCCCATGCCGAACCACCCCGCCCGGCAAGAAGGCCTCAACGCACCAAGGGCCGGACTCGACGCCGGCCCTCGCGCACTCACCGCGCAATGCTAAGTCGGCAGGCGGCAAGCGCGCCGCTGCTATTTGTTGGCCGAAGCCTTCTCTAGGAATTTTACCGCATCGCCAACGGTGACGATCGTCTCGGCCTGGTCGTCAGGAATCTCGACGCCGAATTCTTCTTCGAAAGCCATGACCAACTCAACGGTGTCGAGCGAGTCGGCGCCCAGATCGTCGATAAAGTTCGCGCTCTCGACGACTTTGTCGGCTTCTACGCCGAGGTGCTCGACGACGATCTTCTTTACGCGCTCCGCGACATCGCTCATGTCTTTTTTCCTTTATCTGTCGGGCCTTGCCTCCCGACCTGTGAATGATCCCCGATCGACCGCGGCTTGGGAACGTCAACCGTTCGGTCATCCACCCCGCGTCCTGGGCGGCGCTTCGAGTGCCGCATGAGTTTCGCTGGCGCAAACGTCAGAAATCCCTCCACGCGCCCCTCCAGCGCCCAGCGCCAAATGCGGTCGATAGCATATCTTTACCTTCAACGCGAGAGGGCTTTCGGGCCGCCGCCGGACCGGGACCACAGTGGCCCAAACCATTCAAATCATTGCCATTCCGCCGTTCACATGAAGCGTTTGGCCGGTGACGTAGCCCGCTTCGGAACTCGCCAGATAGACCGCCGCCGCGCCTATGTCCGCGCCCGCGCCCAGACGCCCCATCGGGATCGAGGCGAGGATCGCATCGCGTTGCTTATCATTGAGTCCATCGGTCATCGGACTGGCGATGAACCCCGGCGCAATGCAGTTGACGGTGATGGCGCGCGTCGCGACCTCCTTGGCGAGCGCCTTGGACATGCCGATCACGCCGGCCTTGGCGGCTGCGTAGTTGCCCTGGCCTGGATTGCCGTCGACGGCGACGACCGAGGCAATGTTGATGATCCGACCGAAGCGGCGCCGCATCATGCCCTTCAATGAGGCGCGCGACAGGCGGAAGGCCGCGGTCAGATTGATCGCGATGACTGAATCCCATTCTTCGTCTTTCATGCGCATGAACAGGTTGTCGCGCGTCACGCCGGCGTTGTTGACTAGAATGTCGATCGACCCGAGCGCCGCCTCGACCTCCGGAACCAGCGTCTCGACCGAGGCCGGCCGCGCCAGATCGCATGGCGCCACATGCGCGCGGTCCTTCAGTTCGTGCGCGAGAGCCTCGAGCTTGTCCCGACGGGTGCCAGATAGCCCGACAGTCGCGCCGCGCGCGTGAAGCGCGCGCGCGATCGCGCCGCCCAAGCCGCCCGAAGCGCCTGTGACCAGCGCGGTCCTGCCTGTCAAATCGAACAAGGGCCCAGTCCTTCCCGCTCAGCGATTCGAGTGTTTGGCCGGGGTCCTGAAGGCCTCGATGTCGGCGGGTGTTCCAAGGCTGACGACCGTCGCGCCTTCGGACATCCGCTTGATGAGCCCGGCGAGCACCTTTCCCGTTCCCACCTCGACGAACCGCGTCACGCCCTCGGCGGTCATATAGGCGACGCTCTCGCGCCATCGCACGGTTCCGGTCACCTGCGCAACGAGGCCGGTTCGGATCGCCTCCGGGTCGGAGACCGCTGAGGCCGCGACATTGGCGACGAGAGGGGGTCTGGGGCGATGAATCGCGACACCCTCGAGCGCCGTCTCCATCGCTAGCGCCGCTGGCTGCATCAGCGCGCAATGGAAAGGAGCGGAGACCGGCAGACGCAGAGCACGCTTAGCGCCGGCGAGCACGGCGAGCTCCATTGCCCGCTCCACCGCGGCGGTCGTCCCCGAAATAACAGACTGCCCGCCGCCGTTATCGTTCGCCGCCTGGCAGATGGCGCCGGTCAGATAGAGGTCGCTGGCGGCCTGGGTGGCGATCCTCGTCGCCACGCCGAAATCGAGTCCAAGAAACACCGCCATGGCGCCCTCCCCCACAGGGACGGCCTTCTGCATGGCCTCCCCGCGCAACCGCAAAAGGCGCGCCGCATCGTCGAGCGTCAGCGATCGGGCGGCGCAGAGAGCGGAATATTCGCCGAGCGAATGGCCGGCGACGAACGCCGCGTCCTTCTCTACGTCGAGGCCAGCTTCGGTTTCGAGCACTTTCAGCACCGCCATGCTGGAGGCCATCAGCGCCGGCTGGGCGTTCGCCGTCAAGGTGAGTTCGGCTTCCGGTCCCTCGAACATTAGCCGCGAGAGGCTCAGCGACAGCGCTGCGTCGACTTGGGCGAACACGGCGCGGGCGACCGGAAACTCGTCGGCGAGCGCCTTGCCCATGCCGACCGCCTGCGACCCCTGACCCGGAAACACGAGGGCGGTCTTCATAAGGGACTCCGATTAGCCGGGCGCGGAAAGACACAGGTTCGCGCACGCTGTCAAGGGAACGACCCGCCAAAGACGCCGCGGAAAGGGAGCAGGCGAACCCGCGTCTCTGTCAAACGGCGCGCTTATCTGCCATTAACCGGACGCGCCTAGGTCTTCTTCTTGGAATCAACCCACGAGACCTCCAACATGGGCGCATTTTTCATTGCGAGCGTGAAGGCGCTGCGCGATTTCGAATGGTTCGACGAAAGCCGCGCGCTGGCCTACAGCCGGATCCTTGTCGGCCTTACGCTCGTCGTCGCGCTATCCTGGATTGTGCTAAGCTCAGGCGGTCTTGACCGCGAGGGCAAGCCGATCGGCGCCGACTTCGTCGGCTTTTGGACTGCCTCGCGTCTGGCGCTGGATGGCCGACCGAATCTCGCCTACGATGTTGGCGCGCACTGGGCGGCGCAGAAAGCGCTGTTTGGGCCGAAACTCGGCTACACCGCCTTCTTCTATCCTCCGCCTGCGCTGCTGATCTGTCTTCCGCTGGCGCTCGCGCCCTATTTCTGGTCGCTCGCGGCGTGGCTGGCGGCGACCGGCTACGCGTTCTTTCGGGTCGTGCGCGGTTTCCTGCCCGATCTCGATCCAGTGGCGCTCTTGGCGTTCCCCGCCGTGTTCATCAACGCCGCCCACGGCCAGAACGGCTTCCTGAGCGCGGCTTTGATCGGCGGCGGTCTTCTTGTCATGGACCGCTGGCCTGCGCTTGCGGGCCTTCTCTTCGGCGCGATGGCGTTCAAGCCGCATTTGGCTCTGATGCTGCCGTTCGCGCTTGTCTTCGCCCGCCGCTGGACGACGCTGGCGACCGCGGCGATAGCGGCGGCCGGATTCTGCCTTCTGTCGCTGCTCGCGTTCGGCGCGCCTGCGTGGAGCGGGTTCCTCGCCAATTCCTCGTTCGCCCGCTCCGCGCTCGAGAACAATCTCGTCGGGAACGAGAAGATGCAGAGCGTATTCGCGGCTGTCCGATTGCTGCATGGCCCACTCGCGCTCGCGTGGGGTTTGCAAGGCGCGACGGCGCTCGGCGCGGCGGCCGCGCTCTTCTATCTTCAGCGGCGGGCGTTTCGAGCGCCCGGCGAGGCGGCAGCGATCGTATGCGCGGGCCTGCTGGCGACGCCCTTTCTGCTCGATTATGACCTCACCCTGATGGCCATCCCGCTCGCCTGGCTCTTTCGCGAAGGGCGTCGCGCCGGATTTTTCCCGTTCGAGAAGGCGATGTTGGCTTTCGCGTTTCTGCTGCCGCTGATATCGCGCATCGCCGCGGGCGCATTCGGCCTGCCATTGGCGCCTTTGACCATCCTCGCACTCTTCGCCTTGACGATAAGGCGCGCGTTGAAGCCGGCCGCGGATCCCGGCCACGTCGTCTCCGATGCGAAACTGACGGCCGCCCGCGTCTCGCTCGCCTTCGAACGGTGATAGGAAGGTATCCGCCAGCCCATTCGATTCGGAATTGACGGACTGGAGCGGGAGAGGGTCGATGGCGGCAGTGCCGGGAAAGACCTGCGGAGCATGCACGATGTGTTGCTCAGCGCTGGAAATTGAGGATCTCCAGAAGCCCGCCGGACCGCTGTGCGTCAATTGTCGCGTTGGCGGCGGCTGCGTGATTTACGCTGCGCGCCCGCAGGTCTGCCGGGCCTTCGAGTGCGAATGGCTGACCCGCCGCGATCTTCCCTCGCCGTTGAGACCCGATCTCGTCGGAACGATCCTGATGGAGGACGCCGACAGCGACGAATACCGTGCAGTCTGCGCGCCAGAGAAGCCGATGGCTTGGCGCCATCCGCGCGTCTTCGCCCATCTCGTCACGGTCGCCAAATCAGGGCGCACTGTGGTCGCGAAGGCCGGTCTGGCGTCTTGGCGGATCTTTGGCTCGGGCGAGTGGGGCCCGACAGTTTGACCGCCTGCCTATTTTTTTGTCACTCTGCGTAAGAGCAAGGCAGGGCCGGGCCAATGACGACCTCGGGCGCGCCCATGGCGCGATCCATGATCCAATGCTATGAGCGCCGGCGCGCCGGCCGTCGGGGCGGATCGCCGCCGCTGAACCCAAGGACGGGAGTTTCGCCAGCATGAAAAAGATTGAGGCGATCATCAAGCCCTTCAAGCTCGACGAAGTGAAGGAAGCCCTGCAAGAAGCCGGAATCCAAGGCATTACCGTGCTCGAAGCCAAGGGTTTCGGCCGCCAAAAGGGTCATACTGAGCTCTATCGCGGCGCCGAATACGTCGTCGACTTTCTGCCGAAGGTGAAGATCGAAGTCGTCGTCGCGGACGACAACCTCGCCTCGGCGATCGAGGCCATCCGCGGCGCGGCGCTGACGGGACGCATCGGCGATGGCAAGATATTTGTATCGCAGATCGAGGAAGCGATCCGCATCCGCACTGGAGAGACCGGCGCGGATGCGGTCTGAGCGGCGCACGGTTTCATCCAAGGGCTGCCTGCCGCTCCCGCGGCGGGACGGGGAACATTCCAAATTCCATTTTGAGGAAAGGCAAGGCAAATCATGAAGACCGCGAAGGATGTCCTGAAGACGATCAAGGACAACGACGTCAAATATGTCGACCTGCGTTTCACCGACCCTCGCGGCAAGTGGCAGCATGTGACTTTCGATCGGTCTCTAATCGATGAGGATGCGTTCGCAGACGGCCTGATGTTCGACGGCTCCTCGATCGCCGGCTGGCGGGCGATCAACGAATCAGACATGACGCTGATGCCCGATCCGACTTCGGCCTGCATGGACCCGTTCTTCGCGGCGTCGACGATGGTCATCAATTGCGACATCCTCGATCCGGCGAGCGGGCAGCCCTACAACCGCGATCCGCGCGGCATCGCGAAGAAGGCGGAGGCCTATCTGAAATCGACTGGCGTCGGCGACACCGCCTATTTCGGCCCTGAGGCCGAGTTCTTCGTTTTCGACGACGTCCGCTACGCCTGCGAACCTTACAATACCGGATTTCAGCTTGACTCGACTGAACTGCCGACCAATTCCGATACGACCTACGAAGGCGGCAATCTCGGCCATCGCGTGCGCACCAAGGCCGGTTATTTCCCGGTTCCGCCACAGGATTCGGCGCAGGACATGCGCGGCGAGATGCTGGCGGCGATGGCCCAGATGGGCGCCGCGGTCGAGAAGCACCACCATGAGGTCGCCTCGGCGCAGCATGAGCTCGGGCTCAAATTCGGGCCGCTCGTGACAATGGCCGACCATATGCAGGTCTACAAGTACTGCATCCACATGGTCGCCCAGAGCTACGGCAAGACGGCGACCTTCATGCCCAAGCCGGTCTATGGCGACAACGGTTCGGGCATGCATGTCCACCAGTCGATCTGGAAGGCCGGCAAGCCGGTGATGGCGGGCAACAAATACGCCGACCTGAGCCAGGAATGCCTGTACTATATCGGCGGCATCATCAAGCACGCTAAGGCCCTCAACGGCTTCACCAACCCCTCGACCAACAGCTACAAGCGCCTGGTCCCGGGCTTCGAGGCGCCGGTGTTGCTCGCCTATTCGGTGCGCAATCGTTCGGCCTCGTGCCGCATTCCGTGGACCGCCAATCCCAAGGCCAAAAGGGTCGAGGTTCGCTTCCCCGACCCGACCGCCAACCCCTATCTCGCCTTCTCGGCGATGCTGATGGCGGGCCTCGACGGTATCAAAAACAAGATCGATCCGGGCTCGGCGGTGGACAAGGACCTCTATGACCTGCCGCCGAAGGAGCTCAAGAAGATCCCGACCGTCTGCGGGTCCTTGCGCGAGGCGCTCGCCAATCTCGACAAGGACCGCGCCTTCCTCAAGGCAGGCGAGGTGTTCTCGGACGATTTCATCGACAGCTATATCGAGTTGAAGATGGGCGAGGTCCAGCGCTTCGAGATGACGCCGCATCCGGTCGAGTTCGACATGTACTATTCTTATTGAGGCGCGGCGGCGTCGGACGAACGAAAGGGCGGCCTCGAGGCCGCCCTTTTTTAATCGGCGGCTTATTGACGGCTTTGAAGATCGCGCCCCTTGCCGGGCGGTGGCGAGGGCATATCCTGCGGCGTAGAGTCAATTCTCTGCGCGCCGCCGCCCGGCGGGCCAACAAGGAGCCGCTTATCGTGACCAACCCGACAACTCGCCGTCGACCTGGTTCAGGCCGCCTTCGCTACTGTGTGCGCCTCGCGGCTGTCGTTCTCGGCCTCTGTGCTTGGCACACGAGTTCCGAGGCCATGCCTGCCGACGCGACTCACGGCGAGGCGCTGGCGAAGCGATGGTGCGCGTCTTGCCATATTGTCGCCAACGACCAGAAACGGGGCGCTGACAACGTGCCGACCTTCGCCACGATCGGCAAAACGCCTGGGTTCAGCCCGGAAAAGATCGCGATGTTCCTGATGGACCCCCATCCCAAGATGCCCGACATGCAGCTAACCCGGGATGAAGCCAAGGACCTCGGCGCCTATATCGCGAGTCAGGCGCGATAGCGCGCGGGCGGAGGCGTTTTAGTCGTAGGGCGTCCCGTCCTTGCGGACGAATCGCCACTTTCCGTCGATAGCTTGGGCTACGAGATCGTCGTCGGGGTAGACGGCGCCGTCGCCGGGCGCGCGGTCGCCGATTTCGAGATAGACGACATCCTCCCCGGTCTCGTTGACGAGATGATGGGCGTCGCCGGTCCCGGCCTTGAACCCGGCGCACATGCCGGGCTCGAGCGGCGTGCGGCCGGCGTCGGTCACGAGAGTCGGCCTCCCTTCGAAAATATAGACGAACTCGTCCTGCATTATGTGCGCATGGCGTAGCGCCGAGACCGCGCCGGGCCGAAGCCGCGTCAGGTTGACGCCGAAATTGACGAGGCCGAACAGGTCGCCGAGCGGGCGTTTGACACGCCCGGCGACGCGGGCGGCGAACGGCTCGGGATAATTCGAGGACTTGAGGCGCGTCGGCGCGTCGGCCGCAACGAGGGCGACAGGGCGCCCCGGATGGGTGTCAGGCATGGCGGACCTCCGCCGCTCATGTAGCCCTTACGGGCCGGCGTGTCATCGTCCCATCAATCCCGTGGCGGTGTGACGCGAGATTTGGCTTTTATCGCCGTTTTGCCGCCGCCGGTTCAATGTTTTCAGCGACTTGGAGCCCCGCTTACCGCCGCCCCAATTTTTTGGAGAGGTCCTGTTCGCTGCGGAGCGGAATTGACTATCACAGCTCCGTTCCTCACGCCGAAGCCGCGTCGGAAAGACGCGCGACGCACGCGGGCAGCGTCCGTCGCCGGGGCGGCTTCGAATAGCGCAGCCCATGTCCTTCCAAATATCGGCTTCTGCGCTAAATTGATTTCGAGGCAGGAGCGCTTGCATCATGGTCGGGTTCCTTATCCGCGCGGCGGTGGTCGCGATCGGGCTTTGGCTCGCATCGAAAATCGTGCCCGGCGTCCATATTCTTTCCACCGAGAGCCTGATCGCGGCGGCGCTGCTGCTCGGCATCGTCAACGCGGTCGTGCGGCCGATCCTGGTCATCCTGACCTTTCCGATCACGCTCTTGACGCTCGGGCTTTTCCTGCTCGTCATCAACGGGCTGATGATCGAGATGGTGTCGCATTTCCTCAGCGGCTTTGTCGTCGACGGGCTCTGGGCCGCGATTCTGGCCGCGATCGTCGTCGGCCTGACGAGCTGGGTCATGTCGGGCTGGATCGGCCCGCAGGGCCGGATCGAAGTGGTGACCTACCGCCAGCCGCCGGACCGGTGGGACTGACGGTTGGAAATCAAGATTTCCGCGCCAGTTGCGAAGCGCCCCGGTAGTGGAGCGCCTCGACCAGCGGCGCAAAGGCCGGGGAATGTTGGCGGCGGCTGGGATAGTAAAGGCGGTAACCCGAGTAGGGAGAGCGCCAATCCTCGAGCACCCGGATGAGGCGGCCCCTTGGCGAGATCGGTCTCAGCGACGTCGTCGGGCACATAGGCTAAGCCAAATCCGCCGAGCGCGGCGTTGAGCGTCTGGTACGCGCCGTTGAAGACGAGTTGGCCTTCGACGCGCAATTTCAGTTCGCCGGCGCCATTTTCGAACTCGCAGGCGTACAACCCGCCATGGGCGGCCAGACGCAAATTGATGCAGTTGTGGCCGATCGGGTCCCGCGGCTTCTTCGGTTCCGGGCGCTTCCTGAAATGGGACGGCGCGTCGTCGCCCACAGCTCCTCGGGCGCGGAGGAACTCGCCAGGAAGGTCTCGAAGGCCCGGTTCGTCTGCGCCTTCAACACCGTGCCGAGCGAAGCGTTATTTGGCGTCTTCGAGAACCGGCGCAAAGCCATGAGGCCCAGCCTCGTCTACTGCGGGGACGATTCGAGCAGCAAAGAAATTGCCGCCGAACTGATCAGCGACGTGGGTTTCGATCGGGTCGACTGGCGCATGATCGGGTTGTCCGGAATCGCGCCCACTCCGCCGTCAGGCCAGGCTCGCCGCCGCGAGTTCGCCGTCGGTGAGGTAGTGATTGACGCGCCCCGTCGACAGGACCTCGCCGGAGCCATACGAGGTGACATTCACGATTCCCTGGACACGATTCAATTCGCCGACGATGAAATCCCGTTCGGCGTTCGCGTCGGAATCGGTCGCGTGGGTGACCTGGAAGGTGAATTTGGTCAGCGAGAAGCCGGTGTCCTTGGTGCCGGCGCCGACCCATAACGCTGCGGCGTCGAGCGGCGGCCGGTCGGTGTTGAGCCAGAATTCCGCGGTTCCCAGCGTTTCCTCGCCGCGCTCCAGATTCAACGCCCAGAAGCGGACATGATGACGCTTGCGCGGGCTGCCGTCGATCGCCTTCTGGAAGCCGATGTCCTGGCCGCGCCCGAAGAGATAGAGGGTGCTGAACGGCGCGGCTGGATAGGGCCGGTTGAACACGAAGGCCACGACCATGCGCCACGAGCTTCTCAGGTTCAGCGGGTCCGCTACCGTCCAGCCGGCGGCGGCGAAGGCGGCGCGAAGCTTCTGGAACTCGCCGATGAGCACGAGATTGACCGGGTCGCCCGGGAATCCGTCGCCGGTCATTGTGAAGCTCGGAACGCTGCGGCGCTGCAGGATTTTGAGGCCCATATGGACTGCGCGCGGCAAAACGACATACGCCGCGACCGCGTAAGTGAGGCTGACCGCGAGAATCCACGGCAGCCTGCGGTCGGTGATCCCGAACACGACGAACACGATCAGCCAGACGGTGGCGATCCCCAGTCCGAGGACGGCCAGGCGCTGAACCAGGAGCCTCACAAATCTCAAACGTCCCCCTCCGGTTCGCGTGGCACGTATTGCGTTCGCGGCTCGTCCGACCGAATCGGAGTTTGCCTTTCGCGAAAACCGCCGGCAAGCGGCCTTTCGTGCTTTTTCTTGTCTCCGGGCGGCAGGCTTGACCCGCGAGAACCGCTGACGCCATAACGCCGCGGCGCCCGCCGAAAGAGGCGCCGAGGCCGCGGTCGGGACCTTTCCGGTCGAGCCGGCAATCGCGAATCGGGGCGTCGCGGCAAGGTTTTCGTCGCAACGTCGAATCTCCGCGGCTCTCTCGACAAATCGGTTCCCTCGCCATGAAAATCTTGATCATAGAGGACGATGAAGAGACTGCGGCCTTTGTAGCGGCGGGCCTGACTGCGCGCGGACACGACGCGGCGATCGCCGCCAACGGCCGAGACGGATATGAGCGGGCGATCGCCGGACATCATGACGCCATCATTCTCGACCGGATGTTGCCCGAACTCGACGGGCTCGGCGTCATTGCGCTGATGCGCGCCAAAGGCGTGTCGACGCCGGTGCTCTTTCTCACCAATCTCTCCGGCATTGACGATCGTGTCGATGGCCTGGAAGCCGGCGGCGACGATTATCTGGTCAAGCCGTTCGCGTTCGAAGAACTGATGGCGCGGCTGACCGCGCTTGCGCGACGGCCGACCCTCGGGTCGTCGCCGACCATGCTTGTGGCGGGAGATCTCGAGATGGACGTGGTTGCGCGCAAGGTGCGGCGCGGCGGCGCGGAGATTGATTTGCAACCTCGCGAATTCCGTCTGCTCGAGTTTCTGCTGCGCAGCGACGGCCGCGTCGTCACCCGCAAAATGCTGCTGGAGCAGGTATGGGAGTTTAACTTCGATCCGCAAACAAATATCGTCGAGACCCATATCAGCCGCCTAAGGACAAAGATTGACCGCAACAGGGAGGCGCCGCTGATACAGACCGTGCGCGGCGCAGGATATTCGTTGCGTGTCCCGAATCCGACTTCTTAGGACGGCCAGCTTTCGTCTGGCGGCGACTTATCTTGCGCTGTTCGCTTTGTCAGCGCTGGGTCTGGGCGCATTCGTCTATCTCTCCGTCCGCCACGAGATTCTCGCCAATTTCGACGAAAGGATCATCGAGGAAACGGGCGCGCTGCAAAGCGCGTTCGCGCGCGAAGGCCGTGAGCGGCTGGCCGAGATCATCGCCGCGCGCGGCTCGAGCGGCGGCGTTTTCGACTATGGACTGGAGAGCGCGGACGGCAAACTGCTGGCGGGCGAGCTCGGCGAGCCGGTCCACGGCGCCGCGGGCCCGCATGTCGGCTGGACCGAAATGAAGGAAGCCGACGATGACGAAGCTCCGGAAGAAGCTCCGGAAATCGTCCGCGCCCTGGTTTCGCGGCTGTCGGACGGTTCGATTCTGATCGTCGGCGACGAGCGGCGCCGCTCGGACCAGGCGCTGCGCGGCATTCTGTCGGCTTTCGGCTGGGCGGTCGGGGCGATGATCGCGCTGGGAATCGCCGGCGGCCTGTGGCTCAGCGCGCAATTTCTGCGCCGCATCGACGCGATGCGGCTGACGGCGCAGGGGATCATGGCCGGCGACTGGAGCCGCAGGATCCCGCTGGCGCCGATCGACGATGATCTGTCCGCGCTTGCGAGCACCTTCAACCAGCTGTTCAACCGCATCGAAAAGCTGCTGCTGGCGAACAAGCACGTCAGCGCGGACATTGCGCACGACCTGCGAAAGCCATTGGCGGGCATGCTCCGTCGACTTGAAGCCGCGCAGCGGGAAGACGCGCTGCCGCAGGCGGTCAGGAACGCAATCGAAACGGCGATATCGGAGATTGAAGGCGTGCTTCAGACTTTCGACGCCCTCTTGCGCATCGGCCAGGTCGAGGCGGGCGCGAGGCGGGCGGCGTTCAAGCCGATCGATCTCGCCGAAGTCGCGCGCGAGGTTGTCGAGGCCTTTCAGCCCGCTGCGGACGAGGAGGGAAAAGCGCTCATTTCGCATCTCGACGCGCCTTTGCCGTTGCTGGGAGACAAGGAGTTGCTGACCCAGATGGTGGCCAATCTGCTCGACAACGCCCTGAGGCATACGCCTCTAGGCGTGCGCATCGATGTGGCCGGGGCGCGGACCTCCCGCGGCGTTTTGCTGTCTGTTGCGGACAACGGGCCGGGCGTCGCGCCGCGGGAATTGAGGGCTATCTTTCAACGATTCTATCGCGCTGACGCAGCCCGAGCTTCGTCCGGGAGCGGACTCGGGCTCAGCCTGGTGGCGGCCATCGCGGAATTGCACGGGCTCGAATGCTCGGCTTCGGACAACGGTCCCGGCCTCAAGGTAACCTTGGCGAGCACAAATCAGGAGGAATGACCCTACCTTCGCCCGCTATCCGCCGCCGAGCACGCCTTTCATGGCGGCGTTCGTCTCCTGGGCGTAGCGACGGGCGGCGAAGGCCTCGCCGAGGGTCCCCAGAACAGCGCCGGTTTCGCGCGCGGTCACCGCCAGCGTGTCGGCGCCCGTGACATCGAAAAGGTCGAGCGCCGCGCGGATGTCGTCGTCGGGGTGCAGCGTCGACCCAGGCAGGCGGGCGATGGCGCCGACCGGGCCGCCGTCCTCGCCCTCGTTCAGCGGGGCGGCGTGGGCCTCGGGAACGTTGATCAACCCGTTGTAGCTGCCGTCGTCGGCGACTGCGACCACGGCGTTGGCGCTGCCGAGCGGATAGGTCTGGCAGAACGCGCGCACACTCTCTTCGGCGGGAAATTTCGGCGGCGAGGCGACCATCATGCGCGCGACGGTCAGATCACGCAGCCAGCCCACGTCCTGCCCACCCCGGATCGTCTCGCCGCGCAGATGCAGACGCCAAGTGGTGAAGGAATAGCCGAAGGTCGCACGCACGGCGAGCGTGGTCGCAATCGAGGCGGCGAGCACCCCGCCGGCGACGCTGAGATTGCCAGTGCTCTCGAGCACCAGAAAGGTCACTGTCAGCGGCCCGCCGACGATAGCCGCGCTGAGTGCGCCCATACCGACCATCACGCACGCCGTCGTGTCGAGGCCGAGGGAGGGAAACGCCGCATAGACGCCGATCGCATAGAGCTTGCCCAGCAGGGACCCGACAAAGATCGAAGCGAAGAACAGACCGCCGCGGAAGCCCGAGGCCAGCGAGACGAGGCTCGCGGACAGCTTCAGAAAGATGAGAACCGTCAGTTCCCTCGCCGTCAAGGGCCAGTAGAAATCGAGCCCGAGCGCGCCATGGCCAGCGCCCAGCACCTGCGGGGTGTAGAGAGCCATCGCACCGATCGCGAGTCCGCCGACGACGGGGCGAAAGAGGCGCGAGGGGACGGCGGCGTGGAACGCGCGTTCGATCAGCGCCGCCGCCCGCATCGCGCCGACCCCCAGCGCCGCCGCAACGAGGCCTAGACCGATCAGCGCCCCATAATGGACAAAACTGAGCGCGCCGACGTCGGGCGCGCTGATCTCATACGGAGAGCCGGTGATCGCCTTAGAGGTCAGAGTCGCGGCAAGCGCGGCGGCGAAGACCGGAATGGCGTTGGCGAGCGAATAGGCGCCAATGATGAGTTCGAATGCGTAGAAGGAGCCAGTCAGAGGCGCGCCGAACGCCGCCGCGATCGCCCCTCCCGCCCCGCAGCCGACCAGCATCCGCAGGTCCGGCCGGCGCAGCCGCAAGGCCACTCCGAGGCGCGAGGCGATGCCGGCGCCGATCTGCGCATAACCCGCCTCCAGCCCGACCGACGCGCCGCTGCCGTTCGACACCACCGTCTGCGCCGAAACGAGCGCGCTCTCGCGAAGCGACATGCGGCCGCCGCGCAGCGCGTTGGCCTCGACCGGATCGACCACGGACGGAGCCTTCCGGCGGGCGCGCCAAGCGTCGACCGCTCCGAGCGCAAGCCCGGCCAGCATCGGCGCTAAGAACGCCGCGACAGGAGAAACCCGCGCGGCGGCGCTCAGGCGCACGTCGATGGGGATACCGTAGATCAAAACATGTGCGACGGTGACGATTAGGGTCATCGCGCTGACGCAAAGCCCCGCCAGCGCGCCGACGCCGACCGCAAGCGCCACCAACCCCAGTTCGCCTCGGCGCAACCGGACGCGCAGCGCCGCGAGGGCGATCAGCGCGGGGCGCGGCAGGAGCGACATGACGGGGTCGGGCGGCGCACGAGGAATCGAAGCGGCATGGTCGAACTTATGCGCGGCCGGACGATCGAAGCCAAGGGCGCCGCCTCACCGATCGGCAAGCGCCATGTCGTCGCGGTGGATCATTTCAGCCCGCCCCGCGATTCCCAGGATTTGGGCGATGTCGCGCGAATTTCGGCCGCGGATGCGTTCGGCATGCAGCGCGTCATAGGCGATCAGGCCCCGCCCGATCTCGGCGCCGCGCTCGTCGCGGATGGCGACGCAATCGCCGCGCGCGAACACGCCCTCAACACGCGTGACGCCGGCCGGCAACAGACTCTTGCCGCCAGCCAGCGCCGTCGCCGCGCCGGCGTCGACGAACACGGCTCCCTTGAGCTCCAGCGAGCCCACGATCCAGATCTTGCGCGCCGCGACCGGATTGGAGGGCGTCAAGAACCAGGTGCAGCGCGCTCCCTCGGCCACCCGCGCGATCGGATGCCCGACCCGCCCGTCGGCGATGATCATGTGGGTGCCGGCCGCGGTGGCGATGCGGGCGGCCTCGATCTTGGTGCGCATGCCGCCGCGCGACAATTCCGAGAGCGCCCCGCCCGCCATCGCCTCAATGTCGGGCGTGATGCGCTCGACGACGGGGAGGAGCCGGGCATGCGCGTTGCTTTGCGGCGGGGAATCATAAAGCCCGTCGACGTCGGAGAGGAGGATCAGGAGATCGGCGCTGGCCATGGTGGCGACGCGCGCCGCCAGACGGTCGTTGTCGCCGTAGCGGATTTCGCTGGTGGCTACGGTGTCGTTCTCATTGATGATTGGTACGGCGCGCATCGCGATCAGGCGGCCGAGCGTCGCGCGGGCGTTGAGATAGCGGCGGCGCTCTTCGGTGTCCTGCAGCGTCAGCAGCACCTGACCGGCGACGATCGCATGCGGCTGAAGCGCCCGCGACCAGGCGCTCGACAGCGCGATCTGGCCGATCGCGGCCGCGGCCTGGCTGTCCTCGAGCTTGAGCGCGCCCTTCGGCAGCGCCGCGATCGTGCGTCCGAGCGCGATCGCGCCTGAGGAGACGACGAGCACGTTCGCCCCCCGCCCATGCAGCGCGGCGATATCGGCCGCCAGCGCCTCCAGCCATGCCTGCTTGACCGCGCCGCGCGCGGAATCGACGACGAGAGAGGAGCCGACCTTGACGACCACCCGGTTGAATCGATCGAGTGAGGGAAGCTGAGCCACGGCCGCCGGCTTGGAAGGGATCTCGCGCTCGATCGCGCGAAAAATATGGGGAAACGAGCGCCTTTTTTCGTCTAGAGCAGCCGGTCGGCGATGGCAAGCGCCGCGGCGCGGCAGGGCTCTCGGCGCCAGAGGCCATGCGCGACTTGACGCGCCGGACCGGATTCGAGGCGTCGGGGTCTCATCCCAGCGACCAGGCTCACGACCTTGACCCCCGCGACGGCGCCCCTATAGATCGGCTGCGGCGGCGCTTCCAACGACACGGCGGCTGACGCCGGCGGCTACCCGCCCGTTCGGTAAACCCTTCGCGCCAGTCCATCAGACGGAATTGAGAAGCCGCAGAATTTCGCAGGACGCCGCCATGCGCAATTTCGACGACCTCTCCGAACGCGAAATGCTCGCCCTCGCCATCAGCAACGAGGAGGAGGACAGCCGCATCTTCGCGGATTTCGCCGATGGCCTCGTCGACAACTACCCGACCAGCGCCGAGGTGTTCAGGGAGATGGCCGGCGAGGAGAACGAGCACCGCCGTCGGCTCATCGATCTCTTCGTCTCGAAGTTCGGCGACCATATTCCGCTGGTGAGGCGGCAGGACATCCGCGGCTACATCCCGCAAAAGCCGATCTGGCAGCTCCGACCGCTCGGCATCGAAACAGTGCGCTCTCGGGCGCGCGAGATGGAACGGGCGGCGGCGCGCTTTTATCGCGAGGCGCTGACGCACACCAACGACGCGTCGACCCGCAAGCTGCTTGGAGATCTTGCCGAAGCCGAAGAAAGGCACGACCAGACCGCAGCCGCTCTCGAAAGGGAATTGCTGACCGACACCGCGCGCCACAGCGAAGAGGAGAACGAGCGCCGGCGCTTCATCCTGCAGATCATCCAGCCCGGCCTCGTCGGCCTGATGGACGGCTCGGTCTCGACCCTTGCGCCAGTGTTCGCGGCGGCGTTTGCGACCCACAACACCTGGAACGCCTTTCTGGTCGGTCTCGCGGCCTCGATCGGGGCCGGCATCTCGATGGGCTTCGCCGAGGCGCTGTCGGACGACGGCAAGCTGTCCGGCCGCGGCGCGCCGCTGTTGCGCGGCCTCGTCTGCGGCTTGATGACGTTCGGCGGCGGCATCGGCCATACCCTGCCCTTTCTGATTCCCCACTTTTACGCCGCGACTGTCGTCGCAGTCGCCGTCGTTGTGGTCGAATTGACCACAATCGCCTGGATACAGTGGCGCTATATGGACGTCCCGCCGGTGTCAGCCGCCGCCAAGGTGATGATCGGCGGCGCGCTGGTGCTGGCGGCCGGCATCCTGATCGGCGCAAGCTAGGGGCGCCTCGGGCGCTCGATCGACGAGCGGTTGCCAACCTGATCCCTCGTCCCCTAAGCCAGAGCTTCGACCCGCGCCGATTTGATTCGAACCCGAGCAGGCCAGTCCTTGCGACCAACTCGATCGTCGATCTCGAACGTCGGCCCCTGGATGGTGGTCGCGGCTCTCATCGCGACCGCAGCGGGCGCCGAGGCCGCCGCACGGTTCGAGCGGCCGCCCGAATATAGCCCAGGCGCGGCGCTCGGGACTGCGGCGCGCGGCGCCAATTATGTGGTGCTGCCTCCGGTCGTCTCGGACGGCGCGCTTCGCCACTACCGCGTGAAATCGTCCTACGGCGAGTTCACCGCGGTCGGCGACCAGCTGATGCGCGCGCGGATCAAGGAACTCAACGCCCTCAACACATTGGCAAGGACCAATGGCGCGCAAGAATTCGGCGAAGGGGCGGTGAAGGCGGGCCTGGGCCCGGTCGTCCTGGCCGGAAAACTGATCGCCCATCCAGTCGACACGACGCAAAGCACGTTCGCCGGCGTCGGCCAGTTCTTCAACAGCGTCGGGTCCGGCCTCAACAACATGGGCAAGTCCCGCGACGACGCGGTCGCGAGCCTTACCGGAGAAAGCAGACAGAAGCGGCTTCTCGCGACCAAGCTCGGCGTCGATCCCTATACGGATTTCAAGCCGCTCGCCGACAGGCTCGACAATCTTGCCGGCGCGGCCGCGGTCGGCAATCTCGCGGTCTCGGGCGCGCTGCTGGCCGTCCCGGGTGGGGCGGGCGCGATCGCCTCCAACGCCTCGACCGCCAGCACGCTCGAGGGCATGGTCAACGACTATTCGGCCGCCCAGCTCATGGACATGAACCGGGAGAAGCTTGGCCGCCTGGGCGTCAGCCCAGCGATCGCCGACCAATTGTTCGCCAACCGGAACTACACGCCCGTCGACGTCACCGCGATGGTCGAAGCGCTGTCGGGCATGGGCGGGGCGAAGGGCCTCGACGCGATGCTGAGGACCGCCGCCTCGGCCGACAGCCGCGCGACCGCCTATTTCATCCGCCGCCGGATCGAACTGACGGCGGCCTATCGCCGCCAGAGCGGAAACATTGCCGCTTACGTCGGGACCGGCGACCTCCGGTACCCGCTGTGCCTGACCGCGGGCGGCGGAATCGTCGGCGTCTTTCCGATCGACAGCCTGTCCTGGACGCCGGAGACTGCAAGGACCTTCGAGACGATGACGCGTGAGGCCCGGCGAAGCGGCGCGACCGGCGCCAGGACCCTCGTCATCACCGGCGCGGCGACGCCGCTGGCGCGGCGCAACCTCGCGGCGCTGGGCTGGACCGTGACGACCGACGCCAGGCTCAGGTGACGCCTTTTCGCGCAAGCGGCGCGTTCAAAGCCCGGTTGCGAATTTCGCCATCACGACGATGATCGCCACCTGCATCGCGCCCTGGAAAGCGACGACGTAAAAGTACCGGCTCATCAAGGCGCTGATCTTGGCCCCGTCCGGTTTGGGCTTCCGTAGTTCGAGGTAGACGCGCAGGTTCGTCGGCAGCAGATAGCCGAGCCCCTGTATCGTCAGGATGGTGACGATCGCCAGCGCCGCGGCGACCCAATAGAACTGCGGATAGCCGAGATCGAGGAAGCCGAGCCGCCCGGCCAGAAACCAGCCGCTGGTCCCGGTCGAGATCGAAAGCGTCGGCATCAGAAAGAGCGTCTTCGGCGTCAGGCGGGTGATGACGGCCCGGCGCGCCTCGAACGGCGCGGCGCGCAGGATCGGCCCAATCACGAAGCCCATGAACAGATCGATGCCGGTCCACATCACGCCGGCGATGACGTGGACGAAATTGAGCGCCCAGACGCCGCCGAAAGCGATCGCCGCCGCGACCGCCGCGAAGGCGGCGGCGGTCCAGACGATTCCGATCGGGTTGATGGCCGCGCCGGGCGGCGCCGCGGCGGCAAGGCTGGTGTCGGCGGACATGCGCTCCTCGCTTGCTTATGCCTTCCGGACGGCCGAACCGCCTACGCTCCGTGCGACCCGGTGAAAGGCACGAAGGGAATGATTGCGCCGCCGTAGATGTCGGAGCGCACGACCGAAACGCTCCCGTCGGGCGAGCGCCGCTTGACCGCCTTGATCACATGCTGCGCGCCCGGCGGGCCGACCGGAATGACCATGATTCCTTCCGGCTTCAACTGTTGCAACAACGAAGGGGGAATGTGATCGATGCCGCAGGTGACGATGACGGCGTCGAACGGCGCCGCCTCCGCCCAGCCGTAATAGCCGTCGGCGTTGCGGGTGCGGATCGCGCGGTATTCGCCGTAGCCTTGAGCGATCAGCCGGTCGTAGAGCGCGCGCGTGCGCTTCGCCAGGGGAGGGATGATTTCGATCGACCAGACATTGGGAGTGAGGTTCGAGAGATAGGCCGACTGGTAGCCCGACCCGGTGCCGATCTCGAGCACCTTGTCGCCGCGCTTGACCTGAAGCGTATTGGTCATGCGCGCGACCGTATGCGGGCCGGTGATGGTGACGCCGAAGCCGATATTGAGGTGATGCCATTCGTAGGCGCGATCGAGGTTCTGCGCGGTCACGAAGTCTTCGCGCGGCGTCATCAGGAACGCGCGCATGTCGGCCTCGTCCCAGAGGTCGTGATGGGCGAGGAGTTGCTGGAATCGGTCGTAGCGCTGACCGAGAAAACGCGGCTCCTCGCCGCGCTCGCGCACCATCCATTCGACGAACGCCTCGCGGCTGTGGCGCGGCGGCGAGGCGCTCCAGTCATAGGGCGTCGGAACGTTGGCGAGCGCAGGCACAGCCGCCGACGCCACGCTCGCGGCGCTCGCCGCGTAAATCAGGAACTCGCGCCGATCCATGCCGAGCCTCGCCTTGGTCGGCGCATCGGGCTCCAAGCGGGCGCGGCGGTCAAGCGGGAAATGCGGGCTGACGCTTCGGCCATCCGGGGATCACTCATCGGGCGCCCCCGCCCCGACGCCGCGCCGCCCATGGGCCTCGAAGCCCAAGCCCACGGAAGCCGATCCAAGCCCGCGGAAACGGAATCCAAGCCCGCGGAAGCCGAATCCAAGCCCGCGGAAGCGGAATCCAAATGATTCCCTTCCGCGAATTGAGCCTTTTCAAGAGTTTAGACGCGAATCCAAATAGTTTTTTCTCCCCGGGCCTTCATCCCCCGCCAAACTCGCCCCGCCGCCGGCGGGACAAGCGGCGCCGGGTTGGTCACGAAGGCGATCCTACCACAAGTTCGGCTTTTCAGGAAGCAGATGTCGCCATCGGCAGGACAATCTCTCCTTCCCGGCGCCTTATTCCGCCGCCCTCGGGCGCCTCTCGTCGCCTGGCGCCGCCGCCCCTCCCGTCTTGCGGCCCCGCTCGATCTCATGTCTGCTTCGGCCGGCTGCGCGTCGATCGGGGGGACATCATGGCCAATCTCTATGATCGCGTCCGTTATCCGAATCTGGTCTTCTCCCAGACCCATCCGCTGGCGACGGCCGCGTTCGCGGCGCTCTATGGACGGCCCTTCGTCCCGTTCGCCGCGTCGCGGGTGCTGGAGATCGGCTGCGGCGAGGGCGCCAATCTCATCAACATGGCGCTCGGCGCGCCGAAGGCCGAGTTTGTCGGCGTCGATCTCGCCGAGCGGCCAATCGCGCTCGCCCGCGCCGCCGCGCGCCGCTGCGGCTGCGCCAACCTGCGCTTTGACGCGCGCGATCTGGTCGAGATCGACGCCTCGTTCGGGCGCTTCGATTATATCATCGCGCACGGCGTCTATTCCTGGGTCCCGGCGCGGGTGCGCGAGGGGCTGATGCGGGTCGCCGGCGAGCGTCTTTCCGCCGACGGGCTGGCGCTCGTCAGCTACAACGCCTTGCCCGGCTCGCGCCGCCGCCAGGCGATCCGCGACATGCTGCTCTACGTGACCAAAGGGGTCGACGATCCGGAGGCGAAACTGAGCCTCGCGCGTTCGTTTCTCAGCCAGCAGGTCGAGGCCTGGTCCGAGTCGGAAGCCGACGAATTCACGATGAAGAGCGAGGCGCGCCGCATCCTCGAGCGCGCGCCGGAGGTCCTGTTTCACGACGAGCTCAGCGACGACTATGCGCCGCAGCTCCTCAGCGACGTGGTCGCGGCCGCCGCGCAATGCGGGCTTTCGTATCTTTGCGACACGCAGCCAAACTTGAGCGGAGAAGCCTTCTTTCCTTCCGACCCGTCCGCGGCGACAGGCGACCCGACGGGCGCCGACTGGGCGCGCCTTGAACAGCTCGCCGATTTTCGCAGCGTTCGCGCGTTCCGATACTCGATCTTCTGTCGCGGCGGCGCCGATCGCAGGCGCGAGGCGGCGCGGCTCAAGGAATTGTGGGCGTCCGGCGAGCTGACAGTCGTCGACCCCGACCCCGCGACGCCCGAGGGCGCGGTGTTCGAGGCCGGCCCAAACGTCAAGATCAGGACCCACGATCCGAAGCTGGCGCAATTTCTGGCCGCGCTCGCGGCCGCCTTCCCGCTCGGCCTGCCGCTCGACTCCGCCTCAGAAAACCCGGTCCTCGCCGATCATATTTTCCGCCTGTTCGTCAGCCGGATCGTCGAACTCGCGACCGCGCAACGGCCGCTGGCCGCGGTTCCCGGGGAACGCCCGCAGGTCAGCGCGCTCGCCCGCCTTCAGGCCGAAAACGGCGAGGCCGTCCTCGCCACGCTGCGCCATCACGCGATCCGGATCGAGGATGCTCCGGTGCGGGCGCTGATCCCGCTGATCGACGGGACCCGGACGCGGGCGGAACTGGCGCTCGAAATCGCCCGGCGGGAGGCGATTTTAGCCGCCGACGCGTCGGCGCGGCTGGAAGAGATTCTGGCGCGGTTTGCGCGGGCCGGGCTGATGGCGGGGTAGGGCGAGGGAGGAGCTGTCATCGACCGCCGACCGGCTAAGGTATTTTTGACCGCTTCAGAGCGGAAAATATATCGACGATCCCGAGGGGAAGGGTCTTTTGTTTCGCTCGCAACCCTTTCTCCAAATGGCGCAACGGCGACAAATTGAAGTTGAAATCCGGCATCGCCTCCATCTTTGCTTTGAGCTTCTTGAGAGTATCGTTAGTGTCTTTGCCGTCGAACCAATCCAACGCCGCATTCAGCGCAATCAGATTGATCTCCATTGGCGTTCCAGTGGCTGGCTTCTGCTCCGTCAGAACCTGTCGCGCACCGATCGTGTCTCTGACGAGCGCCAGAGACATGGCGATATTGAAAATTGAAAATGCGTAGTTGTAGCCCGCGTTTTGCGCCTCGGTGAAAAGGTCAAACGCCGCTTTTCCATCTCCGCGTGCCAAGGCGTCACTTGCCAGCCGCGTCGAATTGGCCGCCTGTTCCGTATTGGCGACCGGCGATGGCATATTGCCGCTTTCGATCTGGTTTCTCAGGACCACAATGGCTGGATCCCCCGAGTTCAGAGTCTTCGCCGCCTTGATGTCTGCGAGCGCACCGTCGCGGTCCCCGGCCAGGAAACGCGCTTTCGCCCTTCCGAGATAAAGCGTGTGCGCGTTACGCTGGGCCTCGATGCGCTGACTGTAAACCTCAACCGCGCGCGCGAAGTTCCCGGCCATGACTAGCTCTCGCGCGCGAACGATACTCGGTCTGGCGTCGAGATCACCCAAAGGACTTTCGGCAACGGACTGGGCGGCCTCGGCACCGTCATCAGTTTGGATTGTCGATATGCCTTCTCGGGTTAATTGCTCCTCCAAAGATTTCTTGATTGAAGACCGCAGCCGTTCATCCTCATGCTGAATGGACTGGAATTCCCGATCGGCGATCTCCAGCATTCCGGCCAGCGCCACAAATTTCCGTCTGATTTCTGCAGGAAGGTTCTGGGGCGACTTGTACTGAATATCATGCTCCATCTCGGCCCAGGCATGCTGAAGGACCGTTCGGACCTGGATTTCGCAAATCATGTCTCTATACCCGGCGAAGTCAGGAAGTTTGAGTTGATCCTCTTTCAGTTTCACGAGATAGTGGATGCTTGCGTAGCCGAAGCTTCCCGACTGAGCAAATCTCTCCTCTCCGACATCGCGTTTCTCCTTGAAGTCAAAATTTTCCTCTATGAAGTTGCAAATCTTTGCAATATCATCAGGAAAAAATAGTATGATTCGCACCCCGGCAAGATCAGTGATATTTTCAATCGGATCATTGTATTTAGGCATACCGTCGGACGACGTCTTCCTGCACTTTTTTCTGAAACTTTCGACATCCTTTGCTCGAGATTCTATGTTGTGGATTTTGCAACTTGCTGAATTTTGAAATGAGTCGGAAATGATCCGCTCGACTAGTCCTGCAAAGGAATCATATTTCGGCCGGAGTCGGGAAAATTCTTTGGCTGCTTTGTCTGCGTGTTCTTCAAGCTCGATTTCAGGCTCAGCCGACATCAGTCTTCTCCCGAAATTGCTTCCCCCTTGGCAACCGAAATTTTACCACACTGAATACTGGCTTCAAAGAGTCTCAAGCTTGAGAAGCGCGGCGCAGCGCCCAGATGGATGGGGTCACGCTCGCCCCAGGACCTCGCGCACGCGCTCGACCAGCTCCGCCTCGGGCGCGGCGAACTGGGCGCGCTGGCGCAGCTCCAGATAATCGGCGCGGTCCTTGGTCGCCTTGGCGAGTTCGGCGCCGAGCTTGAGGTCGCGGATCGTCACTTGCGGGCCGCCGGGCGCGTCGCGCTCGTTTGAGCCCTGGATCACCGCGCAGCGGCTGCCGCGGCGATCGGCGTATTTGAGCTGCGCGTTCATGCCGCCCGAGCCGAGATAGAGTTCAGAGGCGATTCCGGCGGCGCGCAGGCCCGCAACCAGGCGCTGGTAATTCGCCATCGATTGCGGATCGCGATCGAGGGCCAGCACCACCACCGGACCCGGCGCTTCGGCTGAGGCGACGATCGGGCTTTTGATCGCGCGCAGCGCGGCCAGGAGCCGCGAGACGCCGATCGAAAAGCCGGTCGCCGGGACGGCTTCGGCGCGGAAGCGCGCCACCAGCCCGTCGTAGCGCCCGCCGCCGCCGACCGAACCGAAGCGGATCGGCCTGCCGTCCTCGCCCGGCGTCTCGAAGGTCAGCTCGGCCTCGAACACCGGGCCGGTGTAATATTCGAGCCCGCGCACGACGGAGGGGTCGATGACGAATTCGCTCGAGCCGTAGCCCGCAGCTTCGCAATGTGGCGATCAGCGTCTCGCAGCTCATTGCCAGCGCCTCGCTGCCAGCGCTGTTCCGCCAATCGACGCCGTTCCAGTGAGCGAGCGTGCCGGAATTGTCGATGTACGCCTCATGTTCTACGACTGACGGCGGCATCATCGAGAGCCATGTCGTCGATAGGACGATCGGTCACTAGTTGGCCTGCTTCGCGCGTAGCCCTTTGACCTCTGGTCGAAGCAGCAGGTTCGATATCGTTCGATCGCCTTGGCCGCAGCCCCGCCCCCCTCGTGAAATCGCCGCTCTCGTCCTTGCGCCTCCTGCGCCCAGCAGCGCCCGCACGCCCTCCGGCCCCAGCCGGTCGAGCTTGTCGATCGCCCGCATGACCGTCAGCCGCCGCCCGGCGTTCTCTTCGCCGCCGAGGCCGATCGCCTCCATCACCCCGTCCAGCACCTTGCGGTTGTTGACCTTGATCACGTAGTCGCCGCGCGCAATTCCGAGCGCCTCCATGCAGTCGGCCGCCATCATGCAGATCTCGGCGTCGGCGGCGACGCTGGCCGAGCCGACGGTGTCGGCGTCGAACTGCATGAACTGGCGGTAGCGCCCCGGCCCCGGCTTTTCGT
The DNA here is from genome assembly GCA_963784805.1 of uncultured Alphaproteobacteria bacterium. Taxonomy (GTDB): domain Bacteria; phylum Pseudomonadota; class Alphaproteobacteria; order Rhizobiales; family Beijerinckiaceae; genus Roseiarcus. The sequence goes on from CAWASR010000022.1 coordinate 36,809, forward strand.
TGCGGAACACTGCGCCGGCGCGATAGCTGCGATAGGGCTTCGGCAGCCGGTCGTAGTTCTCGGCGACGAAGCGGGCGAGCGGCGCGGTCAGGTCATAGCGCAGCGACAGCCATTGCCCGTCGTCGTCCTTGAACGAGAACACGCCCTCGTTCGGCCGGTCCTGGTCGGGCAAAAACTTGCCGAGCGCGTCGGTATATTCGATCATCGGCGTCTCGACCGCCTCGAAGCCGTAGAGCTGATAGACCTCGCGGATCCTCGCCATCATCGCCTCGGCGGCGGCGATGTCGGCGGCGTCGCGGTCGACGAGCCCGCGCGGCAGGGCGGCGCGGACGCGGGCGGAAGCGTCGGTTTCGGTCATTGGGACTCCATTTCCGAACGGCGCGGCGTTCAGATGATGTTGGCGGCGATATTGATCGCCAGCGCCAGCACGATGGTGTTGAAGAAAAACCCGACCACCCCCTGGATGACGCAGATCCGGCGCATGCGCTTCGAGGTGACGTTGACGTCGGAAGTCGCGAAGGTGCAGCCGATGACGAAGGCCTGATAGACGAATTCGCCCCAGTCCGGCTCGGCCACTCCGGGGAACTCGAGGCCGCCGCCAAGCCCGTCGCGCGCGCGGCCGAAATAGACGCCGGCATAGTGCAGCGCGAACATGACCTGCAGGAAGGTCCAGGCGCTCAAGATCGTCGCCCCGACCAGCGCCAGGCGCCAGGCCTTGGGCAGGCCGGTCAGTTCCTTGACCGGACCCAGCTCCCAGACGATCGCCGCCACGGCCGCCACGGCCGCCACGATCCCCAGCACCACCAGCACCCACTGGTTCTCGTCCTCCGGCGCCGCCCTGGCGCGGGCGTCCCGCCTCCGGTCCATCATCATGAAAGCGATCATGACCAGGAACGCCCAGGCGCCGACGTTCCATGCCAGGAGAAGGCGCGTCGGCGCCCGAACCTCGAACGGAATGGCGAAATAGGTCGCAACCATGATGATCGCGCCGGCGACGAGGCGCGGCCGATGGGCGACGCTCGCCAGAAAGCCGCCCGAGGCCGTGTCGGCTTTTGGCGGAAGGCGGGGTTTGGAGGTCAAGGAGGCGGTTCCAGTTTGGACGGCGCCTGCCTTGCCCGAGGCGGCATGGGGGGTCAAGCGGATCGCCGCGCTTGACGGGCCGGATCGCCGGAGCCTGGACGCGACGCCGATGACGGCGACGGTTTCCACGCGCGCCGACGGGCGCGTGACCCTGGTGACGATCGAGCGGCCGGAGCGGCGCAACGCCGTCGACCCTGCGACCGCGCGCGCCCTGTTCGCCGCGTTCAAGCGCTTCGACGCCGACCCGGACGCCGACGTCGCGGTGCTGACCGGCGCCGGCGGCGCGTTCTGCGCCGGGGCCGATCTCCAGGCGCTGGCCGAAGCCGAGCTCGAGCCGATCGCGCCTGACGGCGAGTTCGGGCCGATGGGGCCGACGCGCCTCAGGCTCGGCAAGCCGGTGATTGCAGCCATCGAGGGGCCGGCGGTCGCCGGCGGAATGGAGCTCGCGCTCTGGTGCGACCTGAGGATCGCGGCGCGGTCGGCGGTCTTTGGCGTCTTCAACCGGCGCTTCGGCGTGCCGCTCGTCGACCTCGGCGCCATCCGCCTGCCGCGCATTGTCGGCCACGGCCGCGCGCTCGAACTGATCCTGACCGGCCGCGCGGTCGGAGCCGAGGAGGCGCTCCGGATCGGCCTCGTCAACGAAATGACCGGGGACGGCGAGGCGCTGGCCCGCGCGAGCGCGCTCGCGCGGACGCTCTGCGGCTTTCCGCAGGAAGCGATGCGCAACGACCGACTGTCGGCGATCCAGCAATGGGATCTGGACGGGCCGGGGGCGATCGCCAACGAAGTCGCGCTCGGCCTCGAGACCCTCGCCAGCGGGGAGACGCGCGAAGGGCTCCAGCGCTTCAAGAGCGGCGCCGGCCGGCACGGAAGCTTCGAGCCGGGCGTCAGGTAGACGGCCGGCCTCTCCCGTCGCCGCCGCGCCGTGTTCGGCTCCTGCGCGTCCCGAGGATCGCGTTTCGCGGCTTTCCGCGGCTTGGGGCCTAAAATTTGACTTGGGGCCTAAATTCGTCGACCAGTCGCACGCGCTAAGGGCGAGGGCTGCGGCGATGAGTTCGGGTTCCGACGATCGCGACCATGACGCGGCCCTGCGGGCGAGGCTCGACAAGCTCTCGGCCACGCTGAAGACGCGGGCGAAGGCGGCGGAGGCCGCAGCGCCGCCGAGCGGGGGGCCGCGCGCCGACAGCGGGGAAAGCGCGATCTCGCTGGGCTTGAGGGCGGGGAGCGAGTTCGTCGCCGCGGTCATCGTCGGCGCCGCGATCGGCTGGGGGGCCGATCGTCTGTTCCACACCAACCCGTTCTTTCTGATCGCGTTCTTTTTCATCGGGGTCGTGGCCGGCGTGTGGAACGTGATCCGGGCGACTTCGCCCAAGGGCGAAGCTTCCGCGCGTAATTCGCCCTTGTCTCGCGCGGAGGCGCCGGATAAAGACGTGCGGCGATCGGCTGTGGGGGCCGATCCGGCGGCCTCGCAGGGGGGACGCGAAGCTTCCGGCCGGGCGCGCGAGCCCCTCGGCGGGGCGGATGACGACGAGGATTAGGCGACGTGGCGACCGAAACCGGACCGGCGATCAATCCGGTCGAGCAATTCACGCTTCACCCTGTTGTGTCGATTCAGGTTGCGGGGCATGACGTCTCGCTGACCAATTCCGGGCTTTACATGTTGCTGGCGGTCGCCCTGAGCTGCCTTCTGGTCGCGATCGGCGCCAGGGGAGGCGCCGGCGTTCCCGGCCGCATGCAGGCGATGGCCGAGATGGCCTACGAATTCGTCGCCGGCATGGTGCGATCGGCGGCGGGCGAGGCCGGCATGCGGTTTTTCCCGTTCGTATTCTGCATCTTCTTCTTCGTGCTGCTGTGCAACCTGATCGGCTTCTTTCCTTATTCCATGGCGGCGACGAGCCACATCATCATCACCGCCGCGCTGGCGCTGCTGGTGTTTTTCACCGTCGTCGTCGTCGGCTTCACCGAACACGGCCTGCACTTCTTCAAGCTGTTCGTTCCCCCGGGGGTGCCGATCTACATCCTGCCGCTGGTGGTGGCGATCGAGATCGTCTCCTTCCTGTCGCGCCCGGTCAGCCACTCGGTTCGTCTGTTCGCCAACATGCTCGCCGGCCACATCACCCTCAACGTCTTCGGCAGCTTCGTCGTCATGCTGCTCGGCGCCGGCGCTGCGACCAAGGCGCTCGCCATTCTGCCGTTCGCGGCGACGATCGCGCTCGACGCCCTCGAATTGCTGGTCGTGTTGCTGCAGGCCTACGTGTTCGCCATGCTGACCTGCATGTATATCAACGACGCCCTTCACCCCGGTCACTGACCAACCCGAAGACGTTTCTTTCGCAAGCGAAACAGGAGTCACGAATGGAGCCGCATGAACTCGCGATCGCCGCCAAGTACATCGGCGCTGGCCTCGCCGCCATCGGAACCGGCGCCGCCGGCATCGGCGTCGGCACGCTGTTCGGCCAGTTCCTGAACGGCGCGCTGCGCAATCCGTCGGCCGTCGACGGGCAGTTCGGCCGTCTGATTTTCGGGTTCGCGGTGACGGAAGCGCTCGGCATTTTCGCGCTGCTGATCTCGTTCCTGTTGCTGTTCGCCGTCTGACGATCAAGGATCAGCCGCCGATCCGCGGGAAGGCGCAAGACCGCGCGCCCGGGGTTCGGGGCACGGAGGACTAAGCGATGGCTCAGCCGGCGCAATCGACGCCCGCCCAGACGACGCAGGCCGCGGTCGGTCATGAGGGCGCCGACCATCCGAACTTCCCGCCGTTCGACCCCAGCACGTTTCCTTCCCAGCTGGTCTGGTTCGCGATCGCGTTCGGCCTTCTGTACTGGTACATGTCGAAGCGCGCCTTGCCCCAGCTCGGCGCGGTGATCGAGGCGCGGAGGGCGCGGATCGCCAGCGATCTCGACGACGCGACCGCGATGCAGCAGCGCGCCGACGCGGCCGCCGCCGCCCACGCCAAGACACTGGCCGACGCGCGCGCGAAAGCCCAGGGAGTGGCGCAGGCCGCTCGGGACCGGCTCGCTGCCGAATCCGAGGCGAGGCGCAAGACGCTCGAGGATGAACTGGGGGTCAAGCTCGCCGCAGCCGAGCGGCAGATCGCGGCGATGCGCGCCGAGGCGATGACGAATGTCGCGGCGATCGCGCGCGACGCGACGGGCGCGATCGTCGAGCGGCTCGGCGGGCGTCCCGCCGATCCGGCGGCGGTCGCCGCTGCGGTCGATTCGGTCAAATCGCGTTGAGCGGAGAGCCATCATGAAACTCGAACCCGAGTTTTTCGTTCTTCTCGGATTCCTCGTCTTCATCGGCATCGGCATCTATCTCGGCGCCCATCGCACCGTGTTGAAGGCGCTCGACGCGCGCGGAGAAGCGATCGCGTCCGAACTCGCCCAGGCCGCGAAGCTGAGGCAGGAGGCGACCGAGCTGCTGGCGAGCTTCGAGAAGAAGACCGCCGAAGCCGAGGCCAACGCCGCCGCGATCTTGGCCGAAGCCCGCGCGCAGGCCGAGCAATTGGCCGCCGACACCGCCGCTCGCATGGAAGATTTTATCGCCCGGCGAACCAGGCAGGCGGAGGCCAAGATCGCCTTCGCCGAATCCCAGGCCGCCGCGGACGTTCGCGCCGCCGCGGCGGACCATGCGGCTAGAGCCGCCGAAGTCGTCCTGCGCGATCAGATGCAGGGCTCGGACGGCGGCGAGCTGGTGGCCCGCGAGATCGCCGCCCTCGGCAAGCGCCTCAACTGACGCTTTGGGCGCGACGCTCTTGATTTGACCGGCGCAGCGCCTCATTGTCCGGCGGCAAGCGGACGAGCGCGAGTTCCGCCGGGAGCCGGCGGCGCCAGACCGACGGGGCGACGCGCCCTCGATCCGGGCCGCGCGGGAAGGCGAGAGGGGAGCGACCGCAATGAATCGCGCGATCATCGGCTTGCTGCTGATTTTCGGCTTTCAGTCGCTGGCGCACGCGGGCGGCCGCGCGCCCCGCGGCGACCTGTTCTACGGGGCGCCGGCGGAGGCGCGCTGGGCGCCGTTCTGGGACCAGCTGCCCGGGTGCGGCGACGCCGGCGTGTTGTCGACGATCAGCGGCCGGTTCGCCCAGACCCAGCGAACGTACTGGAACCCTGAACTGGCGATCGCCGGGTTCGACCGTGTGCGCGAGATCGGCTTTCGCGCCAACGGCCTCTCTTATATCCCGCGCCGCTATTGCGTCGCCCGCGCCGCGATGAGCGATCTCAAGCGGCGAACCGTCGTCTACGCCATCGGAGACAATCTCGGCATCATCGGCTTGGCCTGGGGCGTCGAATGGTGCGTCGTCGGCCTCGATCCGATGCACGCCTATGATCCCGCCTGCGGCGCCATCAAGCCATTCATTGAGCAATGGCTCACCGTGCGGCCATGGCTCGGCGCGTACGGCCTGCGGGCGCGCTACTGAGACGCCCGCCCGCGCGAGCGCGTCCGAAAGGCTTCCATGATTTCGCGTTTCGCGCTGAAGATCGCGGCCGGCGCGCTGGCGCTGATCGGCCTGCCGATGACGGCTTTGGGCCAGAGCGCGCCGCCGGTCGCGACCCAGCCGTTCGACTTTTATGTGATGACGCTGTCCTGGTCGCCGGGCTTTTGCGACCTCGGCGGCAAGGAAAAGTCGCCGCGACAATGCGCGGCCGGGTCCGGCAAAGGCTTTGTCGTCCACGGCCTGTGGCCAAACGACCGCGATCGCCCGAATCCGGAGGCCTGCGGTCCGGACGTCTATGTTTCCTCAGCCGATTTGGCGGCGACGCGGGGTCTGTATCCCTCCCAGGGTCTCGCCGCTTACGAATACCGCAAGCACGGAACCTGCACCGGCCTGAGCCCGCATGACTATTTCGCCGCGGTCCAATACGTGCGCGACCAGCTCGTCGTTCCGGAGATTTTGCAGGCGCCCCGGCAGCGGCTGCGGGTCTCGCCCGCCGATCTCGAGCAGGCCTTCATCGCCGCCAACGGCAATCTGCATGCCGGCAACATGGCGATCACCTGCCGCCATGGCGAACTCGTCGACGTTCGTTTCTGCCTGTCGAAGGATCTCAAGGCCTTCGCCCTCTGTCCGAAGGTCTCCGGCCATACATGCCATTCAACGTCGATCGCCGTCGCGCCGGTGCGGTGACTGGCGCGACGGCGCCAGGCGGCGTCTCGGTTCCAGACCGGCCGAGCGGCCGATGAACTATCTCCACGCCTTTCACGCCGGCAACTTCGCCGATGTGTTCAAGCACGCGATTCTCGCGCGCATCCTTGTCTATCTGACGCGAAAAGAGACGCCGGTTCGCTTCATAGACACCCATGCCGGCGCCGGGCGCTTCGATCTTTCCGGCCCGGAAGCGGCGCGCTCGCCGGAATGGCGCGACGGCGTCGCGCGGCTTCTCAAGGCTTCGCCACCCGCCCCGGTCGCGAGCCTGCTTCAGCCCTATCTTCAGGCCATCGGCCCATACGACGCCGACGGCATGCCGGTCTCCTATCCCGGTTCGCCGGCGATCGCCCAGGCGTTGCTGCGTCCCCAGGACCGGATCGCGCTCTGCGAGGCGCAGACGCAGGAGCGCGCGAAGCTGGTTGCCGCGCTCGGGCGCGATGGCCGCCTCAGCATTGTCGGCACCGACGGCTATGTCGCGCTCAACGCCTACGCGCCGCCAAAGGAGCGGCGCGGCCTGGCGCTGATCGACCCGCCGTTCGAGGCCGCCGACGAGGCCGACCGCGTTGCCGAAGCCTTGGCGCGCGCGCTTCGCAAATGGCCGACCGGGGTCTACGCGGCGTGGCGCCCGATCCGCGAATCCGTGGCCGACGCGCGCTTTCTCAACGCGGTCGCCGCGATCGGCGCGTCCAACATTCTGCGGCTCGAACTCGACGTCGGGCCTGGGCCCGCCGGCGTCCACGGCCAGGAGCCCCTGGCCCGCGCCGGCCTGATCATCGTCAACCCGCCGCATACGCTCGCCGGCGAGGCGCGGGCGCTGCTGCCCTGGCTCGCGAGACTTCTCGCGCGGGACGGTCGTGGCGCGCATCTCTGCGCGTGGTTGACCGAACCGAGTTGAACGGCGGCCGGCTGCGCCCTTGCTGGCGCGTCGCCAGTCAGTTTATATGCGAACGAGTTCGCAACTCCGGGGGCTTTCGATGGCGCTGCCGAACGTTCTCAGGAACAAGCTGCGCCTGCCGGTCGTCGGCGCGCCGCTGTTCATCATCTCGCATCCGGCGCTGGTGATCGCTCAGTGCAAGGCGGGAATCGTCGGCGCGTTTCCCACCCTCAACGCGCGTCCGATTTCGCAGCTCGACGAGTGGCTGCACGAAATCACCGAAGCGCTCGGCGCGCACGACCGCGCGCATCCGGAAAGCCCGGCGGCGCCCTTCGCGGTCAACCAGATCGTCCACAAGTCGAATACGCGTCTGGAGGAGGACCTCGCGCTCACCGTCAAGTGGAAGGCGCCGGTCGTCATCACTTCGCTCGGCGCGCGCGAGGACGTGAACTCGGCGGTCCACGGCTATGGCGGCTTGACCTTGCACGACATCATCAACGACCGCCACGCCCACAAGGCGGTCGAAAAGGGCGCCGACGGCCTGATCGCGGTCGCGGCCGGCGCGGGCGGACATGCCGGCTCGCTCTCGCCCTTCGCGCTGATCCAGGACATCCGCTCCTGGTTCGACGGGCCTCTGCTGTTGTCGGGCGCCATCGCCACCGGGCACGCGGTTCTGGCCGCGCAGGCGATGGGCGCCGATCTCGCCTATATCGGCTCGGCGTTCGTCGCCACCGCCGAAGCGCGCGCGATCGACGACTACAAGCAGGCGATCGTCGACGGCGACGCGTCCCACATCGTGGGATCGACCCTGTTCACGGGAATCTTCGGCAACTACCTGCGTCCGTCGATCGCCAGGGCGGGGTTCGATCCGGACAACCTGCCGCACGGCGACGCCAAGACAATGAATTTCGCCGGCGGCTCGTCGAAAGCCAAGGCGTGGCGGGACATCTGGGGAAGCGGCCAGGGCATCGGCGCGGTCAGATCAGTGCAGCCGGCCGCCGAGCTCGTCGCGCGGCTCGAGCGTGAATACGCCGAGGCGAAACGACGCTTGTGCGGCTAGAGGCGAAGGCCGCGTCAAGATCAATTTTGGTGCTGACCGTGGATAACGGGGACAACCTGGCGGCTGCTCTCGAATCCAGTTGGGGCGCGCCGAATTTCAGCGCATGCTGAAGCCGTAACGGGGGAAACGAAGGGTGAAGGCGGCCTGCGGCCGGGAGCGGCCCTTGTCGCTGTTGGCCGGGCGCGCGTATGCTGGCCATGCTGGCCCATCGCCGATTCGCTTGAACGTGCGTTCGCCTCAACCCTTCGAGCTACGAGAGACGCCTTCGAACAACGGGAGACGCGCCCATCGCCATGGCGACCATCGATGAATTGCTGCGCCAGACGGCGCCCGGTTCGCCGGACAGAACCTATCGCATGCCCCCGCACAATCTCGAGGCGGAACAGGCGCTGCTGGGAGCGATCCTCATCAATAACGACGCGTTCGACCGCGTCTCGGATTTCCTCAGGAGCGAGCATTTCGTCGAGGAGATTCACCGCCGCATTTTCGAGATCGCCGGATCGCTGATTCGCGGCGGCAAGCTGGCGACGCCGGTCACGCTGAAGACGTTTCTCGGCGAGCATGATCTTGGCGGCGTCACCGTGCCGCAGTATCTGGCGCGCCTCGCCAGCGAGGCGACGACCATCATCAACGCCTACGACTACGGGCGCAGCGTCTACGATCTCGCCATGCGGCGCGAACTGATCGCCATCGGCGAGGATGTCGTCAACGTCGCTTATGACGCGCCGGTCGAGTTCGAGCCCGCGCGATCAGATCGAGGAGGCCGAGCGGCGCCTCTACCAGATCGCCGAGACCGGCCGCTACGACGGCGGATTTCAGCGCTTCTCGGACGCATTGAAGACCGCGGTCGACATGGCGGCCCGAGCATACGAGCGCGACGGCTCGCTGAGCGGCATCGCAACCGGCCTCTCCGATCTCGACCGCTACATGGGGGGATTGCAGGCTTCCGACCTCGTCATCCTCGCGGGCCGTCCCGGCATGGGCAAGACCGCGCTCGCCACCAACATCGCCTTCAATATCGCCAAGGCCTATCAGGCGCGAACGCGCGCAGACGGCGCGCTCGAGACCGCCAACGGCGGCGTCGTCGGCTTCTTTTCGCTCGAAATGTCGGCTGAACAGCTGGCGACGCGCATCATCGCCGAGCAATCGGGCGTCGCCTCCAACAAGATCCGCCGCGGCGACATCACCGAAAGCGACTTCCACAGCGTCGCCGACGCCGTTCGCGAGATGCAGCAGATTCCGTTCTACATCGACCAGACCGGCGGCATTTCGATCGCCCAGCTCGTCGCCCGGGCAAGGCGGCTCAAACGTCAAAAAGGGCTCGACCTTCTCGTCATCGATTATCTGCAGCTGCTCTCCGGTTCGAAGTCGCGCAGCGAGAACCGGGTGCAGGAACTGACCCAAATCACCACCGGGCTCAAGGCGCTGGCCAAGGAGCTCAACATTCCCATTCTCGCCTGCTCCCAGCTCTCCCGTCAGGTGGAGCAGCGGGACGACAAGCGGCCGCAGCTCTCGGACCTTCGCGAATCCGGCTCGATCGAGCAGGACGCGGACGTGGTGCTGTTCGTCTATCGCGAGGAATATTACCTCAAGAACAAGGAGCCGCATCCCGGCACCGAGGAGCACATCGCCTGGATGGCGCAGATGGAAAGCGCGCACGGCCGGGCGGAAGTCATCATCGGCAAACAGCGCCACGGCCCGACCGGCACGATCGAACTGCAGTTCGACGCGGAGGTGACCCGATTCGGCTCCCTGGCGCGCGAAGACGCGATCGCGGACATCCGCTAGGGATCGCTGAGCTGAAGCGGCTCGGCTTGAAGGCTCAGGCGCGTCTCAAGGCCGCCGCCGCTCTCGCGCCTTCAGCCGATCGCCTCGATCGTTGTTCGGGGTCGACGGCGCGCACTTCGTCAAATCCGACCGCCCGTTCGACGATATAGAGCGGACGGCCTTTCACCTGAGCGTAGATGCGCCCGACATAGACCCCGATTACGCCGGTCATCAGCATGTTCGCGCCGCCGAGAAAGGCGATGACGACGATGGTCGAACTCCATCCGCGCATCAGGTTCGGATCGCCGGTCGCCCATTGAGCGATGACGACGAGGCCGTAGATGAGCGCCAGGACCGAGATCCCGGCGCCGGCCCAGAGCGCGAGGCGAAGCGGCGCGTCCGAGAACGACACCAGGCCGCTCGCCGCCAGCCCGATCATTTTGCGCAACGGATATTTGGTTTTGCCCGCGGCGCGTCCGGGCCGGTCGAACGTCACGACGGTCTGGCGGAATCCGATCCAGGCGAACATGCCGCGCACGAAACGGTCGCGCTCGGGCATCGCCAGAAAGCAATCCAGCGCCTTGCGGTCGACCAGGCGGAAATCGCCGACGTCGCGCGGAATCGGCGTTTCGCCGACCAAGCCCATCAGGCGGTAGAACAGGTCGGCGGTCAGGCGCTTGAACCGGCTCTCGCCCGCGCGCGAGGTCCTCTGCGCATAGACGACCTCGTAGCCTTCCTTCCATTTCGCGATCATCTCGAGCACGACTTCCGGCGGATCCTGAAGGTCGGCGTCCAACACGATGACCGCCCGGCCGGCGGCGTGGTCCATCCCGGTGGTGATGGCGATCTGATGACCGAAATTGCGCGAAAGTTTCAACAGCCGATAGCGCGGGTCGGCGCGCGCCTTGCCCTCGAGCACGATCGCGCTGGCGTCGCGCGAACCGTCGTCGACGAAAATCACTTCCCCGGGCGCGTCCAGCAGCTCCATGAGCGAGTCGAGCCGACGCAGAAGAATCGGGATCACCGCTTCTTCGTCGTAGACGGGAACAACCAGCGAATAGGTCGGCGTCATGGCGGCGCTTCAATCGAATCCGAGCCGGCCACCATGTTGCGCAAAGGCTTAAGAGCGGCTTAGCGCGGCGGGCCCGTTCGGCTCGCCGCCCGGCGATGCGATTTCGCGAACTTGAAGCCGTTCGCGCGCCGCTACTCAGCCGACCGCGCTTCTGCTAGGAAGCTCCGCTACGGCGCCCGACAACGAGATCTCGGAGTTGGCCATGGAATACGAGAACACGCCCATATCCTCGAATATCGAGGATCGCCGCGGACAGGGCGGCGGCGGCGGCGGCGGCATGGCCTTCGGCGGCGGCGGCCTCGGCATCGGCGCGATCGTCATCATTTTCGCCATCAGCTATTTCACCGGCATTTCCCCGCAGATCCTGATGAACGGCGCGGAAATGGTCGGCGTCGGCAATAACGGCGCCGGCTCCTACAGCCAGCCGGCGCGGCAATCCAATCCCGCCGCCAATCAGAACGATCCGATGCGCAAATTCCTCGCCCACGTGCTCGGGGGCACGGAAGCGGTGTGGGCGCAGGTGCTGCCGGAGCAGGCGGGCGTTCGATACACGCCCGCGACGCTGGTTCTCTATAGCGGCGCCACCCGGTCGGCATGCGGAGGCGCGCAGGCGGCCATGGGCCCGTTCTACTGCCCGCTCGACAAGAAGGTCTATCTCGACACGTCGTTCTTTCGCGACATGAAGACCAAGCTCGGCGGCGGCGGCGATTTCGCCTACGCCTATGTGGTCGCGCACGAGATCGGCCATCATGTGCAGGATTTGGTCGGCCTCCTCGACAAGGTCGACGCCGCCAAGGAGCGCGTGAGCCAGACCCAGGCCAACGCGCTTTCGGTCAGAGTGGAGTTGCAGGCTGATTGCCTCGCCGGCGTCTGGGCCAACCACGCCAACCAGAACTGGAAGATCCTCCAGCCCGGCGACATCGAGAAGGCGCTGGCGACGGCGGCGGCGATCGGCGACGACCGGCTCCAGACCGCCGCGCGCGGCTACGCGGTGCCCGACAGCTTCACCCACGGCTCCTCGGCGCAGCGGCAAAAATGGCTGACGATCGGCCTCAAGACGGGGCAGATCAGCGCCTGCAACACGTTTGCGAATTGAGTTCGAGCGCCAGCCGGGTTCAAGAATAACGGCGAAAACCGTTCACCCCTGCCTCTCGCTGTCGAGATGCGCCATCGCCTGGGCGGGATAGCGGTCGCCTCTCGCCGCGCCGGCGGGCACCGCCTGTTCGATCGCGGCGAGGTCGGCTTCGGTGAGGACGATCGCGTCGGCGGCGCTCGATTCCGCCCATTGTGCGCGCTTTCGGGCGCCGACCAGCGGCACGATCTCCTTGCCTTGCGCGAGCGCCCAGGCGACCGCGATCGCGGCGACGCTGACGCCGCGCGCGGCGGCGACTTTGCGCAAAGCCTCCACCAGCTTGAGATTGTGATCGAGATTGTCGCCGGAAAAGCGCGACGAGGCGCCGCGAAAATCCCGCGCGTTCTTTCGGGTCTTGGCCCAGTGGCCGGAAATCAGGCCCCTGGCCAGCACGCCATAGGCGGTGATCCCGATTCCCAGTTCGCGGCAGGCCGGCAGGATGTCGATCTCGATCATCCGCATGATCAGCGAATATTCGATCTGCAGATCGGCGATCGGATGGACCGCCGCGGCGCGGCGGATGGTCGCCGTCGACACCTCGGAAAGGCCGATCGCCCGCACGTAGCCGGCCTTGACCATATCGGCGATCGCGCCGACCGTGTCCTCGATCGGAACCGCGGGATCGAGCCGGGCCGGGCGGTAGATGTCGATAAAGTCGACGCCGAGACGCTTGAGCGAATAGGCGAGGAAATTCCTGACCGCCGCCGGGCTGCAATCGTAGCCGACAAACGCCCCGGCTGGGTCGCGCAGGGCGCCGAATTTGACGCTCAGCACATAGTCCTCGCGCCGCCGGCCGGTGAGCGCCTCGCGGATCAGGATCTCGTTGTGGCCCGAGCCGTAGAAGTCGCCGGTGTCGATCAGGGTCGCGCCCGAATCGAGCGCCGCATGGATCGTCGCGATGCTTTCGGCCCGGTCGGCCGGTCCGTAGAAATCCGACATGCCCATGCAGCCGAGGCCGATCGCGCCCACCTGCGGTCCGCTCTCGCCCAGGGTCCGCCGCCGCATCGCCGCCTCCGCTCGCTCACACGCGGCTCAGGATAGCACGAACCGCGCTCCCGTCCGATGCGGGACTTGACGCGCGCGTGAGCAGGGGTTATCTGCGTGTTCATGTTATGTTCTCTTCATCGCGATTGAGAGACATTGTTGTGACCCTGTTCCCTCTCCGTTCGTCTCCCGGCGACGCGCGCCATCATCCGGCGGCGATCGCCGAACGACTGCTGCCCGCCGACCGGCGGCGCGGCCGCGGCTCGGCGACCAACGTCTCGGGCCGCTTCGAGACGCTCAAGCGCGAGGATTTCGACGACGGCTGGACCCGCGAGGAGGCGCCGGAGCCGCTGGCGACCGAAGTGACGCTTGAGAAGCCGAAGAGCGTCATCACCCGCAACACGTCGCCCGACATCGGCTTCGACCGCTCGATCAACCCTTACCGCGGCTGCGAGCACGGTTGCTTCTATTGCTACGCCAGGCCCACCCACGCCCATATGGGCTTGTCTCCCGGACTCGATTTCGAGAGCCGCCTGTTCGCCAAAGTCGGCGCGGCCGAGGTGTTGGAGCGCGAACTCGCCGCGGCGAAGTATTCGCCCGCCCCGATCGCCTTCGGCGCCAACACCGACCCTTACCAGCCGATCGAGCGGCAATATCGCATCACCCGCTCGCTGCTGGAGGTGCTTCAGCGCGCCCGCCATCCTCTGAGCATCGTCACCAAGTCGAATCTCATCCTGCGCGATCTCGACATCCTGAGCGCGATGGGGCGCGACCGGCTGGTCAAGGTGTTGGTTTCGGTGACGACGCTCGATCGGGGGCTGGCGCGCAAGATGGAGCCGCGCGCGCCGACGCCGGAGAAAAGGCTGGAAGCGATCGAAGCGCTCAACCGGGCCGGCGTGCCGGCCGGCGTGCTGGCGGCGCCGATCATTCCCGCCATCAACGATTCCGAGATCGAGGCGATCCTCACCCGCGCCCACGCGGCGGGAGCGCGCGAGGCCGGCTATGTCGTGCTGCGGCTGCCGCTCGAGCTCAGGGACATGTTCCGCGAATGGCTGCAGCTCCACTTTCCCGACCGGCTCGGCCGCGCGGTGTCGCTGACGCAGTCGATGCGCGGGGGCAAGGATTACGAGGCTGAGTGGGGCCGACGGATGGCGGGTTCGGGGCCCTACGCCTGGATGATCGGCCGCCGGTTCGAGATGGCGAGCCGCCGCCTCGGCTTTGGCCAGACGCGAGCGACGCTGCGAACCGACCTGTTCCGCAAGCCCGCGCCCGCGGCGAAGGAGGCCGGCGCGCAGCTCAGCCTGCTTTAGGGTCGGCAGCCGAGCAGGTTGGGCGGTTGCTGCGTGAGGCGGGCGTTCTGGATCGGTCCCGGTACGGAACGAATGCGCTGATTCCGGACTTCCGGCGACAACGCGCGTTCGGACGCCAAATGTCAGACGAACCGTCAGACTTTCGGGTCAGGCTGTAAGCTGGCATGAATGACGCGGCGGCGCCGCTTCCGCTTCGTCTTGGCGGCGCTCGGACCTGCATTCGGCGCCTTCGTCGGGGTCGTTGCGCGTGGTCCCCGCCATCCTGAACCTTCTGGATCGCCTCGCCTCGCGCGCGAATCACGCGGATTGCGGGTCAATGCGGCGCCACGGGCGCCAATCGCGCCGAAATCGCCTCACTCCGCCGCTTCCGGGCGTTCGCGGGTCCAGGCGGGCGCGCGCTCGCGCGGCGGCGCGGGCGGCGCGGCCTTTCCCGACCCGCCGGTCACCCAGCGCGACAGGCGGTCGAGATAGAGATAGATGACCGGGGTCGTGAACAGCGTCAGCGCCTGGCTGACCAGGAGGCCGCCGAACATCGTAAATCCGAGCGGCTGACGCATCTCCGAACCGGTGCCATGGCTCAGCATCAGCGGCACCGAGCCGAGCATCGCCGCCATCGTCGTCATCATGATCGGCCGGAAGCGCAGCAGCGCCGCCTTGCGGATCGCGTCGGTCGTCGACAGACCCTCGTCGCGCTCGGCGGTGATGGCGAAGTCGACCATCATGATGCCGTTCTTCTTCACGATCCCGATCAGAAGGATGGCGCCGATCAGCGCCACCAGGCTGAACTCGTATCCGAACAGCATCAGGGTCGCGAGCGCGCCCAACCCCGCCGAAGGCAGGGTCGAGAGAATGGTGAGCGGATGAATGAAACTCTCGTACAGCACCCCCAGGATCAGATAGACGCAGACCAGCGCCGCCAGAATCAACAGCGGCACCGTCGTCAGCGAATCCTGGAACGCCTGGGCGTTGCCCTGAAACGTGGTCGTGAGGCCGCGTGGCAACTGCAGTTCGTCGCGGGCCCGCTGGACCGCCGCCGTCGCCGTCCCCAGCGCCACCCCTTGCGCGAGATTGAAGCTGATGGTGATCGCCGGGAACTGGCCCTGGTGGCTGATCGACAGCGGAGCGACCCGATTGGTGGTCCATTTCGCGAACGCGCTCAAGGGGACCATCCGCCCCGTAGCCGGCGAACGGATGTAGATTTTGCCGAGAGTCGCAGGATCGCCCCGCAGGCTCGGCAGCACCTCTTCGATCACCTGATAGGTGTTCACCTGCGTGAAATATTGCGTCACCTGCCGCTGGCCGAAGGCGTCGTAGAGGGTGTCGTCGATCAGTTGCGGCTGGATGCCGAAGCGCGACGCCATGTCTCGATCGATGGTCAGGGTCAGCGTCGTTCCGGCGTTCTGCTGGTCGGTGGCGACGTCGCGCAGCTCCGGAAGCGACCTCAGCTTGTTCAAAACCCTGGGCGCCCAGGTGTTGAGCTCCGCGAGATTGGCGTCCTGAAGCGTGTATTGAAACTGGGTTTTGGTGAAGTGGGCGCCGACCGTCACGTCCTGGGCCGCCTGAAGATAGCTGCGCAGGCCCTTCACCTCGGCGAGCTTGGAGCGCAGGCGCGCGATCACGTCGAAGACGCTGACGTCGCGCGCGTCCCGCGGCTTGAGCGTGATGAACATGCGCCCGTTGTTCTGCGCCGAGTTGCCGACCCCGGCGCCGAGCCCCATCGCCATCGTGTCGACCGCGGGATCGGCCATCACGATCGCCCCGGCCTGCTTCTGCAACTGATACATCGCGGGAAACGAGACGTCCTGCGCCGCCTCGGTGGTTCCAAAGATGATCCCGGTGTCCTGCTGCGGGAAAAACCCCTTGGGAATGATGACGAACAGAGTGACGGTGGCGATCACGGTGGCGAAAAAGGTCAGCAAGGTCGTGAACCGGTGGCGCAGGACGAAATCGATTCCGCGCTCGTAGCCCCGCGCGAGAGCGACGAATCCCCTCTCGCTCAGTTGGTAGAGCCGTCCATGCCTTTCCTCGTCGCGGCTCTTCAGAAAGCGCGAGGCCAGCATCGGCGTCAGCGTCAGCGAAACGATTGCGGAGACCGCGATCGTCATCGCGATCGTGACCGAGAATTCGCGGAACAGCCGGCCGATGATGCCGCTCATCATCAGCAGCGGGATCAAAACCGCGATCAGCGAGACCGAGATCGAAATGATGGTGAAGCCGATTTCGCTCGAACCCTTGAGCGCGGCCTCGAACGGCCTTTCGCCGTTCTCGATGTGGCGCGTGATGTTCTCCAGCATCACGATCGCATCGTCGACCACGAAGCCGACGGCGATGGTGAAGGCCATCAGCGACAGATTGTCGAGGCTGTAGCCGACCACCCACATCAGCGCGCTGGCGCCCAGCAGCGCCAGCGGCACCGTCACGCTGGGGATGATCGTCGCCCACAGGCTGCGCAGGAAGATGAAGATCACCATCACGACCAGCGCGATGGTGAGCATCAGGGTGAGCTCGACGTCGAGCACCGAGGCGCGAATGGTCGTGGTGCGATCCGACAGGATCCTGACCTGGATGCCGGCCGGAATCGACGCCTGAAGGCCGTCCATGATCCGCTTGACCGCCTCGACTGTCTTGATGACGTTGGCGCCCGGCTGCTTGAACACGACCAGAAAGACGCTGCGCTTGCCGTTCGACCAGGCCGCCTGGGTGGTGTCCGCGGGCCCCGCGATCGCCCGGCCGATGTCGCGGATGCGCACCGGCGCTCCGTTGCGGTAGGCGACGATCACGTCGTTCCAGGGCTTGGCCGCGGTCAGCTGATCGTTGTCGTAAATGGTGAACGTCTGCTTGGGACCGATGAGCGCGCCCTTGGGGCTGTCGACCGTCGCAATGCCGATCTGCGCCCGAACGTCCTCGAGCTGCAGGTTCTTTTCGACCAGCTTGGCCGGATCGATCTGGATGCGTATGGCGGGCTGCTGCTGTCCGCCGACGCGCACCAGCGACACCCCGGAGATCTGGCTGATGCGCTGGGCCAGGATGTTCTCGGCCGCATCGTCGACCTCGGTGATCGGCACGACGTCCGAGCGCACCGACAGAATGAGAATTGGCGTGTCGGACGGGTTGACCTTGCGATAGGTCGGCGGACCCGGCAGGTCCTTCGGCAATTTCCCCGAGGCGGCGTTGATCGCGGCCTGAATGTCGTTGGCGGCCGCGTCGATGTTGCGGTCGAGATCGAATTGAACCGTAATCCCGGTGACGCCGAGCGAGCTTGTCGAGGTCATCTGCGAGACCCCGGGAATCTGGGCGATCTGGCGCTCGAGCGGCTGGGCGACCGAAGCGGCCATCGTTTCGGGCGAGGCGCCCGGCAGCGACGCGGTGATGGAAATCGTCGGGAAGTCGACTTGCGGCAGGGGCGCGACGGGCAGGGACGGAAACGCGACCAGTCCGACCAGGAGGATGGCGACCATCACCAGCGTGGTGGCGACGGGGCGCCGGATAAAGGGGGCGGAGACGCCTCCGAACATCGACCGCTAGCTCCCGCGTCCCGCGTCGATGGCGACCTGCGCGCCGGGCTGCAGCAGGAACTGGCCCACCGTCACGACCCGTTCTCCCTCCTTCAGGCCGTCCGCGATCGTGGCGATCGCCACGTTCTGATGCGCGACCTTCACCGGCCGGACGACGGCGCGGTTCTGATCGTCGACGACATAGACATAGAGCCCGTTCTCGCCGCGCTGGACCGCTTCGGCGGGCACGACCAGCGTGTTCTTGTCGACGCCGAGAGTCAGCGCCGTCGTCACCGCCTGGCCGGGCCACAGGGCGTTGTCCTTGTTCTCGAACTCCGCCTTCAGCTTGATTGTGGCGGTCGCCGCGTCGACCTGGTTGTCGCTGATGGTCAGCCGGCCGGTCGCGATCTTGGCGCCGCTGGGGTTCATCACCGTCACTTCCGGCGCGCCGGAGGCGAGCGCCTGATTGATGCGGTCGACCTCTTCCTGCGGAGCGGGGAAGACGACGGCGATCGGCTGCAACTGGACGATGGAGACGATCCCGGTCTGCTGCGCGCCGCTGACGAGATTGCCCCGGTCGATGAGCCGGAAGCCCGTCCGACCAGCGATCGGGGCGCGAATCGTCGTGTAGTCCAGCTGGACCCTGGCGGCCTCGATCGCAGCCGAATCCGCCGCGATCGAGGCGGTGAGCTGAGCGACGAGCGCGTTCTGCGTGTCGAGTTGCTGCTGGGTGGCGAAGTTCTGTTTGGCGAGGGTCGCGTATCGGGTCAGATCGAGCTTGGCGTTGGCGAGGTTGGCCTGGTCTTGCGCCTTCTTGGCCGCCGCCTGATCGAGCGCGGCCTGAAACGGCCGCGGATCGATCTGCGCCAGCAGATCGCCTTCATTGACCATCTGGCCCTCTTTGAAGCCGATCTTGACGATCTGGCCATCGACGCGCGCACGCACCGTTACCGTATTGAATGCCTGGGCCTGCCCGAGACCTTCCAGCACAAGGGGAAAATCCTCTCGCTTAGCGGGCGTCACGGAGACGCGAATTGGAGCGGATCCGGCGGTCTCGTCCTGCCCGGAGGCTGTCGCGCTCGCGGTCGGAGGCGTCCAGATCCGATCATGCAAACGATGGGCCCATTTTCCCGCTGCAGGCGACCACCGGTCCGCCGCGCCGGGCGAGTAAATTCCGTACGCGGCCGCGACGGCGCAGGCCAGAACAACGATCCAAGCGAAACGGCCAAAGCCCATCGTCGAATTCCATGCTCGCCGCCAAGTCCAACGGCGTCGTCAAACCGCCTCCACTGCGCATTGGAGCCGCGTCGCCGGGCTCAATTCGGCTGACCCCCCAACAACCACGCGCGCCGAACCCCAGGTTCCGTTGGCGGATATCGGCCAATATCATCTTTCTTTGAGGCGCGGGGCGAGATCAACCAAAATTGACCGACGGTCGCGCTCCTCTGCCTCGGTTCCAATGGCATGGCTAGGCTTCGGCGAAGGCGGCGTCGGACCGGCCCGCGCTAATCGTTGACGCCACGACCGCGCCCCGAACCCGCGCGCAAGAGGCGGTTCTGAACCTGGACGAGGGTCTTGCCTGCATGTCGCGCCGGCGGAGAATAAGTCGATCGTGGCGCTAGAACGACACGTCTCCGGGAATGAACGCCTTTATCTGATCGACCGGAACGAAGTATTTGGCGATGTCCATCGTGTGCTTGGGCCCTCCGACTCGCGCCTCCGGCAGAACAACAGACACTTTGCGGCTCATGATCCCCAGCAAGCACTGATTGAGGGCGTCGAATACGCCGGAGCCGGAATTCCCGGTGGTGGCGACATCTCGAATGAGGGTGTCAAAACGACCACGCAGGTTAGGAGGGACGGCGTTGCGCGGAAGCACGCGCGACCGGGCGGTGCCCTCGGGAATAGCGACAACGACCGGTTCGCCGGCATATGGCGCTCTTTGGCAAAGCGGCATCCGGCGCATTTGCAAGCGAATTGGGAGTTTAGTCGCGTCGACCGAAAGCAACGTCAAGTCCACCTCGTCGAATGAGCCTTGTCTGACAAGGGAGGCCGGCAGATCCTCCCCGGCGATGACGACGTGAGGCTTCGTTTCAGCGAAGTTTCCAGGCACATGCGCGGCAGTGAGAATGAGGCCGTTCCCGATGTAGACGCCGTAACCGGGCCAGGATTGTTTCGGCGTTCGATTGACGTGCACGGCGAACGACTTGAGTTCGGCGTCATTCGAAGCAGGCAAAGCCAATGCTCGCGCGGGCGACGAACAAACGACGGCCAATACGAATCCAAGTCGCAGAAACACGTTCGCCAACACCACGCCTCCTATCCGTCGCTGCCCGCAGCTCTCCTTCGGCTCTGCGGAGTGCTGGAAGGGAACAGCGCCAAAGTCAAACGTTCGCGAGCGGAAAACGTCAGCGTTGCGGAGCAAGCGCTCAGAATCGGGCGGAATGGAGGATAGTGTTTATCGGTTCAGAAAGCATGCCCCAGCCCTGACCTTCAAGAGAGGTGAAAAGTCGAAACAGGCACAGAATCTCAATCAGCGCAGAGAAAATCGCGTTGAGATACAGATGTTGGCCGCCCGCGCGAAATCCTGTTTCCTCCTGAACCAGGTTATCATAAGCAACATTTCGTATATATGAAGTTGTTCTGCCCAAGAATGAAAATATTGTTAATCCAAAATATTGCATTCTGCGAGAAATTAGAAAAATAAACGCATATAGCAATCCAATCGTTGATACGATAATTTCAGTATTGCGATCATGAATCCGGTCAAGCACGAACCAAATCAGAAATAACATGACGCATCCGACAATGATTCTAGTTAAAAATACGATGAAGCTCAGCATGCGAAGCCCCTTTTATAATAAAATATTTTCCTACGCGTCTTTGACGTCCATCATAGCCGATCTTTTTGCGGGCGGCATTGGGTTATGCGGAAAATGGGTGATTTTGTCGTTGATTGATCCAACTCGCTCCCCATATGACGATCGAGCGGCCCGATTCTTCCCTCGAGACGATGCGGAAACGCGAGCCGCCCGCAATCCGGCGCGCTCCCGGGACTGAGCGACAAAAGGCGGCGAATGCGCGCGGATGCTCGTGGCGCCGAGTCCGGGGCTGAGCGATTGTGCGCTTTCGATCAGATCGACAAAGCTTGGCGGCTTGCTTAGGATGACGGTTCACATACATTGCCGTGCGCCGGTCGGTTATCGCTTTGGTGAGGACGCAAGCGCCTTGTTCGGTGCTAGCGGCCGACTTCCGGGGTCCAGTCGCGATCCGCCGGATAGAAGCCACAATTGTTCATAAAAGGAGTTTAGTCCATTAATGACCATGGGAGTCACGCCAAATATTCCGACAAAGTCTGGGAGCCGATCTTAATGACCCGCGAGCGCCGTGGATGAGCACAGACAGCCGCGCTGCGCCTGATTCCGCGCCGTCGCTCGCTGGAAGGACGGGCGAAGCGCGCCTGGCCGGAAAGCGAGGCTGGCGGTTGCCGATCGCCTATAGCGCCATTGCGGGGACCGCGTTGGTGATTGACCTCCTGCTGATCGGCTCCAGTGCGTTGCTCGCCGAGGCGATCTATCAAGATGCTCCCACCCAATTCGCTGGCGAGTTCTCTCGCACGATGGCTTCGGCGATGTTTGTCGCGGTCCTGTTCGTGGCCGCCATGCGTGTGCAACACCTCTACAGCCCGACGCGTCTGATCGCTTTTGACGATCAGATTCGCAGCGTCTTGAGCGCCTGGTGCGGCGCCTTCCTGATCCTGGCTTCCGGTGTCTTCACCTGGGGCGTCAGCCACGACTTCTCCCGTGGCGACATTCTGCTGTTCTGGGCGCTGGGCGCGGCAGCCCTGCTCGCGCACCGGACCGCCTGGCGCGTCATCTTGCCGCGCGCCCTCGAGAGCGGCGCCCTGCGGGGCAGAACAATCATCAGTTTGTCCTGCGAGCGGGCTGTTCCGCCGCGAATCGTCGAGAATCTCACACGTTACGGCTACCATACCTCCGCCCATTTCCACGTTCCGTCCGGCGAACCGCAAGAGGACGAGATCATCGACACAGTCATCTCGATTTGCCGAACCTCGGAAATTGCGGAGATTGTGCTGTTCGTCGATCCTGAACGGATGTCGAACGTCCGATCGATCGCCAGACGCCTGCGGGTGCTCCCGCTTCCGGTGACGTTCGTGCCGTTCGGGGCGCTTGCGCCGTTGTTTCAGCGTTCGCGCAACGACATCGGGGATGCAGTCGCGATCGAGCTTCAGCGTGCGGCGCTTTCCCCGGCCGAACAGGCGATCAAGCGTGGACTTGACATTCTCCTGTCGCTGACGCTGCTGGCGCTCTTGACCCCTTTCTTTCTCGCAGTCGCGATCGCGATCAGGCTTGACTCGCCTGGACCCGTCCTTTTTCGACAGATCAGGCATGGCTTTAACGGTCGACCGTTCCACATCTACAAGTTCCGGTCAATGACTGTGATGGAAAATGGCGCTGTCGTTCGTCAAGCGCAAAAGGGGGACGCACGGATCACGCGGGTTGGCTATTGGCTGCGCCGTCTCAGCATCGATGAGCTTCCCCAGCTGTTGAATGTTTTTTTTGGCGATATGTCGCTTGTCGGACCACGGCCTCATGCATCCGCCCATGACCGCTATTTCACTTCGGTTATCGAGAAATACGCCTTTCGCCATCATGTGAAGTCCGGTATAACGGGATGGGCCCAGGTGCAGGGAGCCCGGGGCGAGACCGACACGCTTGACAAGATGCAGCGACGTGTCGAGCTCGATCTCTGGTACATCAACAACTGGAGCGTCTGGCTCGACTTTTCGATTATGATTAGGACGGTCTTTGTCGTTCTTCGGGGGGAGAACGCGCACTGAAGGCGTTGGTTCTGCGCTGCTCGGTTCAGCGATGTCAGTAGTTGGGATGCAGAGCTTGTATGTCGGTTGAGTTGCTAAAATCGGAGCCGGCGGCCGCCGCCGCAGCGCCCGCGCGCGTCGATCGCCGCGGCGTCCCCTTGGCGTATCTTGGCGCTATGGCGGCCTGCTTTATCGTCGCCTATCTGCCGACTTATGTGAAGCTCGCCAACGGGCCGTGGAGATCCGAGCAAGAGGGCCACGGCCCTCTTATCATGCTTGCGGCGATGTGGCTCGCTTGGCAGCAGCGCGACAAGCTCGCCAATATCGATTTCCGGCCGGCGCCGGTCAGTGGTTGGGTGATCTTGCTCCTGGCCTTGTCGCTGATGGCGTTGACGCGATCGCAGGACATCCTGATGATCGAGGTCGCGACGCAAATTCCGGTTCTGCTCGGATGCCTGTTGCTGCTCGGCGGGTGGCCCCTGGCGCGAATTTTCGCCTTTCCGCTCGCGTTCCTGGTGTTCTCCGTGCCGCCTCCGGGCTGGCTTCTGGATGCCTTCACTGTGCCTTTGAAGGCCTGGGTGTCCGACGAGGTCTCGAATTTTCTTTACGTGAGTGGTTATCCGGTGGCGCAGAACGGCGTCATGATCATGATCGGACCCTATGAACTCATGGTGAAGGACGCCTGCTCCGGGATGAATTCGATCTTCGCCCTGTCCGCGATCGGGATCTTCTACGTTCACGAGTTCGTGCGCAATAATCCAATTCGAAAGTTGCTGCTGATTCTGTCGATCATTCCAATCACGATTCTGGCCAACTTCTTTCGCGTCGTCGCGCTTGTTCTCGGAGCCTATTATTTCGGAATTGACGCAATTGAAGGTCTGTTCCATGACATGACCGGGATAGCGCTTTTCATATTCGCGCTTGTACTGTTCTTTGTCCTCGATGGCGCGATCATCGGCGCCGGTTTGATCGCTCGGAGGGGATGGTTGTTGTGGTTCAGAGCGGCGAAGCCGGGGTGAGTGTCCCCAAACGGCGATCGCTCCGCGGGCTGGGTCGTATGGGATCAAAGGTTCATAGTGCGATCAGGCGAGCGGCGTCTGCTGGGAACGGTCTAATTTAATTGGCGGACGCGGGCAATGATCACCGTCTATGATGCTGTGACCGTCGTGTGTTTCATATGTGTCGTTTTGACATATTTCATGTTCACCGAAGGCGGAATTAAAGTTCTTGCGCACTTTATGTTGCCGGCGATAGCTTTTGCGGTTGCAAACCAAGTTGGAAACGCCGGAATGAATGTATTGGCAATATTATTAATCGCCGCCGGTATAGGATATACTTATATTATTGTTCGACATTAGGGTCGACGTCGGTTCAAGATCCTTGTTTTACGCCGATAAATTCCGATAAATTCCTCGGCCCCCGACCGCGCGTGAACTCGTATTTCTATTCCGAGAGCCCGAGCGAAGGCGAACCGGATGGGATGCGGGGCGCTTTGGCCAGCGATTGTGCGGCAGGCCGAGCGGGGTCGCCGCGCGCCTTCGGAACATCCAGCCGCGAGCGCTTGTGAACGAGCCGCCGCTCCCCATCGAGGACGCCGGCGCCAAGCTTCATGCTTCCGACGATCCCCGTGCTGCAAGGCGCGAGCGCCGGCGAAACGGCCATGCGCACAGATGCGTCGCCGCCCAGCCCCAGACCGCCGCGAGACCCGCAGCCGTGAAGGCCTCGAGCGACAGCGGCGCCGCGGGCTCAAAATTGTCGAGCGTGCTCCGCGCGATCCGCGGATCAAAATCCTCGACCATAACATAGAGCCGTTTCAACGGACCGGCGGCGGCCATCGCCCCGAGCTGTTCTTCGAGCCGCCGCGCGCGATCGATTGTTTGCGCCATGTCTTCGCCTCGTTGACGCGCCAACGGGTCGCTGTTGGCTTCAAGCTGGCTCACGCCCTGCGACGGCGTCAGGTGTCGGCGCGCCGTTTCGGCGTCGAACTCCGCCACCATTCGCTCGAGTTCTTCGACAGCGCCGCCCATGCGCTGCCGATATTGTTGCGCGAATTCGGGCGCTTGCGAGCCGATCAGACCGGCGAGCAAGGCGAACGCTAGTGCAAGTCTTCGCGCCAGCATGAGCTGTCCCGTTCGATGGCCTCGTATCCGGCGACATTGAAGCCCAATTCGCGCGAGCGACATTCCCTTCAATGAAGCGGATGTTCGGTAAGCCGACGTATCGGGATTCGACGATTTCCGATACCGCCGCGCAAGATAAGGGCGTCGAGCCGCGCCGTCACCTCCAGCGTTGACGCGGAAGGCGCGATTCGACGCGATGGTCCTGCGCCCGCCATCCGGGGCGTTCCGCCGAGGACGCGAAATCCGGCCCCGGCTGACGCAGCTTCGCCGATTGCGCCATCTCGGAGCAGAGATCGGTATTCGCAACGGATGGAAACGCGATATGGTTTTCAGGCCGCTCGGGAGGATGATCGCCGGCGGCGCCGCCTTCGCCGCGGCTTTGGAATCCAGACTCGCAAGGGGCAATCGTGCCGGAACTCCCCATTGGCGTCGTCACCATTTCCGACCGGGCGTCGCAGGGCGTCTATGAGGACAAGGGCGGCCCGGGCGTCGAGGCGGCGCTGAAGGATCTCCTCGCGTCAACTTGGCGGCCGGTCCGCCGGCTCGTCGCCGACGAGCGGCCGACGATCGAGGCGGCGTTGATCGCGCTCGCCGACATCGAGCGCTGCCCGCTGATCCTGACCACCGGCGGCACTGGCCCCGCCCCGCGCGACGTGACCCCTGAGGCGACGGAGGCGGTGTGCGACCGGCTATTGCCCGGGTTCGGCGAACTCATGCGTGCGAGGAGCCTTCTTGAAGTGCCGACCGCGATCCTGTCGCGCCAGATCGCCGGAACGCGCGGAAGGAGCCTCATCATCAACCTGCCGGGCAAGCCCGCAGCCATCCGCACCTGCCTCGACGCGGTGTTCGCCGCCGTGCCCTATTGCATCGACCTGATCGGCGGCGACCGGCTGGAGACCAATCCGGAATTCTGCAGGTCGTTCCGTCCGAAGGGATAAGAGAACAGAAAAAAAGTGGCGATTTCGCCCTTCATCGGCTAAACCGGCCGTGTTGAGGACCATATTGGGTAGCCATGTCCGCCGCCGTCCAGATCATCGAACCCGAAACCGACATCCGGGCGGCGATGCGCGCCGTCGGCGCTCAAGCGCGCGCCGCCGCGCGCGTGCTGGCGAACGCGCCGGCGGAGCGCAAGAACCGCGCGCTGATCGCCGCCGCCCGCATTTTGCGCCAACGCTCGGCCGAGATTCTCGCCGCCAACGCACGCGATTGCGCCGAAGCCAAAGCGAAGGGCCTTTCGCCCGCGCTCCTCGACCGGCTTACGCTGAACCCCTCGCGTCTCGAGGCGATCGCGCGCGGTCTCGAAGAAGTCGCCGCGCTTCCCGATCCGGTCGGGCGCGTGCTTGCGACCTTCACCCGGCCCAACGGCCTGACGATCGAGCGGGTGGCGACGCCGCTCGGCGTCGTCGGCGTCATCTATGAAAGCCGCCCGAACGTCACCGCCGACGCCGGCGCGCTCTGCCTCAAAAGCGGCAACGCCGTCGTGCTGCGCGGCGGGTCCGACAGCTTTCACTCCTCGGCCGCCATCCATGCCTGTCTGGCCGCCGGTCTGAAGGAGGCCGGCCTGCCGGAGGCCGCGATCACCCGCGTTCCGTTTGCTTCCCGCGCGGCGGTCGGCGAAATGCTCGAAGGCCTCGGGGGGGCGCTCGACGTCATCGTGCCGCGCGGCGGCAAGAGTCTGGTCGAAAGGGTGCAGCGCGAGGCGCGCGTGCCAGTTTTCGCCCATCTCGAGGGGGTCGTGCATGTCTATGTCGACCGGGCCGCCGACCTCGACAAGGCGCGCCGCATTGTCGTCAACGCCAAGATGCGGCGCACCGGGGTATGCGGCGCCGCCGAAACCTTGCTCGTCCACCGCGGGGCGGCTCTTCTTATGCTCGAGCCCCTGATTGATGCGCTGATCGCGGCCGGCTGCGCGGTGCGCGGCGACGCAGCCGCCCGACAGGCGGACCCGCGCGTGACGGAAGCGACCGAAGAGGATTGGCGGACCGAATATCTCGACGCGATCATTTCGGTCAGGGTCGTCGACAGTCTCGAGGCCGCGATCGATCATATCGAGACCTACGGCTCGCATCATACCGACTGCATCGTCACCGAAGACGGGGCCGCGGCCGAGCGCTTTCTGAAAGAAGTCGATTCGGCGATCGTGGTCCACAACGCCTCGACCCAGTTCGCCGACGGCGGCGAATTCGGCTTCGGCGCGGAAATCGGCATCGCGACCGGGCGAATGCACGCGCGCGGGCCGGTTGGATTGGAGCAGCTGTGCACCTTCAAGTACCGCGTGCGCGGCGACGGCCAGACCCGGGCTTGACCGGCGACGCGGGCGTTGCTGCGCCTAACGCAGTCCCGTCATCTTCGTCGGATCGACGATTAGGTCGAACTGTTCCGCGGTCACGTAGCCCAGCTCCATCGCCGCCTCTCTAAGAGTGAGGTCATGCCTCGCGGCGTGGTGGGCGATTGCGGCGGCTCTGTCGTAGCCGATCGACGGCGCCAGCGCGGTCACCAGCATCAGCGAACGATCGACCAGTTCCGCGATCCGTCGCTCATTCGGCCGCGCGCCCTCGACCAGGAACTTGCGGAAGTTGGCCGCGCCGTCGGAGAGCAGCTCGATTGACTGCATGAGGTTTGAGATGATCAGCGGCTTATAGGCGTTCATCTCCAGATGGCCGCCGGCGCCGCCAAGGCCGACAGCGACATCGTTGGCCATCACCTGCGCCGCGATCATGGTCAGCGCCTCGGCCTGGGTCGGATTGACCTTGCCCGGCATGATCGACGAACCGGGCTCGTTTTCGGGCAGGATAAGCTCGCCCAGGCCCGCCCGCGGGCCGCAGGCTGCGAGCCGAATGTCGTTGGCGATCTTGGTCAGCGAAACGGCGAGCGTGCGCAGCGCGCCCGACAGATGGACGAGCGCGTCATGCGACCCCTGAGCGGCGAACTTGTTGGGCGCGGCGACGAACGGAAGCGACGTCAGCCGCGCGATCTCAGCGATCGCGGCTTCGGCGAAGTCCTTCGGCGCGTTGACCCCGGTGCCGACCGCCGTGCCGCCGAGCGCCAACGCGTAGACGCCCGTCAGCGCCGACTGAATGCGCTCGATGTCGTCGGTCAGCATGGCGGCGTAGCCCGACCACTCCTGGCCCAGCGTCAGCGGCGTCGCGTCCTGCAGATGCGTTCGGCCAATCTTGACGATGTCGGCCCATTCGCGCGCCTTGACGTCGATCGCGTCGCGAAGCGCGGCGATTGAAGGCGTGAGGCGGGTCGCGACTCCCGTCGCGGCCGCGATATGCATCGCGGTCGGAAAGGTGTCGTTGGTCGATTGCGACATGTTGACGTGATCGTTCGCGTGGGCCGGGTCCTTGCCGCCGAGCGGCAGACCCGCAAGTTCAGCGCAGCGATTGGCGATCACTTCGTTGACGTTCATGTTGAACTGGGTGCCGCTGCCGCTCATCCAGACATGCAGTGGAAACATGTCCCGGTGCCCGCCCGCCAGGATCTCGTCGCAGGCTTGCAGAATGAGGCGATAGAGGTCGTCGCCGAGCCGCCCGCCCGCATGGTTGGCGCTGGCCGCCGCCCGCTTGACGATCGCGTAAGCGGCGATCATCTCGCGCGGCATCAGGTCGCGGCCGATGCTAAAGTGCTCGATCGCGCGCTGCGTCTGCGCGCCCCAGAGCTTGTCGGCGGGGATCTCGACCGGCCCGAAGCTGTCGGATTCGATGCGCGGATCGGGCATGGTGATCTCCCGGCGCCTCGATTTGGCGCGAACTGCAAGCGGACGCGGCCTCGCTCCCAGCCGCGTTTTCGCTACTGCGCCGCCTGGATGTTCGGGAACGCGATCTCGATCAACGTGCCGTGCTCGCGCCGGCTCTTAATCGTGAATTCCGCCTTGTTGGCTTCGACCAGCGCCTTGGTCAGCGGCAGTCCGAGGCCGGTCCCATCCTTCCTTCCGGCGTTGCCGACCTGGCTGAACGGCTCGAGCGCCAGGCTGACTTCGCTTTCGTTCATACCGGCGCCGGTGTCGCGCACGCGAATGACCGTCTGCCCGGCGGCGTCTATGGCGGTCGAGACAATGACCTGGCCGCCGGGTTCGTTGAATTTGACGGCGTTAGAAATCAGATTGAGCATGATCTGTTTGAGCGAGCGCTCGTTGACCATCACCGGGGGCAGCCGGTCATAGAGGGAGACGCGCATGATGATGCGCTCGCGGGCGGCTTGAGGCTGCATCAGCGCCACGCATTCGCGGATCAGGCCATTGGCGTCGACCGGCGCGAGGTCGAGCTCGAGCTTGCCGGACTCGATCTTGCTCAGGTCGAGCAGATCGTCGGCCAGGCTCATCACGTACCGGCCTGACGCATGGATATCCTTGAGATAGTCCTTGTAGCGCTCGTTGACGATCGGCCCGAAGCGTTCCTCCATCATCACTTCCGCCATTCCGAGGAGCGCGTGCAGCGGCGTGCGGATCTCGTGGCTGACCTTGGCGAGAAAATCGGTCTTCCGCGCGCTCGCCTCCACTGCGCCGTCGCGAGCGGCCGCGAGCCGCCGCTCAGCCTCGCGGTCGCGGGTCAGATCGCGCCATAGGGCGCAAAAGCCCTGGGCTTCGGGCGGACCAATCCGCGCCAGCGTCAGCGCCAAAGCCAGCGCCACGCCGTTTCTGTCGCGTCCGACGATCTGCAACGGAAGGGACGGCGCATCGGCCTCGCCGGCGCGGCTCAAGGCGTCGAGCCTAGCCGTGACCTCCGCATGACTGTGCGGCTGAAGCAGCATCAGCACGCTTTCGCCGGCGATCTCCTTCTGGTCGTAACCGAACAGCCGTTCGCCCGGCGCGTTCATCGACACGATCCGCGCTGCAGAATCGAGCGTCGCCGCGCCGTCGGTCGCGCGGTCCAGCATCTCCTGAAGGTCTTGCGTCGCGGCGTTGCGCATGGGCGTTCCGCGCTCTGAGCCGAGCGAGTCTGTCGCTGTTTCCGGGGAGCGCCGCAACGTGAACAATGTCGCCGGCCCTTCGTCCCAGACGATCGATTGCGCGTGCCCTTCGGCGGCGAGCGACTGCCCGTCAGACCTGACGATCCGGAGGGCGTCGCCCTCGCGCGGCGGCATCGACTGCGGATCCCGGCCCCGGAAAATAGCCGCCAGGCCTGCCGCCGCCTGGAAATGCTCCAAATCCTTGTACCCGAGAAGATCGAGCAGGGTGCGATTGAGGTAGAGCGCCCGCGCGTCGCGCGCAACCAGGAGGCCGATCGGCAAACGATCGAGCATGGCGCCGGCGTTGCGCAGAACCGTCTCGTCGTCGAGGGCGGCGGAGGCGGCGGCCGGGCCTTCCAGCGGCGGCGCGAAGGGCGCTGCGAAAGCGTGATCCAGCAGATCGCGCGCGTCGGCGACCGGATTTAGTTCTGCCGGCCGGTCAACCCGCTGGGCGGGCGTTCTGCCGACCAGGGCGCGCGCAATTTCCCGAAAGGCGTCGCGCTCGCTGGTGCTAAGCTCGACACTGCCGCTGGGCGCGCCTTGCGTCCCGTCGCGCGACGCCGGAGGGTCCAGGGCGCCGGGACGGATTGGAACGACTTTCGTCTGCGGCGCCGACAGAGAAGCCGACTGGCGAAGGACGTAGATTTCGGCGCTGCGCTCCTCTGTCGCGTCGGGCGCAGAGTGCGCGGAGGCGTCTTGACGCGGCGGTTCCGCGGGGCCGGCCTCGGCGTCCTCAATGTCGCCGGTGGGCGGAGCGAGCTCGCCCGCGCCTGCGGCCTCGACCGTATCGCGCCCGGCGTCGGCGCCGGGACTCTCCTGCCCCGCCGCGTTCCCTCCGATATCCGCGGAGTTGGGATCACCTACGGCTTCCGCGCCGCGGTCCGGCGCGGGGACATGTGTCTCTTCTGGCGGCGCCGCCTCGATGGCCCGGTCGACAACGCCGAAACCACGGTAGCCCGCGAATTTGCGATTGCGGTCGAATGCGGGGGCCGCCGAGAGGGCGATCCGGGCCAGGCGATCGACGCCAGCAACCGGCAAGTCGACGATCAGGTCCGAAAACGTCGCTCTTTCGGCGAGAACTCGTGCGAGTTCGTCGCCGCGCTCCGCTCCGATGCGGCGAGCCCAGGCGTCGGCGGTCTCCCCTTGCCGCGGCGCATTCGCGCCGAATGTCGCGACCAAAATCGGATCTGGATCGCCGAACCGCCCGTCCGCGTCGAGAGTCCAAAGGAATCGCGCGTTCGGCAGCGTTTCGGCAGTCCCTGTAGAGGCGGAGTGGTCGGGCGGAATGACGTCCTGTTCCGCGGCGCCTGCCGACAGAAGCAGAAACACCACGCCTTCGGGGGTTGCGATTCGACCGCAGCGCAAATTGAGGTTCGTCGGCCGCCGTCCAGTAAATAACCGCAAGCGCTCGAGCCGCGTCGCTTCGCCGACCGGCAGAGTCACCGCCAGGTGACGCAGGCGTCGCGCGCTCGGTCCCTGGCCGAGCAGCAGTCTGCTTTCAAGCTCGCCGACGTTCTTGGCGCCGACCAGCGCCAACGCGGCCGAGGTCGCCTCGACAACCTGCGCGCCCGGACAAAGGATCGCGATCCGCGCGTCGACGTCGATCCACTGAGCCGGCATTTGCGCGGCGTCGAAAATGGGCGCTGCGGATCGCGGCGTCGAGCCCCGGGTGCCAGGGGGCGGCTTGGGCGGCAAGAGGTTCAAAGTCGGCGCTCGCGATAGAACACGGCAGGGTCGCGCACGGCGGGCGAATCCCCCCTCGCGCTACAAGGTTAGTGAAAGTTTAACGCGCTCGCTCAAATTTCTCCATGGCCCGGGCATCATCCACTGGGAAGAGGGTTAAAAAAAATTGGTGCGACGCAAAAAAGATGTTGCACTGCAACAAGAAACGTGTTAGAGGATTGGCCAACGACGGGAGCGCCCGGTCGCGAAGAGAATGGAAAGGGAAGAAAATGTCCACGCCGCAATTTGAAGTACCAAACGAGTTACGTGATCTCGCTGAACGCAGCGTCGAGCAGGCCCGCAAGGCCTTCGAAGGTTTCCTGGCGGTCGCCCAGCGCACCGCTGGCGCGGCCGGAGACGCGGCGGCCACGACGCAGACCAGCGCCAAGTCGGTCGGCACTCACGTGCTCGCCTATACGGAGCAGAACTTGAACGCAGCGTTCGATCTCGCCCAAAAGCTGGTCAAGGCGAAAGATCCGCAGGAGGCGCTCGCGCTTCAAAGCGAGTTCATGAAATCGCAACTGGCCGACGCTCCAGAGCCAGGCCAAGGAGCTCGGCTCGATCGTCAAGCAGAGCGCAACGCCTGGATCGAAATAATCGGTCAGGCCCGATTCACCCATCATCCGTCAACATCAAGACTCGAGGAAATGTCATGGCTACCGCACCAAAGAAAAGTGTCACCCCGTCCGCCGCCGCCCATCGAGAGCCCGTTCCCGCCCTGGATATGCAGGAAGTGAGCGAGGCCGCCGCCCGCCCGGTTGAGGAAATGCAGCGGAACGTGCGCACGTTGCTCGAAAAGGGCGTCGTTGAATCCCGCGCCGCTTTCGCCAAGGCGAAGGCGTCGGCCAACGAGGCGGCGAGCGCGATCGAGGTCTGCCTCGCCGCGGCCAACGACGGCGCGCTGGCGATCAACGCCAAGGCCTTCGAGGCTTTGCGCGTCAATGCGGACGCCAATTTCGATTATCTGAAGGCGTCTTTGACAGTGAAGTCGTTTTCCGACCTGGTCGCCTTGCAAAGCGAATTCGCGCGCAAGCAGGTGGAGACGATGACCGCGCAGGCCAAGGACATCGGCGCTCTGGCGCAAAAGACGATGACCGAGAGCGCCCAGCCGATCCGGGAACAGGTCGCGAAGTCGTTCAAGGTCGCGGTCTGACTCGCGATTTCCCGATTTGACGGCGCCCTCCTCCCTGACGCCGTCAATTGAACGCCGTCCGCGTCCGCGGGCGGCGTTCGCTTTTTGTTGATTTCCGATAATCCGCGCCGGGCCGGAACCGGACCGCGCAGCCTGGAATTCGAAGGTTCCGTCCCGCGCCCTCGCCGACGGCGGCGCGAGCCAAGCCGTCAGAACTTGACCCGCAGGCCAACCGTCGGGTTGATGTTCTGGACCTGCTGGTAGCCGCTCGCAAGGCCTCCGAACACGTTCGAGAGCATCGCGCCAGCATAGAGATCGACGCGTTTGACCGGCCGATAATCTATCATGAGGGAGAAGGCGTCGAGCGAGCCGGAGCAGGAACCGCTGCTGATGTGAATGCCGGTTCCGGTGCAGGGTTTGGTGTTGTAGTTGTTCTGGACGCCGTAATAAAAGGCGCCAGCCACGTCGATTTGTGGCGTTATTGAGTATTTTGCGCCAACGAATCCGAAATTAAAGACTTTGTTATTCGCGTAAGCGTTGTAGTTGATCCAGTTCGTCGGAAATAAATTTGGCGTCCCGGGAATAGTCCCGGGGACACTGTAGCCGCCCGAGGTCTTGAAACCGTTCGGAAAGGTGTCGCTGGGGTCGGCCTGACGATAGTATTCGTAGCCGCCGGAAAGTTTGATGGGGCCCCAGGCGTATCGCGCCAGCAGCAACAGGCCGGTGTTGTTCGACAGCGTCGCCTTCAGGTCGCCTTCCGTATAGAAGTTCGGGATGCCGGACGTGCAGACGTAGACGCCCGATTTGAAGGCGCAGGAGCCGGTGAAGTTGCTGAGGTTCACGCCGTTCTTGGCCCAGCTGCCGATTGCGTCCAGCGAGAGCTTCCCGCCAGAGAGGTCAAAGTCCGCGCCGAGTTCACCCTGGTACATTTGAGTCGAGCCGTTGCCCAGGTTGTAGCCGCCGGTCTGGACCAGCGCTCCCACACGGAAATTCATGAAGTCCAATCGATACTTGAAAGCCGTATTGGAGCGGGAGAGCTCGGTGTCGCCGAAGCCGGCGTAGGAGCCGGAATAGCCAAACGGCGAGAACGCATAGGCGCTGCCCATCGGATCGTAGGCGACGGTGGCGTCGAGCGACAGCGAGTTTACGCGGCCCCAAGTCAGGGCGCCGTAGGTTTTGTTGCTGACGCCGATGAACGCTTGCGAGTTATCCCATTGCCCGTTGCGGCTTGAATCACCCTCTGCGTTCTGGTAGATAAGCGCCTTGCCGTTGTTCATGACGAGCGAGCGCTGGCCGTTGGACAAATAGCCGGAATAGGGATTGAACCCGAGCTCCAGCGTTCCAACGACCGACCAGCCCGCCCCGACCGGTTCGCTCATTTTGACGCCGACTACCGACTGGCTGATGCCGTTAGGCGTCCACAGCCATCTGGGGCCGTTGCTCTGCTTGCTGATGAAGTTCGCGACGCCGTTGGGATAGGCCCGGTTGAACCCCGCGCCGTTCGAATAATAGCCGAGGCCGGCGTCGATCGTCGCATAGATGGTGAAGCCCTTGTAGGTCAGAGGGCAATCGGCGGCTGTCGAATCCAGCCAGCTCCAGAAGCTTGCGTAGCAGTTCAGCGGCGCCGGCGCCGGGACCTTCTTGGTCGGGAGGTCCGCCGCGTGGGCCAAGCCAACAAAGCTGACCGTCGTCAAAAGGAAGATTCCAAAACTCTTCATTGCTGCCCCCTCTGGGTCGCTGTCGCCGGCGCGGTCGATCTTGCGAGGCGGATCGAAGTCGCT
The DNA here is from genome assembly GCA_963784805.1 of uncultured Alphaproteobacteria bacterium. Classification (GTDB taxonomy): domain Bacteria; phylum Pseudomonadota; class Alphaproteobacteria; order Rhizobiales; family Beijerinckiaceae; genus Roseiarcus. The sequence continues at coordinate 71,273 of CAWASR010000022.1, forward strand.
TCCCTCACTTGACCCCCGACGAACCGGCGTTTCAGCGAGTCGTGGCGTGGTTGGCGGAAACCCACTCGCCTCGCGCTACGCCTGAGCCTAGGGTCAGTTTCATGACGCGTTCATGACACGCGCTAGGGGCTTGGCTGGCGCGAAAATAGGCGCCTGGAAGCGGCGCGCCGCGCCGCGATCAGGCCACGGCAAATTGTGTCAATTACGTGACAGGAAAGGCTCTGAAAGGTTAGCAAGTTGGCCCGCCCTCGCGACCGCCACCGCACGTTCGCGGCACTTTGGGCCAAAGGCAGGCTTCGGATAGAACTGGAAAAATTGCCCGTACGCCGTGGCTTTCTTGCAACAGCCTGTAGGGCCGATTCTGGGCGGAAACGCGCTGATTGACGGCCCGCGCCGCCATCCATGGCTACGGCCGTGGTCGCGACTTTGCGCTCGGCCGGGCATGAATCGGCGGCTGAGCGACGCCTCTCAAAACCGGACGCGCAGGCCAATCGTCGGATCGATGTTCTGGGTATGGAGGAAACCGTTCGCGAGGCCGCCCCACACGTTGGACACCATCAGACCGGCGTAGACGTCGACGCGCTTGTGGGGCTTCCAATCGGCCAGGAACGAGAACGCGCCCTGACTTCCGGCGCACTTGTCGCTGCTGACGCCAGTGCTGATCCCGGCGCAGGCGGCGCTGACGGTGTAGCCCTGGCTGTTCACGGTGAAATTGTAGTCGTTCTGAGTCTGATAGTAGATCGCGGCGGCAAGGTCGAGGTTGGAGAGCACGGAGTATTTGGCCCCGATCCAGAATGAGTTGAGGATCCGATTGTAATTGTAGGCGCTGGAGGCCGCCTGGCCCGGCGGAACGAAGATGCCTTGGGAAATCGTCTCGAAGCCGTCAGGATAGAGATCGGAGGGGTTGGCGTAGCGGGTGTAAATATAGCCGCCGTACAAGGTCATCTGGTCCCATTTATACTTGGCGAGGATCATGACGCCGGTGTTGTTCGACAGCGTCGCCTTCAACACGCTGTTGACGTCGTAGCCCTCGGGAGGGCTGCCGCCGAAGGTCGAAAGATTGACTGCGTCCCTGGCGAAACTGACGATGCCGTCGAGCGACAGATTGCCGAAATCAGCGCCCAACTGCCCCTGGTACATGCCGTTGGACGCGTTGCCGATTCCATAGCCGCCGACCTGAACCAAGGCCGCAGCGCGGAAGTTCAAGTACGACAGGCGATAGGCGAACGCGGTGTTGGGGTTCGTGGTCTCGGTCGCGCCAAAGCCGGGGAACGAACCGGAAAAGCCGATCAGCGAGAACGCCGCGGCGGCGCCCGCCGGATCGTACTCGCCCATTGTGTCATGGGACAATGAGCTCATGCGGCCGAAGGTGAGCGTGCCGTAGATCTTGCTGCTGAGGCCGACGAAGCCCTGAGAATTGTCCCACGATCCGTTCCGGCTCGAGTCGAAGTTCGAGGACCGATTGACAACGGTGTTGACGTTGTTGTCGGCCAGCGACCGCGGCGGGTTGAGGAGCATGCCGGAGTACGGGTTGAATCCGGCTTCCACCGTCCCGATCAGCGACCATCCCCAGCCGAAATCTTCCTTCATCATCAGGCCGGCGACCGAGGTGCTCAACGCATTGTAGACTGGAGCCCATCGAGCGCCGTTGCTGAACTTCCGAATCCCATAGGCAAGCTTGTGGGCGCTTGGGTTGAACGGCGCGCCGTTCGTCATGTAGCCGTAGCCGAAATCGATATTGGCGTAGGCCGTGATTCCGGCATAGGTCAGGGGGCAGTCGTCCGGCGACGAATCGAGCCAGTTCCGGAGGCTCGCCCAGCAGTTCGGCTTGGGAGTGGGCGTCTCCACCGCCTTCGTGGTCGGGAGGTCGGCGGCTTGGGCGAGGCCGACAAAGCCAAGCGTCGCCGAAAGGAAGATTCCAAGTCTTTTCATCATTGCCCCGGGAGCGCTGCCGGCGGCGCGGTCGACATCAAGTCGCTGCAGCCGGCGGGTTGCGCCGACGGGTGATTCCCCGCGCTAGGGCGAAGCCTCCGCGCCCGCCGCCGGAGCCTTGGGGTGATGGCGCTCTTCGAGCCGCTTCGCCTTGGCGCCGGCATGGCGCGCCGAGTCGGAGAGCTGGAACATCTCCAGCGAATCGAAATCCGCCGTCGATTCCCGCAACGATGCGTCGGTGTAATTGCGGGCCTCGGGATCACGCGCGATCCGTCGCGCGGTCCAATAGACCTTCGCGAACATTTTCACGATCTTGGCGTGCTTTACGATCAGGTCCGTCACGTAGCGCGGATAGAAGGTGAGCGCGCTCTCAATCGGCATGCCGGGCCGTCGGTCCAGCCTGTTCTTGCGGCGAATGAAGCCGGACTCGAGCGGATAGATGTTATAGAATTCCCAGCTGGCCCAGAACCAGACCATGAGATAGGCGACCGTGTCGACGCGCGGGCCGCCCGCCGCCGCCCGGCGGATCACCGTCTTGATGTGGTCCTCGGTGTAATAGGTCTTCCAGGCCAGGCGATAGGCTTCCTGCCATTCCTCGCGCGACATGCGCGGGTGGTCGCACACCACATGCTCGAGATCGAACTTGTTGAGGTCCGGGTCGATCGAGCCCCCGGCCGCGACCATCTTGGCGTGGTCCTCGCTGCCGGGCAGAGGGGTCAGACAGGAGAATTCGAGAATGTCGAGCGGCAGTTCGCGCTGAATGATCTTGATGTCGCGAACGATCGATTCCTGGGTGTCGTTCGGAAAGCCGAGAATATAGCCGCAATAGGAGATGCAGCGCACCTTGCGCCAGGCCTGCAGCATCTCGCGGTAGTCGGCGATGTGGTTCTGCTTCTTCTTCGCCCCGCTGAGACTGTCGGGATTGATGTTCTCGAGACCGATGAACACGCGCCTGACGCCAGCCGCCGCCGCCTTCTCGATGAAGCGCGGAATCTTGTGGCACATCGTGTCGACCTGAATGACGAAGCGCGAATGGATGCCCTCGTCGCGCAGCGCGATCAGGCGGTCGAAGATCGACTCCCAATTGCGGTTGCGCGCCAGATTGTCGTCGGTGATGAGAAAATAGCGGATGCCGTTGGCGTGATTGGAGCGCACCAGACGCTCGATGTCGTCGGCGGTGCGGTAGCGCGACTTGCGCCCTTGCACGTTGATGATGGTGCAGAACGAACACAGGAACGGACAGCCGCGGCCGGCGTCGAAGCTCGAAAACATGCCGATCGTCCGCCCCACCCGTTCGGGAGGGAGGATCGGATTCGGCGCGCCTTCAAGGTTCGGGAGGTTGTCGAGATGATTGTAGAGCGGCTTCAGCGTCCCGTCCGCGGCGTCGCGCAGCACTTCGCCGAACCGCCCCTCGGCCTCGCCGGCGAACAGGGAAATTCCGAGCGCGGTCGCCTCGCGCAGCGACTCGGGCGCTTCCGGCAGCATCGCCAGGCAGCCTGAAACATGGAACCCGCCGATGCAAACCTGCACCCCGGCCGCCCTCAGCGGCCTGGCGATGTCCATGGCGCGCGGGAACTGATTCGACTGCACACCGACCAGGCCGACCAGTCCCAGTCCGCCCGCTTCCTTGATCTGCCGGGCGATTCGGTCGGGCCGAACGCGCGCGTTGGTTTCGTCGATGGCCAGGATTTCAACGTCGACATCCTCGCCGAGCGTCTGGTTCTCCATCGCATCTTTCGCAATCCCGTACAGGCACGCGAGAGAGTTCGACGGCAGGGCGGAGCGGAACCATTGAATGACGTAGCCGTCGTCGTCATAGTGCGACGGTTTGATCAGGAACAAAAGAAATCTTCGGCGCTTGACGTTTTCCGACATGCGGCTTGGCTCCCCGCGACAATATGCTCGGCCTCGGTTACGCTCTATCGTCACCTTTTGCTTAATGCCGAACCGTTAACAGCCTTTGCCCGGCGACACAATCGCCCGGCCTCGAACCGTTCCGGTTCGCTCAGGCCGACTTCAAACGTCGGTCACGCCCGGGATCTGTGGAAGGTAGGCCGCGCCATGCGCGGTCGCGAAGTCGCGGAATGCGCGAGCGGCGGGCGAAAGGGCGCGATCGGTCCGGTTGACGACATACCACTGGCGCCGGATCGGCAGGTCCTCGACGTCGAGGCAGACGATCCGGCCGCTCGCGACTTCGGCCGCGGTCGTGTGGGCGGAGATGAGCGCGATGCCAAGCCCCGCCATCACCGCCTGTTTGATGGTCTCGTTCGAGCCCAGCTCCATGCCCATCTGCACCCGCCTGATTGCGGTGTCGCCGATGAAATCGTCGAACAGCGCGCGCGTGCCGGATCCGATCTCGCGAAACAGGAACGCCTCCCCCGCCAGATCCCCGCGCCTCAAGCCCGGCGCTCCGGCGAGCCTGTGTTCGGGCGGAGCGATCAGCACGTAAGGGTGGGGGCCGAGGGAGGATTTCTCCACCGCCATGTCGCGCGGCGGCCGCCCCGTGAGGGCGATCTCGACCTCGTCGGCGCGCAGCGACTCGATCATGGCGTCGCGATTGCCGATCTGGAAGCGGAGTTCGAGCCTGGGCCGGCTGGCGACGAACGCCGCGATCAGGCGCGGCGCGAAATATTTCGCCGTCGAGACCGCGCCGACCGAAAGCCTGCCGCCCTCCCCGGCCCCGATCGCCTCCATGGCTTCGGCGAAGTCGCGCAACGCGCGCGCGACTCCATGCGAAGCCGCATGCGCCGCCTCGCCCGCCTTGGTCAGCCGCATGCCAGTCGAGGCGCGCTCGAACAGCCTCAGGCCGACCGCGTCCTCGAGCCCCTTCACCCGAGCGGTCAGCGCCGCCGGCGTCATGTTGAGCGACGTCGCCGCGCGGACGAGCGAACCGGCCTCGGCGATCGCTTGCAGGGTCTCGATTTGTCGAAACGTCAGGTTGCGCACGCCGCCGCCGTTAAATGTTCTTGAATGCGGGACCAAAATTAATTCAGTTTTCTTTTGCACGCAATCGGCGATATTGATCGCGCTCGCAAGAGACAAGAGACAAGCCGCGATGCGCGGGCGCGGAAACGGGAGGCGCTGGTGTCGAACAGACCATGGAGCGGCCGGGAGTTTCTGACCGGCCAAGGGCTGGGCGCGTTTTTGAGCGCTGGCGCCCCCGCCGACCTCGCGCGCGTTTTGGGCGCCCTCGCCGACGCTTCTGTCTCCATTGCGGCTCTCATTCGGCGCGGCGGCCTCAACGCCGCACCGGCGACGGCGACCTCGGCCGGCTTCGTCGGGACGGCCCCCGCCACATTCGCGGACGAGACCTTCATCCGCCGCCTCCAGGGATCGGGCGTGCGCGGGGTCGTGTCCGGCGAACGCGACGAGCCGGCGGCGCTCGACTCCGACGGAACGCTGCTCGCCGCGCTCGACCCGTTCGACGGCGCCTCGACCCTGGACGCGGATGTCCCGGTCGGCGCCATCTTCTCTGTCCTCGACGCTCCCGCCGGCCCGCTGAAGTCCGTGCATTTCCTGCAGGCCGGAATCAGGCAACGCGCCGCGGGCTTCGTCCTCATCGGGGCGCATGTCGCCTTCGTATTCACGACCGGCGCGGGCGTTCACATCGCGGTCCTCGATCCGGATTCCAACGCGTATCGCATCTCGCGCGCCGATGCGCGCATTCCCGAGCGCGGCGGCGCGTTGGCGATCGATCCTTCGAACGCCCGCGACTGGCCCGGGCCGGTGCGCGCCTATGTCGAGGATTGCCTGGAGGGTGCGAACGGCCCGCGGGCGCGAAATCTCGACATGCGGTTGGCCGGCTCGATGGTCGCCGAGGCCTATCGAATCCTGACCCGCGGCGGCGTCTATCTCGATCCGGAAGATTCGCGCGAGGACCACGCGCACGGCAGCGCCCGCCTGCTCTCCCAGGCCAACCCGATCGCATTCCTGATCGAACAGGCCGGCGGCGCGGCGATCAATGGCTTCGACCGGATTTTGGAGATCGCGCCGAGGTCCGTCAGCATGCGCACGCCTCTGATCTTCGGCGCGAAGGACAGGGTCGAGCGCATCGCGCGCTACTACGGCGAGGACAGCGCCCCGGCGAACAGCTCCCCCTGTTCGGCAAGCGTGGCCTGCTGCGCCGGTGATTCGAGATTTTCGGAAATTCATCAGATGTCGATCAAGCATCCCATCATCGCGATCACCGGCTCCTCGGGGGCCGGCACGACCTCGGTCAAGCGAACGTTCGAGCAGATTTTCCGGCGCGAGAAGATCAGCCCGGTCTACATCGAGGGCGACGCCTTCCATCGCTGGGACCGGCTGGAGATGCGCGAGCAGATGAAGGAAGCCGCCGCCAACGGCGACAACCACTACAGCCACTTTGGCGCCGCGGCCAACCTGTTCGAGGAGCTCGAGAAGACGTTCGCCGCCTATTCCGGGACCGGAGGCGGCCGGACCCGCAGTTACATCCACGACGAGATCGAGTCCGAGCAGCATGGCTGCCCGCCGGGGACGTTCACCCCCTGGCGCGACTTCGAGCCGGGGTCGGACCTGCTCTTCTACGAAGGGCTGCACGGCGCCCTCGTCACCGACAAGGTCAATGTGGCCCGCTATGTCGATCTGAAGATCGGCGTCGTGCCGGTCATCAATCTGGAGTGGATCCAGAAACTGCATCGCGACCGCGGCTCGCGCGGCTACACCACCGAGGCGGTCACCGACACGATCCTGAGGCGCATGCCCGATTACATCAACTACATATGCCCGCAATTCGCCGAGACGGACATCAATTTCCAGCGGGTGCCGACGGTCGACACCTCGAATCCGTTCATCGCCCGCTGGATCCCGACCCCCGACGAATCGATGGTCGTCATCCGCTTTCGCGATCCGCACGGCATCGACTTCCCCTACCTGCTGTCGATGATTCACAACAGCTTCATGAGCCGCGCCAACTCGATCGTGATCCCGGGCGGCAAGCTCGACATCGCGATGCAGCTCATCCTGACGCCGATGATCATGCAACTGGTTGAGCGCCGCCGGCGCGCCCTGCGCGTCTGAGCAAAGTTATTTGAGACGCATGTCGTCAAGGAGAATGGTCATGAACAAGCAAATCTCGCAAACCGTGAAGGGTAAGGACCGCTACAAGTCCGGCGTGATGGAATACCGCAAGATGGGCTATTGGGAGCCCGACTATGCGCCCAAGGACACCGACATCATCGCCTGTTTCCGGGTGACGCCGCAGGATGGCGTCGATCCGGTCGAGGCCTCGGCTGCGGTCGCCGGCAAATCCTCGACCGCGACCTGGACGGTGGTTTGGACCGACCGCCTCACCGCGAGCGAGAAATATCGCGGCAAGTGCTTCCGCGTCGATCCGGTGCCGGGAACGGAAGGGCAGTATTTCGCCTATATCGCCTATGATCTCGACCTGTTCGAGCCGGGTTCGATCGCCAATCTCTCGGCTTCGATCATCGGCAACGTGTTCGGCTTCAAGCCGCTGAAGGCGCTGCGGCTCGAGGATATGCGTTTTCCCGTCGCCTATGTGAAGACGTTTCAGGGCCCCGCGACCGGCATCGTGGTCGAGCGCGAGCGGCTCGACAAGTTCGGCCGGCCTCTGCTCGGCGCGACCATCAAGCCGAAGCTGGGTCTCTCCGGCCGCAATTACGGGCGCGTCGTCTACGAGGCGCTGAAGGGCGGCCTCGACTTCACCAAGGACGACGAGAACATCAACTCGCAACCGTTCATGCACTGGCGCGATCGCTTCCTCTATTGCATGGAGGCGGTCAACAGGGCGCAGGCGGCGACCGGCGAGATCAAGGGAACCTATCTCAATGTCACCGCCGCCACGATGGAGGACATGTACGAGCGGGCCGAATTCGCCAAGGAGCTCGGCTCGGTTGTCGTGATGATCGATCTGGTGATCGGCTACACAGCGATCCAGTCGATGGCGAAGTGGGCGCGGCGGAACGACACCATCCTGCACCTGCATCGCGCGGGCCACGGCACCTACACGCGACAGAAGTCGCACGGGGTTTCGTTCCGGGTCATCGCCAAGTGGATGCGCCTGGCCGGCGTCGACCACATCCACGCCGGCACCGTCGTCGGCAAGCTGGAGGGCGACCCAGCCACGACCAAGGGCTACTATGATATCTGCCGCGAGGACTTCAATCCGCTGCAGCTTGAGCACGGAATCTTCTTCGATCAGCACTGGGCCTCGCTCAACAAGCTGATGCCCGTGGCTTCGGGCGGCATTCACGCGGGGCAGATGCATCAGCTCGTCAACCTGTTCGGCGACGATGTGGTGCTGCAGTTCGGCGGCGGCACGATCGGCCATCCGAATGGCATTCAGGCGGGCGCGACCGCCAACCGCGTGGCGCTCGAGGCCATGGTGTTCGCCCGCAACGCGGGACGCGACTATGTCCACGAAGGCCCGACCATCCTCGCCGAAGCCGCCAAGACCTGCACGCCGCTGCGCCAGGCGCTCGACGTCTGGGGCGACGTGACCTTCAACTACGCCTCGACCGATCAGGTCGATTTTGTTCCGACCCCGCAGGTCGCCTGACCCTCATCCGGCCCGGGGCGAGGGCAAGCCGCCCACGCCAATCTCAGGAGATGAACCCCATGCGCATCACACAAGGCTGCTTCTCGTTCCTGCCCGATCTCACCGACGACCAGATTCTCACCCAGGTGCAATATTGTCTCGACCAGGGCTGGGCGGTGAATCTGGAGTTCACCGACGATCCGCATCCCCGCAACACCTATTGGGACATGTGGGGCCTGCCGATGTTCGATCTGCACGACGCCAAGGGCGTGCTGATGGAGCTCGACGCCTGCCGCAAGATCTATGGCGACCGCTACATCCGCCTCTCGGCCTTCAATTCCTCGCACGGCTGGGAATCGGTGAGGATTTCCTTCCTCGTCAACCGGCCGAAGAACGAGGACGGCTTCCGTCTCGACCGCACCGAGTCCCGCGGCCGCACGCAGCGCTACGCGACGCGCGCCTATTCCGCCGACCGGCCCGAAGGAAAGCGCTACGCATGAGCGCAATCAAAGAGCCTGAGCCGGCTGCGGCGGCGGCGAAGATCAATCTCGCCGAGGAGTTCGCGCAGTCGGGCGTCGGCCCGGTGCTGCAACAGCTCGACGACGAGCTGATCGGCCTCGCGCCGGTCAAGCAGCGCATTCGCGAGATCGCGGCGCTGCTGCTGATCGACCGGGTGCGGGCGAAATTCGGCCTCAGCGCGCAAGCCCCGACCCTGCACATGAGCTTCACCGGAAATCCCGGCACCGGCAAGACCACGGTCGCGATGCGGATGGCGGAGATCCTGCACCGGCTCGGTTACGTTCGGCGCGGCCATCTGGTCGCGGTGACGCGCGACGATCTCGTTGGCCAATATATCGGCCATACCGCGCCGAAGACCAAGGAGGTGCTGAAGAAGGCGATGGGCGGCGTCTTGTTCATCGACGAGGCCTATTATCTGTACCGGCAGGAGAACGAGCGCGACTACGGGCAGGAGTCGATCGAGATTCTGCTGCAGGTGATGGAGAACAACCGCGACGATCTGGTGGTGATCCTCGCCGGCTACGCCGACAAGATGGACCGGTTCTTCCATTCCAATCCCGGCTTCCGCTCGCGCGTCGCCCACCACATCGACTTTCCCGACTATACCGACGCCGATCTCGAGGCGATCGGCGAGAAAATGCTCGCGTCGCTCAACTACCGGCTGAGCCCCAGCGCCAGGCAGGCGCTCGCCGACTACATCGCGTTGCGCCGCACGCAGCCGCTGTTCGCCAACGCCCGTTCGATCCGCAACGCCCTCGACCGCGCCCGCCTGCGGCAGGCCAACCGGCTGCTGGCGGCGGGCGACCGGGAATTGACGCTCGACCGGTTGACATCGATCGAGGAGGAGGACATTCGCCAGAGCCGCGTGTTTCATCTGAAGGAGGGCGGCGCTTGAGCATGCCGGTGATCCTGTCGCCGTCGATCCTGTCGTCGGACTTCTCCAAACTCGGCGAGGAGGTGCGGGCCGCCGCCGCCGCCGGCGCCGACTGGATTCACCTCGACGTGATGGATGGGCATTTCGTGCCCAACATCACCTTCGGGCCGCCGGTGGTCGCGGCGCTGCGCCCGCATACCGGCAAGCCGTTCGACTGCCACCTGATGATCGAGCCTTGCGATCCCTATCTCGAGGCCTTCGCCAGGGCCGGTTGCGATTACATCACCGTTCACGCCGAGGCGACAAGGCACCTCGACCGCTCGCTGCAGGTAATCCGGGCGCTGGGCAAAAAGGCCGGCGTCGCGCATCAACCCGGCGACCCCGGAGAGCGCGATCGAATACGTGCTCGACCGGCTCGATCTGATCCTGGTGATGACGGTCAATCCCGGATTCGGCGGCCAGGCCTTCATTCCCGCGATGGTGGAGAAGGTGGCGCGGGTCAAGCGCATGGTCGGCGAACGCAAGATCCATATCGAGGTCGACGGCGGGGTGTCGCCGGAGACCGCGCCGCTCCTGACTCGCGCCGGCGCCAACGTGCTGGTCGCCGGCTCGGCCGTGTTCGAGGGCGACCCGAAGGCTTACGCGCGCAACATCGCCGCGATCCGTGCGGCGGGCGAGGACGGCGCGCAGGGGCTTCGACCCAAGCCGCCCGCGAGCGCCGACGCGCGCTAGGGATCGAAATCCGAGCGCTTGGCTTCCGCCTCGAATTGCGGCGCCCGACCCGAAGGCGTCGTTCGGATCAAGGTCTTGCAGAGATGAGGTCGACGTCGCCATAGATGCGCCAGCATTCCCGGCGCGGCCCGTTGGGCCGCCTTGCCGGAGTGAAGTTTGGGGACTCACGGAGAAAGACCGCCTTTCGGCGGTCTCTCAATACTTCGGTTGATCCTTGAGCGGGATGCGATTCCGCGAAATCGCATCATGGCGGTCCAAGCTCGAGAATCTTCTGTCGCGGAAAATGTCGACGAACGAAAACGCCTTGCGATAGACCTTCAGTTCGTTGACGATGGGATCGCGATTGATGAAACCGGACCGAACATAGTAGCGTATCCAGGACTCCGGCCATTCGGCGACAAACATGACGTTGCGCTGGGGATCCGCGAAGTCGATCTCCAAGCATGCGAAGATGTGAATTCCAAAGCGCGCGACCGTCTTCTTGAACAAATCGGCGCAAGCCGCCACTGACGTCCGCTCTTGCAATTCAGCATGCAAGCGGAGCGCGTCGGACGTCGCGGTCGCCTTCATCACTCTCCCCACCCATTTCGAGCTACGAGGCCGACGAGACCGTTGCGCCAATCCAACACGAACGGGCCGCACTTCGTCAAGCTGGTGATGTTACCGTCAGAGATGCCGTCAAATCGGAGCGCCGCCTCCAAAATGACGGCGATTGACTCTGACAGATATTTTTATTTATTTCAGTGGTTTAGTGGGCTTTTTCGATTGTTGGCGGCTGCTGCTGAAAGGCCCTAAATCACTCCCACTCGATTGTACGTCAACCGCATAACCAACTGATTTCCTTGGTCAAAATATTTTTCGTGATTTGAGACGCCGTTGCACGTGCCGTTAAAAAGTGGCGCTATTGATTTCATTAGGAAATTTCAGTCCGGCTCGAAAATCAGCGTTTCAAGATCTATCGCCTCCTTTCAAACTATTCGTCGCATTTGTAGCTGCTCGTACGCCAATGTGCTTCGTGAATGTAAGGCACAAAATACCGTCACCATGTTGATGCGAACTTTTGCCAGCGGAGATTATCGCGCATCTCAGATGCTTGATAATCCTTCGTCAGGCGGCGTCGGCTGGCAACTCAGCTTGGCTGCAGCTTACATGTCACTCCCTGCCACAAGATGCTCGATCATCCAACGACCAGCGGGACCTAGTCGTCGTTCGGCCAGGTAGGCGCCACTCATCACCAGCCTGGCGGTAGCCACGTCCAACTCGGCAGGGCGAATGATTTTCAACCGCCCTCTCGCCAGATCGTCTTCGACAAGATGCGTCGGCATGCTTCCCCAACCGAGGCCGGCCAATAGCATTGTTTGCTTTGCGCCAAGGTCTGCCAGCCGCCATGTCCGCCCCGACAACACGCCATAGTCGCGGCCGGCAGTGACGGCCGAGCGATCGGTCAACACGAGTTGGACATGCTTGTGCAGTTCATGTGTTTCGATCGGCCCCTCGATTGCCGCCAAGGGATGATCGGGCGCAACAACCGGGACCAGTTCGACCGTCATAAGTGGAAACCGCTTCAGGGGCGGGATATCACTGAAAAACAAAGGCACCAGACCGATCATTGCGGTTCCGTCGAGTATCAATTCCACTGCCGCGCCCAGTGGCTGAACGTAAACACGGGGCGGCACGGTCGGGAACCTCTCGGTGAAGGCGCGCAGGGCTTCGACGACTGCTGGCATTGGAAACATCGAATCAAGCACGACCGTAAGCTCGGCTTCGAGGCCACTGGCCAGACTGTGCGCGGTGTCGCGGAAAGCGTTGGCTTCTTCCGAAACCCGGCGCGCTCGCATCAGCAGGGTGCGTCCCGCTTCGGTCAATTCGGGTCGGTAAGCGGATCGATCGAACAATGGCAGGTCGAATTGGGCTTCCAGCTTCTGAATGCCATATGTCACCGCAGACTGTGCGCGGTTCAGCTTCTTCGCCGCCTTCGAGAAGCTGCCTTCGTCGACGATGGCGAGGAAAATCTGAAGTTGGTCGAGTGTCAGTGAATCCATGTTCTGATTTATAGATCAAGTTAAACTAAACTTCATCTCTTTGTTGCGTCGTGCAGACGCCTATTTGGGTTGGCGAGACGGCGATCCCCGCCCCCTCGTTACCAGAAAGGCGATCCGCCCATGTCCCATCTTCTCGCCATCCAGGTCAGCCCTCGCCCCGAAGGATCGATCTCTCGCAGCCTGACGTCGCTATTCATCGACCAGTGGCAAGCCATTCATCCCGGCGGCACGGTCGTGGTCCGCGACCTGAGCATTACGCCGCCGCCTTTTGTCGATCTGCCCTGGATCATCGGCGCCTACTCGCCAGCCGAAACCCATTCGCCCGAGGTTGGTGCCACGATCAAGGTCTCCAACGATCTTGTCGCCGAGCTGCAGGCCGCCGATCACATCGTCCTTGGTACGCCGATGTTCAATTTTTCGATTCCGGCCGTGCTCAAGGCGTGGATTGACCAGATTGTCCGCGTCGGCGTGACAGTTTCGCCCGACAACGTCGGTCTGCTGACCGGCAAAAAGGCGACGATCATTCTCGCGACCGGCGGCGACTTCAGCCCCGGCTCGCCCGTCGAAACTTACAATCTGGCGAGCGGCTATCTGCGGCAGGTGTTCGGATGGCTCGGCATCACCGACGTCGAGATCATTCTTGCCGACCGGGGCCATGCCGGTGCCAACGGCGAGACCGCAGCCGAGGCATTCGGCGCGCCGGTCCTGGCCGCCGCCGCCTGAGCACTTCCGATCCCACCCCTCACGACTTACCCTCAAGGAGACTAAATCATGACTTATGCAATCATCGGCACCGGCAACGTCGGCACCGCGCTCGCGCGTCAATTCGCGCGCCAAAACATCCAAGTACGCATTGCCAACTCGCGCGGTCCTGACACGATCGCGCCGCTCGCCGCCGAGCTTGGCGCTGCGATCCAACCCTCGACCATCGAGGAGGCCCTCGAAGCGGACGTGATCTTCCTCGCGCTCTATTTCATCCATGTCGAGGAGCTGGCAAAGATCCGCGCCGACTGGACCGGCAAGATCGTGGTCGACGCGACCAACCCCTATGGCGTGTCGCCCGAGGTGCTGGCCGGACGCCTGTCGTCCGACATCCTCGCCGCCACGCTGACGGGGTCAATCGTCGTCAAGGCGTTCAACCAGCTCCCGGCCGCCGTCCTGGCACGCGATCCGCAGCAGGAAGGCGGGCGCCGTGTGATCTTCGTGGCTGGCAATGATCAGGCCGCCAATGGAACGGTGAAGGCCCTCGCCGAACAATTCGGCTATTCCGCGCTCGACGTTGGACGGATCGACGAAGGCGGCCGGCTGCTGGCGATGGGTGGGCCGCTGGTTCTCCACAACCTCGTCGAATATCCGTTCAAGTAGGAATGGCAGCGATGATCGGCGAAACCCCGTCTTCCAATCGCGAGGTGTCGAGGATCGACGATCCGGTCGCGGTGGCCGGCAATATGGCCGGCCACCGTGCCCGTCGCCTTATCGACGGCACCGATCCGGCGTTCTCGGACCCCTTTCTCCTCATGGCCGAGGACTGGATGCCGCGTGGCGCCTTTCCCATGCATCCCCATCGCGGTATTGAAACGCTCACTCTTATCCTAGACGGCGCCGTGGAACACGCTGACAGCGCGGGCCACCACGGGCTCGTCGAGGCAGGCGATGCGCAATGGATGACCGCAGGCCGCGGGGTGACGCACGAGGAAAATGCGCTGCCCGGGACCACCGCCCATACCTTGCAGCTCTGGATCAATCTGGCCGCCAGGGACAAGCTGACTGCTCCGCGTTATCAAACCCTGCGCGGGGCCGAGATGCCGGTTCGCTACGAACCCGGGGTAGCGATCAAAGTATTTTCAGGCACGTCTGGAGGTGTCACTTCCGGTACATTGAACCATGTGCCGGTCACCGCAATCGACGCCGCGCTCGATCCCGGCGCATCTTTTGAACAGATCCTGGCACCCGATGACAACGCCTTCGTCCTGGTGATTGAAGGCGAAGCGGTGATCGGTAGTGACGCGACCCGGGTGTCCGCCGGCGCCCTGGCATGGCTGACGCGGGCCGAGCGTTTGGCCGCCTCCACCGTGCTGATCGGGTCATCTCATGCCGCCACCCGTATCCTGCTGTTCGCCGGCCCTCCACTGCGCGAGCCCGTCGCATTCGGCGGCCCCTTCGTGATGAACACCGCCGCCGAAATCCAGCAGGCCTTCGCCGATTATCGCTCTGGCCGCTTCTAAACCCGCTGTTTCATTTTCGTTCCAACTGAAAGGACCATTTATGCGCTTCAACGTTATGGCTTCGGCCGCTCTCCTGATCGCCGCGACCGGCGGCCTCGTTTCGGCCGCGACACCCGGGCCAGCCAACCCGAACCCCGCAGCCGTGGCTGCCGGCAATTACACAGTCGAACCCAGCCACACCCGCGTACAGTTCACTGTATCTCATATGGGCTTCACGGACTGGTATGGCGATCTGACCGGTGCCAGCGGAACACTCGTTCTCGATCCTCGGAACCTCGGCGCCAGCATCGTCGACATCAGCATTCCGGTGGCGTCGGTATCGACGACAAACGCCAAGCTGGATGACGAACTTCGCGGCGAGCAATGGTTCGATGCGGCGCGCTACCCCACCGTTCACTTTGTTTCGACCCGGGTCGTTCGAAGCGGATCAGCGGCTGCCACAATCATCGGCAATCTGACATTTCACGGCGTAACCCGGCCGATTACCCTCCAAGCGCACTTCAACGGTGCCGGAATCAACTCGCTCGACAAGAACTACACTGTCGGATTCAATGCCGCGACCACGATCCGGCGGTCTGATTTCGGCATGAAAACTTATGTTCCGTTGATCGGCGACACCACGGAACTACGCATCAGTGCGGCTTTTGTGCGCCCTGCGACCTGATCGAAAACTTGGCCATCAATAAGGCTACACGTACTCAAGCATCCAGCATCGGCGGACGATCGGTGCCTTCGGATTGATTAACGATCCGAAGGCACTGCAGCCTCCCGTTTAACCTTTAACGCCCCTTGGCTGCTGATCCTTTCGGGCCGCCACGTTAAAGAGTCAGTGGTGCTTGGCGGTCCCTTCGTGTGAACTCGCAAGAAGAAATCAGACAAGCCTTTGCCGATTACAGAGCGGGCCTTTTCTAAAACTTGATCGCTCAGGCAACGGCGTGTGCTTCAATACGTCCAGCGGCGTCTATCGCGATTAATCGAGCGGCGGCGTACTCTTTCGGATGGGTAGGTAATAACATAAAATCAAAGCCGCCGTTTACCGCCGAACACCGACGTTTCTACTACCCCTCACTCCCACTCGATGGTGCCGGGGGGCTTACTGGTCACGTCGTAGACGACGCGGTTGACGCCCCTGACCTCGTTGATGATGCGGGTCGCGGCCCGGGCCAGGAAGGTCATGTCATAAGGGTAGAAATCGGCGGTCATGCCGTCGACCGAAGTAACGGCTCTCAACGCGCAGACGTAATCGTAAGTGCGCCCATCGCCCATGACTCCGACGCTGCGCACCGGCAGCAGCACGGCGAAGGCCTGCCAGATCGCGTCATAGAGCCCAGCTTTCCGGATCTCGTCGAGGTAGACCGCGTCCGCGTTGCGCAGAATCTCCAGTTTCTGGCGCGTGACGCCGCCGGGACAGCGGATGGCCAGGCCAGGCCCCGGAAAAGGGTGCCGTCCGACGAACGCCTGCGGCAGGCCCAGTTCGCGGCCGAGCGCGCGCACCTCGTCCTTGAACAATTCGCGCAAGGGCTCGACCAGCTTCATCCGCATGCGCTCCGGCAGGCCGCCGACGTTGTGATGGCTCTTGATCGTGACCGACGGGCCGCCGGTGAAGGAGACGCTTTCGATCACGTCGGGATAGAGGGTCCCTTGCGCGAGAAACCCGACCGGCCCCTTGCCGTCGTCGGCGATCCGGCGCGCCTCCGCCTCGAAAGCGGCGATGAACAATTTGCCGATCGTCTTGCGCTTGGCCTCCGGATCTTCGACGCCCTCGAGCGCGGTAAGGAATGTCTCGGACGCATCGATATGCGCAAGCGGGATATTGTAATGGCCGCGAAACAGCCGCACGACTTCCTCCGCTTCGCCCTCGCGCATCAACCCGTGATCGACAAGGACGCAAGTCAGCTGCTCGCCGATCGCCTCGTGGATCAGCACCGCCGCCACCGCCGAATCGACGCCGCCGGACAGGCCGCAGATGACCCGCGATCCGGCGACTTGCGCGCGGATGCGCGCGATCTCCTCTTCGCGGAAGGCGGCCATGGTCCAGTCACCCTTCAGGCCGGCGACCTTGCGCAGAAAATTGGCGATCAGCCTCGCGCCGTCCGGCGTATGGACGACCTCGGGGTGGAACATCGTCGTGTAGTAGCGGCGCTCTTCGTCGGCGGCGATGGCATAGGGCGCGTTTTCGGAGACCGCGTAGACCCGGAACCCCTCGGGCAGGCGGGTCACGCGATCGCCGTGGCTCATCCAGACCGGATAGCGCCCTCCCGTTTGCCAGACGCCTTCGAACAAGGCAGAGGGCGCAACGATCTCGACCTCGGCGCGGCCGAACTCAGCCGCGTGTCCGCTCTCGACCTTGCCGCCGAGCTGCTCGCACAGGGTCTGCTGGCCGTAGCAGATGGCGAGAATTGGAACGCCGCTGTCGAAAATCTCCATCGGCGCGCGGGGGCTGCCGGGTTCAGGAACCGAGGCCGGCCCGCCGGAAAAGATCGCTGCCTTGGGCGCGAGCCGCTTGAACGCCTCGCCGGCGCTCGAGAATGGATGGATCTCGCAATAGACGCCCGCTTCGCGCACCCGCCGCGCGATCAGCTGGGTGACCTGGGAGCCGAAGTCGACGATGAGGACGAGATCATGCTGCATGCGTCCCCTTTGGCTGAAAGCGGATCGAGTTGCAACGCCACACCGCCCACGATCGCCCGAGCACATGCCGTAACGCTTCGAGCGGCTTGCCCGCCGGCGACGGGGTCACAAACGCCTCCGGAACGAGGAGCACGGCCATGGCGGCCAGCGTTTCCCGCAAGGAAGCCTAGGCATGACAAGTGCGGGGCGAAACGTTGATGAGCGCGAGGCGGGTTGGCTTCGCCGCCGGTCCATTCGGCCTTGCCGATCACCCGCCGCCGGCGCGACCAGCTGTCCTTGGTCGACCAGTCGAAGTCGCGAAACGCCCGCGCCGGCTGGTCGGCGTTCGCCTGCGACAGGAGCCGCGCCTCGTCCAACGCGTCGGCGATGCGCCCCTCCAGCCGTCCATTGCGGGCGAGACCGAAAACGTAATCGACCGCGTTGGCCTCGCACCACGCCATCAAGGCCTCGCGCGCGAAGCCGGAATCGGCGCGCGGGCACGATCTTCACCTTCGGCCAGCGCTCTCGGATCTGAGCCACGTTGCGATCCATCTCCTCGACCGCCCCGGCGCTGCCGTCGATGTTGGAGCGCCTGAGCTTGGCGGCGAGGAGACGCCGGCCGCAGAACACATAGAGCGGCAGGTGGCAGCAGCAGTCGTAGTAGCCGTGAAAGAAGCCGCCCTCCTGATCGCCGTCCAGAGGGTCGTCGGTGGCGTCGGGGTCGAGCACGATCTGGCGCGGCGCTTTTTGATGCGCCTCGAGAAACAAGTCGACGAACAGCTTCTCGATCGCCGCTCCATCGTGGCCGATCTTGTGATAGCGCGGCGCCTTGCCCGCCCCCGGCGCATGCTCCAGACGGTTCAGCGTGCTCTTGCCCGCCAGCGGCGACGGCGCCTCGGCGGCGCGATCGAACTGGCCGAGCAGCACGCCCACAACCGGATCGCCGCGAAGCTCATCGTGGTCGTTGAGGTCCTCGTAGCCCAGCGCCAGACCGAAGACCCGCTGCGCGACCAGAGCCTTCAGCGGGTGGACGGTCAAAAGCGGGTTGCGGCGGTCCCCGAAGCAAGCCGCGAACCAATCCGTCAACCCGATCGCCTTGTCTGTCTCGCCCGGCAACAGCGCCCCGGCGTCAGACGAAACCATTCCGCCATCGAAATCAGCCGCCACCCGCCGCCCGCCAGCCCTTCCAAAATCCATCTCGGTGGGCTACGCTGCGTCACCATCGGGGATGCTCCTGCGAATCGGCGTAACTCGTTGATCGCAAAAATAACTCGTTGATCGCAAAACAAGTTTAGCTGATTCTAGGCCCCGATGCGCCCAGAATTGTGAGAAATGCGGGCTAGACGCGGAGCGCCGGTTGGCTTCCTCCGCCGCCCGTCCCGAGGCCGAGCACGTCGCAGCTTCGCCCCCGCGCCCAGGCCGTGCCAAACTTCAACGACGGGGCGTGAGCCATCTTCGCCCCTGCCCAACTGTCCAAGGCGTCGAAAGACGCCGGTCGTGACGCGTCGAGGAGCTCCCGGCCTCACCGGACGGCGAGGTTCGGCCGAGCGACGCCATTGTGGTCAGCGAACGGATGTTCTAATAACCATTTGCGTGCAGGAAGTATGGGTCTCAGCGCTGAGCCTTGGGAGTCGAAGTCGTGTCGGTTAGCCAAGTTCTGGTGATTCTATGGCGTCGCGGGTGGATCACCGCGTTGACGTTTCTGTCTGCGATGCTCGTGGCTGCGGGAGTTTTGCTTTTTGTGCCTGGACGTTACGATGCGGTCGCCACGGCCAGCATCGACACGGGCAACAGCAATCCCATCACTCAGACGGGGGGGTCCAGCGCGACGATGATTGGATTGATGCAAGGGAACTTGATTCAGTTGGTTACGAGCCATCGCGTGGCGCTGGATGTGGTCAGGCGGTTGAACCTGACCGCGGACCCGCGGGTGCAGGCGCAATATCGAAAATCGGGTTCCTTCGGGCGCGAAAGCATCGACGATTGGTACGCCGAAAGCCTGGTCAGGGGTGTCGACGCCGAGATTCACGCCCGGCACAAATGTCCTGTCGATCAAAGATAAGTCAGGAGACCCCAACCAGGCGGCGCTAATCGCGAATGCTTTCCTCGCCGCGACCATCGACGCCACGATCGCGATGAAGGCCGGCTCGGCGGAGCAGACCGCAAGCTGGTTCACCCCGCAGCTCGATAGCTTGCGAAAGGACTTCCAGAAGTCGCGGGCCGCCCTTGAAGCCTATCAGATGAAGACAAACCTGGTGGCGCCGACCGGGGGAGGGGACACGGAGATGAGCGAGCTGATGGCGATCACGCAACATTTGTCGTCGGCCAAAGCAAGCCTGACCATGTTGCAGACCCGCCTGGCGAGCGGGGCCACCGATCCGTCGGTCGATCCGTCGGATCCGGATCTCCAGGTGCTAGCCGCCTTGAGGCAGAAGCTGTCATCTCTGGAGACGTCTGTCGCGGCGGTCAAGGGTTCGATTGGTTCCAAAAATCCAAAAATGGTGGCGGGGCTGGCGAATATTGACGCGATTCGCAATCAGATGGCCGAGACAATGGAGAAGGTGCGCGGACATCTGAAAGAGCGCATCGCCGAGACGAAAGACCTGATCGCCTCGCTCGAAGCCGCACAGACGAAGTCGCAGAGGTCGCTTATCGCCGTGCAGGCCCAGCGCAATCAACTGGGCGAGCTTCAGCGCGACGTTGGGTTTCGTCTGAACCAACTCAACACGTTGGAAAAGCTGGCGGAGCAAGCCAAGTTGCAAAGCAAGTTGACATTCGCGGACATCGCGGTTCTCGACAAGGCCGTTCCGCCGATCAAGCCCGCCTTCCCGAAGCCCATGGTCGTCATTTTGGTGGGAGTTGGCGCGGGCATGTCGCTCGGACTGATTCTTGCGTTCATTGCCGAGATGCTGGATCGCCGTGTTCGTTTTCCGATCGATCTCGAAATCGCGGCGTCGGCGCCGGTTCTGGGTAGCATCGGGAGCCGCGAAGCGCTCGACTTTGCGACTTGGCAATTCCCGTCGCAGACTGCGAGCCGCTTAGCGCGAAGGCGGAGCGCGAAATGCGTCCGTCAACACAGACTCGAAGTGTATGAGCCGCGTTGCATCAGAGAGGGAAGGCTCCGGGCAAAATATGGACGGGGCAGCAGGGTCGCAACATCGGATGTCGAGCCACGGTGAACTCGAGTGATTCTCAAAAGTCCAAGGGCAGGCGGGCCGAGCCTCAGGCGAAAGGCGTTTTTAAAATTTCGCGACGCCCTCATTCGAGCGAAACTCTGGTTCTTAAGACGTGTGCTTGGAATGGATATAGGAAAGGATGTGCGCATCTCGTTGCGCGCAAAGCTCGACTTTACATATCCTCAGGGCGTTCACATTGGCGATGGAACCTATGTGGCGTTCGATTCTGTAATCTTTGCTCATGACTTATCACGACATTTGCGCGCCGACACTTATGTTGGCCGCAACTGTTTTATTGGCGCGCATGCGATCATCATGCCCGGTGTTCGGGTCGGAGACCATTGCATCGTCGGATCCGGCGCAGTCGTTACCAAGGACGTGCCGTCCG
>CAWASR010000023.1:0-118307 GCA_963784805.1 uncultured Alphaproteobacteria bacterium
TGCGCCGCCGTGAACCTAACCTTGACGGCGTGGTTGACAACTGTCCTGCCTGTGGAGGCCCGGCGAGGAAGAAGGGTGTCGCACAGTGAAGCCCATCTCTCTGCCGCTGCAGCATGTGCCGCACGGCCCGAGACAACGCGGGACGGCCGACGCGTTGCGGCGCAGCATCGGCGCGCGCGTCAGGCATCGCGATGATCGTCGCACTTAGTCGCTTCACCATCGCGAATGGCATGGCTGAGGAGGTACGGGCGGCGTTCGGGCGCCGTCCCCATCTCGTCGATAGCGCGTTCGGCTTCCTGGGAATGGAAGTTATGAGCCCGGTCGGCCGGACCGCCGAGATATGGCTGGTGACGCGCTGGAGCGACGAGGAGAGCTACCGCGCCTGGCATCGCGGACACGAGTATCACGAGGCGCACAAAGGCATTCCGAAGGGTCTTAAACTGGCGCCCGGAAGCGCTTCGGTGACGCTGTTCGAAGTCTTCGCGGGGTGAGCGACAACTAGGATATCTGAACATGGATGCCGGAGCACAACTTCTGCGGCCCGAAGGTCTGCAGCGTTTCCGAAGCCTGGAGTCAGACGCAATCGCCGCAGTGACCGACCAACTCTATAACGAGCACGGTTCGGTCTATGCCCAGTTCGGCCCGCGCGGGCGGGAGGCTTGCCGCGACGATCTCGCGTTCCACCTGGAATTCCTGCGGCCCGTGCTGGAGTTCGGGCTGATGCAACAGATGGTGGACTACCTGGTCTGGCTTGGCAGCGTGCTCGAATCTCGCGCCGTTCCATCGTCGCACCTTGCGTTGTCGCTCGACTGGCTCGGCGAGTTCTTTGCCGCGAAGATGGACGCAGTAGACGGCGCCATAGTCGCCACGGCCTTGCGAGGGACGCGGAATGGATTTGAGAGCGCGGCGGAGCTGCCCGTCGTCGCGCCGATGACGAGAAAGCCGTTGGCGGAGACGGAAGCGTTCGAAGCCGCCTTGCTGGCCGGGCGTCAGCACGAGGCGCTGGCGATCGTCAACCAATGCGTCGACGATGGTCACGGCCTCGTCGACGTCGAAATGAACGTAATCCAGCCAGCGCTCTACCAGATCGGGAATAAGTGGCAGCTGAACCAGATCTCGGTCGCGCAGGAGCATCTGGCCACCGCGATCGCCCACTCGGTGATGGCCGTTGGCTTACTGCGCTCGCCTGTTCCCCCGCTGAACGGCAAGCGTATGCTCCTCGCCTGTGTGCAGGGCAACAATCATGCAGTCGGCGCCCGGATGGTTTGCGATGCCTTTCAGCTTGCCGGATGGGACGTGCAGTACCTCGGCGCCGATACGCCGACGTCGGCGCTCGTCAGGCACGCGGTCGAATGGAAACCCGATTTGATCGGCCTGTCGGTTTCCTTCCCGCAGCAACTGCCTGCGGCGAAGGATGTCATCGCGCGGCTGAGGGAGAGCCTGGGAACCACGCGACCGCCGGTGATTCTGGGCGGGCTCGCCATCAACCGGTTTACCCATCTGGCCGAGATGGTCGGCGCCGACGGGTACCGCCCCGATCCGCAGGAAGCTGTCGCTTACGCGAATCGATCTATCGGCCTCGGAGGGCCTGGTGCCCTGGTATCAGCGTGAATTCGACCGATTGCTCGCGGTTGCCGTAGGCGCCCTCACTCCCGAGGGCATGCTCATTGACGCCAACGATGGTCTTCTCGAACTCGTTAGGACGGGCGCGGCATCAAGCCCGATCGGCACAATCGTCACGAGCCATTTCGTTCAGCCGAGCTTTGCGGCCATCGTGTCGCGCCCGAACGCGGGGGACGCCGAGCTCTACAGCGGCTTGCTCGCCATCGGCACATACAGCGGACAAACGCACAGCCTGCTCGCCCGCATCTGGCGGACCGACGGACAGATCCGCATCGTCGCGGAATACAATATCAAGGAACTCCTGCGCCTGAACGATTCCGTTCTGGAACTGAATCGCGATACCGCCGCCGCTCAGCTCGAAACTGCACAGACGAATCTTCGGTTGCAGCAACGTGAGGCCGAGATCCGCACGTTGTCCTTGACCGATCAGCTCACCGGTGTCGGCAATCGCCGCCGCCTGGAACAGGCATTGGTGGAGGAGATCAGCCGGGTGGGACGAGGCGACGCCAAACTCTCGGCGCTGATGGCCGACCTTGATCATTTCAAGCGGGTGAATGACTCCTATGGACACGGCGTCGGAGACAAGGTCCTCGAAACATTCGGCGACATCTTGCGCGGGAACGCACGGCCAACCGACGTCCTGGGCCGATACGGCGGGGAGGAATTCGTCGTTCTGATGCCGAACACGGCCAAGGAGCAGGCCGTTATTTCGGCCGAGCGGCTCAGAATGATCCTCGCCTCTACTTTGATTGCGCCGCTTGCGGAGCCGATCACCGTCAGCATCGGGGCGGTCGAATTTGTTCCGGGTGAATCGGGTGATGCGTTCCTGCATCGCCTGGATGAGGCGCTCTACGAGGCGAAGCGCAGCGGGCGGAACCGCGTCGTCGCCGCATGATTGTCGTATGTGGAGGGGCGGGCGCTCAGGACCATAGACGAAGGGGGGCGCGGGCCGCTGGATTCCGCTCGTGGGTTCGTGCGCGTCATCAGCGCCATCCTTGTCACTTCCAGGATGACGGCGCTAGCGAACGAGGCTTTGGACGACGCGTCGCGGGTCGTAGCGCGGGGCAATAAACAGGACGGCTTTGTCATGTCTGGACGACGCCCGCTCCAATGCTTCTCCGCCGGCGCATTGCGCCCGCCTATCCAGCCCCCTTCGCCTCCGCCTCTTTCAGCACCTGCAAGAGCCTGTCGACGCCGGAGGACGAGAGCCGGATGACGCCGATGTAGGGCTGGCTCAATTCCAGCATCAGGAAGATCGCGCTGCCGATGGCGATCGCGCCGAGGAGATGCGCGCCGACCGAAACCGCATTCGGCGTCGCGACCACGCCGTTGCCGAGGAACAGCGCCGCGGCCCAGCAGACCACCACGACCAGCACGTAAGGCGGAAACGGATTGGCGAGCTGGCGGGCCATCAGCATTTGCGTATCGGCGAATTTCCGCGCGAGGTCCCGTGCGGAGGCCAGCAATTGCCGCTGCGCGTCCGTCGACGGCGTCAGGCTGTCGAAATAGCCGCTGAGCCCCTGCAGCGTCGCGCGCGTCTCCTCCAGGGAGAACGGCTGCGGCCCGCGCGCTGCGTCGCCGAAGAAGCGGGCGCGCGAGCGCTCCAGCGCCGCCCTCAATCCCGCCCTTCCCTGGGCGCCCTCCGGCCCATAGCGCTCGAGCGCGAGATCGAGTTCGACGATCACCGGCCCCAACGACTGCGCCTCGTCCCGCTGGGTCGTGAAGACCGAAAAAGCCGTAAAGACGAGGAGACCGAGGACCAGCGCCAGGAGCAGGGTGACGAGCCCGACCATCGCGCCGACCGTGCCCTTGGCGTCGGTCAGAACCTGCGCCGGCACGACCCAATGCAGCAACATGCCCAGCACGCTGGCGCCGAAGGTCGTCAACGCGACGGCGATCGACCGCTTCAAGGAATGCATTGGCCCCCGCCGCCTATCGTAAGCCTTTAAGCTCGCGCCCTTCTAGGCCGGAGCATTCCCTGGCGCAAACCTCCGCGACCTACTCGCGCCCCGCGCGCCTGAACCACTCGTCCTCGTCGATCGTCTCGACCCCGAGTTCGCGCGCCTTATTGAGCTTCGAGCCGGCGCCGGGGCCGGCGACGACGAGGTTGGTCTTGGGCGAGATCGAGCCTGAAACCTTCGCCCCGAGCCGCTCCGCCATCGCCTTTGCCTCCTCGCGCGTCATCCGCTCCAACGAGCCGGTGAAGACGATTGTGCGGCCGGCGAGCGGGTGGCCGGCGGCGATCGCCGCCATTGGCTCGACCGTCACCTGAGCCAGGAGCGCGTCGAGCGCGGCCTCGTTGCGCGGCTCGGCGAAGAAGTCGACGATCGCCTCCGCCACCACCGGGCCGACGCCCTCGATCGCCGAGAATTCCTGCCCCGCGTCGGCCGAACGCGCGGCGGCGCGCAGAGGCGCCCAGTCGCCGAAATGACGCGCCAGGCGCCGCGCGTTGGTCTCTCCGACATGGCGAATGCCGAGCGCATAGAGGAAACGGTTGAGGGCGATGGTCCGCCGCGCGTCGATGGCGTCGAACAGGTTGCGCACCGAAGTCTCGCCGAAACCCTCCCATTCGCTGAGCGGCTTTCGCCCCTGCCCGTCGCGCGCGCGCAGGGTGAAGATGTCGGCCGGCGACCTGATCAGCCCCTCGCTGAAGAACAGCTCGATCTGCTTTTCACCCAGGCCCTCGATGTCGAAGGCGTTGCGCGAGGCGAAGTGCTTGAGGCCCTCGACCGCCTGCGCCGGGCAGATGAGGCGCCCGGTGCAGCGCCGCACCACATCGGCCTCGCCGGTCTTCTCGTCGATCTCGCGCAGGGCCGCCGAACCGCAGGCCGGACATGCATGCGGGAATGCGTAGGGCTTCGCGCCCTCCGGGCGCTTCTCCGGCACGACCTCGACGATTTGCGGGATCACGTCGCCGGCGCGCTGCACGACGACAGTGTCGCCGACGCGCACGTCCTTGCGCGCGATTTCGTCCTCGTTGTGGAGCGTCGCGTTGGAGACCACGACGCCGCCGACGGTCACCGGCCTCAATCGTGCGATCGGGGTCAGCGCGCCGGTCCGGCCGACATTGATCTCGATCGCCTCCACCACCGTCGTCGCCCGCTCGGCCGGGAACTTGTGCGCAACCGCCCAGCGGGGGCTGCGCGAGACAAAGCCGAGACGCTGCTGCAGGGCGAGATCGTCGACCTTGTAGACGACGCCGTCGATGTCGTAGCCGAGGCTCGCGCGCTGAGCCTCGATCGCGCGGTAATGGCCGAGCATCTCGGCGCTGGTGCGGCAGAGCTTGGTCAGCGGGTTGGTCGGTAGGCCGAAGCGCCGCATCGCCTCCATGGCGCCGAGCTGGGTCGAGCCGAACGGCTCGCTGATCTCGCCCCAGGCGTAGGCGAAGAAGGCGAGCGGGCGCCCGGCGGTGACGTTCGGGTCGAGCTGGCGCAGCGACCCGGCGGCGGCGTTGCGCGGATTGGCGAATTGCGGCTTGCCGGCTTCAGTCTGGCGCGCGTTGAGGGCGGCAAAATCGGCGTGACGCATATAGACTTCGCCGCGCGCCTCGAAGATCCGGGGCGCGCCCGCGAGCCGGTTCGGGATCGAATGAACCGTGCGCGCGTTGGCGGTCACGTCCTCGCCCTCGAAGCCGTCGCCGCGGGTGGCCGCTTGAACGAGCTCGCCGTTCTCGTAGCGCAAATTGCAGGAGAGCCCGTCGATCTTCGGCTCGGCGACGAAATCGAGGGCCGCGTCCTCGCCCATCCCGAGAAAGCGCCGCACCCGGGCGCAGAATTCCTGGACCTCCTCCTCGGCGAAAATATTGCCGAGCGACAGCATCGGCACGGCGTGGCGCACCTTGGCGAATTTCTCCGACGGCGGCGCGCCGACCTTGCGATTGGCCGATTCCGCGCCGGCGAGTTCGGGAAAAGCCGCTTCGAGCTCGGTGTAGCGACCGCGCAGCGCGTCGTATTCCGCGTCGGAAATCGTCGGCGCGTCCTCGCCGTGGTAGCGGCGGTCGTGCTCGGCGATCTCGGCCCCGAGCCGCTTATGTTCGCGCCGCGCCTTGGCGAGGGTGAGATCGGGAGCGGGCTTGTCGGTAGTCATCGGGGGCAAGTTAGCGCAGCGCATGAACCTGCGGAAGGCGAGGGCCAATCCGGCCCTTGACCGGCTTGGCGGGAGCCATGCGCCGGTTCAGACCGAACTGAGCAGGATGCTGGTCTCGCTGTTGGCGACGCCTTCGGTCTCCCGGACGATGCGCAGCACCCGGTCGAAATCCTGCAGGCTCCCGGCGCGAATTTCGGCGATCAGGTCCCAGGCGCCGTTGGTGGTGTGGAGCGCGTGCAGTTCCGGAACGCCTCGCAGGCTCTTGATCACCGCCCGCGTCGACTTTCCGGCGACCTCGATCGACATGATCGCGCGGACCGCCGAACCGTCCTCGTCCTGCCGCACCCTGACCGTGAAGCCCAGCACGGCGCCCGATTCGATTAGGCGGTCGAGGCGCGACTGAACGGTCGCCCGCGAAACCGTGAGCAGCGCAGCGATTTTCGACAGCGGCGCGCGCCCGTCCTTGCGCAGAATTCCGATTAGCGCCCGATCGAGGTCGTCGAAGACGTGCATGACATTTTGTAAACTCAAGCTTAGCAAAATGCAAGATTATGATCAAAAATATGGGCAGTTAGGATATTTTTTAAAGCTAGGCGGCGGTCTATGCTGTCGCCACCGTCAACGAGCGGCCTTCGTGAACGAAGCCGCCGCATTCGCCCAGGTGTTTTTCATGGTTCAATTCGTCGACGTCGGCAACATCATCGATCTCGTCGCCGAAATCGGCGTCGAGCCCTTCCTGGTCGGACTCGCCGGCGCCATCGAGGAAGACTTCCGCCGCTGGCCCGCGTTCGAGAAGACGCCGCGAATCGGCAGCCACTCGCGCGCGGGCGTCATCGAGCTGATGCCGGCAAGCGACGGCGAGCTCTATGGCTTCAAATACGTCACCGGCCACCCCGGCAACGCCGCCAACGGGCTGCAGACCGTCGCCGCCTTCGGCATGCTTTCGGACGTCAGCACCGGATATCCCCTGTTCCTTTCCGAAATGACGATCACGACCGCCTTGCGCACCGCGGCGACGTCGGCCCTTGCGGCGAAGCGCCTCGCCAGGCCCGATTCCCGCACGATGGCGATCATCGGCCTCGGCGCGCAGTCGGAATTTCAGGCGCTGGCCTTTCGCGCGCTGCTCGGCGTCCGGAATTTGCGGGTTTTTGACGTCGATCCGACGGCCGGGGCGAAATTCGTGCGCAATCTCGGTGGGCGCGGCTTCTCGATCATTCGCGCCGCGAGCGCGGCGGAGGCCGTGTCCGGCGCCGACATCGTCACAACCGTGACGGCGGACAAGCGCAGGGCGACGGTCCTCAACGACGCGATGATTCGGCCCGGCATGCACATCAACGCCGTCGGCGGCGACTGCCCCGGCAAGACCGAGCTCGACCGCGCTATTCTGAACCGAGCGGACGTGTTCGTCGAATTCGCGCCGCAGACGCGGATCGAGGGCGAGATTCAGCAGATGGCGCCGGATTTCCCGGTGACCGAGTTCTGGCGGGTCGTCACCGGTCAGGCGCCGGGACGGCGCGCCGCCGACCAGATCACGCTGTTCGATTCGGTCGGCTTCGCGATCGAAGACTTCTCGGCCCTGCGCTTCCTGCGCGACCGCGTCCAAGGGACGAAGCATGTCTCGACGCTCGACCTGATCCCCGCGCCGCGCGATCCGCGCGATCTCTTCGGTCTCCTCGCCGGCGGCGAAAAAGCGAGGGCGGCTGCGCAGGAGAAGGCCGCGCCCCGCGCGGCGGCCTGAACGCATTCGCCGTTTTGCGGCGGCCAGCCGCCGGCGAGCCGATCAACGTTCGCCGCTCGCGTCATCGTTCACGATCGCCTGCGGCCGCCGAGGGCGCCAATGAATAGGGCCGCCCGAAGGCGGCCCGTTCCACGTCGGTGGAGGAAGCGCAGCCTTCAGCCGAGGCTGAGCGAACCCAAACGCGACGATCGGCGATGGCCTGTCAGGGCGAGGCCCGCGAAGCCCAGTCCCATCATCGCCCAGGTCGACAGTTCCGGCACGGCGGCGACCCTCAGGGCGCCCATCTCCTGGACGACGTAGCCGCGGCCCGCGACCGATTCCCAGAGTGAATAGTGGCCCGAATCGTACCACAGATTCCAATAGCCGCCGGGGTTCTGGACGGTCGTGAACAGCAGGCCGTAGAGGTCCAGATATGGACTGGCGTTAGTGTACAGATCGTTGTAGTAAAAGGCGCCGTCTGAGCTGGTCGCCATGTTGGGAAAATTTGGATTTCCCGCGATGCCGCTGACGGTCTGGTCGACAAGCCCCGCGATCGTCCCGAGAATGTCGGTCGCCTCATTCGAGCCGTTGACAGTCAGAACCCCGGTCGCGGTTAGTTGTCCATCATATGAGGTAAATGAGTACTGATAGGTCGCGGCGCGCGTCGCTGAAGGCGAGACAAGCGCAGCTATCGCCGCCAACATTACAGCGGATATTCCAGATTTAAACATAACCAAGGCCCCATTTTATTTCATTGTTCCGAATCGTCGCGATTTGTTGTTGACGATTCTCAGTCCCCGCCGCGCGCGAACGCTCGACATCGCGTTATATAGAATACTCGTATAAATTGTGCAAGTGGTAAATTTCTCGCATAGATTGTCATTTCATTTTTGTCTAACCGATAGCGCCCGCTGGCTCGATTCTTTCGACGGGCGCAATTAAATCTCTTCAAAATATGTGTAATGGGGGGCGCGAGCGTCGTGCGCGACTCAGCGCCCCAGCCGGTCCAGCGCCCACGCTCCCGTCTCGACCGCCGCTTCCGGGGCCGTCCAGGCGAAGCCCTCGAGCTGATGGCGCGCCCAGGTGAACTGGCGTTTGGCGTAGTGGCGCGTGTCGAGCTTGGAGCGGCGCGCAGCCTCCGCCAGCGTCATTCGGCCTTCGAGACAGGCGATAAGATGCCCGACGCCATGCGCGCGCATGACGGGCAGGGCCGGATCGAGCCGGCGCGAAGCCAGCGCCGCGACCTCCTCGAGCGCGCCGGCGGCGAGCATCCCCTCGAAACGCGCATCGATGCGCCGAGAAAGCTCGGACCGATCGGGGTTGAGAAAGAGCCCCGCCCACGCGCCGGCTCGAAGCGCGGGCGTCGACCGCGCGCCGTGAAACGAGACGAGCGGACGCCCGGTCGCGGCCAGGACCTCGAGCGCGCGCAAGGTTCGCTGGCGGTCTGCAGGCTTGAGGCGGGCGGCGGTCTCGGGATCGCGCGCGGCAAGGTCGGCGTGCAGTTCCGCCGTCGCCCGCCCCTCGGCCCGCGCGCGCGTCTCGGCGCGCACGGTTTCGGGCACGGCCGGCATCTCGGACAGGCCCTCGGTCAACGCGCGAAAGTAGAGCCCGGTGCCGCCGACGACAATGACCAGACGGTCGTCGATGTCGTCGAGCGCCGCCTGGGCGAGCCGCGCCCATCGTCCGACCGAGAAATTGACCGCCCCGTCGATTGCGCCGAACAGCCGATGCGGAGCCCGCAGCTGCTCTTCGACGGTCGGCCGCGCGGTCAGGATTCGCAGGTCGGCGTAGACCTGCATCGAATCGGCGTTGAGGATCGTCGCGCCGAATTTTTCCGCCAGCGCCAGCGCCGCGGCCGACTTGCCGCTGGCGGTCGGGCCTGCAATGAGGAGCGCGCGTCTCACCAATTACGCCTCGGCTTCAGCGTCTGGAAACCTCATGTTCTCGTCCGCCGTCGTCGCCACGCTGGTCGCCAATCCCGCGACAGCGCGGCTCAGCGATGCAAGAATTGAGCGCTCAGCGCAAGGCGTCGCCGGGTTCGACCGATGGCGCTGGCTCGACGAGGGCGTGGCGGCCGATCTCTTCTTCAATGGGCAAGTTCCGGCGATTCGTCTCATTCTCGAAGACGCCTTCGCCGGCGAGCCGATCGACGTCATCGTCCAGCCGGCCGGACGTCGCGCCAAAGGCCTGCTGGTCGCCGACATGGATTCGACCCTGATCGGCCAGGAATGCGTCGACGAACTGGCCGCCGCCGCCGGCGTCGGCGATCAGGTGTCCGAGATCACCGAGCGGGCGATGCGCGGCGAGATCGCCTTCGAGCCGGCGTTGCGCGAGCGCGTCGCCCTGCTTGCCGGGTTGCCGCAGAGCGTGATTGCGGACGTGCTCAAGGACCGCATCACCCTCAACCCGGGCGCCCTGACGCTCGCGCGCACGATGCGGGCCAGGGGCGCGCGGGTCGCCATCGTCTCGGGCGGCTTTCGCGAGTTCACCGGCGCCGTCGCGGCGCTGATCGGCGCCGACGAGGATCGCGCCAATCAACTGGTCATTTCCGGCGGCAGACTGACGGGCAAGGTGGCGGAGCCGATTCTCGACCATACCGCCAAGCTCGCCGCGCTGCAGGAGATTTCCGCCGCTATGGGCCTTGCGCTTGGCGACGCGATGGCTGTCGGCGACGGCGCCAACGATCTGGCCATGCTCGAGGCCGCCGGTCTCGGCGTCGCCTATCGCGCCAAGCCCAAGGTCGCCGCTGCAGCGAACGCGCGCGTCGACCACGGCGACCTCACCGCGCTCCTCTACGCGCAAGGGATCGCGCGCGAGGATTTCGTCGAGGGGTGACGAGGCCCGCCGGCGCGTCCGAACGCGCTGGCTGCAGGGCGCAAAATGCGCGCCGGGCGGGCCTATTTCTCGATGCAATAGCCGAGGAAGCGCTTCGAATCGATCGGGTCGAACCCGAGGCGATGCTTGAGCTTCTTGCGCAGCTTGCTGATATGGCTCTCGATCACGTTCTCGTCGACGTTCTCGTCGAACAGTCCATAGACCGCGTTGAAGATCTGGGTCTTGCTGAGGCGCCTGCCGCGGCAGCGCAGCAAGTATTCGAGAATGCGCCGCTCGCGGCGCGGAAGCGGGAACGGCTTGCCGTTCGCCTCGGGTTCGCGTCCGTCGAAATAGACCCGAAGTTCGCCCACGCTCACCTGGCCGTTCTGGCCGAACACGCGCCGGTTGATCGCCCCTACGCGCGCCAGAATTTCGCGCACGTGCACGGGTTTCCGAACGACATCGTCTACGCCGGCCGCGAACAGGCACAACGTGTCGTCAAGCGAGTGACGCTCGTTGAGGCAAAGAACCGGCGCATTCGAGCGCTCGCGGATCATGCGCGAGAGCAATTCCCGGTCGCCGCAATCGCCGATCAGGAACGCCTCGACCGCGTGCATGTCGGAGTCGCTGATTTTGCCAATCCATTCGCGGAACTCCCCCGGCTCGATGCCCGTCGACGACACCCCCTCGCGATCAAAACCGTTGGCGTAGCCTCCGGCCACAATGTCGCGATCATCGATTATGATGTACATGCTTCAGCTCCGCAGGAACGAATTGACATTGTTAAGCCACTCTTCACGCGAACGCCTAATATTCGTACGTATCAGAGACACATCATTAAGTTACTGCGTGCGAACCTGACGTCTTACACTGACGGAGTACGAAGATGTTCGACACGATTTATCATTTCACTGAACTTTCTCGGACTCGATCCTCGCTCTTCATCGAACAACACTTCCTTGAGTATAACGCTTACTCCTGACGTGGTTAACCATTAATGTACACGGCTTATAATTTTATGTATCTTTCCAATGGTTAATGCGCTCTTAACGCCCCGCCGGCGGCGCCAGCCGCATCGCAGCGGGGGCGCCAAGCGGTTGCTGGACGGGATCAGGCGCGAGGACTGGCGCACCCATCCCGAGCAGGCGCGCAAGCTCGCCCTCGAGCTCGCGCGGCGCGGCGAAGTCGCCTACTGGGCGGCGCCGACAACATCAGCAGCGCCAGCGGGCCACCCCGCGGAGCAACGCGGCGGCCCGCGCGAACGGATGCGATTGCGGTCGGCCAAGCTGCTCGACGCAGCCTGCCGATTCGTCTGCGAATGCCGTATTTGCGACCGCTCCGCCGGCGGACTGCGGCTCGCGCTCGCGCGCAACATCGGTCTGCCGCCGCGCATCTGGGTGCACATCGACGAGACCAGCGAGGTTCGCAATGCGACGGTCGTCTGGCGGCGTGGGCCGATGATCGGCGTTCGCCTGCATGAGGCGACGCCGTCGGCCGCGCTGCGCTCGAGCGATCGGTTCGCGCTGAGAGAGCGCTACTACGCCATTCTCGACTGAGCGCCGTCAGGCGTCGCCCCGCTCAGCCGCCGAACGGGAGCTTCTGCAGGCTCGACATCAGCGCATTGGAGAACATCGCGGTCGGCGCGCCGGTGAAGGCGTTGAGCGCGTTGCCGAGCGTCAGGCCGTTCGAGTTGATGACGCCCGCGAGGACCGCGGAGGCGCCGGACTCGGCCGAAATCGAATTGTTCGACGAAACCGTCAGAGACGTGGTCGCGCCCGACCCCGGCCCGTAGGTCAGATCATACATCGCGGTGAAGCGCTCCGTCAGCTGCTGCAACTTCGCCGGATCCTGCAGATCGGAGAGCGGCATCATCTTGGAGAGCGCCTGCGCCTGGGCGTCGACGTTGGTTGCGCTGGTCGCCGGCGAGAGGCCGAAGATCGTCTGCGCCGCTTCGAGCAGGTTCGGGTTGGCGAGAATGCCGTATGCGCTGCTGACTGTCGGCGCCACCCGCTGGAAATAAAGCGCGAGCTGGACGCCGACGTCCCGCCCGCCCTGATCGCTTTCGAGTTGCTGCTCGACATAGTCTGCGGTCGTCGTCTGGACCGCGCCCGGCGAGGACACCGAGGACGCCCCGTCGCCGACGAAATTGAAGGCGGTCGCGAACGCCTTCCAGCGCGAATCGCTCAGAGTGTTGGCGAGGCTCTTGGGATCGGAGACCCCGCCTTCCAGCACTTTGGCGATTAGCGCCTTGGCGTTGATCTGATCGCCGAGCCCGTAGGCGTCGAGCGCATAGGACAGCAGACGGTAGTTGCCGACAAAATCCTTAATAGAGGTGACGTTGCCGATATTCGCCTCGTAATAGGCGGTCGCGGTCTTCACCGCGGGCTCGGCCGCGGTCATCGACCGGTAGCGCGCCAGATTCTGCGTGACGGAGAGATAGTCGGCTGTCGTCGTGGTCATCGGCGGCGCCCAGCGGCCAGTCCGGCGAAGAGGGCCGAGAGGGAAGGGGTGAGCGGAAAGGGTAGCCGCGAATCGCTGCGGGTTTGTTAATTCCCCAACGGCAGCCGCGCGCGCCTTTCCGGCTGCGACGTCAGCGGCGATCGGGCTCCGAGCCGAGACTCGCGCAAGCGATCAGGTCTTCCTCGCGCGCGTTCCCGCCGAGGCGCGCCGCGATGGCGCCCGCGAGCGAGGCGACGGAATCATGCCGGTTGAACTCGGCGAGCAGCGCCAGTTCGCGCCTCTCGTCGGTCGCATCGCGCCTGTAGCGACCGATCGCGACAGGCGGTTCGCGTTTGAGATTGTTGCGCATCCTCGGCGCTTGCCCGTTCTCGATTTGCGATTCGCGGCATACTGCCACGAACGGGACGCGCAATTCGTGACGAATTGTGACAAAGTGCAACGCGGATCGAGAGCGCGGCGCGGCGCGGCGCCGCTCAAGCCGGCTGAAGCTTGTCGACCACGCTCGCGACCCAGCGGCGACCCGCGACCGCCGACGCAGGGGAGCGCGCCAGCAGAGAAAGCGCGATTTCGGGCAGAGGCGGAAAGCCCTTGCCGGCGCATGGCTTCACTCCATCGGGCGCGAGCCCGTCGATCATGGCCATGACGCCGAGCCCCGCGGCGGCGGCGGTCGCGAGCACCGCGAAATCGGGGCTTGTGCAGACGATCTCGAATTGGCGCCCGTGCGCCCGCAGCGCTCCGACCGCGGCCTCGTGAATCAGCGAGTCCGGCGGCGGCGCGACCAGCGGCAGCGGCTTGTCTTCGTCGCGCGCTCTCCCGTCCCCGCCGAACCACCCCAGCGGCGCGCGCCAATGTGCGATCCGGTGTGGATCGCCGTCGCTGTCCCCGACGACGAGCGCGATGTCGAGCGCGTTCCGATGGAAGTCGGCCGCGAGCGCCGGCGAGGCGCCCGTAATCACTTCGAAGGCCCCCGTGGACTGAGCGTCCGCGCCCAACTGATCGAGCCGCCGCGTCAGGATGGCGGCGAGTTCGCCAGGAATCCCGACACGGAGCGTCGGATGCGGCGTCCCGCGGCGCATCGCCTCGTGCAGCATTTCGTCATGCAGGCGAAGCAGGCGCTTGCCGTAATCGAAACAGACCGCGCCGACGCCGGTCAATTCGAAGCGCGCGGCCTTTTCGAACAACGGCGCTTCGACCAGTTCCTCGAGCCGCTTCACCTGCAGGCTGATCGTCGGTTGCGAACGACCCAGCTCCTCCGCCGCGCGGGTGAAGCCTCGCGCCTCGACCACCGCGACGAAAGCCCGCAGGACGTCAATGGGAATGCCGCGCATCGCGTTGCGTCCGTTTGCTTGAGGTCCGCGCGCTTCTACAACATCATGCGCCCGCGCATAGTCAGTGGACATGGAATTATAGACAAGTCAATTCCGCGCCGTTGCGTCGGCGCGGCGGCCGCGGCGGAACGGAGGATGCCGATGCTGCCGGCGACTTTGCGCCACCGTCGCCAAACCGTGCGGCAGACCTTTTGGCGCATTCACAATAACGGCGGAATTTCTTTCTTTCGTTTTACCAAATTGGAACAAGCTTCCGACGACTAAGCTGATGAACGGAATGCCGTCAAAATAATTAACTACATGCCCCAACGTCAATTATTGACATTGAATCTTGCTGTGCGACGATTCCGGAAGGGGGCGTCCGAATCGCCGCGCGAGGCGATGGTGATCGAGGGCGGGGTAAGCGATGCGGATTCTCATTCTCGACGATGACAACCATGATCTGGTTGCGATTGAAAGCGCGCTGCGGCTTGGCGAGGTGGAGATCCATGCCGCTCACGACATTGCGCCCCCGCGCCCCGCCTCGGGGCAGCGATCTCTCGCCGCCCCCCCGGAGCAGCGTCTCTATGCCTTCGCCGGATGGACGCTCGATGCGACCGTGCGCGACCTCGTCAATCCTGCCGGCGGGCGGGTCGACCTTACGTCGTCGGAATTCGAACTGCTGATGGCCTTCATCCGCCAGCCGGGGAAAGCAGCGTCCCGCGGCGCTCTACTCGCCGCCCTGAAAGGGCGCGCGTGGAATTATTTCGACCGCTCGATCGACACGCTGGTCGCGCGCCTGCGCAAGAAGATCGACTCCGACCGCGCCCGGCCGCCGCTGATCCGCTCGGTGCGCGGCGTCGGCTACGTGTTCTGCGCCGCGGTTTCGCATGAATGCGCGCGGCCGCCGATCGCCGCCTGAAGTTCGACCAGCAATCGGCCGGCGCAAGGGCGGGCGGAACGTTCGCCGACGCCGCATGTCTGCGCTATGCAAGGAACCGCGGTCGTCTTGCCCGCTCTTGAAAAACGCCGCCGACGCGACAGCCGATTGTCTGGCGCCCGTCTACGCCGCGGCGGCCCGCATAAGGAGCAGGTCAAGTTGACGCCCGGCGAAGACCGCTGCTATCGATGGCGTCGAGGAGTTTTAACCCTCTGTAATTGCAAGAAAACAGGTGCGCCCACGATGACGGTCCGCTTCCACCGAAACGATTTGCCCGCCGATGCGGCGTTCGACGACGCGGTCGCGATCGACACCGAAACGTTGGGCCTTTCGGTTGGCCGCGACCGCCTCTGCGTCGTCCAGCTTTCGCGCGGCGACGGCGAGGCCGACGTGGTGCAGATCGCGCCCGGTCAGAAGAGCGCTCCCCATCTCGAACGGCTGCTCCGCGACCCGAAGGTCATCAAACTGTTCCATTTCGGCCGCTTCGACATGGCGGTGCTGCAGCACGCTTTCGGAGTCATGGCCGAACCGGTCTATTGCACCAAGATCGCCTCCAAGATCGCCCGCACTTACACCGATCGCCATGGCCTCAAGGACCTCACGCGCGAATTGCTCGGGGTCGAAATCTCCAAACAGCAGCAATCCTCGGATTGGGGCGCGGAGACCCTGACCGACGCGCAGCTCGCCTATGCGGCGTCGGACGTGCTCTATTTGCATGCGCTGCGCGGCAGGCTCGACGCGATGCTCGCGCGCGAAGGCCGGGACAGCTTAGCCCGCGCCGCTTTCGCCTATCTGCCCGATCGCGTCCGTCTCGATCTCGCAGGCTTTGAAGGCGTGGACGTCTTCTCCCACGCCTACCCGTGAGCGGCGCCCGTCACGAGATCGCCGCCTTTTGCATTCCCACGAGCTGGCCGATGCCGGCGCGCGCCAGAGCCATCATTTGCAACAGCTCGTCCTCGCTGAACGGCGCGCCCTCGGCCGAGCCCTGCACTTCGACCAGTCCGCCGGCGCCGGTCATGACGAAATTCGCGTCGGTTTCGGCGCTCGAGTCCTCGGCGTAATCCAGATCGATCACCGCGCCGCCGCCGACGATGCCGCAGGAAACGGCGGCGACGTGATCCTTCAACGGGCTCTCGCGCAGGATCGACCGCTGAGTCATCCATTGCAGGCAGTCGCGCAGCGCCAGCCAGGCGCCGGTGATCGAGGCGGTGCGGGTGCCGCCGTCCGCCTGCAGAACGTCGCAATCCACGGTGATCTGCCGCTCTCCCAGACGCGGCAGATCGACGACCGCGCGCAGCGATCGGCCGATCAGCCGCTGGATTTCCTGAGTGCGGCCGGACACCTTGCCGGTCGCGGATTCGCGTCTGGTTCGGGTCGAGGTCGCGCGCGGCAGCATCGCATATTCGGCCGTCACCCATCCCCTGCCCTGCCCGCGCAGCCACGGCGGCGGCTTATCCTCCAGCGAGGCCGCGCACAGAACATGGGTATCGCCGAAGCGCACCAGACACGACCCCTCAGCGTAGCGGGCGACGCCGCGCTCGAAACTCACCTGGCGCATTTCATCGGCGGCGCGTTTGGATGGACGCATGGAGCGGACCCTTCTCGAAGGAGGCCCGCTTTAGCGACAGATCCGCGTCGAGGCAAACCCGGCGGCGAACGGCGCCGCGCGCAAGCCTCAACGCAAGCCTGATCGCGTTGACCGTCCGCGCCGGCGTCTCTAGGGTCGCCGCGCCGATCCAAGGGAACATGCAAAAAAGGTCCTTATGCCGCCCGCCGCCGACGCCGCTCTCGACCCCGCCAGGTCGTTTCAGGGCCTGATTCTGACCTTGCAGAATTTCTGGGCGCGGCAGGGCTGCGTCATTCTGCAGCCCTACGACATGGAAGTCGGCGCCGGCACCTTCCATCCGGCGACGGCCCTGCGCTCGCTCGGCCCCAATGCCTGGAAGGCGGCCTATGTGCAGCCCTCGCGCCGTCCCAAGGACGGACGATATGGCGAGAACCCCAACCGGCTCCAGCATTACTATCAGTATCAGGCGATCCTGAAGCCGTCGCCGGAGAACCTCCAGCAGCTCTATCTCGATTCGCTCAAGGCGATCGGCGTCGACATGGCCGTTCACGACGTGCGCTTCGTCGAGGACGACTGGGAA
Organism: uncultured Alphaproteobacteria bacterium; assembly: GCA_963784805.1. Taxonomy (GTDB): domain Bacteria; phylum Pseudomonadota; class Alphaproteobacteria; order Rhizobiales; family Beijerinckiaceae; genus Roseiarcus. The sequence continues at coordinate 17,095 of CAWASR010000023.1, forward strand.
AGCCCGACGCTCGGCGCATGGGGGCTCGGCTGGGAATGCTGGTGCGACGGCATGGAGGTGTCGCAGTTCACCTATTTCCAGCAGGTCGCGGGCTTCGAATGCGCCCCCGTCTCCGGCGAACTGACTTACGGCCTCGAGCGGCTGGCGATGTACGTGCAGGGCGTCGACAGCGTCTATGACATCAACTTCAACGGCCGCGACGGCCCCGAGCGCGTCATCTACGGCGACGTGTTCAGGCAGGCGGAAGAGGAATATTCCCGCTTCAACTTCGAACACGCCGACGCGGCCATCCTGTTTCAGCACTTCAAGGACGCGGAGGCCGAGTGCCGCTCGCTGCTCGACCGCGGCGCCGCCGGCGAACGCCACCTGATGGCGCTGCCGGCTTACGACCAGTGCATCAAGGCGAGCCACGCCTTCAACCTTCTCGACGCGCGCGGCGTGATCTCGGTCACCGAACGCCAGAGCTACATCCTCAGAGTGCGCGAACTCGCCAGGGCCTGCGGCGCCGCCTGGCTCAGGACGGCCGGAGGCGGGGCGCCGAACTGAAATGCCCGATCTGCTTCTCGAACTCTTCAGCGAAGAAATCCCCGCGCGCATGCAGCGCCAGGCGGCGGACGATCTGAAGCGCCTGGTGACCAACGCGCTGGTCGATCGCAATCTGACTTACGAGGGCGCTCAAGCTTTCGTCACCCCCCGCCGCCTCGCTCTGCACGTGCTCGGCCTGCCTGCCGTGCAGCCGGACTTGCGCGAGGAGCGAAAAGGTCCGCGCGTCGGCGCGCCGGAAGCGGCCATACAAGGGTTCCTCAAGAGCGCCGGCCTCAAGCGGATTGAGGACGCGACCATCGAGAACGACCCGAAGAAGGGCGAATTTTACCTCGCGACGATCACCAAGCCCGGCCGCGCGACCAAGGACGCGCTCGCCGAGATCATTCCCGAAATCGTGCGCTCTTTCCCGTGGCCGAAGTCGATGCGCTGGGGCGCGGCCTCGATAAGGCCCGACGCGCTGCGCTGGGTGCGGCCCCTGCGCGGGATCGTGTGCACGCTCGGCTCGCCGCACGACATGGTGGAGATCGTGCCGTTCGCGATCGACGGGCTCACGGCCGGCGATGTGACCTGGGGCCATCGCTTCATGGCCCCCGAGCCGATCAGGGTCCGCCGCTTCGACGATTACGTCGAGGCCCTGCGCAAGGCCAGGGTCGTGCTCGACGCCGACCGGCGCAAGGCGATCATCCTCGCCGACGCTCAAAACCTCGCCTTCGCGCGAGGGCTCGAACTGGTCGAGGACGAAGGCCTGGCGGAAGAAGTCGCCGGGCTGGTCGAATGGCCGGTCGCGCTGATGGGCGAATTCGAGCCGGCGTTTCTCGACCTTCCGCCGGAGGTGATCCGGGCCACCATTCGCGCCAACCAGAAGTGCTTCGTGCTTAGGGACGCGGCCGGCAAGCTCGCTGACAAATTCATCCTTGTCGCCAACCTGATCGCGGCCGACGGCGGGGCGGCGATCGCCGCCGGCAACGCCCGCGTCGTGCGCGCGCGTCTCGCTGACGCCCGCCATTTCTTTACGACCGATCTCGCTCCCCTCCCCGATTACAGGGACAAGGCCGACAAGCCGCTCGACCAGCGCCTCGCCAAGCTGGAGGCGCTCGGCGTCGTCTTTCACGAAAAGCTCGGCACGCTGGCCGAACGAATCGAACGCATGGAGCAGCTTTCGCGCGAACTGGCGGAGCTGGTCGGCGCCGACGCTGGGCTTGCGGACCGCGCGGCGCATCTGGCCAAGGCGGACCTCGTCACCGAAATGGTCGGCGAGTTTCCCGAGCTGCAGGGCCTGATGGGCCGCTATTACGCGACCGCGCAAGGCGAAGAGCCGAGCGTCGCCGCCGCGATCGAGGAGCACTACAAGCCGCAGGGGCCGAACGACCGCGTTCCGGACGCGCCGGTCGCGATCGCGGTCGCGCTTGCCGACAAGTTCGACACGCTCGGGAGTTTTTGGGCGATCGGCGAAAAGCCGACCGGCAGCAAGGACCCCTTCGCGCTGAGGCGCGCCGCGCTCGGGATCGTTCGCATCATTCTCGAAAACGGCCTCAGGCTGCCGTTGACGCCGCCGTTGAACACCGCGGTCTGGGGAGCTTTGTTCGATGTCGAATTCGCGCGCGAGGATGAAGCGGGCGCGGTCGTCGAATCGCTCGAACGGCGAGGCTTCCCGGAAGGTCCGGAACTCGACGAGGTCCGCGGGTCCTTTCTCGCCTCGAAGCGGCGCGAGGCCCCCGCCCCCGACGAGGCGCGCCTGCGCGAAACGATCGCCGGCCTCCTCGCCTTCTTCGCCGACCGCCTGAAAGTCTATTTGCGCGATTCCGGGGCGCGGCACGATCTGATCGACGCCGTGTTCGCCCTTCCCGGTCAGGACGATCTCCTTATGATCGTGCGGCGGGTCGAAGCGCTCGGGCGCCTCCTCGATGCGCAGGACGGCAAGAACCTGCTCGCCGGCTATCGACGCGCCGCCAACATCCTGCGGGCCGAGGAGAAAAAGGATGGCGCCGGCGCTTTCGCTGGAGCGCACGATCCGGCCGCGCTGGTCCTGCCGGCGGAAAAAAGCCTCGCCGACGCGCTCGCCGCGTTGGGCGCGGAGGCGCGCGAGCGCGTCGGGCGCGAGGATTTCGAAGGCGCGATGCGCGCGCTTTCGGGCCTTCGCGCGCCGGTCGACGCCTTCTTCCTCAACGTCACCGTCAACGCCGACGATCCCGCGCTGCGCCTCAATCGCCTGCGCCTGCTCGGCGAATTACGCGACGCGATGCACGCGGTGGCGGACTTCTCCCGGATCGCGGGATAGTGGATGAAATCGAACGCCCGGCGCCCGAATATCGGGCCGCCGCGGCCAGCGGCGCTCGGCTAGCGGCGACGATCGACCGCAGAGGATTGCCGCCCTTCGCGACGAAAGCGAAGGGCGACTTTCGCCCCTTTAATTCGCACCGCCCGACCGCTTGAATTCTGCACATCCTCATTGCGCTCGTCTTATATATCTATTATTCTCGATTTATGGAATCTTTTGACGCGATAGCCGCCCTCGCTGCTTTGGCGCAACCGACGCGCCTTGAAACCTTCCGTCTGCTCGTGCGCCGCGAACCAGAGGGCGTGCCTGCCGGGGAGCTGGCGCGTCTGGCCGCCGTTCCGCAAAACACCATGTCGGCGCATCTGGCCGTTCTCTCACGCTGCAGTCTGGTGCGCGGGAAACGGCGCAGTCGTTCGATCATCTACCGCGCCGATCTTGCCCGTTTCCGCGCGCTCCTGACCTATCTGCTGAAGGACTGCTGCGACGGGCGGCCGGACGTGTGCGCGCCGCTGATCGCCGATCTCGTTCCCTGCCATTCGCCAACGGAGTCCGCCTGTGGCTGATCGCGTCTTCAACGTCCTCTTCCTCTGCACCGGCAACACCGCCCGTTCCATCCTCGCCGAGGGCATCTTGCGCAAGCACGGCGCTGGCCGCTTCAACGCCTTCTCGGCGGGAAGCCACCCGAAGGGCGTCGTCAATCCGTTTGCCCTCAAGGCGCTGGAGGCCCACGGCTATCCGTCCGACGGCTACCGCTCGAAGAGTTGGGACGAGTTCGCCGCCCCCGGCGCGCCGCAGATGGATTTCGTGTTCACGGTCTGCGACAGCGCCGCCGGCGAGGCCTGCCCGACGTGGCCGGGCCATCCGACGACGGCGCATTGGGGCATCGAAGACCCCGCCGCCGTCGAAGGCGCGGATGTTGAGAAGGAACGCGCCTTCAACGCGGCGTTCCGCTTCATGCGCAACCGCATCGGCGCGTTCACGGCGCTGCCGCTGAAAAGCCTCGACGGCCTGTCGCTTCGGAACACGCTCCGCGACATCGGACGCATGGACGGGGCGACCACGACGCCGGCGGGAGCGGCCTGATGTCGGTTTTCGAGCGTTTCCTCACGCTCTGGGTGGCCCTGTGCATCGTCGCCGGGGTGGCGCTTGGCCATTTTCTCCCTGGCGTTTTCCAAGCCATCGGCGCGGTCGAGTTCGCCAGGGTCAATCTGCCGGTCGCCGTTCTGATCTGGCTGATGATCGTTCCAATGCTGATCAAGATCGATTTCGCGGCGCTCGGCGAGGTCCGCCGGCATTGGCGGGGCTTCGGCGTCACGCTTTTCATCAATTGGGCGGTGAAGCCGTTCTCGATGGCGGCGCTCGGGTGGTTCTTCATCGGCCATCTGTTCCGACCCTACCTGCCGGCCGACCAGATCAATTCCTATATCGCGGGCCTGATCTTGCTCGCCGCCGCGCCTTGCACGGCGATGGTGTTCGTGTGGAGCAACCTGACCAAGGGCGAGCCGAACTTCACCCTGTCGCAGGTGGCGCTGAACGACACGATCATGATCTTCGCCTACGCGCCGATCGTCGGGCTGCTGCTTGGACTCTCCGCCATCACCGTTCCGTGGGACACGCTCGTTCTGTCGGTCGCGCTGTACATCGTGATCCCGGTGATCGCGGCGCAGATCGTTCGCCGCTCCATGCTTGCGTCGGGCGGAGAAAGAGCCCTTTCCGACCTGCTCTCCCGTTTGCAGCCGCTGTCGCTCGCCGCCCTGCTGGCGACCCTGGTTTTGCTGTTTGGTTTCCAGGGGGGCCAGATTCTTCGCCAGCCGGCGGTCATTGGGCTGCTCGCGGTCCCGATCTTGATCCAGGTCTATTTCAACGCCGGCTTCGCCTATCTCCTCAACCGGCTGAGCGGCGAAGAACATTGCGTCGCCGGCCCGTCGGCGTTGATCGGAGCGAGCAATTTCTTCGAGCTGGCGGTCGCAGCGGCAATCTCGCTGTTCGGTTTCGAATCTGGCGCGGCGCTCGCCACCGTCGTCGGGGTCCTGATCGAAGTGCCCGTCATGCTGTCGGTTGTCTGGATCGTCAATCGCAGCAAGGACTGGTACGGGCGCGGGGCGGCAATTCGCGGCCCCGCGTAAGGAATTCCCGCCTGCGCCGCCGCAGTCGCCTTGCGCTCAAAAATTCGCGCCGCCTATCAATCAAGGCCGCAATTCAAGGGTGGGGCGTTCTGCGCGCAAATCCCGCAGACCAAGCGAAAACTCCGCGAAGCATTAAGCGGCGCCCGAATTTCGCGGCCTATGGCAGCGCAGAGCATAAAAAATCGCGAAAATTAGCTCTCTGCGAGGCCCTGCGGAGCTTCGCATCGAGCTTTCGCACGGTCTGCCCGACTTATGCGCCATGTCGGCAATTTCCCGTTCGCCTCTGCGGCGCGGGCTCAAATCAGCCAAACCAACGAAAAACGCTAAATTGAAAGGACTGGCTTGCTCCCGAAGGCGTGGCGTGAGCGCGCCTCCGCGTCTCGATCAGCTCGAAACCTTGGCCGAGGGTCCGGCCGAGGCTTTCAGCGTCATAGCGCATGACCGGCAAGCCGCTGCATCGCTCTGGCCCATCCGGCGCAAAGGTGGCGATAATCGCGTGGCCTCCGACCCGCAGAGCTTGCTTCATGCGGGCGACGTAGGCCGCGCGGTCGCGCTCTTCAGTTAGAAAATGGAATGCAGCTCGGTCGTGCCAGATATCATAGCCCTCAGTCGGCTCCCACGCGGTGGCGTCCGCGACAATCCAGCGGACTTTAGCAGCCTGCGCGCCAAGGCGAGCTTTCGCGGCCCCCAACGCGGCGGTTGAAAGATCAAGCACGGTGATCGCGCGAAAGCCCTCCGCTAGCAAGCTATCGACCAATCGCGAGGCCCCGCCGCCAATATCGATGATTTTCATCGAAGGTGTTGCGCCAACACGCGCAAACAGCTCAAGCGAGGGGGCGGGATTTTCCTGATACCAGCTTACCTCATTCTCGCCCCTGGTCGTGTAGACAGCCTCCCAGTGGGCCTGACTGCTCCCGCTCTCCATAGCGCACTGCTCCAATATTTCTCAAATCACTGGCGACATATGGTCACTGTCCCCATCCTCGAGAACAAGTCGCCATGGAAGTCGGCTGCGCTTTACGCGCTGGCCGTTCTTGGGGCGGCAATCGTCGCGTTGCAAAGGTCTTGAATTGCTCTGAAGAGACGAAAACCCTTGGAGCGGGATACGAAAAGGTGGATGCCGGTTTTTCGCATAAATCCCGCGTTTTCCGGGACTCGAGAGCATGACGCGATTGAACGAAATCGCATCATGCTCTAGCCGTGCGGATTCTCCCCGCGCGCGATCATCAGGTGGTGCATCTGATGATGCATGCCGAGAGTCAGAACGCCGAAAAATCCTAGCCCATGCAATTTGTCGATGTCCTTGGCCGGCGGACGGACCGTCAATGAAGCGCCGCCCTCGATGATCGCGGCTTCGAACTTCCAGCCGTCGACGCCATTCATTGCGGCCGCGTGGGCAGTCGTCATACGTCGGATGGAATCGCGAACCCGGCCTTCGCCAGTGACGTCGAAGCGCATGCCGCCCTCGATCGGTTCGTTCTTCACGTTCGCAGCGAGGGTGACGTTGTTCATGTCGACAAGATGTTGCCGAAGGGCGTCGATATTGACCTTGGACCAGTCGGTCTTGGGGTCGGCCACGAGAATTTCGACGATCTCCTGGATCGCGGCGAACGCGCCCTGCCCCGGCTGAGTGGCGAACGCGTTTCCGGGCGGCTGTGCGCCCATCATATGCCGGCCCTGCATCATGTGCTGTCCCGGGATCATGTGTTGCTCCATGTTGGCGGGAGGCTCGAATTTCGACTGCGCGAGCGCGGCGGCGGGTATGAGGCAAGCGATCAAGGCAAGGGCGCGGATCATGGAAGTCTCCTCGTTGGAGAAGACCTTGCCATAAGTCGGCCGTCCGGGACATGATAGCAATCATGTCCGAGGAACTGGGTTCACTCCTTCAGGGATTGCGGGGCCGCGTATGCGAGTTCGCAGCCGGGGCGACAGTATTTCACCTCGGCGACCCGATCCGCCTTGTTCATTTCGTGCGGAGAGGGACAATTCATCTGGTGCGGCGCCAAGACGAGGGCGCGGCTCTGATTCTGCAACGCGCCCACGCGGGCTCGATCCTCGCGGAGGCCTCGGTGTATTCGGAAAATTACCATTGCGACGCCCGCGCGGAGACCGAAGCGGCGACGTGGGCGGTCACGCGAAAGGACTTGCGCCGCCGCCTGGAAGCGAACCAGGAAGCCTTCCAGGCTTGGGCTCGTCATCTCGCCCATGAGGTCCAGCGAGCGCGACTTCATGCCGAAATCCTCTCGATGAAAACGGTGGCGGCGCGACTCAGCGCTTGGTTATTCTGGAACGGCGCTTTACCCGAAAAAGGCTCGCGGCGAAGAATCGCAGCTGAGATCGGCGTCAGTCCTGAGGCTCTCTATCGAGAGATCGCCAGGCGTGGGCCGGACGCAAAAGCCCCGCGCCCCTCGGCGTGTCTCGCCCGTGCGGGCTAGAAGGCGCGCTTCCGCCTTATTTTCTGTGCGTCTCCGAGACGTGCGGGATTACGGATTACGGTGATGGTGTGGACGGCGCCCGCACGGCATCTGGTTCTGGATTTGAACCGTGCCAAAATGGTTGTCGTTAGAGCGACCATTTGAAGGAGCGCCGTCCATGGGAAAATCTATCACCGAATTCTCGTCTGTCACGCGGGTTGGTCTTGATCTGGCCAAGCACGTCTTCCAGGTCCACGGCGTGGATGTCGCGGGCAGGGTCGTTTTCAACAAGTCGGTCAAGCGCGACAAGTTGCTGGCGTTCTTCTCGGGCCTGCCCAAATGCCTGGTCGGTCTGGAGGCGTGCGGGTCGGCCCATCATTGGGCGCGCGAGTTGATCAAACTGGGCCATGACGCGCGGATGATGCCGCCGGCTTACGTGAAGCCCTACGTGCGCCGGCAGAAGAACGACGCGGCGGACGCGGCGGCGGTTTGCGAGGCGGTTTCGCGGCCCTCGATGCGTTTCGTCGCGGTGCGCTCGGTCGTCAACCAGGCCGAGTTGATGCGCCACAAGGCGCGCGAGATGCTGGTGGCGCAGCGCACGCAATTGCTCAATGGGCTTCGAGGGCATCTTGGCGAGGTGGGGCTGATCGCGGCGCAAGGGCCGCGCCATGCGCGCCAACTCGCCGATAGGATCGAAGCTTGCGACGAGACAATCCCGATCGAGGTTTGCGCGGCGCTGGCGGAGCTGGTTCATCAATTGCATCGGCTCGACGAGGCGATCGATCGGCTCGACAAGACGTTTCTCGCGGCCGCTCGGACGGATGCGACAGCGCGCCGGCTGATGACCATTCCCGGCATCGGGCCGATCACCGCCACGGCGATCGCGGCCAGCGTCCCCGATGTCTCGGGGTTCGAGGGGCCGCGCGAGTTCGCCGCCTATCCTCGGCCTGACGCCGCGCCAGCATTCGAGCGGCGGCAAGGAGCGGCTGGGGCGCATCTCGAAGATGGGCAACCGGTACTTGCGCAAATTGCTGGTCGTGGGCGCGCACGCCGTGCTGTTCCATCGCAAACCCCATGGCGACCCGCTGCGGATGTGGGCCAAGAGGCTGATCGAGAAGAAGCCCTTCAAGCTGGTCGCCGTGGCGCTGGCCAACAAATTGGCGCGCATCGTCTTCGCGTTGCTGAAGTCGCAGACGAACTACCGAGGGCTTTCGGCCTAACTCGCCGGTTTCGGACCGCCACGCCGCCTTAAAAGGCGCCACGCGGCAAACAACTCGAGGGTGACCAAGAGGTGATGCGCAGGAAAGCGGATTGATCCTGAAGCCCGGCATACTGTCTGCGCCCAATCAGCGCGTTACGGTGATAGCGGCAACGGATCAGCGGACAACATCAGGGCCAGCGGACGCTTATGGTTCCGTGCAAAAAGGCCGAAGACATGACCGCACCCCCGATCCCCCAAAACCTCAAAGACCCCCTTGACAGCGGGCGCCGTCCAGACATGACAGTGCACTTTACTTGCGACCGCAGCGTCGCCATAGTTAAGTGCACTGCGGGGCGCTTCTCGCCTTTAGGACCGATTGGCATAGGGGGGAACCTGCACCAGTGTTCCAATTAATCGCAACAGAGCCTGCTGCTCAGGTCCCGTCCCCTCTCTGAGGAAGGCCCCCACTTCAATGTGCGACAAACGGCCTCCAGAAGGCGCATTGGGCTGATGGATAATGAATGCGTGACCGTTCTCTGGCTCCCGGCCAAGGAACCAAGAATCGCCATTTGGACTGTGGTACAATTCTCGCCGTTCTGACATATGGCCGCTCCCATGCCTCCAGCTAAGCATAGCACGGGACATGGGGAAGCGGCGATGCGCGTCAAGGCCCCTCAAATTTCAATCTGAGACACTACCCCTTGATGTGACCATCCGGGGCGCGTGGCCGCCGGCGCGAGCAGCCTGCCGGGTTCCGGGGCGGCCGGGGGCAGCGCCGCCGTGTTTGCTGAAAATCAATTTTATTCGACAATCTCTTTGAGATAATCAGAAGCCGTGCTATGGTCTTCCTCGTCGCTGGATCGAGGCGCGCCTGTCGCGCCGAGGGCAGCGGCCGCTTTAAGCCTTCACGCGGCTGACCAGATGACACGCTCGAAGCGGCGTGGGGCAAGGATTTGTCGGCATGGATTTGGGGCTGGCGCCACATCCGCTCGGATTCGAAACAGGGTTCGGAGTTCCGGCGACAGTTTGCTCAACCCCCAAATTCCAGCCGAAGGCGACATTTGCTTCCTGAAAGGCAGAATTTGAGTCAGGGTCGCCTTGGTGACGAACCCGAGGCCGCGCGGGGGCGGGGACGGGTTCGGCGGGGATGAGGAGCCGGAGAAAAAAACAATTTGGATTCGCGTCTAAACCATTGAAAAGGCTCAATTCGCGGAAGGGAATCATTTGGATTCCGCTTCCCCTGGCTTTGCTCCGGCTTCCCCTGGCTTGGATTCCATTGCCGCGGGCTTGGATCGGCTTCCGCCGGGCCTGGATTCGCAGCCCCCGGGTTGCGGCGACAGCTTTCTCAATCCCCAATCGCTCGCGCCCGCGGGCCCGCCGCGTCGTCCTGCCGGCGGCCCAAGCCGTCGACCTCTTGCTTGAGCCTGGTTTTCCGAGCCTTCAGCCTGTCAGGGCGCCATAGCCCGTCTAGCGGATCGCTGACGGAAGCGCCTCAGTCGATCAGCTTGTAGGCCGGCAGGGTCAGGAACTCCTCGAATTCGTCGGCGAGCGACATGTCCGAGAACAGGGCGATCGCCTCCTTGAAGCGGCCGCCGTCGAAGGCCGAGGCGCCGACCTCGCCTCGAACCCGCTCCATCTCGGCCGCGAGCGCGTCGCGGAACAGGGCCGGCGTCACCTCGCGGCCGTCGGCGAGCTTGGCCCTCAGATGGATCCATTGCCAGACCTGGGCGCGCGAGATTTCGGCGGTCGCGGCGTCCTCCATCAGATTGTAGATCGGCGCCGCGCCGCGGCCGCGCAGCCAGGCTTCGATATATTGCACCCCGACGCGGATGTTTAGGCGCAGGCCCTCTTCGGTGCGCGCGCCGTCGTGGACCTGCAGCAGATCGGCCTGGGTCACATCCACGTCCTCGCGCAGCTTGCCGAGCTGGTTGGGCCCCGGCATCAGCCGGTCGAACACTTCGCGCGCGACCGGCACCAGGTCGGGATGGGCGACCCAGGTGCCGTCGTGGCCGTTGCCGGCCTCGCGCTCCTTGTCGGCCCGCACTTTGGCGAAGGCCTCGTCGTTGGCGTGCGCGTCGCCCTTGACCGGAATCTGCGCCGCCATCCCGCCCATGGCGAAGGCGCCGCGGCGGTGGCAGGTCTTGATCGACAGCAGCGAATAGGCGTTGAGAAACGCCTTGCCCATCGTCATTGCAGAGCGGTCAGGCGTCAGAAAGTCGGGGTTTTTGCCCAGCCGCTTGATGAAGGAGAAGATATAGTCCCAGCGGCCGCAGTTGAGGCCGACGATATGGTCGCGAAGCTCGTAGAGAATCTCGTCCATTTCAAACGCGGCCGGCAGCGTCTCGATCAGCACCGTCGCCTTGAAGGCGCCCTCGTCGAACCCGAGCTCGGCTTCCGCGTGCGAGAAAACCTCGTTCCACAGCCGCGCCTCGAGGCGGCTTTCCAGCTTCGGCAGATAGAAGGCGGGAGTCGAGCCCTTGGCCGCCTGCGCCTTCGCGCAGTGGAAGACATAGAGGCCGAAATCGAACAGCGCGCCCGACATCTCCCGGCCGTCGACCGTCACATGCCGCTCGGGCAGATGCCAGCCGCGCGGGCGCACCATCAGCGCGGCCGGATTGCTCCTCAGCGCATAGGTCTTGCCGCTGGCGGGGTCGGTAAAGCCGATCGTGCCGGCCCAGCGGTCCTTCAGATTGGCTTGGCCCTCGATCATGTTGGCGAACGAGGGCGAGGTGGCGTCCTCAAAATCGGCCATGAACACCTTCGCGCCCGAATTGAGCGCGTTGACGATCATCTTGCGGTCGACCGGGCCGGTGATCTCAACCCGGCGGTCGAGAAGGTCGGCCGGGATGGGCGCCACCTTCCAGCCGCCGTCGCGAACGCCTTTCGTCTCGGGCAGAAAATCAGGCAGGAGGCCGGCGTCGAACGCCTTCTGCCGCTCTCCGCGCCGCGCCAGCAGTTCAAGCCGTCGCCGGTCGAAGCGGCGGTGCAGGCCAGCGAGAAAAGCCAGCGCATCGCCGCTGAGGATTTCCGTCTGCCGGGCGACGGTCTTCGAACGGACGACAATGCCTGTGGCGGGCGAGTGCGCGGTCATAAAGATCCTCCAGAAGGGCGGCGACGGTCCTGGTCGGTCTTCCTAGACCGTTTCGCCGCGCTTGGGGAGGTCCGATCAACCTCATCAGGCCGCCAGATCGGCTCGCCCCGGAGCGGGCCGCTCGCGCGCCGCGCGCCGGCGGACCAGCAAGGCGGACGGATCGGCGCCGAGCGGCAGCGCCGACACATCGGACAGATCCTGCGGCGTCAGCCCGATGTCGCGTAGCTCATATTCCGACATTCGGGCCAGCTGGCTCATTGTCCGTCGCGCAACGCCGACCCGAGCCGGCCAGGTGAAAGCTCGGCGCAGCGCCTCCAATGCGCCTCGAGAGGTCCGTCGCGCCAGGGAGTGGATCATCGCTTGTCTCCTTGTCCCGATCAGGACGCGACAGTTCTGTCGGCGAAACGACGCTGCGCCGGGGAAAACCATCGATTTCGGAACGGGTTAAATGTAATGACAGGTTGGATGTAATGGGTCGTCATTGATCGGTCCAACGAATGTTTGTAGAGTATCCGATCGAAATCCGGGATGGATCGCCATGCTTGACACCGACCAGCTGCGCTCGTTTCTCGCCATCGTCGATTCCGGCTCCTTCACGCGCGCGGCCGAGCGCGTACATAAGACTCAGTCGGCCGTCTCGATGCATATCCGACGGCTCGAGGAGCGGCTGGGCTGCGCCCTGTTCGTCAAGCACGGACGCGGAACGCGGCTCACGACCGAAGGCGAGAGCCTGATCGAGTTCGCCCGGCGCATCGTTCAGATCGAAGCTGGCGCCTTCGCAGCGCTTTCGCGCAAGGGCCTTCGGGGGGCGGCCAGACTCGGCATTCCCGACGACTACGCCGAATCTTTTTTGGCCGAAATACTGGCGCGGTTCTATCGCCGGCACCCTTTGGTCGAAGTGTCCGTGGTCTGCGAAGCGTCGACCGAGCTCTCCGCGCAGGTTTTCGCCGGGGCGCTGGAGCTGGCGCTAGTGACCGACCACGCCGCGTTGCACGGGTTTGAGCTGTTGCGCGAGGAGCCGCTGGTGTGGGTCGCCTCCGACCGCTTCCGGGTCGAGGACGATGCTCCGATCCCGCTCGCGCTCGGCAGCGCCACTTGCCTTTGGCGGCGGGCGACCGAGGACGCGCTGGCGACGACGCCGCGGGCGACGCGCGGTTTGTTTTTTTCCAAAAATTACAGCGCGATAGGCTCCGTGGTGCGGGCCGGTCTGGCAGTCACGACACTGCCGGCTTCGATGGTTGGCGAGGGCTTGCGCGTTCTGGGGCGGAGTGAAGGTCTCCCCGATCTGCCGGTGTCGCGCATGGGGCTTATCCACGCGCCCGGGCGCGCTAGCGAGGAAGCCAAAGCGCTGGCCGAGGCGATCCGGCAGAGCGTCGGCGCGTCGGCGCGCCAGGCCGCGTGAGAAGCGAGGGATGCCGCACAACCTCGGTCTGCAACGCCTGAGACGGGATGAGTCGTTAATACTCAATCAAGGTTAATCATTAGGGTTAAGTCTCTGTTAAGTCCAGCGTGGCAGGTTTTTCCCAATTCTGAAGATGCGCGGGCCGCGTCGCCCGGCGCCGAAAGAGGGGATTACTGTCATGATAAAGCTGGGGTCCCTTGTTATGGCGGCCGGAGCCGTGGTCGCTTCTTGCGGATGGGCGAGCGCCGCCGATCTGTTACCCCCTGCGCCGCCGCTCCCGCCAGCGGCCGACGCTGAATTTGGCGGCTGGTATCTGCGCGGCGACGTGGGGTTTGGCCTCGCCGCCGGCGCGCCGAAGCTTCAGAATATTCCCGATCCGATCGCGACCGGCCTTTCGATCGGGTTTCTGTCCAACTCAGCCTACCAATCTTTCAACAACTCGACCCTGTCTTCATCGGGAATGATCGACTTCGGCGTCGGTTATCGGTTCAACAACTGGTTCCGAGTGGACGGGACCTTGGAATACCGCGGCGGCGCCAATCTTCAGTCGCTCTATACGCTTACCGACCCTGTCAATCCGGCGTTCGGCGGACCGACGCAATTCGCCGATTTCTATCGCGCGAACGTCTCTTCGTTCGTCGGTCTCGTCAACGGCTACGTCAACCTCGGAACCTGGTACGGCATATCGCCGTTCGTCGGCGCCGGCGTCGGTTTCGCCGAAAACAACGTCTTCGGCTTCACCGATCAGGGCGTGAATTACGGCAACTTTATCGATCTCGGGCCGTCCGGAGGCTACTTCTCCAACGGCGCGAAGACCAATTTCGCCTGGGCTTTAATGGCCGGCCTCGATTTCGACATCACGCCGAACTTGAAGCTCGAATTGGGGTACCGCTATCTCAACTATGGGGCGATTACGACCGGCGGCTCGAATTGTCTGGCGGGCTCCGTCGGCGGGGCTTTCACAAACCTGAACTGCAGCGGCGGGGTGGCGAACTACGTCTCGTCCCGCAACACACTGGCCTCCAACGACTTCCGCATCGGCCTCCTCTATCTGCTCGGCGATCCGGCCAATACGCCCCCGGCGCCGATCGTGACCAGGTACTGAAACGAAGGCCGCTCCAGATTCAGTATCGGGGTTCTCGCGCGCGGGTTGCTGGCGAGCGCCGGCGCGGGAGGAATTTCGATTTCTTTAGAGCCTTTTCGGCGGCGACGATCGACGCCACGGCGGACCGGGCGCCTTGACGTCATGCGTGCGTAACGGGCATTGCCTACGCTGATCAGCGAGCTTAAGCCAACTCTCCCGCTCTTCCCGAACCGCAGCTGCGCTGGCGCCTGCGCGCCCGGCGGGTAAGCGCGCGAACGCACGGGAAGAATGTGATGACGGACGCGACCGCGCCTGGCGCCGACCTTCTGAGATCCGTCTGGGCCAATCCGATCCTGCTGCTCGTGCTCACGACGCTGATTTGGGCCGGACACTCGATCGTCGGCCGGCTGTCTGTCGGCCAGATCGGCCCGATGACGCTCACTTGCCTGCGCTGGGGCTTGGCGCTGGTTCCCATCCTCTTGGCGGCGCGCTCCGCCTTGCGCCGGGATTGGCCGATCCTCAGCGCCAACTGGCGCTACGTCGCGGCGATGGGCGCGCTCGGCTACACTGCTTTCAACGCGCTCTTCTATCTTGCCGCGCATCGCACCAGCGCGCTCAATCTGTCGATCATTCAGGGCGCGATCCCGGCGCTGGTGCTGATCGGCTCACGGATCTTTCTGAGCGTCCGGGTGACCGCGCTCCAGGCGCTGGGCGCCGCAACGACGATGGTCGGCGTCGCGACGATCGCTGCGCAGGGCGATCCGGCGCGGCTGGCGAGGCTCGCCTTCAACCATGGCGACGTGATGATGTTGGCTGCTGTCGTTCTCTACTCCGGCTACACGATCGGACTGCGCGATCGCCCGCGGGTTTCGGGCCTCAGTCTGCTGGCGGGCATGGCCACGGCGGCGTTTTTGACCTCTCTGCCGCTGATGATCTGGGAGATCGCCACAGGCGGATTCATCTGGCCGACCGCCGCGGGGCTCGCAACGCTCGCCTATGTGGCGCTTGGGCCCGCGTTCGCCTCGCAAATGTTCTATATGCGCGGCGTCGAGCTGATTGGGCCGGGCCGGGCGGGGCTGTTCGTCAATCTCGTGCCGGTGTTCGGCGCTATCATGGCGGTGGTGCTTTTGGGCGAGCCCTTCGCGGCCTATCACGTCGTCGCGCTGGCGCTGGTCGTCGGCGGCATCGCGATTGCGCAGAATGGCCCGCGCGGCCAGGCGTCCTGAATCACTTTAGCCTGCGGAGGAGACGAATATGGGCGCCTGGATCGAACTGCAGCCGGAGGGCGGGGCTGCGATCAGCGCATGGCGCGCCGATCCCGCCGGAAAACCGCGCGGCGGGATCGTGGTCGTGCAGGAGATTTTCGGCGTCAACGCGCATATCCGCGCGGTCGCCGATCGATTCGCGGCCGAAGGCTATCTCGCGATCGCTCCGGCGATATTCGATCATGTCGAGCGGGGGTTCGACGTCGGCTACGACCCGGAGGCGAGAGCCCGCGGCATCGCGATCGCGGGCAAGGTCGATTTCGAGCAGATTGTGCGCGACGTCGCCGCGGCGATCGAGGTCGCCAGGGAAGGCGGCAAGGTTGGCGTCGTCGGCTATTGTCTGGGCGGGTCGGTCGCCTGGGCCGCCGCCGGCCGCCTCTCAGGCTTAAGCGCCGCGGTCGGTTATTATGGCGGTCGGGTGGTCGCGATGAAAGACCTCGAGCCGCGCGTCCCGACCATGCTGCATTTCGGCGAGAAGGACGCGCATATTCCGATCGCCGGCGTGCGCGAAGTCGCCGCCGCTCATCCGGACCTCCCGATCCATATTTACCCGGCCGAGCATGGCTTCAACTGCGATCAGCGCGAAAGTTACGACGCGCAGAGCGCGGCGCTGGCGTGGACGCGAACTTTGGAGTTCTTCGCCAAAAATCTGGGGTGAGCGCGATTCGGGCGTTATCGTGGTCGCGCTTTTGCCGTCGCATCAGGTTTTTCAAAGGGATAGGCGCCAAATTGTGCGACGGCGCAACGCCCGCTGGACGGCGCCGTTCGCGGGCGTGACAACGATCGAACGGCCTGGGCGTTACATTCCTTTCTCGATCCCCGACCCGTTCTTTAAGTTCCGCTAAGGGGCTGGCGCCATTTGGGGTCGCGGATTGCGTCTTTTCAATCGCTTGCGGGCCGACGACCTTGCAGTTTCCCGGCGCCATCCCTGAGCCTCCCTCCCTGGCCCTCCCCGTCCCTCATCGAGGGCGTTTCCACCAAACTCACTCATGGTCTAGTCTGGCGAAATGCGCGCCATGGTCCTGCGCCGGGCCGGCGATCGGCTCATGATGGAGGAACGGCCCGAACTCGAGCCCGGGCCGGGGCAGATTCGCGTTCGGGTCGAGGCCTGCGGCGTTTGCCGCACCGATCTGCACGTGGTCGACGGCGATCTCGCCGACCCCAAGCTGCCGATCGTTCCGGGGCATGAAATCGTCGGCCGGATCGAGGCGGCCGGGGTCGGCGTCGATCTTCCGCCCGGCTCGCGCGTCGGCGTCGCCTGGCTCGGCCGTGCGTGCGGGCATTGCGCCTATTGCGCCGGCGGGCGCGAGAACCTGTGCGATGCGCCGCTGTTCACCGGCTACACCCGCGACGGCGGGTTTGCGACCCACGCGATCGCCGAAGCCGCTTTCGCCTTCCCGCTGGCCGAGGACCTCGACCCGATCGCGACCGCGCCGCTGATGTGCGCCGGCCTGATCGGCTGGCGCTCGCTCAAAGCCGCGGGAGATGGCCGGACGATCGGCATCTACGGCTTCGGCGCGGCGGCCCATATCATCGCGCAGGTCTGCCGCTGGCAGGGGCGGCGCGTCTTCGCCTTCACCCGGCCGGGCGACCTCGCCGCCCAACGCTTCGCCCTGTCGCTCGGCGCCGAATGGGCCGGCGGATCGGACGATCGGCCGCCCTCGCCGCTCGACGCCGCCATCCTGTTCGCGCCGGTCGGCGCGCTGGTTCCGAGCGCGCTCGCCGCCGTGCGCAAGGGCGGGCGGGTCGTCTGCGGCGGCATTCACATGA
The DNA here is from genome assembly GCA_963784805.1 of uncultured Alphaproteobacteria bacterium. Lineage (GTDB taxonomy): Bacteria > Pseudomonadota > Alphaproteobacteria > Rhizobiales > Beijerinckiaceae > Roseiarcus. The sequence continues at coordinate 34,272 of CAWASR010000023.1, forward strand.
GCGACATCCCCTCGTTCCCCTACCGTCTCTTGTGGGAAGAGCGGAGCGTCGTTTCGGTCGCCAATCTGACGCGCGCGGACGGCGAGGAGTTCCTCGCGCTCGCGCCGCGCGCCAAGGTGCGCACGACGACGGTTCCTTATCCCCTCGAAAGGGCCAACGAGGCGCTCGACGACTTGCGCGCGGGCAGGCTCGAAGGCGCGGCGGTCATCGCGCCGTGAATAAAACAGACTGTGGGCGCCTGGCGGCGGCCACTCGACACGCGCGGACAAACCTGCCAGTTCGGGGCCATGTCCAAATTTCGTTCTGCATATGTCTGCCAGAATTGCGGGGCCATCACCCAGCGCTGGCAGGGCAAGTGCGAATCCTGCGGCGAGTGGAATACGATCATCGAGGAGGCGGCGGCGCTCGGCGTCGGCGGCGCGGCGTTGCGGCGCGGAGCCGGGGGCCGGCCGTTCGCGCTCGAGGATCTGTCGGGCGCCTCCAGGACCGAGCCGCGCGTGGTCACCGGCCTCGCCGAAATTGACCGGGTCGCCGGCGGCGGCTTCGTTCCAGGGTCGGCGACGCTGATCGGCGGGGAGCCTGGCATCGGCAAGTCGACGCTCCTGATTCAGGCCTGCGCCGCGGTGGCGCGATCCGGGGCGCGGGTCGTCTACGTTTCCGGCGAGGAATCGACCGCCCAGGTGCGGCTTCGCGCGGCGCGGCTCGGGCTGGCGGACGCGCCGGTGCAACTGGCGGCGCAGACGCTGGTCGAGGATATCGTGGCGACGCTCGGTTCCGGCGACCCGCCGAAATTCGTGGTCATCGATTCGATTCAGACCATGTGGAGCGACGCCATCGAATCCGCGCCGGGAACGGTCAGCCAGGTGCGCGGATCGGCGCAGGCGCTGATCCGCTTCGCCAAGGCGAGCGGCGCGGCGCTGCTGCTCGTCGGCCACGTCACCAAGGACGGCCAGATCGCCGGCCCGCGCGTGGTCGAGCACATGGTCGACGCGGTTTTCTCGTTCGAGGGCGACGGAGCGCACGCCTTTCGCCTGCTCCGGGCCGCCAAGAACCGGTTCGGCGCGACCGACGAAGTCGGCGTGTTCGAGATGACCGGCGGCGGCCTCGCCGAAGTGCCGAATCCGTCGGCGCTGTTCCTGGCCGGCCGCGACAGCGGCGCGAGCCCGGGCGCGGCGGTCTTCGCCGGGGTCGAGGGCGCGCGACCTCTGCTGGTCGAAATTCAGGCGCTGGTCGCGCCGACGACGCTCGGCACCGCGCGCCGCGCGGTGGTCGGCTGGGAGCCGAGCCGACTTGCGATGGTGCTGGCGGTTCTCGAGTCGCACGCCGGGCTGAAGCTCGGGCAATACGACGTCTACCTGAACGTCGCGGGGGGCCTGAAAATCGCCGAGCCCGCGGCCGATCTGGCGGCAGCGGCGGCGCTCGTCTCCTCGCTTACCGGCGCGAGCCTGCCGCATGACGCGGTTTATTTCGGCGAGATCGCGCTTTCAGGCTCGGCGCGCCCCGTCGCCCACACAGCCTTGCGCCTCAAGGAGGCGGCCAAGCTCGGCTTCTCGGCCGCATTCGGCCCTGCTTCGGCGGGGGCGAAGGGCGAAGCGGTCAAAATCGCGCTAACGCCGATCGGCTCGGTCGCCTCGCTGGTCGCGCTGATCGCGGCGGCGGGGGTCGAAGGCAAGCCTAACCGTGCGACAGGGTGACGAATTGAGGGGGCTTGGGTATAAGGCGCTGCGCGGGACCGCGCCGGCCGCCAGACTTGGCGATTCTATTCGGCCGTCGCGACGAGGTTTGTCTTAAATGCCTTCCTATCTCGACCTAGCCGTTCTGGGGATCGTTCTGGTCTCAGCGTTCCTGTCGATGATGCGCGGTTTCAGTCGTGAAGTTCTTGCGATCGGATCCTGGGTCGCCGCCGCGGCGGCGGCATATTACTTCTACCCCGCCGTCATGCCGTATCTCACGCCCTATATCCATAAGGAGGTCTTCGCGCAGGTCGCCGCCGCGGCGCTCGTATTCTTCGGGACGCTGATCGTGGTTTCGCTTTTCACCGTGCGCGTGTCGGACGCCATTCTCGACAGCAAGATCGGCGCCCTCGACCGGTCGCTCGGCTTCCTGTTCGGCATTGCGCGCGGCTTCCTGCTCGCGGTCGTCGCGTTCGCGATCTTCAATTGGCTGGTGTCTGAGAAGCAGCAGCCGGAATGGGTCAAGAACGCCAGGACGCGCCCGTTGCTGATTGACACCGCCGACCGTATCGTCGCTCTGCTGCCGGCGGACGCAGCCGCGACCATCGACGCCTGGATCAAATCGCGCGCAAACGCTGTCGCAAACGAAACGCCGGCAGAGGAGCCGGGTCCGACAGGTGCGGAAAGCCCGTCCGGCGCTGCGCCCTCGGCGGCCCCCGCGGGCGCTTCCCCGCCGGCGCCGAAGAACAAAGCCGACGGGTCGACGATGGACAAGCAGAAGCTCGACGCCCTTATCAACAAGAACGTTCCCCCGCCAGCCCCGCCGGCGCCGGCGAAGGTCCCGAAGCGTTGATAGACTCAAGGGCCGGGACCGGGAGCAAATCGAACGAGGACCCCATCGACCTGACCCCCGATAAGACCGACGCCCCGGGCGTCGATTTCGACGACGACCGGCTGCGCGAGGAATGCGGCGTCTTCGGCATTTTCGGTCATCCCGACGCGGCCGCGATAGTCGCGCTGGGCCTGCACGCGCTCCAGCATCGCGGCCAGGAAGCTGCGGGCATCGTCGCCTTCGATGGCGCGCGATTCCACTCCGAGCGCCGCCAGGGGCTGGTGGGCGATCATTTCTCCAGCGCAGCGACGATCGACCGCCTCCCCGGCCGGGCCGCGATCGGTCACGTGCGCTATTCAACGACCGGCGAGACGGCGCTGCGCAACGTCCAGCCGCTGTTCGCCGAACTCGACGCCGGCGGTCTCGCGGTGGCTCACAACGGCAATCTGACCAACGGGCTGACCCTCAGGCGCGAACTCATTCGCACTGGCGCAATCTGCCAGTCGACAACCGACACCGAGGTTGTGCTGCTGCTCGCCGCCCGCTCGCGCAGGCCCAGGATCGTCGAGCGTTTCGTCGAGGCCCTGGCCGATATCGAGGGCGCATACGCCCTCGTCGCGCTGACCAACAAGAAACTGATCGGAGCGCGCGATCCGCTCGGCATCCGGCCGCTGGTGCTGGGCGAACTCGACGGCTGCCCGATCCTGTGCTCGGAGACTTGCGCGCTCGACATCATCGGCGGCAAATTTGTTCGTGACGTCGAAAACGGCGAAGTCGTGGTGGTCGACGCGGAGGGCGTGAAGAGCTTCTTCCCCTCGCCCAGGCAGCCGATGCGGCCGTGCATATTCGAGTACATCTATTTCGCCCGGCCGGATTCGATCGTTCATGGCAGATCCGTGTATGACGCCCGAAAGGCGATGGGCGCGGAACTGGCGCTCGAGGCGCCGGCGGCGGCCGATGTCGTGGTGCCTGTGCCCGATTCCGGCGTTCCCGCGGCGATCGGCTTCGCGCGCGCCTGCAGGCTGCCGTTCGAACTCGGGATCATCCGCAACCACTATGTCGGGCGCACATTCATTCAGCCGACGCAGTCGATTCGCGAGCTTGGCGTCAGGATGAAGCACAACGCCAACCGCGCCGTGGTCGAAGGAAAGCGGATCGTATTGATTGACGATTCGATCGTGCGCGGAACCACGAGCGTCAAAATCGTCCGGATGATGCGCGAGGCTGGCGCGCGCGAAGTTCACTTCCGGATTTCCTCGCCGCCGATCGCCTATCCCGACTTCTACGGCATCGACACGCCCGAACGGGAGAAACTCCTCGCGGCGCGGATGGACCTGGAGGCGATGCGGCGATTCACCGGCGCCGACAGCCTGGCGTTCCTGTCGATAGAGGGCATATATCGCGCCATGGGCTATCCCGGCCGCGACGCCAAACAGCCCCAGTTCACTGATCATTGCTTCACGGGCGACTACCCGACCCGCCTCGTCGACCGGCTCGGCGAAACGGAGCCGCAGCAGTTGCCGCTGCTGGCGGAGGCGAGCTGACGCCGCCCTCTCGCTTGTCGCGACTCTAGGCCGCGCCGCGATCCGACAGGCGATTTCCCCGCGGGCGCAAGAGCCGCGCCGTGGCGCAGGCGGTCGAGGAGGGCGCGCAGAGCGGTCGAAGGCGATAAGGCGAACCTGCCTGTGTCAACGTTTTCGTGACGATTTGTCCGCGCCTTTCTGAGCGCCGACGAAATTGCGCGCCTCTTGCGAGAGTTCGATCCAGCGCGCGGCGTATGCAGGCGTGATCGTGACCCACTCGTGCTTCGGACGGCCGGCGGCGGTCGAGAAGCGCTCGCCGATCCCGGACTCGATTGGCGCGTCGACCCGTTCGGCCCGCAATTTGAGCAACAGGCGGCCGTGCGACAGGGAAGCGAAAATCTTGCCGCCGACCTTCAGCGCAGCCGAGCCGAAGCCCTTGCCGCCTGCCCCGCTGACGCCGCCATGATGCTCGACGCGGCGGCGCGAAACGCGGCATGCGGGTCGATTCCGGCGCATGATTGCGCTGCCTGCGCCTTTGTCGGCATTCGGACATCCCCACGCGCCGCCGGATCGATCGGCGCGCCGAAGCGCCAGCGGAATGTAATGTGGCGCGGACGAACGAGCGGCGCAACGCTCGCCGCGACCGGCCCGGGCCCCGGCGCTGGCCCTCGACCCGCTCGGTCGTCTCTCTCACCAAAAATCGATCACCCGCCGCCCAAATGCTTCAGCATATCGTCCGAATATTCTCGTCTCTGGTTTGCGCCCAGCATGGCGCTCCCATTGACACGGCGCGTAATCTCATCGATATCCCACGAGTCCGCGAAGGGTAAACAGCCTCTGGTAGCAAGATACCAACATCCGGATAGCGCCGCGCCGTCGATCGTCTCACAATATTGGGCGGCCTCTTCGGCCGTCTTGTTGATGTATTTTCCAAACTCTGTATATTCCGAGCGCCCAGTCAGTTGAATGAGTCCACGCCCGCGAAAGCGGAAACCGTCGCCGCTTGCTTCATCGCCATTTCCGTTCTTGTTCGCATAGACGTGATTTGCAAATTTTTGCGGATCGCCGATGAAAGGGGCCGCGTCGTCGGGAGTTGGAAATATTTGGTGGAAGACTTCCGAGGCTCTCTCAGCCGAATAGTGAAGATTCTCAACAATTTCTTTCAAGCCCGGGCCCGCCTCGACAAGGAACTGCCCCATTGCGGCGGCTCGCCGTCGATTGCTTGCGAGGTCAAACCTCGAAAACGCGGCAACTAGCGCAGGCGCCCAGTTCGGCGCATTGACTTGAGGGCAAACGATCCTAATCGCGCTGGCGAGCGCTGCAGAACCGCCGTCCGGCTGCGGAGGCGGCGGCGCGGCCGGTACAACGAGCTGTTGAGGCGGAAAGGTTGGAAGCGGGACCACTGGGATTGGAGGCTTCGCGGGCGACGGCTGGCCGTGGATCACCAGAGACATGGTATTTTCAATAAAATCTGCGCCGATATAGCCAGATCCAACAATTCCAAGCAGTAGCTTCCAATTATTTGGGTCTACAGTGACTATGGTCTCTAAATTCAACGCTATGCCCGCAAGAACTCCTACTATAAATCCAATCATTAAGCTCAAACTGAGATAGGCGGCGCTGAAAACCGACTGTTCACTAGGATTTTCCGAGGCGAGTGAACCTGAATTCTTGAGACCGACTACCGCACGAATTCCTTGACCAAGCAGACCCAGGAGTCCGCAAAGCAATAAAGCGGCCAACGTGCTGTATACTGTGAGAACGCCGGTAGATCCCTGCATATGTCGCCTCCCGCTATTGGATCCTTATCATCACCGTGGCAGCACGGTGACGACTATACCAAGCTTTGGCATTTGGACAAGCGGCGCGGCAAGCGTTCAATCGAACCGTTGCGGCGCGCGCACGTCTCTCATCACGCCCATGAAATTCCAAGGGCCAGGGGTCCGCGCCCAATACAGTCTTGGTTTAGCCTTCGAGTCCGGAATGAACACAAAAAAATTCGGCTCGGTGGTTTTCTTCACCGTGGTCCCTCGGGCGTCGCGCTTGACCGTCGTGAAAATATTCACCCGCCCGGAGGGCAAAGTTTCACGGTACCCGTTCCCCCATTGCTCCCAAACTCTCTTTCCTGGATCAGGGTCCTGGAACGTGGGCGTAAACGTGAATCGAGTTCGGCTGGTCCGCCCGGGCATGTCCAAACGAAACGACAGCAACAACAAGCGCCAACAGCGCGGCGAAGAAAGAGCGACGGCAAGTCGTCATGGTCGGAAATCCTTTCTGCGTTCAATTTGCCCTTCAATCCAATTCGCCCGCTAACCCTAAGCGCGCCGTCTCGAAAGGATGTGATGGTGCTCACGTCGTGTGGCCTTCGGCGCTGCGGCGCGCGCGGCCGCTCGGCGATCATCCCGGCGGCGCCCAGTTTGGGCGGACATAGGCGATCGAAAATCCGGCGTTCAAGATGTTGCTGTGGCTCGGCGCGGGCTGGCCCGGCTGCGGCACGCCGGTCTCGGTCACGACCCAGCGCGCGCCGAGCCGACGGGCCTCCTCGATCCGGCGCGCGAGCAGCGCCGAATGGGCGCCGCGGCGGCGCGCTTCGGGCACGGTCGCGCCGATGCCCAGCCATCCGTACTCGCCCTCGACGAACAGCGCCCCGGCGCCGGCCGGCGCGCCGTCGGCGAAGCCGACGAAGCAACGCCAGCCCGGCCGACCGACGATTTCCCTCAGCCATTGGCTCATCGGCGGCGGCATGCCGAACCCCGCCGTCGCCGTCGTCGCAAACAGATCGCGATCGTCCGCGCCCGCCTCGCGAACTTCGACCGAAGTCCCGACCCGCGGCGGGTCGCTGGCGTCGCGGCGAAACTTCGCCCAGGCGAGCGGATGTTCGACTAGGCCCTCGCTCATGGCGCGCGCGGCGATTCGTTCGGCGTATGCGCCCGGAGGAACCTGGACGATGAATTTTGCTTGTCCCGCGTCGCGAAAGCGCGCGACCGCGCGCGAAACCTCCTCCGAATCGTCGGACTGGAGGCCCGCTCCCGCCAGCCAATTGAACTGAAAGGCCGGAATCCGGCTCGCCATCATCAGCAGCGCGCCGCCCATCGGCCTTGCCTCGAGTCCGATTTTCAGCGCCAAGGCGGGCGGCGCGGCCTCGATCAACCGGCGCCAGGCCTCCCGCTCGATGCGCTCCAGCGCGACCACGTCCGGGATCATGCCAGCCTCCTCGATCGCTAAATTCCTGCCGACGCGCCGCGCGCCCGCCGCGAGGAACGAGAGGGCGTCCGCGTCACGGCGCGGCGCTTCCCGATCCGCGCCCCCTCGCCGCCGCGAACAGGCCGCTGCCGATGATGATCGCGTTGCCGGCGATGATTGGCAGAGTCGGCGCGTCGCGCCAGACCACCCAGCCCATGATCGTCGCCCAGATAATCGCGGAATATTGCAGCGGCGCCAACACCGCGGCGCGCGCGAGCGCAAGCGCCCGCGTAATGAAGATGAAGCAGGCCATCGACGCGATCCCGGTGAGCGCCATCAGGCCGAGATCGAACGCGTTCGGGCGGGTCCAGGCGAACGGGATGGTCGCGGCGCCGATGATGCCGGCGCCGGCGAATTGCCAGACCGTCAATTGCAGCCAATGGGCGCCGCGCAGCTTGCGGGTGAAGGTCTGGCCGAGCGCGAACATTGTCGCCCCGAACAGGGCGAGCGGCGCCGCCCAGGACACCATATGCGGCGACGGCCTCAGCGCGATCATGACGCCGGCGAACCCGACCACGACCGCGATCCAGCGAAACCGCTCGACCGTCTCGCCGAGTAGCGGGGCGGATAGCGCAGTGACAATGAGCGGCGCGGCCATATAGAAGGTCATCACGTCGGCGAGCGGCATGTAGCGGGTGGCGAAGAAGAACGAGAACGTGTCGGCCGCCATGCAAAGGACGCGCAGGACCTGCAGCGCCGGCTGGGTCGCGTCGATCAGGCTCACCCGCAGCGCCAGAACCATTGGCGCGAGCACGAGGCCGGCGCCGATCGAGCGCAGCAGCATCAATTGCCCGACGCCGTAATCCGCGACCAGCCACTTGCCCAGCGCGTCGTTGAGCGCGAACAGAAACACGCCGACGCAATAGAGCGCGACGCCGAGACCCGCGGTTGCGGCAGGAGGGGTCGGCATGGATGGTCCCAGCGGGTCGAGTTCGTGGCGCGCCTGCACTCACCGGAACCCCTTCCCGAGCTTGCGGCGGAACGGCGCGGGCTTTTTTGCCGATTGCGGGCCAAGGCGGAGGCGCATCAGGCCGCCGCATGAGCTCAGCGCCCGAAAAAAAGCGGCCGCACTTCGCATGCGGCCGCCCAGACGAATCGATCAGTCCTCGACCACGAACCCTCCTCAGCGCGAATAGAACTCGATGACGAGGTTCGGCTCCATGTGGGTCGGGTAAGGCACTTCGGACAGGCTCGGAATGCGGTTGAGCTTGGCGGTGCCCTTGGCGTGATCCACTTCGATGTAGTCGGGCACGTCGCGTTCGCCGAGGCCCGCCGATTCCAGCACCAGGGCGAGCTGCCGCGACGCTTCCTTGATCTCGACCACGTCGCCGACCTTGACCTGATAGGAGGCGATGTTGACCCGGCGGCCGTTGACCCTGATGTGGCCGTGGTTGACGAACTGACGCGCGGCGAACACGGTCGGCACGAACTTGGCGCGATAGACAACCGCGTCGAGGCGGCGCTCCAGCAGGCCGATCAGGTTGGCGCTCGAGTCGCCCTTCATCCGCAGCGCTTCAACGTAGTATTTGTGGAACTGGCGCTCCAGAATGTTGCCGTAATAGCCCTTGACCTTCTGCTTGGCCTTGAGCTGGGTGCCGAAATCGGTCGCCTTGCCTTTGCGGCGCTGGCCATGCTGACCGGGACCGTACTCGCGTTTGTTGAAGGGGCTGCGCGGGCGGCCCCAGATATTCGCGCCCATGCGGCGATCGATTTTGTACTTTGCTTCTGCGCGCTTCGTCATCGCGGTTCCTCTAAACAGTGCGACAATATTTCAACGAGGAACGCGCCCTCCTCTCTCGCCTTGAAAAAGGCGCCGACAGGCCTTCAGCCGAGCAAGGCTGAAAGCCGCGGGTGCGTCAAACGACAAGCGCGCCCTCTTGAGCCTGAGAGCGCGCATGACAGCGTCTCCTACCGAAGGGGTCGGCTCCTGTCAAATCGCTGTCCGGACTCATGACTTGGCGTCTTCTCGCCGCTTCGTTATTTGGGGTCTTCGCTCCGAGAAGGCGGGACGCCGCCCGGGCGAAACGGATAAGATGACGGCGCGGGCCAAAAGCCTGCAGGGGGTTTTCCCGTGATTCGGGCTTCGACAACCCGAGCCCCGGGGAGCCCCATCCGTCGATCAGGCCGGCTCATATCCGTTTGATCCGGGACACGGCGTCGACGCGGCGATCCAAGCCGCGTCTGGCGACCGCGGGGATCGGGCATTCGGAACCTAGGAGACAAAATGCTTCCGCTGATAAAACTCATCCTGACAATTCTGGACCTGTACAAAGTCATCATCATCGCCGGCGCGGTTCTGTCCTGGCTCGTCGCTTTCGGCGTGGTCAATATCCGCAACGATTTCGTCCGATCGATCTGGAACCTGTTTGTCGCCCTGACCGAGCCGTTCCTGAGGCCGATCCGCAACTTCCTGCCGAATACGGGCGGCATCGACATTTCGCCGATCATTCTGCTCCTGGCGATCATGTTCATTCAATGGATCATCCAGGACGACGTCGCCCCCCTGTTCTACTGACCCGACGTGACCCAAGCTGTCTCCGCCGCAATGGCCAACGGACGATTCTTCGAGGACTTCCGCCTGGGCGAGACGATCCGCCACGCGACGCCGCGCACGATCAGCGTCGGCGACGTCTCGCTCTATTCAGCGCTCTACGGCGTCCGGTTCGCGCCGCAGAGCGCGGAGACCTTCGCCCGCGCCATCGGCTACAAGGCGAGCCCAATCGACGATCTGCTCGCCTTCCATGTCGTGTTCGGCAAGACAGTGCCCGACATCTCGCTCAACGCGGTCGCCAATCTCGGCTACGCCGACTGCCGATTCCTCAAGCCCGTCTTTCCCGGCGACACCTTGTCGGCCATTTCGCAGGTGATCGGCCTCAAGGAGAATTCCAATCGCGAGAGCGGGGTCGTCTACGTGCGTTCGCGGGGGCTGGACCAGCGCGGAGAGACGGCGATCGACTATGTGCGCTGGGTGATGGTCAGAAAGCGCGATTCGGGCAGCCCTGCGCTTCCAGTCCACGTGCCCAGACTGCCCGACGCGGTCGCGGTCGACCAACTCGGCGCGGCCTGTCCGCGCATCGACCGCGCCGCCTTCGACGAAGCGCTTAGCGGTTCGTCGCGTCGGTTCGAGGACTATGGCGCCGGGGAAAGAATTGACCATGTCGACGGAATCACCGTCGAGGAGGCCGAGCATATGATCGCAACCCGGCTCTACCAGAACACCGCCAAGGTGCATTTCAATCAGCTCAGCGAGGCCGGGGGACGGTTCGGGCGCCGGCTCGTCTATGGAGGCCATGTCATTTCGCTCGCGCGGGCGTTGAGCTTCAACGGACTCGCCAATGCGTTTCATATCGCCGCGATCAACGGCGGCCGGCATGTCGCCCCGCTGTTCGCGGGCGACACGGTCTTCGCCTGGAGCCGCGTCGCCGAGACCGCGGCGCTGCCGGGCCGCGACGACGTCGGGGCGCTGAGGCTGCGCACGGTCGCGACCAAGAACCGCCCCTGCGCCGATTTCCCGTTGCGCTCGGGCGAGAGCTACGAGCCGAGCGTCGTGCTCGATCTCGATTATTGGGCGCTCGCGCCCCGGCGGCTCTGACGCGCATGCGCCTGCCCGCGGACGCCACGCTGATCGTGTTCGACATGGGGGAGGCGATCGGCGATCCGCGCCGAGAGCCGCCCGACAATGCTGACGCCGAAGCGAAGATCGCGGCGCTGATCGCCGCCTGGCGGGCGGAGGGCCTGCCGCTCATCCATGTTCGCCACGATTCGATCGGGCCGGAATCGCCCGGCGCGCGCGACGCGCCGGGACATCGGTTCAAGGCGTCCCCGACGCCGCGCGAAGTGGAGACCGTGATCGGCAGGGCCGCCCACGGCGCGTTCGTCGGCACGCGCCTCGAGGCCCTGCTCGAGGACATCGGCGCGACGACGCTGGTGCTGTGCGGCGCGCTCGCCGCGAACGCGCTCGAGCCGACGGTGCGCGACGCCGCCAATCTCGGATTCTCGGTGTTCGTCGTCGCCGACGCCTGCTGCGCCGCCGACACAATCGACCCGAGCGGGACGCGACGGCCGGCCGAGAACGCGCGCGCGCTGTCGCTCGCGCGGCTCGAGGGCGAAGATGCTCGTATCGTCGACGCCGCCACGGCGCTCAACGCGGCGGCGACCGCCAAGGCGCGCCAGCGTCGCGCGGCGGGAAAGGCGTAGCGCTGCGTCTTCGGCGCTTCAAATCCCGCCCGAACATGTACGCCAGACCGGCGCCGGAGCAAAGCGGAAGCGGCGCCGACACGGCATTCACGCCAACTTAGCGGAATAGACGCCGATTGCCGTTTTTAGCCTTTTCAAGGACGTGGCCGGCCGTGGCCCTGAATCCGGCCGTTGCGCTCATGCGAAGGCGGCGCGAGGGCCCAAACGGCGGGTTCGGCCATCATCACATATTTCTAACAATCAGAATTACAGTAGTATTCTTTCTGTTTTTTGTAAGGCAATGAAGCCAAAATTTCCGGGCGGGCCCGATGAGGCCTTGAGCTAAGCCCCATTCCCTGGCGGCGCGGCGGGATTGAGCCTCGTAAGCCCGACTGACGAAACGCGGGCGACATGCGTCGCGGACGCCGAACCAGCCTCACGGTCAATCGCCCCGCGAACCGGTTGGCCTCGGGAACGACCGGGATTGAATGAAATGACGATGGCGGCGAAGCGTTGCAGCAACAACCTTAGGACGCGATCAAGAGTTCTTGCGCCAATTCAATCTTGGTCGCGAGGATGACGGCCTGGGTGCGGCTCTCGACGCCGAGCTTCTGCAGAATCGCGGACACATGCGCCTTCACTGTGGCTTCCGAGACGCTGAGTTCGTGGGCGATCTGCTTGTTGAGCAAGCCATGGGACAGCATCATCAGCACCCGAATCTGCTGCGGCGTGAGCGAGGCGAGGCGGCGCGCCATTACACTGGATTCGCGGGCGGGTTGCGCACTGGGATCAAAGTCGGGCGGCGTCCAGCGGCCGCCGTCGAGCACCTGCGCGATTGCCGCCCGCATCGTGTCCAGCGAGGTCGACTTGGGAATGAATCCGGCGGCGCCGAATTCCAGGCAGTGGCGGATAATCGCCCGGTCATCGCTGCCGGAGACGACGATCACCGGGGTCGAGGGACGCTCCGAGCGCAGAAACAACAATCCCGAAAAGCCGCGGACTCCTGGCATCGTCAGGTCGAGCAGGACCAGATCGGTGTCGGGCCAAGACTCGAGCGCGGCGGCCATGCTGTCGAAATCATGCGCGATCGAAATCTCGGCGCCCGGCGCCGCGGCGAGCACGGCCTGCCGCAACCCTCCGACCACCAGCGGATGATCATCGGCGATCAAAACGCGGACCGCCTCGTCTGCGCTCATCTTTTTCCCCGGCGTTGCCGATTTCGAGCGTCGTGAGCCACAATCGTCCAACCGCGTGGCGTTGTCACCCCCTCGCCTCACGCTCCGGCGCCGTCTCTCGCCCGAAAAATTCCGCGCCCGGGCAGTGTGTAATCTGGCGCAGAGCCTCGGCCATGGCGATCGTCGCGGCGACGCTCACGTTCAGCGAACGCAAGGGCGGGCGGATGGGAATCCGCAGGCGAACGTCGGCGCACGCGCTGACCGTGGCGGGAACGCCCGCCGATTCTCTGCCCACCAGAAGTATGTCGCCCTTGAGGAAACCAAACTCCCACAAACTGGTCTCGCCCTTCGTCGTCAGGAGCACGAGGCGACGCTGGGCGGAGGCGCGCCACGCGGCGAATTTTGCCCACGACTCGTGGTTCGCGATCGTCAGGGCGTCGAGATAGTCCATTCCCGCCCGGCGGAAGCGTTTGTCGCCCAAGCGAAACCCCGCCGGCTCGATGATCGCCGCCTCGACGCCCAGGCAGGCGCAGGTGCGCAGCATCGCGCCGGCGTTCTGTGCGATATCCGGCTCGAACAGGGCAAGCAGGAGCGACGCGGGGGTCTCGGTCATCGGCCGCCACCTTTAGCCGCTCCCGGGCGAAAAGCGAATGCGCGGGCGCCCGCGCGCCGACGGCGAGCGCTACGAAAGGTCGAGAGCTGCGACATTCGCGGCTATGGACATCGAAAACGATCGATGCGAATAAACCGTTTCGCATGTCGATGGCGCCTGCGCGCGCGGCCGACGACGCCGGTAATGACCGACGTCGCCTTGAGCTGGCCAATCAAAGGGAATGCCCCGACTTTATGCGCAACCGGCCATGCGCGGTGCGCGTTCGCGAGGACGATCGGGGGTAGAATTGGCCAGCGCGACCAACATCGAACGACCAAATCGAACGAATTTTCCATCGGTCGCCGCTGGAGCGGTCGGCGCCGGGACCGTCGGAGCGATCGCCTGGCCGCTCATCGCCGAGACGACTCCGGGCGCTTCTACGTTCGCGATGTCCTCGACCGAGGTCGACATCGGCGCGATCGCTGAACGGCGCATCATGACCGATCAGCGTCGTAGACCGAGCCCGGCGTTCGTCCGTCACCGGGCCGGGTCTACGACGCGTCGGGCCGAATCCGGCAGCGGGCGGCGCTGCTCGATCTCGCTGCGCCCGAATATGCGTTCCTCACCGAGACCGGGGTAAAAATCGGCTGACACGGATCCCTTTGACGCCTCAAATCGCACCTTCTTCGGCCCCACGCCTTTCAGAGACCCAAGCCATGAGCGGACCATCAACCTATGTTCCCAAGAGCGCGATTGGGCGCTGGTTCGAAACGCGTCTGCCGATAATGGGCTTGGCTCATTCGTCGTTCGTGGTTTTTCCGGTGCCACGAAATCTCAACTACATGTGGACGTTCGGCGCGATCCTGTCCTTCATGCTGATCGTGCAGATCATCACCGGCGTCGTCCTCGCCATGCACTACGTGCCCTCGTCGACCGAGGCTTTCTCCTCGGTCGATCACATCATGCGGGACGTTAACTACGGCTGGCTGATCCGCTACATGCACTCGAGCGGCGCAACGCTGTTCTTCTTCGCCGGCTACGTCCATATGCTGCGCGGTCTCTACTACGGCTCGTTCAAGCCGCCGCGAGAGCTGCTTTGGATCATCGGCGTCATCATCTACTTCCTGATGATGGCGACCGCTTTCATGGGCTATGTGCTGCCGTGGGGTTCAATGAGCTTCGCCGGCGCGACGGTCATCACCAATCTCTTCACTGCAATTCCATTCGTCGGAACGCCTATCGCCCACTGGCTCTGGGGCGGGTTCGCGGTCGGCGGCCCGACGCTGAACCGGTTTTTCTCGCTCCACTATCTGCTGCCGTTTGTCATCGTCGCGTTCGTCGGGCTCCATGTCTGGGCGCTGCATGTCACCGGGCAAAACAATCCCGACGGGGTCGAGGTGAAGGACGTCGAACGCGACACGGTTGCGTTCACTCCTTACGCGACGATCAAGGACCTGTTCGCGGTTTCGGTGTTCTTCATTTTGTACGCATGGCTGATTTTCTATGTCCCCAACTACCTTCTGGACGCCGACAATTCCAGAATCGCCAATCCGCTCATGACCCCCGCGCATGTCGTGCCGGAATGGTATCTCTTGCCGTTCTACGCCATTCTGCGGGCGATTCCGAACAAGCTGCTTGGGGTCCTGACCCTGTTTGCGTCGATAGCGGTGCTTGCGGTTCTGCCCTGGCTCGACCGCTCGCCGGTCAAATCCGGGAAGTACCGCCCGACCTACCGGTTCTTCTTCTGGGTCTTCGTCGTGTGCTGCATTGGCCTTGGCTATCTCGGCTCACAGGAGCCTACGCCCGGCATCAATATGTTCGCGCGCGTCTTCACCGCGGGCTATTTCGGGTTCTTCCTGATTGTCCTGCCTGTTCTCAGCTTTACGGAGAAGACGAAACCGATCCCGGCCTCGATCGCCGACGCCGTGCTGACGAAGACGAAGGCGGCGGCGGGCGCCGCGGGTTGATTCGCGACCGATCCCGAGGAAACACGACCATGATCCGATTCAGGTTCTCCGCCCTTGCGCCGGTCGCGCTGGCGCTCATTCTCGCCAACGTTCCTCTGGCGCTCGCGCAAGGCGAGGCGAATCAGCCCAAACCCCCGCGACAGGACTGGAGCTTCGCCGGCATGTTCGGCGTCTACAATCAGGCGCAGCTGCAACGGGGCTTCCAGGTTTACAAGGAAGTCTGCAGCAATTGTCACGCGCTGAGCATTCCATTCCGGACGCTTGAAGATCCGAACGGCCCCGGGTTCAGCGCGGATCAAGTTAAAACGCTGGCCGCGAGTTACCAGATCACCAACGCCGAACCCAACGACAAGGGCGATATCTTCAAGCGTCCCGGCACGCCGGCCGACGACATTCCTCGTCCCGAGGCCTATCCGAACGATCAGGCCGCGGCGGCGGTTTTCGGCAAGGCGCCGCCCAATATGGACCTGCTCGCCAAGTCGGTAAAATACGAGCGCGGCTTCCCCTGGTTCATTTTCGACGGGTTGCCCGGCCTCGAGTACCAGGAAATGGGCGCCGACTACATTTACGCAATTCTCACCGGCTACACGAAGCCCGACGACCCGCAGTGGAACCTCTACTTCCCCGGCCACAAGATCGCGATGCCCCAGCCAATCTCGGACGGGGCGGTCAAATATACGGACGGCACCGCGCCGACGTTGAAGAACTACGCCAAGGACGTCGCGGCCTTCCTGACTTGGGCCTCGGAGCCGAAACTCGTGGAGCGCAAGAAGGTCGGACTGAGGGTCATGATTTTCCTGTTCGTGCTTGCGGGGCTGCTCTATTTCACCAAGAAACGCATCTGGAAATCTGCCCATTGAGCGCGCCGTTGTCGGACGCGCCGGGCCGCAGCAGTCGCGCCCGGCGGTCGCGTCCCCCCGGATTGCCGCCGCGGCAACGCGGCGATGTTGGCCGGCGACGGTCTGAGAGTCGACGCGCATGACTAAGGCGATTATCGGGGTGATCGGCGGCTCGGGCGTCTACGATCTTCCGGGCTTGCAGGAGTTGCGGGAAGAGACGGTTTCGACGCCGTGGGGCGATCCCTCGGACCCATTGCGCCGCGGCCGCATCGGCGAAATCGAGGCCGTCTTCCTCGCCCGCCACGGCCGCGGCCACCGGTTCTCGCCCTCGACGATCAACTACCGCGCCAATATCGACGCATTGAAGCGGGCGGGCGTCACCGACATCATCGCCCTTTCCGCCTGCGGGTCTTTCCACCGCGAACTCTATCCCGGCATGTTCGTGATGATCGATCAGTTCGAGGATCGGACCTATCTGCGGCAGTCGAGTTTCTTCGGCGCCGGTTGCGTCGCGCATGTCTCGATGGCGCACCCGGTCGCGCCCCGCCTGCGCCGGCGCCTGGTCGCGGCGGCCGAGGCCGAATCCATCCCCTGCCGGGACGGCGGAACCTATGTCTGCATCGAGGGTCCGCAGTTCTCGTCGCTGGCCGAATCGCTCGGGTATCAGGCGCGCGGCGCCGACGTCATCGGCATGACCGGCGCGACCGAAGCCAAACTGGCGCGCGAGGCGGAAATCTCCTACGCAACGGTCGCGATGGTCACCGACTACGACTGCTGGCACGAGGAACATGGCGCGGTCGACGTCGCGTCGGTGCTGAAGGTCGCCGCCGCCAACGCCGATCGGGCGGCGGCGCTCGTCGCGCGCGCGCTGCGCGAGTTTCCCGCCGAGCACGAAGCCTGCCCGGCCGGATCGGATCGCGCGCTGGATTACGCCATCATGACCCATCCCGCCCAGCGCGATCCCGATCTGGTGAAAAAGCTCGACGCGGTGGCCGGGCGCGTCCTGCGCGGCGGCTAGGGCGGCGGGAGACGATCGCCCCTGGCCGGCGGCGCTGCGGGTCGCGTCATTGCAGGCCGCTTTCGCGTTCGATCGCGCCGGAGGCGCGAGCGTGCAACTTGCGCGAACTTCGACCTTCACCCTAAAAGGATCGCCGCTCGTCGAGCCCGGCCCGATCCGGACTCTGCTGCTCGGCGCCATCGAAAGAGCGCGGGGGATCGATGATCAAGTCCATAATCGAGCGCCTGCTGTTCGCCAGCCGATGGCTGCTGGTGCCGCTCTATCTCGCGCTTGCGCTCAGCCTGATCGAGATGCTGGCGCATGCGGCCGTGAAGCTCTATTCGGCCGCCGTCGGATTCTGGTCGCTGGGCGATGAAGGCGTTCTGCTCTCGGTCCTGGCGGTCGTCGACATGACCTTGACCGCTTCGCTCGTGGTCATCGTTTTTATTTCCGGCTACACGAATTTCGTCGCGCCGGTCGTCATGCGCGAGGGCGACGGCCTGCCGCATTGGATCGCCGAGATCGATTTCGGCGAACTCAAGCTCAAGTTGATGGCCTCGATCGTCGCCATCTCGGCGATCAAGCTGCTCGAGGGATTTATGAACGTCGAGCACACCAGCGATCGCGAGCTCTATTGGCTCACCGGCATCCATCTGACCTTCGTCGCCTCGACGCTGCTGCTCGCGCTCGCTGACCGCTTCGGCCACCATTCCGGTTCCGACAGCAGTCGAGCCAAAGGCGTGTAGCGGGCGCGTTATTTCTCAAGGACCACGGTTCTGCACTCGGGCGGCAGCTGCGCCATCGTGAGCGGCGGCCTCGGCTTGGTTGGGCGCGGATGCAGCGCCTCCTTGGTGAACCACCAATTGAGCGACTTGCCGCAGCCGTCGCCGGGAGGCACGGGCTCCTGGGGCCGGCAGGTCCCTTCGCCGCCGGGACATTTGATGCGGATATGGAAGTGGTAGTTGTGCCCCCAGTAGGCGCGCACCTTGTTCATCCAGGGCTGGCCGGCCGAGGTTCGGCACAGCTCCTTCTTGATCGCCGCGTTGACGAAGATGCGCTCGACCTCCGGCTCCTCAGCGGCGGCCTTGATGATTCCCGCCTGACGCGGCGTCCAATGCGTCCTGTCGACCGACAGCCCGTCCTCGCTCACCATGTTGACCGCCGACATCTCCTCCCGCTCCTCGCGGGTGAGCGCATGGTCGGGCATCGGGGTGAGCCAGACGTCGGCGTCGAGGCCGATCTGATGCGAGGCGTGGCCGGTCAGCATCGGGCCGCCGCGCGGCTGGGAGATGTCTCCGACCAGGATGCCGTTCCAGATTCCTTCCGCCTTCGCCTTGCGCGAGAAGCGCTCGAGAAAGGCGATCATCGCCGGATTGCCCCACATCCGGTTGCGCGAGAGCCGCACCACCTGCCACGACCCGCCGTCGACCGGCAGCGCCTTGGCCCCGGCCAGACAGCCGCGCCAGTAATTGCCGATCGAGCGGACCCTTGCCTCGGCCGGCGTCAGCGCGCGGCCGAACACCTCCTTCGCCGGGAGCCTCGGATCGCCCGGATTGGCGAGCGGCGCCAGCGGCCTGGGGTCGAGCGTCCCCTGGTCCTGAGCGCAGACGGGCGAGAGCCAGGCGCAGGCGGCAAGCGCGAGAGCGAGGCGTCCGGGCGTCGATCGCATGGCGGGCTCCATCAGGCGATTCAAAGCCCATAGTCCGCCGGCTGCGTCAACATGGCGTTAACCATCGGCGCCGCCCGCGGCCAGCCGGAGGCGGTCGCGAAGCCGCGACCGTCGGGGCTGTGCACAATTTGGTAAACCGGGTTTGAAAAACATCTTTTGAGAACGGCTGGAGATGGTTAAGGATCAGGCGATGCTGGGTCGACATCCTCTCTCGCGAACCCTGTCGGCAATTCTGGGGCTGGGAGCAGCGCTCATGCTGGCGAGTTGCGCCGGACCGGCCGTTCAGACCGCCGGCGTAGCCTCGAAGGCCGGAGCGGGCCTGACCCAGGTCGACGGCGCCAATGTGGAAGTCGCCTCGTTCCAGAACTCGGCCTTTCCCTACCACGGGCTCATCCCGAATTATCAGGATACCGGCAAGTCCCGGCCCTTCCTCGACGTCGACGACAACGGCCGGCTCGGCCACACCTCGCCGCGCGGCGGCATCCATTGGGAGGACCAGACCTACAGCGACCGCAGCGTGCTGCTCGCCGCGCCCCAATCGTTCGACCCGAACCGGCCCGGCGTGATCGTGGTCTTCTTTCACGGCAATATGGCGACGCTGTCGCGCGACGTGGTCGCCCGCCAGCAGATCGTGCGCCAGCTTTCCAACTCCGGCCTCAATGGCGTGCTGGTCGCGCCGCAACTGGCCCTCGACGCTCCCGATTCGAGCGCCGGACGGTTCTGGTCGCCGGGCGGCTTCTCCGCCTTCCTCAACGAGGCCGACGCCAAGCTCGGCGCCCTCTACCCCAACGCGCGCGGGGCGTTCCGGCGCATGCCGGTCGTCATCGTCGCCTATAGCGGCGGCTATCTGCCGGCGGTCTATTCGCTCGCCGTCGGCGGCGCGGGAGGCCGGGTGCGCGGCGTGGTGCTGCTCGACGCGCTCTACGGCGAACGCGACAAGTTCGTGCGCTGGGTCGAAGGTCCGGGCCGCAACGCCTTCTTCGTCAGCGCCTATTCGACCTCCTCGCGCGACGGCAACGACGCCGTGCGCGCGGAGCTGGAGCAGGCCGGCGTCCGGGTGGAAAACGGCCTGCCGTCGTCGCTCGCCCCCGGCACGGTCGCCTTCGTCGACGCCGGCCAGGTCGATCACAACGACTTCGTCACCTCCGCCTGGGGCGGCCAGCCGCTGCGTGACATTCTCGCCCGGATCGGCAAGTAAGGGGAAATCCGCGAAAGCCCGAAGTGAAGCGAGAGTTCACCTCCGCCGGCTCATATATCGTATATATATTGTTATATAAAATTAGTTATAGGATGATAACGTATAATATGCTATGGGCTTCCGCGACGGCGCCCCGGCGCCCTTCGAGACGCCCCAATGCCCGATGTCATCACCGCCAACCGCCTCGCGGATGGCGTGGTCTTATTCCTCAGCGCGGACGGCTGGAGCGAGGATTTCAACCGCGCCGCAATATGGCCCGACAAGCCGTCGACCGCCGCCGCCTTGGCCCGCGCGAAGGACGATGAGGCGCGCAATCTCGTGGTCGACGCCTATGAGGTCCCGGTCGAGCAACGCAACGGCCATGTCGCGCCGAAGGCGCTGCGCGAGGCGATCCGCGCCGCCGGACCCACGAACAGGCGCGATCTCGGCAAGCAGGCGCATGGCCTTGCGCCGCATTCCGGCCCCAAATCCGCGACCGAGCCCGACCATGTATCATTATGACAGTTTCGACGCCGCCTTCGTCGCCGCCAGGGTGGAGCAGTTTCGCGACCAGGTCGCGCGGCGCCTCTCCGGCGAACTGACCGAGGAGCAGTTCCGCCCGCATCGGCTGATGAACGGCCTCTATCTGCAGCTTCATTCCTACATGCTGCGCGTCGCCGTGCCCTACGGCACCTTGAACTCGCGACAGGTGCGCAAGCTCGCCGACATCGCGCGCCGCTATGATCGCGGCTATGGCCATTTCACCACCCGCCAGAACATCCAGTTCAACTGGCCGGCGCTGGAAGACACGCCCGACATCCTGGCTGAGCTCGCCAGCGTCGAGATGCACGCGATCCAGACTTCGGGCAACTGCGTCCGCAACGTCACCGCCGACCACTTCGCCGGCGTCGCCGCCGACGAGACCGCCGATCCCCGCCCCTATGCCGAAATCCTCAGGCAATGGTCGTCGCTCCATCCGGAGTTCTCGTTCCTGCCGCGCAAGTTCAAGATCGCGGTCAACGGCGCGGCGCATGACCGCGCGGTGATCCAGGCGCATGACATCGGTCTGCAGGTCGTGCGCAACGACGCCGGCGAGATCGGCTTTGCCGTCTATGTCGGCGGCGGGCTCGGCCGCACCCCGTTCATCGGCCGCAAGATCCGGGAATTCCTGCCCGAACGCGACCTTCTCGGTTATGTCGAGGCGATCCTGCGCGTCTATAACCTCGAAGGCCGCCGCGACAACAAGAACAAGGCGCGGATCAAGATTCTGCTGCACGAGAAGACCCTCGAAGCGCTGCGCGAGGCGGTCGAGGCGGAATTCGCGGCGAGGGACGAAAAGGCGCTCGACCTGCCGGCCCGGGAAGTCGCGCGCATCGCCGCCTTTTTCGCTCCGCCTGAGCTGGAGCCCAGGAAGCCGGTCAGCGACCGCGTCGAGCGTCGTAAGACCAAGGATGCGCGCTTCGCCAGCTTCTTTTCCGCCAACGTCGTCGCCCACAAGACGCCGGGCTATGCGGTCGTCACGGTGTCGCTGAAGGCGATCGGCGCGCCGCCCGGCGACGCAAGCGCCGACCAGTTGGATGCGGTCGCCGATCTGGCGGAAGACTATTCGCACGACGAGGTCCGCGTCTCGCACGAGCAGAACCTCATTCTTCCCTACGTCGCCCTCGACGATCTGCCGGCGGTCTACGACCGTCTCGCCTCGGTCGGACTTTCGACGCCGAACGCGGGCGCGATCAGCGACATCATCGCCTGCCCGGGCCTCGACTATTGCTCGCTCGCGACCGCGCGGTCGATCCCGGTCGCGCAGCGCATCGCCCAGCGTTTCGGCGACGGCCCCCGTGCGCGGGCGATCGGCCCGCTGAAAATCAAGATCTCAGGCTGCATCAACGCCTGTGGTCATCACCATGTCGGCCATATCGGCATTCTGGGCCTGGAGCGCGCCGGGGAAGAAACCTATCAGATTACGCTCGGCGGCTCGGCTGACGAAAACGCCGCGATCGGCCAGATCGTCGGCCCCGGTTTCAGCTCGGAGAACGTCGTCGAGGCGATCGAAACCGTCGTCGACACCTACCTCGGGCTCAGACAGGGCGAAACGGAGACCTTCCTCGAAGCATTCCGGCGCGTCGGCCTCACGCCGTTCAAGGAGGCGCTGTACGAGCGAAGCGCCGGGTCGGACATCTGATGAGCGCGCATGACATCAGGCTGTTCGGCGATCAGATCGCCGCCTCCCGGCTGGAGAGCCGGTTCGCGCGCCTGAAGGCGTCCTCGCTCGTCAGGCTCGCGATCGAGGATCTCTACCCCGGCCGGATTGCGCTGGTCTCGAGCTTCGGCGCCGACGCCGCCGCGCTCCTGCACATGGTCTCCCGCATCGATCCGCGAACGCCGGTGATATTCGTCGACACTGGCCAGCACTTTCCGGAGACGCTCGCCTACCGGGACATGCTGTGCGAGACTCTCGGCCTGACCAATGTTCTGGTCGCGGAGCCGCGCCCCCTTGCGGTCGAGCGGGAGGACCCGGAGAAGTTTCTGTTCGCCAGCGACCCCGATCGCTGCTGCGAGATTCGCAAGGTCCGTCCGCTGGCCGAGGCGATCGAGGGTTATGACGCCTGGATCACGGGCCGCAAGTCTTTCCAGAGCTCGGCGCGGGCGAGCCTGCCGCTGTTCGAGGCGGAGGGCGATCGGGTCAAGGTCAATCCGCTCGTCGGCTGGACCGCCGGCGACGTGCTGAACTACATCGCCGAGGCCGGCCTTCCGCGACATCCCCTGGTCGCCAAGGGTTTTCCCTCGATCGGCTGCCTGCCCTGCACCAGCCGGGTGACGCCCGGCGAGGACGAGCGGGCCGGCCGCTGGCGCGGACGGGGGAAGACCGAGTGCGGCATTCATGCGCCCTCGCTCGACGCCGGACTGGACATCTGATGGCGCTGTGGCGG
The DNA here is from genome assembly GCA_963784805.1 of uncultured Alphaproteobacteria bacterium. GTDB lineage: Bacteria > Pseudomonadota > Alphaproteobacteria > Rhizobiales > Beijerinckiaceae > Roseiarcus. The sequence goes on from CAWASR010000023.1 coordinate 57,065, forward strand.
CGCGGCGGCTTAGCCGAGAACGTCTGGACTCTTCTCGCCGACGACGCCCCGGCGCCGGCCGAAGGCGCGGTCGTCGTCTCGCTCAAGAGGTGGCTCGCCGAGGGGGAGGCGCTGGCGGCGCGCGCCTCGCCGGTCGGGGTGGCGGTCGATGCGAGCGCCGATGCGCAAGCCCATCTGGCCGAGCTCGCCCGGCGGCCGCTGGTCGCTCTCGCCTTCGCCAAATTCGCCGACGGCCGGGCCTTCTCCTATGCGCGGCTGTTGCGCGACAGATACGGATTTGGCGGCGAATTGCGCGCGATCGGCGATGTGCTGATCGACGAAATCCCGCTGATGCTGCGCTGCGGCTTCAATTCCTTCGAGGTCGTCAATGCGCCGACATTGCGCGCGCTCGAGGCCGGTCGCCTGCCCGGACCGCCAATCCACTACCAGCCCGGCAGCGCCAGGGACGAGGCCCCGGAAGGGACCCGGCCGTGGCGATGGGCTGAGGCGGGGCGCGGCCGCTAGAGCGGGGGGAAATTGAGTCTGTTCATAGCCGGCGTTGGCGAAGGAGTTCGCACATTCCTTTGCGGCGTAGGCTCCGAGGAGCTGGCCGATGGCGGCGACGACGGCTTGGAGCGTTCGCGCGGCAAGCCCAAATCATCCCGCTCTAAGAGGCGCCGCCGCTTTCGGGTGGCGGAGGGAACGCGAATGCGCGAGTGTTCGCATTCAATCGCTCAGGCGCGCCCGATGCGCGGGCCGCGCCTTCGGACCGGCAAAATCGGAACTGCCGCCATGCTCGACGCGCCCACCCTACCGACCGCCTGCACGGATTACGCCACCGTCAAGCGTGCGATCGAGTTCATTTCCATCCACTGGCGCGATCAGCCCCCGATCGAGAGCATCGCCGGGCATGTCGGCCTGTCGGCCTCGCATTTCCAGCACGTGTTCAAGCGCTGGGCGGGGTTGACGCCCAAAGCGTTCTTGCAGGCGATCACGGTTGAGCGGGCGCGCGAGTTGTTGCGCGAGTCCTCCAGCGTTCTCGATGCGGCCTATGACGTCGGCCTCTCCGGACCGAACCGTCCGCTCGATCTTTTCGTCACCCACGAGGCGTTGACGCCCGGCGATTATCGTCGCGACGACCTCGCTCTGAGCTATGGCTTCCATCCTTCGCCATTCGGCGAGGCGATCGTGGCCGCAACTCGACGCGGCATGGTCGGGCTCGGCTTCGTCGATGATGGCGACCGCGAGGCCGCGCTTGCTGACATGGTTCGGCGCTGGCCTTACGCGCGGTTCGTCGACGATGATCGAGCGACCGTCCGATATGCCGCTCGTGCGTTCGATCCGTCGCTTTGGCGCTCCAATGCGCCGCTGCGCGTGGTGATGATCGGCACGGACTTCGAGGTCCGTGTCTGGGAGACGCTTCTTTGCGTGCCCATAGGCCGTGCGACGACCTATTCCGACATTGCGCGCAAGATCGGAAAGCCCAAGGCGGCCCGCGCGGTCGGGGCCGCAGTCGGCCGCAATCCAATATCCTTCGTGGTGCCATGTCATCGCGTTCTGGGCCGCTCGGGCGCGCTCACCGGTTACCACTGGGGACTCGTCCGCAAACAGGCGATCATCGGTTGGGAAGCGGGGCGGACCGCGGGCGGCGCCTGACGCGCGCCGCTGAGTTCGCTCCGGGCGCTGACGCGCCCTCATTTCGGATAGGGGATGCGCAAATTGGCGTCCTTCATTCGGCGCAGGATGTCGAAATTCATATCGCTCTTGATCCGCTCGGCCATTTCGATGTCATCGACAAAGCAGACGAGTTGGAATTTGAGCACCCAGTCGCCAAAGTCAGCGAACAACACCGCTGGCGCGGGGATCGCGAGGACGAGGTCCTGCGCCTTCGCTGCGGCGATCAGCAATTCGCGCACCTGCTCGACGTCGCTATCGTATGCGACGTTGATCGCGATGACGATCCGTCCGATGCGATCACCGCGGAACCAGTTCTTGACGATTCCGGTGACCAGATTCGAATTCGGCACGATCAGGGTTGCGCGATCGAACGTCTCGATCTCGGTCGAGCGGGCATTGATGCGGCGTACGAAACCCTGCTCCGTCCCGACCACCACCCAATCGCCCACGCGGATGCCGCGCTCCCAAAGCAAGATGAGGCCGGAAACGAAGTTGTTCGCGATCGTCTGCAGGCCAAAGCCAATACCGACCGACAGGGCGCCGGCGACGATGGCGAGCTTCTGGATATCGAGGCCAATCTGCGACACGCCGACGAGGACAGCGACAATGTAGCCGACGTAGCCGAAAATCGTGCTGATCGAGTTGCTGACGCCGGCGTCGAGTTGGGTTTGTGGCAAGAACCGCGACCCGAGCCAGTTCTGAATGATTCGGGTGGCGACGACAACGAATGCAAAAGCCGCCGCCGCCGCGACCATCGAGGACAGCGACAGCGTGACGCCACCGACGGCGAAGCCGAAATAGGCTGCGCGCAAGGTGGTCCACAGATCCTCCGACTGCAGACGCCAGGGCCTCAGCACCGCGGCGGTCGCCATGACCAGGATCGCCAACCGCGCCGAGCCTTGAACGATCACCGCGATTTGCGCGAGCACGTTTCGGCGCAGGCCGAGCATGGCCAGAATCGGGGCGCCGGCCGGAGAATCGGGCCGGGCGAGCGCCTCGGTTCCGTCCTGGACGATGACATCGAAGAGATAGAACAAGCTCGCGAGGATGGTCAGGAAAATCGCCTGCTTCACCAGGAAAGCGGCGAATGCGATGTAGCCGCTCAACGTCGCCGCCAGAACGAGCAGCGTCACCGCCCAGCCGAGCGTTCGCAATGGCGCCCAGACCTCGCCCGGCGGCGAGCGTCCAGCCCCGATCAGCGGTCCCGCGATGCGCCGCAAAGTGACGGCCATCACGAGCGCGATCAGAGTCGCTCCGAGCGCGCGCCCCGCAATGGCGATGTTGAGCGACGCGACTGAATCGGCCAAAGGTTCGATGAGGCGCTCAACCGCCCAGATCGCCGCGATCGCCATGCCGCCGCGAAAGATCAGCGCCGCAGAATGATTGCCGATTGCGGCCAGCCGCCAGGCGCTGGCTTTCGGCGAGAGCATGCTGCGGCCCAGCGCATTGTAAATAATCAGCACGCGCGCGGCGTCGAGAAGGCCTTGCATTTGCGGTTCGGGAATATCCAAAGCATCGAGCGCAATCGCCAGCGCTCTCAAAGCGAGCAGCGGCAGCAGGGCGAGAACAAGGAACGTCCAGGCCGCGGCGATCGCGCGGCGCAGTCGGCTGGGCGCGGCGAGGTCGGGATCGAGGTGGATGACCCGCCGCGCGACCCAATGAATGGGAATTGCGATCAGGGCCAAAAACCCAGCGACCGCCGCGATCCCGAGCTTCTGGGCGAGCGTGAGGCGACCGCCGAAACCGGCGAGCCATGCGCCGACCTTGAGCCTTATCGCGGCGGCGTCGAGCGGCGCCTCGCGCCAGACGCTCAGCCACAGTTGGGGATTAAGAACGCTCGAGGATCTGGCGAAGGTCTGCCGCGCGAAGAGATCGCGCCGGGCGGCGCTGATCCGGGTGGCGTTGTCGTAGACCTCCAGCAGCATGGCGCGCGCGGCGCGCAGTTTGGCGTCGAGCGCGTCGTGCTTTTGCTTTTCGGCGGCGAGCTCCGCGGTTGCGGCGTCGGTCGCAGGCGCGGATTCCTTCGATTTGGGCGTAAGTTCGGCCAGTCGTTTGGCGGACGCCGCAAGTTGCGGCGTGAGATCGGCGACGGCCGCTTGCAAGACGACGCCCAGCGGATCGATCTCGCCGCGCAGATGCTTCATTTCCGCATCGGAGAGGTTCGGGTTCTTCAGCGCCGTTTCGATGCCGGTCAGCGCGGCGCGAGTCGCCTCGAGGTTGAACGATGGCAATTCGTCAGCCGCTGCCCGCCACGGCGCGCAGAGGGCCACGGCAAGGAAGACCCAGCGCAAAACTCGAAATGCGGGCTGAAGCCTCATCGCGAACTATACTGCCAAACAGTGATTCACCAACGGACTCCTTACCGCATCCGACCATGGCGTAGCCGTGGCGACAACCACAACCTCGAATGGGTCAACGGCCGTGTTCACCTTCAAAGCGGAAAAGGGCTGCGCCGTTCGCGAGGCTTTGTTAAAGCAAGCCGCAAATTCGAGGAAAATCCCTTGACAGCGATCCCGATCGAGACTTTTGGCCAAACCTCCCGAAGCGTGGGCGAACGCGCGCTCGACTTCTTTCTCGCCGCCGGCTTCGAGCGGGCGGAGCCAGCGATCCTTCATCCCGCCGCGATCTTTCTCGACATGTCGGGGGAGGAAATCCGCAGCCGCCTTTTCCTGACGTCCGGCGCCGCGGGCGAGGAGCTCTGTCTCAGGCCCGAATACACGATCCCGGTTTGCCTTTCCTATCTCGCCTCTGACCGAGCGGGCGGAATAGCTGAATATTCCTATCTTGGCCCTGTCTTTCGCGCTCACGCGGGCCAAGGCGGCGAAAGCGCGCAGACCGGGCTCGAGAGTTTCGGCAGAAGGGACGCGGAAGCCGCCGACGCGGAGGTATTCGCTCTGTCTCTGGAGGCCGCGACAGCGGCCAGCGGCTCTCTCGCGGTTCGGCTGGGCGACGCGCGTCTCTTCGACAGCGCGCTCGATTCGCTCGCCCTTTCGGACTTATGGCGCCGACGTCTGCGCCGGGGCGTCTCTCATGGACGCAGCCTTGCGGCCATCCTGGATGGACATGGTCAGAGCGCGCTCGCGCAGCCTGGCGTGCTTGCGGCGATGGAAAGCGCCGACCATGCGGGAGCCAAGGCGCTGGTCCGGGACCTGCTGGCGATAGCTGGCGTCGAGTCGGTCGGCGGACGGACCGCCGGCGAAATCGCGGACCGTCTCCTGGAGCAGGCCGCACTGCGGTCGGGCGAGCCAATCGGCGCGGAAAAGCGCGAGGTGCTGGAGACCTTCCTTTCGATCTCGGGCGATCCCGACGAAGCCGCGCAGTCGCTGCGGCGGCTCGCGGATTCGGCCCGGCTCGAGCTTGGTCCGGCGCTTGACGCTTTTGAACGGCGAAATGGCTTCATCGCCGCACGGGGCGTCGCCATCGCAGAGACTCGCTTCAGCGCCGCCTTCGTACGCGATTTCGAGTATTACACCGGCTTCGTATTCGAGGCGCGCGATCCCGCCACGCCTGACGCGAAGCCTGTGCTTGCGGGCGGTCGCTACGACGGTCTCGCAAGGCGTCTCGGCGCCGGACAGGATATTCCCGCCGTCGGCGCCGCGATCGCGATCGACCGAATCGCCAATGGGGGAACGCCATGACGACGGCGCAAGACGCGGGCCGCGCCGAGGCCTCGTTCGTTCTAGGCGTGCCGTCCAAAGGACGCCTGCAGGAAAGCGCGAACGCTTTCTTCGCGCGGGCCGGGCTCGAACTGGTGCAGGCGCGCGGCGCCAGGGACTATCGCGGCCTGCTCGCCGACCTCCCTGGCGTGGAGGTCGCTTATCTTTCGTCCTCCGAGATCGTCGGCCACATCGCCGCCGGCGCAGCCCATTTCGGCGTCTGCGGCGAAGATTTGTTGCGCGAAAAGGTCCATGACGCCGATCAGCGTCTCGAGCTTCTCGCCCCGCTCGGTTTCGGCCACGCCAACGTCGTCGTCGCAGTCCCCCAAGCATGGATCGACGTCCGCTCTATGAACGATCTCGAAGATGTCGCTTCGGCCTACCGCGCCGCGCGCGGAAGGCGGATGCGCGTCGCGACAAAATACGTCAACCTCACCCGGCGTTTCTTCGCCGCGCACGGCATTGCGGATTACCGCATCGTCGAAAGCCTCGGGGCGACGGAAGGCGCGCCGGCCTCTGGCGCGGCCGAACTGATAGTCGACATTACGACAACGGGCGCGACCCTGGCCGCCAACGCCTTGAAGACGCTCGACGATGGCGTAATCCTTCGTTCGCAGGCGACGCTGGTCGCTTCGCTGACGGCGCCATGGAGCCCGGAGAGCCGGGCCAGCGCGCGGGCCATTCTCGACCGTATTGTGGCAAGCGAGCAGGCGCGCCAGTCTCGCGAGGTTCGTGCACAGCTTCGAGGCCCGACCCAGCCGATCGTGACGGCGGCCTGCGAGCGCTTCGCTGCGGTTCCCGCTGCCGGCCACGAGGTCGACTCGGAAGGCTTGGTCGCCCTGTATTGCGATCGCGCCAAGGTCGCCGAACTCGCCGCCTGGCTCCTCGCTCAGGGGGCCGAACGTGTCGGCGTCGCGGTTTTGGAGCAGGTGTTCGACGCCCGGAACCCGCTCTACGACGCGCTCGAAAAGCGGATCGGACCGGATCGGAGCTGAACTGAGCCGCGTTCGGACAACCCGGCGACATTTCGCCGAATGTCGGTTGTTCGAGCTTCGAAGGGCCCCTCCAGGGGAGAAGCCATCAAACGCGGCCAGACAAAAATTGCTCTGGTCATTTGTAGTTTCCGGCCCTAACTTCGCCATCCATTTCGGTTTCCTCCACGGTCTGTGGCACACGAACGAAAATCGACAGCGGCGCTTCGAGGCGACGCGGGGGCTTTGGGCGTCGACACCGCGTGGCGGGCGTCGCCGTCCGGGCGGACCGGCGCCCCTCGCCCCGTTCTCACCCCGTCGCCCGATCGCGAGCGCGCCTTCGCCAAGGCTCGGCGCCGTACAGCGCGCGTGCGGATTCTGCGGGCGGCGATCCTCGTGGGCGGTCTGGGATCGGCGGCGGCGATGATCGGAATCGCGATTTTCAACCCGTTTGCGACCAAATTCGGCGCGCTTAGCTTCTCGAAGCTCTCGGTCGAAGGAACCAAGATTACGATGGTCCGGCCAAAGCTCGCCGGCTTTCGTAGCGATGGCCAGCCCTACGACCTGACGGCCGAGCGGGCGCTTCAGGACATTGCGAACCCGACGGTGTTGGAATTGCAGAAGCTCGACGGGGAAATCGGCAAGACGCAGGGAGAATCGACACACCTCAGCGCCGACGCCGGCATCTATGACAGCGTGCGCGAGCGCATGAAACTGACCAAGAACGTGCGAATCGGCAATGCGCGCTTCGATGTGCGGTTGCGAAGCGCCGAGATCGACTTTAAAACGGGCGTCTATCAAAGCACCGAACCTGTCGTGGTTCATATCGGCGACGGCACGACCATAACTTGCGACCGCGCAGCGGCGCGCAACAACGGCCAGGAATTGACATTCGAGGGCCACGTCAGAACGAAAATCATCCCCAAGGCCGAAGCCGCGCCGGGCGCTGACGCAAACAGGAACGATCCATGACAAAGGCGCCGATCGGTGCTCTCGGGACGGCCTTCCTCGCCTTGGCGCTGACCCTTACGTTCGGCGGCGCGCAGGCTGACACCAAGCCCGCGGGGCCGGGTGGGGCCAACCCGATCCAAATCCTCCCCGGAACGGACTCGAAGGAGCCGATCTCGATCGACGCCGACAAGCTTGTCTATTACGACAAGGAGCGCAAGGCGGTCTATTCTGGAAATGTGGTCGTCATTCAGGGCGACACGAAAATGACGTGCTCGACCATGACCGTCTATCTCGACCGCTCCCCTGCGCAAGGAACAGTCCAGGCCAAAGCCGATCAGGGCGGTCCCTCGGCCAATTCGGGCATTAAGCGCCTCGAGGCCGCGGGGCCGGTCACAGTCGTCTCCAAAACCCAGGTCGCCACCGGCGACAGCGCTGTCTACGACAAGGCGGCGAACAGGGTAATGCTCATCGGGCACGTCACTCTCAGCGATGGACAGAACGTCACCAAGGGCGACCGGTTGATCTACAACCTCAAGACCAGCGAGGCGACGATCGACACCGACGCCAAGTCCGGACGCGTCCACGGGCAATTCGTCCCGTCGGGCGCGGACCAGACGAAGGGGAAATAGGAGTCGACGCGTTGCCGGGTTTTCCTCCGCCGCCTCGCCGGTCCGACAGAAGCGCCTGCTCGTGAGCGAGGAATTGCTGCGCGAGAGCGCCGGCAGCCCAGAAAGGCGACGAAAATGGTTCGCGGTCGGCCGCGCACAGCAGACCGCCGCCGAGCCGTTGAGCGTTCCCGACGGTCAGGGCGTTCTGGCGGTGCACCACCTCGGGAAGGGCTACCGAGGCCGCATGGTCGTCCAGGATGTCAGCCTTTCGGTACGGCGCGGCGAAGCGGTGGGGCTGCTCGGACCCAACGGCGCGGGCAAGACCACAGTCTTTTACATGATCATCGGCCTGGTGAAGCCTGACAAAGGCCAGATCGAACTCGACGGCCACGACGTGACCGGCCTGCCGATGTTTCAGAGAGCCCGACTCGGAGTCGGCTATTTGCCGCAGGAGGCCTCGATCTTCCGCGGTCTCAACGTCGAAGACAATATTCGCGCCGTCCTCGAGGTCAACGAGCCGGACCAAGCCGCGCGTGAGGCGACGCTCGAATCGCTGCTCGCCGAATTCGACATCGCCCGCGTGCGCAGGGCGCCGTCAATCTCGTTGTCGGGCGGCGAGCGGCGGCGCTGCGAGATCGCGCGCGCTCTGGCGTGCAAACCGTCATTCATGCTGCTCGACGAGCCATTTGCAGGCATCGACCCGATCGCGGTTGGCGACATCCAGGATCTTGTGCGCCACCTTAAACAGCGCGGGATTGGCGTGCTGATCACGGACCACAATGTGCGCGAAACGCTCGGACTGATCGACCGGGCCTGCATCATTCACACTGGCCAGCTCCTGACCGAAGGGCCGCCAGAAGCGATCATCGCCCACCCTGACGTCAGGCGGTTCTATCTCGGCGAAGATTTCCGCATGTAGCCGATGAAGCAGGGGCTGAGCGCCAAGGTCGCGCGCCCCGCAGATATGACTTCACTCGTCCTCGCCGAACCGGCTGGAGACCAGTTCGTCAAGCGCGTTCAGCGCCGCTTCCGCCTCAACCCCCGAAGCGGAGACGGTGATAGTCGATCCGACGCCGGCCCCGAGCGTCAATATGCCCATGATGGAATCGCCGCCGACGGTGTCGCCGCATCGAGTGACCTTGATTTGGGCGTCGAAGCGCTCGACGCACTGCACGAATTTCGCCGTTGCGCGTGCGTGCAGCCCCTTGCGATTGGTAATCCGCATTGCGCGTGACACCGCCCCTGGGAATTCCGGCGGCGGCTTGCAGTCGTCTTCGATCGCCGGATGGCTCATTGTCCGGCCAAGACCTTGCTGGCGATGGTGATGTATTTGCGCCCAGCGTCCCGGGCCTCCACGACGGCATGATCGAGGTCGACCGTCTCACGCATTGTCGCGAGCTTGATAAGCATCGGCAGGTTGACGCCGCAAATCACCTCGACCCGGCCTCCATCCATGACCGAAATCGCGAGATTCGACGGCGTGCCGCCGAACATGTCGGTCAGAATCACCACGCCCCCGCCATCCTGAACGCGCGCCGCCGCGTTGAGGATATCGGAACGCCGCTGTTCCATGTCGTCCTCGGGATCGATCGTGATCGTCTCGAGTTGAGACTGTGGTCCCACGACGTGCTCTAGAGCCGCCCGAAAACCAGCGGCCAGCTGTCCGTGGGTCACCAGGACCATTCCAATCATCAATGTTCCACCACTCGATCGGCTCACCCGTCCGGCGCCGGTCGAGCCGGTAGCGAAGTCTCAAGACTTCTCATTTTTGTGCACTGCGGCGCAATGTTCAAGCGAAATTCGGGCAAGTTCGGAATTGTCCGCCGCCAAAGTCCTTAAGCGTTCATCGACGGCGAGCGCCTGGTCGGCGGCGCAGCGCCCGGAGTCGAGGGCCAGCCGGGGCAGTTCAACTCCCGCGATCGCCAGAGTGTCTGCAACCTCGGGCAACCGCGGCCACGTCTGACCGCGTTCGCTGAGTTCAACCGCCAACCTAGCGATTGCCGCGGGTTCGTGGGCGACTGCAATCAGTCCAACGGTGCGCCGCTCAATAATTCCCGCCATATGAGGCGCCCCGGACACGATGACCCGTCCCGCCGCCTGCCGCACATAGACTCGGTCATCCCCCACAAGAGCGCCGAACGCCTCGGCGCTGCGCGCACGCGCCAGCAGGGCCAACGCCAGCGCGCTCTTGCCCGAACCCGTCGGTCCCAAAATCAGCACGCCGTTTTCGCCATATATTACGGCCGTCGCGTGAAGGCCGGTTGCTCGCGCTTCGGGCTTCGCGCTCATGCCAGGAACGCCGGCAGTTCGACAATAAACCGCGCGCCGGCGATTTGCCTGGCGGCCTCGTCGCGATCTTCGTCGGTCGACTCGGCGATGCGGAATGACGTCGGATTTGCGGGCCGATTCGTAGCCCAGATTCGCCCGCCGTGCGCCTCGACGATCTGGCGGGAGATCGACAGTCCAAGCCCGGAATTCTGGCCAAAGCCCTGACTCGGCCTGTCGGTATAAAATCGCTCGAAGATTCTCTCCAGCGCGTGATGCGGAATGCCCGGGCCGTCATCGTCAATCGTGACGCGGATTATATCCTCGCGCGCTCCGCCTTCGGGCTCCAACGAAGCGTTCGTCCGCTCGAGCGTGACACTGACCACGCCGCCCGGCTCCGAAAACGAACAGGCGTTGTCGATGAGATTCGTGACGACTTGAGCCAAGCGGGAATCGTGCCCAAGAACAAAGTAGTCTCCCCCCGCGCGCTTGCCGCGCCGCACAGGGATCGAAAGTTCGATCCGCGCGCCGTTGCTGCGCGGCGAATCCTGCGCCATCGCGACCACAGCCCGCAGCAACGCGGCGACGTCAACGGGGCTGGCGTCGCCGCGCGTCAGTTCGGCGTCGAGGCGTGAAGCGTTGGAGATGTCGGAAATCAATCGGTCGAGCCGCCGCACGTCGTGCTGCATGACCGCGATGAGCCGATCGCGTGACTGACCGGCGTTCACACGGGGAAGGGTTTCGAGCGCGCTGCGCAACGAAGTCAGCGGATTCTTCAGCTCATGCGCGACATCGGCCGCGAAGGTCTCGATCGCGTCGAGACGATTGTAGAGCGCCTGCGTCATCTCCCGCAACGCGCGCGACAGGTGGCCTATCTCGTCGGACCGCGAAGTGAAGTCCGGTATTTGCTGCCGCGATCGGATGCCTCTGCGCACCCGCTCCGCGGCCTCGGCGAGCCGACGAACCGGCTCGGCGATTGTGTTGGCGAGTGATACCGAGAGGATCAGCATGACCGCCGCGAGCACCAGAAAGAAGCGCAGCAGCGCCCATCGCTCGGAAGCGATCACGTGGTCAATATCGCCGCCCTGGGTCGAGAGCTGGAGCGCTCCGCGGGTCGCCGTCATGCGCTGGATCGGCACGCCGACCGAAACGATCGTTTCGCCCTCGTCGTTGACGCGCACCACCGACCTCGTCCTGCCCTGCAGCGCAGCGACGACCTCCGGCATGGACTTGCTGTCGACGAGCCAGGGGTCCTTGTTCAGAGGCTTGGCCGGGGCATAAAAGAACTTCCGCAACGCATCGCTCGCGCGCTCCAGGAGCCCGTGTCGCTCGGACGATTCAGGCAGGTCCGAGCGAATGACCGCTCCGCGCATGGCAAGCGACTGCGAATCGAGCAGCAGCCGCCCGTCGCGATCGTAGATTCGCGCTCGCGTGTGGGTTGGAGTGACAAGCCGATGGAGCACCGGACCGACGCGCTCGGGATTGATCGAGAATTGAATTGCCTCGTCGTCGCTCGGAAAGGACGCCACGCTTTCGCCTGGGGCAAGTTGGAGCAGCTTGTCCGGATCAATTGTGATTGTGTCGGTGTCGACCGCCGCGGAGGCCGCGATCGCGGCCGAGATGATGTTGGCCTGGGTCGTCAGACTTTGCACCCTGGCCGCGATGATGTCGGCTCGAAACTGATTGAGAAGAAGAAAGCCGATCACCAAAACGACGAGACCGCCGAGATTGAGGACCACGATGCGGCGCGTGAGCGACGATGAAAACCGGGCCGCCAGCAACCGCCACGCGAACACCGTGCGCGCGCGAAGCCACAGCCGCCGGCGCCGCGAAATCGCGGAATCGACGATGCGGTCGCGACGTGCTTCAACATTCATGATAGGGGCTCGACCGAGCGGCTTACCCTTCTTTAAACCGATAGCCGACGCCGTATAGCGTTTCGATCATCTCGAATTCCGGCTCGACCACCTTGAACTTTTTTCGCAGTCGCTTGATGTGGCTATCGATGGTGCGGTCGTCGACATAAACCTGATCGTCGTAGGCCGCGTCCATGAGGGCGTTGCGGCTCTTGACTACGCCCGGACGGGTCGCAAGCGCCTGCAAAATGAGGAATTCGGTCACGGTCAGCGTGACCGGCGTCTCATCCCACGTGCAAGTATGGCGCTCGGGATCCATCTTCAGCCGGCCTCGCTCGAGAATCTTCGCCTCGCTTTCCTTCTGCGTCGCGGCGTCCCTCGGGTTGGAACGGCGCAGGATCGCCTTGACCCTTTCAACCAGCAGGCGCTGCGAAAAGGGCTTGCGGATGAAATCATCGGCGCCCATCTTGAGACCGAACAATTCGTCGATCTCCTCGTCCTTGGAAGTCAGGAAGATGACTGGCAAGTCCGACTTCTGTCGAAGTCGGCGCAACAGTTCCATTCCGTCCATGCGCGGCATTTTGATGTCAAATATCGCGAGATCGGGCGGCGTAGCCTTCAGCCCGTCGAGCGCGCTAGCGCCGTCGGTATAGGTTTGCACCCGGTAGCCCTCGGCTTCGAGGGACAGGGAGACGGACGTCAGGATGTTTCGGTCGTCGTCGACCAGGGCGATCGTGGGCATGAGTTTCCCGTTTCAGTGAATCCGCCCCTCCCGCGCGCCGGAGCCGAACAATAGAGACCTTCGCGGCCAAAATGTGTTCCTGCCGGGGGAGTCCGGCCGAGCAGTCGAGAACTCACATGGGCCCGGCGGGCGATATTTGCAAGTTTACCCTGAAGTTCCGCCGAATGGCCAGTGGTCCACGGACTGCTGGCGCTGCGCCTTCGCGCCAGGCGGGCATCGCCGGGCGACAGCCGAGCGCCTGTTGAAGGCCTTTCTCGACAAAGAAGGCGCAGTCTTCGCCGACGCCGCCTTTCGCCCGCGGACGATCGGCGTCGCCGCTCAGATGCGCCTTTTCGGGTCTTGAGCGAGCGCCAGCGGCTGCTCGACGGCCCGATCAACGGCGAAGGCTTCAAGACCCATGTCGAGACTGTGCTGGCGCCGCCCTCCTGCCGCGCGATCTGGCGATCATGGACAATCTCAGCGGCCATAAGGACAAGGCCGTTCGCCGCTCCATCCGATCGGCGGGCGCCAAGCTGTTCTTCCTGCCCGAATTCTTGCCCGACCTGAACCCGATCGAGCAGGTCTCGCCCGGCTGTCTTGAGGCGCGCCTGAAGCCGCCGATGGGCGAGCTAGTGGGGGTTGTCTTGGAGGCCGCGCTATAGCGCTTTTCGTCGACGGACTGGCCGCCTTACTCGGTTTCGATCCGCGCGCTCGACGCAGGCGGGCGCATCGATCAATCCGCGATCAGGAGCGACGTCGCGAGATAGCGCCGTTTCCGTCACGCCGCGCCCACTCCCGTCCATGCAAATATGCCCCTGTATATTGAGACATTGGACAGATTGCATGGCTTTTCAGCTAACTATTTGATTTTATTGGCGCTCCCAAGGGGACTCGAACCCCTGTTTTCGCCGTGAGAGGGCGACGTCCTGGACCGCTAGACGATGGGAGCGGCGCCGCCGCGACGGCTGACCGCAACCTATATGGCCGCGGCGCCATCAACGCAAGGGAGAGCAGGCATGCGTCAAGCGCCGGTACACCCTGGGTTAACTTTTTGGTGTGGAAGTTGCATATTTGATTCGAGACGCGCACGCTGGATCGCGGCGCTGGGAAATTGGGAACAATGCGATGGCGGGCCCGGCTCGTCGCCCGAGAGTATTGATCGTCGTGCATCAGGAGCATTCGACGCCCGGTCGCGTCGGCTTGATTCTGCGCGGCCTCGGGCGCGCAACTCGACATTCGCCGCCCGAGCCTCGACGATCCGCTGCCGCTGACGCTCTCCGACCATGACGGCGTGATTGTTTTCGGCGGCCCAATGGGCGCCAACGATTCGACCGAGTGGGTCAGACGCGAGATCGATTGGCTCGGCGTGCCGCTGGGAGAGGACAAGCCGCTGCTCGGCATCTGCCTCGGCGCGCAGATGATGGCCGCGGCGCTCGGCGCCCGCGTGTTCAGCTTCGACGACAAGCGCAGCGAGATCGGCTACTTTCCGATCGAGCCGAACACCGCCGCCGATCGCCTGTGCGGCGAACTCTTTCCACGCAGCGTCTATCAATGGCATTCGGACGGCTTCGACCTGCCCGAAAGCGCCGAATTGCTCGCTACCGGCGGGGCGGACTTTCCCAATCAGGCGTTCCGTTACGGCAGGCGCGCGGTCGGCCTGCAGTTCCATCCCGAGGTCACCTACCATATGATCTCGCGCTGGACGCATCGCGGCGCCGAACGCCTGACGCGTCCCGGCGCGCAAGACCGCCTCCTGCATCTGGGCGGATGGTTCCAGCACGACGGGCGGGTGGCGGCCTGGCTCGAAGCGTTCCTTCCCGCCTGGCTCCAAGGGCGGCTCGCGGAGAACGCGGGGAAGCCCCCCGCCCCGGCGTCGACCGCTCCCCGGCGCCCGGCGCCCGACCGCCCGGTCGCCTCGAAAGCCCGCCACGCCGCCCATGGACAGCCGCGGGCCTCGAGCGCAGCCGGCGGTTCGCAAGTCGGGCTCGTTTCGACGAACTCCTAGGGCGGGAAGCGGCGCTTTTCGAAAATTCACTTTTCTTCGACAATCTATTTGAGAAAATCGGAAATTGTGCTACAGTCTCCTCGTCGCTGGATCGAGGCGCGCCTGGCGCGCCGAGGGCGGCGGCCGCTAACAGCCCTCACGCGGGCGAGTTGACGCGCGCAAAAACGGCGAAGGGCGCGAAGACTTAAGCAGTCGGCATGGCGGCGGGCGTCCAGCGAGTCGCCGCCGGCGGCAAACGCGTCATGGCCGGCCTTGCGCCGGCCATCCCACGCGGTTGGGCGGGTCGAGCGCACGGGAAGACCAGCGGCGGCGAAAAGTCCTTATTTCGTAGGACTTTGCAGCGCTGGGGCGTGGATGGCCGGGACGAGCCCGGCCATGACGACAGGAGATCGAAGGCATGCCAGCGATCGCGGCCGACCAACGGCTAACGCGATAAGAGCCTATTTTTTCATTTGGAATCCGGCATAACTCCTTGAAAAGTCGCGAGTTCGCGGAAGGAAAATCCTTGGATTCCGCTTCCGCTGGCTTTGCTGCGATTTCCCCCGGCTTTGAATCAGTTTCCTCCGGCTTTGAGTCATTTCCCAGGGACTTAACCAGTCATATTATGTTATTTAGTCAATATGACTGACAGCCCGGCCGCATCGCTTCGAAGTCGCGCGCGACGGCGGCGACGCCGGCCCATTCAGAACAGCCTGCCCTGCCCTTCCCCGCTCCTCCGGGCGCGCGCGCGTTTGGCCCGCGTCGACCCGGGCGGGCCCGAGGCTGGCGGCGCGGCCGACGCCGGTCCGTTGGCGACCGCCGCGACGATGCCGTCGGCGAACTGGATCCGGAGCGGCTGCGACGGGCTGATCTCGGCGGCGCGGCGCAGCGGCGCGCCGGCTTCGTCGCGCACCAGCGCGAAGCCGCGCGCCAGTACGCCGCGATAGCTGACCGCGCCCAGCAATTGCGCCGCCGTGGCCAGCCGTGCGCGCCGGCCCTCCTGGCGCTCGGCGATGGCGCGGCCCATTCGCAGCGACAGCCGCTCCAGCGCGTCGGCGCGTTCTCCACGCCGCCGCGCCTGCAGCGCCGTCTCGCGGGCGAAAGCCCTTGTCGCGGCCTCGGCGGCCTTGCGCGGGCGCTCGGTCAAAACCGGACCGACCCGGGCGAGGCGTCCGATGAGCCCGCCCAGGCGCTCGCGCAAGGCGGCCAGATGCGCGCGCGGCGAATGGCGCGCGAGGCGGCGGGCGAGCCCGGCGGCCAGAAGCGCGCGCTGGTCGAGCGCGGCGCGCAGGCGCGCAAGCAGGGAATCGGCGGCGCGGTCGAGGCGCTGACGCGGGCCCTCAACCAGCGCGTCGCCGCTCGGCAGCGCGCGCGCGAGGGCGCGCAGGTCCGCGCGCCGCGCTTGCGCGAAGCGCAGGATCGCGCCGCGGCGGCGAGCGTCGAGTTCGGCCAGCGTCGCGATCAGCTCGGCGCGAACCGGCACGGCGAATTCGGCCGCCGCGGTCGGGGTCGGCGCGCGCAGGTCGGCGGCATGATCGATCAGCGTCCAGTCGGTCTCGTGGCCGACGGCGGCGATCAGCGGGATCGCGCTCGCCGCCGCCGCGCGGACCACGATCTCCTCGTTGAAGCCCCAGAGGTCTTCGAGCGAGCCGCCGCCGCGGGCGACGATCAGAACGTCCGGCCGGGGAGGCGCGCCATCCTGGACAAGGGCGTTGAAGCCTTCGATCGCGGAGGCGACCTCCGCCGCCGAAGTCTCGCCCTGGACGCGGACCGGCCAGACGACGACCCTGACCGGAAAGCGGTCGGCGAGCCGGTGCAGAATGTCGCGGATCACCGCGCCTGTCGGCGAGGTGACGACGCCGACGACCTTCGGCAGAAACGGAACCTTGCGCTTCCGCGCGGCGTCGAACAGCCCCTCCTCGGCGAGCTTCCTGCGCCGGGCCTCGAGCAGCGCCATCAATGCGCCAACGCCGGCGAGCTCGAGCAACTCGATGACGATTTGGTAACTCGACTTGCCGGGGAAGGTCGTCAGCCTGCCGGTCGCGACGACTTCGACTCCCTCCTCCGGCTTGACCCGCATGCGTTGGAACGAAGCGCGCCAGATGACGGCGTCGAGCCGCGCCCTGTCGTCTTTCAGCGAGAAATAGGCATGGCCGGAAGAATGCGGTCCGCGATAGCCGGAAACCTCGCCGCGCACCCTCACATAGCCGAAGCGGTCCTCGATCGCGCGCTTGAGGGTATTCGACAGTTCGCTGACAGTGAATTCGGGCGCGTTGGTCGCGCTTGCGTCCGGCTCGGCCATCGGCTGACTATGCCCGATCCGGCGAAGCGAGGCCAGGGAGAGCCCCTGTTATGCAGATCCGCCGGGGGCGGCACGATTTGACCTTCAAGTCTGGCGCCGCGCGCCCAAATAACGTACAGGGCAGCCCAATTCGACTTGCGCGGACGCCATGCTCACGCCGCGATCTAATACTCTAACCGGATGCACCCTTTGGAGGGCGCTCAGAGACCCAGATTATGTGGATCTCGGCAGGCTAGGACTACTGACCAGAATGGAATCGGTGAACGCACGCATGACGAACGGCTCCGGCTTGTTAAAAGTGAGGTCGACCAGGACTTTTCTCGCGGCGGCGGCGGTGCTCGCCGCAGCGCTCACCGGCGGCGAGGCTCTGGCGCAGAGCGCCGAGTGCGTTCGCCTCCAGCAGGCGATCGCGGCCGCGTCTCGCAGCGGGCCGGGCGCACAGCTTCAGGCGGCGGTCGAGCGTCAGCGCGCCGAATTGTCGCGCACGGTCGCCTACGCGCGTTCGCTCGGTTGCGAGAATCGCAAGTTCCTGTTTTTCGGCTCGGACCCGCCGCCGCAGTGTGGCGAGATCAATGGGCAAATCTCGCGGATGCGGGCCAATCTCGCCGATCTGCAGGCTCGCGCCGGCGGCGCGGGCGGCCGCGCCCAGTTGGTGGCGCGGTTTAACGCCGAATGCGCCGCCCCGCCTGGGCCCCACAATATCTTCGAAGCGTTGTTCGGCGGCGGCAGGCCCGCGCCCGTCCAAATGGAGCCGCTAAATCCCGACCTATCGTCTCCGGAGGGGGAGCCCATCGACAGAAGCGGGATCGACGCGCGCGCCGGCTCCTATGCGGTCTGTGTGCGCACCTGCGACGGCAGCTTCTTTCCTGTCTCCTATTCGGGCGCCGGCAGCCGCGCCGACAGCCTGGAGGAGGTCTGCCGCTCGCTATGCCCCAACACGGACGTGGCGCTTTACTCGTTTCCCTTCGGCGGCACGATCAATCAGGCCGTGTCCGCGTCCACGGGCGAGCCTTATGTCGATATGCCCAATGCGCTCAAATACCTGCAGACCTACGACGCGTCCTGCTCGTGCCGCCGCAAGGGGCAGAGCTGGGCCGACGCGCTGGCCGGGGCCGAAGCCAGATACGGCCATGAATCGCACGACATCCTGGTGACCCCGGAAAAATCGGCCGAAATGGCGCGGCCGATCCCCGACCCCAAGTCGAAGGCCGCCGCGGCCAAGGTCACGAAAGCGAACGCCAAAGCGACGGGGCAAACCATCGATACGCCCGCGCCGGGTCTCGACGCCAACGGCGCCGACACCGTACTGAGCGCGGAGGCGGCGACGATCAGCCGCGAGACCACGGGCATCGCCCGCGGCGACGGCCGGAACGGCGCGGCCTACGGCCTGAGCCAGGGTCAGACTGTGGAGGAGAAGGGCCCGAACGGGGTCACCCGGAAGGTGCGGATAGTCGCGCCAACGCTCTAGCCCGTCCGATCAACGGCAGCAGCGCCGCCAGTTCCGGCCCCGCGGGGCGGCCGGTCAACGCCAGGCGCAGGGGATGGAACAGGGCGCGCCCCTTGCGGCCGGTCAGCGCCTTGAGTTCATTGGTCCACGCGGCCCAGGTCGTCTGATCCCAGGCGCCCACGGGCAGGCGCGAGGCCGCAACCTCGAGGTATTCGCGATCCTCGACGATCGGCGCGATGTCTCCCTCCACCACCTGCCGCCAGTCCGCAGCCTCGCCAAGGCGGACAAGATTGCCGCGAACCGCAAGCCAAAAGGCCTCCGCGCGCGGTCCGGCGACGTCGAGCTCCGCCAGCCGGTCGGCGACCGAGGCGAAGGGCAACTGATGCAGCGTGCGGGCTGAGAGCGCGTCGAGTTCCGCGTCGTCGAATCGCGCCGCGCCACGCGACAGATGCGAAAGCTCGACCAGGCCCGCAAGCTCGTCGAGCGAGGCGACGGGACGAACCGCCTGGGCCGAGCCGACCAGAACTGCGAGCGCCGCGACCGCGAGCGCCTCGACCCCTCGTTCCCGCAGCGAGGCGATCGACAGCGCGCCGGTCCGTTTGGAAAGCCCCTCGCCGCCGGCGTCGGTCAGCAGATTGTGATGGCCGAACCGTGGCGCGGCGCCGGCGAGCGCTTCGAAAATCTGAATTTGCACCGCCGTGTTGGTGACATGATCCTCGCCGCGGATGATGTGAGTGACGCCGAAGTCGATGTCGTCGACCACTGAAGGAAGGGTGTAGAGATAGGTTCCGTCCTCCCGCCGCAGCACCGGATCGGAGAGCGATGCACAGTCGATGTGGCTTTCCCCGCGCACCATGTCGTCCCAGCGCACGGTCGTCGGATCGAGCCGGAAACGCCAATGCGGCCTGCGGCCCGCTGCTTCGAGCGCGGCCCGTTCGGCCTCGCTCAGACGAAGCGCCGCGCGGTCATAGACCGGCGGACGGCCCAACGCCTGCTGGCGCTTGCGGCGCCGGTCGAGTTCGTCCGCGGTCTCGTAGGCCGGGTACAGGCGGCCCGCAGTCTTGAGTTTCTGGGCGGCCTCGTCATAGGCCGCCATCCGCTCCGATTGCCGGCGCACGCGATCGGGCGCGATTCCGAGCCACTCGAGATCCCGTTCGATCCCGTCGGCGAATTCGGCCTTCGAGCGCTCGCGATCGGTGTCGTCGAAGCGCAGAATAAACGCGCCGCCGTGCCGGCGGGCGTAGAGCCAGTTGAGCAGCGCGGTGCGGGCGTTGCCGATATGGATGCGCCCGGTCGGCGACGGCGCAAAACGAACAGTCGGAGGCGGGGACATTCGCTTTCATAGAAGCGTCGCGCCAGCGCCGCAATATTGTGTGACACCGATTTATGGAGTGGGTACGATGAAGTCATGACGATCAGCGCCTTGGCTGCGGGGATTTGCGTTTCGGGCGCCGGGATTCATGCCCTCAGCATCGCGCTGGCGATGCGCCGTTGCGCCCGACGCGGGGGACCGGCGCCAGTCCCCAAGGACGCGCCTGGGGTCACGATCGTGCAGCCCTTGCGCGGCGTCGAGCCGTTCTCGCCCGAGACCTTGCGCTCGATCTTCGCGCTCGACTATCCAAACTATGAGATTGTTTTCTGTCTTGCCGAAGCCGACGACCCGATCGCCCCGCTCGTACGCGGAGCGATCGAAGCCAACCCGGGCGCCCGGCGCGTCTGCTGATCGGCGATGACTCGGTCAGCGCGAATCCCAAGCTCAACAATGTGGTGAAGGGCTGGAAGGCGGCGCGCAACGATTGGGTGATCATCGCCGATTCCAATGTTCTGATGCCGGTGGATTATATCCAGCGCCTGCTTTCACGCTGGCGTCCTAACACCGGCATAGTCTGCGCGCCGCCGATCGGCGCGCGGCCCGAGACTTTCGCCGCTGTGGTCGAGTGCGGTTTTCTCAACACCTATGAGGCGCGCTGGCAATATGCGGGCGAGGCTTTCGGCTTTGGTTTCGCTCAGGGCAAGACAATGCTGTGGCGGCGCGAGGTTCTTGAGGCCGGCGGCGGTATTGAGGCGTTGGGGGCCGAGATCGCGGAGGATGCGGCCGCCACGAAACTCATCCATGCTCAAGGATTGAACGCCCATCTCGTTGATGGGCCGTTCCAGCAGCCTCTAGGCGCGCGGCGCCTGAAGGACGTATGGTCGCGCCAGACCCGATGGGCGCGGTTGCGCCGGGCGACGTTTCCCCTGCATTTCGCCCCGGAAATCCTGACGACCAGCCTGCTGACGATCGGCGCGGCAGCCCTGGCCGCGCCGATGTTCGGGCTCGGCGCGAGCCTCTGCGCCGGGCTCGCGGCCGCCTTCTGGTACGCCGCCGAGGCGATCCTCGCTTTTGCAGCCGGATGGCCGTTGACCTGGTCGAGCCCGCTGGCCTGGATCGTTCGCGACCTTCTTCTGCCGTTGCTTTGGGCGCGGGGCTGGACCAGCGACGGCTTTGTTTGGCGAGGCAATGCGATGAGCGTCGACGAGACGGTCCTCGGCGAAGCGGCGTCCGGTCCTCAGCCCCGGATCTAACCATGGGTTCATTGGCGAGCCAACGAAACCATGCTTGGAGTCCCTTGAAGAAGCAGGATTTTTATTGGAAAACCGGTGTCCACTTTTCCGAAATCCTGCCATGAAAATAGCATAGGATGCGTTGGCGTTATGCGGCGTGAGCATGCCTTCGGGGGTGACGCACCGCGCCACCATTTTCATCCATAATGGCGCGCCCCGTGGCGCTGGTTGGCTGCTTAGATCCACGCTAGATCAATCCGGCCGCGCCGTCCGCCGGCCTCGCCAATTTTGTCGGATTGAAATCCGCCAAATTTCCGCTCAACTAATCCGCTATGGATTTGATCCTCGTCAATGGCGGCGGTCAGCGACCGCGTTACGAGCGTGGCCAGAGAAATCTGAATTCTAAAGTGCCGAAGTTGGAGGAGAGGAGGCCGACGATGATGGCGCAGAGCGACGAGGTTAGCGTAGGGGTGATGAACGCCCTGCACTGGGACCTTGCGATTCCGCGAGACCGGTTAAAGGTCGAGGTGAAGAACGGTTGGGTCACGATGTCCGGACTGGTGGACCGGCCGTACCAGGCTCAGTGCGCCGAGTCGGACGCGCGCGGCGTTCCTGGCGTGCTCGGGGTCATCAACCGTATCCGGCTGGCGCCGGGCGAGGCGGAACGAACGGCCGCCGACCGCTAGGCCGGCGCTAACGCCCAGCAAAGACAAAGCGATTCCGACTGCGGCGGCGACGGCCGCCCGGGCGCGGTTTTGCGACGCGCGCTGCGACATGCCGCGTTTGCGGCCCGCCCGGCGCGCCGGTCAGCTCCGGTTTCGGTAACGGCGGATCAGCAAATAGACTAGGCGCGCCGCGACATGGCGGAAAATGGCGGCGTACAGTGCGCCGTCGTCCGCTTCGGTGAAGAAGGGCGCCCTTTAGTGTTCATCCCGAAGAAGACGCTCACGAAAACGGGCGGCGGAAGCGCCGCGGTCACGATCGTCAGCACGAAAGGGTCTCGGTTGGTCGCGGTCGCTACCTGGACGCTCATCTCGTCCTGAAGCATCCGCGCGCGTTCGTCGTTAAGGACGGACGCATCCAAATCAAGGAACGCTCAGGAATTGGAGGCCTGGCGGCGATCGACACGGTCGCGTCGCTCGGCGTTCCGGCTTTTCTGCGGAGGCGGAGCCGGCCACGGCGGCGGCCAACGATCTTGACTGGCCATTTGACCGCCGACGAACCGACGCGAGCCGGGTCACACCGTCCTCAGCATCCCGCCATCGACGAAATAGGTCGAGCCGACCGAATAGCTCGCGCGTTCCGAGCAGAGGAAGACGAAGAAGTTCGCGAGCTCGCGCGGCGTCGCGAAGCGCTTGATCGGCGCGTATTCGCGGGCGACGCCGTCGAGATAGGCCTGCCAGTCGCCGCCCTTGTCGGCCGTCAGCTCCTTCGCCGTCTTGATCCAGTCGGGCGTGAGGATGAGGCCGGGGTTGACGCAATTGACCCTAATGTTGTCGTCGACGAGTTCCGTCGACAGCGCCTTCGAGAACATCATCAGCGCCGCTTTGGTCGTGTTGTAGATCGGCTCGTACCACAGAGGCTGGGCGGCGCAGATCGAGGCGTTGTGCAGAATGACGCCGCCGCCGCAACTCTTCATCATCGGCGCAAGGCCCCGCGCAAGCCTGACCGCCGCCATCACATGCAAGTCCCAATAAGCCTGCCACTTCTCGTCCGGCGCTTCCATCACCGTCTCGTTACTGCCGGCGCCGGCGTTGTTGATGAGAATGTCGGCGCCGCCGAAAGCCCTTTCGACCGTTCCGATCAGAGCGTCGGTCCCCGCGCGCGTCGCCACGTCGCAGGCGACCCCTTCCGCCCGCACGCCGAACTCGCTCGCGATCCGCCGCGCTTCCGCCTGGACGCGGTCGGCGCCACGCGCTCCGAGCACAAGGCTGACGCCCTCCGCGGCCAGGCCTTCCGCGATCGCCAAGCCGATCCCGACGCTGCCGCCGGTAATGAGGGCGACTTTGTTCGAAAGCCCTAGGTCCATGACCCGCCGTCCCCTTGCCTCGAACGAGAAACGCTCACCAGCACGTATAGCCGCCGTCCACCCGCACGATCGATCCGGTCATCAGGCTCGCCGCGTCGGATGCGAGAAACAGCACCACCGCCGCGACCTCGTCGGGCTCGCCGATGCGCGCCATCGGCGTGCCCTCGATCCAGGCGTCGAACATCGGTTTGTTCGCCCTGGCGAAAGCAGTCAAAGGCGTTTCGATATATGTTGGAGCAACCGCGTTGACGCGGACTCCCCGCGCGCCCCACTCGGCCGCGAGCGATTTCGTCAGGTGATGCACGCCCGCCTTCGAGGCGTTGTAATAGGCCTGCGGCTGCGGCTTGTTGACGATGAAGCCCGACATGGAGCCGATATTGACGATCGACCCGCGCCCGGCCGCCAGCATATGTCTGCCGAAGGCCCGGCAACACCAGAACAACCCGTTGAGATTGACGTCGACGACGTTGAGCCAGTGTTCGTCGGTCACGTCCTCCGCCGCGGTTTCGGAACGCGCGATCCCTGCGTTGCAGACGAGGATATCAACACGGCCTTTCTCTTTCATTATTCTCGCTGCGCCCGCGTCGACCTGCCTCGAATCCGTCACCTCCATTTCGATCACGCCGGTCTCATAACCCTTGGCTTTCATCGCCGCCTTGGCTTCCGTCGCCGTCTTGAGGTTGCGGTCGGCGATGTAGACGTGGGCGCCCGCCTCGCTAAGCGCCTCGACGCAGGAAAGGCCGATCCCCTGCCCGCCGCCGGTGACGACCGCGACCCGGCCCGTCAGATTGAAGCGATCGAGATACATGACCTGACGTCTCCAGACTTACGCTTCAGCTCATCCAGTCGCCGCCGTCGATATTCAGCGTCTGGGGCCGTCTCTACGCCGGCGACCGCGACATGCCCGCCCTCGGCGGCATAGGCGCGCACGATCGCTTCGCCAATGCCGCGCGCGCCGCCGCCGGCGATGGCGATTTTGTCCTTGAGCTTCAATTCTGCGTTCCTCCGACTATGCTTAGAAAACGCCGGCGTCGCGGCGCCGCCTCGTCTCAGGGCGCCTCTCGCAAATATTCCGCCAACGTCGCCCGAACCCCCTGCCCCCACAGCGACCTCAGCGCGCTCGAAAACGCGCTGACGTAGGCCGGATTTTGGGCGAGGTCCCCGAAGGTGTCGCGCATCGCCAGAAAGGCGGCGGGATCGGAGCGCGCGGCCTTCGCCGCAGCCTGCAGGCGCTCCCAGCTCGGATCGTTCGGCGGGATGGTCTTGCCGCCTTCGGTTTCACCGTAGCAATAGCGGCACCACAGAGCCGAAACGAGCGCCAGGCCCTTGACGCTGGCGCCTGCTTTCAGGCGATCGGCGGCGGTCGGAAGAATGAACTTGGGCTGCCGGTTCGAGCCGTCGAAGCAGAGGCGGGTGATGGTGTCGCCAATCTTCGGATTGGCGAAGCGCTCGGCCACTTTCGACCGATAGGCCTCGAGGTCGACCTGAGGGGGCGGCGGCACGACGGACAGGATTTCGCGGTTGGTCAACGCCGCAAGAAACGCGCTGATCTGCGGGTCATCCATAGCTTCATGGACAAAATGGATGTCAATGAGCCCGGCGGGATAGGCGATCGCGGCGTGTCCGCCGTTGAGGATGCGGATCTTCATGAACTCGTACGGCGCGACATCCGAAGTGAAAGTCACGCCGACCGTCTCCAGCGCTGGCCGTCCCGCTGGAAACCTGTCTTCCACCACCCACTGGCGAAACTCCTCGCAGAAGACGGGCCACTCATCCTCGAGGCCGTATGTGTCGCGCAGAAAGGCGCGTTCGCGGTCGGTCGTCGCCGGCGTGATGCGGTCGACCATGGAATTGGGAAAGGCGACATTGGCCCGAATCCAGCGCGCGAGTTCGGGATCGGCGAGCTCAGCGAGGCCCGCGACCGCGTTTTCGCAGACGTGGCCATTGCCGGGAATGTTGTCGCACGACATAACCGTAAATGGCGCGACGCCGGCCGCGCGGCGGCGCCTGAGCCCGGCGGCGATCAGCCCGAACACCGTCTTCGGCGCGTCGACATGACGGGCGTCGGCTTCGATGTCGGGGTGCTTCGAGTCGAATTTTTGCGTCGCGGGCGAGATATAATATCCGCCCTCGGTGACGGTCAGCGAGACGATGCGCACCTGCGGACGCGCGAGCATATCGAGATTCGCGGCGACATCAAACGGCTTGACGAAATCGATCATCGGCCCGGTGACGCGCACATTGGTTGAATGCGCCTCTTGCGCGACAACGGTGGTCAGCCAGTCCTGCCTGCTGAGCTTTTCCCGCACGACCATATCGGCGTCGCGCACGCCGGCGCCGACGATCGCCCAATCGTGATCGAGCCCGGCGGCGAAAAGCTCGTCAAGATAGACTGCTTGATGAGCCCGATGAAAATTGCCGACGCCGAAGTGAAGAATGCCCGCGCTGAGACCGGCGCGCCGATAGCTCGGAACCGAGATTCCGGCGGAATCTGCGCCAGGGCGGCAGCGGAAAGTTTGACGCTCATGATCCTGTATCCACCGGTCTCTGCCAGACCGCCTTGAGATGGCGCCATCGCGGCGCGTTATCCTACAGGCGAACGCGTCCGCGCCGCGTCGCTGGCCCCGGATCAGCCGATCCGCTTGCCATCCTTGTCGAAACGATGCAGGTGCGCCTCGCGCGGCGTCACGAAGATGTCCTGGCCTGCCTTCAGCGCCGCCTCGCCTTCTAGGCGCAAGGTCAAGGGTCCGATCCCATCGGCGTCCGCGTGCACGAAGGTGTCGGAGCCGAGGTGCTCGGCAAGGCGAACCTTCGCCGGCCACTCTCCGGCGGTGGTCGAAACGTCGGCGTGCTCGGGCCGAATTCCGATTGTCGTCGCGCCACGCTTGGCCGCCGGGGCGCCGGTGATCAGGTTCATGGTCGGCGAGCCGATGAAGCCGGCGACGAACAGGCCGTTCGGCCTGTTGTAGAGTTCGAGCGGCGTGCCGACCTGGGCGACCGAGCCCCGGTCGAGCACCACGATCTTATTGGCCATCGTCATCGCCTCGACCTGGTCGTGGGTGACGTAGACCATCGTCGTCTTGAGGACCTCGTGAAGTTCGCCGATCTCGACCCGCATCTGAACCCGCAAGGCCGCGTCGAGGTTCGAGAGCGGCTCGTCGAACAGGAACGCCTTGGGCTCGCGCACGATGGCGCGGCCGATGGCGACGCGCTGGCGCTGGCCGCCCGAGAGCTGGCGCGGCTTGCGGTCGAGATAGTCGGTGAGATTGAGCGTCGTCGCCGCCTTGCGCACCTTCTGTTCGATCATGTCGGCGCTCTGCCCGGCCATCTTGAGCGCGAAGGCGATGTTGTTGCGCACGCTCATGTGCGGATAGAGCGCGTAGGACTGGAACACCATCGCCAGACCCCGCTTCGAAGGGCCAACGCTGGTCATGTCCTTGGCGTCGATCAGCACCTGTCCGGAGGTGACGTCCTCGAGGCCGGCGATGAGCCGCAGCAGCGTCGACTTGCCGCAACCCGACGGCCCGACGAAGACCGCGAACTCGCCGTCGTCGATGCTGAGATCGACGCCGTTGATGACGTTGACGGCGCCGAACGCCTTGCGCACGGACTTCAGTTGGATGCTGCCCATGATCGCTTAATCCCTATTGCCTAGTTCACTTCACCGCGCCGAACGTCAAGCCTCGGACCAGCTGCTTCTGCGAGAACCAGCCGAGGATGAGGATGGGCGCGATCGCGAGGGTGGAGGCGGCCGACAGCTTGGCCCAGAACAGGCCCTCCGGCGCCGAGTAGGATGCGATGAAGACCGGCAACGGCGCTGCCTGGGACGTGGTCAGATTGAGGGTCCAGAAGGCCTCGTTCCACGACAGGATAATCGCCAGCAGCATCGTCGAGGCGATGCCGGGCACCGCCATCGGGGTCAGCACATAGATAATTTCGTTGAGGAGTGAAGCGCCATCCATGCGCGCGGCCTCCAGGATGTCGACCGGGATTTCCTTGAAATAGGTGTAGAGCATCCACACCAGAATCGGCAGGTTCATCAGCATCAGAATGAGGCCGATGCCGAGCTTGTTGTCCAGGAGATGGGCGTCGCGGAACAACAAATAGATCGGCACCAGCACGCCGACGCCGGGCATCATCTTGGTCGACAGCATCCACATCAAGATGTCCTTGGTCCACTTGCCCGGCGCGAACGCCATCGACCAGGCGGCGGGAACGGCGATCAGGAGGCCGATCACATTGGAGCCAATCGAGAGCACGATCGAATTGTAGGCGAAGCGCAGATAATCCGACCGATGCTGCACCTCGATGTAGTTCTCCGTCGTCCAATGAAAAAACAGGAACTTCGGCGGCATGGAGAAAGCGTCGAGTTCGGTCTTGAAGCTGGTCAGAAACGTCCACAGGATCGGAAAGAAGATGAGGAAGGCTACGACCCAGGCGAGAACCGTAACGCCGACCCGCTTGCGCATCGATTGCTTCAACGCCATCGCTCAGCCCTCCAGGTTCTTGCCGATGATGCGCATCAGGAATATCGCGACGATATTGGCGAGCACGACGGCGACGATGCCGCCCGCCGAAGCGCCTCCGACGTCGAAATCGAGCAGCGCCAGCTTGTAGACGAGAAAGGTGATGTTGGTCGTGGCGACGCCCGGCCCTCCAGAGGTGGTGACCAGGATTTCGGCGAACACGCTGAGAAGGAAAATGGTCTCGATCAGAATCACGACCGTGATCGCGCGCGAAATGTGCGGCAGCACGATATAGCCAAAGTAGGAGAACGGACCGGCGCCGTCGAGCGAGGCGGCCTCCTTCTGCTCTTCGTCGAGCGACTGCAGAGCGGTCAGCAGAATGAGACTGGCGAAAGGCAGCCATTCCCACGACACGATCAGGATCACCGAAACCATCGGCCAGTGAGTGAACCAGTCGATCGGGGTCAGGCCGAATTTGATCGAAATCCAGGCGAAGAGCCCGGAGACCGGGTTCATCAGCAGGTTCTTCCACACCAGCGCGCTCACCGTCGGCATGACGAAGAACGGGGCGATCACCATCAGCCGCAGGATGTTCTGCCCGAATACAGGCTGATCCATCAGCAGCGCGACCAGCAGGCCGCCGCAAATGCTGATCACCAGCACGGAAACGACGAGGATGAGGGTATTGTACAGCGCGGTCAGAAAGTTCGGGTCGGAAAGAAAGTACGTGTAGTTCGCAAACCCGATAAATCTGATGTTGCCCGGATCGAGCAGGCTGTAATGCAGCGCCGAAAAATACAGCGTCATTGCCAGCGGCACGATCATCCACACGAACAGCAGGATGACCGATGGCGCCATGAGAACGCGGCCCGCCGTTGTCGTTTGCTGCGTCGCCATCCCTGTCGCCTCCCGCGTCCGTGACACGCGTTGACCGATTGTCCGCCGGGCGTTGAGCCCAGGCCGTTTTCGGCCTCGCAACTAAAGCGAGGCGCCGACGAGTCCTTGACTTAGGATCCGCGTCTGGCCGCTGGTCTATCAACACTCTCCCTAATCCCCCTCCTCGTGATCGAGGAGGGGGAGGGGACGGGGAGGACGTCCCCCTTTGAGGCGCGCCGCGCGAAACCGCTCGCGAGGCGCGAGGCGCTAACGGCTTACTTGATGTAGCCGGCTCTCTTCATCGCCGACTCGGTGCTGGCCTGCGCCTTGGCAAGCGCCTGGTCGACGGTCATCGTTCCCGCGAGCGCAGCCGAGAAGTCCTGCCCGACGTCGGTCGCGATTCCCTGGAATTCCGGGATCGCCACGAACTGCACGCCCGTATAGGGAACCGGCTTCACGCTCGGATGGTCCGGATCCGCTGAGTCGATCGATTCGAGCGTGAGCTTGGCCCAGGGCGCCGCCTTCTGATACTCGGGGTTGTTATAGAGTGAGGTGCGCGTCCCGGGCGGCACGCGAGCCCAGCCGTCCTTGGCCGCGACAAGCTCCGTATAGTGCTTGCTCGTCGCCCAGGAAATGAACTTCTCCGCGTCCGCGACCTTTTTCGAGCCGGCCGGAACCGCGAGCGACCACGCCCAGAGCCAGTTGGCGTTCTTCCCAAGTCCGTCGTTCGGCGCGAGCGCGAATCCGACGTCCTTGGCCACCTTCGATTGCTTCGGATCGGTCACGAATCCGGCCGCGACGGTGGCGTCGATCCACATTCCGCATTTGCCGTCATTGAACAGCGCGAGGTTCTCGTTGAAGCCGTTCGACGAAGCGCCGGGAGGTCCGTCGGCCTTCATCAGAGCGACGTAGAAGTCCAGCGTCTTCTTCCAGGGGTCCGTATTGAACTGCGGGATCCATTTTTCGTCGAACCAGCGCGCGCCGAAGGAGTTGGACATCGCAGTCAGGAAGGCCATGTTCTCGCCCCACCCGGCCTTGCCGCGCAGGCAGATCCCATAAACCCCGGCGGCCTTGTCGGTCATCTTGTCCGCCGCCTGTTTGATGAAGTCCCAAGTCGGCTTTTCGGGCATCTTGAGGCCGGCCTTGTCCATCAGGTCGGTGCGATACATGGTGAAGGAGCTCTCGCCGTAAAACGGCGCGGCGTAGAGCTTCTTGTCGACCGTCAGCCCGGCGCGGATCGCGGGCAAAAGGTCGTTGACGTCGTAGTCGGCGCCGAGCTTGTCGAGCGGGTCGAGCCAGCCCTTCTTGCCCCAGATCGGGACCTCGTAGGTGCCGATGGTCAGAACGTCGAACTGGCCAGCCTTGGTGGCGATGTCTGTCGTCACTTTCTGACGCAAAACGTTCTCTTCAAGCGTGACCCAGTTGAGCTTGATGTCGGGATTGGCCTTGGTGAAATCGCTCGTGAGCCCCTGCATGCGGATCATGTCGCCATTGTTGACGGTGGCGATCGTCAATGTCTCGGCGTAAGCGGGTAGCGAGAAGCTCGCGAGCGTGACCGCCCCGAGCAGGCCCTTCACGAGAACCTTCATAGCGTATCCTCCGGTGATGCAATGCCAAATGGGCATTTGCCAAACTTGCGGGCGAATATTCGCCACAACAAAGAATCGGAGTCAACCCAAAATCGTCGCTGCGTCGCACAATGTGCAGTGCGATATATCTCTAAATATATGAAATAAAGACACTTTGCCTCGAAGAATCCTTCATCGCTGCAGAAGATATTCCGCCGTCGACTCATCGGTGACCAAGCCGGAAATGAGCCCTCCGGCGAGCGCCCCGCGCAGCGGAGCGCGGCGCGACGGCCCCATCGCGACGCCGACGACCAGCCGATTGGCCGCCCGCCGAATCGGCGCCGCCGCCACGCGCTGGTTGACCCCCTCGGTCAGAACCCGGCCCGTGGCGTCGAACGCCCAGCCGGTGATCTCTCCGACCGCCCCGGCCTGACGCAGGGCCTCGGCCTCCTGACGGGTGATGATGCCGTCCTGCACCAGCGGCCCGGAATCGCCGATCGAGCCGACGCCGACGAAACTGACGTCGGTGCGCTCGACGAGATCGAACAGGCTGCGCACCGAGGACAGGCTTGTCAGCAACTCGCGCTCCTCGACCGTGCGCGCGATGACCGGCAGCGGCATCGGATAGTGGGGCGCGCGCACCGTGTCGGAAACGCGGATGATGACATCGTAAAACGAAGCCGAGCCGTCGGTCTTGGTGGTGCCGACAAGCGCGACCAGCTTGTGCTGCGGGCATTCCATCGCCGGCAGTTGGTCGGCGACGGCGCGCATCGTGCGGCCGGTGCCGATGCCGATGACCGTCGGCTCCGGGCGGCGCAGCCAGCGTTCGAACTCCGCGGCGGCGACCTGGGCGATGCCGAGCGTCGAGGAGGCCGAGTCCGGATCGGTCGGCGCGATTTCGCAGAAGCGCAGGTCGTAGCGAAGCTTCAGCGCGGCGGCGAGCTCCATGCAGCGCGCGATCGGGTGATCGAGCCTGACCTTGATGAGCCGCTCGCTGATCGCCAGCGAAACCAGCCGCTGCGCCGCCTGGCGCGAAATTCCGAGCTTGCGCGCGATCTCGTCCTGCGTGTTGCCGGCGACGTAATAGAGCCAGCCCGCGCGCGCCGCCTCGTCGAGCCTCAGATCGTCGTGATCCGCCTTGCGCGCCATCGCTCAACCCGCCTTCGGCATCGCCGCCGGCGCCAGCCGCGACGCCACGATTTCCGGCAACTTCGCCATGTCGTCAAAAATGAGTTCCGCTCCAGCGGCGGTCAAATCCGCCCCTTCGTCGAGGCGCGAGAAGTGGCTGCCGCCGACAAATCCGAACACCGCCATTCCGGCCGCGCGGGCGGCCACGACCCCGGCGACGCTGTCCTCGATCACGAGGCAATCCTGGGCTTCCGCGCCCATCGCGCTCGCCGCGTGGAGGAAGAGATCGGGATAGGGCTTGCCGCGCGCCACCTCGCTCGCCGAAAAGATGTGCGGCGCGAACAGCGTCTCGTAGCCGGTGACGCGAAGCGCGAACCGCAGCCGCTCCGGCGCGCTCGAGGACGCGACGCAAACCCGCGCGCTCAGTCCGCCGACCGCCTGGCGGACCCCCTCGACGCCTTTCAGTTCGCGCTCGAAAGTCGCGAGGATCTCGCGCGACAGATCGTCGGGGAACTCCTTAGGCAGGGAGGCCCCGAGTTCGGCTTCAACCCGGCCGACGACTGTCTCGAAGCGCTGCCCGAGAAAGCGCTGGCGCGTCTCCTCGTCGCTGAGACTGATGCCGACCTCGCCCAGTCTGCGGCGGGTGACCGCGAGCGCGATCACTTCGCTGTCGACCAGCACGCCGTCGCAATCGAATATGACGACCCTGGGCCAGCGCCTCTCGCGCATCGTATCGCGGATCTGGCGTTCGGCCCGCCGCAGGATCTCGAAGGCGCGCCGCTTGCGGTCATGAAACGCCGCGATTTCGCCGCCCGCGGGCATGGCGAACTCGGCGAGCGCCGACATCGACGACATCGCCGTGGCCATCGTGCGCCGGCGGGCGGCGACCGCTCCGATCATCGCTGAGCCGAGCAGCACCGGCTCCGGCGTCCGGGGCGCGCCGACCGTCTTGCCGCAGGCGTCGGCGATGATCTGCCGGACCAGGGCGCTGCCCGACGCGCCGCCGCTGACGACCAGCGTCTCGAATTGGTAGCCGGCGCGTTCGAACTCGCCGATGATCCCGGCGATCTCGTAGGCGAGGCCGCATAGGCCCGCGACATAGAGCTCTTGCAGGCTCGCCGCGTCCTGGCGCAGATCCAGTCCCACAACGCCGCCCCGTGCCGTAGCATCGGCGAAAGGCGTTCGGTTGCCGAGGAAATCCGGCAACACATGCAGCTCCCCGGCGATCCGCGCCGCCTGCGACAGCCCGCCGGAGCGGGCGAGGATGTCCTTTTCCAGCGCTTCTAGCGCGCCCGCTCCCGCCCGCGCCGACAATTCTCCGAAGGCCGGATGAATCCGCAGCAGATGGTCGATCGCCGCCCCGAACGCCGATTGGCCGCCTTCGATCAGCCACTGGCCGGGCGTGAGCACGGAATAGTGCGGTCCCCAGAACGTGCCGATGAAGCGAGGCTCGTCCGAAACCGCCATGCAAGTGGCCGAAGTGCCGAGGATCAGCGCGAGGCGGCGTCGCGGATCGGCGACCCTTCCGCCCTCGCTCGCGCCGATCGTGCCGAGGGCCCCCGCGTGGGCGTCGATGACGCCCGCCCCGACCGGGGTTCCCGCCTGCAGCCCCATCGCGAGCGCGGCCTCTGCGGTCAATCCCCGGCCGAGCGCAAACCCCGGCTCGACCACTTCCGCGCCAATGCGGGCGAAATTGTCGTTCTTCAGCACGCCGAGCCCGACACTGTCGAAAAAATCGCAGTCCCAGCGCCTCTCATGCGCGAGATAGGCGAATTTGCAGGCGACGGTGCAGGTCGAACGCTGAAGGGCGCCGGACGCCCGCCACGTGAGGTAATCGGTCAGATTGAAGAAATGCCCGGCCATGGCCATGGTTTCTGGCTTTCGCCGGGCGAGCCAGGCGAGCTTGGGGGCCTGCATCTCCGGGGAGATGCTGCCGCCGACATAGTGCAGCGCCTCGTGGCCGCCCGCATTGATTCGATCAGCGTCCGCGACCGCGCGGTGATCCATCCACACCATCACGTCGCGCTCAGGCGCGTTGGTCGGGCTGACCGACAGGGGGCGGCCGTCGGGGTCAAGCACGACCAGCGAACAGGTCGCGGCGAATCCCATACCGGCGAACGCCCGAGACGGCAGCCCCGAAGCGTCGACCGCTTCGTGCACGGCGGCCGTGACCGCGCGCCAGATATCGTCCGAGGATTGCTCGACGATATTTTCCGGCTCGCGCCAGATTGCGATCGCGCGCTTGGCGCTGGCGATGAGCGCACCCGCCGCACTGAACACACCGGCGCGGGCGCTGCCCGTGCCCACGTCCACTCCAATATAGGCCTCGCTCATGGCCCGCCCTACACGACTACGCTCGCGCGCGAGGATTGACTGTTCAATTCGCCTTGGCAACAGTTGGCGTTGCGGCTCCCCCGCCGCGATTCTTCGATTCCAGTGCGCCCGCGCGAAGCGGCGGCTGCGCCGCCATCGGGTTGCCTGGCGTCTGGGTTCTCCACTTTGTTCTGATCAAGCGGGCAAGGTCAGAACACCCGCTTCGCCGGAACTCGAGGCCAAACAGAAGGCGCGCGCCGGTCGCGTCCCAGCTGAGCGCGCTGATCGGGCCGTCGCCCGGGGGACGCACCAGAATCTCGGCCGCGTCGGCGAGCCGGCAGAGGAACACGAGTCCGTCGGCGTAGCCGATGGCGACGACCAGGGCGCGCGGATGGAAAGCGACCTTGGTCACTCGCGCCTCACGGACGCCGCATTCTCGCGGCGCTTTGCCCATCGGCCCGTCCTTGTCCTTGAACGGCCACACGATCGCGGCGTCGGCGCCGGAAGTCGCCAGCCACGCTCCGTCGTGCGACCACGAGAGCGAGCGCGTCTTGCCCGGATAGCCGGTCATCCGCATGTTGCGCTGATCGGCGATCCGCCAGCCGTGCAGCGCGTTCTCCTGCATCGACGAGACGAGAAAGCGCCCGTCGGGCGAGAAGGTCGCGTCCAGATGCGCGCCCTTCCATTCCAGTGTCTGCGGTTCCCCCTCGACCTTGGGAAACCAGAGGGTGACGCCGTTGTAATGCGCGGCCGCGAGGCGATATCCCTTGGGCTGAAAGGCGAGACCGCGCGCGGTCGTCGGCGCGCTCCAGACCTTCACCGCCCCGGCCCCGTCGCGGGCGCTGACCTTTTTGCCCGCGCTCCAGGCGAACGCCTGTCCGCGCAAAGCGAGAGCGTCGATCCAGCGGCCCTTCTCATCGGCGATCTCCCGGACGACGGCGTCGGCGCCCAACGCCGCCACGCGCCCGTCGTCGCCCCCGGTCAGCAATGTCTTGCCGTCGCTGACCGCGGACAGGATCGCGGCGTCGCCATGCGCGACGACACGCTTTTGTTCGTTCGGCTCGCCGAGGAGAACCGCGCCGTCGGCGAGCGCGAGCGTCGGCGCGTCGTCGATGAAGGCGGCGGCCACGACATGCGCGCCCGCCTGGAACGGCCGCA
Source organism: uncultured Alphaproteobacteria bacterium (assembly GCA_963784805.1). Taxonomy (GTDB): domain Bacteria; phylum Pseudomonadota; class Alphaproteobacteria; order Rhizobiales; family Beijerinckiaceae; genus Roseiarcus. The sequence continues at coordinate 91,564 of CAWASR010000023.1, forward strand.
CATGCTGGGCAAGGGAGGTTTTGGCCTGGGCTTCGGTCATGCGGCGACGGCAAAGAAACCGGCCGCGCGTCCCGAAACGCCCTCGTCGGGCCGACTTCGCCGGGACGCGCCCCCTCTCCCGCTCGCGGGAGAGGGCCGGAGCGATGGATTGTGGCGGCGGTCACGCCGCACAGGCGAGAAACCCGTTGCGGATATCCTCCTCTTCGAGATCGCGGCCGATGAAGACGACCTTCGACTCGCGCTTCTCGTCCGGCTTCCACTCGCGCTGCGAATCGCCGTCGAGCATCATGTGCACGCCTTGGAACACGAAGCGCTTGGGGTCCCCCTTCATCGCCACGATGCCCTTGCAGCGCAGGATGTTGGGGCCCTGCTCCTGGGTGACGCGGTTGATCCAGGGCATGAATTTCGCGGGATCGACGTCGCCGTCGAGCCTGATCGCGACCGACTGCATGTGCTCGTCGTGATAGTGCTTGAGGCCGTGATGATCATGATGATGGCGATCGTCGCCGTGCCCGTGATCGTGATCGTGGTCGTGATCTTCGGCGACCAGGAAGTCGGGCTCGATGTCCAGGATGCGGTCGAGATCGAACGCGCGGCGCTCGAGCACGTCGCCAAGCGCGACGTCGCACTTTTCGGCCCGGTGCAGCGAGGCGTAAGGGTTGATCGCGCGGATGCGCGCCTCGACCTCGCGCAATTCGGCGGGGGAGACAAGGTCGGTCTTGTTGATGATGATGACGTCGGCGAAGGCGATCTGGTTCTTGGCCTCGGGCGCGTCGCGCAGCCGCGCGGCGAGCCATTTGGCGTCGGCGACGGTCACGACCGCGTCGAGCCGCGCCGCTTTCTGCACGTCCTCGTCGACGAAGAAGGTCTGCGCCACCGGCGCCGGATCGGCGAGGCCGGTCGTCTCGACGATGATCGCGTCGAACCTGCCCTTGCGCTTCATCAAGCCTTCGATGATGCGGATGAGGTCGCCGCGCACGGTGCAGCAGATGCAGCCGTTGTTCATCTCGAACACTTCCTCGTCGGCGCCGATCACCAGCTCATTGTCGATGCCGATCTCGCCGAATTCGTTGACGACGACCGCATAGCGCTTGCCGTGCGGCTCGCTGAGGATGCGGTTGAGCAGCGTCGTCTTGCCGGCGCCGAGGTAGCCGGTGAGGACGGTGACGGGGATCTTCTCGGCCGCGTTGGTCGCAGTCACGCGATGCGTCTCCTTAAAATCAGGGATCGCGGCGACATATAAGGGCCTCCGACCCGCCTGGGTAGGGTCTCGCCCGCCGGGCGCTTCAGTCCTACCAGCGGCGCCAGCCGTAACCCCACGTAGCCCCTACATAGGGCCCGCCCCAGCCAAACGCCGGGGCGACGACGACCGGCGGAGGCGCCATGGCGACCGGCGGGAAGCCGCCGTCGGGCGGCGGCCCGGCCGCGACCGCCCGGGCCGGAATGTAGCCAAAGAGATTGCGCCACGAGCCATAGCACCAGCCGCCGGCGCAATGCGAGACGTCGATCTCGGCGTTGGCGGGAATGTGCTGCACGATCCGCGACTTCACGCTCGGCAGTCGACGCATCGTGGCGGGGATCGCGGTTTCGGCCGGATCGGCAAGGCTCGGCGCGACAAAGCCCAGACACATGCCGGTTACAAGAAGCAAACGTCGCAATTTTTCTGTCCTTTCGGCTGTCCCGAATGCTCCGGCCGCGTCTCCGGCCGGAATTGGCCGGAAAAATAGTGCGTGGGGAGTCCTGCGTCCAGCGCCGCGGCCCTCGCGTTCAGACCCTCGTTGCGCGCCAGGTCGGGCCGTTGAGGCCGAAGACCTGTTCGATGCGGAAGCTGTCCTCGGCGGTCATCCGGCCGAGCGGGACGGCATCCTCGGGCATGACCAGCGTCGCCTCCTCGCCGACGAACATGATGAGATGGCGGCGCTGCTCGAGCAGAGCCCTGGCCATCGCCCGGAGCCCGTCGTAATAGGGCGCCCGGCGCCAGGCGGCCGGCGCGCCGGGATCGACCTGGCCGTAGACCCAGCCGTTTTGCGGGAACACCGTCAGCACGAACTTGGCCCGGTCCGGCCGCCATTCCGGGCGGATTGTCCCATCCGTCATCCACAAACAGAAGAACTCCCGGCACTGGCCGGGCAGAGCGTCGTGGATCGCGCAGCCCCTGCCCGGCGTGCAGTGCCGGCACCAGACTCCCGCCGGCTTGGCGATTTCCGGGAAGGTATAGACCTTGCAGCACATTGTGCAGGCGCCGCATTCGCGGCCCGGGGCGGCGACGTCGTTCGAGCCAGTCATGGACATGCGTTTGGATCACCCGGATGCAGGCCTCGGTCGGCGCGACCGCCATCGCGGCGCCCGGGCGCCGCTGCGTGCGCGCTATGCGCGCGAGGAACAAATATTCCACGTTATCGAACGAATCGACCGGAAAAGCATAAAAGAGCCGCAAAACCCCGGTCCCCGTCTGGCGGATTCCGTGCTCCGCCATGCCGGGAATGAACACAGCCGCGCCCGCCTTCACCGCGATCTCCTTTCCGTCGAGACTCATGATCCCGGCGCCGGCGAACACGTAGTAGACTTCCGGCGGCGCGTGGCGATGCAGGCCGAGCCAGTCGCCGGGCTCAAGTTCGGCGACGCCGCAGGTCATGCCGGCCGACAGCGTCAGCCCCTGTGAAAACAGGGTGCGCCAATGGATCCGGCCCCGCACGGAATCGTCCCAGCCGTCGCGCGGCGCGTCAGCCTCGTCGATGACGATCGGCTCAATGCTTTTTGCTGTGCCGTCCATCGGCGGTCCCTCCCGGCGCGCCCGGCCTCGCCTCGTGCGACGGCCTGGCACGGCGTGTCGTTCCACGCAAGGGCGCAGACGCATCGTTTATGATAGTCTCGTCAAGGCGCGAGGCGACGGCATGAGCGAAACCCGGAAACTTGCGGCGATCCTGGCCGCCGACGTGGTCGGCTACAGCCGGCTTGCCGGGGCGGACGAGGATCGCACTCTGGCGCGGCTCAGGGCGCTGCGCAGCGACCTGATCGACCCGACAGTCGCCGTTCATCATGGCCGCGTCGTCAAGCGCACCGGCGACGGCGCTCTCGTCGAGTTCCGCAGCGTGGTCGACGCGGTGCGCTGCGCAATCGAAATTCAGAGCGGCATGGTGGAACGCAACGCGGGCGTGCCGCAAGATCGGCGCATCGCGTTCCGTATCGGCGTTCACCTGGGCGATGTGATCGAGGAGGCCGACGGCGACCTCATGGGCGACGGCGTCAATATCGCTGCGCGATTGGAGGGGATCGCCGAGCCGGGCGGGATATGTCTGTCGGAAGACGCTTATCGGCAGGCGCCCGAAAAGCTGAAGCACGAATTCGTCGATCTCGGCGAGAGGGGGCTCAAGAACATCGCGAGACCGATGAGGGTCTATGCGCTGAAGCCCGGCTCAGAAGCCGCAGCGCCCGCCCCCGCAGCCTCCGCCCCGAACAAGCAGGGGCCGCCGCATTTCTCCATCGTGGTCCTGCCCTTCGCCAATATCGGCGGCGATCCCGAACAGGAGTATTTCGTCGATGGCGTGACCGAGAGCCTGACCACCGATTTGTCGCGCATCAGTGATTTCGTGATCGGGCGCAATACGGCCTTCACCTATAAGGGCAAGCACGTCGATCTGAAGCAGATCGGCCGCGAGTTGAACGTTCGTTATGTCCTGGAGGGCAGCGTTCAGCGCGTCGGTCACCGGATGCGCGTCAGCGTCCAGCTCATCGACGCCGAGAGCGGCAATCATCTGTGGGCGGATCGGTTCGATAAGCCCCTGGCCGATCTCTTCGACATGCAGGACGAAATCGTTGCGCGTCTTGCGAACCCGGTGACTGCACAGCTCACCGCGGCCGAGGCTCGGCGGGCGGAGCGAGCGCCAAATCCAGATTCGACCGACCTCACCTCTCAGGGCTGGGCTTGTTGGGATAAGGGCATCACGCCTGACAATCTCGGGGAGGCCCGCCGCTTGTTCGAGCGCGCCTTGGCGCTCGATCCCGCCGACATATGGGCGCTGGTAGGGATTGCCAACGCGGACGCAGTAGCCGCGATAACGTTCTTTCCCGACGATCGAGCCGCGCGGCTTGTCGCGGCTGAAGCGGCCGTGACGAAGGCGTTGTCCCTGGCGCCCGAGAATGCCGTCGCCCACATGTGCCAGGGCATCATCCAGATCTACACCAACCGCGCCTCTCAGGGCGTCAGGGAATTCGAGCGGACGTTGGAATTGGATCGAAATCTGGCAAACGCGTACGGACAAATAGGCGCCGCCAAGATTCTCCTCGGCCGAGCCGAGGATGCGGAGGCTCACGTCCAGGAGGCGCTACGCCTCAGTCCCCGCGACACGCTTGCCTACCTGTGGTGTATGATTGCCGGGTGGGCCAAATTATACCTCGGCAAGGAGGAGGAGGCGGTCGCTTGGCTGCGCCGGTCCATCGAGACCAACCGAAATTTCCCAACCTCGCATTTCTTTCTGGCCGCCGCTTTGGCGCATCTCGGGCGGCTCCCTGAAGCGCGGTCAGAGGTTCGGGCGGCACGTGCTATGAACCCGACTTTCACCATTGCCCGACTTCGCGCCAGCGGGTCGAGCGATGACCCGGCTGCGGCCGCGGGAGGGGAGCGGCTCATCGACGGCCTGCGCAAGGCCGGGGTGCCGGAGGGATGATCCAGACCCGCCGCCTTGTCCCGATCCTCGCTGCCGACGTTGTCGGCTACTCGCGCCTCATGGGCGAGGACGAGGCGGGGACGGCGCGCGCGGTGCGCGAGCATCGCGACGCGGCGCGTCCGATCATGGCTAGCCTGGGCGGGCGCATCGTCAAGTCGACAGGGGACCGCGCCGCCAAATTCTGCTGCGCGACGACAGCTCGCTCAATCAACGAGCGCGCACCGCGTGCCGGTGACCCTCAGGATCATCCCCGCGGCCTCTTCCCGCAGCTGGGATGTTGAAGGTCCGTTCCAGTGAGCCCGGAAGGCCGCATCATCTGTGTAAACTTCGTATAACAGCACTTTCGTATTGTCGTCGCGAGGCGCCAACACTTCGAAATGCAGGGTCCCCGGCTCATCGGCGAGACACCTGGCTCTGTGCGCCATCAACAAGGGTAAGAGCCGGTCCAAACACCCGGGCACGATTTCGAGGTTCCCAATAATGGCGAGCTTGGGCATGCGCACGCCTCCACAAGCATTCCCGACCCGGCAAACTCCGGATTTCGAGCCAACGGCTCGAGCGATACTCCGACCGCGGTCGCCGGAACGGACCGCGTCATTGACGGCCTGCGCAAGGCCGAGGTCCAAAACATTGACTCCCGCCCAACCGCCGCACACACGCCTCAGCCTACTCCGCCCGCTGCGCCAGGCCTACGAGATCCTCCCCGCCTGCCGCTTCCTGATCGTGAGAAAAGTCGATTTGCTCGATCCGCTCGGCGCGGCGCGCGATGCGCAAGCTCGCGGCGCCGATCCCGTTGAGGTCGTCCTGAGCCTGGGTGAAATGGGTCTCGAGCTTGCCCGCGCGTTCGACGACGAGTCTCACGTCGTTGAGGAGCCTGCCGACTTCGGCCTGGATCGCCTGCGCCTCGTCGCGCATGCGCGCGTCGCGCAGGATCGCCTGGGCGACGTTGATCGCCATCGCCAGCAGCGTCGGCGAGACGATGACGACACGGGCGCGATGGGCCTTCTGCACCAATTCGTCGAAATGCTCGATGAGATCGGAATAGATCGCTTCCGAAGGCACGAACATCAGCGCGATGTCCTGAGTCTCGCCCGGCAGCAGATAGCGTTCGGCGATGTCCCTGACATGCTTGCCGACATCGGCGCGCACACGCGCCTGGGCGCCTTTGCGCGCCTCTTCGTCGCGCGCCGCGCGCAAGGCCGAAAAAGCCTCGAGCGGAAACTTGGCGTCGACCGCCAGCAGGCGAGAATCGCCCGGCAGACGGATGACGCAGTCGGGCCGGGCGCGGTTCGAAAGCGTGAACTGGAAGTCGTAGGCGCCGGCAGGCAGGCCGTCGCGCACGATCGCCTCCATGCGCGCCTGTCCGAAGGCGCCGCGCGCCTGCTTGTTTGCGAGAATGTCCTTGAGCGACACCACCTCGCGCGTCATCTCGGTCAGGCGCGATTGCGCGGCGTCGATCACCGCCAGCCGCTCGTTCAACTTGCCGAGGTTTTCGCCGGTCGTGCGCGCCTGAGCGTCGAGTCCCGCGCCGAGCCGCGCGCCGACCGAATCGAGCCGGTCGGCGACGACGCGGGCGAGGTCCGACTGGCGCGAGCCGAGCCATTCGGCCATGCCGGCGACCCGGCCGTTGAGTTCGGCGCTCGACCGGACGAGCGCCTCGAATCGCGCTTCGATCTCTTCCTGCCGTTCCGCCGCCCTGCGCCTGTCGCCGCGGCGCGCGGAAGCGGCGCGCGCGAGCGCGATCAAAGACAGCAGCATGAACCCGGAGAGCGCGGCCAGCATCCAGCCCAGCGCCTGCGGGAGCGCAATCGGCGCGCCGCCAAGAACGACAAGCGGAGACGAAGCGGTCATGAAGGAATCGGGGCCTTGAGCGGATCGATTGGAACAAAATAAGAACACGTTTGACCGCGCCTGTCCAGACCATTAACAGTCACGCCAATCCCGTTCCCGTTCCTGCCCTTTCTGAGCCGCTCCCGCATGGCCCTTCGCCCGATCATCACCCTGCCCGACCCGAAGCTGCGTCTGGTCAGCAAGCCGATCGGCCGGATCGACGAGACGCTGCGCCGGCTGATCGACGACATGATCGAGACCATGCACGAGGCGCCCGGCGTCGGCCTGGCGGGGATTCAGATCGGCGAGCCGATCCGCCTCCTCGTCGTCGACGTCGCCAAGAAGGACGAGCCGCCGCAGCCGCAGGCGTTCGTCAATCCTCAGGTCACTTGGCTCTCGGACGAGCGCTCCGTCTATGAAGAGGGCTGCCTGTCGATCCCGGAATATTACGCCGAGGTCGAACGGCCGGCGTCGGTCCGCGCGCGCTATCTCGACCGCGAGGGCAAAAGCCGCGAAATCCTGGCCGAGGGCCTGCTGGCCACGGTGCTGCAGCACGAGATCGACCATCTCGACGGCGTTCTGTTCATCGACCACATCTCCAAGCTGAAGCGCGACCGCGTCATCAAGAAATTCGCCAAGGCCGCCAAGCGCGCCGGCGACGGCCAGCACGTGCTGTGAACGGGCTCCGGCTTGCAAGAAAGCCAGAACCCGCGCCGTTTTCCGCTCGATGGCGGGAAGCCAACCATCCTTGCGCTGAACGGGCCGGCGTGATCGAAACTATCGCAGCCGCGTAAAATGGGCTTGCCGTAGACGCAAGAAGGCCGCGGCCACGTCAGAGCCGAAGGGACCCACAGGACGGCGAATGCAAGCAATTCGCAGCCATGTTCGGCCTTTTCGTTTTATTCACATCAAAACAATCAAGCAGAGTTCCTAACCCTCCTTCAACCCGGCCTTTCTCAGCCCTTCCACAATATGTTCCCGATCTTGCGGCGCTGCGTTCCATTTCTTCAGTTCGGCGCGGGCTGAAAAATTCGGCTTCAGCTCGAAGATGCGGGCGAGCGACTCTCCCGCGTCTTGATGACCGAGTTGTCCCTTGGCGGCGGACGTCATGAGATGGGTCCAATAGAAATGCGGCATGCCGACACGCTCGATATCCGTGATCATCTCCTCATAGGCCCGTTGATGGTAATGCAGTCTCGCGGAGCTGAAATGATACCAGCCGGGATGCAACGGGTTGAGCCTCCGCGCGCGTTTCGAGAGCTCGACACCGCGCTCGAACTCGCCCGACATCGCGAAGTAGTGGCCGACGTCGGCCAGTGTTTCGGGATCGTTGGGATTGAGTTCGACCGCGAGTTGGGCCTCTTTCTCGAAATTGCCGTTCTCGCCGTGGAAAAAATAGACGATGGCCAGCCAGCACCGGGCGTAGGCGTTCTGGGGATCGAGCTGCGTCGCAGCGAGGGCATGAACGAGGGCGCGGCCGATCGGATCGGGACGCGGGTTGGTGTCAAACCGATGCTCGGCCAGATAGACATTCGCCAACAGCGCGTGCGCCTCCGACGACAGCGGGTCGAGCTCGACCGCCTTCTCGAGGAGACCGCGCGCTTCCGCATGCATCTCGGAACTCAGCACCCGGGTGTAGCGCCGGGCCCGCAGCAGGCAGTCGTAGGCGTCGAGGTCCATGGTTCTCTTGTCCAGAGAACGCTGCAGCGCAACGTCCTGAACCTTGACGCCTAGCGTCGCGGCGACCGTCCGCGTCACCTCGTCCTGCAGCTCGAAAATATCGGCCATCTCCCTGTCGTACCGGTCGCCCCAGACCTGCATGCCAGTGAGCGCGTCGATGAGATGCGCCGAAATGCGCACTCTACCGCCGCCGCGCCGGACGCTTCCCTGGACGAAGAAGCCGGCGTTGAGCTTGCCGCGCAGGTCCTCAAGATCGAGCACGCGCCCCTTGAACGGCAGAATCGAAGCGCCGGCGATCACCCGGAGATCGCGGAACCGCGAGAGATTGGTGATGATGTCTTCCGTGAGGCCATCGGCGAAATATTCGTCGATGTCCGCGCTCAAGTTGGCGAAGGGCAAGATTGCGACGACCGGTCTTTCCGCCCTACGCCGAGACTCCTGGGCGGCGGAGGCCGATTTCCCCGGGCCCGTCTCTGAGCGCGACGCGCTGGCCGGTTCGGTCGCGCCGTGAGGCCTCACCGTTGCGCGATCCGGCGTCAAGAGGTAGGCGCGCACTGGTCGGGCGATGTTTCTGAGGCTCTGCTCGCCCAGATCGACAAACTGCGCCTCGACCTTGTCGCGCACCTGCCGCCAGGCGTCCTCCGACAGGCAGACGCCTCCGGGTTCGCAAACGCCTTCGAGACGCGCGGCGATGTTGACGCCGTCGCCCATCAAATCGCCGTCGCTCTCCTCGACCACGTCGCCGAGATGAACGCCGATCCGAAATTCGATCCGGCGGTCTGGCGGCATTCCCGCGTTGTGCTCAACAACTCCGTGCTGCAATGCAACGGCCCAACGGAATGCGTCGACGACGCTGCGAAACTCGGCCAGAATGCCGTCGCCAGTCCACTTGACCGTGCGCCCGCGGTGCTCAGCGATTGCGGGGTCGATCAGAGCGCTGCGAAGCGCCCGAAGCCGCGCCAGCGTGCGTTCTTCCTCGGCGCCCGCAAGCCGGCTGTACCCGACCACGTCGGCCGCTACGATTGCCGCAAGCTTTCTGGTTTCGCTCATGAGGTTCAGCTGACGGCTAACTTATCACAACTTCGGCCGAAATCCCCACGGCCGCAGAAGGACGGTGGAAGGTGAAGCCAGGGCCAGCGAACCGCCCGGGGCGGGCGTCGAGGACAGGCATGATGTTTTGGTTGGACCCGATCGAGCCGCTGGCGACACCGGTCCCCCGACACGACGAGAACAAATGGCGCGCGACCAGCGTATTGAACCCAAACCGCTTTCCGTGGCATGTTAGCCCATTGTGGCCATTAACGGCGACAAACGCCAAATCGAAAGGGAGGAAACCATGACAGACACCGGCAAAGTCATTTCACAGGATCGCCGCAGACTCATCCAGGTCGCCGGCGCGGGGGCCGCCGCCCTGTTCGGCGGATTGGGCGTCAATCCGATGATCGGCGCGGCGATGGCCCAGGAGGCCGGCAGGTCGCCGAAGCCGCTGAAGGCCGCCTTCTCCAACGCCGGATTGCAGGCGACCTGGTGCGCGCAGGGCAAGCAGGCCGCTGAATATTGGGGCAAGCTGTTCAACGTCGACGTCACGTGGTTCGACGGCCAGCTCGACGCGGTCAAGCAGCGCTCGGCGATCGACAACATGGCCTCGCAGAAGTGGGATTTCGCCGCCATCCAGGCTTTCGGCATCGGCACCCTGACCGCGCCGGTCAACAAGATGATCGACGCCGGCATTCCGGTCATCGACATGGATACTTTGATCGCCCCGCTCGACACCATCAAGATCCAGACGTTTATCGCGCCCGACAACGAGTTCATGGGGGCCTCGGTCACCCAGGCGCTCGTCAACGCGATCAACGGCGAAGGCACGATCGTCATGACCCAGGGCGCGCTTGGACACACCGGGGCGCAGGGACGCGCCAGGGGTTTCCACTCCGTCATCTCCAAGTTCCCGAAGATCAAGGTTCTCGACGAACAGCCGGCCGATTGGGACGTGACCAAGGTCGCGCGCATCTGGGAGACGCTGCTGACCAAATATCCCAAGATCGACGCCGCCTTCTTCCACAATGACGATATGGCGCTGGCCGCCGTCAAGGTGATGGAGTCCAAGGGCCGCACCGAGACCAAGGTCGGCGGCGTCGACGCCATGCCGCCGGCGATCAAGGCGGTGCAGGACGGCAAGATGTACGCGACCGTCCGCAATCCGTCCTGCCGCATTCACGGCGGGGCGATCGTCGCCGGCGTCCAGGCGGTAGTCCACGGCGCCAAGACCGGCAAGGATATCCCGAAGAGCATTGTCGCCGACGGCCCGGTCGTCACCAAGGCCAACGCCGACGGCATGCTGTGGATGGAGGAGCAGTTCCTCATCTGAACCGTCGAGAAGAGCTGGCGATGGCGCTGCTCGAACTGACGGGCGTCTCGAAGTCGTTTGGCGGCGTCCAGGCGCTTCGGGACGTCGACTTCACGTTGCTCGCCGGCCAGATTCATGGCGTGGCCGGCGAAAACGGGGCGGGCAAAAGCACGATGATGAAGATCATCGCCGGCGTCCACTCCGCCGACGCCGGCCATATGCGCGTCGACGGCAGGGAAGTGCATTTCCGGTCGTCGCGCGACGCGCTGGCGGCCGGGATCGGGATGGTGCACCAGGAGCTCAGCGTCGCGCCGGAACTCAGTGTCGCCGAAAATGTTTTTCTGGGCTCGCAGCCGGTCGATCGGTTCGGAATCGTCGCCTGGCGGCGGATGGCCGTAGCCGCCGCCGCGCAGCTGAAAAACCTCGGCCTCAACATCGACCCGCGCGCGCGCCTCGGCGATTTCCCGATCGGCGTCCAGCAGCTGGTCGAACTCTCGCGCGTGCTGTTCTCGGGCGCGCGCATCATCATTCTCGACGAACCGACGTCCGCATTGTCGCCGCCGGAAATCGAGCGCCTGTTCGCCGTTCTCGCCAAGCTGCGCGAGGGCGGCCGCAGCATGATCTTCATATCGCATTTCCTCGACGACATCCTGAAGATCTCTGACACGATCACCATTTTTCGCAACGGCCGCGAGGTCGCGACCACCGACGTCACTCCGGCGATCGACAAGGGCTGGATCATCGAGCGGATGATCGGCGCCGGGCGCGAGGAGCTGGAGGAAAGCTATCTCGGCGAGATCAGGCTCGACAGCCGTCCCGACGCGCCGGTCGCTCTTCGCGCCAGCGAACTGACCCTTGCTCCCGCGTATCGCGACATTTCGTTCGAGGCGCGCGCCGGCGAGGTGCTGGGCATCTACGGCTTCATGGGCTGCGGCCAGCTGGAGCTCGCGCGCACCCTGTTCGGACGGCTTCACGCCGACAGCGGCGTCCTCGAGATCGGCGGCGAGGCCAAGGCGCTGTCCAACACGACAGCAGCCAAGAAGGCGGGCGTCGCCTATGTCGCGGAAAGCCGCCGGTCGATGCTGTTCGGCGACGAACCCGTCTACAAGAACATCTCGATCGCGATCCTCGAGCGGCTGTCGCGATGGCTTTTAAAGCCCGAGCGCGAGCGCGAGATCGCGGCGGCGCAGGCCAAAAATCTCGACATTCGCCCGCCCGATATCGATTTGCGCCTCGGCGGCCTTTCCGGCGGCAATCAGCAGAAGGTCGCCTTGGCCAAATGGCTGACCCATGCGCCGCGTATTCTTCTGCTCGCTGAACCGACCCGGGGGATGGACGTCGGCGCCAAGGAGGACGTCGTCAGAATCGTGCGCGCGCTGCGCGACCAGGGCATCGCGATTGTCGTCTTTTCGACCGAGCCGGAAACCGTGCTGTCGCTCGCCGATCGGGTGCTGGTGATGCGCAAGGGCGAGATCGCGCACGAGTTCGCGAGCGAGGCGATCAGCAAGGATCGCCTGTTGGCTGCGGCCTGACCAAGGATTACGACGTTGACGAACACGCCCGGCGCCGAAGCCAGTCCCGCCCGTCCCTCTCGCCTCGGGGATTTTCTGCGCGATCAATTGCGCAACATCGCGCCCTTCATCACGCTTCTGTGCCTCGTCGTTTTTTTCAGCGTCGCCAGCCCGACTTTCGCCTCGCTCGGCAATCTGGAAAATATACTCCAGCAGGTCTCGGTCACCGCGATCATCGCCGTCGGCCTGACCTTCGTCATCCTGACCGCGGAAATCGACCTCAGCGTCGGCGCGATCGCCAACGCGACCGCGATCGTGCTGACGTTCTTCACCCTGCAGCCGGACTACGTGAACATCTCAAACCTGCCGATGCCGGGCGTGATAGCGATCGTTCTGGCGCTGGCGGCCTGCTTCGGACTTGGCCTGATCACCGCTTTCGGCGTCACCCGCATCGGCATCCCCTCCTTCATCATGACGCTGGCGATGATGCAGATCGGCGCCGGCGTGTCGGCGGTTCTGGTGCGCGGCCAGATCGCCTATTCCGTCCCGAGCCTCATTCTGACGCTAGGCTCCAAATCGATCGGCGGCGTCCCCTGGATCATCATCGTCGCGGCGATGTTCCTGCTGGTCGCCCATCTGGTGCTGACCTACACGCGCTTCGGCCGCTACGTCTACATGGTCGGCGGCAACCGCGAGGCGGCGGAATATTCCGGCGTCAATGTCCGCTTCATCGTCGGCGCGGTGATGGTGATCTCGGCCATGTGCTCAGGCGTCGCCGGCATGATCGGCGTCGCCTATTTCGGCAGCGCGCAGCAGAACGAATTCGACACCTTCCTGCTCGACGCGATCGCGGCGGTGGTGGTCGGCGGCACCAGCCTGTTCGGCGGGCGCGGCGGCATCGGCAACACGATCGTGGGCCTGTTCGTGCTCGGCGTGCTCAACAACGGCCTCGACTATGTGAAGATCGACAGCTTCCTCAAGATCCTGATCCGCGGGATCATCCTGCTGGTCGCGCTCGTCATCAATGTTTACGCCGAGCGGCTGAGGACCGCGCGAGGCGGCGGACGGGGCGGCTGAACGCCATGGCGGCTTACGAGCCCGTCGACGGTTCGCGCCTCGCGGGCGCGCTCGCTGAAATTCCGGCCGTCCGCGAACGGCTCGGCGGCGAGCCCGCCCGATGGCGCATCCGCGAGGTCGGCGACGGCAACCTCAACCTCGTCTTCATCGTCGAGGGGCCGAAAAGCGGCGTCGTGGTCAAGCAGGCGCTGCCCTATGTCCGCCTTGTCGGCGAGTCCTGGCCGCTTCCGCTCGAGCGCAGCTGGTTCGAATACAGCGCGCTTGCCGAGCAGGCGCGTTACGCCGGGCGGCTGACGCCCGAAGTCTTCCACTTCGACCGCGCCCAGGCGATGATCGTGATGGAATATCTCCATCCCCACATCATCATGCGCAAGGGGCTGATCCGCGGAATTGAATATCCCCGCTTCGCCGACGACATCTCGACGTTTCTCGCAGCGACCCTGTTCAACACGTCGGTGCTCGCGGGAACCGCGGCGGAGCACAAGCGCCGGGTGGAGCTCTTCGCCGCCAACATTGCGCTGTGCAAGATCACCGAGGACCTCGTCTTCACCGATCCTTATCGCGAAGCGCCGCTCAATCGCTGGACCAGCCCGTGGCTCGACGCGCAAAAGCGCGCATTTGAGCGCGACAGCGCCCTTAAGGTCGCGGCGCAGGCGCTGAAATACAAGTTCATGACCAGCGCACAGGCGCTGGTCCACGGCGACCTGCATACCGGCTCGATCATGCTGACGGAAGACGACACCCGCGTCATCGACCCGGAATTCGCCTTCGTCGGGCCGATCGGCTTCGACGTCGGCGCGGTCATCGGCAATCTCCTGCTCGCGTTCTTCGCGCAAGGGGGCCACGAATCTGCGCCGGGCGCCCGCGATTCCTATCGCGCCTGGATTCTCGCGCGGGCCGAAGCCGTCTGGTCGGGTTTCCATGACCGCTTTCTCGAATTCTGGCGCGCGGCGCCCGGGGGCGACGCCTATCCGCCGAGCCTTTTTCCGTCCGACGACGATTGCGCCGCGATGGACCGGGAGCGGGCGCGCTTCCTGCGCGTCCTGTTCGAGGATGCGCTCGGTTTCGCGGGCGCGAAAATGATCCGCCGCATTCTCGGCCTCGCCCATGTCGAGGACCTGGAGGCGATCGCCGACCCGGAACGGCGCGCGAGCTGCGAAAGCAAGGCGCTGCGGCTCGCGCGCGAGCTGGTCATCGGCGCGAAGGGCTTTTCCAGTCTTGCCGACGTCGTGAGCGCGGCGTGGAAGATTGAGGGGCGTGAGGGCGGGCGATTCCAATGAAAACGCCCCGTCTGCGGGCGCGGCGGACACGCCGACGTTTCGCGCATTGCAGGCTCCGGAAACTCCGCGTAAGATTCCAGGCATATCCTACGTCGCATGGCGACTAGCGATTGGGGTGATGGAACAGGAGCGGCCGCGCGCCCCGATCGGCAGGGAGGAAGCATGGGGCGTACTTCAGACGTCGCCCACGCGGACCACGTCCTCAAAGTCATCCGCGGCAACGACGCCGCGACGTCGGCGCTCGCTGCGTCCTGGCAGCGGTCCGGGCGTCTCTACGAGCTCGATCCCGCGAGCCGGGCGACGTCGCTACGCCTCACCGAGGCGGAGATCGCGGCGGCCAAGGAACGGCTCGGGCGGCTGTTGCGGGTCGCCCAAAACGGTCTCGACCGGCTGTTTCTCGCCCTCGGCGGTGTGGGCTGTTCGGCGCTGGTGGCCGACGGCGACGGCGTCGTGGTCGATCGACGAGGAGCGTCATGCGATGACGCCACATTCGACAGCTGGGGGCTGTGGACCGGCGCGGTCTGGAGCGAGAAATTCGAGGGAACCAACGGGATCGGCACCTGCCTGGTCGAGCAGCGCGCGCTGACCATCGACCGCGACCAGCATTTCTTCACCCGCAACGCGCTGCTCAGCTGCACGACCGCTCCGATCTTCGACGAGCGCGGCGATCTCGCCGCGGCTCTCGACGTCTCGTCCTGCCGGGCCGATCTGACCGGAGGTTTCGTGCGGCTGATCGCCGCGGCTGTGGCGGACGCCGCCCGCGCGATCGAGGCCGAGAACTTTCGTCTGGCCTTTCCCGAAGCTCGCATCTTGCTTGCTCCTGCGAGGGCGCAGACCGGCGCCGGCCTCATCGCCATCGACCGGGACGACCTCGTCGTCGGCGCCACCCGCGCCGCGCGGCTCGCGCTCGGGATCAACGCGCGAAGTCTGGCAAGACCGATCCCGGCGGCCGACCTGATCGACCGCCCGCGAGCCGAACCCGACGGCATGGAAGCCGCCGAACGCGCCGTGCTGCAGCGCGCGTTGGCGCGCTCGAGGGGCAACGTCTCGCTGGCGGCGAAGGAGCTCGCGATCTCCCGGGCGACCTTGCACCGCAAGATGAATCATTTCGGATTGCATCGCTGACGCGAACGCGTCGCGAAGTGTCGCAAAATTGCGACATTCGACCGGCGCAGGCCGCCGAGGGGGGCTGTTCGGCGCCCACCCTTTGAGGGAGACCTTGCATCGAACGCCGCCTTAGCCGGCGTCGCATCAAGGAGAAACCCCATGACCAAGGTCGACCTCAATATCGCTCTGAAATCCCCTTTCGCCAAGCGCTATGAAAACTATATCGGCGGCGAGTGGCGCGCGCCGAAGGCCGGAAGATATTTCGACAATAACTCGCCCATCACCGGCCAGCCGGTGTGCGAGATCGCGCGTTCCGACGCTTCCGACATCGAGGCGGCGCTCGACGCGGCTCACGCCGCCAAGGACGCCTGGGGCCGGACCAGCCCCGCCGAACGCGCGCAGATCCTCAACAAGATCGCCGATCGGATGGAAGCGAACCTGGAGAAGCTCGCCGTCGCCGAGACCTGGGACAACGGCAAGCCGATTCGCGAGACGATGGCCGCCGACATCCCCCTGGCGATCGATCATTTCCGCTATTTCGCCGGCGCGATCCGGGCGCAGGAAGGAAGCCTCAGCGAGATCGATCACGACACCGTCGCCTATCACTTCCATGAGCCGCTCGGCGTCGTTGGGCAGATCATTCCCTGGAACTTCCCGATCCTGATGGCGGTCTGGAAGCTTGCCCCGGCGCTCGCGGCCGGCAATTGCGTGGTGCTGAAGCCCGCCGAGCAGACTCCGGTCTCGATCTTGGTGTGGGCCGAGCTCGTCGGCGATCTTCTGCCCAAGGGCGTTCTCAACATCGTCAACGGATTCGGCCTCGAGGCGGGCAAGCCGCTCGCGTCGTCGAACCGCATCGCCAAGATCGCCTTCACCGGCGAGACGACGACCGGCCGGCTGATCATGCAATACGCCTCGCAGAACCTGATTCCCGTCACGCTCGAACTCGGCGGCAAGTCGCCCAACGTCTTTTTCAGCGACGTCTGCGTTCAGGACGACGATTTCTTCGACAAGGCGATCGAAGGCTTCGTGATGTTCGCGCTCAATCAGGGCGAGGTCTGCACCTGCCCGAGCCGCGCGCTGGTTCAGGAATCGATCTACGACCGCTTCATGGAGCGCGCGCTCAAGCGCGTCGACGACATCGTGCAAGGCAATCCGCTCGATCCGTCGGTCATGATCGGGGCGCAGGCCTCGTCCGAGCAGATGGAGAAGATTCTCTCCTACATCGACATCGGCAAGCAGGAGGGCGCGAAAGTGCTGATCGGCGGCGAGCGCAACACGCTCGGCGGCGAGTTGGCCGGCGGCTACTACGTCAAGCCGACCGTGTTCAAAGGCAACAACAAGATGCGCATCTTCCAGGAGGAAATCTTCGGACCGGTGGTGTCGGTGACGACCTTCAAGACCGACGAAGAAGCGCTCTCGATCGCCAACGACACGCTTTACGGCCTCGGCGCGGGGATCTGGAGCCGGGACGCCAATCGCTGCTACCGTTTCGGACGCGCGATCCAGGCCGGCCGCGTCTGGACCAATTGCTACCACGCCTATCCCGCGCATGCGGCCTTCGGCGGCTACAAGCAGTCCGGCATCGGCCGCGAGACCCACAAGATGATGCTCGATCACTACCAGCAGACCAAGAACATGCTGGTCAGCTACAGCCCGAAGAAGCTCGGGTTCTTCTGATCCTCGTCTTCGCAGCGACGGGCGGCGCGGAGCTCTACCGCGCCGCCCCAAGCAGAGTTCGTTTTGGGCGGAAGCATCGTCTGCAGCCCGGGCCGCACGCTCCAAATGTCGGGAGGCGACGATGACTGGCAAGGTGACCGCCACGCCCGAAGCGCTCGATTTCATCGCCGAGATCGTCGCCGACCACGGGCCGGTGCTGTTCCACCAGTCCGGCGGGTGCTGCGACGGCTCCTCGCCAATGTGTTATCCGCGAGGCGAATTCCTCATCGGCGACAATGACGTCAGGCTCGGCGATATCGGCGGCGCGCCGTTCTATATCGGCGGCTCGCAATATGAGGCCTGGAAGCACACCGACCTCATCATCGACGTCGTGCCCGGGCGCGGCGGCATGTTTTCGCTCGACAACGGGCGTGAACGTCGCTTCCTGACCCGCTCGACCCTCTGCGCGGTCCCGCCGGAGACGCAGCGGGAGTGAGGGCGACGAGCGCCGGCCTCTGCGCGCTTCAGACCATCGAGGCCGCCCGCCAGGGGCGAAGACGGCCTCGCGTCCCGGGGAGAGGCTAGTCCTTTGCCTTCGGCTCGGCCGGCGCCATGTGGTCCGACGCCATGTGGTGCGGGGACATGTGGCGCGAAGACATGTGGCCCTCCTTCATCATGCGCTGTTTCGAGTGATGTTTCGTCATTGGCTTCTTCATCGATCCCATATGGTCCGAGGACATGTGGTCGGTCGCCATCGCGTCCGATTTCATGGCGCCGGCGTTGCAATGGCCCTGTTCCATGAAGCAGTCGTCCGCCCGCGCGACATTGGCGAAGGCGACGCCGAGGAGGGCGGCGCAGGCGGCCGCGGGAAGGAGGATATTAAGTCCCTTTGCCATGGAAGTACTCTCCTTGAAGCGGGCGTCGCTCCGGAATTGGGGCGCGTCCTAAAATTGCGGCGACGATCGCCGCAAATGCGCTGCGCGGTCTCGCCGACGCAAGGCGGCCGGGTTTCGCGAAAAAACGCTCAACTCCCCCAGCTCACCTTTTCGCGGCGGCGAGGATCGGACCGGCGCCGGCGGTCTGAACGAGAATCGCGGTGGCGAGGCCGGAATCGGCGGCGGGAAGGCCGAAGCGCTCGGCCTTCCCATCCCAGCCGCCCAGGCGAACGATGCCGCGCACGATATTCTTGTGCGGCAGAGTCTTGCCGGCGTTCTCGCCGCGCCTGACCGCGACTTCGAGCGTGCGCGGATCGTAGCGGATGAGCCAAACGTCCGCGGCGCGCGCGGGCGCCGGGGCGGCGCCGATCGCAGCCGATCCGCCGGAGATCGTGACCGCGGGGCCGCTCGCCCCCCGGTCCGCGCGGCTCATCAGCCGTTCGATCTCGCCCGGATCCGCACCGACGCCGGCGACCCGCCCATTGACCACCACTTGCGGCGTATAGACGTCCTGCTGGCGCATCGCCCGCGCATATTGCCACTGTCGCTCGGTGAACTGAGGTTTGCCGAACGTGTCCTTCCAGCCGAGACGGTCCCAATAGGTGACCGCGAAGCTCAGCGCGAGCACGTCCGCGCGCCCGCTCAGCGCGTTGACGTTGGCGTTGGCCGGCGGGCAGGAGGAGCAGCCCTGGCTCTGGAACAATTCGACCACCGCGGGGTGGCCGGCGTCGGCGGCCATAGCGCCCGCCACGCCCAACGCCCCGCAGGATCCGGCGAGAAGGGCCGCGAAGCGCCACCGCCGGCGCCTCACTGAACCGGACGGCCGAAACCCTGAGCGCATGACAGAACTCCCTCTCGCGGGCCCCGCGGCTCGCCGCCGGTCCGTCGGTTCTTGATGTCCTTCGCGAGGACGGTTTCGCTGGAACGAGGGCGCTTGTTACAGGGCGATCGGAATTGCGGGCGGGTTTCGCATTCAACGAGGATTCGCGAATCGCCTGGCGGGATCACTGTCGCCGCCCGCGCCGGCGCCGCAAGTCCTCCTGACGGTCAGATGGCTGCAGGCGGCGTCCGCGGGCCCGGATCGGGACCAGGATCGCTCCGGCGCCGGGGGCTACGTCCGGATCGCATCAGCGACGGCGGCTCCTCGCAAACGCGATGCGCTCCCGACCAAGCGGGCGGGAGCGACGCGATCCGGCGGCTATGCCGCTTGGGCCGGCCTCAGGTGATCGACCCGATGACGCCCTCGATCAGGTAATTGGTCCCCCACAGACTGGGTTCGTAGAGGGCCAGCGTATTTGTGGCGATCACATTCCCCTTGTTGTCCTTCACGCCGCCGACGAATATCGGTTTGTCGGCCTTCATGTCTTCGATCGCGGCAAGGACCGCCTTGCGCGTCGCCTCGTTGGCGCCGGCGCCGAACGCGGTGCTCTTGACCAGGTCCTTGTCGTAGCCGCCTTCGTTGACGTTGGGCAGCTTTTCGCCCTTTTCGATCAACTTGGCGTAGGCGTCGTAGACCGTGCTCCATTTCATTTCCGCGCCGGTGATGAACCCCTTGGGAGCAAGGCTGCTTTGATCGGCGTTGTGGCCCAGCGACTTCACGCCGCGCGCCTCGGCGGTTTCAATGACGACTTTTGGACTGTCGACATGACAGGCGATCACATCGCATCCGGTGTTGACGAGGGCCTGGGTCGATTCCGCCTCTCGAACCGGGAGCGACCATTCGCCGGTGATGATGAGGTGGATCTGCGCCGCCGGATTGACCTTTTTCGCGCCCACGGTGAACGAATTGACGTTGCGCAGCACCAGACCGATCGGCTTGGCGGCGATGTAGCCGATCTTGTTGCTTTTCGTCGACAGGCCCGCGGCGACGCCGTTCACATAATGGCCCTGATCCATGTAGGAATAATAGCCGCCGGCGTTCATCGGGTCTCTGCCCTTCTTCCACAGGCCGGTCGGGTGACGAAACTCCACGTTCGGATATTTTCGCGCGGCTTCGAGCATGAACGGATTGAAATAGCCGAAGGAAGTCGGGAACAGCAGCGACGCCCCATCGATGTTGATCATCAATTCCATGGTCTTGAACACCGCGTCCGTCTCCGGGACGTTTTCTTCCTCGACGACGGTTATGCCGGGCAAGCCCTTCAGCGCGGCGGCGGCGACGGCGTGCGATTGGTTCCAGCCGAAGTCGTCCTTCGAACCCACGTAGATGAAGCCGATCGTCTTGTCCGCCGCGCGCGCGCCGGAAATCCCGGTCAGCAGCGCCGTCGCAGCCGCCGCCCCGCCCAAAAAACCGCGCCGGGTCGTGTTCATCGCGCCATTCCTCATCTATGGGCGGGGACCGATCAGCCATAATCCCCGCCGGCCCGAAATCTTGTCGTCAAGCCGAAAACGTCCGTCGTCCGAGGACGGGCGATCTGTGAGGGATGTCACAAGTTTCGTGCCACTTTCACGCGACGGCGCAGGCGTCACCGTCGGGGCGGCGCGCGCAGGCCGACCGCGGATGAAGCCGGCGCTTCCTGGCGTTTCTCCCACTCGTCGACCGACATTGTCGGAAGGTCGAACTGGTCGCGGATCCGCGAATAGCCATGGCCGCCGAGGCGACCGATCGCATCCATCTTTCGCTGGTCGACATGCTTGGTCACGCGATTGACCGCGCCCTCACGGATGAAGCAACCGAGCACCAATCCGAGAACAATCTCGCGCGATTTCCCAACCTCGATCGTCATGTAGCGTCTGCACTCGAGCGAAGCCGGAGCCTCGGCGATGCGGACGCATCCGACGTGCGCGCCTTTGACGGCCGTCAGTCCCGCCTTGGCGAGTTCGTCGACGCCCGGCGGAAACGGAACCGCGCAGACGTTCATCGCCTCGACCATCGCGTCGTCGACAATATTGACAGTGAATTCCTCGGTCATTCGGATGTTGCGTCCGGTGTCCTTGAAGCGCATGTCCGGGTGATTCTCGACTCCGATCGCCACGATCGGCGGGTCGGCCGACAGACAATTGAAAAAGCTGAAGGGCGCGGCGTTGACAGCGCCGTTTTCGTCGACCGTGGTCACGAAGGCGATCGGCCGCGGAATGACGGTTCCGATCAGAAGCTTGTAGCGGTCGCGCGCCGACAGCGACGAGAAATCAAAATGCGCGTGGGCGATCGGCGCAGAGGCGGCCAGGGCTTCGAGTTCGGGTTTCATGAGCAGGCTCGCGGCCTTTCGGCCGGCGGCGCCGCGGCGCGCGCAACGGGATGAGGACGCGATCGCGCGAAAGCCGACCGTCGAAGCGATCGGTCATCCATGATATCGCGGACGGCGGAATTCGACATTGACCTTGCTCGGACTTCGAGGCCGGCATTGTCGTATAGGTAAACTGCTGCTTCAAGTATTCAGCTTGCTGTTAAATTGGGCGCTACAGCCGATAATTTGAGCTTTTTTGATCACAATATTCGCGAGATAAGAGCCGGGGCCGGCGCAATTCAGACGCCGGCGGCCGAATATCGGGGTGGGCGATGGCCGAGAGAACCGTGATCGTAAAGCTCAACCAGCAACAGATCGAACTCATCGACCGCACCGTCAGGCAGGGCGCGGCGCCGGATCGCGAGTCGCTCATTCGCAGGGCCTTGCGCGACCAGGCCGCCAAGGCGGCCAGGGGGGCGGCGAGATGAGCGAGCGGCCCCCCCTCCGCCAATGTGTCATGCAACCGGGGACCGGCAAGGCGATCGAATTGCGCGCCGGGCAGATTCTGCGCGTCGAGCAGATCGACGGCCTGCAATGCGTCGATTTCAATTGCTTCAATCTGCACGACTACAAGGAGTTCATGCATTGCGGGCGCACCCGCACCGTGCACGGGTTCAATCCGACCAAGGGCGCGTTCCTCTGGTCCGCGCCGCCGCGCGAGCGGGCGCTGATCTATATTCTCGACGACACCGTCGGCCGCAACGACGTCCTTTTCCCGCGCTGCAGCGCCTATCTCTACGAGAGCGCCTACGGCTTCGACGCCCACACGAATTGCCATGACATCCAGGCCGAAGCGCAGCGGGAATACGGGCTCACTCCCGACGACGTGCACGACAGCTTCAACATCTTCATGTGCACCGAAGTCAGCCGCGACGGCCGGGCGACGATCACGCGCCAGGAAACGCGGCCCGGCGACCATGTCGATCTCCTGGCCCTTGTCGATGTGCTGGCGGTCCCCAATGTGTGCGGCGCCGACGTCATGCGCACCAGCAACTTCGCGCTGAAGCCGATCCTTTTGACCGTGTTGGCGGCGACCGAGGCCGAGATCGCCTCGGTTCCGAAGACGCCGGTGTTGAAGAGCCAGCGCACGCCGAAGGACTTCCGCAACCCGAACATCAAGACCGAGCGAGCGCTGGTTCGCGACCCTGCCTATGTCGCGGAGTTCGTCAACACGCCGATCCGGGTCGAGGACGTGCGGGTGACGCTCTCCGGCGAGGAAGCCGCAATGCTCGATCGCCTTCGCCTGCCCGTCTACGGCGACGACGACGGCGCCGCCCTGCGTGACGTGCTGTTCACCTGGTGGGAGCAGACGTTTCTCGGCGCTGCCGAAAGCGGCGCGCCGGCGATCGGCGCGGACGCCGGCGCCAGCCCGATCGATCTCCGATAACAGACTGACTCTGACGCTTGTCTGCCGCGAGCCCAGGCCCGGTTACGACGATGGGATAGACCGCGCGCCTTTGGACGCGCCGGCGGATCGACTTCGTGGAATCCGCCCGGAGGCGAAAGCCCAACTCGCCGCGACCCGGGACAAGTTCGCAATTCTGGCGGAGGCGATCGCCCGCGCCATAGGCTTCGCGAGCAGGCAGCCGGCCGAAGTCGATTTGAACAACTTTGTTCTCCGCCCCGCCGCGCGCGCGCGATCGTGCGGAAAAGGTTGGCGGCTCTAACCGACCTCGTCGGTCCATACCTTGAAACTGACCAGCGTATTGGGACCGAAGGTATGGGTGATGGGCACGTCAGCCGCATCGCGCCCTTGCGCGATCAGCACGCGGCCTATTCGCGGCGCGTTGTTGCGCGGATCGAAGGTGCGCCACCGCCCGCCCAGATAAGCCTCGAACCAGCCGGCGAAATCCATCGGCCCATAGGGCGGCGGCACGCCAATGTCTCCAAGATAGCCGGTGCAATAGCGCGCCGGAATGTTCATGCAACGGCAGAACGTGATGGCGAGGTGCGCATAGTCGCGACAGACGCCCTTGCCTTCATTGAATGCTTCCAGGGACGTCATCGTTGGGCGCGCATGCTCATAGCCGAACGCAATGTGGCGATGCACGAAATCGCAGATCGCCTGCACGCGCGCCCATCCGGGCGGCGATTTTTGAAAAAGGCTCCAGGCCGCCTCGGACAGGCGGTCGGTCTCGCAGTAGCGGCTTCCCAGCAGGAAGACCAAGGTCTCCGGCGGCAAATCCTCCACCGCGTGTTGAAAGGCCGAAGGGACGACCGGGTCGGGCAGACCGCTATCGCGAACGACGCCGTCGGCCGACAGGCGCATTCGCCCGGCGGGAGCGACGATGCGGCTGCACCAGTTGCCGAAGCTGTCGCGATAGGGGGAGATCGGCACGGAGGGGCTGGTGGTCAAATGGTCCGGCGTGATGACGTCGGACGCCCGGGTGAAATGGGTTCCCAGAACCATGATCATGGGCGTGGATTGCGGAAAATCGTAAATCAGCTCGTAGCCGACACGAATCTTCATCCGACATCCCCGAACGCGTCGTCTCTGACGAACTCATGCTGAAGCCGCGCGAGCATGACTCATTGTGCGATCGCCCCTCCCCCGGCCATGACGTTGAGAGGCCGGCCGGACAGGCCGCGATCAGGCAGCCATAGCATAAGGTCGCCGCGATCGTGTCGAAGGAATTCAGCGCATCGACGTCGACGCCGCGGCAATGCGGCGTCCTCGGGACTGGCGGCGCGTGACTGGCGCACACGAGTGCGTCAACGCGTCGTTCTGGTCCACGTCCACGGCGCGCCGGGCTCTGAGGCTCTCAAAGGCGGAATGAGTAGTTTCCGAGCCTGTCCCTGCAGGATCGCTGCGTGGTATCGGCGCACGGACTCTTCTCCGGGAGCGTACCATGGTTGATTCAAAGAATAACGACGAACCAGTCAGGATCACTGTCGACGACGCACGGGGTGGTCTTTCTCCGGGTGAGACCTCTCTTGGCGACACTCTGGTTCCCATGCTTGTCGGCGGTCTTGTTATAACTCTCGTTGGAGTGCTTGTGGTCATGATGTTTATTTAACTGACCGTCGCCGAAGTGATTCTGACGAAGGAGTTTCACCCCAAGGATCGACGTTCTTGCCGATTTCGAGACGTCGGTCACGCCGGCTGGCGACGTCGTCGACGCGCGAATGGTTGCGGTGCGGCCGGAACCGCATCCGGAGCGCCGGAGATGACGCTCACCTGGACCTCCATCGCGATGTGGTCCGACGCAAATCCAATAAAGGTCCCGTGCAGCGGGAGCGCGTGGCGAGGGTCGGGCGCAACCGCGACGGTGACAAGGTCAAAGTTGCCGACGCTCCCGCTGGTCGGATCGAAATCGATCCAGCCGGCGCCGGGCAGATAGATTTGCGCCCAGGCGTGAGTCGATCCGCGCGCCGAGCCGCTCGTCGCTTCCTGTGGATCATCGAGCGGGACCGCGAGATAGCCGGAGGCGAACCGCGCGGCGAAACCGAGCGAGCGCGCCGCCTCGATCATCAGCATGGCGAAGTCGCGGCAACTGCCATGGCGGAGCCGCAGCGTCTCCGCCGGCGGCTGGATCCCCTTGGCCTCCCGGCGCCGATAGAGGAAGCCGTGATGGATGCCCTGCGACAGCCGCGCCAGCAGCTCGAAAGCGCCGCTCGACCCGCCTGGGGCGAGGAATCGCCGAGCCCAGCAGGCAACCTCGTCGACCGGATCGAACCGATGGCGTTCAATATAGGGGCCGAGTTCCCGCAGCTCGCTGGCGCTGTAGCCGACGGGCAAGGCCCCGCCAGCGTCTTCGCGATCGAGGGCGGCGCCGCAAGGCGAATGCTCGAGGCGCACGAGGCTCTCGAACCTCAGCTCCTTTGCCCGGCGTGAAAACCGCGCGACCCCGACGCAATTGCCGAACGCGTCCTCGACGAAGCTGAGGCTCGCCGGCTCCGGGCGGATCTTCAACTCCGCCTTGATCACTCTTTGATCGCGGGAGTCGCGTGGATGGAGCATCATCCGGTGTTCGCCGAAGGCGACCGGCCGGCGGTAGCGATAGGTGGTGACGTGCCGGATGGCGAGGAACGGCATGAGGACTCCCGGCTGAGAGTTCGTGCATGATTCGCGCCAATCCGACACCTGCCGCCGCCGGCAAGGACCCGGATTGTCCACAAGCGAACAGCTCAAAGAGAGCGCGACACATGCTTCACTCTGGAGCCGCAAATCCGCCGACGGCCGGGCGATGGCCAGGTCGACGAACTCTCGCAATTTTGCCGGAGGAGATTGCAACCGACGACGCTGTCGCCCGCCTGCTCGCGCTCGGCTTCGAACGCGCCAGGGCGCTGCGTGGGCGTAGAATTTCCAAACAACCCCTTCCTGAAAATCCAAATCCATGCTATGCTCCCTCTCGCCATGAATGATCGGATTGTCTGCGTGTGTTTGGGGAGGGCGGAGGCCGCCTGTCGGGCGTTCGCCGGATCATTTCACGTTACGACACTGTTTGTTTATGCCCGCTCCGGGGCGGGCGAAGATTTTTTTGCTTGGAATCGGCCATAACCTATTGAAAAGGCCAGAAACGCGGAAGGAAAGCGCTTTCGTTTCCTTCCCTTTTCCTTTCTTTTGCTTCCCTCTGGGCTTTCGAAGCCTTCCCCCGGGCTTTCCTTCATTTCCCTTTGGCGCGATGATATACTATATACGCTCGTGATATATCCCTCTCGTCAGCGGTCGCGGCTCGAATGGCCGATCTCCGGCGGGCGGCGGCGGGAGACGAGGAACAGGAGCGCGCCCAGGATCGCCAGACTGACGAACGCCGGCGTCAGCAGCAGGCGGACCAGCACGTCGTTCCACGCCCATAGGCCGATCCAGTTCTCGGCGAAGGCCTGCAGCGCCGCCAGCGCCTTGGGCGAGGCCGAATAGAGCGCCGCGCCCGACGATGTCGGCGCGAACGCTCCCGCCGCGATCGATCGCGCGCCGTCGACGACCGCCGCCGCGAAGGCGCCGGCGAACGCCATCAAGCCGAAGAATCGCGCCAGAAACCGCAATCGCGCCGCCGCTTGGCCCAAAGGTGAAGGATCGCCGCCCGTCTACCGCAAAGCAGGCGCCGCTGTCCACGAGGCCCCTGGGCGGACCCGCGCCGGACGAAGTTCGCCAAAAATCCGCCGCTTGCGCGCGCGCGGCGCGCGGTGCTATGCGCCACCCGCGATCAAGGAGGGGTGGCCGAGAGGCTGAAGGCGCACGCCTGGAAAGTGTGTATGCGGGAAACCGTATCGCGGGTTCGAATCCCGCCCCCTCCGCCACCGACTAAGTAGTTGATACTGCAGGGTAATCTGACATTCAGCGCGGCGATTTCGGGCGACATTTCCGAGGGTTGTCCGCGCGATGAAATAGATCGGTCCCGAGGAGACCGATTCAGGCCGCTCTCCGTCGCGGTCCGGCCTCGAATTCTCTAGCGGCGTTTTTCGTGGTGCGGGGGTCTCTCGGCA